>NZ_JACSKY010000020.1 GCF_018617855.1 Exiguobacterium qingdaonense
TGGTGGCAGCCACCGCACAAAACATGAAGAAGCTGGCCAACCTGTTGGCCAGAAAAGACCGTCTACATAGCATTTCTTCAATTTTATGGAGGCAGAACGCCTCAAGAAACCGGGAACCACAAAAAAGGACGAACCAGGTCGCAAGAGGCGACCTGGTTCGTCAACAAGCTGAAAATCGGATTGAGCGCATGCTCAACCCGATTTAATTAATACTCTTCGTATTCACGAGGATCTTGGTCATCGATGCGACCATCCTGCTTCGTCAACGCATTAAGCGTCTGCATCTCTTCATCCGTCAATTCGAAGTTGAAGACGTCGAGATTCTCTTTTTGGTGCAACTCACTGGACGAGCGGGCGAGCGGGATGACCCCAAGTTGCACGTGCCAACGTAAGATGACTTGAGACACGCTCTTGCCTTTTTGTTTAGCGAGTTCGGTGATTTTCTCGTCATGAACGACCGTGCGAGCGCGACTGAGCGGGCTCCACGCTTCTGTGATGATGCCGCGTTCTTTATCGGCTTGCCGCTGTTCGACTTGCGAGAAGTACGGGTGTAACTCGATTTGGTTGATGACCGGTGTTTCTCCCGTTTCTTCAATCAAGCGGTCAAGATGCTCCGGCATAAAGTTCGATACCCCGATGGAGCGGATCCATCCGTTTTTCTTCGCTTGAATCAAGGCACGCCACGCCTCGACGTACTTGTCTTGTTTCGGATTTGGCCAATGCAAGAGGAATAAATCCCAATAGTCGAGGTTCGCCCGATATAGGGACTCCCGAATCATCTCGAGTGCCTGGTCGTAGTCATAATATTGCGCGCGCAATTTTGACGTTAAGAAAAGCTGTTCGCGCGGGATGCCAGATTGACGAACCGCTTCACCGACCGCACCCTCATTGTCATAGCGAATCGCCGAATCGATGAGTCGATATCCGTTCCGGATGGCGCACGTGATGGCGTCGACCCCTGCTTCCCCTTTCAAATAAACTGTTCCGAGTCCGATGGCTGGAATCTCATAACCGTCATGTAGCTTGATTGTTGGAATACCCATCAAATGCCTCCCCATTCAAATTCCGTTCTCTTCTCCGCTATTCCACTTTCCTCGGAAATGAAACGTTTGAATGTGAGGTCAACGTCGAAACGCTTTGATCAACCCTTCGGCCAAATCGATGATACAAACGATAATGACCGTGATCAACACACTGCGTATACCCCAACGACTGATTGTTTCCACGTCGATACTGACTTGATCGGCCATCAAAGAAATGGCATCGGACGAAATCAAATCGGGTTGTAGTAAAATGAGTGCCGTGACGGCAATCCATACGATATTGAAGAGGGCGTTCCACAAGGCGAGCGGTTTTGTCCAGTGTCTTACCATCCATTTGTAAATGGCGATGGCGATGCCAAAGGCGGCCAAGGCGATGACAAACGGGAAGAATTGATCCAAGACCGACGCATTGAGTAGCGGATAGGATCCACTATCTGTGACGACACGAATCAACTGTTCGGCGTTGACGTACAATCCGACCATCAAAATGGTAGCGACAAAGTCAAACAAGATTGAACCAAGAGAGATTGAGGTCGAACGGGGTTTCACTTTCTTGAGTTGTTCTGGTTTCCAACTAGAGAAGGGGACCTCGCCTTCAGGCACCGTGCGTTCGATGATGAAGAACGTGAGGGTGATCCAGAATAGCGTCTGGACGACGACGTTGAATATGGCGGCTCCGGTTTGAAGGAATGCTTGAATCAAGAATTGACTCCAAGACGTGTCGTCAATCGAGTTGTTCAAATAACCGATGACCGAGAGAATGGTGACGAGCGTGACAGCAATCGGTAAGACGATTTTGATGACGTTCACGTATTGCGTGAAGAGGGCAGGACCAATCAGGTGGAGCGGCCGGTTCGCATAACGGGCGGCGAGAATATGAGGGTCTCCGAGTTGGCGCAATGCTTCAAACAAGGCAGTATCAGACGGGTCATTCCCGGTCATGTCATCGATCGTCGACTCCAGTTCGAGTGCGACGTCTTGCCGCATCGACTCCGGGATTCGAGAAGTGACTTCATCGATATACACATCACGAAGATTCATGATCATTTCCTCCTTCGATTAAACGGGTCAATGTTTTCGACATGTTCATCCATTCCACGTATAACTCATTCAAAATATCCATTCCATCCGGACTGAGCACGTAGTACTTACGAGGTCGACTCTCTGTCGTATCCCAGGAACTCGTGACGAGTCCTTGTTTTTCAAGTCGACGCAAGAGCGGGTAAAGCGTACTCTGGTCAATGTTGATGTCGGCATCAAGTAGCGCTTGAACGAGAGAATAGCCGTATTGGGGTGTCTTCAACTGACTGAGCACCGCAATCGTCAACGTGCCGCGCCGCAACTCCGTCACCAACGATGCTTTTACATCGGACATACTTTCGCCTCCTTCAATCATTCATCTTTATACTGTATATCATACACTATAAGTTATCATACATCAATGGCGATAAAAGAGGTTGATTCATTTCCTGATTTTGGGATAATGAAGGGGAGGTGATGTTCATGAAGTGGTGGTGGATGGTTGGAGGTATGGTGATGGTCAGTTTGTTGATCATCAATGCGCAATGGTATGGGAATGCGGCGACGTTCGGGGTACCGATTGGCTGGATGATCACGCTACTAGTCATGACCCAATTTCGAAAGCCGACATCGATTCGATGGGCGGTGTCGTTTGGAGTGATCAGCGTAAGTATAGGAATCGCGTTATCCGTACCGAGTTATTCGGTAGCGGAAGCGAAGGGGACGTTGGGCAAAACGTACAGTGACGTGACGTACATCGAGAGCGTTCCGACGACCGGGGGAGAATGGAATCCATTTGCCCCTCGAGTAGGCTATCGGTTTAAAGCAGGAAGCGGAGAATCGATTTTATTCATCCCGGTCTCGGGGAAAACGTTTGAACTGTAAAAAAGACTCGCCCTCTAGGATGAGAGCGAGTCTTTGTGTTAGTTGCGAATCATGTAGTCGAAGGCGCCGAGTGCGGCTGTCGCACCAGAACCCATCGAGATGATGATTTGTTTGTAGGCGCTATTCGTGCAGTCTCCTGCCGCGAACACACCTGGGACGTTCGTCGCGCCATGACGGTCGACGACGATTTCCCCGAAGTTGTTGCGTTCGACCGAGTCGAGCCAGTCCGTGTTCGGAACGAGCCCGATTTGAACGAAGACGCCTTCTAGTTCGACATGATGCGACTCGTTCGTCTCACGAGACACATACGAGATGCCGTTCACTTTGTCCGTACCCGTGATTTCTGTCGTCTGAGCGTTCGTGATGACAGTCACGTTCGGAAGGCTGTGGAGACGGTCTTGAAGCACTTGGTCGGCCTTGAGCTCAGGAGCGAACTCGAGGACCGTCACGTGCTTGACGATTCCGGCGAGGTCGATCGCCGCTTCGATCCCGGAGTTACCGCCACCAATGACCGCGACACGTTTCCCTTCGAAGAGAGGACCGTCACAGTGCGGGCAGTAAGCGACTCCTTTGTTTTTGAACTCCGCCTCACCTGGAACGTTGACGTTACGCCAGCGTGCACCGGTTGAGAGGATGACACTCTTACTTTTCAAGACGGCGCCGTTATCAAGTTCGATCTCGACGAGGTCATTTTTCTCAAGACGCTTCGCGCGTTGGAGGTTCATGATGTCGATGCCGTACTCTTTAACATGCTCTTCTAGACTTGCGACGAGTTTTGGACCTTCTGTATAAGCGGTACCGATGAAGTTCTCGATACCCATCGTGTCCATCACTTGGCCACCGAAGCGTTCCGCGATGATTCCGGTACGGATTCCTTTACGAGCCGCGTATACGGCCGCACTCGCACCGGCCGGACCGCCACCTACGACGAGGACGTCGTACGGGTCTTTGTCCGAGAACGCAGAGGCGTCAGGACCTGTACCGAGTTTTGCCAAGATTTCTTCGAGTGACATCCGTCCGTTACCGAACGATTCGCTGTTCAAGAAGACCGTCGGGACGGCCATGATCTCTTTCGCTTCCACTTCATCCTTGAACGCGGCTCCATCGATCATCGTGTGGGTGATGTTCGGGTTGAGGACGCTCATGACGTTTAGCGCTTGCACGACGTCAGGACAGTTGTGGCAGCTGAGACTGATGTACGACTCGAAGTGATACGTGCCTTCGATACTTTGAATCTGCTTGATCGTGTCCGCATCGACTTTCGGCGCGCGCCCGCTCACTTGAAGGAGGGCGAGGACGAGTGATGTGAACTCATGTCCGAGTGGAATCCCCGCGAAGACGATCCCAGTCTCTTCAGACGGACGGTTCACGCTGAAGCTCGGTGTACGCTCGAGTGTCGCGCGTTCGACCGAGATGCGTGATGACATGCTGGCGAGTTCATTGACGAGCTCGAGCATCTCGTTTGAGACGTTGTCTTCCCCAGCGCTCACACGGAGGACGACATCGCCCTCCATGAGCTGGAGATATTGGTCGAGCTGTGGTTTAATCGCTGCTTCTAACATGCAATCGCTCCTTACAATTTACCGACGAGGTCAAGGCTTGGGCGGAGTGTTTCAGAACCCTCTTCCCATTTCGCTGGGCAGACTTCGCCTGGATTGTTGCGTACGTATTGTGCTGCTTTGACTTTGTTGACGAGCGTGCTCGCGTCACGGCCGATGCCGCCAGCGTTGATCTCGACAGTTTGGATGACACCGTCTGGGTCGATGATGAACGTACCACGGTCTGCGAGACCGTCTTCTTCGTTCAAGACATCGAAGTTGCGTGAGATAACGTGTGATGGGTCACCGATCATGATGTACTCGATCTTTCCGATTTTCTCCGATGTCTCGTGCCAAGCTTTGTGCGTGAAGTGTGTATCTGTTGAAACCGAGTATACTTCTACACCGAGGTTTTGAAGTGCAGCATACTCGTTTTGAAGGTCTTCAAGTTCAGTCGGGCAGACGAATGTGAAGTCAGCTGGGTAGAAGCAGACAACGCTCCATTTGCCTTTGAGGTCGTTCTCTGTAACTTCGAGGAATTCACCTGTTTGGAATGCTTGTGCTTTGAATGGTAGTACTTCTTTTCCGATTAATGACATGGATTATGTCCTCCTTGTTTTTTACTCTAGCGTTTCTATCTCGACTAGAATAATTATAATGTAATACTAACTTCATATAACGAGCTGAAATTGTCAAGGTGTTTGCATGCTGCGAAATGTGTTGAGATAACTAATATTCATAAAGGATTAGCTTAATATCAATGAAGAAAACGATTACAATTAGGGTGCATTTTCTTTTATCAAGTGGTATCTTTACAAAATATTAAATGAGTCATGCACTCACTTGAAAGATAGGGGTTATATCATTATTCTCGTCTTTCTGTTCGTGATTATCATTTACAGACAGGGGATTTATTATGAATTATCGAGTCCATTCTCATCGATTCGGTGAGACGATATTAAAGAACGATGAAGAGTTCAAGGAAATTTGGTCAGAGATTCATGACGTCATTCAGTCAATCAGCGACGATGATATCATAAGGGTATTCAACGAAAAATATGCTGAAAAGAACAAAAGTATATCAAAGGCTTTGAATGAACTGTTCAGGCTAGAATTTTTGAGAAGAGGATGGATGGGTGAGAGTCCGATTTTTCAGGACCGTGACTATTCAGAGAATGTGTGGCGTCTTGATTTTGCCAAAGACAACATCTCACTCGAAGTCGGGTTTAACCATGCAGGGACCATCGCTTGGAACTTGTTGAAGCCGGTCATCGCAAGCGAACTGAACCATGTCGAAAAGGCGGTTCAAACACGAATCGGAGTGATCATTTGTGCGACTCAACGATTACAGCGAGCTGGTAATTTTGATGGCGCCATCGGGACGTATGAGAAATACGTCCACCATTTGAAGCCGCTGAACACGCAACTCACCGTACCGATTGTCATTATCGGACTTGAAGCACCTGATACGTTCAAAATCGTTGAATATTTAAACGAGAAAGGCGAAAAAAGAGGCCGCGTAGAGGAATTCTACGCGAACCTGCTTGTCGACGAAACGACCGAGACCTATGATGAACCGATGTTCGATGAAGATTTAGACTGATGTACTTTTAAACTCAGCCACTTTGGATGTGTCGGTTTTGCTTGGCCATGTCGACGAAATGAGTGATGGTATAGATGACATGATCAAAATCATTATTAACTTGGTGTTCCCAAAATCGAAGGATGATCCAGCCTTCTTCGACATAGTGTTGTGTGACATCGGCATCACGCTCGATGTTACGTCCAATCTTTTGCCGCCAAAAATCGGCATTCGTCTTCGGCAATTTGAAGTGGAGGGGACAGCCGTGCCAATAGCAAGAGTCCAGAAATACGACGACGCGTAATCCAGGAAACGAGATGTCGGGCGTCCCGTAAAGTTTGCGATTGTTCTTGCGGTACCGATATCCGGCCGCCCACAGCGCTTTTCTTACTTTGACTTCCATCTTTGTATCTTTCCCGCGGTTCCCGCTCATCGTCTTGAACACGGCTGGACTTGATGCTTTCGGTACGTTTCTGGCCATACCCCTCACCTCCCTCTACTAGGAAGATTCCACTGTAGGGGGAGAAGTACTCATCTTAAGCGTCTAGAATCTGCTGAATATAGTTTCGATCTAACCAAAACGCCTGCTTCGTGATCCATTGTCCATCGGGGAGGCGGACTTTGTCATCTCCATCCGCACCTTTTGAACGTACATGTGCGACTCGGTTGAATTTCGGCCCGGGCAGGTTATTCTTCACTCTATTTTTCATAGGTATCAGCTCAACCCCTTCTCTGACGATCTTTCGAGCCTCGGACCACATCTCATATAGTTCGCCATCGATTGTCTCGAGTGGCATGTTCCAGAATCGAATGCCTACAAAGCGAGGGATTCGCTTTTTCTTCGGGACGTATTCTTCGTCATATTGAAATTCTAAGAAAAGATATTTCTGTTCTGCGAATGTGTCATATAGGTCCGAATCTTCCCAGTCGCTTTGGCATAGGTTTTCAAAATCGACCTTGCCGAACGACATATGTTCGCGAATCTTTCCGTCAGGTTCGCGTGCGACCGTTTTGAACTTGATGTTTGCCTTCGCAAATTCTTCGATACCGGAAAGGTCTGTCTTTTGCACTCCTAACAGTTTGGCCATGACGTGAGGAATCATCGCCTTGTTTCTAGGGTTATATGGAACTTTCGTTTCTTCACATAAATCAATCAGTGTCTTGCCATAGTGTGGTGAGAGTCGAGTTTTGAGAAGTTCCTCGATAGACATTTCGTTTAGCTCACCTTGGTTCGCGATGGACTCCATTAGTTCCGGTGTTAAATATTTACGAACCAATCCGGACATGTAAGATGATTTCAAAGAGAAAGCACGAGGTTTGGCTGGTTCATCTGAGAAGGGTTGAGTACGCACAATCGAACCGTTCGCCCCTTTTGTACAGGCGGACAGATACATCGTATCTGCCTCCGAAATGAGATGAGCCTCTCCATTCTTGATTTTGGTAACGATTGTTTCCCAGTCTTGTCGCATCACGGCTAAATCTTCCTCCGAGAACTCGTTTAAGAATGCCTTATAGATACGATAGTCATCCATTGGGATCTCAGGTTCATATTGATAGAGCATGATGAGCATACTTGTGGCTTTCGATAAAAAGCTTGAAGTTTCGAACGAGTATCTATGCTCGCTATGGTAATCAATCATATTCAAGACGAGTCGTTCTTTCGAAGAATATGTACCATTTTTGTTTTTCTTGAAAGGGGTGACCTTTAACTCGATACCAAGTTCCTCAAAGTCTGGTCGGGCATCTGAATTGATTGGGTATCCGAAGTGGCTCTCTTCAATAATGTGACCGAGTGACCCCTTGGAGCGAACATTTTTAATCCGTCCGGTCGTGTCAATCTCGCCGAATGTCTTGCCCTCGGCCTCTCTTGCCTTATCCATTAGTTCTTGAATCGTTTCGTAACGCAATTAAATACCTCCTATAAATTTACATATGTAAGATGAGTATAACGTAGTTGTTGATCCCATTCACCTTTTCTGTTAAACTAATTTCATCGAGCTAGTTCGGTTGTGATAGGACCTAAAATAGCGTAAATTTAAGATAGAAAATACGAAAGGGTGTTCCCATTGATTAAAGTAGTTGAGTTATTTGCCGGTGTAGGAGGTTTCCGCATCGCGCTTGAAGGAATCAAAGATGTGAATGCCGAGCCTACATCAGACAAATTCGATGTGGTTTGGGGCAATCAGTGGGAGCCGGCGACGAAGGTACAACCGGCCTTTGATTGCTATGCTGAACGTTTTAAAAAACGTGGCCAACACGTAAATGAGGATATCGCGCTGTCATGGATGGAAGCAGGACCACACCATTTGCTCGTGGGGGGCTTCCCGTGCCAAGACTACAGTGTGTCGCGTAGTTTAAAGAATGAGCAAGGGATTCAAGGGAAGAAGGGTGTCTTGTTCTGGGAAATCATGAACATCATCGAGCAGGAAAAGCCACCTTACGTCTTACTCGAGAATGTCGATCGCCTAATGAAGTCACCTGCGAAACAAAGAGGGCGTGACTTCAGTGTCATGCTTCGTGCATTTGCCGATCAAGGATATACGGTCGAGTGGAGAGTCATCAATGCTGCCGACTATGGATTTGCCCAACGCCGTCGCCGTATCTTTATCTTTGCGACGCGAGCGGATTTGAAGCATTCAACCCGAGCGGGGAAAGCAAATCCTGAGCAGTGGTTGTTGAAAGACGGATTCTTTGCGCCGACTTTCCCGGTCATGGAGATGACGAGCGAGAAGCATCCAGGTTCGACGTTCGAGTTGCCGAAAGACATCGTCGAAATCTCGGACACATTCTCTGCGACTTATCGAAATGCGGGTGTCATGACGGGGGATCAAGTGACGACGCTTGAGACGCTCCCGGTTCGCGAAACACCTAAGACGCTCGGCGAAGTCGTTCAAGAAGTCTATGAGCAGTTTGGTCCTGCTCCGGAACGCTATTATCTGGATACAGAGAAGGTTAAAAAATCTGGACGTACAGAAAAAGAGGAATTGGCTTACATGAAGGGGCCGAAAAAAATCGAACGTACTTCTGCGAGCGGACACGTCTATGTCTATGCCGAAGGAGGCATGTCCTATCCGGATTCGTTAGACCTTCCAGGTAGAACGATGTTGACAAGCGAAGGAACGTGCAACCGTTCAAGCCATGTCATCGAAGATCCACATACGAAAAAATTGCGCTATTTGCGTCCGGAAGAATGTGAAGGATTGAATGGCTTCCCATACGGATGGACCGCGACCATGACAGACCGCAAGCGATACTTCACGATGGGGAATGCTCTCGTCGTCGGATTGATTGAGCGGATGGGCAATCGAATTGCGGAGATTCATGAGCAAGAAGATGAAAAGAGCTTGTTGCATGAAGTGAAACAGATGCAGTTGTTAGGCACTTACAATAACTTTAAATAATTTAAATGCCCTCATCTGAATGACATTTTCATTCAGATGAGGGCATTTGCTATTTAGAGTCACTCCGCCATCAACGCACACACTGCATTCGAATACGCTACCGGATCTTCAATCGGTAACCCTTCAATGAGGAGGGCTTGTTGATACAAGAGGTCTGTATACTGTTTCGCTTTCGCTTCATCTTCCTTATACACACGTTGGAGAGCCTGGAAGATGGCGTGGTCAGCGTTCACTTCGAGTACTTTCTCCGCTTTCATACCGCCGCCATTTGGCATCGTGTTCAAAATCTTCTCCATCTCGATTGAGACGTCACCCGCGACCGTTAGACAGACCGGATGTGATTTGAGGCGTGTCGAGGCACGCACTTCTTTGACGCGGTCCCCGAGCTCTTCTTTCATGAATGCGAATAAGTCTTGGTTGTCCTCGTTGAGCGACTTCGCTTCCGCGTCATCAAGACCGAGATCGCCGCTCGCAATCGACTTGAACTCTTTCTCGTCATACGACTGAAGCATCTTGATCGCGAACTCGTCGATTTCTTCTGTGAAGTAAAGGATCTCATACCCTTCTTCTTTCAAGCGCTCTGCTTGTGGCAAGAGGTCGATGCGATGGATTGATTCGCCTGTCGCGTAGTAAATGTACTTCTGGTCTTCTTTCATCCGCTCGACGTACTCCTTGAGCGAGACGAGTTTCTTCTCATGAGAAGAATGGAAAAGAATCAAGTCTTTCAATTCATCTTTCGCTGCGCCGAACTGGTCGTACACCCCGAACTTCAATTGACGACCGAACGATTCATAGAACTTCTCATAGTCCTCGCGCTCGTTTTGAAGCATCTTCTCGAGCATCCCTTTGATTTTTGACTTCACGTTCTTCGCAATCACGCGTAGCTGACGGTCCTGCTGTAACATTTCGCGGGAAATGTTGAGTGAGAGGTCTTCCGAGTCGACCATTCCTTTGACGAAGCCGAAGTAGTCCGGCAAGAGGTCGGGTGACTTCTCCATAATCAACACGCCGTTCGAGTAGAGCTCGAGTCCTTTCTCGAACTCTTTCGTGTAGTAGTCGAAGGGAACCGTTGACGGGATGTAGAGGATTGATTGATAGCGGATTGTCCCGTCGACGTTCAAGTGGATATGCTTGAGCGGTTCATCAAAGCCGTAGCGCTTCTCGTGATAGAACGCTTTATAATCCTCGTCGGTCAACTCGCTCTTGCGTTTTCGCCAAATCGGCACCATGCTGTTGACGGTCTCTTCTTCTTTATAGTCCTCGTACTCTTCCGAGTCCTCTTTTTGACGATGTTTCGTCACATCGAGTTTGATCGGGTAACGGATGAAGTCCGAGTGCTTCTTGATGAGCGAACGGATCTCGTATTCTTCAAGGAACGACGAATACGCATCATCTTCTGTGTCTTCTTTCAAGTGGAGCGTGATTTCTGTGCCGATGTCCGTCTTGTCTGTCGGCTCGATCGAATAACCGTCTGTGCCTTCGGATTCCCATACGTATCCTTGATCGCTGTCGATCGATCGAGTCCGCACCGTTACGCGGTCAGCGACCATGAACGCAGAATAGAACCCGACCCCGAACTGACCGATGAGGCTATGGTCTTCTTCCATCTTCGTCGCCTGCTTCATGGCGAGTGAGCCACTCTTGGCGATAATTCCGAGATTCGATTCGAGCTCTTCTTCTGTCATCCCGATCCCTGTATCGCGAATCGTGATCGTCCGTGCCTCTTTGTCGAGTTCGACCTTGACGAAGTAATCGTCTTTATTGAACTCGATGTTCTCATCGGAAAGGGCGCGATAATACATCTTGTCGATGGCGTCGCTCGCGTTTGAGATGAGCTCGCGCAAGAAGATGTCCTTGTGTGTATAAATTGAGTGGACCATCAACTCTAAAATTCGTTTCGATTCTGCTTGAAACTGTTTCTTTGTCATGATCGTTCTCCTTTATGTCTTTATATTTTTGGCACTCTCTTATAATGAGTGCTAACACTATTGATTATCCTAAAAATTAGGAAGATGTCAACAGGATTTAAAGAAAAGATTGACGAAGGCGTCGGATTCGCATATAGTTGAGTACATGCGATGAGCTGGTCTATGTAAGACGGCGGACATTCCCTTGTGGAGCACGTTGTGGAGCGTGGTCCGTCGCGGTAGACTTTCGAGAGCACCTCTAGTGAGAGGTGCTCATTTTTTTGTATAAGGTAATGTTCGTTTGCTGGTGGATGTTAAGAGAGGCCATACGTTTCACGCATTCCCACTGTGATGCAAGATGCCGTCCGCATATGTTTCAATATTTAGTCTTAATCACTTCGTCCCATCTCAAGTGAATTATAGTAAACTATTCATGTGAATAGTTGAACAATATCCTGGTTGGTTAGGAGAATATAAGATGCGAATAATGAAAGAATGTATGGTAGCTGGTTTATTGATCGGTGGAGGTGTGCTAGTGGGGTGTGCGAATCCATCTACTCAAAACGAAGCGAGCGTGACCGAAGAAAGCGACAGCAAGACCGAAACATTCACGTATACGAAATTTGATTTGCCTTTGGCGAACAAAGTGTATATGGGAGATATGGATGCCAAGCATGAAATCGTGTTTGTTTTTGATTATTCCTGTCCGTGGTGTAAAGAGTGGATTGATCAAGTCCTGCCTGTGGTCGAGGAGCGGTTCATCTCAAGTGGAGAGGCAATCTACAAAGGGCAGCCGTTAGTGCTATTGAATCAAGATTCTCAATATATGGCGAACGTTGATTATCATGTAGAGAAACATAACCCTGACGATTACTATGACGTACAGAAACAACTTAGCCAGGATTTTGAACATGCCGATTGGGCAACCGATGATTATGTAGATGCGGTGTCGAAACAGTTTGGTTTGGTAGGGGTTGAACAACTGACTAGTGAAGAAGGGATAGAGGTCGGGATTCAAAATTCGAGAGCCTATACGCGCGATATGGGCGTCGAGTATGTACCGACCGTCTATGTGGATGGGATTAAACTATTCGACTCGTTCAATGTAGACGAGATTGCGGACATGATGAATGGAAATCTTTCTGAAGGGGATGTCATCGAAGTCGACCGGAGTGAATGATGTCGAAGTATCGCATAGCAGAGTGGTATTCCTGTAAAAATATAAGAGCGAAGCCCGTTTCCGAGTGGAGACGGGCTTTCTCATGCTTGAATCGACGCGAGTAACATCTCTTTTAGTGCGCGCAATTGCACTTCCGGCTCGATATCGTCCTCTAAATAACTGATGTGCGACTTCAACATGATGTTGTTGCCGAAAGTCCCGAACGTATTGATGATCGTGACGACGGTCACCTTCACATCGATATCCGAGCGGAATGAACCGTCTCGTTTCCCGTCTTCAATCAAGGGTTCGAGTGTCTGCATGATTTGTCGCTGCACATCGATGTATGTCTCGATGCCAGGAAGAGGCGTGGCGACGAACGATGCATAGCTCTCGAAAGCCTCTCGGAAACGGGCGTGGTTCGTCCGCTCCAACTGCATCTCGAAAAAGTGATGCAAGATGGCCTCGAGCCGTTCATAGGCGTTCCCTTTTTCATTCAGGAATTGTTCGAATCGCTCGAGTGTCGGCTGTAGATTCTTGACGGCCGCCGCGACGATCAATTGGTCTTTCTTGGGGAAGTAGCGAAACAGTGTCGCCACCCCGATTCCTGCCGCATCCGCGATGTCTTGCATTTGAATTTTCTCAAAGCCATTCTCTAAAAATAAGCGTTCTGCCTCTTGGATAATCAGTTGAATCCGTTCTTCTTTGTTTTGTTGTCGTTTACTCAATTCGATCACCTCATTGTCTGTCCTTAGTATATCGTCTTCGAGCAGTTTCGTTGAGATTAAAGTCACATCCAATTATGATTATGATAGTTGAACTATCATAATTTAAGAAATGGAGCTGGGACAATGCGTTTACAGGGGAAAGTAGCGGTCATCACAGGGGCAGGAAGCGGTATGGGAGAGTCGACAGCACGCCTATTTGCGAGAGAAGGCGCGACGGTCGTCGCGACAGATATCAATGAACAAGGGGTTAAAAGCGTAGTCGAGTCGATTCGGTCGCAAGGTGGGGAAGCCATCGCGGTGAAACATGACGTGACATCACGATCGAGCTGGGAAGACGTGTTTGCAGAAGTCGAAGCGACGTGTGGCAAATTAGATATCCTCGTGAACAATGCCGGAATCGCACTCGCGAAACCGTTTTTGGAACAGACGGAAGAGGACTGGGCACGGACGTATCGCATCAACATCGATGGGGTCATGTTAGGGACACAGTACGCGATTCCGCTCATGACGGAGAATGGGGGAGGGTCAATCGTCAACATCTCCTCTATCTCTGCATTGACCGGTATGGCGGGTGCCGGGGCCTACACGGCCTCAAAAGGTGCGGTTCGTTCTCTTACGAAAGCAGCGGCCGTCGATTATGGGAAACAAAACATTCGCGTCAACTCGGTACATCCGGGGTATATCGTGACACCGATGAGTGCCCCGCATATGGAGCACCCGGACTATAAACAACATTTCTTGAATCAAATCGCCTTGCCGAATCTCGGACAGGCAGATGAGGTGGCGGCAGCCGTTCTCTTCCTTGCGTCAGACGAGGCAAACCATATCAGCGGAATCGAACTTCCGGTAGACGGTGGCGTGACGGCGAAATAATCGAGAGAACATCCTGATGTGATGACACCTCGTGTTATATTAAGAAAAAGAGGTGAAGTCATGATTCAGTTTGAGATGGAACGAGTATGGATGGATGAAACGGAGCTGTTTTATCAAGTTCAGCTTCAACTTCGGTCTTCAGCCTGCGCCAGTAATCAGTTGATTTATTTAGATGATGCGAGTCTTGAGGATCTTCATCAAAAGATTGATCAATTCAATCAAGCGTTGGGCAAAGAACCAATCACATGGAGACTGCTCGATGAAGAAGAGGGTGCGGATGATTTGCAAGTCAATCTAACCTTCACGTTGATTGACCGCATCGGGACCATCCAAGTCGATATTTTCATTCATGATGAATGGCAGTTTGACTCATTTGACCATGTTCATATGAAATGTAGAATGAGGACGACGATGGGACAGCTCGACGACTTGAGCGCTCAACTCAAACGTTTCATTCGCCGTGAGACCGACCATGTCGCATCACTTCGACCAGAATAAAGCAGCCTGAGACGACTCAGGCTGCTTTTTAATACCATTCTTTCGGTTCATAATTCAATTCGCGGAACAACTGCTCCCGTTCTTTTTTCGAAAGGTCGCGCCATTGTCCAGGCGGGAGTTTCCCGAGCGTGATGTTCATGACACGCACACGTTGGAGACGGAACACTTCATAGCCGAGTGCCTCACACATCCGACGGATCTGACGGTTGAGTCCTTGGGTGAGGGTGATGTTGAAGTCGAATTTTGAGAGCGGACGGACTTTACACGGTAGCGTCTTCTGTCCGAGGATTTTGACGCCGGCTTCCATCTGTTCGACGAACTCCGGGGTGATCGGCTTATCGACCGAGACGATGTATTCTTTCTCGTGCTCACCTTCTGCGCGAAGGATCTCATTGACGATATCGCCGTCGTTCGTCATGAGGATGAGACCTTCCGAGTCCTTATCGAGACGACCGATGTTGAAGATGCGGAGTGGATGGTTGACCATGTCGACCAGGTTCCCTTTTACTTTCTTCTCTGTCGTACTCGTAATCCCGACCGGCTTATGGACGGCGATGTAGACGTTGTTTCGTGCGACCCGTGCGACCGAACCGTTGACGAGGACTTCATCGCCCGGTTTGACCTGGTCGCCAATCTTCGCTTTTTTCCCGTTGATGGTGACGCGTCCCTCTTCGACGAGACGGTCGGCTTGGCGACGGGACGCCTTACCTGATTCACTGATGAATTTATTGATGCGCATGTATACACGTCCTTTGTTTGGCTTCGTCCTCTCACTATAACGCATTTTACAAACCGCTGAAAGCGGGAAACGAACGGAAGAGGAGGGATGAGATGGAGGCAGTACGATTGTTACAAGACGCGATCCGATTTCAACAGGCACTGTGCGAGACACCGCTCGGGAAAGAACTGATTACGAAGGCGTCACCTGTCCTTTGGTATGGTCGGCCCGGACCGAATCAATGGCTGACCATCGGAACGAATCCGTCACGCGGTGAGTTTTTACATCGTGACGGGACACCGAGAACAGGGGAAGACCAAAAGTTCTATTGGCGGAACGCGCTCTCGTTTGAAGATTACCTTGGAAATGAAGAGGCTCTCCAAGATACGATTGAACGGGCCTCGACCTATTTCGAGTCAGGTCGTGCGACGACGAGCTGGTTCGGGAAATCAGGCGGTGCCAAACTCGAAGCGCTCCTAAACGGGATGGGGCGTTCGTTTTATGACGAGCCGGCCTCTGTCGTCCACGTCGATTTTTTCAAGTTTGCGACGTATGAGCAGATGGGGAAGATAAAAAACGGTCGCGACTGGTTGGAACATCCGACTTCAATTGAATTGTTGGAGCGGACGATTGGGTACATCAAACCGAGCCGTATCATCGTGCTCGGGCGCGACAATTGTCGTACCTTTCTTGGCTTTTCGACAAGAGGACAACTGGCAACTCATCCTGCCATCACCTATGAAATCGGACGTCATGAATCGGGTATCCCGATGATTGGATTGCATATGAAGCCGTCTGAGGTGTTCGTCGGTCTTGGGAATGGATATGACTCAAACGGTCTTCATTACGGGTCATACGCCAAGCGCGAGCACCTGCTAGAAATCGGTCAAGCCGTTGAAGCGATTATGGACGAGTGGTGGGCGGATGAACGCGCGTGATGCTTCCCCAGAAGTTGAATTCATTGAAATCGATATAACGCACGTCTTTCGACCGATTGTCGAGTACAGCCAATAAGATGACGTCAGGAAAGCCCCGTTTTTCAAACTGCAAGTAACCGATTCCCGTGACAGAGTGGTTTTTATAGAAACCGTTCGCCATATTCAATACGAACGGTCGCCCCGCTTTCAGTTCACGCTCGAACGTCGACCATTTCCATAGGTAGCGGGAACTTCCTCGACCGTCGTATCCGTATCGTTTCCATAGCTTCGTGATGATGGTGGCGATTTGAGTCGGCGGTGTCCCTTTCTCATCTTTGAAATGGTGCATGAAGGCGATGTCGCGCACATCTTCTTGGATCTGCGTCACATCCTCTGGGATATTCGTGTAACCGTGATCTCGATAAAAACGAAAGATGGCAGTGATTGACGTCAATGTACAGTTGTTCTTTCCGTTCTCGAACTGTCGTTGGAGCAAGACAGGGATGTCCATCTGTACAGCACGTGTCAATGTCCAGCGACCACGATAACGATCATTCACATATGGTTCTGGGTCGATGATGCCGGCATAGCCATTGTTTGCGACTTCGAGTTGTCCTGCAAATGGATGTTCCATCCGAGCCCCTCCTTTTTCTTTTAGTATACAAAGGACGCCCCCTCTCGTTAAAGAGAAAGGGCGTCGTATTCGTTAAAAGACAAGATGCGCGATTCCGACGATGATCGGAAGCGTGATGAACGTGCGTAACAAGAAAATCAAGACGAGGTCGAAGAAGGAGATCGGCAGTTTCGAACCGAGCAACAAGCCTCCGACTTCGGACATATAGATGAGCTGGGTAACGGACAACGTAGCGATGACAAAACGCGTCAATTCACTCTCGATTTCACTTCCGAGTACGGCCGGCAAGAACATGTCCGCAAAACCGACGACCATCGTCTGTGCGGCCACGGCTGCCTCCGGTACTTGCAGGAACATGAGAATCGGTTCGAACGGTTTCCCGATAATTGTGAAGAACGGCGTATACTCTGCGATGATGACCGCGATTGTCCCGACGGCCATGACAACGGGAAGGACCCCGAGCCACATGTCGAGCACGTTTTTGAAGCCGTCTTTGAGTGTTTCAAAGAAGCTCTTACTCGAGCGCGACTTTTGTAACGCTTGAATGAGAGCCCACTTGCTGAGTGAGGTGTCTGACGGTACATCTTCTTCCGGTTGGAGCTCCGTCTCCTCATAGGCGGTATCTGCTTTTTTTGATAACGGATAAATCCGTGGCATGATGAGGGCCGCGACTAGACCCGATAAGATGATGGCACCGTAATAAGGTAGGAAGTACTGGTCAAGTCTCATATATTGCAAGACGACAATCGTAAAGGTGATTGAGACGACGGAGAACGTTGTCGCAATGATTGACGCTTCCCGTTTTGTGTAATAGCCCTCTTCATACTGTTTTGTCGTGAGGAGAATCCCGATGGTCGCATCCCCGACCCATGAAGCGAGCGAATCGAGTGAGGCACGCCCAGGCAGTCGGAACAAAGGACGCATCACTTTCATCAAGAACGTCCCGACAAACTCAAGGAGCCCGAAGTTAAGTAAGAGTGGTAACAACATACCGGCAAACAAGAAGGTCGCGAACAAGATGGGGATCAGATCAAAGAGCAATAAGCCCCCGGTCACATCCGACGTGACCATTTCTGGTCCGATTGTGAGCAGGGTCATGACCCCGGCGATAAAGCCGATGATGCGCATTGCAAACCAAAAAGGTGTCACGCTGAACAGTGATTTCATGGATGGACGTTCTAAAATAAAGGCAGGACGTGCCGTGAATAGTAATAATGAACCGATGATCGATAACCCCATCATGATGACGGCGAGTGTAGGTACGATGTCACCAATCCAATCAATCAACAGATTGGATAAGAAAGCGATTGGAATCGTGAAACCTTCATCAGATGAGATAGGTACGATAAAAAACATAATCCCGATAAGCGATGGAATCAAAAATTTAAAAAAGTCTCGACTTGAAAATTTCTTTCCGTCTGGTGCAGATGGACCATTCATGATGCATTCCTCATTTCCCCGAAGTGATTGTGCTGTCTATATATCCCCATTACACATACAGCCATAATTGAAACGTATTTCTTTTATTAGTATAAAAAATAGGACATGGTGCTATCAACAACATGCGTGAATTTTCTAAAAAATAGAAAAAGTATATGAGGCAGAACATTCGTATTTCCTAAAATCATTTAGTATGATGACGGCGAGTCCAACAAATTCAAGATATTAACAAACTTCATTATAGAGATAGGAGAGTACATGATGAGATTGAGTGTGTTAGATCAAGCGCCGGTCACGTCGGGTCATACGGGCGAACATGCATTGAAGAGTGCGGTCGAGCTCGCACAAGTCGCAGAAGAGCTAGGGTATTATCGGATGTGGATGGCCGAGCATCACGGTGGCATGTCGTTCGCCAGCTCGGCTCCTGAAGTCATCACCGCCTATATCGTGGCCAAAACGAACACGATTCGTCTCGGGTCGGGAGGCGTCATGATGATGCACTATTCGCCGCTCAAAATGGCAGAGGTATTCAAGACGCTTAGCGCCCTCGCCCCAGGACGAATCGACTTTGGTGTCGGACGTGCGCCGGGTGGTGACGCGAACGCGATTTATGCGATGTCACAAGGACAAAAGCCGATGATGGACGGTCTTTATGAGAAGCTCGACACGACGCTTCAGTTGATCAAAGATGAGGCACCGGACGAGCGGTGGTATAAAAACACGCCGGCAGCGCCGACTGGTGTCAGCCTTCCGGAGGCATGGCTACTCGGTTCGAGTGGGAACAGTGCGGTTCAGGCTGGACGGATGGGACTCGGCTATTCGTTCGCCCAGTTCTTTAACGGTCAATTGAGCGCCGACATCCTCGACACGTATCGCCATCACTTCACACCGTCAGACTTTATGGAGAAGCCGGATATTAGCGTCACGTATTTGGTGACGACGGCAGAGACGGAAGAGGAGGCCGAGTATTTGGCCCGACCGTCTGATTTATCGCGTCTCTTCTTGATGCGCGGTCAGTTGAGACAGCTGTTGAGTCCAGAAGCGGCTCACGACTATCCGCTCACGGAGGTCGATCGAATCCACATCGCCAACAATCGGGCGATTCACCTCGTAGGGACGCCGAAACAAATCGCAGAACAATTGCGGGATGAGTCGGAACGTTACGGTTTTGATGAGGCGATGATTTGTAGCATTCAGCACAAGCAGGAAGATCGTCTGAATGTCTATCGTCTATTGGCGAACGAGTTGCTTTAATCCGAAGGGCACCTTCTCAAGTATGATATGCTCCCCAATAGGTAGACAGATGAAATAACAAATCTGTTTATTCTAATTGGGGAGTGTTTTTTTATGGCGAGAAGTCGGCAT
>NZ_JACSKY010000003.1 GCF_018617855.1 Exiguobacterium qingdaonense
AGGTCGCGATGCGGCTCCGGGATTGCCTGCGGAAAGCGTGGGCGCCGGAAAGGCGAGCGATATGATTCATGTTAGTCAACAGCCTGAGACGCTTCCAGCGTCTTTTTTCGTTTCATTCCAGTTTTGTTTTGATGTGACACAATGCGTACACAAAGAAATGATGATATAATGGAAATTGCACAATTTAGCTAGGTAGTTGAGGAGGGGAGCATTTGCCGCTACTTGAACAAGTATCATTTTTCTCATTTTTAAATCTTTCAGAAAACGTACATTGGTACGATTATTTGAATGACGTTTTAGATATTGTCGTCGTCACGTATGTCATTTATAAGTTAATGATGATTGTACGTGGGACAAAAGCAGTTCAATTGATTAAAGGGATTTCCATTATTTTAGTTAGTTGGTTCTTGAGCGGTTTCTTCGGGTTGAAGACGCTCCAGTTCTTACTGAATCAAGTGATCACATATGGTCTCCTTGGGATTATCATCATCTTTCAGCCTGAGTTGAGACGGGGGCTTGAGCATCTCGGACGAACGAGTAACTTATTCGGTCGTACGGGGACGAGTGATGAAGAACAACAACGACAAATCATCGAAGCCATCGTCAGTTCGGCACAATATATGTCGAAACGACGAATCGGAGCATTGATTGCAATCGAGCGTGATACGGGGCTGAACGAATACGTAGAGACGGGTATTCGGATGGATTCGCACATCACCTCACAGTTGATCATTAACTTATTCATACCAAACACACCGCTTCATGACGGAGCGATGATTATTCAGGATGGGAAGATTGCGGCGGCAGCCTGTTATTTACCGCTTTCAGAAAGTCCACATATCGATAAAGCACTCGGGACGCGTCACCGGGCAGCCATTGGTGTGAGTGAGGTGACGGATAGTGTCACCCTCACCGTTTCAGAAGAAACGGGGGCGGTCTCTCTTGCGATTGCAGGACGACTGTATCGTGAGTTAGATGAAGAAGCACTTCGAAATAAATTGATTCAAGAACTCGTCATCGAAGAAAAAGAGGCGACCCTCTCGTTCTTCGGCAAAAAAGGAGGGGACAAGTAAGTGATTGATCAGTGGTTACAACATAAGTGGTTTCTCCGCTTCATCGCACTTGCTTTAGCCGTTCTTTTATACTTAATGGTTGCCGAGACAAGTTCTTCAAACACGGCTTCGAGCGCATTACCGATCGTTGGACAAAGTTCGATGGTGCTTGATGTGCCGGTCGAGGTGTTTTTCGATGAGGTGCAGTATGTTGCATACAACGTACCGGAAGAAATGGGTGTCGAGCTTCAAGGTCCATCGAGTAGTTTAACGATGACCAGATTGGTGAAAGATTATCAAGTGTTCGTGGATTTGACCAATCTCGGAACTGGCTTCCATCGTGTCCCGGTCGAGGCGCGAGGGTTCGGTGGTGACGTCAACGTCCAACTGGACCGAGAGACTGTCGAGATTTATATCGATCGGAAACAAACGATTGAAGTGCCCGTGTCGGTCAACTTGTTAAACAAAGATCAGTTACCAGAAGGTAAAGTGGCGGGCGATGCCAAGATTGAACCATCGACTGTCAAAGTGACAGGTGGCGCGAGTCGGATTCAAAACGTCAAAGAAATCACCTTGAACGTCGATGTCGCGAATCAAAACCAGACGTTCACACGTGAAATTCCACCGACCATCCTAGATGCGAATGGGAATCCACTGAACGTGTCGGTCGATCCGAACATCATCAATGTGACCGTACCGATTTACAATGAAAGTGCGATGGTTCCCATTGAGGTCGTCACGAGCGGAGAGGTAGCGGATGATTTTAGGTTGGTCGATACATTGCTAGGTGAGACAGAAGTCCGTGTCTTTGCGCCCAAAGCGGTGCTCGATACACTCGATCAAGTGGAAACGGAACCGATTGAACTAGACGATTTATCAAAATCGGAAAAAATAACGGCCACACTCCGACTTCCCGAAGGAGCCACATCATTTAATAAAAAGGAAGTGGAAGTCCAGGTGCTCGTTCGTCCGAGCGACGAGACGAAAGATGACACCGGGGAGTTGACGGAGCGGATTCGACTGACCGTTCCAATCAATATTCGCGGATATGACCGAACAAATTACACCATTCAAACGCAAGACGTCGTCAGCGTGACACTTTCAGGCAAACGTTCCTTATTGGAGAATCTTTCTTCGAACAGCGTCAACGTGACGTTGGATTTGACCGGATTACCGAGCGGGACACATGCGGTAGATGTCGATTATGAAGTACCAAAAGGTGTGACTGTGATTTCACCGAAAACAATCGATGTTCAATTGACGAGCGTCGATGAAGAAACAGAAACATCTTCGATTCAATAAAGATGTTCAATCATACAAAAGTGAGGATTTAATCTTATGGGTAAATATTTTGGAACAGATGGGGTTCGCGGTGTCGCCAACTCTGAGTTAACTGCTGAATTAGCATATCGTTTAGGTCGTGCGGGTGGCTATGTGTTGTCGAAGCATTTGCCAGAGGGCGAGCAACCGAAAGTATTGATCGGTCGTGACACACGGATTTCAGGACATATGCTCGAAGGTGCATTGATTGCAGGTCTTCTCTCAATCGGTGCAGAAGTGATGCGTCTCGGTGTCATCTCGACACCTGGAGTTGCCTACTTGACGAAATCGCTCGATGCAACGGCAGGTGTCATGATTTCGGCATCGCACAACCCGGTAGCCGATAACGGAATCAAATTCTTTGGTAGCGACGGCTTTAAATTAGATGATGCGACTGAGCAAGAAATCGAAGACATCTTGGATGCTGCGGAAGACACGCTCCCGCGTCCGACAGGTAAGGACCTCGGTTTCGTATCGGATTACTATGAAGGTGCGCAAAAATACCTTCAAATGTTGAAGCAGACCGTAGAAGAAGATTTCGACGGCCTTCACATTGCACTCGACTGTGCGCATGGAGCGACGAGTGGACTTGCTGCTCGCCTCTTTGCTGACTTAGAGGCAAACGTGTCGACGATTGGAAACTCGCCGAACGGTTTGAATATCAATGAAGGTGTCGGCTCGACACACCCTGAGCACTTAGCTGAGTTCGTTCGTGAAAAAGGAGCGGACATGGGCCTTGCCTTTGATGGTGACGGGGACCGTTTGATTGCGATTGACGAGAACGGTGAAATCGTTGACGGGGATAAGATCATGTACATTTGTGGGAAATACTTGAGTGAAAAAGGTCGTCTGAAAGACAATACGATTGTCGCGACGGTCATGAGTAACCTCGGATTCCATAAAGCCGTGGAAGAAGCGGGTATGTCGGCGCTTCAGACAGCGGTAGGCGACCGTTATGTCGTTGAAGAGATGAAGAAACACCAATATACACTCGGTGGTGAACAGTCCGGTCACTTGATTTTCCTCGATCACTCGACAACGGGCGATGGCATGCTATCTGGTGTGCAATTGGCAGAAATCGTCAAATCAACAGGGCGTAAACTATCTGAATTGGCGGCTGAGATGCCGGTTTATCCGCAAAAACTCGTCAACATTCGTGTGACGAATAAAAACGATGCGATGAACGGAGAGCGTGTCTTGGCGACGATTCAAGAAGCGGAAGCGGAAATGGCTGGAAACGGTCGAATCCTCGTCCGTGCATCAGGAACAGAACCACTCGTTCGTGTCATGGCAGAAGCCCCGACAGCGGAAGAATGTGACCGCTACGTTGAACAAATTGCGCAAGTCGTGCGCGAAGATTACGGCGTAGACGGATAAAATTCTCAAAACCGGGAATAAAACAAGGGAATCCAACATTGGATTCTCTTTTTGTTTCCGTTTTGTCATCGAGAAAACAAGGGATTTTCTTGACGAATGGGGGTGTGATTTGTACTATTAAGAGCGTGACCTTGGAAACGGAAGGGCACAAGAGTACGAACAAGCGCCAGAACTCTGCGGAGTTGACGAGGTTGGAGGTTATCGAGATTTCGGCGGATGCCTCCTCGTCGCCTGTCACGACGAAAAATATGCTTTTAAAACGCCCGGGCGACCGGACGGACAAAGAAGCGTGTACTGACAGCTCTTAGAAAAAGACCGTTTCCTTTTTCGAGAAATCGAAGAATAGAGGAGATTTGTTTATGTGTGGAATTGTAGGAATGATTGGGAATACCGGAGCGAAGGAAGTCCTTCTCAAAGGTCTAGAAAAACTTGAGTACCGTGGTTATGACTCGGCAGGTCTTGCGTTGATGCATGAGAATGTCAACGTTCACAAAGAAGTCGGTCGCATCGCTGCGCTACGCGAAATCATCCCAGCAGAAGTAGACGGCACGATTGGAATCGGCCACACACGTTGGGCGACACACGGGGTACCGAGTGTACCGAACGCCCACCCGCATCAAAGCACGACAGGACGCTTCACGCTCGTGCATAACGGCGTGATTGAGAACGACGAAATCATCAAGAAGACGCTTGACGTCCCATTCCTTTCGGAGACGGACACGGAAGTCATCGTCCAGCTTATGGAGAAGCACTTCGTTGAACTCGGCGATGTCGAGGCGGCGTTCCGCAAGACGCTTTCGGACCTCCACGGTTCGTATGCGATCGCGATGATCGACTCAGAGGACAAAGAGCGCCTCTATATCGGCAAGAACAAGTCCCCACTTCTCGTCGGACTCGGTGACGGCACGTTCAACGTTGTCGCATCGGACGCGATGGCGATGCTCCAGGTGACGGACCAGTACCTCGAGCTCCACGACGGTGAGATCGTCATCCTCACACGCGAGTCGGCGACAATCAAGACGCTCGACGGCGACGTGCTCGAGCGTGCACCGTACACGGCCGAGATCGATGCGTCAGACATCGAGAAGGGCACGTACGCGCACTACATGTTGAAAGAGATGGACGAGCAGCCGGCCGTCATCCGCAACATCATCCAGCACTACCAGAACGAGAACGGTGACATCGAACTCGCAGAAGGCGTGCGTGAACTCGTCTCGGAAGCGGACCGCGTCTATATCGTCGCATGTGGTACAAGTTACCACGCTGGTCTTGTCGGGAAGCAATTGATTGAGCGCGTTGCAGGTGTACCGACTGAAGTACACGTCGCATCAGAGTTCGGTTACAACATGCCACTTTTGACAGAGAAGCCACTCTTCCTCTTCATCTCACAATCAGGTGAGACAGCGGACAGCCGTGCCGTCCTCGTCGAAGTGAAAAAACTAGGTCATAAAGCGCTCACGTTGACGAACGTGGCAGGATCGACATTGTCGCGTGAAGCGAACGAGACGATGCTCCTCCATGCCGGACCGGAGATCGCCGTCGCGTCGACGAAGGCGTACACGGCACAGATCGCCGTTCTCGCGATTCTCGCGTACGATATCGCCCGTGCGAACGGGAAGAAACTTCCGTTTGATCTCATGCAAGAGCTCGCGCTCGTTGCAACGACGATGGACTCGATCATGGCGCAAAAAGAAATCTTTGAAGAGCTTGCAGATAAGTTCTTGAAAGAGTCACGTAACGCATTCTTCCTCGGACGTGGATTGGATTCATATGTAGGTCTCGAAGGCGCATTGAAGCTGAAAGAGATCTCATATATCCAAGCAGAAGGATACCCAGGTGGGGAACTCAAACACGGTCCGATCGCGTTGATTGAAGACGGGACACCGGTCATCACGCTCGTGTCTCAACCGAACACTCACCTCAACATCCGCGGAAACATCAAAGAAGTTGTGGCGCGCGGTGCCATCGCATGTACGATTTCAATGGAAGGAATGGAACACGAGAACGATGCATTCGTTCTTCCACGTGTTGAACCACTTCTCACACCACTCGTGACGGTTCTTCCACTTCAACTCATCTCGTATTATGCAGCACTTGCTCGCGACTGTGATGTCGACAAGCCACGTAACTTGGCGAAGTCAGTAACTGTTGAATAATGTTCAAGACCAAAATCTTTCGGGGTTTTGGTCTTTTTTGTTGCGATGAGTGAACGAACCTTCTAGCAATGAGCAATCTGACAAATAGATGAAATACTTAGCGGCACCATGTGGTGAAACGATTTCATGCTCTGTTGCGTATATACAATTAATCAAAAGGGGGATTTGAAACATGATTCAAACATGGACAGAGCGCACACATGACGCAATCAATGGAAAACGCAGCTTACTGCTAGCTTGGTCGTTTCTTTGTGCTGTTATTTTAGAGTTTAGCTCAATACTCGACCCGACATTGTATGGAGCGGAAGCCGATTCAGTACAGGCGATTGTATTTCTTTTAAGCACGATTGTTGTATCCTTCATGCTGTACCCACTTATCATCGGATATCACTGGGTTATCCTTGCCATTATTCGCGGGCAGCACGGACAGTTCCGTCATGTATTTCGACCGATGCAAGGGCGATACGGAAAGCATCTACTTTCTGTCGTCTTACTTTCTATTTTTCGAGTACTATGGACACTTCTGTTCATTGTCCCAGGAATTATGAAGTACCTCTCCTATGCGTTCACTTATTTTATTTTACGGGATGATCCGGAGCTGTCAGTCATGGATTCAATCACGAAGTCACGCGCATTGATGCATGGGCGGAAATGGGAGGCATTCAAATTGATTTCGCCGTTCATCCCGATTTACGTGACCGGCTTCACGTTGTTCGTGATCGTCGATTCTGTATTACTTTCTGCGTTAGCCCTTTCTATAGCGACGATTTTAGTCCGGCCATTTATCGTTGCACGCTTTGCTGTCATGTATGAGGACATGCGCCGAACGTACGACGAACAATGGAACAAGTCAGCCTGAAGCATATCGGACGGACGTTTCAATCAATAGGCATGCTACAATCTTCATGAAGGAAAGGGGAAATGCTGAATGAAGATTGGAATCATTGGGGCTGGTCTGAGCGGGGTTGTCGCAGCACGTGAACTCGCACGTCGAGGTCATACGGTTGAATTGATTGAAAAGAGTCAAAGCGTCGGGGGACGTTTGGCGACTCGTCGAATCGGTGACGGACAAGCGGATCACGGGGCCGTCTATTTCACCGTACGTGGGGAAGAGCTCAAACGCGAGGTACAGTCGTGGATGAGTGCGAACTGGGTGCGTGTCTGGTATGCGGATCCTTATCCGCGATACATGGGGACGGATGGTATGAATGGACTCGCCAAGCATCTTGCTGAGGGATTGACCGTACACTTAAATGAACGGGTGGAGAACGTTCAGGTAGAAGGAGACAGAACCATCACAATCAAGACAGACGTGACGATACGTTCATATGATCGAGTCGTGATGACGGCACCGCTTCCACAGTCATTCGAACTACTAGGGAGTTTGGTCGACCAGATCGAGCCCGCGCTGCACCGTCTCGTATATGCGCCGACGTTCGTCGGTCTCTTTGAATGTGCAGGTGATGTACAGATTGGAATAGACGGGATTCTCGATCACGACCTGACGCCAGGCGTATTGAAAGTAGTCAATAATCGCCAAAAAGGAATCTCTAAGACATCACTCCTTAGCGTCTATATGGAAGAGGGGTGGAGTGAGGAATGGTATGAGCGACCGGAAGAGGAGACGCTTGCAGAAGTTGAGCGGTTATTCCAGGAAGAAGTCGGTGATATCGATATCTTGTCACGGCAATTGAAACGTTGGCGTTATGCGCAAGCGAAAGACGTGTGGCATGAACCGTTTTATCAAGTGAGCTATCATCCCATCTATTTAGCAGGGGATGTCTTCCTTGAGTCCGATGACCCATCCGGACGAACGCGATTCGAAAGTGCCTATCTGTCCGGGTTACGCGTGGCAGAAGCGATTGAGAAGAGCATGGATCGATTAGGACACTCCTGATCGGTCTTTTTATTTGACGTCATTTAGTTTAGGGCATAAACTATAACCATCTAGTTTAGGGGGTAAACTAAAAATGAAAGCATTGATGCGCGAAGCCGTGCAGTTATTTGAAGAAGTGATGTTCCATGGGACGGAACATGTCATCGAAGCAATGGAAGGGGATGTATGGCGTGAGTATTCGCGTGAACAGCTCCAACTGTTGAAGTTACTCGATCAATTTGGACCGACCCCTGCTGGACAGTTGGCACAAAAGCAAGGTGTCCATAAAAGTGCGGTCTCGAATCGACTCAAAAAACTCGTCGAAAAAGAACTCGTCACGAGTCGACGTGGACAAGACCAACGCGAACGATTGATTGAATTGACATCAGAAGGAAAGCGGCTCGTCGAGGAAGTGGACGGTGCCGTCTATCGATATGTAGAATCCCTCATCGATGGAGAAGTAGACGAAATTGAAATCGAGCAGTTTGTTCGGACGTTCCGAAAAATAAAACAATTGCTCCGAATCGGGGAGGAATAATACGTGCATAAAGTCATTCAATGGCGCTGGGGAATCTTCATTTCCCTCATCGTATTGACGGCAGCATTATTTGTCGCAGCACCAAACTTAACGAAACAAGCAGAAGAGGCAGGGAGCTTCCAACTTGCGGACGACATGGACTCGCAACGCGCACAAGCGATTTTAGATAAAGCCGGGAAGAGTGACAAGACCATCTCCCTCGTCTATGAGTTCGAATCAATCGGTGAGACGGAGCGAACAGATGTCGCGCGTGTCATCGAAGAACTTAAACAAAACGAAACGGTCGTGACCGATGTTCTCGACCCGTTCGAAAATGAGGAGACGGAGACGCAGCTTGTCTCAGAAGACGGACGCATCGTCCTCGTCCCAATCACGGTAGAAGGTACGACGGAAGAAATCAATGCGTTTGCTGATGATGTCCGTGAAAACGTGCTTCCGCAAGAGGAAACGGTATATATCACTGGGGAAGAAATCATTAACAATGATGTGAACTTAAGTGCCCAGGAAGGATTGAAAAAGACAGAGATCATCACGGTCGTGTTGATTTTTGGATTACTCCTTCTCGTCTTCCGTTCCATCGTGACTCCGTTCATCCCGCTCATCGCGGTCGGATTCACGTATCTATTGAGCCAATCATTTGTCGCGTTCTTCGTGGATTGGTTCGGGTTCCCGGTGTCGAACTACACGCAGATCTTCCTTGTCGCCATCTTGTTCGGGATTGGGACAGACTACTGTATCCTGCTTCTTAGCCGTTATAAAGAGGAACTCAGTGCAGGACATGCCATCGAAGACGCCATCGTCAATACGTACAAGACGGCTGGACGGACGGTCCTCATCAGTGGACTCGCGGTCTTCGTCGGTTTTGCCGCCATCGGATTTGCTGATTTTCCAATCTTTAAATCAGCGGTTGCCGTCGCGGTCGGGATTGCGGTGTTGCTGTTGATTCTCTTCACGGTCGTCCCGTTCTTTATGGCGACGCTCAAGCAACGACTGTTCTGGCCATCGAAGAAAGCAGGCGAGCATCATGATAGCAAACTCTGGGCTGGATTGAGCCGATTGTCGGTCAATCGTCCGTTCTTATCGATTTTGGTCGTCGGATTGATTACAGTACCTATCTTATTCACATATGACGATGCCCGTTCATTCAATACGGTCGATGAGATTGGAGACGGGTACGATTCGGTTCGTGGACTGAATTTGATCTCAGAAGGGTTCGGTCAAGGGGAATCCCTTCCGGTACAAATCATTTTGAAGCAAGATCAAGCCATTACGGAATCGGAAGTCCCATACATTGAAATGTTCGCAAGCGAGCTTGAAAAAGTCGATGGAGTGAGCGGCGTACGTGCCCTCACACGCCCGACTGGTGAAGTCATCGACGATTTCTATGTCGACACACAACTCGGTGAAGTCAGCGATGGCTTGTCTGAAGCGCAGACGGGTCTCGGGGATGTTCAAACTGGATTGGATGAGATTGAGCAAGGGCTAAACGCGATCGTTGGACAACTACCAAGCGGTTCAACCAATGCTGGGGCACCGCTTGCAGAAGCAGCAGCGGGGCTGAATCAGTTGAATGGTCAACTTGGTCTCATTGGGCAAGGATTGACAGCGACGCAAAACATCCCTGCTGCAGTCGGACAGCTCGCTCAAGTGTCGGCAGGACTCACACAAATTGAATCGGGCATCAGTGAAGCCGCGTCCGCATTGAATGCGCAAGGGTCTCAGGTTGGTGAACTTAGCACCGGATTATCGCAACTCGCGACAGGTGTCGGCGAAGCGAACGACGGATTAGGACAAATCGAGTCGGGCCTCGGCGAAGCGGTTTCGTTCTTGCGACAGTTGAGTGAAGCAGATTCGCTTCGGGAGACAGGCGTCTATCTTCCTGAAGGAACGCTCACGTCAGATGAATTCTCCCCTGCCGTAGAACGCTACGTCTTTGACGAAGAGACAGCTACTCAGCTCGAGGTGGTACTAGAGATGGATCCATACTCACCAGAAGCGATTGATGTCGTCGAGACAATTAAAGAGACGATGGATCGTTCTGTTATGGGGACACCATATGCAGATGCGACCATCAGATACGCAGGTATCTCAAGCATCAACAGCGATTTGAATGAAACGTCAACGAACGACTTCAATCGGACGGTAGCCATCATGCTCGTGACGTTGTTCATCGTCTTGACGGCATTGTTCCGCTCGATAATCATGCCGCTCTACATGATCGCTTCGCTTCTCTTGACGTACTATACGTCAGCGGCGATTACAGAGCTGATCTTTGTCGAGGGACTTGGCTATGACGGCATTAGCTGGGCCGTGCCGTTCTTTGGCTTCGTCATGTTGATTGCCCTTGGAATTGACTACTCTATCTTCTTGTTAGATCGATTCCGGGAAGAGACGATCAATGGGAAGACGGTCCGTGAGGCGCTCATCCACTCGATGACGAAGATGGGTACCGTCATCATGACCGCCGCAGTCATCCTCGCCGGGACGTTCGGTGCCATGATTCCGTCAGGCGTGCTCAGTCTCGTCCAAATCGCGACGATCGTCATCACCGGTTTGTTATTGTATGGCTTGATTGTGTTACCACTCTTGATCCCAGCCATTACGATTTCATTTGGGGATGGTGTCTGGTGGCCATTCCGGTCAAAGAAAAAGTCATAAGCAGAAACGGATGTCTCGTATGATGAGATATCCATTTTTTTGGATAATTTGCAGGAGATTCGGGAACAGAAAGGCAGGTCCATGATCGAAGGAGGAATACTGTATGGAGGAAATCGTCATTACTGCTATCTTGAAAGCTCATCCTGGAAAAGAAGAGGCGTTACGTGATGCGTTGCACCGTGTGATTCCACCGTCACGAGCGGAAGAAGGGTGTCTCGCGTACGTTCTTCACGAGGCAATCGATGCGCCAGGTACGTTTGTCTTCTATGAAAAGTACAAGGATGAAAATGCACTCAATCACCATATCCATTCGTCGCACTATCAGGCGTATCGTGATGAAGCCGGAGAGCTTCTCGCCTTACGTGAGGTCTATCGTTTGCATGAAGTCTGATTCTGGGAACTGAACAAATCGTGTAAACGTGTCTACCTAGTTGCATAGCAGAAGCCTCTCGAGACATATCTCGGGAGGCTTTTCGATTACGGATTGATTTGTGAGAGGGCATCTTTCTCGATGATGGTATCCGAGAGACGGAGCTGGTTGGTCGCGCGGTCGATGTAAGGGGCACATCGATCGAATGCGACTTGTTCTTCCGTCTCAATGGAATAGCACGTTCCATTCCCAGCACGTTCGGTCAAGTCTGGTTCGTAATAAAGATCTTCGTATCGGAAAGCACCCGTCCGGAAGACGGTCAGATTCGACGTATCATTCAATAGGGAGTCGCCAAGCATATATGCCGGAGAGATCCCAAGTAAATCGAGAATCGTCGGCGCGATATCGATTTGTCCACCACTCACCTCGATGACTTTCCCGGTCGTCAATCCAGCTGGTTTGATAAAAAGAGGGACAGCACGGTCAAGTCGAAACGCATCGACCGTCGAGTCCACTTTTTCGATTGTAGCCATTTCTTCCCCCTGTGCCGTCAGACCGCTATCATGGTCACCATATAGGACGAGAAGCGTCTCATCCCACAGTCCATCTTGTTTCAATCGTTCGATGAACTGACCGACTGCGGCATCGACGAAATGAACGGTGTGGTAATAATTTTCGAGAAGTGGGTCGTCAATTTCAGATAGGTCTAACCGTTTCTCTGAATCCGGAATATCGTACGGTGTATGACTCGTTAAAGCGACTAAAAACGCATAGAACGGTTCATTCAACTCTTCCAAAAATCCGGCCGACGTATTCAAGAAATCCTGGTCGTTGAGGGCCATCCCGATGATGCCTTGGTCTGGATAATCTTTGTCGCTAAAGAAATGATTGAATCCGATGTTTTCGTAAAAATCATCTCGGTTCCAAAAGTCCTTTCGGAAAGAATGCATGGCTGCTGTATCATAGCCTGCCTCGTTCAGTGACTGAGAGAGTGCACTGAACTTATTTCCTGGGAAACGCGTGTAGACGGAACCAGATTTGACTGGATAGAGTGACGTATTGACAATGAACTCCGCATCGGATGTCCGTCCCTCATGCGTTTGATGATACACGTTCGGGAAATAGAGCATATCACGTTGCAATCGGTTTAAGTTCGGTGTCAATTCCTGTCCGTTGATACGTTGGTCGATGACAGATGTTTGGAACGATTCGAGTTGTAAGATGATGACGTTCGTATCCGGGCTCGGGGAACTTAATTCCTGATACGAGAGTGCTTGAATTTGAGAACGCTCCTCGTCTGTCAGTCCCTCGTTCCACCCCATGGCACGCTCGACACCTCGGGCGACGTCCATCGCGTGATATCCCCAAAAGCCGAGATGATAGTATTCGCGCATATTGGAGACGGGATCGTCTGCAATCCATTTTTCCCCGCGCTGATAACTGAGCGTGAGCGGAGTCGTGAAAAGAAGAAATCCAAGTGTGAAGCCGGCAAGCGCCAACCGTCGTCCGTTCCGCTTCACTTCACGGACGGGATGACGTTTCATATAACGCAAAATCAAACCGTACATGATGAGGTCGATGAAGAAGAGCGCATCGATTGGGCGGATGAGCGTCAAGAAGCCTCCACCGACATCTCCCATCTGCCCGATATCAGAAAGTAAGGCGACAGACAAGAAGTCTTCAAAATAACGATAGTACCAGACGTCTGAGACGAGAAGGGTACTATGCAGAAATAGAGAAACGTATAAGATCCATCGACGAATCGAGAAAGACACGGCAAGTGCCCAGCTCGTCAGGAGTAAAATTGTCGCCAAGTTGATGAGGAAGAACGAAAAATCGAACGCCGTTGCGGTCAACCAGCTAAAAAAGAAGAGCTTTGCCAAAGAGAGTGACAAGTAGCTCCAATAGTCGAGATATTTCATTTGAGGTCTCCTAACACAAGATGTAGTTATTTTACTCTTTCCCTTTCTTATGAACAGAGGAAACGTAGAAAGTGTGATCTGAGATTCATTCTAAATCACAAATATGTAATATATATATTGCGTTAATGGAACATATATATTACATTTTAAGTGTTGGGAAACTCAATAAGGAGATAGACATGGGAAATAGAGTAAAAGAATATCGAGTAGAAAAGAACTATACTCAAACCGATTTGGCGGTGGCAATCGGGGTGACCAGACAGACGATCGGTCTAATCGAAGCGAATAAATACAACCCCTCTTTGAAACTCTGTATTGCCATCGCAAGAGTTCTTGATGTCACGCTAAATGATTTATTTTGGGAGGAGTAAAAGATGAAAAAATCATGGGTCACATTGTTTTTACCAAATGACGAATATAAAGAAAGGCAGTTATTGTACTTTATAGCTGAGGCTTTCGTTTTGTTCATTGGCTTATTAGGAGTAGCTGGTCTATTGAATAAAACTTTCAGTACATTTCACGCCGAGTCTCTCTTCATTTTACTGATTATTGCGGTAACGCTAAGTCTCTATGTATGGATTCGTTATATTGTCTCAGGTATGGAGTATGCAAATGTTGTTGAGAAATCTGAATATAAAATTGAACTAAGGAAACTGATTGGTTCTACATCGAAGTTTGCTGTTTTATTTGCTGGAGTGGCGATAGCATTAAAGTTGACGGGTGTAGTGGATTATTCGTGGATGGACTTGTTAGGAATGACCCTTCTTTCATACGGGTTACTTCTGGTCGCGCAGTTTGTTTCGCTTCAACGATCAGTTAGAAAAAATCGTGAGCTTTCATGACCGAGGTGATCTGTTTGTTTTACCTCAAATAGGACATCTTTGTCTTTAAGAATGCATAACAAAACCAGGTCCATGGGTGCATGGGCTCTGGTTTTGTTGGATAACTGTGAAGCTCTGATTATGTAATCTCGAACGTATCACGCAGTTCAATGATTGTTCCTTCCGGTGCTTTTAGTTTACTTAAATGTCCATCGACGACGAAGTAGATGTTGCCACCGTGCTTCGGTAAAAACGTTACGCCGAGTTGTTCGAGTCGTGCGACTTCCGCTTCGAGATCATCCACATAGAGGGCGAAGTGGACGGGACCGGCCACATGTTTCGAGTAGTCTTGTAACGTTTCATCCGTTTTAGCGGTCTGGAGCTCGATATAAAAATCCCCGAGCTTGAGCCAACTATTGAAGTCACGCGTGTGGAAGTTTGGAGACTCTTGGACAAGTTCAAAACCGAGCGCTTCGTAAAATGACTTCGATGCGGCATAGTCTGGTGTTTGGATACAAATGTGATGGATTTGTTTCATTAAGATGATTCCTCTCCCTCAATTTTGGTGAAGTGTACGATATGACCTAGTCAAATACTAAGTGGGGGAAGCTATGATGTGAAACAGACGACAGCTTCCCTTTTATTTTAGTGTACCGAAGAAGATACGGGAGAAAAAACTTTTTACGGGAGAAAGCGTATGAAAGAGAGAAAAGGATAGAAATCAATGAGGTGAAAGCATGGAAGGAAATGAAATCACGATTCAACCGATTGATGCAGTCAATCGAGAGGCGGTCATCGCCCTGACAGTGGACGAGAAACAATCTCGATTCATCGAGACGAATGCCGAATCCCTTCGAGAGATGATTGAGGATACGAAATACAATTGGCAGAGCTTTGCATTTTATGAAGGCGAGCGACCGGTTGGCTTCATGATGGTCGGAGCAGAAAACCAGACAGAACGTTACGTATGGCTCGACCGGTTCATGATGGATCAAAACGAACAGGGGAAAGGCGTTGGAACGAAGTGCCTACGCATGGCAGTGGAATTCATCCAGACACAATACGACGTGGATGATATCATCCTCAGTCTCCATCAAGAGAATGAAGCTGCGAAACGATTTTACGCAAAGAACGGCTTTGTCGACAGCGGCTTAATTGATGAATGGAATGGTGAAGCGATTTGGGTCTATCATACAAAAAACCGACCGTCATGAGTCGGTCGGATTCTCGGATGGACTTGTTTTTTGCGTGACATTCATAGCTGCCAAGAAGAAGGGGATAGCGGCAAAGAGAAACAAGGTAACGAACCAGTTTTGGAGAAATGGATCGACAAACGTCGGTTTTTCCAACCAGCTCCCAGTTGAGATTTCGGCGTATCAACGTATGTCGAGTGCGATGCGTTCGAGTGTGTATAAGAGTCCGGATAAAAACAACAAAATACCACCCGCTACAAGTTGATTGAAACGAGACATAAAACCCCTCCTCTATAGATGTTGTCTGTATTTTACCATTTTAATCCAATAAAGAGGCTTTTATTTGAGTATACTCGGTCGCAATTGTTTGACGCGTGACAAGACGAGCCAACCGAGAAGCGCGCCCGTCAAACTAGAGGCAAGGAACGCCGGGACGAAGAAGAACGCACCGAACGTCGAACCCATTAACAGTTTCGCATACGGGACGGCTATCAATGAGGCGATGACACCGGTCCCGATGATTTCTCCGAGAGCGGCAGCATAGACACGATTCGTGCGAATGAAAAAAATGCCAGCAAGAAATGCCCCAATCATGCCACCGGGGAATGCGAGCAGTGATCCTGTGCCGGTCATGACACGAATGAGCCCTGTCACGAAAGCGACGAGGACGGCTCCGATTGGGCCGACGGTAACAGCGGCAATTACGTTCACCATATGTTGAATCGGATAAGCGCGGGCGACACCAGTCGGAATTGAGATGAACATCGAGCCGACGACGGCGATGGCAACGAGCATTGCCATCCAAGTGAGTTGTTGAATACGCATGAGTAGTCTCCTTTCAAAATAAAAACGCCACGTTTCCAGACGGAAAAATGGCGTGGACATACAGAGACGTATCCCAAGCCACTTCCCTACGCTGGTATGAGCCAGATCAGGTTCAAAGGGTCCGGCACATGCCGTCTCAGCCCGAAGGCTCCCCTAGTGGTCGTTATTGATTTGAGTATAGCATAGCTAAAATTGGAAAGGGGGCGGAATTATCCCTCATTCTTGGCTAACAGGTCCTCATAGTCCTTCTCGTTCCAAAAGAGCGGTGAGATGGATTCGGGACCTTTTAAAATTTCTCCGTCCTGATCATATACGATGGCATACCCGCTCTCGACATCGAATACGAACAAGTCGGCAGTGACTTCGGTCACGCCGTTCCCGGCAATGATCACGTCATCGATTGGCTCTCGTGCGAGATCGACGCCCGCTTCATCGAGTTCGACGAGGAGAGCTGACGTGTAGGCATGATGGTCATAGACTGTTTGGAATTCATCCTGCGTGAGGACGACATCGGTAGGTGGGGCACTCGTACCGAATTTCCGATTTTCAATCTCTTCGACATATTGAAGGAAAGATTCCTCTTGCCAAAATAGCGGAGCGACCGATTCGGAGGCATTGATCACTGTTCCGTCCTGACCGTCGAAAATGGTAGCATACGTACCATCATCGAGCTTGAATGGGTAAATATCCGCATATGTATGCTCGAGTCCGTTCCCGGCGATGATGACGCGTTCGAACGTCTCCCGAAACGGTTTGATTCCTTGTTGTTCAAGGGCAGTAAGGAGCGGTTTCGTTTGTTCATATTGGTCATAGACGTCTTTAAAGTCCTCACGTGTCCATTCTGTTATGGGTTCATTCGGTGATTCGATTGGAATCGGATTGTCTGCCACCGTATCCGTACAACCTGTGAGTAAAAGTGCACTTAATCCAATCATCGCCCATCGTCTCATGTTTCCATCCCCTTAAATCCCATTTTTCACCATTTTATCACTTGTGATAAGTTAGTAGAACCTGTGCACATTCTCACTCAGGCTGAGGACATGTGACATACTCATCAAGAGTGCTCTTGAAATGAATGGCATCCTCTTCAGAAATCGTCACACCTGAGGAGGTGCCGTATCGAACCGCATGATACACGGACGGGTTCATCGGTAAATCGATGCGTTGGAACCACTCTTGCAGTGTCTCATGAGCACGCAATCGCTTGGCTGGTACGAGAGATTGATTGAATGTGATCAGTGCATCGCGAATCGGGACGTTCGTGAACGCCGTGAGCGTCGAAACGGACGAAGCGTGATTGTTCTGCACATCTTGTTGGAACAAGCCTGTGCTTGAATCGATGCTTCGTGTGCGCGCCAAACGCCGCTTCCGTTTTCGATAAATATAAAAGGACAGACAACCGATCGCAATCAAAGCGACCAATAACCCGAGATTTCGTCGTGTTGATTCTCCAGAGCTTGTCAATCTCTCGAGAGGTTTTATTTTTCCTTTTTGTGGGTCAGGTTTAAATGGGAAATTCGCTTCTTCCTCACTTAATAATATTCCATCCTCATCCGATAGGAGATCAGTCGGAGGACTATTACTTTCCTCGACAGGGATCGTTTTCGGGTTGTAGAGCCGTTCGAATACACTCGTCGTGATCATCATCATCGTAAAGGTGACGAGGAGTGTGGCGGCAATCATGAGAAAAAACTTGTTCGTCCAGCGCAAGAAGGTACCTCCTTTTGAATTTTCAGACTATTTGTTGTTTATCTTACCATAAAAAGGTAAAGTTTGATTAAGACAAAAAATGGAGGTCATCTTATGGGCATGGAACAGGTCATCAAACAGTTGAACGAGGTGTATTTAGGAAAAGAGGATGTCGTGCGTCTCTGTTGTACGGCGTTACTCGCGGAAGGACATATTCTATTAGAAGATGTACCGGGTACCGGAAAAACGTTACTGGCCAAAACGATTGCAGCTAGCTTCGACGGCGCGTTTTCTCGGATTCAGTTCACGGCCGACTTGTTACCGTCTGATGTGATTGGCGCAGACTATTTCAACATGAAGACGCAGACGTTCGATCATCGCCAAGGACCAATCTTTGCGAACATCGTCTTGATTGATGAAATTAACCGAGCGGTTCCACGAACGCAGTCCGCCTTGCTAGAGGCGATGGAAGAACGACAAGTTTCCATCGGGGGAGAGACATATCCGATGCCGAAACCATTTTTCGTCATCGCGACGCAAAACCCGATCGAATCGGCAGGGACCTTCCCGTTACCGGATGCCCAGCTCGACCGCTTCCTCATTTCGATTCCGGTCGGTTACCCTGATGTCGCTGAAGAGCGGGAGCTCCTCTTACAAGCCATGCGCCAAACACGGAAAACGGTGGAGGCGGTCGCGACGTTAGACGAGTTACGCCGTGCCCAGGAGGAAGTGAAGCAAGTATCGATTCAAGATGATGTCCTCGATTACTTACTCGGGCTCGTCCATGCGACACGAGAACATCAATCTGTCGAGGTCGGCGTCAGTCCACGCGGAGCCATCGCGCTCATGCGAGCGTCCCAAAGTTATGCCTATCTGAACAACCGATTGTACGTCATTCCGGAAGATGTGAAAGCCGTAGCACCTTATGTATTGGCCCATCGTCTGACGTTGACGCTTGAAGGAGGCATCAAATCGACGAAACAGGACATCATTCGTTACATCTTAGACACCGTCTCTGTGCCGGTCGAGGGTTGACAATGACGTTCTCGACACATAACGCCCTGCAAAAACAATGGATCTCAGTCTACGGATTCGCCGGGGTGATTCTCGTATTCGTTCCGTACATGGAGATTGTCGGGTATGCGCTTTGTTTACTTGCGGGCATCGTTTGGTTCTTTGAACGGACACGAAAACAGTTGGAACAAGCTCTTCGGCTTCATATACATACACACGAATCTCTTCTCTTCGTTGGGGATGAGACGGAGGTGCAACTGATTTTAGATGGAAGTGAAGTCGTCGAACGACTCGGGCTTCCGGTTCGTGTTCGGATGAAATCCAATACAGCGCTCAGCTTTCCAGCCCACGACCGGTCCCCAAATAGTTTGGATTTGACGTTACGGACAGATCAGGCTCGTCACTCGCTCCGCGTTCAGGCTGAATTCCGAGGCCCTGCCTACATCGAAGAATGCGTACTTGCTGTGACGCTCCCGTTTCATCTCGGGACGTACTTACTCGAGTGTCCCATCGACAAGCGATGGACGGTTTTACCGTCACTCTCGTTACATCCTCCAGTCGGCACGAAACGCTTGGCACTCGGTGACCGTCCTTTGACCGCATCACCACTTCGGAATCCATTGCAGGTTCTGGGGTCGAAGCCTTATGAAAGAGAACCGGTCAAAGAGATCGACTGGGTCGCCACGGCGAAACTTGGACGAGTCCAGTCGAAAGTCTTTCAAAAGACGTCACTCGATACGTTCACGTTCGCAGTCGATTTGAGTGGGCCGTCCGGCTACACGTTACATCACGACTTCGAGTCGATCATCAGCCAAGTCGCATATGTGACGACCCGACTCTTAAAAGAAGAGTGTAAAGTCGAGCTGTTCATCAACCGCTTCAACGGGGAAGGGAAGATGGAACATATCTCTCTTCAAGAGGGAGAACGAGGTTCACGCCTCATCCTCTTGATGCTAGCCGACCTCCACCCCGGGAACCGTTTCATCTCGACAGACGCGTTCGTCCGTATGGTCGAACGGAAACGCTTGAAGCAAAGCCACCTCGTCTGGTTCAATCAGCATAACCTGTATGACTAACAAGGAACTTTTCTTCTTCTGGCGAACTGTATCATACAGGGATGACCGAAGGGAGAGATTCATATGCCAAAGCGGAAGTATGCGAATCGACGAGACTGGGAACGGATTATAAAAAATCGTTATGCACAAGTTCGTGTTCAGACGGAACAATTTTCCGGAGTGGTCGCCTTGTTCCAAATCGATGAGGTGAGAGCACCTCAATATAAAATGCATAACGGCGAAGAATTCATCGTGGCAGATGCCGGTTTTGGCTGGCTCCAATATTTCCCGGACAATGAACCGTTCGGCGTGACGGTTATGATCAATCCAGGAGGCGAAATCGTGCAATGGTATATCGACCTCGTCGACCGAATCGGCGAAGAAGAGGGGATTCCATATATGGATGACTTGTTGCTCGATATTCTCGTGTTTCCGAACGGGGATATCGTCAAAAAGGATGAGGATGAGTTCGAGGCGGCGGCCGAAAGCGGGGAGTTGACACCTGAACAAGTCGAGCGGGGATGGCGTGAGTTCGAAGCGACGCTCGAACGAATCGAACGTGGAGACTTCATCTACTTTGATTTGGCAAAAGAACATTACGAACAGTTGAAACAAATGCTATGAGCGAACAAACTCTCTCTGCTACAGTAAGAGCGTAGGAGGGGGAGTTTTTATGAGAAAAATTGAAATCGAGACGTGGGCACGACGTAAGCACTTCGAGTTTTTCAAAGCGTTTGATAGTCCACATTTCAACGTGACGGCAAACGTAGATGTCACGAATTTATATACATATGCCAAGGCGAGCAATCAATCGTTCTTCAAACTTTTTTTATATGGTGCGATGAGAGCGGCGAACGCGATTCCGGAATTGCGCTATCGGATCCGTGGAGAAGAGGTCGTCGAACATGAAGTGGTCCACCCATCGTTCACGGTCATGTTAGACGAGGATGTTTTCAATTTTTGTTCGGCCACGTTCGATGAAGATTTACCGACGTTCTTACAGGAAGTGACGAAGCGAATGGAACAAGCCGCTGACGAAGTCGTGGTCGGGGATGAAGAGCCCGACGACTTACTGTATATCACTAGTGTCCCGTGGGTCACATTCACGAGCATCATGCATCCGACGCATCAGCAACAACATGACAGCGTGCCGCGCATCGCCTGGGGCAAGTTTGAACGTCAAGGCGAGCGTCTGGTCATGCCATTATCCGTCCAAGCCCATCACGCACTCGTCGATGGGGTGCATATCGGCAAGTATTACGAAACACTAAAAACGTGGTTAGACCAAGATTTCGCACAGGAGGGGACCGACGTGCCAGAAGAAAATGAGTTTAATCGAGCCGTCCGTCTACGCGAGGAGGGACAACTCGAGCAGGCGAAGCAACTGTTCTTGTCGCTCTTACGGAAGGATGAGAAGAATCCGAGACTTCATGCATACTGTGCATGGTGCTATGACTCGCTCGGGGAAGAGAGACAAGCCGTCCCGCATTATGAACGGGCCATCCGACTCGGGTTGACCGGGGAAGAGTTGGCGGAATCATATCTCGGACTCGGCAGTACGTATCGGGCACTCGGTCGATACGCGGAAGCGGAACAGTTATTTGAAGAGGCAATCGAGCAATTCCCGAATCACGGGGCGCTCAAGGTATTTCAAGCGATGACCCATTATAACGTCGGTCGCCATGAAGAGGCGACCGGTGCGTTACTCGAGTTACTCGCTAGCCCGAAACCGGACGAGAGCATCGCGCGGTACCGCCGTGCCATCGCGTTTTATGCCCGAAATCTAAATGAGACGTATGGTTGAATGAAAATGAGGCGGGCGACCCGTCTCATTTTTTTGAATCAAATCAATTGACGGACTAATGAGTGCATGTTACATTTATCTTGAATTAAAGATATTAATTTGAAGTCAATCACTCTCTTGAACAAAGGAGGGAGACAGATGGAACCGTCTGATGCATTGAAAACGATTACCGTGCTGTTACGCGCCTCTCAGTCGCTACAGGACCTGGTGAAGCAGGAAGTAGCGTCGTACAGATTAAACGCGACCGAATTTGCCGTACTCGAGTTTTTATACCATAAAGGGGATCAACCGATTCAAGTCATCGGAAAGAAAATCCTTCTCTCGAGCGGGAGCATGACGTACGTCGTGAATCGGTTAGAAGAGAAGGGGTATCTCGTCCGTAAGGCTTGTCCGAGCGATCGACGCATCACATACGCCGCGCTGACAGATGACGGAGAACGTTTGATGCAAGACATTTTCCCTAAGCATACGGCGCATATGGACGCGTTGTTTGAAGGAATGCACTTAAACGAAACGATAGAACAGTTGAAACAAATTGGGAAGCGGGCAGAAGCCGCAAAAAATTTTAATCATGTATCTTGAAATCAAGATATAAAGGAGAGAGAATGATGAACCACGTTAAAGGAATCCACCACGTCACAGCAATCACGAGCAGTGCCGAAAAAAATTATGATTTCTTCACTCACGTGTTAGGCATGCGTTTGGTGAAAAAAACAGTCAATCAGGACGACATTCAAACATATCACTTATTCTTTGCGGACGATAAAGGGAATGCGGGGACAGACATGACGTTCTTCGACTTCCCAGGCATCCCGAAAGGCAAGCATGGGACGAATGAAATCGCGAAAACGTCGTTCCGCGTCCCGACTGACGAAGCGTTGACATATTGGGTGCGTCGCTTCGACCGTCTCGGTGTCGAGCATGAAGGAATTCAAGAACAGTTCGGGAAGAAGACGCTCTCGTTCATCGACTTTGATGAGCAGGCGTATCAACTCATCTCAGATGAGTTCAATGAAGGGATCGCATCAGGCGAGCCGTGGAAGGACGGTCCAATCCCGCTTGAGTATGCAATCACGGGACTCGGTCCCATCTTTATTCGCATCGCTGACATCACATATTTCAAACAAGTGATGGAGCAGGTAATGTTATTCAAAGAGATCGGGCGAGCAGGCGATGTGTATCTCTTTGAAGGAGGTGAAGGTGGAAACGGAGCGCAAGTGATCGTCATTCACGACGAGACATCTCCGCAAGCGCGTCAAGGATTCGGTACCGTGCACCATGTCGCATTTCGTGTCGAAGACCGTAGTGTCCTCGATGAATGGACAGCACGTCTCGAGCAGTTCGGTTTGCCGACTTCTGGCTATGTCGACCGCTTCTTCTTTGAATCGTCTTATGCGCGTGTCGCGCCGCAAATCTTGTTCGAGTGGGCGACAGATGGACCTGGATTCATGGGAGACGAGCCGTACGAGACGGTCGGTGAGAAGTTGTCACTCCCGCCGTTCCTCGAACCGAAACGTTCGCAAATCGAGGCGATGGTACGACCGATCGATACGGTCAGAAGCACGAAAACATTTGAAAAAGAATATGAGGGCATGAAATGAGTTTCTTGAATCGTTTGTTTGGAAAATCAGCTGCATCACAACATAACCAAGGAGGAACTACTATGTTAAACATCGGAATCGTACTCGGATCAACTCGTGAAGGTCGTGTCAGTCCACAAGTCGGGGAATGGGTGAAAGAACTTGCCGACAAACGTGGCGATGCCAACTATGAAGTGATCGACATCGCAGACTACAACTTACCGCTCCTCGGTGAGTCGGGACAAGACGCATCAGGCGCAGCGGCATGGTCGGAGAAAATTGCGCAAATGGACGGTTTCATCTTCATCGTTCAAGAATACAACCATTCCATCGCAGCATCTCTTAAAAACGCACTCGACTACTTACGTGTCGAATGGAACAACAAAGCAGCCGGAATCGTCTCATACGGTTCAGTCGGTGGGGCGCGAGCTACAGAACATCTACGGGGCATCTTGAGCGAATTGTCAATCGCCCACGTCCGTGTCCATCCTGCCCTCTCACTCTTCACGGACTTCGAGAACGGAACAAATTTCGCTCCAAAAGATGTGCAGGCACAATCGGTCAACGATATGCTCGACCAACTCCTTCCATGGACGGAAGCGATGCAATCGGTCCGTACGAAAGCCGGAGAAGTTGCAAACAATTAACAAATCGTGAAGCCAGCCTCAATTTAGGCTGGTTTTTGTGCGTTTTCAAGTGGAGTACGCTAGAGTGGAAAGAAGAAAAGGGATAGTTGCTGTAAGAGACATAACTAGATTGTGCGTTATAAGGGAACTATACATAAACAAACTGAAATAGGGAGGGTTTTAGATGAGATGGATGATTTATGGGGCGAATGGCTATACAGGTGAATTGATTGCCCGTCAGGCGGTCAATGACGGATTACGTCCGATTCTTGCGGGAAGGAACGGTCGTGAGATTCATCGACTTGGAGATGAACTGGGTTGCGAGACATCAACTTTCGCATTAAGCCGTGAAGCCGCAATCGAGGCGCTTCATGATGTAGACTTAGTGCTCCATTGTGCAGGTCCGTTCACAGACACCAGTCAAGTGATGATTGAGGCATGTTTAGAGACAGGGACACATTACTTGGATATTACCGGGGAAATCGACGTGTTCGAATATGTTCATTCTAAACAGCGGTCGGCTCATGCGAAGGAACGTGGTGTAATTTTATGTTCGGGCGTCGGATTTGACGTCATCCCGACCGATTGTGTCGCAAGAAAGCTAAAGGAGTTGTTACCGGATGCGACAACACTCGCGCTCGGCTTTTCGGCGGCAGGTGGTATTTCTCCTGGAACGTTGAAAACGGCCATCCGAGGACTCGGGTCGAGTAGTATGGAACGTGTGAACGGGAAGTTATCACCATTTCCGATTGGAGCGAAACGAAGAACGATTGACTTCGGACGTGGACGTCACATGGCAATCGCGATTCCGTGGGGAGACGTCTCGACCGCCTACTATACAACGGACATTCCGAATATTACGACGTGGGTACCGGTGCCGACAGCGGTGGCCTATGCTTCACGTACGTTGTCATGGCTTAGCCCGATTCTTGGAAAAGGTGCAGTGCAGGAGCGACTGCTCCGCTATGTCGACGAAAACGTATCGGGGCCAGATGCGGCTATACGTGAAAAATCATCGACGTACGTATGGGGCGAAGCAATGAATGAGGAAGGGCGAAAAGTTGTCGTCCGCATTCAAACGGCAAGTACGTATGCCTTCACCGTGTACGGGGCACTCGCCGTCGTCAAGCGATTGCTCGGTTCAGGCGGGATGCTTGCCGGAAGTTTTACACCAGCCATGCTATTCGGATCACACTTTATCGAAGAGATACAAGGTTCCTCTTCGTTCGTGATTGATGAGATTCGTCCATAAAAAATGAACGCCGATATGCTACACTCAACATGAAAAACAAGGGAGGGAACAGCGTGAAACGTTTGGAATTGGCAAGGCGTATCGAAGGGATCAAAGCAGAGGGGACGTCTGCTTACATTCGACATCGTAAACAAGCCCCTCCCTACGAAGGTGCGGAATTACATGTGGAAGGAAAAGGGCATGTGTTCAAGATGGGCAATATGAGTTTTGCGGTCGGGTTCGGTTTGAGTCGACCGACAAGCTTTTACGACTTGCACCAAATGGAAAAATGGGTGCGCGGGAGAAACGTGTCCCGTCTACATATCGAGGTCTGTCCGTTAGCGGATGACTCCTTGCTTCGCTTATTGCAGGAACGTAACTATACGCTCGATCATTTTTTGGATGTGTGGACGCTAGATTTGACACAACACTCATCCGTTTCTATGTCGACCCAGGTCGAGAGAGTGAAGGACGAGACACTTGATGAATGGGCGTACGCAATCGCATCCGGCTTTTCTGAGTCAGGCACGCTCCTTCAAGAGACGGTCGATACGGCCAAAGGTTTTTATGCCTTGCCGAGCAATCACGCCTATCTCGTCCGAGAAGAAGACACTGTCGTAGCGGGCGGAATTTTAGCGATTCAAGACGGCATAGGAGAATTGTTTTTAACAAGCACGGTGCCGTCCTACCGGCAAAAAGGATACCAGACACAGCTCATTGTGGAACGAATCGCTGAGGCGAAAGCGCTTGGTTGCGACATCCTGACGGTAACAACGAAAGTGGATTCGGCATCTGGACGCAACATGGAACGGCTCGGCTTTCATCCGTTCTATCAAAAAGCGGTCATGAAGAGTCCGATTCTTAAATAAGCAGGTCGCCTCGGGTGAGGTGACCTGCTTTTTGATTACAAGAGCGACTCAGCCCCATCGACGTACACTTCAGAGCCGGTGACATGGCTCGACATGTTGCTCGCAAAGAACAAGACAACGTCAGCGACCTGTTTCGCGGATCCCGACTTTCCGGCAAGCGGTTGATTCCCGAACGGATATTCAATTGGAATGACGACCTCTTCGAGTAGTGCATCGTCCCGATTGGTTGAGTCATCGATATTTGTATCGATGGCCCCTGGACAAATGGAGTTCACGCGAATTCCAAATTGAGCGAGTTCGGCGGCTGCCATTTTCGCGAATCCGGTCTGTCCTGCCTTTGTTGTCGCATAACCACTAAAACCGAAGTTTTTAAAGTAACGATTGCCGTTGATGGAGGAAGTGATGATAATACTGCCACCGTCCTCTTTCAAATAAGGGATCGCATGTTTGACGGTCAAAAAGGTCCCCGTGAGGTTCGTATCTACGACACCATTCCAATCCTCCAATGATAGATGTTCAATCGGCGTGATGGTCCCATTCTGTCCGGCGTTCGCAAACACGATATCGATTTGCCCAAATCGTTCGATGGTGAGCTCATACGCCCTTTTCATCGCAGATTCATCCGACACGTCGACACTGATCCCGATTGCACGCTCTTCTCCGACAAGGCTGGCGAGACGCATCGTATCTTCTTCATTTAAGTCGAGAATAGCAACTTTGGCACCCGCTTGAATGAAGCGAATGACAGCTGCACGTCCAATTCCGGACGCTGCCCCTGTCACAAGTGCTACTTTTCCAGATAGTAATTTATTTGAAATCAATCCAACCACTCCTTTTTATGATTCTGTTCTCATATTCCACAGTTCTGGGAAAGTTACGCTTCATTTCAAAAAATCATGGAGCGGTGACCTCGATGGTGCGGGCAATGTTCAAGTTTGAATCGGTCGGAACGACTTCAACTTTCACTAGTTGTCCGCTCTGTAAGCCTTGTACGCTATTGACGATGCCCCTCACCTCGGTTTGGTCATTGATTAAAATGACGCGCATGTTGACTTCTCTTGAAGATTCGGTGGATTCAATCAATAGTTGAGGAACATCGACCCGTACAATCTGTCCTTCGACGATATTGTCATTCCACGTGCTCATCCAATAAACGACGACTAAAAAAAGACCGAGAAAGACTAGGGCAAAAGTCAAACGTGAACTCATGTCTACCTCACTCCTTTGTCGTCCCGTTTCGCATCTTATCTAATTTACCTTTACCCGGAAATTCTCTCATTACTTGAAAAAATAGTAGGAATCAAAAGAAAAATGGGGAATAGAAAGAAAAACGAAAAGGTGAGGTGCAGGCATATGTGGATGATGGTCGTAGCATTAGGAATGGTTGCTTGTGTCTGGATCGTGTTTGGATGGTTTACAATCGGTAATGCGAAGCGACGGGTATGGGGAGGCCTTTATTCACTTATTATGACTTGTCTGTTCGCACCATTCTTTCTTGTGAAACTCGGAGAACAGTATGGATTTATTGGGATTCAAGTAGGACTGACCGCTTTATTCGGTGTACTCGCAGGTGCATTTTTCTTCGTGACACTCGGATGGACAGGACGCCCGGCCAAAGTTCGAAAAGTGAGAACGTTATCGGAAGACCCTGATTTATTTTGAATCATGATTCGCCGCTCCTACGGTATAATGCGGTCATAACGATGTTGCGAGGGAGTGGGGGTCATGATTAAACCGCCAAACTTGCAGATTGGGGATACGATAGGAATCATTACGCCTTCTTTTCCGGCACCTGTTCAGTTTGAGGGGCGTTACCAAGGTGCGGTTGAACAGCTCAAGCGGATGGGATTCAAGGTAAAAGAGGGCATATGTACATATAAAACAGAAGGATATCGGTCATCCTCGATTCGGAATCGAGCGGACGAACTGATGCGCTCACAGAAGGACGCAGGTGTACGATTGAGGGACGCTCACTCATGAAAAATCATCTCGTTCAAATCACGCAAACCGATTTAGTTCCACATCGTCTGACGTATTGGCAACATATATGTGAGGGGTTGGCACGAATCGATGCGTCAAATCGATAAAGAGAGAATTCGCTGCTCGCCGATCGGTCCGCCGATTCGGCGTCCGGTATCGACCCATCCGCTTCTCGTGTAGAGTGAAAAAGCGGCTTCATTTTTTAGATTGACCGATAGAACGACTTCACGAATGTGAGGGAAATGCTGCTTTACGAACATCGGAAGTTCTTGTAGTGCTGCTTTAGCATAGCCTTTGCCTTGATCCGTATAATTGATGGCGAAAGCGGAGAAGAGCAAGGCATTGGACTCGGTCGTGTAGGAAGCAACGCGCTCGTTGTCATGTAGTAAAAACATCCCGACTGGCTTCTGTTCGACGACAACAATCGGATGAACGCCATCAGGCAATGGGTCATCCATGTCTTTTGGAAGGGTCGTATATTTTTCTTGGTCCGTTGGTAGTGTGAATGTATCAAGAATCGATTGATGCGTGTCATTTCGATACTCTAGCGTGATTTCCATTAGAAGTCTCCTTCGAGCAAGATTTATTTCATCCAGAAAAGAGGGGTTGCATGTCTACAGTACTTACATATCGGCAAAACCCGCCTATGCAAGATTTATATCGCGCGTTTATGACCGGTTTTTCTGATTATATCATTCCGTTTCAATTTGATGAGCAGGCGTTTGAAGACGTTTTTCTCGTGCGAGACCAAAATCAGCCGTCTCGTTCAATCGTCGCTTATGATGGAGGAGAGCCGGTCGGCGTCGTATTGAGTGGGATTGCACATCTCGATTCGGGATGGCAGACGCGTTGTGGTGGGCTCGCTGTCGCCCCGCACGTTCGAAAGTTAGGCGTTGCGACCGAATTGATGAAACGATTTGAAAAGGACGCGAAAGGGACTCGTTTGCTCGAAGTGATTCAAGGGAATGATGCGGCATTGTCGCTTTATCATCAGCTTGGATATAAGACGACTCGTGAAATCTATTACTTTCAATCGGTACCACTTGAAACGACCGCTCACACGACTTCTGAACCAATTCAAACATTGTTTGACCGATTATATCCGACGGCACAGCACGTCCCGATTTGGCAATGCGATGTGCGCGTGACCCAACAGGAAACAAAACTTGTGAAAGTAGTAGAAGACAAAAAAGAAGGATTCTTGTTATACCGGAATCATGTATTGCTTGATGTCTTTGGACATGAAGAAGAGGCTGAATGGTTGTTGCGGGCGGCTGCGAGTCAATCGCCACTTCATATCACGTTGACGTCGGATCGTCCTGAATGGATTGAAGCGGCAAGAAGATTAGAGTTTGTTCGAGACGAGATTTCGCAGTTTGAAATGGTAAAGAACGAATGATGAAGCGACTATTGGTAATTTGCATCATTGGATTGATTGGTGGGAATACGTTAACTTTGATTGCGTTGACGACGAACATCTCACAACAGATGTCGCAATTTTTCGTGTTTAGTGGCGTTGGCATCACCATCCTTTCCATCGTATTGATTGTCCTTACAAGATATTATGCGAAAAAAAGTGAGTGAAATGATTATGAAGTGGTCGTTATGAGTTTCACATCATTCTGTCATCTATGACACGAAAATGAAAAACTTCATATATTGAAATGTTTAACCCCCGATGGTATATTCGCACATGTAGCTTTTTTATCATTTTATGAATGTATCAATTTGGAGGGTTTATTATATATATGTGGAAACAACTCATCATGACAGCAGGTGTCGGTGTTCTTTTGTTCCAAGGACAGACTGCATCCGCTGACAACATGTCCCCGCAAGACCTCGTTCATACGGAACAGTCATTAGAACAAACGAAGCAACGTGTGAAGGATACGAAACAATCTATTCATGCCATTGAGACAAAGTTAGGACAAATCGATCGCCGGGCAGAAGTATTACGAGAAAAAGTAGAAGATATTTCGAAAAAGTTAGAAGAAATGGAAAACGAACTCGTTCCGACAGAACAGTCATTCTTGGCGAGAGTCGTTTCTTCTGTCTTACCGAGTGCGAAGGCAGAAGCCGCTGAGGCAGAGGAAGCCCATCAAGAGCTCGTCGAAAAGAAAAAACAAGAAAACGATACGTTGAAGCAGTTGAAAGAAGAGCAGGAGCAAATCGAATCGACACGTCAAGACGTCAAGAGGTCACATGACGAAAAATCGAAACAATACCAGAAGCAAGCGAATCAATTAAGTGATTTGAAGAAACAATATGAAGCGATGGCGCCCGCTCGGTTCTTGATGCCAGCGGAAGGACGCCTCTCTCAAGGATTCGGTCCGGCGAGCGGACAATTTGGCTATACGTTTCATAACGGGATCGATATCGCCGCCAAAACGGGAACCCCGATATATGCCGCAGAATCTGGAAAAGTCACAAAAGTCGGTTCGAGCGGCCCTTATGGAAACCACGTTCAAATTGAACATAACGTAGATGGTCAAAAGTGGACGACGGTCTATGCTCATCTGCATAAGGTCGATACGAAAAAAGGCGAAACGGTTCGCCAAGGTGAATCGATCGGTCAACTCGGAAACACAGGCAATTCATCCGGTCCACACTTACACTTTGAGATTCACAAAGGCGATTACAACTTCTCGGCCACTTCGGCAGGGAACGCCATTAATCCGATGAAAGTGGCAGAACGTCTCGGTGGTGCCTCTCCAGTTAAATCAACGTTTTAATCAGACAGATGCCCTGAGCCTCCGAAAATGAGGTCAGGGCATTTTTTATTGCTCACGTGTCGGGTCATGATTGCCTTCGCTATCAGCAATCGTGTCTGAACTCCCATAATCTTCGACTTGTGAGAAAGCGTCTGTTTTTTGCCCAGGTTCATCCGTCCCGTCTAATTCCTTGCGACGGGCTGTCTCATCTGGATTTAATACATCTTCTTCTACCGGACGATCGAGCTCACGTTCGTGCTCTTCCTCCTGTGCACGGGCATGTTCGATACAGAGGGTGGCTTCTGGGATAACTTCAAGCCGGTCGAGTTCGATGTCTTTCCCGCACACTTCACATTTTCCGTACGTACCGTTCTGAATGGCCAGTAGCGCCTTGTCGACATCGCTTAAAAACTCTTCATCAAGCTCATTTAGTGCTTGATCCCGTTCTCGTAAAAAGAGCTCTTCGCCCGAGTCGGCGGGGTGGTTATCGTAATGAGAGAGCTCACCTTCATCGTATGTCTCTTCCCGACGGTCCATATATCCTTCTGTCTTTGCTTTTTCTTTCAACAGACGTTGTTTAAACGTCTCAATTTGTTTTTCGGTTAACATATCGATTCACTCTCCAGTTCTCCAGTCATTAATATAACGTTTCCCATTTTATTTACGTACAAACCTTTTGAAGTGGAATTCCTCATGTCGAGTGATGTGCAGAAAGGGTATGATAACGATAGAGAATATGATTTTTAAGGAGGAATGGATCATGCAGAAAGTTGAAGTAGTCGCATACAACCCAAAATGGAAACAGAAGTTTGAAGAGGAAGCCGGCAAGTTGAACCGATTGTTCGAAGAGGAAATCGTCACAATCCACCATATCGGAAGCACATCGGTCGAAGGATTGGCGGCAAAACCAATCATCGATCTCATGCCGGTCGTGCGAGACATCGAGCGTATCGATGACTACACAGAGCGGATGGAAGCGCTCGGATACAGGGGGCTTGGTGAGTATGGTATCCCGAAGCGACGCTATTTCCGGAAAGGGGAAGAAAAACGGACTGTTCACGTGCATGTGTTTGAAGAGGGGAATCCGGATATCGTCAGACACCTTGCCTTTCGGGATTATTTACGTAGCTTCCCTGACGTAAGAGATGAGTACGGTGAGCTGAAACTGCAACTTGCGGCGCAACATCCGAAAGATATGGAAGGATACATTCAAGGAAAACATGACTGGGTAATTGAAACAGAACGACTGGCAACAAAGTGGTATAAAGAAAAACACAGCGTGTGAAACCTTTTTATGGAAATCGTCGTATAATGAATCAAACCTTGAAGGGGGAGATATCGTATGAAACGATTTCTCGGGAAATGTGTGGAATACGCCTTAGCTGCACTTACGTTCGCCGGTCTGTTCTTTGTTCTTCGTTTGATTGCCGATGACACGGACAAAGGCTATATGTTGACACTATTTGGCTCATTTTTTCTCGTTCTACCTAGTTCACTTTTAATCGGTTACTTGTTGGCACGCCCGCTTCAACGTCGCCTAGAAGGGAAGGGGACTCGAGCTTCAAATGACTATACGTTAAGAGGGACTGAAAAGCCGCACGGTGTGAACGAAGATCGAAACCATTCAAACTATACCGGATGATGGAGATCACATTTACCCCTACGATCGATGCCCGTCTCATCGCACGGTTGAATCGTTCCATCCATGAGCATCACGTCCATATGAATCCGACCTTTTTTGCGGAGTATGAGGAAGAGAAGATGTATGGAGCCTTTTCCGAGCTGATTGGAAGACCCGGCCATCACTATATAGTGATGCAGCTTGAAGCAACTCCAATCGGTTACATATGGTTCGAAGAGAAAGTGGGTGAGGCGAACGCGTTTCGTCAAGCTGTTCGAGTGGTGTATGTTCATCACATCAGTATCGACCCCATGTATCAACGGAACGGTTACGGTCGACGTGTGATGGAATGGATAGAGCAATGGGCGCTTGACCACCAATTCAAATCGATTGAGTTGGACTACTGGATGAACAATACAGATGCTGCCTCGTTTTATGGCGAAATCGGGTTCACCCCAAAACGTCAGATTGTTATGAAAAAATTGGAGGAATAAAATCATGGAGTTACTTACAATTGGAGTTGGTATTCTCGGAGTTCTGTCGTTAGGGTGGTTCTTTTATAGTCACTGGCTCGGGTTTAAAGGTGGCAATATCGTCATGACTCTTGATGAACACTATACGAAGCTAGAAGAATATGTACCTGCGATCTTAACGAAGTTATACGAAGATGGAAAAGCCGCTCATTATCTAGGAGACCGCAAATTTGAAGTGGAAGGAAAACGTTATGTTCTCGTAGAACGGACCGTCCCGATCGGTCACGTTCCGACACAACAGACGGTGTTACAACCGGATCGCTCGTCATAAACAAAGGGAGTTCTCGACTTGAGAAACTCCCTTTGTTCATCTATTGATTTGGAGATATGAAGTTGACTCAGGTACGATCCTCTTCGAATAGACGGTACCATTGGATCGCATCTTCGTTCAATAGTTTGAAGTGGGATCCGCTCTTCGAATTGGTCACGTATACGTCTGTTCCGTCATAACTGACGTCAAATGTTTGGGCACATACTCCTTGGAATAGAGTTAAATAGGGAGTCGGTGCAGGCGTCCCGGCATAGGATGTCGCATTTGCCCGTTCGATTGCACGGAAGAGAAAGTCAACTTCTTCTTTAGCTAAGTGCTGTAAAAATGGCGCATCCTTCGACTCTGTCCCGATTAGCGCCAAATCATGGAACAAAGCATGTCGCTTACCATTCAACGTTTCATAGATTCGCTCAGTCAGTTCCTCTCCATGTAAGAGTTTTGGCTGATGATACGTCAGTGAAACGTTCTGGCGATGCGCTACTCCGTCTTTCATAAAGGTGAAACTATAAAGCGGATAGCTGTGACCTGGTACAAGAACAGAGGGGATTTGTTCGGTCAACGTTGCACCGAGCATCTTTGAGATGTCGGCCTGCCCCGGTCGTAATACTTCCTTGTAGTCATCTTGGTCATGGCTCGTATAAATCGCGTATTCGATAAGGTCGTCTGACTTCTCCGTCCCGAGCCCAAACGACAGGTAGGGAGAGCGTGATGAATGAATCGGAATGGTCAGGTGTTCTTCGCCTTCTGCTGATGTAAACGTCAATTCAAATTCACCGTTGAACGGCATCGTGAGATGAAAGAGGGTATGCTCGATTCCTTTTCGTTCCGGATAGGGCTCATTACCTATCGGTTGTTTCATCTCTTGTGCGAAATGCTCATATTCATGCGACTCGGCCGATCGAATTTTGGCAACTTCCGGATAAGCATCTGCTACATCTTGAAAATCATTTAAACTTTCAGGCATCGCGTTGATTTTTGTGACGTACGTAATCGAGTCGAGTTGACATTGTACGTACGATTTATTTTCGACAGTGAAAAAAGTAGCCGTCGGGAAAGCGGTCGAGGTAGTGGTGGCAGTCAACGGTTGGGTCAGTGTGACTGTCCCATGCCAACGTCTTTCTCCACTTGGAATTGTTGGGGCCGCATTGTCGGGTTGGCACAGTTCAATAATTGCTGCGCGATCGGATTCTGGCATTTCAACTTGTTGTCCGTTCGGTAACAGGGCACGTCCTTGATAGTATTCAGGAGCCGGTTGGAGTCGGAGTGCGCGTTCTTCCTCACACCCGAATAAAAAAAACAGGATAGCGAGGGTACTGAAAATCAGGTACTTTTTCACATTGGTACTCTCCTTCAATGAATCACTTTCACTATTCTAGCACCATTTTTTTGTGACTTTAGTATTAGGAAAATTAATGTGTTATTTCGAAAAAAAATCAAAAAACCCGTCCAACTTGAACTGGACGGGGAGTAAAACCAAATATGTCTTATTTTTACTTTTTAACTTTTTGTCTATGTCGAATTTTGGCGAAAAAACGCTGATATCATAGGACTTTGAAAAAAGGTGATTTTTCTTCTAAATTATCAGTTTATAATTCATCGGGATTTACTTGATGAAGTTTCCTTTAATCGACATCTCGACCGCGTGCTGCCTTCAAAATTTCAAACCATTCTTCACGAGTCAGGTCGATTTGAAGTGCGTCAACACCTGTTTGAACACGCTCAATTTTCCCTGATCCGATGATTGGCATAATGTTTGCTGGGTGTTTAATGAGCCATGCGTAAACAATCGAGTCAATCCCACTCGCGTTGTGACGTGCACGAATCTCCTCAAGCTTTTCACGAAGCGGTGCGTACTGTTCATCTTTAAAGAGTTGACCTCCTGCAAGTGGGCTCCAAGCCATGAGTGGCATCCGTTTTTCATGACAAAGGTCAACCGATCCATCTTCGAAGTGCTTCAATTGCATCGGCGACAGCTCAAGTTGATTCGTCACGAGCTGGAACGGGAGACGTGATTGAAGCAAGTTTTGTGTCGATGGGACGTGGTTGGATACACCGAACTCGCGCACTTTACCGCTATCACGTAACGTGATGAAAGCCTCGGCCACTTCATCCGGGTTCATGAGCGGGTCTGGGCGGTGAATCAATAATGTATCAATGTGGTCGATGGCGAGCTCTTTCAACGAACGCTCTGCTTGCGCGATGATATGCTCTTTTGTCGTATCATAATAATTGAGCGTTTGGTCTGGGTTGAACGACCCTGTTAACTTGATTCCCGTCTTTGTGACAATTTCCATTTGGTCGCGGAGTTCAGGTTTTAACTTTAGCGCTTCTCCAAATAGACCCTCACACGTATACCCACCATAAATATCTGCATGGTCAAACGTTGTGATGCCGAGTTCGAGACATTGCTCGATGAACGTAAGGCGTTCTTTCGGTGTCATATCCCAATCCGCGAGACGCCACATTCCGTGAACGACACGTGAAAATGATAGTTCTTCTGTTAAAGCGATGCGTTGCATATTAACTCCTCCTTAGTTGTCAGTCGCCATCCATTATACGTCTTTAAGGAAAGAACGTCACTTGGCAATCATCCGAGCAGATTTTAGCGTCAAATGAGCTTGAATAAGCTATGATAATAAAGAGAAACAGGAGAGAGGCGTGACAGATGAGGAACTATGATCAATATGCGGACGTCACTTTCGATCGGGTAGGCGACTCGTTTCAGGTGAAGGCGATGCACCCAGAGCTTCATTTACATGGGATTGGACGCAGTGCGGCCGTGTTTCGTTTAAAAGAAAAGGACCGTGTCATCAAAGTGTTTTTCCCAGGTTATGAACAAATCGCAATCGAAGAGGCGGCCATCTATGAAAAACTAAAAGGACTCCCTTATTTTCCGACTTGTTATGAAGCGGGTGACTCGTATCTTGTCATGGATTACATCGAAGGCAAGACGCTCTTCGAGTGCCTAACGGAAGGGATTTGGATTGATTCGACTTACATCAGTGTGGTGGACGAAGCACTACGCCAAGCGAGACTACTCGGATTGACCCCATCGGACGTCCATTTGAGAAATATTATTTTAACACCGAACGGACAAATTTTTTTAATCGATTTGGCACGATTTAGACAAGGTCAGCAAATCGATCATCAGTGGGAAGATTTGAAACGAATGTATCGACTTTATCGTCACGGTTTCATACCGAAACGTTATAAGGCCGCATTCTTAAATCAAATCGCCTCCTTATATCGAAAGTTTGTGAACGACCCAGATTTTTGAGACGGGTCGTTTTTCTTTTGGCAATTAGGGAACAAGGTTAACGTATCCGTCATGAAAAAAGAAAGGGGAATGATCATATGGCTCATCGCATCTATGCAAATGAACTTGAAATTCTCCACGAATGTGTGGAGACGTGTAACTATTGCCTAGAATCCTGTTTAGAGGAAGAAGACGTCAAGATGATGGTCGATTGTATCCGACTCGACCGGGAATGTGCCGCTGCTTGTGCGTTTCTAGCTGAGGCGATGACTCGAGACTCGGCGTTTGTACCAGAGTTCGCTCGAGCGTGTGCCATCATCTGCAAAGCGTGTGCTCAAGAGTGCGAGAAACATAAGCATGCACATTGCCAAGAATGTGCGCGAGTCTGTACGGAATGTGCTTCGATGTGTGATCGTTTGGCCGCCTAAGACGAGTGACTGGTCGATTGGACCGGTCACTTTTTTCGTGTCTTTTGAATGCGGGATTCGTATAATGGAAAAAACGAAAAGGGGTAATGGCATGATTCGTAACTGTCGACGAGACGATCTTCAGATGATTTTACATATTTACAACGATGCAATTGTGAACAGTACAGCCGTCTATCACTATGAACCGGTGACGCTCGAGAATCGAGTCGCATGGTATGAGGAGAAGAACGCGCAAGATTGTCCGGTCATCGTATGGGTGGAGGATGACGTGGTCATGGGGTTTGCGACGTTTGGTCCGTTTCGTCCTTGGCCGGCGTATCATTATACGGTCGAGCATTCGGTCTATGTGCATCCCGGATATCGCGGGAAAGGCATTGGCAACAAACTGTTAAAAGAAATCATCCGTATCGCAAAGGTGAGAGGAATGAAGACGGTGATTGGTGGGATCGACGCATCGAACGTGACGAGTATCCGTGCTCATGAAAAAGTTGGATTCGTTCATTCCGGTACGATTCGAAACGCTGGGTATAAGTTTGGCAAATGGCTCGATCTATCCTTTTATCAACTCGATTTAGAAGGTCCCGCGGCGCCCACGGAAGGGTGAAGGATCTAAAGTACGATATAATGAAGTTAGACTGCCGACGAATTAGGGCGTGAGATGCGGTCTAGTTCGTCTTTTTTATGAATTTTTGATTGTCGTAATATGTAAGCGTAATCGAGGGATGGAGGGGGAGAATATGTTTTTGAGAAAAATGATTACTTTCCTCAGTATGGTTCCGTTATTCGTATTAATAGGGTGTAGCCAACAAGATCGGGAGCTGGTTATTGGAAATTACACTGATGAGCAGACGATTGTTTTTTCTGAAAATAAGGTGACGGATGAAGAAAAGATTGAGGACTTCAAAACGATGATTGAAATGAGTTCAATCACAAATGAACGACCAGAAGGGCTTCCTCAATATGTAGTGACCATCAATAATCCAGCTGAATCAACGATGGAATTGATGGTGAACTTTTGGATAAGTGACAACAACGAGGTCGTTTTTTCAAAAGGTATGGAAAGTAGCGAATATTTCAAAGTTGATGAAGAAAACATCAAGGATGTAAATGAGCTCTTAGAATGATTTGAATGGTTAAAAATGGTATATATTCTGTATGGATATGAGATAATGGCGAAGGGAATCTAAATCAAAAAAGAGGAGGATGGCACTTCGTGGGACAACGATTTGTATTGAAGTCGAAACAGCATATGAGCGGGGGAATCATTAAGATTGTCATGGATCGCTATACGGGCGTTCATTACATAATGACTAGTGGATTAGGATTGAGTGGGATGACACCTCTCCTAGATGAACATGGAAAAGTCGTGATTGAAAAGCCCCAATCGACTTCGTGAAATATTGAATGAAGAATTCATACAAAAAACCAGGCCGACAAGCCTGGTTTTTTGTATTGACCGTATTAAGAGAAAAACGGTTTGTACTCTCGACGTTCATGCATGACGGATACCCATTGGAGCGTCGTGAACTCTTCGAGTACCCATTCACCGTTGAAGCGTCCGAGACCAGAGTTTTTCTCGCCCCCGAACGGCATGTGCGGTTCATCGTTGACTGATTGGTCGTTGACGTGAATCATGCCGGTCTCGACTTTTCGTGCGAAATTGGTCGCACGGTGGACGGTTCCATGTACGGCGCCGCTCAATCCATACGGTAATTCGTTCGAGAGACGGACAGCTTCTTCGTCATCTTTAAAGGAAAGAATGACCGCGACTGGACCGAAGATTTCATTTTTCGCGAGCGGCATGTCATTCGTGACACCACTGAGGACGGTCGGTTCGAGGACGTTGCCGTCCGCTGTCCCGCCAGTATGGACGGTCGCACCGGCGTCGACCGTTTTCTCGATTTGGTCTAAGATGCGATCGATTTGGTCGTGGTCGATGAGTGGACCGACTTGCGTATCTTTTTCGTTCGGGTCACCCGCTTTCAACTGTTTTACGCGCTCGACATAACGCTCCACGAACTCGTCATGAATCGATTCGGCGACGAGAATTCGGTTCGTCGACATACAGATTTGTCCTTGGTGGAAGAACTTACTGTACACGGCTGATTCGACGGCGCGGTCGAGGTCGGCATCATCGAGCACGACGAATACGTTATTTCCACCGAGCTCAAGTGCTGTCTTCTTCAGCAGACGACCCGCCTTCTCCGCAATTCCTTGCCCGACCTCGGTCGAACCCGTGAACGAGATGAGACGTGGAATCGGATGTTCGACGATTGCGTCCCCGATTTCAGACCCTCGTCCGACGACGACATTGAGCACACCTTTCGGAAGACCTGCTTCTTCAAAGAGTGATGCGAAAAGAAGCCCACCTGTGACCGGTGTCGCTGTGGCCGGTTTGACGACGACGGTATTTCCGGTCGCGAGCGCAGTCACAATCGATCGGACAGCCAAATGGAGCGGGAAGTTCCACGGGCTGATGATGCCGATGACACCGAGTGGTTTGCGATATACCCGGTTCTCTTTATTCGGCACAATTGATGGTTTGATGAGCCCGTCCATACGGAACGGGAACGTCGCGGCTTCTTTGATGATGGCCATCGATGCGGCGAACTCACTCTCTGCCTTGATGCGTGTACTACCGGACTCTTTCACGAGCCAGTCGACGATAAAGTCTTTGTTGTCCATCGTCAGCTGGGCAAACTTCTCAATCAATTCACGGCGTGCTTGTGGAAGCATGTCGGCCCAGTCCGTCTGAGACGCTTTCGCTGCTTCATAAGCACGATTCAAGTCCTCTTCATCCGCTGATTGAATCGAGAAGAGCGTCTCGTTCGAGAACGGATTGACGTTGTCGATCGACTTTTCACTTGATCCATTTACCCACTCACCATTGATGTACATGTTCGTAAAATCTGTATGCATATTTGAACACTCCTTTGTTTTTTCTTCACCATAAGAAGTATTCACTTGTTTTAGAAAAATAAACATATCAATGTATTGGATTTGGTAAACTTGAATCAATTAAATTCAACAAATTTAGGAGCAAACGATGAAAACTTGCTGTGTAAATTTCTTCCTTTTAGTGCCTTGGGCATTTTTTGTGGCGGCAATGGATTATATATGGGGTTTTCCATTTGGATATTTGATTGTACCGATTGTTATCTGGTTGGTAACGAAACAAGCTTTGAAGTATACACGTATACGTTTCGTTTTAGTTCCTTTGGTCGGATCGTATGGTTTGTCGATTTATTTAGCCTATTTGTTTGAGAATGATTGGGGATATTTCTTCAAGCCATTGAATCTGATAGGGATTGTTCATACGTGGTCGGTCGTGACATTGATTGGGGTACTCGTGATTTTGATTTATCATGGGGCTCAAAAAGTAAACCAGTCATCTAATGAACATTGAAAGGGGGATACGTCATATCTCCCTTTTTTGATGTTCGTTTCTACTTCCTGTACAGTTAGACGAAGAGAGGGGTTAGAAAGAGACATGAAACGTTATGAAGCGATTTTATTTGATATTGATGACACACTGTTAGACTTTAAACAAAGCGAACACGTCGCCTTAGAGCAGTTACTCGCATTCTACAACGTGCGGATGACGGATGAAGTGAAGGCGCGCTATGTCGACATCAACACCGGCCTATGGCGCGCATTTGAGCGCGGCGAAGTGGATCGTGAGGAAGTGCTCGTCGGGCGGCATACAAAACTGTTCGATTCACTCGGACTAAAGGTCGATGGATCATATGTCGAACAGCAGTATCGTGACTATTTACATGCAGGTGTACACATGATTGATGGCGCTATGGAGGTCGTGCAAGCGCTGAGCAACGACTATCCTCTTTACATCGTCACAAACGGTGTGACGGAGACGCAGTTCAAGCGATTAGAGTCATCGGGACTATTGCCGTACTTCCAAGATGTATTCGTATCGGATGCGACCGGCTCACAAAAACCGATGAGACCTTTCTTTGACTACGTCTTCAATCGAATCCCGAACGTGGCACCAGAGAAAGGTTTGATTATCGGTGACTCGGTCACGGCAGATATCGCCGGTGGGCGGATGTATGGGTTGGATACGTGTTGGTTCAATCCGAATGAAGTAGCTGCGACGACGGAGTCGACGTATGAGATTCGCCGCTTGGACGAGTTGAAATCTCTTCTCTAAGTTATGGAAGATTGATGGAATGACTCGGTAAGCGATTCGGTAGGTGAGCAAGCGCTTTTGGATAGAGCGTGACGTCTTGTAGACGTTCAAGTTTTTGCCAACGATAGATGAGGTGGTCTCCTTCAGGGCCGTAAAACTCTCCGTCTTGGAACGGGAGGTCACCGTCTACATAAAAGTACAGTCCAATCTCATGAAACGGTTGGTCGTTGTAGGTAAACAAGTTCTCGTGCACGAAGGCGAATGAAGTATCGGTCACTCGCATGTTCAACTCTTCATGTAGCTCGCGTGCGAGAGCGGTTGCGGCATCCTCACCGAGCGTGACGCGACCACCCGGCAATGCCCAAAAGTCATCCCGGACGTTTCGGTGAATCAATACGTGACCGTCTTTCAAAAAAATACCGGCGACGCGGTAATTGAAGACGCCATGTTCTGTCGGAAATACGAGATCCATCTATATCACTTCCAATCTTTGTAATCCATTCTAGTATACCTGAAGGAGGGGTCGTATGTTTCAACCACATACGCAATATCGAGATGAAGATTTCCGTGACGTAACACTCCGAGACGAAGAACTGTCACACGTCACGTTTGAGAACTGTCGCTTCACATACGTCGATGCGACGGAACTACAAACAGAACGCTGTCAGTTCATCAACTGCGATTTCACCGACTCGAAATGGAATGCGTCCCGTCATGTCGGGAGTTCATTTTTGAACTGTCAGTTCCAGGGTGCCAATCTGTTCACGAGTGAGTTTGAACAATGTAAAATGACCGGTTCATCTTTCGAAGAAAGTCAGTTTGAAGGCGTCCGTGTAACGGAAGGGGACTGGTCGTTCGTCAACCTTCGTTACGTGTCGCTCAAAAAGGTGGATTGGTCCCACGTACGTTTAATTGAGGCGGACCTGTACGGTGCCGATTTGACTGAGACGGTTTGGCATCAGGCGGACTTGTCACGAGCGACACTGCAACATGCGGTGTGCCGTAGTGCCGACTTCAGAGGAGCCCTCGTCGATGGGGTTGATTTTTCGAACGTGACGTTACAGCAAACAAAACTAGACGCGATGCAGGCAATCCAAGTCGCGCGCTCATTGGGGGCGATTGTAGAATGAAACCGGAACAAATCGTTGAACAGTTGGTTGCGTTCGCAAAAGAACGTGAATCCATCCGAACGGTCGTCTTGAACGGCTCGCTCATCAATCCGAACATCCGACCAGACCCGTATCAGGATGTCGATCTTGCCTTTTACGTGGAAGACGTTCAAGCGGTTGCGACCGATCGCTCATGGATCGACATGTTTGGAGAGGTCTTGATTATGCAGACACCTGAGACGTCTGATCCCGAACGACATGTGACGTTTTTAGTGCAATATGTGAGCGGACACCGCATTGATTTGACGATTCGAAGCGTAGCGCAACTTGAAGCGATGCTCGAAGCCGACTCGCTTAGTCAGATCGTATTCGACCGAGATCATCATCCAGGTGTGACACCGTCAGACGACACATACCGTGTGACACGTCCATCTGCAGACGAGTATGCAGCTTGTTGGAATGAGTTTTGGTGGGTGTCGCTCTATGTCGTCAAAGGAATCAAACGACATCAGGTGCTATACGCGCTCGACCACCTCGACATCATGCGAAAGATGCTCCGTCAGATGATGGGATGGAACATCGGCTATGCGACGGAATTCTCCGTGAATCTCGGGAAATCGGGCGACGGGATGCGCGACCACTTGCCAGAAGAATTGTGGGAGATGCTAGGGACGACGTATGCTTCGGCTGAGCTGAGCGCCATCGAAGACACCCACGACCGCCTGCAATCACTCTTCTTCTTTTGTGCACAACGTGTCGCCGAACAAGGCGACTTCATATTCCGAGAGGAAGAGGCGAGACGCGTCCGGTCTGCATGTGCATCACTTCGACATTCAAACGATTAATGACGGCACAAGCCGGGAAACGCTTCTTATAGAGAAAGGAGCGTTTTTTTATGAATCCATATACGACATTTATTGCCCTTTTAGTCGGAAGTCTTGTCCTATTTGTCGGCGTTCGTTTAAAGAAATGGCCAATCATTTTGGTTGCGATGCTTCCCCTTGGTCTCGTCGCATTTAATATGTTCTTACTCATTACTGGGCGTTAGGAGACACTCACTCGTCTTTTTGATACATCGATTTGATGAAGAAGGCACTCGGTAACAAAATACCGATGGCGCCTTCGATGATAGCGAATAATCGGGTCAAACCTATCGGTAACAAATCACCAAAACCAATGGATAGTAACGTGACCCCGCTGAAGTACAGGAGGTTTTCCCAAGTCGGTTCGACGGCATTCATGGATTCGAGTGAAGTGACGAGAATGACTGAATCACGAGACAATGCATAATAAATCAATGTGAATCCTAACATGACACCGAATAGGCTGACGAACAACTGAGTAAACAATCTTCCATCAAATCCTGCTTGCTTGTACGTTCGACGTTTGAAAAACCAAAATACGTTCAAACTGATGAAGAGTAAGGCAATTGTCAATAAAATCGTATTCAATCTCAACACATCCTTTTCACGTAAACAGGTTCATTTACCCATTCCCGTAACGAAGAATGGGAAACAGAATCGGAAAAGGTTTGCAATTGATGAAAAGATTGATAAAATGTGGTCGAAGACGACTGAATTTCATAATGTTTGCCACTAGGGGAGTCGCGTCACGCGGCTGAGATGGACAAGGTCCAGACCCTTTGAACCTGATCTAGTTCACGCTAGCGTAGGGAAGTGGGCGATACGACTCATATAGCTCCATCTAGATATGATTGTCCGAGACGCCGCTTCCGTTATGGGAGGCGGCGTCTTTTCACTTATATAAGGAGGGGTCACTATGAAATTTACAGATCACTTACGTCAGGAAGCAGATGGGTTGTTTGAAGCAAGTTTTCATCATCCATTCGTCCGTTCGCTTGGAGAAGGCACGCTAGATGAGAAAAAGTTCAGACACTATGTCATGCAAGATTCCTATTATTTGAATCAATTTTCAAAAGTACAGGCAAAAGGAGCTACGCTCGCACCGACGATGGAGCTCTCAAGCCGTTTTTTAACACATGCCTTACACACGATTGAGGCGGAGCTTGCACTTCATCGTGAGTTTTTCACGATGCTAAATGTGACGGATGTCGAATTGGCGAACTTCGAACCGGCGCCGACCGCTTATGCGTATGCGCTCCATATGCAACAGGCAGGACCGACTCTCGGGGACGTGCTGGCATCGATTCTTCCATGCTACTGGGTGTATTACGAGATTGGTGAACGTCTGAAAGACAAGCGTCCGGACCATCCGATTTATTCGGCCTGGATTGCGACATACGGCTCTGAATGGTTCCGCGAACTCGTAGAAGAACAGATTGATCGGTTGGATGAACTGGCTGGTCAAGCGACGGAAGAGGAACGTGTACGTTATACGAAACTGTTCTTGAAGAGTTGCTATTACGAAGTCGCTTTTTGGGAAATGGCGTGGACGCTTGAGTCGTGGACATTGTCGCAGGAGGTCAACCAATGAGACATGAGATTTGGAACGAGATTCGACAGCAGGCTCCGTTGATTCACAACATCACGAACACGGTTGTGGCGAATTTTTCAGCGAATGGACTGCTCGCAATCGGCACCTCTCCAGTGATGGCAGACGCGATTGAAGAAGTGGCAGAGATGACATTCGTGAGCGATGCGCTCGTGTTAAATATCGGGACACTTGGAACGATGACCGAAGCCACGATGATTCGTGCAGGGCAAGCGGCAAACGAGGCAGGATGCCCGATTGTACTCGACCCGGTCGGAGTGGGGGCGACATCATTTCGCCGAGATGTCATCGAGCGTATTTTACGCCACGTCCGTGTCACGGTCATTCGAGGGAACGCAGGAGAGATTGCGACATTGATTGGTGTCGATTGGGCGGCTCGTGGTGTCGATGCGGGTGACGGTGCATGCGAACCACGACAACTGGCACTTGAAGCCGCAAAACGATACGGATGTGTCGTGGCCGTGACTGGAAAAGAAGATATGGTCAGTGACGGACATGTCGTCATGGAAGTCCGAGGTGGGACGAAACGGATGACTGAGACGACCGGTACAGGGTGTTTACTCAGTGCGGTCGTCGGAGCTTGTCTAGCCGTTGAAAAAAATGCGCTCAAGGCGACTGTGACTGCCATGTCAGGCTACGCCTATTGCGGGGAGCTAGCGAGTGAACGGGCGGAAGGGCCGGGAGACTTCCCGATTCACTTTTTAAATGCACTCCATCAATTGGCACAGCATGCTATCCCGACGAATCGGATCGAGGTGACAACATCGTGAGACCTCAAGTGTTGACAATCGCAGGATCTGATTCAGGAGGAGGCGCCGGTATTCAAGCTGACCTCAAAACGTTTCAAGAGCTCGGTGTGTTCGGGACGAGCGTGCTCACCGCCATCACAGCTCAGAATACACTTGGGGTTCATGGGATTGAAGCCATTTCCTTGGAAATGATTAACCGGCAAATCGATGCGGTGGCGGATGATTTTGCCATCACCGCTTGTAAAACCGGGATGTTGGCGGATGCGGAACGCATTGAAGTGGTGGCCAAAGCGCTTGCACGTTACGATTTCGATCATGTCGTCGTCGACCCTGTCATGGTGGCGAAAGGTGGGGCTTCCTTACTACAAGAAAGTGCAGTCGAAGCACTTCGTACGAAGTTATTGCCACAAGCGACCGTCGTGACCCCGAACATTCCTGAGGCAGAGGTGCTAGCTGGAATGGAGATTCGGACCGAGATGGATCGAATGAAAGCCGCTCAATTGATTCGGGGTCTTGGTGTCGATGTTGTCGTCATCAAAGGGGGACATGCCGATGATACGGATGCCGTGGATCTCATTATGGCCGAATCTGAAGCCTTCCGCGTGAAAGCACCTCGAATTCAAACGAAAGATACGCACGGGACGGGATGTACGTTCTCGGCCGCATTGACGGCTGAATTGGCGTATGGGAAGACGTTGCGTCAAGCGGTCGTGGATGCCAAACGATTCATCCATCAGGCGATTGCACACGGGCTATCAATTGGACAAGGTCATGGACCGACCAATCACTGGGGACATCGTTTAGCGAAAGAAGAGGTGATTACCATTGACGTCATGTACGAAACGAGCGCTCGCTAAGCAACTTCGCCTTTATTTCGTATGCGGGACGACCGATTCAAGTGACTTGGTCATGACGGTGGAAACGGCACTTCGATGTGGGGTGACATGTTTTCAATTTCGTGAAAAAGGTAAAGGTGCATTGTATGGAGATGAAAAAGAAGCGATGGCGAAAACGCTCCAACACTTATGTAGACGGGCGAATGTTCCATTTATCGTCAACGATGACGTGGAATTGGCGCGATCGATTGGTGCGGATGGTGTGCATGTCGGCCAAGACGATTTGCCTGCCGAATGGGTTCGTCAACAGTTGGGACCTGATAAATGGTTAGGTGTCTCTGTCCATACGATGGAGGAAGCAAGTGCGGCTCTTCCGTTCGCAGATTATGTCGGGATCGGACCGATTCATGCAACAACAAGTAAGGCGGATGCAGGGCATGTGCGTGGCACGGAACTGATTCAACAGGTTCGTCGACACTATCCGCTGCTTCCGATTGTGGGGATCGGGGGCATTCGTCCGGAACATGTACCGGCAATCATACATGATGGGGCGGACGGTGTTGCCGTCATCTCTGCCATCGCTTCTGCACCGGATGTAGCAGCAGCTACCCGGCGTTTCGCTTGTCTCTGAAATCAATGTTGAGGAGGAAGACAGATGAACGTATTTGTAATCGGTGCAAACGGTCAAATTGGCCGTCAGTTTGTCGAAAAATTACATGATGAAGGAAAGCATCAAGTGACTGCGATGGTGCGTAAAGAAGAGCAACTTGAGGATTTCAAGTCAAAAGGGTACAACGCCGTACTCGGTGACCTCGAAGGTTCAGTGGAAGATTTACAGAAAGCCATCGATGGGATGGACGTCATCGTGTTCGCGGCTGGTTCTGGTGGAAGTACCGGCGCAGACAAGACGCTCTTGATTGACCTAGACGGTGCAGCGAAAAGTATCGAGGCGGCACAAGCGAACGGGAACATTAAGCATTTCGTCATGGTCAGTGCCTTGAAAGCTGAAGATCGCTCGGCTTGGCCGGATTCGATGAGACCTTACTATGTGGCGAAGCATCATGCCGATCGTTTGCTAGAAGAGAGTGGGCTCACATACACGATTGTTCGTCCGGGGGCATTGACGGATGACGCAGGAACGGGCAAAGTGAACACGCAGTTCGAAGGAAGTGGCGAGGTCCCGCGTGAAGATGTGGCATCGTTCTTGGTACATGTGCTCCATGACCATTCGAATGCGCAGAACAAAGCGATTGATTTGATTAAAGGGGATATCCCGATTGAAGAAACATTATAAGCATGAAGGAACGGGATATGGACTATCCCGTTTTTTGTCGCTTTGAAAGGGGAAAGAGAACAGAATGGCGAAATAGGGGATTACATTCAGTTAAGGAGGTTCCGCATGACCGAGATGTTTCTTTATCTGGCGGTCTACTTAGTGCCGTCATTTTTACTCGGATTTTTAGCACTCGATGTCTTTCAACGTAATCCGAATAAAGTGGAGCATCGTTTGTTGAGCCTGTTTGTTTTCGGCTATTCGATGCTCTTCTTGGCAGAGTTTGTCCGTCATCTTTCACCGATTGAATATAGTCCGGCACTTATTACATATTGGTTTGGGAATGCCGGGATTCTCATTTTTGTTTTTTCCGTTCATTTTATGTTAAGTATCACAGGATTAGGCACGAAAGCGCCAAAATGGCTTTACCCGTGGGTCGTCTATTTACCATTGATTCCTGTCGTGCTGACGTACGTTCGAAGAGAAAACCTTACGAATAGTCAGCAGTTTGAGCAAGTGGGAGTTTGGATTTATCCTGAGTTCAATTCATCATATTTAATCACGCTGACGATCGGGAATATTTTTCACTTCCTGATTATTTGCCTTATTTTTTATGCATTACGAAAAACGAATCGAAGAGAACACCAACGAGTATTACGTATGCTTTTTTGGACGGCTATTGTCATCTTGTTGTGGGATATCGTCTTCGGTTATTTTCAATTCCGTGGATTCATGCCGCCTTATTCGTACATGTATGGGGGATTGGTTTGGGCGGTGGCACTCGTGATTGCCATGAACCGTTTGGATTTCTTGACCTCTTACGTAAAACGATACGGGACACTTTATAATTTGAATCCATCTGCCATTCTTTTGATTGATCCTGAAGGCAATATAGAGAGTGCGAATCCAGCTGCACGTACCTTATTTCATACGGTGCGTGTCATGAATGAGCGTTTTGTCGATCTATTGCCAGAAAAGAAAAAAACGGAGTGGCTGGAACATTATAATCAACACTTCATCACGCGAAAAAAGTTTTTAGAGTTTGAAACGAAAATCATGACAAAATCGGGACAAGAGCGTTATGTCGTTATCGATGGGGATTTCGTCGACATCGATCGAACGATTCACGGAATGATTATCATTCGTGATGTGCACTCGTTCAAAGAGGCCGAGCAAACAATCCGTTTCTTTGCCTATCATGATCCGCTTACGAAACTGGCAAATCGACGTGCGTTTTATGAACGCGCCGATCATGCATTGCTTGATTCTGCGAGATTGTCTTTACTCATTATTGACTTAGACGGATTCAAAGCGGTGAACGATACGTACGGCCATCAAATCGGAGACCACTTCTTGACACACTTAGGCGGATTGTTGGAAGCTTCGACTCGAGACGTCGGGTTGGCTTCCCGCGTCGGAGGCGATGAATTTTACATTTACTTAGTCGATTTAACAGATTCTGAAGTGCTGGCATTTATTCACGAACTTCAGATGACGTTGAATCGAAATCCATTCAAAACCCCAGATTTGGCGATTCCAATTCGGGCAAGTATCGGGGTCAGTCACGCCCCTGACCAAGGGACCGATTTGGACAAGTTGATTCATAAAGCGGATCAGGCGATGTATCAAATCAAACAGAACGGAAAAAATGATTATGCGATTTATAATGAGGCGTTACATGGTCCGATGTAAAGGGAACATAAAAATGGTTAATCATTGAGAGGAGGATGCGATATGTCAGAGAGACCGTTAGTGACGATGCGGACTGAAGGAGAGGCGGGAGGTGTCAAGACGACTGTTCGTGTAGGCGAGCACACTCCATTTGTCGTCGATGAACCGGAACGACTCGGTGGAACGAATATGGGACCAAACCCACTCGAATATCTTCTCGGTGCGCTGTCGTCTTGTACGACCATCATGATTGCTTACGTCGCCCAGGACTTGAGCTTTGAGTATGAAGGGGTCGAGTTTGGTACGGAAGGTACACTCGATCCGCGAGGTTTCCAAGGGATGGAAGGTGTGCGCACTTATTTTGAGTCGGTTCATATGAAAATCATACTCGACACGACCGAATCGGATGAGCGGATTGCGGAATTAAGGAAAGGTGTCGAGGCACGATGCCCAATCCATAATCTGATGCATGCGGCAGATGTGACGATGACGGCAGAATGGGTTCGGAAATAAAGGTGGGGGCAACCTCATCTTTTTTACATAATAAGAGGCGTAAACGAGGATGGAGGGGGAAACGGATGCATCACCAACCGATGACACGTGAATGGGCAGGCCAAATTCAAGAATGGACCTACGGAGCTCCTTATGACTTCTATAATCAGCCTCCTTCTGAAGAGGGAATCGCCGAGTTGATGGCGTATCAGGCAACTTTAGAAAAACATGAACTGATTGGATTTTATTGTATCGGCTCCCCGGCTCAAGTGCCCAATTCGACATATCTATATTCGTCAGATTTCACGGACATCGGATTTGGGATGCGGCCTGACTTGACGGGGAAAGGACGGGGACGCGCATTCGTGACCTATGTCATCGAGAGGGCAATCGAAAAAGGAAAACCGCTTCGACTGACTGTCGCTTCTTTCAACGAGCGCGCGATTCATCTATACGAAACGGTCGGATTTCGCACCATCACATCGTTCGAGCGGAATGGTGTCCCCTTTCAAGTGATGGTACGCGATCAACCATACTGTTTTTGATGTGCTTTTTTACGTCGCAAATAATCCTCATCGGCACGAAGCTGATCCCAATACGTTTTGAAGATGCGTGCAGACTCCGCCTTTTCCTCATCGATTTGGCGTTCATGAATGTCACCGTCTTCTTTATATTTTCGCCCGCCTTTATAATTGGCGTAGCGCCGGGCTCGTGTATAGCCCATTTGAATGAACTTTCGGGCCATATCCATCCCGACGAAATCATCGTTCGCGCGATACGCTTCAAACAACTCCATGATTTCTTCGGCAGATTGCTTCGCAATCTCAGGGGTCTTAAATCGCCAATGAGGCAAAATCTCGCTTTTATACGGTTCGACGAGTAACACACCTTGTTCACCACGACCGACCCGGTACAGCTCCGGTTGTTTTCGAAAGTCGATTTCATCAAAGTTTAAATCGTAATCAAATGGCATGGTCATTCCTCCTCGCCTAACGTTTCCCATTAGGGCGGTGGAGGAAACAACTCGAAGGAAAAGGACGGATTGAGATGATCACTTTAGAGACAGAACGATTGATTTTACGGGCATTTACGTTAAAAGATGCAGAAGATGTGTACCATTATGCAAAAGATGAGCGAGTCGGACCGATGGCCGGTTGGGCACCTCATGAATCAATTGAAGAAACAAGGGACGTCATTCAACTGTTTATCAAGGAGGGGGATGTATGGGCCATCGTCTTGAAAGAGACCGGGAAAGTGATCGGTAGCATCGGGTTACATGACCGAAGACCAAACCCTTCAATCCAACATGAGGCACAGCGTGAAATCGGTTATGTACTCAGTCCAGACTATTGGGGAAACGCTTATACGCCGGAAGCCGTTCAGGCGATGATTCGATTTGGGTTCGAAGCGTTAGGGTTGGAGCGGATTTGGTGCGGATACTTCAGCTTCAATGACCAATCGCGGCGCGTCGTTGAAAAGTCTGGGTTCACCTATGCGTTTACAAAACAACAGGAATTGACCCGACTCGACGGACGAACGGTAGAAAATCTCGTCTATGTCCAATTAAATCCGACGTTCTTTACACATTGAAGCACGATTTCAGTGTGTTTTTTCATGAAATATTCAAAATCCCCTTGATATGTAACCGGTTACACATTAAGATGGTCTTGTAAGCGTTTCCATAACGGAGGGGTGTCAAGTGGCGACAATCAAACAAGTAGCAAAACATGCGAACGTTTCAGTAGCGACCGTATCACGCGTCATGAACAAAAGTGGATATGTGAGCGAAGAGGCGAAAGAAGCAGTCGAAAAGGCGATTGCGGAATTGAATTACGCACCGAACCGAGTCGCGCGTTCGCTTTATAAAAAATCATCGAATTTGATTGGACTCATCATGCCAGACATCACGAACCCGTTCTTTCCGCAGCTGGCTCGGGCGATTGAAGATGTCGCGAATCAGCATGGCTATCAAGTCGTCTTATGTAACACGGACGAGCAACTTGAAAAAGAGCAGACATACTTGGTCGCTTTGCAGACAATGCATGTCGACGGTTTGATCATCACGACGAATCATTCACACAATCCGAATTATGAGACGTTGGATCTACCGATGGTTGCGCTTGACCGGATCGTGAAGGCGGGCATCGATGCAGTCATTTCTGACGGCTATGAGGGTGGGAAGTTGGCAGCCGACACGTTGTTACAGCGTGGAGCGACACGGCTGACCCACATCGCCGGACCCGATCATCTCAAGACCGTCAAGCGTCGAACGGAAGGATTCGTCGAAGTAGCGGGAGACAAGCTCGTCGGGATGACCGAGTCCACGTTCACGTTCAAAGATGCATTGAAAGCCTCCCAAGAGCTGTTCGATCACGCTTGGCCGTTCGATGGCATCTTCGCAGCGAACGATGTGATTGCAGCCGCAGTATTGCAAGAAGCCGTCCGTCGAAATATTCGTGTTCCGGAAGAACTACAAGTCATCGGGTATGACGGGATCGAGCTAGGTGAGATGACGTCGCCACCGTTGACGACCATCGTACAACCAATTTATGAAATGGGACGAATGGCGACCGAACGATTGCTTGATTTGATTGAGAAAAAGGATACGCAACCGAAAGAGATGCTGTTACCGGTCACGTTACTTGAAAGGCAAACGACAAAGCGAAAGGAGAAATAGAGAATGAAACGCATTGTTGTCATCGGCAGTATATCAATGGACCTCGTCGTCACGTCCGACAAACGTCCGCAAGCAGGAGAAACGGTAATTGGTGATTCGTTTCGTACCGTTCCAGGGGGGAAGGGAGCGAATCAGGCGGTCGCCGCTTCAAGATTAGACGGTACCGTACAAATGGTCGGCTGTGTGGGGAGCGACCCGTTTGGACAACATATTCTTCAGAATTTTACACAGCATGGCGTTGATGTCACGAACGTTCGTGTTATACGAGATGAGGTAACGGGCACTGCCCATATCGTCTTGGCAGAAGCAGATAATTCGATTGTCGTCGTTCAATCGGCGAACAAACAGGTTACCTTCACAGAAGAAGAACTTGAGAAACTTCTAGACGATCAATCTTTTGTGCTTCTCCAACTCGAAATTCCAATCGAGACCGTCCGGCAAGTGACGTCTTATTGTCAGTCAAAAGGGATTCCAGTATTACTGAATCCGGCACCGTCGCAACCGCTCCCGCCAGAAGTGATTGAACAAGTCACGTATCTGACACCGAATGAACATGAGTGCCGCGATTTATTCGATGGTTTATCCGTGGATGAAGTGCTCGAGCGATATCCGAACAAACTACTCGTCACGGAGGGAGCACGCGGCGTACGATTCCATGATGGGCAATCAGTTCGGCACGTACCGGCCATCCGAGCGAACGTCGTCGATACGACGGGAGCGGGGGACACGTTCAACGGCGCACTCGCGGTTGCACTTGTCGAACATAACGATTTAGAAGCGGCGGTACGATTTGCCGTGGTCGCGTCCGGCATGAGTGTCGAGGGGTTTGGCGCACAGGGCGGTATGCCGACACGTCAAGCTGTACAACAACGATTGGAGCATGTGTGATGAAAAAACAAGGGATTTTGAATAGTCATCTAGCTAAAATCTTTGCCGATCTCGGGCATACAGACCGGGTCGTCATCGCGGATTGTGGATTGCCGATTCCGGACGGTGTAAAACGGGTCGACCTCAGTCTTCGCATCGGGGAACCTTCTTTTTTAGACGTTTTAGACGCTGTGAACTCCGACATGGTCGTGGAGCGTATCACGATTGCCGAGGAAATTCTCACGCATAATCCGGCGATTGCCGATTCATTGAAAGAGCAGTATCGAGAAGTCGACATGTGTTCACATGAAGAGTTCAAACGTGAAGTGGAAAAAGCGAAAGTCGTCATTCGAACCGGGGAAGCGACACCTTACGCCAACGTCATCTTGCACGCCGGGGTCATTTTTTAAGGGGAGGGATTCGATGCACATTCAATTGAAAGGAATCCATAAGTCGTTCGGTCCGGTCTCCGTCTTAAAAGGGGTCGACTTCGAGCTATTACCTGGGGAGATTCATGCGCTCATGGGTGAGAACGGTGCCGGGAAATCGACGTTGATGAAAGTGATGACCGGTCTTCACGCTCAAGATGAAGGAGAGATCCTGATTGATGAGAAGAGACGGCAATTCAAACACCCGAAAGAAGCGGAGCAAGAAGGCATCGCCTTCATTCATCAAGAACTCAATATCTTACCTGAAATGACGGTGACGGAGAACTTGTTTCTCGGTCGAGAACTGACGGGGCCGTTTGGGACAATCAAACAGCAAGAGATGGCGAGACGGGCTCGGGAGTATTTAGCAGAATTGAATGTATTCATGGACGTCAATGAAGTGGCTCGGAACTTATCTGTCGGTCAACAGCAGATGATTGAGATTGCGAAGGCGCTCATGACGGATGCGAAAGTCATCGTCATGGATGAACCGACAGCAGCCTTGACGGATCGGGAAATCCAAGCACTCTTTGCCGTATCACGGGCATTACGGGACCAAGGCGTATCCATCATCTACATCTCCCATCGGATGGAAGAAATTTTTGAGTTGTGTGACCGCATCACCGTACTGCGAGACGGGCAATCCATCTCGACGCGCATGATTCAAGACACGTCATTCGAAGAAACTGTACGTGATATGGTCGGGCGTGAAATCGGTGAACGGTATCCGGCACGTACCACAACGCTCGGGGATGTTGTACTCGAAGTGGATGATTTAATCGGTAACCGGTTCCACAACGTATCGTTCAACGTTCGTGCCGGTGAAATCGTTGGATTTTCCGGATTGATGGGAGCGGGACGGACCGAAGTGATGCGTGCCTTGTTCGGGGCGGACACCCATAAAGGTGGAGTCATCAAGTTGAACGGGAAGCCGATTCGCATCAAAACTCCAGCAGACGCCATCAAGCACGGCATCGCATTTTTGACAGAGGACCGAAAAGGAGAGGGGTTGCTACTCGACTTCTCGCTCCGAGAAAATCTGTCACTCCCGACACTCGACAAGCGGACGAAAGGGTCCGTCATCTCGAAACATCAAGAAGCAACGTTCGCGGAGACGTACTTGCAAAAACTGCGGGTCAAGCACCATTCGATGGAACAAAAAGTGAAATCGCTGTCCGGTGGGAACCAACAGAAGATTGTGCTCGGTAAATGGTTAGGTGTCGAGCCGGACGTCTTGATTTTGGATGAACCGACCCGGGGTGTCGATGTCGGTGCCAAGAAAGAGATTTACAACATTATGAGCGATCTCGCGGAATCGGGTGTCGCCATCATCATGGTCTCTTCTGACTTACCAGAAGTGCTCGGCATGAGCGACCGAATTGTCGTCATGCGGGAAGGTGTCGTGACGGGAACGCTCACGAAAGAAGAGGCGACACAAGAAAAAGTTATGACATATGCGACAGGAGGGCAATGACATGGAATTGAAAGCAACGACTGCACTGAAGCGCCCCGGTCGACTCGGATGGGGACAAAAGTTAGGCCCACTGTTTGGTCTGCTCGTCATCGTCGTCGTCGTGACCGCGCTAGAACCAGGATTTTTATCATTAAACAATATCTTTAACGTACTTCGACAAGTTTCGATTAACGCCTTGATTGCTTTTGGGATGACGTTCGTCATCTTGACGGGAGGGATCGATTTATCGGTCGGTTCCATTTTAGCTCTCGCATCTGCATTAGTGGCAGGCATGATGGTAGATGGTCAACATGCAATTATGGCTGTCGCTCTCGGTTTGATCGCAGGTGCTCTTCTTGGTGCCTTTAACGGTGCGGTCATCACGTACGGGAAAGTGGCACCGTTTATTGCGACATTGGCCACGATGACGATTTATCGGGGATTGACGCTCGTTTATACGGACGGTCGACCAATTACAGGTCTTGGAGATTCTGGTTGGTTCGAGATGCTCGGACGTGGTTACTTCTGGATTATTCCGGTGCCGGCATTGACGATGTTACTCGCGTTCGGTGTCCTCTATTTTATCTTGAAGAAGACGACATTCGGTCGGCATACGTATGCGATTGGTGGAAATGAGGAAGCGGCAAAATTGATGGGGATTGGCGTCAATAAAGTCAAAATCATGATTTACTCGTTGTCTGGGATGCTCGCGGCACTCGCCGGGATTATCTTGACCTCGCGCCTCAACTCCGCTCAACCGACGGCAGGGACGTCATATGAACTCGATGCCATCGCAGCTGTCGTTCTCGGGGGAACGAGCCTAGCGGGTGGCCGTGGTTGGATCGTCGGAACGTTGATCGGGGCGCTCATCATCGGAACGTTAAATAACGGATTGAACCTTCTCGGCGTATCATCTTTCTTCCAACTCGTCGTAAAAGGTGCAGTTATATTGTTTGCAGTATTGCTTGATCGTCGACAAAACGCTTAACACGCGAAAGGGGAAACGGAACATGAAAAAATGGACAGCTTGGCTACTCGCACTGACAATGGTATTGATGGCAGCTTGCTCGACAGAACAACCGGGGTCAACATCTGAGACGGAAACGAAAGATGGGGATTACGAAATTGGACTCTCGATTTCAACATTGAACAACCCGTTCTTCGTCGCTCTAAAAGAAGGTGCAGAAGAGCAGGCGAACGAAATGGATGCGACACTTACTGTGGCGGATGCACAAAATGATGCGGCAAAACAAGTGAACGACGTTGAGGACATGATTCAAAAAGGCATGGACTTGATTTTAATTAATCCGACAGACTCAGAAGCGGTTGGAGCAGCGGTACAGGCAGCGAACGATGCGGGTATTCCAGTCATCACAGTAGACCGTAATGCTGAAACCGGTGACGTCGTCGCACACGTGGCGTCAGATAACGTTGCTGGCGGTCAGTTGGCGGGTGACTACATGGTCGAACTCGTTGGGGAAGGACAAAAAGTGGTTGAACTTGAAGGGATTCCGGGAGCGTCTGCGACACGTGACCGTGGTCAAGGGTTCAATGAAGCAATCGATGGGAAACTCGAGGTAGTCGCAAAACAATCTGCGAACTTTGACCGTGCAGAAGGATTGACGGTCATGGAGAACATTTTACAGGACAATAAAGATATCGTCGCTGTGTTCGCGCATAACGATGAGATGGCGCTCGGTGCCGTTCAAGCGCTCGATGCAGCTGGTATGAGTGACGTGAAAGTCATCGGGTTCGATGCGACAGACGATGCGGTCAAAGCGGTCGAAGGTGGAACGATGGCAGCGACCGTCGCTCAAAAGCCAACTGAAATCGGGAAATTGGGTGTGGAAGCTGCAATTAATCATTTGAGCGGCGAAACGGTGGAAGCGAACATCCCGGTAGAGCTCGAATTAATCAAATAATCCAAATGAAACCTCACGATACCTCGATTTCGGGTAAGGTATCGTGAGGTTTTTTCAGTGTTCACACATCCCTGTCCATGAATTGGATAGTAAATCCCTTTTTAGGGTATATCTAGATAAAAATGAATTTCGTTTTGTTCATCGGAAGATCAGATCGGAGGAGATGACATCCTTCATCCGACAGCACACATGTCAATGTTTCTGATCAAGTGAAGGCGGTACGGGACGAGTGTCGTCAATAGTTTGATTGTTAGAATACTGAACCTCGATCAATACGACATCTTCATGTGCTTTGAGCGTATGGGCGACCCCACGTCGAATCGATATGACGTCGGTCGGTTTTACTTCAAATGATCGTCCGTCAAGCGTCACGCTCGCCGTCCCTTGGAGTACCGTCCAGATCGTGTCGGTCTCTTCATGATAATGATAGCTGAGTTCTTTTCCTGCCTGAACGAGCATGCGACGCGTCATGCTATGATTTCCGTCTTCAAGCGTCTCATGATGGATGACTTCCGATTGTCCCCATCGTTTCCATTTGAACTTCGGATAGTCATCAGAGGAAGCGAGGTAATCCTTCAGTTGCGGAGTCGCCTCTTTTGTTGAGACGAGAATCCCATCCGCGTTAGCAGCGACGATCATATCCTCAAGCCCGACCCCAATCAACGGAAGGTTCAGTTCATTGATTACGTGGGTGTTCGTCGATTCAAACAGTTCGACTTGGCCATGGGTTGTCGACGTCATCTCTTCGGTCAATGTGTTCCATGTCCCCAAGTCTTTCCAATCTCCATCGTAGCGATGAACAAATACAGACTCCGTGTGTTCGACGACCGCATAGTCAAACGAAGTCTTTTCTAAATCATCGTAGCGACTTGTCAGCTCTGAATAGGTCGTCGGTAGGTTTCGTTCTGTCAGTTCATCGAGTAACCGGTGTAACTTGCAAGCAAAAATCCCACAGTTCCATAGTGCACCTTGCTCAATCAGTCGCTCTGCCACATCGACGACCGGTTTTTCTTGAAACAAGCGGACAGAGGAGATTTGAGCCATTTCATTTGGGACGATATATCCGTATTTTGATGTCGGATGGAGGGGGGTGACCCCAATCAGATGTAAGGCATCGTCACTCGCCTGCACCGCTTCATTTACTTGAGGGAAGTATTCAAAAAAACGAAGGTCGACATAAGCATCGACCGGCATCACAAGCACCGTCTCATCCGGGTCGATCCGTTGTTCGTTTAAATAACTTGCGCCGAGCACGATAGCAGGAAACGTATCACGACGACTCGGTTCGGTGATGATATTGGCATCGGTCCCGATTTGATAGACAATTGCGTCACGTTGGAGCGCATTCGTTAAAATAAAGGCATCCTGGTCTAACTTCATGTCACTTAGTTGTGAGAAGACACGTTCAATCATCGACTGTTTGGCACCTTGACCGTCATCAAGTAGTCGAATGAACTGTTTTGAGTTGATATCATTTGAAAGTGGCCATAGACGCTTTCCAGACCCACCAGATAGTAAGAGTAATTTCACTTCGTGACACCCTTTCTCGATTAAAATTTCGGAGGTACACAACATGGCAAATTACTTACTCGTCGAACCGCATGAGCATACACGCAAGACGTTGGCTCGTCTATTGATGAATGAAGGAGAACTTATTTTCGAAGCAACGGAAGCGACAGAAGCGATTACGATTTTAGAATCAAGCGATATCGATGTCGTCATCACAGAAATGCGGCTCCCCCATACGGACGGGGTCGAATTATTATCTTATGTGAAGAAGAAGTTTCCGCTCATTCATCAAATCGTATTGACTGACTATACGCATACACACACGTTAATCGCGGCCGTCAATTATGGGAACGTCAAGCGCATCATGACGAAACCGATGAAAATCGATGAGTATGTGATTCGTGTCATAAAAGATGTCGGTCAACAAGCTGTCAACATGAAAACGAACAAGTATCGAGTCGCAGACACGTTGACAGAGTTTCTAGATGATCTTGGACAGGCATATTGTCTGTTTTATGAGAATGGTGACTTGGTCAGTTCAGAGAGTCTCGTCGTATCGTTCGAGTCCGGGGAGACGAACGAGTTGAAACGTTTTGTCATCCCCACTCAATACGGAGATTTTATTTTGTATCAGTCACGGGATCGCTCTTCCCGAACTTGTGGGTAAAGAGTTGCGATACCCCAATCATTGTCAATCGAAAGTACATGTAGGCGACTCCCGTTGCTAACACCGGGTGTCGTCTATATTTTTTGAGATTGGACGGATGATAGAGCACCGGTCTGAAGAAATACCAGCGAGCGAGTGCTTTGCGAAATCCACCTTTCTCTGTCTCAAGTGTCTGTGGCATCACTTGGAAATAATAGCGTTTCTTTTCGAGAAGATTTTGAAGCGTTACTTCCTTCTCATTATGTTTCACCGTGGTGAACGTGGCGCGACGGATGATGCCACCTTGTTGAATGTAACGAATCGTCGGTTGTGTTTCTTCAAAACTAATTTGAGTGGGGTTGATTCCACCCGATGCTTCGTATGCCTCCATCCGCCAAAAGCGTGCCGCCTCGATTGAACGGTCATCAATCCGTTCTTCAGGAATTTGGAATAGGTTACGCTCAAACACCTTCACTTTGGAGAAAAAGTTCGTGTACGTGCTATAGGCCTCTTCCGGGATGACGAGCGCGCCGACATCTTCGTGATGTTTTAGGTAAAGTGAACAACTCGTCAACAGTCCCTCGGTCAATACCATGTCCGAGTCAATGATGTACAGCATGTCCACATTGAGCTCTCGGAGACGACCGATCGCTTCTTTACGGGCGATTCCACGCTCGCCATGTGCGAGAGGGAGAATGATGAAGCGGTCGTCGTCAGCGGTTAACTCTCGCATGACCTCGACGGTTCGATCGGTCGAGCCATCATCCGCAATCACGCAGACAAATTCGGCCGTTTGTTGTTGGATGGACTGAATCGTTTCCTGAATGATTGCCTCGTTACAATACGTTGACATCGCAATTCCAATCATGATGTTCTCCCTTCCTGAATCAAGATTCCGAGCTTATCGGTCAACCAACGTTCAAATGCCGTCCCGGTGCGACTCCACTGCAACGTCTTCGCAAACGTATGGGCGTCACGTCTCACGGTTTCATAGTGACCTCGGTCGTTTAGACAGCGTCTCATCTCGAGTGCGAGCGCCTCTGCTGTCTGTGCCATCGTCATATAACCGAGTTTTCCATACTGAACTGCGTCTCGAAGTCCAGGAGCGTCGTACACAATCGTCGGCGTCCCGACAGCGGCAGCCTCGCTGACGGTTAGTCCCCATCCTTCACGACGGGACGGGAATAGGAGGGCCGTCGCTCGACTCATCCGTTCAAGTTTCTCTTCTTCGCTCACAAAACCGAAATAATGGACATCAGATCGTATCGCTTCCGGCGTAATGGGATTGAGTTGTTCGGTAATGTACGCTTCGTTCTTTTTCCCGATAATCCATAGTTGTGCGGTCGGGAAGTCACGTTTGATGGATACGAACGCTTTGACCGCATCATTGATTCCTTTATAGGCGGACATGCGTCCAACGTATAAAAATGTAGGATTTTGTTCCTTTGGATACCATGCGTCTTCTGGCCACGGTGTGAAATTGAGACCCTCCGGTAAAATCGTGATGTGCGATGCAGGGATTCCGACGGACACGAGATCGTCTGCTGTCGACTGACTGACGGTCAACACGTCATTTTGTCGATAAAGGCGCAAGCGAGTGGTCTCCGTCCATGCTCCGACCCATGACATGGGGGGGGATAGATTGATGCGCCAAATTTCACGCGTCAATTGATGGATGAAGAGAATACGCTTGTGCTCGGGTACATAGAATGGCGTGAAGAAATGGTGTGTATTCATTTGATCGATGACGAGATCGATTTCCTCTTCGTGCGCTTTGTAGTAGCGTCGTGCCTCGACGATGCTCGTGACGTCTGTACCCGTACGAATATAACGGACGCCATCAATCCATTCCTCATCCGAGCGTCCTTCGATATGAGGGGACAGATGAATGATATTGTAACGAGGGGACACGTAAGCTAGCATCTCATGCGTGAATACTTCGGCCCCGCCTGCCTTAGGGTGTTTAATGTCTCGCCAAGATAAACATAATAAAGTGGGTTTCATCACATTTCCTCCTTTAAGCGCCGACGTCGCTCAGAGTGAAAGCGGAAACGGAGGAGCAGAGATCCACCGAGTAAGACGACCGCTTGAGCGAAGAGCCACATCTCCATCGATTGCCGGAATAGGAATAAGGCAACGAGAAACACGAAGAGTAGAGCCCAATACCAGCGCAAGTAGTGATTGTTCCGTAAGATGAACTGCAACATCGCCTCATACTGAACGATGATGATACCGATATACGTGAAAATCATGTAGCGTACAAAATATCCGGCCTCGTCATATCCTTGTCCGAAGAATATAGGAACGACCGATGGAATGACCAAGAAGTAAAGCACCGCAATCACTCCAAGTGCTGCTAATAGCAAGCGGAACACCATGCGTTCAAACGATAGGAATGAGTCCGTCTCAGCCGCTCGGCTCAGACGTGGCAACATGACTTGGAAAACAGACAGACAGACGAACAAGACGAGCTGACTAAAGCGCAGGCTGACGGAATAGTCTCCTACGAGCGACGGGAAAAATAGAGTGACGAGTAAACTGTCGATTGAAAAGAAGAGTGTCATGACGATTTGCACATGAATGAGTTGGAACAGACCATGAAATTGTCTCTCTCCAGCCGTTTCTGGAAAATGAGTTTGCCACATGCTGAGGCCGTACGTCAGCACCATACCAATCAAAATACCAATCAGGGCAAGCGTGATGTCGAGTCGTTCAAGAAACACCCACGTAATCCCCACTTTGACAATGGCTTCAACGTAATAAGATAGAGTCAGGGCATAGAAGCGCTCATTTGCTTGTAAAACCCCACGTCTAAATGACACAAGTATATGGAAGAACACTGTAACTGCAAGTAAAAAAAGGTTAATCCTAGATAAAGGAAGAATATATGGAATAAGTATATAGAGTAGGCCGGACAAGGTCATCGCGACGAGCAAAATAATTCTTTCAATATATCGATAGTCGGTCGCGATCTGTTGCCCTAAGTTTCGGGTGACAATCCACTGGACAGCGCTACCGATAATGAGTAACAGTCCGAGAAGGGCAAGATATGCATTCAAGAGACCGTAGTCTTGATTCGTCAAGCCACGGGCCAGAAAAAAGTGATACGAATAATTGATAATATTGAGCAATGCGTCAAGTACGGGGAAAATCAGTAAAATCGAATAACGACTCATGACAGCTTTCACACTAATCACCTCTTTCGATTCGTTCATCAGAAAAGGAGGACAATGTAATGGATAAAGGGAAAGTGGTCATTTTCACAGACCAGCAACGACAAATTCCGTATGCTTCTTGTATTCCACACTATGAGCTCGTTCTATCTGAGGCGAACCATCAATCTGAACAAAGGATTTCACCCGATATTCGGGGGATGAAAGATCAAGTCAAAGTGTATGTGATTGACTACGTTGAGTATGAAAAAGGATTAACTGTGGCGGCGGCACTACGCACGTACCATCCACAGGCATCAATTTTATGGGTTGATGACGTTATTCGACATATAGGGAACTTCCCCTTTAATAAATTGTTAGGTAATGGTATTTTTAGAATATTTTATTATAGAGAAGAATATCAGGATGAACTGCTCGCTGAGATTCAAAATATTATCCATCCGGAATACGCTGTAAAAAAAGGGACTGTAGCCTTTATATTGCCAATTTTTAATGAAGAGAAACGATTTTCACACATTCATGCTTTTTTGACATCCCTTACCAAAATGATTGAACGAAACTATTTGCACGGATCTGTCTATTTCGTAGACGATGCTTCGTCCGATCAATCAAAGCATCTTTTACAAGAGTATCGGGACATTGTGATGTCTGCGACAGACACATTGTTCAAAATTGATTACTTGAAAATGTATGAGTTGAAGCAGAACACGAAAAAAGCGGGTCTTTTTATCGAAGGGATGACGCATATCTCGAGTGAATATTACGTATTTGTCGATGCGGATAATTCTTTCAAGGTTGACGACATCGCTCAACTGCTAAGCATCGCCGAAAACGATTACTACGATATCGTCATCGGTACGAAAGATTTAACGATTGAAGACAGAAGTCTCGTCCGGAAGTTCGTCAGCCTTGCAAAGCGAACGATCACAAAACCGTTCCTACCGAAAGGCGTGTCGGATTCACAGACAGGGCTGAAAATTATCAATCGCCGAGCGATTCCAAGATTATTGCCATATTTGAGCGCGACGAGTGGATTTGCTATCGACTTAGAGATGATGTATGCGGCAAAAAAAGAGCGCCTTCGCGTCTATCAACAGCCGGTGACGTGTATCGAGCGTGAAGGCTCACATGTCAATCTCGTAAAAGACTCGATCGCCTTTTTGAAGACGATGGCCCTTCTCTTGAGAAAACAGCGAGCTGTCAGTCGGACAAAGCGATGAATCGCATGACACACAAAACCCACGCCTCGTATAGGACGTGGGTTTTGTGTGTCATCGACATAGGATTTACACTTTATTGAATCGCTGTCGCAACCGACGAAGGAGCGGTTCCTCCTGTCGCGCGTTCCAATAGAAGAAGAATGAGACTGGTGTGGCGAGTAACAGGAGGATCATGCCAACAAAATAGACGAGACGTAATACGGCATTCACTTGTACGTCACGTTCGGAAGACATGTACAGTTGCGTCACGCCATTCAAGGCGACGTCACCGCGCTGTGCCCCCTCATCGCTCGAGAGTTCGAACAATGGGGACGGAGAGTCGTTCAATGTGAAACGACCGAGCGTATCCTCATGGGAAACCGTTCGTTTCATCATGCTTCGTTTCACGTCGAGTGATTCTGCTTCTGTTGTAGCGAGCAGCGGACGTTCGGTCACTTCCTCGACAGTCACTTGGTCGGTCAAGAGAAGGTGATCGTAGCGGACGACGTTCAAGTTCTTCATCTCCAGTCGTCCTACATTTTCAATGTTTCCACGCGCCCAAATATGAAGTTGCATCGAAGCGGTGCCTTTTGGTGGAATCAAAATTTGTTCATAGTGATTCCACGTCGATTTTCGATACTCTTCCACTTCACTGATGAAGTCGGTCCCAATCACGCGACGTTGCTCGTCGAGATAGTACATTTTTACATGGCGATTTCGAATCTGTTCACTCCGTGCGTCAAAAGCGACCAAATATTCTCGGTCGGGGAGTGCCTCGATTTGATCCGATACGAAAATATACCAGTCACAGGAACAGGTCGGCTCATAAGATGCGATAAACGTGTCATCTTCAATCGTGGACTCAAACATATCGTCTGTAATGGATACACAGGTCGCGCACGTCGCGGCCGCTTCAGGTGTTGCGAGCGGTTCGGTCACGACGATTTCGTTTGGGTCGAACTTCCGTAAATCTTCCAACTCGATTCGTGATGGCACGTTACTGTCTACGGTCAACTCGAGTGCGTACGATCCCTTCTCCATCTCGAACGTGCTCGGCGTCCACCGTTTCAATGTCGGATGAACATCTTCGAGCGATTGAAGTTGGTATGGGAAGTCACGACGCAAGGAGTCATACGTGACCGTCTGCGACCCGATGTCCGTTTTCACATCAGGCAGTTGCTGCATCTCTGTGACCTCAATCGTCTCTTCTTGAACGACTTCTTCGTTCTGCAAGAGGCGTAAACGAATCGTTCCATCTGTCGAGACAGGTGGTGTCAGGTTGATATGGAATCGATACTCACCTGGCTCTGCCACATCGATTGAACGAGACAACGTGCCGGATGTGAGTGAGACTCCTTTCCCAAAACTGAGAGAAGGGTAGTTCCGCTCGGACTGGATCGTCCCGTTGTAATCGAAATCTTGTTCACCTTCGAGGACCATGAACGTGTTCGTAGGTTCTAATACATTTTGGAGTGACTGCTGTAACGCCTTCCATTCTTCCTCTGGTAAGAAGACGATGTTTTGAATGGCATTGAACCCGACCGTGTTCTCGACAGTGATGGTCGTTTCGTTCGTATCGACATCGTGTATTCCGAGCGGCACCCATTCTAGCCGGGCACCGGTCTGTCTTGCCGTTTCGACGACTTGCTCGTCGTCATTGATGGACACGTCAAGCTGTCCGCCGCTCTGATTCAACAAGACACGGGCGAATCCGATGTAGCGCCCAGGAGGTGTCTCTTTCGTAATGGAGAACGTGTTCGGCACCATGTGTGACTCGAAGCTCTCGATTTGAACATCGTGAATCCACCAATATGTCTTCCGTTCTGGTTTTTGATAACTCAATAAGTCGATGCGCATCGTCTCGGCAGCCCGTGGCGTCACGTATTCTCCGCGCAGATGAATCCCGTCTAAATTTCCGGAATCTCTCGGTGCGACGACGTAAGTCTGGTCGATTTCTTCACCGGATGCATCAAAGAAGCGGACTTTGACGTGCAAGCGGTCGACACCTCGACCTGATGCGATGATATCGAACCGATATGCGTTATTCGGGAGAGCTGGCAACAGCCCGGACTTCGCGACTTGCCAAATGTAGTTCGGATCGCCTTTCGCGACCTCGGCTTGAAGAAGCGGCACATCGTTCGTCGAAGACAATGGGTTAGGTGACAGTTCGACGACGTCCGGATTGTCCGATTTGAAGAACGTTTCATCTTCGAGCATCGAGTTGAAAGAGGCGACTTCCTTGGTCGGCAAGTCGTCGAGTTCGTAAGGTGGAGCATCGATTCGGGCAGAAGCGAAAGAAAGCCCAACCCCATCTCCGAAATCAAGGTCGAATGCAGGGGCTTTCACACCTTGCGTTTGTTGATACCAACGCCAGTCGCTGTTCGCGAATAGAGTCTTGCCCCATGTGAGAAACGGATTGGCAGAATCGATTGCCTCGAACGGTTTCCAATAATACATGTCCGGAATTTGACTGAGGAGCATATCCTTTTGTTCAACCATTTCAATCGCGTCACCCGGACGAATCCAATCAAAGTCGTCACTATGTCGCTGTGTCGTGAATAAAATCGACTGTTTTCCTTGTTCATAACCAGGCAATGTCGCATAGGTGATGGAGCGATCGAGGCCATAAGGCGTCACAATCAGCTGTGGGACGGTCCGGTCGGTGAGCGGTGCGACAATATCGAACAGGGTGAACAGTCCGACTTGTTTCGTTCGAAGTAAGTCACGTTGAGATGCGAGCATCTCCAAGTTGAACTGCTGTCGTTCTTCCATCCCTAAATATTCATCCCGATACGCGAACTGGTCGACACCGAACACTTTGATTAAATGACTCGCCTCGTCCGACCGCCCTGTATCGAGCAAGTACTGTAAGAGTGAAAACAGATAGCGAATCGCTGGAGTCGACCCTTCATGATGGAACACCGTATTTTCAAGTGAGCTATACACATGGAAGTCCCCAGTCGGTTTGACCGTTTCATCGAGTGCAGGATTTTGATTCCATCTCGGTGTCGCCACGCCGGTGATCGGCTGGGTCATCTCATCGGCAATCGGGAATTGAAGCCATTTTCCATCAATTTCTTCTTGGACGGTCACGTATTCTTCAGGTACATCGACCGGTTTATAAAAACCCTCCATATACACGGTGCGATACGGATAGATAAAAAGGGTCAACGCTACAAAACTGCCGATAAAAAGGATACCACGGTAGAGTGGACGTGGAATCGCCTTAGACTGTCTGGCATCGACTATTCCAATTCCGAGCGAGAGAAGCAAACTGTAGCTGACAATCAACAGACCGACAAGCTTGTTCGGGTCACGAAACATCGGACCGATCAACGGTGTGTACGTGACGAGCGCGACGAACGCCGTGGCGACCCATTCATATGTTCCGGTCGCGAAGACAATCAAGCCAATCCCGAGTAAACCGAAAAATAAGTGAATCGGTCGTTTGTAGCTACCGAGAAAGCCGATGGCGATGAAGAAGAGCAAGATGCCTCCTGCCACCCAGAACGTCAGCGGAAGTGTATGCAAGTCAAACATCGGCCACCAGTAACTGATCGTATATAACACATTTTCAATCGAAGAGTTGCGACTGAACAGCATCAACGTCTCCGTGACGTTAATGTTATGTTGTGACGCCTGGGCCCCGAACAAGATAGAACCGACATACATGAAGAACCAGTAGCCATTGAACAAGATGAACACGAATCCGACTGCCGTGATGAGTCGGACGTAGTAGAAGAGATACGATTTGAACGACAACGTCTTCCGTTCGGTCCAAAGTGTTTTGAGCGCAATCAGACCGAGCATAATCCCCATATAAATGGCCGAGAAGAAAAAATAATGAATGCCGGCCGACATAAACATAAACGTGACGGACAACCCGATGGCATCGATCCAAATTCTCGGTGAAAGTCGTTTGTCGAACGAAAAGTCCGGGTCTAGCTGACGTCGGAATTTCGGGTCGAACAAGTTGAAAAAGAGCAGGAGTGCGAACGGGAACAACGCATAGCCGCATAGGAGATAAATGTGTTGGATACGCGTGATGATCCATGGGTTCAACGCGTAAAAGAGCCCGGCGAGCGTGAACGTCATGAGCGTCATCAGTTGGAACTGTTTCGTGATATAAATCGAATGAAGTCGTTTGACGAGTGCGTACATACTGAGTGCCGAAACGATGAGCAACGTCAGGATGAAGGATTTGATGAGAAATGGTCCAGACGCGTCCAACAATAGACTCAGTCCATAAAGCGGTGCGATAAAGACGAGTCGAGGTACGTTTAACAATGTCGTCGTACTCCACCGCTCATTCCACGCACCAAAAATTTCTTCGATATAACGGTCGGATGATAGACCGAATGCGATATCACTAAAGACGACCATCCCCGATGAAAAGAGTGGGTACGCATAGACAAAGATGCATGACATCATAATCGTCAAGGCGATGAGGTCATAACGGTACGTATGCAGACCGTTTCGTAGAGTAGATAAGATGCGTTGCAAACCCGATCTGCCTCCTTTCAGACAATGTATGTCATCTATTTCGCCAAACGTCGGGCTATCCCTGTCTAATCAAAAAAGAGACAGCCGATTCCGGCTATCTCGTTAGGACATGGGACGAAGCAGTGCGCGAACTGGACTTCCATCCCCTTCAACGATCGGGAGGGGAACGGCGTTCAAATCATAATCCCCCGGCAAGATGTCATCTAGGACGAGTCCTTCTAAGATGTGAACACCGTTTCGTGCTAACGCATGATGGGCATTCATCTCTTTACTGTCAATCGCATCGACGGATGGTAAGTCGAGTCCGATCAAAAAGATTCCGAGTTCTCCGAGACGATTCGCGAGAGACGGTGTCAGTTCAGGGATCGTTTCTGGGAAGACGCGCTTATCCGGCCAACCATCCGTCTTCAAAATGAGGCGTTCCACCCCGGTCAAATCGTGACCGTCCAAATCAGATGCTTCAATCTTTGCCTTATGCGGTAGATGAATGACACGGGCTGGTCCGATATAAACGGAAGGGTCGAGGTCGATGACACGTTTTCCTTCATCATCAAAATGGAACGGCGCATCGATATGCGTCCCGACGTGTAAACTCATCGTCACTTTCCCTACATTGACCGAGCCGCTCCGTGCCATCGGCCAAGCGATTTCGTACGAAAACTTCGTGTCTCCCGGCCATGTCGTCACGTCGGCATGAAGCGGTTGTGATACATCAATCCATGTCATTTCCTTCAGCTCCTCTTATAGTGATGTCCGGACCGTCCACAGTTCAGGGAAGAAACGATGATCGAGCACGCGACGTAAATAGTTCACGCCAGACGAGCCTCCTGTCCCCATCTTCTGACCGATGATGCGTTCTACAGTGCTCATATGGTTGAAGCGCCACATTTGTTGTTGGCTACCGATATCCAGTAATTTTTCACCGAGCTCATACAAGTCCCAGTACGTGTCGACGTCCCGATACACCTCGACCCACGCCTTTTCGACACTTTCATTCCATTCCCAGTCCTGTGTGACATCGCGTTCGAGCACACTTGCATCAATCGAGAGTCCACGGCGAGACATCTCGCGGACGGTCACATCATAAACACTAGGGGTTTGGAGCGACGCTTCGAGGAGCGGATACAGCTTTTCATAGTGCGCGTAGACACTGAGCGTCCGTGCATTTTTAAAGCCGAGCGCGAATTCAATCTGACGGTTTTGATAGGACTGAAAGCCAGAGGAAGAGCCGAGCTGGTCACGGAACTCCAAATACTCGGCCGGTGTCAATGTGGCGAGGACGCTCCATGACTGGATGAGTTGCTGCTGAATCTTTGAGACACGGGCGAGCATCTTGAATGAGCGTTCGAGCTCCCCGTTCGTGATGGCCGTCGTGGCCGCCGTCAATTCATGCAAGATGAGTTTCATCCACAACTCGCTCGTCTGATGGATGATGATAAACAGCATCTCATCGTGATGATCAGAGAGGCGATGCTGGCTCGATAAAATCGGGTCGAGTTGCAAATAGTCACCGTACGACATGTCTTTCGAGAAGTCGGTTTGAATCGATTTTTCTATTTTATGTTCCGTGCGTTCACTCATGACAGTTCCCCCTTATGCGACCACTTCGCGGACGTTCTCAAACGCCTCGTATTCTTTGTCATCCATAATTTTCTTTAACGTCACAATCACGTCATACACATCGGTGAATGTATTGTACAAGGCGACCGGTGCGAGACGGATGATATTCGGTGCCCGAAAATCTGGGATGATGCGATGCTGTTTTAACGCTTTACAGATGCGTGCCGCTTCAGGGTGTTCTAGACTTAGGTGCGCACCACGCTGCCGTGTGTCGGTCGGACTTCCGATGAAGAACCCATGTGGTTTGAGCATTCTTTCAATCAAGTCCATCATATACGTCGTGAGGGCGAGTGATTTTTGACGAATCGCGTCCATTCCGACCTCGTTGAACATTTCGAGCGCGCCAAGCTGTGGAGCGAGGCTCATAACGTGTGGTGTTCCAATTTGGAATGCACCTGCATGTTCGGCTGGTGTCATCGTGTGATCCATATCGAACTGTTTATCTTTGCGCGAACCGAACCATCCGGCGAGTCCAGGTGTCGTGCCGAAGTGACGTTCATGAACGAATAAGCCACCGACCGTTCCCGGCCCTCCATTTAAATGTTTATAGTTGCACCAGTAAGCGAAATCGACACCCCATTCATGGAAGTCATGAGGGATGGCACCGACGGAGTGACAGGCATCGAAACCGATCAAAATCCCGCGCTCGTGTGCCGCCTTCGCTAGACGAGGCATATCTAAAATCTGACCGCTCCGGTAGAGGACGGTCGGCAATACGATGAGGGCGATCTCATCGGTCATCGCCTCAATTAAATCATCTTCTACTAAGAAACGGCCATCCGGACTGGCGACTTGAACGAGATGTTCTGATGGGGCGAGACCGCGCAGTTCGAGCTGACTCTTCAAAGCGTAAATGTCAGACGGGAACGTGAGGGCGTCTGCCAAAATTTTCGTTCGTTTGCCTTCTGGTTTAAAGAAAGAGGCGACGAGTTGATGCAAGTTCACCGTCGTCGAACCGGTCACCATCACTTCTTCTGGCTTTCCTCCGATGAGCGGCGCGTTCAGTGTGGCCAACTCTTCAGACAAATTGAACCAAGGATGACGACCGGACATCCAACCATCGATCCCGAGCTCTCTCCAGTCCGCAAGCGATTCAAGGAGCGTACGCTCGGCTCGTTTCGATAAGAGTCCGAGTGAATTCCCATCCATATAAATTCCGTCTTCCGGTAAATAAAACTCTTCCCGATACGATGCGAGCGGGTCCTGTTTGTCTAGTTGCTGTGCGTAGGCACGTGTGAAATCGTTCATCTCCCCGTATTCCCCCTTTTATTGCTGTGTACGTTGTCAAAATCGTAGCAATCAGGTCATAGGAAGTCAACAAACAACGAGGTGGCACATATGTAGGATCGACAAAAAAGCGTTCAAGAATAATCCTGAACGCTTTTATGTGGTACTTATTTAATTTTTCGGACGTTCTCTTGGCGGAGCAACTTGAATAGCGTAAAGACCATCAGTAGAAGAATGATCGTGAAGGGCAAGGCGGAAATCAAGGAAGCGGTTTGGAGACCTTCAAGTCCACTTGCGATCAACAAGACGGCGGCGATTCCTCCTAATAGGACCCCCCACGCGATTCGAACAGGAAGCGGTGGATTTAGTCGTCCATTCGTCGTCATGCTACTGATGATATAGGTGGCGGAGTCTGCCGATGTGATCAAAAACGTTAAGATCAGTAGAATCGACAAGACCGATAGAATAAAGCTGAAGGGTAGCTCAGCAAACGTCACAAACAATGCGCTCGTCACATCCGCGTCAACGGCTTGTGCGATAGAAGTCCCTTCGAATAGATCCAAATGCAAGGCGGTGCCTCCGAAAACAGCAATCCAAAGAAGCGCGATGAACGGAGGAACAATCAGGACCCCGACTACGAATTCACGAATGGTGCGTCCTCGTGAGACACGTGCGACGAACGCTCCGACGAACGGGGACCAGGCGATGGCCCATGCCCAATAAAAGATGGTCCAATCCCGTACCCACGTTCCTTGTTGGTATGGTTGCAAACGAAGGCTGTAGCGAATGAAGTTTTGTAAATAATCACCTAAACCGAGTGTCAATGTCTCTAAAATGAAAATGGTCGGACCGGCAAAAAAGACAAAGACCATTAACACGAGTGCTGTCCCTAGGTTAATATTACTTAACCACTTGATTCCACGATCAAGTCCGGTCGTGGTGGATGTTAAAAAGAGAATGGTCAAGACGACGATAATGAGGACCTGCACCCAAGCAGTGTTCGGGAGTCCGAACACACTGTTCAACCCACCGTTTATTTGGAGAACACCTAAGCCGAGTGAGGTTGCGACCCCCATGACGGTCGCGATCACGGCTAAAATATCGATTGTCTGATTTAAAGGTTGTTTGTAAGGTCGCTCTTTCATGAGAGGAGAAAGGGTAGTCGAGATGAGACCATCCGCGTTTCTTCGGAACTGGAAATAGGCGATAATCAGTCCGACAATCGCAAAGACCGACCATTGACTCACACCCCAGTGGAAGAAGGAATATGCCATGGCAAGGCGCGCTCCTTCAACGGTCAATGCTTCCGTATCCCCATATGGAGGGGTGAAAAAATGGCTCATCGGTTCGGCGACACCCCAAAAGACGAGACCTACACCGAATCCGGCAGAGAATAACATGCCAATCCATGTGAAGAAAGGATATTGAGGACGATCGGTATCTTTCCCGAGACGGATTTTCCCGTATTTACTGAACGCCAGAAAAATTAAGAAGATGACAAACAAGAAAACAGAGAGTAAATAGAACCATCCAAATGATTGAGTTGTAAAATTGAAAATTGAGCCTGCGATTGAGGCGAATGTGTTTGGGGCGATGGCCCCGAACAGAACGAGTAGGGCGACGAGACTCGCCGAAATATAAAAGACGCGATTCAAACGTGGCTTTTGCGTAGAGTCCTTCATGATGTCTCCTTTCGATCTAAATGTTATTGAGAACTAATAAACGATTCCCTATTTTCAACAATGCAAACAGGAGGTGCCCCGAGTTCGCATTCGATTGTGTTTTGACCACTTGAATCGGGAAAGAAATGACTGAGGGGGGAGAAAGAATGAAACTGATTGCGATTGATTTAGATGGGACGTTGCTATCACGTAAAGGTGTCATTACAGAAGCGAACCAAGAAGTGATTCGTCGTCGACAAGAAGCGGGTGACATCGTTGCGATTTGTTCAGGACGCTCGATTCATGACATTGAGGAGTTGTTGAAGCGAAGCGACCTCGTTTGTCCTATTTTGTCGGGGAACGGGGCGATTGGCTTTTATGAGAACGAGCGAATTTACTATTATGCGATGAATCAAACGGTCGTACACGAGCTGTGGGAAATTGCGAAATCGGACGAGGCTTACGTGGAATTTTATACGAACGCTGGGGTGAAGGTACTTCGCTCAGGAACCGAGTTGTTGAAAAGGGAACTCGATGAGGTGTTGCTACACGATCAGTCGTTCACTCGTGAGTGGGCGGAACGTGAGATTGAAATTCAAAATGAGCAGTTCGGACTGACGTATATGGATTCGATGGCAGACATCGACTTTTCACGAGATGAAGTGTACAAGGTGTTCATCTATTCGTTCGACCGCCAAAAGCTGCATCGCTTACGTAAAATATATGAACGACGGGACGACATTTTGATTACTACGGCTGGTTGGACAAAAATTGAGATAGGTCACCCTCGTGCTAGTAAAGGCGCAGCATTGAGAGAACTAACAGAGCATTATGAGATTCCGATGCAAGATGTCGTCGCCATCGGAGATAATCTGAATGACGTGTCGATGTTCGAAGTGGCCGAAACTAGAATCGCGATGGGGAATGCCGTGGATCAGCTGAAGGACTTGAGTACCCATATCACAAAAGATGCGGAAGAGGATGGGGTCGCCTACGCATTGACACATTATATATAGAGGAAGTATGGAGAAATCGTGAACAGGGATTGAAGGTCGATGAAAATGGATATTGTTTATATATAACCATTCACTTTCTGAAATGGGTCGGGGGAAGGGGCGAGTCGTTCGTCACTTGTAGCTGATGGAAGAAAGGGATGGGAAAGTCCACAAAAGCGTGAATCGTGTATTCCGAGCGATGATGCGTCGGCCTCTGTTTGCGATGAAAGCAGACATACCAGACAGACTATGTATGAGGAATTCCACATGATCCGCGCCATAGATGGACGACATAGGTGCCAAGTCTTGCTGTGCCCATTCAATCAAAATGTCTACGAGTCACCCGTTTGATTTCATGTTGTCCGATGAAAAAATAATTGGTGAACCAATGGACAATGAAGCGATTCGAATGATGCGTCACACTGCCTTGGACATCTCTAGTCGAACCAGATTATAGATGGGACGGTCAATCGAGCGAGGCTTGATTGGATGAAAGTCCGGGGACTAGAGAATCAAGAAAAGCGCCGAGTGAGGCGCTTTTCTTGTGGTATTCTATTGGGTGAATGCAGCGGATGGAGGGATTCTATGTCAAAACTATATTGGTTCGGAACGTTCTTTAGTGGTATGATTCTGCTCACGGTAGGCACGCTTGAAGGGGTGTATCGCCTGTTACCGGTTGGTTTGATGGCCATTGCGGTCATTGGCTATCTCATACAGACTCGATTCGAGCAAAAGAAGCGGCGCCCTTGATCGGGTGCCGCTTCTTTTTATAAAGATTCAAGTAAACGTCTCATCACGTCGTCGATTTCTTCTTGTAGTTCATCGGCTTGTCGTTGTAGCGCCATCAATTCATCAAGATCGTCCAGTTCATTCATTCGTCGGAGCAATGCCTGATGTTCGGCCTCTAACTGGGTCAGATGAGCCTCTTCATCAGCCGTAGATGATGTGGGTTTCGTCTTTTTCATCGATTTCGATGATGTTGCGTGCTCCACTTTTGATTCTTCTTTTGGTTCTTGTCCCCGTTTTTCCAAGGCATAGGCGACGTTGCCTTCGAAACGGGTCATCGTCCCGTCAAGCCAGTATGTCACCGGAAACAACTTATTTAAAAAGTAGCGGTCGTGCGATACCGTGACGACCGTTCCAGGAAAACGTTCGAGCGCCTCTTCTAGTGCCTCTCTTGATTCGATATCCAAATGGTTCGTCGGTTCATCCAAGACGAGGACGTTCATTTCTTCATGGACGAGGATGGCGAGCATGAGTCGCATCTTCTCACCACCGCTCAAATTCGAGACAGGTTTAAACACACTCGCCCCGTAAAATAAGAACTGGGCGAGGAGGTGTCTCGCTTTTCCTTCATCGACCGCAATTCGGTCCCGGAATGCCTCGATTAATCGATGCGATTCATCGAACGTGATATGCTGCGATAAATAACCGATTTTTGCTTGGTCGGCTCGCCTTACGGTCCCGGCTTGCGGCACGACTTGACCGAGCAACATCTTTAAAAGAGAAGACTTGCCGCTCCCGTTCGGTCCGACGATGGCGACGCGTTCTCCGTGCCCTGTGTAAAAACTCACATCTTCAAAAAGCGGTCGATCGTAACGGAGTGTCGCATCAGTCACTTCAAAGACGTCGCGTCCGGTTCGTCCGTTTGTCGTGAAATGGATGTTCGGTTGTTCGGCTTCGAGTTGTGGTTTCTTGATGCGCTCTATGCGATCGAGTGCCTTCTCCATCGATTTGGCGCGACGATAAAACTTTTCATTCGGTGGATTGCCTTCGTTGGCCCATTGCCGCAACTGCCGAATCGTTTCTTTCATTTTTTTGATTTTCTTCTGTTGTTCGGTATAAGCATGGAACTGGTCAAGCAACTGTTTTTCTTTTTGTGCGACGAAGTCCGTGTAATTCCCTGAGTAACTCGTCAATTCTCCGTCCTCACACTCGACGATTCGTGTGGCGACCGCATCCAAGAACACGCGGTCGTGGGACACGATCAGGAGCGCTGAATCGTAATCCTGCAAATAGGACTCGAGCCACGTCATCGCTTCTAAATCTAAATGGTTCGTCGGTTCGTCTAAAATGAGTAGCTCTGGTTCTTGTAGGAGAGCCAAAGCGAGACCAATTTTTGTCCGTTCCCCGCCGCTCAATGTATCGAACGGCTGATCGACGAATGAGGTCAGTTTCAGTCCGTCAATCATCGCGCTGATTTTTGACTCGTAGACGTATCCTCCCGCATGTTCGAACTGTGCTTGGACCGTCCCGTATGTGTCGAGAAGGCGTTCGAGCTGTTCGGTCGTCGCCATCTCGAGCTCGAGGCGAGACATCTTCTCACGAAGTCGGTTTACTTCCTCAAAAGCGGTATGCAGGACGTCACGACCACTATGCCCGGGATAGTCGGGAAGCTGGACCAGATAGCCGACCGAGAGTCGCTGACGACGATAAATCGTCCCGGCATCATGTTCTTCAGAACCGACAATCATACGCAGCAGTGTCGTTTTGCCGCTTCCGTTTCGACCGACGAGTCCGACTCGTTCTTGTTCGTTCATGAATAAATTCGCATCTGTAAGAACGGCGTGACCACCGTATTGTTTTTGAATGTGTTGAAGATCGATTAGCATAATAGGTTCCTCCTATAGTTAGGGCCTATCAAAAAAACCGAGCGCAAACAAGCGCTCGGTTGAAAGGGAGAGGCGCTTTGTCGTTTATTCAGCAATGTCTAAAAAAGGACAGACGGGTCCCTTGATTAAGCGACATCGTGAAAAATCGCACGCAAAATGTACAAATGTTCAGTTGTCCAATGCGTACGTCCGACAAATTTCACCTTTCTCCCTCCTTTCATTCATCTATGTCTTGATTGTAAGCGTTTTTCTTATGACTGACAATGAAAATAAAGGAAATGGAAGCAAGGGTGTCGTATATAGTCGCCATCGAGGAGGCGAAGAAATGAGGAAAGAATGGCTAGGAGCACTCAGTTTGACCCTTGCGGCGAGTATATGGGGCGGGATGTATGTGGCCAGTAAATATGCGCTCGCATATATTGAACCGTTCACGTTCGTCTGGTTACGATATGCAGTCGCCTTTACCGTCCTATTTGTCGTCTGGATTCGATTTGGACGGGAATCGATTCGACGGACGGATTGGAAATGGATCGGACTCGTCGGTGTCATCGGATACGTTGCTTCAATTTCGTTTCAATTTATCGGGACAAAATTATCAGATGCACACACCGGCTCGCTCGTGACGGCAGCGACGCCCGCCTTCATGGTGCTGTTCGCCCGGATCCTACTAAAAGAACGGCTGACTCCTGTCAAAATAGGGGCGCTCGTACTAGCGACAATTGGTATTTTGATCGTGATTGGTTGGGAAGGTGGGGGAACGTATCGGGTAGGAAGTTTCATACTCGTTCTAGCTGCCGTGACGTGGGCGCTCATGTCGATTTATGTGAAAATCGGGTCACAGACCTTGTCGACGTTGACGTTAACCACGTTTGCGATTGGAGTCGCATGGGTGTTCATGACACCGTTGATGAGTATAGAGGTCATTCAAAACGGAGTTCCAGATTTGAATGGTGTCCTTTGGCTAAGTGTTCTCTATATCGGTGTCGTATCAACGGCAGGAGCGTTCTTCTTTTGGAACAAAGGGCTCGAGTTGATGGATGCGAGTGTCGGGTCACTCTTTTTCTTCTTTCAACCCTTGGTCGGCGGAACGCTCGGTTGGCTCGTCTTGAACGAGACGCTTCATTTCAACTTCTTTGTCGGTGCTGGTTGTATCATGACGGCAGTGACCTGGTCAACGCTCGCAGACCGACGACAACTACCGGTTTCAGAACGTCATTTATAACGACAAAGCGGTCGTCCTTCTCTTTAGAGGACGACCGCTTTGTTAAAATCCGCGATGTTCGAGCTTATGTCGGTCACGCTCCATCTCGAGTTCGAGCCGGTGAATGGCAAGCTTTTCTTCTTCGATTTTTAGACGGCGCTCCTCGATGTTTGCTTTTTTTACTTTGACAATCGTATCAGCACCGATCGCTGCTACGACGATAACCATGACCATGATGAAAACCATGAATGTACCTCCTTTCAAGGGAACAGATTCGTGACAATACGCTGTGTCTCAAGGGCGGAACGACCGTCTGTCAAAATCGCTGTATCCTCGATGAGTGCAGAAATGAAATGGTCAATCGCGCCTTGGAACCCCCGCTCGGTGAGCATTGGATCCCATGAACCGAATGTTTCGACTTCATGTCGCCCTTCCTTGAAACGGTGTAATGTGACCATCTCATCAACGGACAATCGTTCTCCATCACGGACGATCGAGACATGCTCGTGATTCGCGCCTGCAGAGCGGTGCATGGACGTCGTGTGCATCCCATGCTCATCTTGCCAAATGTGGCGGGCGAAATGGAGCTCATGTTTGTCATTTACTTCAATTTGACCTGAGATGAGTCGTAGTTCGCTCCCGGCAAGGAAGCGTAACGTATCCACAACGTGTAAGTAGTCGTCAAGCAAGGTAAAGGTCACATCTTGTGGACCGATTTCATTCTTCCGATGCTTCACCACGTCAATCATATGGAACGGTGATTCATGTTGTAACCGCTTATACATTGGGGCAAAGCGTCGATTAAATCCGACCATCAACTTGCGATCGAGCTGTTCGGCCTGAGCAACGAGTCGCTCCGCTTCATTCAAGGTTGCGGCGAGCGGCTTATCGACGTATACATCAATACCGTGTTCCAGTAAATATGACACGATTTCATAGTGGGTTGAAGTCGAACTATGTACGAACACGGCGTCTACGGATGAAGCGAGTTCACTCAACGTATGGAATGGGGTCATCCGGAACGTTTCACAAATCATTTCACGCTTTGAGACATTTGGGGAAAAAGCACCGACCACATCAATTAGTGGATGATTCACGAGGACAGGTAAATATGCTTTTTGAGCGATACTCCCGAGTCCGACAATACCGATTTTTGGTTTTCGCATGACGTTCACTCCTTTTGTTCATCATAACAAAAACCGGACAGCTCATGTGTCCGGTGGATGAATTATAGGCTGGCAATTAAGACGATTTCACCTTGTGGGGTCTCATTGCCACGGTTCGGTTCTTTCGTGACTGCGACCGTGTCCCAGTCGACGTCGGTCTCACTCGAGTCAAGTGTATAAATGACGGTGCCATTACCCTTGTCGTCCGTGACGAATGCGCCTGTTGGAATCGGGGCGTTATCTTTTAAGAGCCACACTTGGTATACCTCATTGGCGTCGAGTGATGCTAAGCCGTTCGTTTGAACGATCAGTTGAGTCGTACCGTCTTGCTCCGCAAGATAAGCAGTCCCTTCAGACTCGCCGTCGAGCGGAATCGTTTCGGTCAGTGTGATACCAGGTGAATCCGATTGAGTCGAGAGCAAATAGCCGTTCCCGATTAAGGAAAAGAGAAGTGCCGCTGCTAAAGCGACCATTCCCCAAACCGGTACGTTCCGTTCTGTTTTCTGTTTGAATGGTGTCGCAGGCGGAGCGGGTTTCGTTGACTCGACGGCTGTCATAGGTTCATCGTCATCTTCTTCAAACACACGATCGAGGACACGCGCTTTCATGCCTCGGGGTGGCTCGGCCGGAGTAGACAAGAACGCGACGCCACCGACGAGTGCTTCGAGTTGCTTGAGCTCTTCTTGACAGTCTTTGCATGACGCGAGGTGCTGTTCAAATTTCACACGTTCCTCTTCCGATAGGTGTTGGTTAAAGTAGTCGATTAATTGGTCGCATCCGTTCATTGTTCTACCTCCTTTCCAATGAGTTCATGGGATAAGTGTTTCTTCAGTTGCCTCAGCGCGAGACGGACCCTTCCTTTTACCGTACCGAGAGGAATGCCGCACGTATCAGCAATTTTTTGTTGGCTCAATCCTTGAAAATACATGAGTCTTACGACTTGCTGCTGTTCGGCCGGTAGCGTCGCCATGGCCGTCTCGATTTGAGCACGTTCCTCTTGCCACTCTGCTTCTTTTTCAACGGATGGTGACTCAGAAGGGATGGTCTCGGCGTAGGATTCGTCTAGCTGTAAATCGGGCTTCCGCTTTCGGATTAAATCAATCGCCACGTGACGGCTCATCGTAAAGAGCCAAGAGCGAAACTTTCCTTTTGTTTCATCATATACACCGCCACCACGCCAAAGCTTGATAAATACTTCTTGCATGGCCTCTTCAGCCAAATCACGGTCTTTTGTCAACTGGAGGACAAAAGCATATAAAATGCGTTCATACCGATCATACAATATTTCGAGCGCTTCTTTGTCCTTTTGCCTGACACGCTCATATAAGTCTAAGTCAGTCATAACATACTCCTTTGCGCAGAAGGGATGTCCCTTGTATTGATCTAACGTATAAAACGAAAAAATAGATGTCTATTTTGTGTGAATATTTATTGAACATGTAGATGATGGGCTAGGAATTTTCTTATAAATGAACAATCTTAATTTCTCTGAAAAGATGTAGGTGACGACACTTAACCCGGTTGCTGTCATCAGCATCAGACCGATAGCAGTCAAGGGAGAGCCCATCGTTGCCCAAAAGAAATACGAGCGGATTCCAAATAAAAAAGCGAATACAATGAAAAAGCCCGTAACCAGGCTACTCATTTGGCAGTAGAAGCGAAAAACACGTTGAATCATAAGATGCCTCCTTTGTTTCATTGTACTATAGGAAAGAGAGAAACCGATAAGGAGACGATAGCATGAAGCGATTTACGAATGAAGGACACACACTCATTTGCTTTGATTTTGATGAAACTTATTTCCCTCACGCTTGTACACCGACTCAATTGGCGGCCGTGCGTCAGCTTGAAGATTTTTTGGAACGCTACTCCGATCAACTGTCAACGATGTGGGTAACCGGTAGTTCTCTCGAGTCATTGCGTGAAAAAATCAATCGGGCGAACCTTCGTTTTTGGCCACACCGTATCGCCTCAAGTCTCGGGACAGAATTGTATCGAGTGGAGGCGGACGGAACGTTTTCAATAGAGCAAGCATATCAAAAGTCGTTTCCGGATGATTTTGTTTCTCGCGTCGAGCGCATTGTGTCAAAAATTATACAGAGGCGCATTGAACTAGAAGAGCAGCCAGGTAATGGAACGAGTCCTTGGATCCGTAGTTATTATGTCCGTGACCAAATCGGCTCCTGGAAAGAGGCGCTTCATCTACTGGCCGACGAAGAAGAAGTCGCCGTCAACATCAGTCGATGCAATCCTCAAGCGGGTGATCTGGCGGATGCATTTGACGTCGATTTCTATCCGATGCACGCTGGAAAAGAATCCAGTGTTCGATATGTATGCGCCACTGCTTCGTTTTTACGAGAAAATACGTATGCATTCGGTGATAGTGGGAATGACCTTGATATGTTGGCGCATGTGGGGAATGGCTATCTAGTAAGCAATGCGACCGAACAGGCAAAACAGATTCATTCAAAAATGACAAAAAAGCCTTATGCAGAAGGGATTTTAGAAGTGTTGGAGTCTGACTTTTGCTCTTTCATATGACGAACAATCTGTTCTAATGAACGGAGGAGAGTTGTACGAACCGTTTCGGAATGCGGATTGAAGTCGAGCCGTTGTTGCCAGATAAGACAAAATAAATCGGTCATGGCCGCTTCGGCAGTCGCAGGGTCGTCATTCAGATGAAGTGCGTATCGATAAAGTAGCTTTTCGTAGCGTGAGTATAGCTTTTCTAGAGCATGTCGATTTTTTTGACGAATTTGATCGATCAGGCGCTCATCGAGTGTAGGAAGCATATGCAACTCCTTTCGTATGGAATGAGAGGCTCAACTGTGAAAGAATGAGGAACTTTACTCTAATAAAGCGCCCATACTGTTCTTTCACTATTATGCTCTCATTCAAACAAAAGGATGTACGACATAGGCGTGAACTAAAATGTGTGGTAACAGTTCGGACAAGTCTGCGCATCTCCTGGTGCGCGTTTAAATGAAGTTTTACACTTCGGGCACGTGACGGTCTCACTCTGTTGATTGAACAGACTACCGCGATTGAATAAGATGTTGCGAAGGTTCGGTAATGCGAGTGCGGCGAAAATCATCGCACCGAATAAAAAGACCGCTAAAATCAGTAATAATACATAGCTCATTGTCCTTGTTCCTCTCTTGTTCTATTTCTTTCATCATAATAGAAACTCGCTCGAACGAACAGCTTATGAATAGAAATAAGAACAAATGTTCTGTATAATGGGATTAAAGGAGGGAAAACAGGATGAGAACAGAATTGTTACGATGGATGCGTTCGGGAAGAGTCATAGAAATAGTGTATGTCGACCGAAAGGGGATGTTTTCGGAGCGACGGGTTAAATTAATTAAAGTGCAAGGGGAGCACGTCGTGGCATGGGATTTGAATAAACGAGCGAGACGAACGTTTCGAATCGAACAAGTTCTTGCCTGTCTTCCCGTCAACGAACGATTCAGAAAACGCAGGACGAAAGTCGGTTGATTCCGCTATCGAACGGACCAGAAAGGGTCTGAGTAATTGCCTCCCATGTCCTTGAAATAGAGCTAACAACAATTCAAAAGGGAAAGCCTAGTACGTAATTGAAACGTCTAGGTTTTTTTCGTGAAGTGATTGCTTTCCCTTGAAAACGGGAAGTAATATATTTGTCATCTCAATTGCCGGTAAAATTTAGTACTATGACGATAAGGTTTATGAATCTAGCGACACCCATGAGAAAGGACGTAAACAGCATGAGAACGAAACGTTTGTCCGCCATTTTAGGAAATGAGATGGATGACATTGAGCTTGATCCATGGGTGACCGGAGTCGAAACGGACTCTAGAAAGGTCAGTTCAGGAAACGTTTTTATTTGCATTCGTGGCTATACGGTTGATGGTCATAAGTTTGCTGAAGACGCCGTCACCAATGGTGCGAGTGCGGTCATCTCAGAATATCCACTCGATCTTGATGTACCGAATGTGATTGTCGCTGACACGAAACAGACTGCCGGAGCGGTTGCGAGTGCATTTTATGACCACCCCTCACATCGGATGCGTATATATGGTGTGACCGGAACAAATGGAAAAACAACGACAGCCACGTTGACATATGATTTGTTACGGCTTTCAGGACGTCGCGCCGGAATCGTTAGTACGATTGGTGCGCGCTTTCATCATCAGACGATTGAAACAGCCAATACGACACCGGAAGCCGTCGTCTTGCACCGTATTCTAGCGGAAATGATTGAAGCTGGTGTCACCGATTGTATCCTTGAGGTGTCGTCACATGCATTAATGGAAGGACGTGTGGCCGGAATTCACTTTCATGCGGCCGCATTTACGAACTTAACGCATGATCACCTAGACTACCATCGTTCGATGGATGAGTACGCGCGGGCAAAGGCAAGACTGTTCGAACAGGTGGAAGTGACGAACGGGGAAGCGATCGTTTTAAACGCAGAGGACCCGGCAAGTCAGATTATGGCCGAGTTTGCTCCGACCCGGCAAACGATCATGTATAGTACGAGCGAGGAAAAAAAGGCTGACATTCAAGTAATTTGGTTGGAAGACCAGGTGCTCGTCAACATGAATGAATTTAAACTTGAAGTACCTGTTCGATTCATGGGAGCGTTCAATGCGGCAAACTTGGCTGCAGCAATCGGGCTTGTCTCGACTTCAGATATGGCTTTACGAACAATCGTTTCGAATGTACCCGGGCTCACGTTGCCAAAAGGACGTCTCGAACGACTCGATACAGAAGATGCTGAAATATATATCGACTATGCACATACGCCAGACGGTCTCGAGAAATGTTTGTCCACGTTGAAACAAGACGACCGTGCTCTCGTCGTCGTCTTGAGTGCGGCAGGAGACCGAGATCCATCGAAACGACAAGAGATGGCACGCATCGCAAGTCATTATTCGAACGAGCTGATTGTCACTGTACATGACGTGCGCATGGAAGACCCGAAACGAATCATTCAAGATTTAGTCAAAGGAGTTCAACCGACCACGAACTATGTGACGTTTGAAGCGAGGAAAGATGCGCTTCGCCATGCGGTAATGCAAGCTTTAGAGGGAAAACGGGTTGTTGTCGTCGGCAAAGGGCATGACCATGTCGAACGCATCGGCCGTCAGTCGGTTCCGTTCAATGAATCGGATATTTTGCTGAAAGAATTGAAGAGGCGAAAAGGACAGGAGCCTGCTGTTTAACAAAACGATGACAAACGTCATCGTTTTTTAATGTGTGAAAACGAACGTGTACGGCAATACATAGTAGTGTAATAGAATTGAAGGAGGAGAATAGACATGTCAGTTTTGTACAAAGAGTTTACAAATGACGAAGAAGTCGTCACCGCCGTTCAATCGATGAAATCTAACGGGGTAGATGAATCCAACATCTACGTCATCACTCATGATGATGATCGAAGCAAACGGGTCGCGGACAATGCGGATGCGAACACCGTTTCGGCTTCAGATGTCGGGCTTGGAACAGCCACTAAGAACGTGTTCCGTAAAAAAGGGGACGAACTTCGGGCGCAGTTTCAAGAGCTTGGCTTTTCAAAAGAAGAAGCCGAACGTTTGGAAGACAAGCTAGATCAGGGGAAAGTGCTTGTCGTCGTGAAAGATGCACCTGCTGGATTTACAATTTGATTCCACTACCATGGAGAATAGAGAGAAAAGAGGCTGGACCGTCAAATTGGTTCAGCCTCTTTTTTGTTCGATTAACGGAGACGGACGACGGTGCGACCACTCAATTCTCCTCGCATCATCGCTTCCGCATGACGTGGTACTTCATGTAACGGGATTTCGTGAACCATTTCGTTTAACACGTTCGTGTCAATGAGCTCCTCGAGTCGCTCCCACGCGTTCGTACGGCGGGCGAGCGGCTGCATGACCGAATCGATTCCAATGAGCTTCACGCCGCGCAAAATAAATGGATATACGCTTGTCGGCAAGTCAGCTCCGCCAACGAGACCGCATGCTGCGACAGCACCTTCGTACCGTGTCTGACTCAAAATGTTGGCGAGGGTATTGCCACCGACAGAATCGATGGCGGCATCAAAACGCTGTTTAGCGAGTGGGCGGGCAGGTCCTTCTAATTCGCTCCGGTCGATGATCGTTTCGACACCGAGTGAACGTAAGTATGGCGAATCTGTTTTACCGGTCGAGGCGATGACATGGTAGCCGAGACGACGAAGCAACGTGATGGCGAAACTCCCGACGCCGCCCGTCGCGCCTGTGACGAGTACTTCTTCACCGGGGCGTACGCCCGCGTGTTCAAGCGCATCGATAGACAGCATTGCCGTCAGTCCAGGTGTACCGATTGCGATGGCATCACGCATATTCATCCCCTTCGGCAGTTTGACGAGCCAATTGCCGGACACTTGCGCGTATTGGCTGAAGCCTCCAAAGTGACGTTCGCCGATACCGAAACCTGTGGCAATCACTTCGTCTCCGACTTTGATGTCGAGGTGGTCTGATTCGACGACCGTTCCAACGAATTCGCATCCTGGAATGAACGGATAGCGATTGACGATTTTACCTGAAGTCGTTAAACCGAGCGCGTCTTTATAGTTCAAAGCGGAATAGTGCACTTCGACTAAGACGTTCCCATCCTCTTCTTTTGGAAGGACGTCAGATTTTACTTCTTTCACTTCGGCGTGAAGGTGTTCATCGTGTTGCTCGAGCACGAGTGCTTGGAATGATTCATTCATCTGCTTAACCTCTTTTCCTATGGATGTCCTCACTCTACCATTCTTTCCCGTGAGAAATAAAATATATGCGCGATTCTTTAGGGGAAATCGGGTGGAGAGTGTTACAATGAAGGGGATTCAAATTGCGTAAGGAGGAATGTAGTATGCGGCACGATGACTATGAGTTTGATGAAGTAGAAGTAGAAGAAGGCGAATTGTTCAACGTATACGATATTCTCCCACCAGACGGGACGATCCTGGAGATGGCGACAGCTGAAGAAATGGTTCGGGCGGCCGAATTAGAAGCGAAGCATCATGCGCTCCAACGGCTCCAAGATTCAAACTTCCAGTTGACAGGTGTGTCATTTAAAGAACTCCTGACAGAATTTGAACAGTATGAGCAAGAATCAATGGAATTCTGGACAGGTGTTTATAACCGATTACGCATTCCTTGGGCGTGGACGATTCGAATCGATGTGGCCAATGGTCCGATTCACGTCGTGAACGATCGCGACATCTTCATCGACGAAGATGACTTCGAAGAATATGATGTTGATGATCTATTAGATGAATACGAAGAAGACGAATAAAAGACATCTCTCCCTCATTCAGATGGGAGAGATGTCTTTTTGTCACGTAGCAGGTCATGACGAATCCGATTCAATTCCGTTGCCCCGAATAGCAACCCGATGCCACATAAAATTGAAACACCGCTCACCATCGCCCCGACGATGGCGGTATCTCCAATCATTGTGAACGACATGGTGAGGCTGAACAGTCCAAATAGCAGTAATCCTCCAGCGATTGTTTTCATAGAATCCACCCTTTCACACATCTATGCATGTAGTGTAGACGGTTTGACGAGAAAAGGGTGTTCCTTTTTTTAACCTGGTAAATTATTTAATTAAGTCATAAATGGAATACGTCTCGCCATTTTTCAAAGGACGGTCAATTAGCTGTTCAGCGAAAACGCGAGCGACCGTTTCAGGAGAACGGAGGCGTCCTTCCGTCTCGTATGAACGGAACTGCTCAAGGTCAGCAAAAGCATCTTTCGAAGAAGAGCGAATCTCCGCCTGCATCGACGTGTCCATCACACCTGGATTGAATAGAGCTGCACGATGTGACGTTCCTTCAAGCTCTAGTGCAAGCGTCTCAGTGAAATGATCGAGGCCTGCTTTCGTGCCGCAGTATGCGCTCCAACCTGAAATCGGGCGCTTAGCCGCGCCGGAGGTCACATGAATCAGCTCGGTCGGCTTATTGAAGCCGAGGACCGCATTTGCCAATAGCATCGGCGCAAGTAGGTTAGCGTGGACATGAGCGGTCACTTTCTCGCCGTCTAATTGTCCGACGCGATGAATCGGTTCAATCCACGCTGCATTTTGAACAAGAAGAATTGAATCGGCGGTCTCTAGAAGTGGAGTGATGTCTCGGATGGCTGAATTGATGCCAGAAACGCTTGAAAGGTCGACTGAAAGCTGTTGATACGTCACGTCTTCCGCTCGTGAACGCGAAAGTCCGACAACTTCGTAACCTCTAGCTTGTAATTCTTGGGCGATGGCACGACCGAGACCACGTGATGCGCCGGTGATGAGAGCAAGTTTCATATACATTCCTCCTGTTCATACGAATGTTCATTCAATTGGCTTAATCTGTGCTTCGATTTGTTTCATCACATCAAATGCGCCGTCTGACTGATTGGCACAAACGACCGAGATCGTATCGACTTCTGGATAGTAACCAGAATGGAAACTGACACCGGGGTCATATCCCATCACATGATATTTATAGACGTCTCCCGACGCGTGATGTTGAATCCAAAGTCCGTATCCATAACTCCCGCCGTGGTCATTGACCGTCACGTGTGGTGTCAAAAGAAGCGACGTAGAAGCGGTATCAAGAAGTCGATGTGAAAACAACGCTTTCCAAAATTGGGTCATGTCTTGAGCAGTCACATACGCGCCACCATCTGCTCCTCCCTTGATTGGAATCGCATATTGGTTCGTACGCCATGTGCCGTCCGAGTTGTCGATGTAACCGAGCGCTGTTTTAGAAGGCAAGACATCGAGTGAGAAGTATCCGGAATCGGTCATACCGGCAGGCTGAAAAATCGATTGTTCGACATAATCGGTGAAAGGTTGTCCGGTCACTTCTTCCACAATCAACCCTAACAGGATATACCCTGCATTGTTGTAAGAGAATCGAGAACCTGGTTCATCCTTCATGTTTTTTTGTTGAAACAACGGTAAAAAATCATGTAACTGTTGTAGACGATACATCGGGATATCACGCCAGAGCGCTTCAAAGTCATCAGAGACGGATTCATCAAAATAGTCAGGGATTCCGGACGTATGCGTCAGCAACTGATGCACGGTTACATTTGGTGACAGGTGCGGTAAGTCGAATGTTTGAAATGAGTCAAGCGAGGTGGAAAAGGACAGTTTCCCTTGCTCGACTAGCTGGCAAATCGCGATTGCTGTAAACAGCTTGCAACCGGACGCGATCCCGAACCGTGTCGTCACGTCATGTTGAATCTGTTCTGAGCGATTCGCATAGCCATAAGACTGGTAGGTCGATTCGTTTCGATCGGTGACCAAATAGACACCCGAAAATGTCTCATCAATCGATGGGCGTGTGAAGAATTTCATGAGAAACCTCCATGTATTGAGTGATTTACTAAGTTGACTATATCATGCGCGCTACAATTTCGATAAAATGACCTCCTTGACGTGTAAGTTCAAGGAGGTCTATTTGATTAGCCACTTTGCTCTTCCGCGTCAGACGACACGTCACCCAAAGTGTTTAGATAGCGTTCATAACGAGAAATGCCGTAGCGATAAGATGCCCAAACGAGGATTGACGTCGCGATAACGAGTCCGATTGCAAATGGTGCGAACCATTCGGAAACGATTCCATTTTCGTAAGCGAGTCCGATTGGGGAGAAGACGAGGTAGACGAATATCATCGAAGCGACGAGTACAATCGATGTCGACAGGGCGTGACGCCACGGTTTGACTCGACCGAGTTCGATTCGAATCGGATTCGCTTGAAGCATCGGTCGTACACGTGCGAATACGAGCATGATGCCGGTCTCGATAACGAAGAGGATTCCGTAAATGTGGATGAAATTAATGCCGATTTCCACACCGAACCATTGCTTTGTTCCCCACACGAGGAAGTAGTAGGCGAGGATGTGGAAAAAGATGACGGTCTTCGCAGCAATCGGCGGGACCCGTTTGACGAGCATCCCGATCAGAACGATGACAAGGATTGGGATATTGAAGAATCCTGTGAATCGACGAATCAAATCCCATAAACCGTCAGGGGCATACATGAGGTTCGGGGCGACGAAGAAAGAAACGAGTGCGACGAACGTCCCGACCCACTTGCTGACACGAATCAAATCTTGATCGGAGGCATCCGGTTTGAACTTCGGTTTGTATATATCGAGGACGAAGAGCGTCGCGATACTATTCAAGAGCGAGTTGAACGAGCTGAATACGGCACCGAGCAAGACGGCGAGGAAAAAGCCCATGAGCCATATCGGTAACAGTTCGGCAATCAGACTCGGATAAGCGAGGTCGGCCTTTTCTACGTTCGACCCGTACAAGTGAAACGCGATGACGCCAGGCAGTAACATAAAAATCGGAACGAGTAACTTCAAATAGCCAGTAAAAAGCACTCCTTTTTGCCCTTCTGCCAAATTTTTCGCACCGAGCGTCCGTTGAATCACGTATTGATTCAGTGCCCAATAGAACAAGTTCGCAAAAATCATTCCAGTGAAAATCGAAAGAAACGGAACTGAATCATTGGCAGAACCGATGGCGTTCAGTTTTTCAGGACTCGATGTGGCGATCGTCTTCATCCCGTCCAACAGATTCCCATTACCTAATGCAAAAAAGCCAAGTGTCGGGACAAGAAAACCGATGATGATAAGACCGATCCCATTCAATGTGTCGGAAACGGCGACCGCGCGAAGTCCTCCGAAGATAGCGTAGATGGCTCCGATGATGCCGATGAACCAGACAACGAGCCAAAGAGAGCGCTCGAAACTGATTCCAAGTAGCGCAGGGACGTCGAACAGTTGCAGAACGGCCAATCCACCTGAATAAAGCATTGACGGGATCGTCACACACATATAACCGAGTAAAAACAATATGACGGTCAATCGACGGACATCCTCGTCATAGCGCTGACTTAAAAATTCAGGGATGGTCGAAATACCGATTCCAAGAAAACGTGGCAACAAAAAGAGTGCCATGATGATGGCGGCGATTCCGGCCGTCACTTCCCAAGCCATCGCAGACATGTTGCCGGCGAACGATTGTCCGTTCAACCCAATCAATTGTTCTGCCGACAGATTTGTCAAAAGGAGCGAACCCGCGATAAAAACACCTGTTAAGCCGCGTCCTGCCAAGAAGTAATCATCAGCACTTTCGACTTTTCCTTTCGTCATTCGATACGAGACGTAAGCGACGAGCGCCATGAAAAAAGCGCCGGTAACGAGTATGTAAAGTACTTGTTGAATCGTCATGAAATCCCCTCAATCCTTACAATATGATAAGTATTTGTATGGGATACCCGAATCAAACCGAAAATAGTCATTCCTTCTTTGAAAAATGAAAAATAAAAAAAACACCCGATTGCTCGAGTGTCATAAAAATTGCAGCATGGATGTCGCGACCGTGAAGTAGATGATAAGCCCCAGATTGTCCATCAACGTCGTGATGAACGGACCAGACGCGACGGCCGGGTCTAGTTTCAGGCGGTTGATGAGAAGCGGGACGATCGTACCAATCATCGTGGCGACACTGAGGGCGGCAAAGATTGAAATCCCGACAATGAAACCGATCAGCACATTGTCGTACAAAAGCGAAATGACGCCGAAAATGACAATCATACAAGCGATACCTAAAATGATTCCTGTCCCAAACTCGCGTCGAATCATCTTCATGACATTTTTTCGATTGATTGTTCCAAGGGCGATGGAGCGTACAGCAACGACGAGCGATTGGGTAGCTGCGTTTCCGGCAGAACCCATGACAAGAGGCATGAATACCGCGAGCAGTACAATTGTTTCGAGCGTGTCTTCAAACCCGCCGATTGTCGAGGCAGTGATCATCCCTAGAAACATAAGGCTGACAATCCACGGGGCGCGTTTCTTTGCAGCCTCGAATGGGCTCATGTTGATATCTGAGGACCCTTTCGTCGCCGATAGTTCCTCAAAGTCCTCTGTCGTCTCCCGTTCGATGACGTCTAACACATCATCGACTGTGATGATGCCGAGCAGTTTCTGTTGGTCATCAATGACGGGAAGGGCCAACAAATCATATTTTTGGACGATCCGGGCCAAGTCTTCCTGATCGGTCATGACGTTTGCTGAAATCACACGGAAACCCATGATGTCTTCGATTTTTGCATCAAGTGGCGCGACAATCAAATCACGTAACGAGACGACACCAACGAGTTGATGTGATTGGTCGACCACGTATAAATAATAAATCGTCTCAGCATCCGGTCCGAGCTCACGCAATTGTTCAAGGGTCTTTCCGACCGTCTTATCGGCTTGGAAGACGACAAACTCGGTCGTCATGAGCGATCCGGCCGTCTCCTCCGGGTATTGCATCAAATCTTTTACTTCTTGTTCCTCGACATCATCCATTTGTTCAAAAAGTGTTTCCATGAACGCATCGGGAAGCTCCCGCATCAAGTCAGCCGCATTGTCCGAATACATTTCATTTAAAATTCGTACAGCGTACGGCTGAGGCATCTCTTGAATAAATGTGCACTGCTCATCTATCGTCAGTTTTTCAAATGAATCGGTGAATACCTCGGGCGAGATGGCCTGATATACGAACATGCGCTCATGTCGATCGAGTTCGATGAAAATGTCGGCCTGTTCACCTGGGTGGAGGGATAGGAATACATCTTGAAAGTCGACCGGGTCCCCTTTTTGAATGAGTAACTGAAGTTCTGCTTGATGTTGATTCTGTTCCGTTTCTTCAATCTTCACGTTCTCACATCCTAATCTATCGCATTTTTTAAAAATAAATAAAAAAATATCCGCATTATTTTAGAGCGCTTCTATACATCCCCCATACATCTTCTTTCCCCCTACCATGACACTCATTTTCGACAGGTTGTTTGTTCATTCACAAAGGTGAGCATTTATACATAGTAATGTGGAAATGCCAACAGGTGAAGTGCCGGATTAGACCTTCTCAAATTTGGTAAAGTGATAAGGTAAGGGTAGTCACACACCCGAATCACAAGGAGGAAGCGAGATGATCTCAATGACGAATCAACCGATTTCACAAGATACGACGCTGAAACATCCGATTCATGTGTATTCAGAAATTGGAGAATTAAAAACGGTATTACTGAAACGACCGGGAAGGGAATTGGAAAACCTCACACCGGAATATTTAGAACGCCTCTTGTTCGATGATATTCCCCATTTGCCGGTCATTCAAAAAGAGCACGACTATTTTGCGAGCGCGCTCCAAAATCGTGGCGTCGAAGTCCTTTATCTAGAAAAATTGATGGCCGAGACGCTGTCGCTCCCTGGTGTTCGCGAGAAGTTTGTTGCGGATATCTTATCGGAGTCAAAATCAAATATCAACGGCTCTTATGAAACGTTAAAAGAATATTTACTCGGTTATGACAACGAGACTTTGATTGAGACCGTGATGGCCGGTATCCGAAAATCGGAAATCAAACCGGAGAAACGTCGACATTTGCACGAAATGATTGAAGATACGTACCCCTTCTTTTTAGATCCTATGCCAAACCTCTATTTTACAAGAGACCCGGCCGCTGCAATCGGTCACGGACTCTCCATCAATCGAATGAAAGAACCAGCGCGTCGTCGCGAATCACTCTTCACGCAATATATTATGCGTTATCACCCACGTTTTGCGAAGCATGACGTTCCAATTTGGTCGGATCGAGACTATCGATTTGCGATGGAAGGCGGAGATGAACTCGTCTTATCGAAAGAAGTTGTCGCTATCGGAATCTCTGAACGAACGACCGCGCAAGGAATCGAACGCGTCGCCCTCAATTTACTCAAGCATGGAGACAGCTTTAAGAAAGTGATTGCCATCGAAATTCCAAAATCACGTGCCTTTATGCATCTCGATACCGTCTTTACGATGGTTGATCACGATAAATTTACGATTCACCCATTCATTCAAGGTCCGGAAGGTAAAATGAACATTTTCGAGCTTTCCTTAAATGAAGCAGGGGAACTTCACATTACCCAACACTCTGATCTATTAAAAGTGTTGAAAGACGCACTAGGCTTGCAGGAGGCGACCTTAATCCCATGTGGAGGCGGTGATCCGATTGCAGCAGCCCGGGAACAGTGGAACGACGGGTCGAATACACTTGCGATCGCCCCAGGTGTCGTGGTCACGTATGACCGAAACTATGTTTCAAACGAACTGCTCCGAAAAGAAGGTGTCGAAGTGATTGAGATTATGTCGAGTGAGCTATCACGAGGACGTGGCGGCCCACGTTGCATGAGCTGTCCGATTATTCGTCAAGACATTTAAATTTGATAAGGGGGAAGCAGTATGTCTACAACGTTCAATTTTGATTTGAAAGGTCGTCATTTTTTATCGCTAAACGAGTTTTCTGGTGAAGAAATCAATTACTTGATCGATTTGTCTGCTGCATTCAAACGTCAGAAGAAAGAAGGCATCCCACATCGTATTTGTGAAGGCAAAAACATTGCTCTGCTCTTTGAAAAACCATCGACCCGAACGCGTTGTGCGTTCACGGTCGCTGCCATCGATTTGGGGATGCACCCTGAGTATTTAGGGAAGAACGACATTCAATTCGGGAAGAAAGAATCGGTACGCGATACGGCAATCGTCCTCGGGCGCATGTTTGATGGCATTCAGTTCCGTGGATTCGCCCATGAGACAGTAGAGGGTCTTGCGAAAGACGCGGGCGTACCAGTGTGGAATGGATTGACTGATCTTTATCACCCAACCCAAATTTTGGCAGACTTCTTGACGGTGAAAGAACAAAAAGGAGAACTTGCCGGAATCAAATTCGTATACGTCGGTGATGGACGGAACAACATGGGAAACACGCTCTTGATCGGTGGTGCGAAAGTAGGGATGGATATGCGCATCTGTGCACCGAAATCGCTTTGGCCGTCTGAAGAAATCGTTGACTATGCAAGATCGGTTGCAACGGAAACGGGTGCTGTCATCACGTTGACAGAGAGTATCGAGGAAGCGATGGATCAAGCAGACGTCGTCTATACGGACGTTTGGGTGTCGATGGGCGAGGAAGCGGCCTTCGCTGAACGGATTGAACTGTTACGACCATATCAAGTGAACATGGACATGCTTCAAAAGAGTGGCAACCCGGAAATCATGTTCTTGCATTGTCTCCCTGCCTTCCACGATTTAGAGACGGAAGTCGGGCGTGCGATTCATGAACAGTATGGATTGGCGGAAATGGAAGTGACTGATGAAGTGTTCCGCAGTCGTCACTCATTCGTTTTTGATGAAGCCGAAAATCGCATGCACACCATTAAAGCGGTGATGGCGGCTACGCTGACAGAGACTCGCGAATGGCTTGAACGTTAACGTTGACGGTGAGGGGCTTTCCCCTCCCGTTTCAAAATAAGCGAAAGGGATGAGTAGAATGTCTACAAAGTTCGAGCATGACTCAAGTAGTTCGGCTGGAGTACATCCTGACAAGCAAGATAAGCGGTTAGGTCTCGGAGCGTTGACGGCCCTTGTCGTCGGATCGATGATTGGTGGTGGCGCCTTTAATTTGGCGGCCGATTTGGCACGAGGCGCAAACGCAGGTGCCATTCTCATCGGTTGGGTCATCACCGGGATTGGAATCATCGCACTCGGTCTCAGTTTTCAAAATTTAACGAATCGTCGCCCTGATTTGGACGGCGGGGTTTATAGCTATGCGCGAGCAGGATTCGGTTCGTTCGTCGGATTTAACTCGGCATGGGGATATTGGTTATCCGCCTGGCTCGGGAACGTAGCGTACGCCACGCTACTGTTCAGCTCGGTCGGTTACTTCTTCCCGGTTTTTGAAGGAGGACAGAATATCGCTTCGATTGCCGGAGCGTCGCTTATGCTCTGGCTCGTGCATACGCTCATCTTACGTGGCGTGCATGAGGCATCGATGATTAACATCGTCACAACGATTGCCAAGCTCGTACCAATTTTTGCCTTCATTACGATTACTTTGTTTTTCTTTAACCTCGAAAACTTCACCTTCGATTTTTGGGGACAAGGCGGCTTCTCATGGGGAAGCGTTCGCGATCAGGTCGTCTCGACGATGCTCGTGACCCTTTGGGTATTCATCGGCGTCGAGGGAGCCGTCGTTCTTTCCGGGCGTGCTCGGAAACGTTCGGACGTCGGGAAAGCGACCGTAATTGGGTTACTCGGGACGCTCGTTATTTATTTACTTATTTCTGTCATGTCGCTCGGTCTCATGACGCCCGAAAATGTGGCCAACGCTTCGCAACCGGCGATGGCTTACTTGCTCGAGTCGGCTGTCGGTCCGTGGGGGGCGATGCTCATCAATGGAGGACTGGTCATATCGGTGCTCGGAGCGTGGCTCGGCTGGACGCTTCTCGCGGCTGAGATTCCGTTCGTTGCCGCAAAAGATGGGGTCTTCCCGAAATGGTTCACGAAAGAGAATAAAAACCAAGCCCCAGTCAACGCCCTTTGGTTGACGAACGGATTGATTCAACTTTTCCTCTTTACATTCTTGATTTCAGATGCCGCATATAACTTTGCCTTTTCACTCGCTTCAAGCGCGATTTTGATTCCTTACGTGTTCTCTGCATTTTACCAAGTGAAAGTATGTAAAAATGGGATTGGCTATAGCGCGGGCGAACGGAGAATGCGTGATTTGACAATCGGATTAGTCGCTTCCATTTATGGACTGTGGCTCATCTACGCAGCGGGAATCGATTATTTACTCCTCACAACGCTATTGTATGCACCGGGCACGCTTCTTTACATGAAAGCACAACGAGAAAATGGAATAAGATCACTTACAAAAACCGAGTGGATGGTCGCTTTCGTTTTAACTATACTCGCCATCTACGCAGTCATTCGTATATTATCTGGTAATATCTCAGTCATCTGATCGGGGGATATCGATATGAAGAAAAAACGTGTGGTCATCGCGTTAGGTGGTAATGCGATTCAACAAGGGAAAGATGCTACAGCTGAAGCACAGATGAGAGCCGTCGAGGCGACGGCGGAATCACTCGCCGCACTCATCGCCGAAGGAGTAGATGTCATCATCACGCATGGCAACGGACCGCAAGTCGGAAACTTGATCTTACAACAAGCCGCTTGCGATAGTCCGGAAACGCCGGCGATGCCTCTTGATGTGTGTGGGGCGATGACACAAGGGATGATTGGATACTGGTTTGAAAACGCACTGACGAAGGCGCTTCGTGCCCGTGGACTTGAACGAGAGGTGGCCTCGCTTGTCACGCGAAGCGTCGTCGATCCGAATGACAGCGCGTTTCATCATCCGACCAAACCGATCGGCCCGTTCTATACAGAAGACGAGGCACTTCATCTTGAACGGACGACCGGCTATATATTTAAAGAAGATGCAGGTCGGGGATATCGTCGCGTCGTCCCGAGTCCAGTCCCGATGAAAATTGCGGAGCATGCTGTCATTCGACACCTCGTCGATGCAGGGCACATCGTCATCGCTTCCGGCGGAGGTGGTGTTCCGGTTATGGAAACAGAGGAAGGATATGTCGGAATCGAGGCGGTCATCGACAAAGATTTCGCTGCAGCGAAATTGGCGGATCTCGTCAACGCAGACGTCTTGCTCATCCTTACTGCGGTCGAACATGTATATGTCAACTTCGGGAAGCCTGACGAGATGGCGCTTCAAGAGACATCGAAAGAACAGATGGAATCATACATCGCCGAAGGGCAGTTCGCCCCGGGAAGTATGTTGCCAAAAGTGAGGGCGGCCCTACAGTTCGCAGAATCTGGAACGAATCGGGTCTCTATCATCACGTCACTCGATCAAGCGCTAGCCGCTATCTATGGAGATGCGGGGACGCGAGTCCGTTTGGCCCCGTCTCTCCAACAGTAAGAATGTGTCGCAAACGTGAAACGTTTGCGGCTTTTTGTTTTCTGTTTGTATTCAAGGGGAAGGAAAGTTGTATGCCAAAATAGAGATTGCTATCATAGACAGTGTAAACGTTTGCACTCATCTTAGGAAGGAAGTGACGAAGAGCGGAGACGCTCGTGTGTATGCGCCTATTTGAAGAAAATCATGTGTATCAGTCGTGGATGAAGCCACTAGCAAAAAAAGAGGCAATCGTGCAAGGGGGCAATTATCGATTCACCGTCTTGACAAGCCAAATGATTCGGATGGAATATGCGGAGGATGGGATATTTGAAGACCGTGCCACTCAAGTGGTGTGGAATCGAGAGTTTGACGTACCGAACTTTCGAGTCATTGAAGACGAGACCGAACTTCAAATCATTACAGATCATGTTCATTTGTATTATACGAAAGGCCCGTTTGCCCCAAACACGCTTTATGTAGATGTGAAAGGGAACTTTAGTACGTATTATAGTCGCTATACGTTCAGCGGTCCGAAACGGACACTGAAAGGGACGGCTCGTACGCTCGACCATGTAGACGGGGCTACGGAACTAGAAGAGGGAATTCTCTCGAAACAAGGGTACGCGGTCATTGATGATTCTTCTTCGTTCTTAATGACGGAAGATCGCTTTGTCGAACCGAGACGAAAAGGAATTCATGACATCTATTATTTTGGATACGGACATGATTATAAGAGAGCGCTGCGAGACTTCTACACATTGACAGGACCGACTCCAATGCTCCCTCGTAAAGCGTTAGGGAATTGGTGGAGCCGCTATTGGCGATACGACGAAAAAGAGTATAAGGCGTTGATGCGTCGTTTCAAGTCGGAGGATGTCCCGTTCTCTGTTAGTGTCATCGATATGGATTGGCACGTGACAGATATTCCGGAAGAGTACGGGAGCGGATGGACAGGATATACGTGGAATAAGAACCTATTCCCCGAACCGAAGCGATTCCTCGACTGGTTAAAAGATGAGGGAATGATGGTGACGTTGAACCTGCATCCCGCGGACGGGATTCGTGCGTTTGAAGATCAGTACGTGGCGATGGCTGAGTCTATGGGCGTCGATCCGGAATCGGGGGATCGAATCCCGTTTGATTTTTCGGACAAGCGGTTCATTCAAGCGTACTTTGAACAAATGCACCATCCACATGAGGCAGAAGGCGTTGATTTTTGGTGGATCGATTGGCAACAAGGGTCGACCTCGAAGATGGAAGGTTTAGATCCTTTATGGATGTTAAATCACTATCATGCGGTTGATATCGCCCGTGACGGCAAGCGTCCGCTTATTTTCTCTCGTTACGCTGGCCCAGGAAGTCATCGTTATCCGGTCGGATTCTCGGGAGATACAATTATCTCGTGGGCGTCACTCGCATTCCAGCCGTATTTCACCGCCACGGCAACGAATATCGGATACGGCTGGTGGAGTCATGACATCGGCGGACATCACCGTGGTGAAAAAGATGATGAACTCGCCGCGCGATGGGTTGCGTATGGCGTGTTCAGTCCAATCATGCGTCTACATTCCACGTTTAGTACGTTCAACGGAAAAGAACCTTGGCGTTTCGGTATGGAAGCCGAACAGTCCATGAAGCGGTTCTTGCGTCTGCGCCATCAACTCATTCCATACTTGTATACGATGAATCATCGGAATCACGCAGAGGCGTTACCGCTCGTTTTACCAATGTACATTGAACATCCTGACGATGAAATGGCTTATGAGGTGCCGAATCAATTTTATTTCGGAAGTGAGCTCATCGTCTCTCCAATCGTCACACCGATGGACCGAAAGCTTCACGTGGCCGGAACGAACGTCTGGTTACCGAAAGGAGAATGGTTCGATTTCTTCACAGGTCATCGCTACGAAGGCGATAAATCGATTCGTGTGTTCCGCGGACTCAAAGACCAACCTGTCTTCGCTAAAGCGGGTGCAATCATTCCGATGATGCCACACGAGCCGCATATGAACGATACGGGTAACCCGAGCGAGTTAGAAGTGGTCGTCTTCCCAGGTGCCTCGAACACGTTCACGATGTACGAGGATGACGGAGAGAGCCGAGATTATGAAACAGGTGCCTTACTCGAAACGACGTTCACGCTTGATTGGGAGGCGCGGACGCTACACGTCGAGATGTCGGGTGATCTCACACTCGCTCCGGCGAACCGGACGTTGACGGTGCTTGTCCGAGGCGTTGTCGGAGAAGGCGATTATGATGCGGAGACGCAAACGTTACACATTTCAGTAGGAGAGATGAAGCAGGAACAGACCGTGGTGCTACCGGTCGATGTGACGCAAAATGCGCATCGTCTCGACCGTCTCTATCATTTTCTTGATCGTGCCGAGATAGCCTATGACTTGAAAGACCATCTGTATCAGATGGCGACAACGAAGACGCGTCTAGAGGCATGGTTGTTTGACCTACATGCGTTACAACTCGATCATGATTTACAAGATGCGATATTAGAGCTCATGTTGGACTAAAAAAGGGGGATGCCCCCCTTATTTATTATGTCAGAAAATTTTCAGCTTTTGAAAGCGTTATCATTTTAGTTTCTAGTATACTGATAGTAGAAGACTAAAATGAAAACGAGGGGATATACATGCGGCACACGTGGACGATTGACGATTTACGGCAATTGACGCTATTTGAAACATGTCCGAGCCGGACACTCGAACAGCTGATCCCGTACGTCTATTTTCGGACTTATCGGAAAGGACAACTGTTGTTCATGGAAGGAGATCCGCGAGAGCGTGTGTATTTCTTGATGAGTGGCTATGTAAAACTCGAACGAATGAACGAGAATGCGACGCACCATTACGCCGATTACGTGAAACCGAAGCAGTTCTTTCCCTACAATGGTTTGTTCACAGGGGAGGACTACCGTCATACGGCGGAAGCGGTGACCGATATTGAGGTCATCTATATTCCGACAGACCGATTCGAACGGTTCGTGTCCACACAATCGAGCATGTTGCTGTATATCATTGGACAAATGAACCGTATTCTCGACTTACATGAGCGTCGTGTCCAAGAAATCATTACGCCGAGCGCAAAAGAGCGTGTGTTGAATACGCTCCATTTCTTGATCGAAGATTTAGGGGAGCCTGACGAAGAAGGGGTGCGTGTCCGATGTCCCTTCACCGCAGTGGAGCTATCTCGTTTGTCCGGAACGTCTCGGGAGACGGTCTCGACGATTTTAGCCAAACTTCGCAAAGAGGAAGTACTTCGAATGGACGCCCATCAACTCGTGATCGACCATCCAGAATATTTTAGTCAAGGGTTCGATTGACGCCACTCGACAGAGGGCGTCTTTTATATTCAAACGAGCGGAGCGTTCGCTTCAGACGGAAGCATATTGTATAATTAGTGATGAATCTCACAAAGCAATTGGATTGTGAATAGAGAAAGGATGAATGCAGTGAAACGACTGCAAGCCCTGGCTTTCGCGGAACGAGGACACATCGTCGGACTTGTACTGTCTGCGGTGATGATTGGACTATCGATTCTGGCGCAAGCGTATTTAATCGTTGACATTGTCGATCGAATTTTTTTGAAAGAGGAATCATTTGAATCGATTGTACCGGCATTGCTTTGGCTCATTGTGGCACTGTTGGCACGAGCCCTCTTCGGCTACACATCTGGGAGAATCGGTGCGAGTTTATCTGAGAGGGCAAAACAGACGTTGCGTCTTCAGCTGTTGGATCGATATGCTACGAGCCCGGTTGAGTCCTCCTTGACGGGGCAATCAGGCAAAAAAGTCAGTGTGTTCATGGATGCCGTTGACGAAGTGGATGCCTATTTTAGTCAATATTGGCCACAGGTAATCCAAACCTCGATTATCCCGCTTCTCATTTTGGTTGTCGTATTTAGCCAACACTGGATTTCTGGCGTCATCATGATGGTGACGGCACCATTTATCCCGCTGTTTTTCATTATTATCGGAATTGCGACTCAGAAAAAATCTGAAGAACAGATGGAGAAGATGAATCAATTTTCTGGTAAGTTTCTAGATGTCTTACAAGGATTGACGACGTTAAAGCTTTACAATCGGACCGAGCAAGAAGCGAAAGCGATTGAAAAGAGCAGCCTCGACTTTCGGGATGCGACGATGGTTGTTTTGAAGACCGCATTCTTGTCTGGACTCATGCTCGAATTTATCTCGATGCTCAGTACCGGGGTCGTGGCATTAGAAGTTGCGCTACAGATGGTCGTTTGGGAGAACCTCACGTTCTTCTCTGGATTTTTAATCCTTGTGTTGGCGCCGGAGTATTATTTGGCGATTAAAGATTTGGGAAGTGCTTTCCATACGGGACGTGGAAGTATGGGCGCGGCGGACCGAATCTTTGAAGTGTTAGATGCCCCCGATGATCGCATGGAATGGGGAACGAAGACACTCGGTTCACGGACACCAGACGTCGAACTTGAAGATGTATCGTTTGAATACGCAGGCGGACGGTTTGCACTTCAACCGTTGAGTGGTCGAATCCCATCGGGCACTCACTTGGCCTTAGTCGGTGCGAGCGGGTCCGGAAAGACGACAGTGCTCAACATCATTTCTGGACTCCTACAGATGAAATCAGGGCGTGTGCTCGTTGATGGGGAGACACTCCATTCATTTGACGAGTCCGAGTGGTATGGAAATATCGCCTATATCTCTCAAAATCCTTATTTGTTTGCCGGGACACTTGCCGATAACATCGCCTTGGGCGAGAAGGTTGATGAGCGTGCATTACTAGAAGCGGCCGAGGCGGCTGGATTGTCCGAGGTGATTGGTCATTTGCCAAACGGGATCTTGACGGAACTTGGAGAAGGCGGATTCGGTCTGTCCGGGGGTGAACGACAACGTTTGGCACTCGCCCGGGCTTTCTATAAGCGACCTGGTATTTTACTATTTGACGAACCGACGACCGGACTTGATTTGAAGACGGAACGAATCGTCAGACGTTCCATCGAGGAGCTGTCCAAAGGTGCGACCTTGATTACGGTGGCGCATCGCCTGCATACGATCAAGGAGGCGGACATGATTTGGTTTATGGAAGACGGAGCGCGAATCGGTGAGGGGACGCATGAAGCGTTACTTGCTCTGCCGAAGTATGCTGAACTATTTGCACTTCAGAAAGGAGGGCATCGATGAACTCACTTTGGACAATCACAAAATGGATGATGCGTGAGAAGAGAGATATTCTTCTCTCTATCTTCTTTGGATATTCAGCCGGCATCGCGGCGGTCGCTCTTTTTGCAGCGAGTGGCTATCTCGTTTCCCGTGCAGGCCTCGTCCCGCCGTTATATGCGCTGATGATCCCGGTCGCCTTGATTAAACTGTTCGGAGTCATTCGAGCGGGGAGCCGTTACCGGGAACGTCTCGCTTCTCATCGGGCCACGTTTACGATCTTGAGTGAGTTGCGTGTCCGATTTTATCGACAGCTCGAACCGCTCGTCCCGTCCATCTTTGCGAAATATCGAAGTGGTGACTTACTGGCCCGTGTCGTCGGAGATGTGGAGAGCCTTCAAAACTATTTTCTCCGCGTGTTTTATCCGCCGATTATACTAGTACTCGTTTTTTTAAGCACGATTTTCTTTGTCACCTTTTTCTCGTTCGCAGTCAGTCTATGGATTTTACTAGGCGTACTCGTCACCGGGTTCTTGATTCCGCTTGGATTCGCTCGTATTCGAGCTCGTCATGACGAGACGATTCGTTCACTACGTGGGGACGTATCGATTCAATTGACAGAGATGATGTACGGATATCGCGACTTAAAACTCCATCATCAACTTGAGCGTACGAAGCAAGCCGTCTATGCTCGAAGTGAACGTTACATGGAAGCTGAGCGAAAAGATACTTCGAATCAGTTTTTCAATTCGTCGCTTGTCGTTGCAGCCTCTTTACTCGTTTCGTGGGGTGTTTTGGCGATTGGCGCGTATCAAGTAGTGGATGGGGATTTGAACGGTCTGTTTTTAGCGATGCTCATCATGATGTCGCTCACGGCGTTTGAGAATTCGACACCGATGGCCGTGTTCCCAGGTCATTTCGCGGACAGTCGACAAGCAGCGGATCGCTTGTTCGAGGTGACGGAACCGAGTGAAACGATTGTAGACATGGAAGCAAAACGACAGGACGTGACCTTTACCGCTTCCCCGTCGATTTCATTTGAGAATGTTCGTTATCGTTATCCGGACACGTATCGAGATGTGATGGATGACGTGACGTTCCACATTCCAAGTGGTTCTAAAACGGTCGTTGTCGGCCCGAGCGGGTCAGGTAAATCGACGTTGCTTCAATTGCTATTGGCATTCGTTCGGACGGAAAACGGAACGATTTGGTTAGATGACTACAAGTTGAACGACGTCAAACAGACGGCCGTTTGGGAACATGCGAGTGTCGTCTTACAAGACAATCATTTCTTTTACGGAACGATACGAGAGAACCTGGAGCTAGCCGGTGACTTCACCGATGAAGAGATGATTGATGCGCTTGAGCGTGTCCGTTTATCGTTCACACTGGATGAGCCAGTGCTTGAGAAAGGGGCGAACTTGTCAGGGGGAGAACGTCAACGCTTAGCGATTGCCCGAGCCCTTCTGAAAAATGGGCTTTTCTGGTTACTCGATGAACCTACGTCGGCACTAGATGCAGGAACCGAGTCCCACGTCTTTTCTGAGCTGTTACAGCAATCGGGAGAAGGGACACTCATTCTTGTCAGTCATCGGTTGACCGGTTTAGAATCGTTCGATCAAATCATCGTGATGGAAGCCGGACGGATTGTTGAAGTCGGTTCATACGATGAACTGATGATGAAACGTGGTATGTTTTATGAGCTCAAACAAATCGAGCAAGAAGTATTCTCATGAGAAAACGAGCAGCCCGTCGGTGGGCTGCTCGTTTTGTGTTGGCAAATATGGGTGCAACAAATGGGGGTTGTCGCAATGCTTTCAAAAAGAGTGTCGTGGAGGGGAATCCACGTGACGTGATTGGTTTGGGGAACGTGCACGTCAAGCTTTTGGGAAGCTACATTTAGAGTATAGTTGATAACGATTCTCATTGTCAATGATAATCAATAAAAAAATTCTTACATATGCGAACATACGTAAGAATTGATGGTCTTAATTTGATGCGATGCTTTTTTGAACAGAGAATCGAATCAAGCTGAACAAATATCTCGTAAAGAAAAGAGCGAACGCATAGAATACCGCGATGAGCGACGATTGAAGATGAATCCCCGGAATGTTCATCAAGAACTCTAACACGAGTATGGACAACAAAAACACATATAATCCGGCGTCCAAATAAATTGGCATGAGACGACCCCGTTGATGCCAAAATGTGCGGACGAGCGGTGCAACGATCATCCCGATAATCCGTTCAGCGAAGCCGATACTGAGAACGGCGATGATAAATGATGAAACAGTTTGAAAGGTCACGAGTTCCGAGAACATGAATCCCGAAATCAACAAGAGCGGACCGATGACAATCATCATCGATAGTGACGTACGGAAGAAGATCCAAAGGTTTTGCTGAATCGAACGCAAGCCCCCGAGTGCCGACTGTTGAATTGTCTTGCCACGTTTATAGTCAATCGCGAACGATCCGATAAACATAATTCCAAACAAAGATAACAAAACTGACATGAACGATGTTTCCCCTTTTCTGAATGTATCTTGATGTATCGATCTGAATCAAAGTCTAGCCTAGTTTAACGATTCGTCTCGAGAAAGTAAAGCGTGAAAACACCATTATTTGTGAAGGGATTGACATATTAAGAAGCGAGAATGAAGCGGTTTCGACCTGACTCTTTTGCGTGATATAATGCTTCATCCGCATGTTTCAGCACACTATCGATTTCAATGTCATTCGAATGACAGGCTCCGAGCGAAACAGTGATGTGCAACGTACCAGCACTCGTCTCAAACGGGAACGATGAAACCTTTTCTCGAATAGATTCAGCAAGGCGTGATACTTCCTCTCGTGCGGCATGTGGCATGACGATTAAAAATTCTTCACCGCCGAAGCGACCGACCAAATGTCGCTCATCACTCTCATTGACGAGAAGCATGCCCAGCTCACGTAAAATATCATCACCAACGTCGTGACCGTACGTGTCGTTCACACGTTTGAAATGGTCGATATCAGCCAAAATCAACGCATATTCTTCTGCCTCGACTGTCAAGTTGGCCATCGCTTCGTTTAAGAGGCGGCGGTTGGCAATCCCAGTGAGCGCGTCCGTCCGTGCCAATTGTTTTTGATGCTGAACGTTCTCGAAATGACGGCGCAGTTCGAGCAACAAGCGATATGAGGAACTAGCCCCGCCGTATGACATCAACGTATAAACGATTAAGACGGGATAGAACAGATTAAGTGGGAGCGCGGCGTAGATGGCTGCTCCGAAAATGACGACGCTAATTGTTGTGAAAGCGAGCAAGGTCGTCCGCGTATTATTCATTTTACGGCGAAGTATGCTAGTCGACCCGACTAAAACAATCATTGTGGCAATGGCGAGATATAGACCGATCATTGCGCCATCTGTCGATAAAACGACGAGAGCTCGACCGGTCAAAAAGATTACACCTGCCACCGCGCCACTCACCCACCCGCCGAATAAGACGCCTATCATGATCGGGATGGCACGTAAGTCGATCAGTACCCCTTCAAGAGGCAAGGCGTTTCCTAAAAGGAGTAATGCGATGAGGCCTGTTTGTACACCGAGCAACACCCTGCCGTTTAAGGGTGATTGTGGAGTCAATCGAGGTCGGTTGCGAAACGGTAAAAAGGAAATGGTGAAGAGTGTGAACAAGATACACAGGTTGATAAAGAACGCATTAATGATGGTGAGCATCGAATCTCCCCCTTATCTTGTATAGGAATATTTAGTTATATTATAGAGTATCATGCAAAAAACAGATAGGAATCAGTCCCTCTTGATGAATATTCAAGAAACTGTATCGATTTCCTTGTGCCCATATCAAAATCTTCTTTCTCTTTTTTGAACTTTCATAATTGAAATTCGAAAGTTTGGTATGATAAAAGAAAAGGGGGACTGTCCGTGCGTTACTGGGATCATTTTAAACGAGCGTTTATCCCGATTGCGCTCATTTTGATTGGGTTAGCGATTTTTTATACGTTATCCGCTAGAGACAATATCGTATTGACGCTTTTAGGAGCGATCATCGTAGGAGTCATCTTATTTTTAGTGATGCGTCATGTGAATCAAGTCGAAGAGGATTGAAGCGAGAACACATCTAGTGGTTCTCGTTTTTTGTTGTCTTGCGATCTTTTTGGGTACACTACAAAGTAAGGAGGGATTCATTATGGAAAAAGCTACTTTTGCGGGCGGCTGTTTTTGGTGCATGGTCAAACCGTTTCATAAATACGAGGGAGTCGAACGTGTCATTTCTGGATATACAGGAGGACATGTAGACAATCCGACATATCAACAAGTCTGTTCGGAGACGACGGGACATTTAGAAGCGGTCGAGATAACGTTCGATCCTGAGGTCATCTCTTATGATGAATTACTTCACATCTATTGGCGTCAAATTGACCCGACAGATGGTGGGGGACAGTTCAATGACCGAGGTGAATCGTATCGACCGGCAATCTTCTATCATTCAGAGGAGCAACGGGTTGCCGCAGAGCGCTCCAAACAGGAAGTAGAAGACTCTGGACGCTTCGACCGCTCGATTGAAGTCGATATCCGTCCTGCGAAAACATTTTGGGAAGCAGAAGACTATCATCAAGACTATTATAAAAAGAACCCGTTCCGTTATGAGATGTATCGGGTCGGGTCGGGTCGCGCGAAGTTCATCAAGGAAGCGTGGAGCGATCGGAAACTTCAGCAGGCTCTTCGTGAGCGCTTGACACCGATGCAGTATAAAGTGACGCAAGAGAATGGGACGGAACCCCCTTTTAAAAATGAATATTGGGACGAAGAGCGAGAAGGGTTATACGTTGATATTATTGACGGAACGCCACTGTTCACTTCTCATGACAAGTTCCAGTCAAATTGTGGATGGCCAAGTTTTTCTCGACCAATCGAAGAAAAGCAAGTCGATTTGAACATGGATACGACACATCACATGGTCCGAACCGAAGTTCGTTCGAAACATGCCGACAGTCATCTCGGACATGTGTTTGATGACGGACCGAAAGAGCTTGGTGGTTTGCGATATTGCATCAATTCAGCCGCACTCCGATTCATCCCGGTTGAAGAGCTTGAAGAGGCCGGATACGGGGAGTACAGCCACTTATTCAACAAGTGAAGGGGAGAACCATATGTTCACAGCCGTCAAACAACAAATACGGAGTGAGACGATTGGGACCGTCCTCGATTTTTATGACAAATCGATTCGGCACCTATCCGAAGAAGCGAGACAAGAAAAGTATGCCAAAATGAGTTCGAGTCCGTTTTCGTTTTTTCGAGGCAGTTCTCACTTGTTTTATTATGACTTTGCGAAAATACCGATTGCATTTGATACGGGACCTGATTATCCAACGTTCATACAAGGAGATTTACACTTTGAAAACTTCGGTGTGTTTGAGGACGGCGCCGGTACAATCATTTATGACGTAAATGATTTTGACGAGGCGTATATCGGCTCCTATCTGTTTGATTTGTTGCGGATGGCGGTCTCTGTCGATTTGTTTGCGGCTGAATCTGGGTTCGATGGCAAGGCTGCGATCGAGGCGTTTGCCGAGTCGTACACAGTTGCAATTGAGCAACACGCGAATGGACGAAGTGGAGATATCCAATTTACTAAAAAGAACACGTGTAAGCCTGTAAAAAAGGTGATTAAAAAGGCCGAAAAAAAGAAGAGTGAGTTTATGGCTGAGCGTACGGAAGTTCGGGATGAAGAACGTTATTTTGCAACGAGTGACGACTTGATCCCTCCATCACCTTCTATGCGCGAAAAGATTGTTGAGGCATGGGGAGATTATTTATCTTCCCTGTCGGATGAGCATCGCCATCACGCGGATCATTATGAAGTGAAAGACATCGCCATCAAGTTACAAAGCGGCACGGCTTCCATCGGATTAGAGCGTTACTATATCTTGATTGAAGGGGCCGACGAGGAGCACGATGAAGATGTCATTTTAGAGATGAAACAGGCGCAGTCCGCTGTCCCGTCCCTGTTTTTGCCGACGCACCCACTGTTTGAAAATGGATTGTCGCATGAAGGAGCGCGTGTCGTGGCCGCTCAGCGGGCGATGGTTCATAGTCGTGACCCATATCTCGGTCATTTGACGATTGATGGGAAAGCGTATTACATCCGACAGCGTTCACCATATAAACGAAAAGTGAAGGCGAAGCATATGAAAGACGAGACGGCACTCATTGAAACGTTGAGGATACAAGCAGAAATTACGGCGAAAATCCATGCGCGAGCCGATGCGACGTCCAATGTGTTAGATTATACGGCGAGCGAACGAATCACGATGGCAATCGGCGACTCGCCTTCGTTGTTTATTCGACAACTGTCGAGGTGGGCCGACTTTTACGCGAACCAAGTTCGCTTTGACTACGAAGCTTTTTTAAAATGGATCGCGTCAAGGAATCGTTAGGAGCACTTGCGAATCAAGGATGAAATCCTGCACAATGGAATCGTAAAGGATGTGTACGGACCATGATTACTGAACAACAAGTCATCGCCCAAATGCGTCAGGTGATGACACAGATTGAATCGTCGACCGGCGAGGTACAAAAGCGTCACTTGGCAAAATTGATGGGTTTTTGTGAGCTACTGTTAGCAGAAACGTCAGAAAAAACTGTCGACACGCCACAAACGACGACACCTACGAGCGAGGTGAAGCCACCACTCGATCGTCAAATGGCTGCTTTCCTAGGAATCCCGATGGAGGATGACGAACAGCAAAAGTCTGATTCGTTGCTTGATTTTTGAGCCACGTGTAGGCTACGAGGGCTCTGAAAAATTAAAAAAATATTGAGTAGAGGAGCGTCTTCCCAATGAGGGATGACGTTCCTTTGTCTTGCCGGCACGTCGCTGTACGTCCGGTCCGTATGATACTGACGGAAACTAAACATATTGAAGGTTTCTCATGATGCTCAAATAGATCCGTGACCGGGTGTGACCTCAACACAATGTTGGACCCGCAAATCGATTTACTGGTAGCCAACTCTGAGACAGAATTCACTTTCATTGACTTAAATACCTTAGGGGGTATAATGAGGGTATCAATTGAACTCAAATGGAGGCGTGAATATGTTGGACTTTCTTTTTGTGGCAATCATCATTGGAATCGTATATTTTTGGTGGAGTCGTCGAAACAACGTCAAAACGGTGTCGACAGATGATTTGAAGCGAAGGATTGCGGAAGAGCGGAATATTCAACTGTTGGACGTTCGAGAACCGCATGAATACCGCGCAGGACATATTAAGCAAGCAAAAAGTGTCCCCCTCTCGGGATTCGGACAGGCGCAAGCGAACTATCCGAAGGAAAAAGAGCGTCCCGTTTATGTCATTTGTCAAAGTGGGATGCGAAGTCAGCGTGCCGCGGCAATGCTCAAAAGTTCCGGATATACCGATGTCTATTCCGTGAAGGGCGGAATGAATTTTTGGCGAGGATGATGGATGCGACTGAACGAATCGGTTCAGTCGTTTTATTGTCACCACGTTTTCACTTTTGCATTTACGGGGATTCTGCTACGGTAAGGAGAGTGAAAGAGAGGAGACAAATCCAATGGCAGTCATTTTATTTGATATCGATGGAACGTTAGTAGACACGACAGGACCGATGACACAGGCAATTCATGAGGCGCTCGAGGAACTTCCGCACCTCCCGAAGCCGAGTGAAGAGGCGGTCCGTTCTGGATACGGATTGGCGGGCAACGCGTTTTGGGAGCATGTCATCCCAGAGGCGACGCTTGAGGAGATTCGTCTCATCCGTAAATTACGTCATACGACGCTCGAGAAGACGATGAAAGGGCAGAATGTCTTATTTGATGGGATTCGCGACATGTTAGAGACGCTTCACGGGCAAGGTCATACATTGACGACAGCGAGTAACTGTGGAGTTCATTACATGAATCTGATTTTAGATACGCAACAGATTCGTCCATACATGACGGCACCTGAATGCCTTGAGTCCGTCGGAGGTGAGAAGAAAGCAGATATTTTGACCGCACACCGTGTCCGTCATGGTGAGGCTGACTACATCATGGTAGGCGATCGCAAATCCGATGTAGAGGCGGCGCGTGCCCATGATTTTCCGGTCGTCTTGACGGGATTCGGGTTCGGGAATGAAGAAGAGTGGGCGCTTGCGGATCATGTGATTGAGTCGCCTGACGACCTTGTCGAATGGGTCAACCAATCATAAAAGGCTTGTCATCGCGACAAGCCTTTTTGCATACGCAGATTTACAATCCGAGCGAGATGTATTTCACTTCTAAAAATTCTTCGATGCCATGGTGCCCGCCTTCACGTCCGAGTCCGCTCTCTTTCCATCCACCAAAAGGCGCTTGAGGCGTTGATGGCAGGCCGTCGTTTACGCCGACAATTCCGTACTCTAGCGATTCTGCTAAATAGACGGCCTCATTGATGTCTTGTGTAAAGAGATAAGCGGCCAACCCGAACGGAGTGTTGTTTGCCCGTTTGATGACTTCATCGAGCGAATCAAACGTAGCGATTGGCGCAACAGGTCCAAACGTTTCTTCGTTCATACAAAGCATGTCTTCATTCGCGTAACGGATGACCGCGGGACGAATGAACAAACCGTCCAACACTTCGCCGCCGTACACTTCACCACCACGAATCTCGGCGTCCTCGATATGTTTTTCGACTTTACTGAGCGCATCATCATCGATGAGAGGACCGATGTCGACGCCTTCTTCTAGACCGTTTCCGACCTTCAACTCCTCGACCTCTTTAATAAAGCGTTCCGAGAACTCATCGACGACGGCACGTTCGACATAGATTCGATTCGCACATACGCACGTTTGCCCACCATTACGGAACTTGGTCGCGACGGCTTGAGGTACTGCCTTGTCTAAGTCGGCATTGGCCGTGACGATGAGCGGGGCGTGTCCGCCAAGCTCTAGAGAGATTTTTTTCATGGTGTCGGCGGCGTCGCGCATCAGCGTCTTCCCGACTTCCGTCGATCCTGTGAATGTCAATTTCCGAACACGAGGATCTTGTTGCCACGCCTTGACGAGATCAGACGCTTGTCCTGTGACAAGGTTGATGACTCCTTTTGGAAATCCCGCCTTCTCCGCCAGCTTGACCAACTCGATAGCGGTCAACGGGGTTGCTGATGCGGGCTTTATGATGACCGTACAGCCTGCTGCAAGCGCCGGGGCGACTTTCCGGGTAATCATGGCGGCCGGGAAGTTCCATGGCGTGATGGCCGCGATGACGCCGACCGGTTGCTTGATGGCGAAGATGCGCTTATTATTCGATGATGCGGGAATCGTCTCGCCATACACGCGCCGTCCTTCTGCCGCGTACCAATCGATAAATCCATTTGCGTAGTTGATTTCGCCGATCGCTTCTTTAAGCGGTTTTCCTTGTTCTTCCACCATCGTCCGCGCGAGCTCTTCAGTATGCTCTGCGATCAGACGATGCCATTCATTCAGTAACGCTCCTCGTTCTTCCGCTGTCTTCTGTTGCCATTCCTGTAACGCCTCATGTGCGGCATCAACGGCTTGAGTCGCTTCTGTCGCATCGCTTTTCGTCACAACGGCCATCACGTTACCGGTTGCCGGATTTCGTACTTCAATCGTTTCGTCCGTTTCCATCCATTCCCCGTTGATGTAGTTTTTTTCTTCTCTCATCTTGATTTCCCCTTTCCAAAAAGTGCACAGTTAATTAGAGGATACCCGTTTTTTTAAAACACACACAATTTTCCAAAAAGTGAGGGGATATGATGTGGATCATCATTGTTGGTTATTTAGTCGGAAGTCTGCTCGGGGGCAGGTTGTATGGATTACTAAGTGGTCATGATTTGTCGACATCTGGGTCAAAGAACACAGGGGCTCGCAATGCACATCGCATCGGAGGGGTGAAGGCGTTTCTCATCGTCTATGGATTCGACGTGCTCAAAACGGTTCTTATATTGCAGATGAGCGGTCTATATTTTTGGGAGACCGCGTTCGCGCTCACACTCGGTCATATTTATCCATTTTGGCGTCTCCGTACGGGTGGGAAGGGTTATGCCGTTTTTTCTGGGGTCATTTTGGCATATGACCCCCTGTGGTTTATCGGGGGTCTCCTTGTGCTATTACTGTTGATTAAAGGGACCGACAACTCTCGCGAGACAGGACTGGTGATGCTCATCTTGCTTCCGCTCGCTGCGCTCGGCAGTGTCGGAAATGTCATATGGGCCACGCTCACTGCCCTCGTGATCATCTATCATCATGTAAAGGGGGAAACGGAATGATTATATATCGAAAGGCCGACGTATCAGATTTTGACGCGATTCATCGATTGAATTACGAAACATTCGTCGAGGAGATTCCGCAACATCCACCGAATCCGGAGCGGCGACTTGTCGACCGATTTCATGGAGAGAATACATACTGGATTGGAGAAGCGAATGGGGAAGTCGTTGCCATGTGTGCGTTACGAGAAGAGCGACCGTTTTCATTGGAACAAAAGGGAGTGAGTATTCCTGAGGGAGAGTGGCTCGAGATTCGTCTCCTCGCCGTGAAGAAGGCGTATCGGCGCAACCGTACGTTCGCCGGACTGATGCGTGCGGTCATCGAAGACGCGACAGAACGTGAGGTCGATGGCATCGTCATCAGTGGAACGACACGGGAACAAGTGCTTTATCATCGGTTCGGGTTCGTGCCGTTCGCTGACCCGATCGGTCCAAAAGAAGCGAGATACGTTCCGATGATGTTAACGAGGACCGCTTTTTACGAATCCAAATCGGCAACGGCGCTTCGACCGAAAAGTTTGCTCGCGGGTCCCGTTGAATGTTCAGAGCGAGTTAGAGAACGACTCTCAAGGCAACCACGTCCACACCGTTCAAAAGAGACGAGCCAATTGCTTGAATCGGTGCAGCAAAAGCTCGCGGACCGGGTCGGACTCCCACATGTTTACACAATGCTCGGGAGCGGTACTGTCGCCAATGATGCGATAGCCTCTCGGTTGAGCGGACACGGGGCCATTTTCAATACGGGTGAATTTGGAGAGCGTTTGATTGACCATGCCCGACGTGCCGGTCTTTCTTTTGACGTCATTTCGGTAGACAGGAATGGGAAGTGGGACGTTCCTCAAGTCGAGCGAATCCTGCCTAAGTGGATATGGACGGTTCATTGTGAGACATCGTTAGGAATGTTAGTCGACCTTGAACCGCTTCGCACGTGGCAAGGGACCATCGCCATTGATGCGATCAGTGCGGTCGGGACGTTTGACTACGACTATTCTTTTGCGGACTACGTGACGTTCTCGTCTAATAAAGCGCTTCGGAATGCGCCAGGACTCGCGTTTGTCGCAATGAAACAACCAGCAGTTGCGTCATCACATGTACCGCGCTATTTTGACTTGACGCTTTACAAACCGATTGCTTTCACACAGTCAGAACCGCTCCTTTCGGCAATGGATGTCGCGCTAGACGAACTGACGAATGAAGAGGTTGCTTCGCATCAAGAAAAGATGACCGCATTGCTCAAATCGCTTCGGGAGAGCGGTTTACAAGTCGACGTGAGTCCAGCGCAGTCACCAGGCATTATCACGCTTCACATGCCACCGGGCCAGTCCGCGACGGAGCTCGGCCGACAGTTATCGTATCAAGGGTATCTCGTTCAATATGAGAGTGATTATTTGAAGCGGGCGAACGTCATCCAAGTGTCAACGATGGGGTGGACGACATGTCGCATGATGCGTGACGTCGGTACCTATATTGCGCAGTGGATGCGACAAAAAAACGCCACTCCTAGAAGTGGCGGTCCAATCATACGCGAAAATCTTGACGTGCCAAGTGACGAACTTTTCGTCCGAGGCGTCTCCAATTAAAATAAGCCAAAACAGAGACGGCCCCACCTGACCAAAAGAGCCATTCATCTGGTCGGATGTAGCCGAGTAGCCCGACAAGTAAGCCGAGCAAGATGACGATGGCATTGAATGTCTGGCGGTGTAACAGTTCTTTTGATTCTAGGTCACGCTGGAACATCACTTGTTCGGACAGACGTTTTCGTGTCGGTTCCTTCAAATAGTTATCGAGAAGAGGGGGGACGTTCAGTAATTTTTTCGCATAGTTGATCCCGGTCTTCACATAACGATTTTGTAGCGTCGTCCCGTCTTCCTCGAGCCATTCGATGACAATCGGTTTTCCGAGCGTGAACAGGTCGATTTTCGGGTCTAAAATCTGTAGGATGCCGAGCAAGGTCGAGGCAGCCCGACCAAAGAAGGCGAACTCTGCTGGAAGCTGAATCGGTTCGTTTTTAACGAGTAGTTGAATATCTAACAACACTTTTTCGATTAACTTTGTATCGACCGTGTCGAGGTCGGTTTCTAAGTAAAAGTTGACAGCCTTCTCGAGCGCTTGACGAATGTTTTGTTTGTTCGCCGTCGGCAAGAGGAAACGTAAATCTTCTAATCCGTCCACGATGCCTTCATAGTCAAGAGTGATGAATGCCTGTAAGATGTTTCGAATCGTCGCCATGTCTTGGGCGGTCGTCTGTCCGACCATGCCAAAGTCAAGGAGGATGATTGTTCCGTCAGCGCGAATCTGGACGTTTCCAGGGTGCGGGTCGGCATGGAATTGTCCGCCGAATAACAATTGTTCAGCGGCGAGCGTGAACAGTCGTTCGGCTAGCGCCGATCGATCAATGTGATTCTCTTTTAAAAAGGTGAGGTCGGTGATGCGTCGTGCCTCGACCCAGTCCATCGTCAACACACGGTTCGTACAGAGGTGTTCATGATAGTCCGGGATGTAGACGTCCCGATTATCTGCATATTTGGCTTTGAAATATAAAGCATTTTTTAATTCGGTTTGAAAATTTAGTTCATCCCCGATGACAAAAATCATTTGGCGATATAAGCTATCTAAGTCGGTCGATTTTGCGAGGGATGTCCGCTTCAACATCGACGTGACGATCCGCATGGCGCGGAAGTCGGTGCGAATGATTTTTTCGATATTCGGACGCTGAATTTTAATGGCGATCCGTTTGCCGTTTTCTAGAAGCGTGGCACCATACACTTCCCCGATTGAGGCGGAAGCGACAGCATCGATCTCGACGTCTTTGACGACTTGCGTGTAAGGGACGCCCCATTCCGCTTCTAAAATCGCGCGCGACTTCTCCCAACCCGATGTCGGGACACGGTCGACGAGCTCAGATAGTTCGTTCAAGACGGCTGGCGGCAACAAGTCAGCACGGATGGACAAGAATTGACCGAGTTTGATCAATAAACCTTCGAGTCGAAGGGCGTTTCGTTTGTACTCACGCGCGAGCTTGAGCATGAGCGCCTCATATTCTTCTGTCGTGGCTACGCCTTGTTGTTGTTTGCGTGAAAAAGCGTACAGCCGAATGATGAATCGGGCGAACATGGTGACGATAATCCATATGCGGAACAAAGCGATACGTTTCATAGTAATACCGACATCCTTTACGACAGTCGCTCGACTGACCTGATTTTTTGTAACTATACTTTACCATACAATGCGTTGAAGAAAGGGCAAGGGATGTTCATGGAGTGGGAATTGCTCAACGTCGTCGGAACGATTGCGTTCGCGGCGAGCGGAGCCATCATTGCGATGGATGAAAAATACGATATTTTTGGGGTTTGGTTGCTCGCGTTCATCACAGCCTTTGGAGGCGGCGCGATTCGGAACGTCCTGTTAGGAAACCCCGTCAGCTTGATTTGGCAACAAAATGATTTGTTTGTTTTATGTTTTCTTGTCGCACTCCTCATCTTCCTGCTACCAAGTGTCGTATTGCCACATTGGGAACGGTGGGGCGTCATCGTGGACGCCATCGGCCTCGTCGCTTTCGCCTTTCAGGGAGCACAAGTCGCGATCAAACTCGACTTGCCACTTTCCGCTGCAATTGCGGCGGCTGTCCTGACCGGAGTCGGAGGAGGCGTCGTCCGTGACCTATTGGCAGGACGAAAACCACTCGTCTTACAGTCTGAGGTGTATGCGATTTGGGCGATTCTCATTGCGGTCATCACCTATTACTTTAAACTCGAAGGCGGTCTCGTCGTCTATGCGCTTTTAATTGTCGTAGCGACTCTTCGAGTGATATCCTACTATCGGAAGTGGAATTTACCAGCACGAAAAGTCAGGTAAGGGGGAACAAAAATGAAGTTATTGTTAATGATCGGTGCCGGATTGATGGCACTCGGTGTGGCGCTCGGTGCGTTCGGTGCCCATGCGTTAAAAGAGAGACTGACGCCTAACATGTTGGCGAACTGGCAGACCGGTGTGCTCTATCATATGGTTCATGCGCTTGGGATCATTGGCATTGCGTCACTGCTCATGCGTGTGAGCATCAGTCAATTTAATGTGGCCGGATGGCTCATGTTTGCCGGAATTGTCTTTTTCTCAGGAAGCTTATATGTGATGGCGTTGACAGGAATCACGAAACTTGGAGCCGTGACACCGATTGGTGGGGTCTTGTTCATCGCCGCCTGGATCTTTGTCATCGTCGGTGCGATGAAACTATAACTTGAGAATCAATTTATTCGACATCCATGCCTTTGCTCATGTTCACATGTAGCGAGGGCATGGATTTTTTTTGATGAGTCGTTCCATCAATTGGAAAACGATGATGCATCCTACACATTTATTATTTTAAAATAAGGTAAATCGTTCTCTATTTACATAAAATATTACAGTAAGATGTCAAATCAAGCGGTGAGAAAAGGTATTGGTAAATAATAATTTCTATGTATTCGTTGCCTGAACCTTTGTTCTTGCGTAATAAAATTGAAATATAACTTTAACAGGAAAACATCTAACAGTTAGATATAATTAACCGTGTTGAAACTTAACTCATTGATCGTTTTTGTTACATACTGAAACGGCTCTATATATAGGTTTGTTATTGAGAAAGGATGTACCTATTCATGAATTGGAAACGCACAGTCTCGACGCTCACGCTCGGTGTAATGCTGATTAGCACCCATACCGTCGCGGATGCATCGACTTCGATTAAAGAAAAGCAAGAGCAACAACAAAAAGTTCAAGACAAGCGAAATAGCGTAAAGAAAGACCAAGCCGATACGTCTTCGAAGATTAAAGTGAATAACGAGGAAATTTCGAAAGTGCAGGCAGAGGTCAATAAAATGGACGCGGAGCTACAAGACGTCATCAACGATGTGGCAATGAAGCGCCAAGAAATCAAACGCACCGAGATGAAAATCGAGGATTTAGAAGCCGACATTAAAGATTACCAAGAAAAAATGAAGGCGCAAGAAGCGATGATGAAAGAGCGAATGGCCACAATGCAGAAGAATGGTGGTAGTTCGATCAACTGGGCTGAATTCATTTTTGGTTCAAAAGACCTTTCAGATCTCGTCACGCGCATGATCACAGCTGGAACGATTCAGCGTAGTGACCAAGAGTTGTTCGATGACTATGAAGCGACACAGCGTTCGTTGAAAGAAGCACAAGCTGACTTGAAAGCAGAGCGTGCTTCACTTCTCGAACAACAAAAGGCACTCGAAGTGCGTCAAGCCGAGCTTGAGAAGAAAATGAAGCAGCGTGAAAAACGCATTAAAGAACTTGAAGAGAAGAACATCAAATTTGAATCACAAATTTTCGACCTTCAAGAGATTGAAGCGACGTTAGTGGCACAAGAACAGGCGATTGCGGCTGAAATCGAAGCGCAGCGTCGTGAAGAAGAGGAAGCACGTCGTCGTGCTGAAGAGGCTGCGCGTCAAGAAGCGGCTCGCAAGGCGGAAGAAGCTCGTCAAGAAGCGGCTCGCAAGGCGGAAGAAGAACGCCAAGCAAAAGCACGGGCGGAAGAAGCCCGTCAAGCTAAAGCTCGTGAAGCAGAGCGAGAAGCGGAAGCGGCTCGCCAAGCCGCGCAAAAAAAGCAGGACAATAATTCGAATACCCAGTCTTCTTCGTCTTCAAACAATACGGTTGCATCAAAACCAGCACCGAAACCGGCACCAGCACCAAAACCAGCGCCGAAACCAGCACCTGCACCGAAACCGGCCCCGACAACGTCGGCGCCAGCTCCGTCTAGCTCGATGTTCATTCAGCCAGCCTACGGACGTTATTCTCAAGGTTTTGGACCGGCAAGTGGCCAGTTCGGCTACACGTTCCATAACGGTGTAGACATCGCAGCTCCGACTGGGACGCCAATCCGTGCGTCTGCGACAGGTACTGTCATTCGTGCAGGTTGGGGTGGCGCTTACGGGAACCACGTCATGATCGCCCACGTCATCAATGGTCAAGTTTGGACGACAGTGTATGCGCACATGAACTCCGTAGCAGTCAGCTCAGGACAGCGTGTGACACAAGGGTCGAATATTGGAACACTTGGGAACACAGGGAACTCGTCAGGTCCGCACTTGCACTTTGAGATTCATAAAGGCGGTTACTCATACTCGGCAACGAGTGCAGGTAGCACCGTCAATCCGCGTCAGTTCTTCTGATGCCTTAAAAGAGCCCCTTTCGATTGCGAAAGGGGCTCTTTTGTGTACAAAAACATCCCTCCGCTACTTGCGAAGGGATGCTCATTAGTTGGCTCGCTTGATGTCGCTCGGACGATCTTGTTTTTTACGCATTTGTTCACGGACGTAATAGATGATCGTCAACCCAATCAACCATGGGACACCGAACTTCAACAAGATGTTGAAATCTGTAAACCATGTCGTGATCATCAGGCTTAAGAGTAAGACCGCCCCGAGTAATGGGAGAAACGGATAACCGATCATGCGGACCGGGAGTTTTCGTCCCGTCCACTTTTTGCGGAAGAACAGGTGGGACACAAAGACCATGAACCAAGTGAAGATGGCCCCGAACATCGAGATTCCCATCAAGAACGGATAAGACGACTCCATGAACACTTGTAAGAGGGCGGCCAACACAATTCCACCTGTTGATACGAACAGCGCGAAGGTCGGAATCCCGTTCTTACTGATTTTTTTGAACGCTTTTGGTGCGTCACCAGCTTCGGCAAGCGAGTACATCATACGTGTCGACGCATAGAGCTGCGCGTTCATGGCGGACAAGGCAGCAATCAAAATGACAAAGTTGAGGATACCTGCCGCAAATGGGACGTCGAACTGCTCCATGACGAGTACGAACGGACTTTGATCAATCCCTGCTTGTTGCCATGGGATGAGCATGAGCATAATCGTGAGCGTGACGACATAGAAAAACGTCAGGCGGAACACGGTCGCGCGTAATGCTCGTGGTACGGCTTGGTCCGGGTCTTTGGCTTCACCGGCTGTGACAGCGACGAGTTCGGTTCCGAGGAAACTGAAGAGGGAAATGAAAATCGTCACCCACATGCCGTAAAACCCGAAAGCAAAGAAACCTTCGTTCCCTGTCGTGATTGATTCGATCGGTGATCCTGGTTCGCCGAACAATGTAGCGGCACCGAGGACGATGAACAAAATAATGGCAGTTACTTTGATGAATGATAACCAGTACTCGGTCGTCCCGAACGTATGCACATGTCGGGCGTTTACGTAAATGAGCAGTCCACCAAACAGGGCGACCCAGACGAACCCGTTCACATCAGGGAACCAGTAACGCATATAGATGGCAATGGCACTGACTTCAACCCCTATGGCCAGGACGTTTGCGACCCAATAAGAGTAACGGACGAGAAATCCTGCGAGTGGATGAACGTAGCGTTCGGCAATCGTTCCGAATGATCCAGATGTCGGGTGGGCGACCGTCATTTCGGCAAGTGCGCCCATGAGTAAGAGGACGATGAAAGCCCCGATGGCATAACTGACGAGAACGCTTGGTCCAGCCGTCTGTATCGCGAGTCCGCTCCCGAGGAAGAGCCCGGTTCCGATGGCACTTCCGAGGGAAATCATCGTGAGTTGCCGGGTGGACAGCTCGCGTTTTAGTTTGTTTGTTTCCAAAATCAATTCTCCTTTAGCTGAGTGAAATGTTGTTGTGGACGACTATAGCAGACGGAAAAAAACGATGTCAATTCGAAAAATCGATGAAGGTTTCTCATTTTTGGATGCACATATAGAGACAAATTTTTTTAATTTTTTTATTTGACATGGTTTCGTCAGCCCTGTATAGTACGAGTTAACTTAACTGAAACGAATAAAGGCGTCGACGAAGAGAAGTAACGACAAGTCTTGTATGACAGAGAGCTGATGGGTGGTGCGAATCAGTATACAAGATGTCGCGAATGGACTTCTGAGCTCTAAACCGAACTTTGAGTAGGCTTTAGCGGGTTACCCACCGTTATCACGGGGAAGCGGATGATTGTCCGTGAAGTGGGTTCTTCAGAACCAACGAAGGTGGCACCACGGGTTACTCGTCCTTCTTGTAGCATAGGCTATGAGGAGACGGGTGACCCTTTTTTCGTTTCAATAACATAAATCGAGGATTGAGAGGAGTAGCGCGAGAAGACGTTTCGTCCAGAGAGTCAGGGATGGTGAGATCCTGACCGAGGCGTCCGCGTGAATGGGCTCATGAGAGCATGGCTGAATAGAGTAGGTCATGACGGCTTCCCCCGTTATCGGGATACGATGTGATTGCATCGGAGAGTGGATTCTTTTGAATCAACGAGAGGTGGCACCGCGGTCTAGAACCGTCCTCCATACGACGACTGTCGTGTGGAGTTTTTTTATACACATTTTTAGAGGGGGAACAGGCGATGATTCAACAATTGGAGACGAACTCATTATCGACAGCCGATATGAAAGTGGCAGCAAGCGAAATGTTCCAAGCGGACGAGAAACAAATCGAACGAGTGCTACTGGCGATGAAAGAAAGGGGGGAGACGGCAGAAGAGATGGCGGGACTTGCGGCGTATATCCGTGAAGCGTCACAGTTCACGGAAAGCGACCTCCCGGTACTCGATGTGTGCGGCACCGGAGGCGACGGGGCGCATACCTTCAATATCAGTTCAACCGTCGCGTTCGTCTTGGCCGGTCTTGGAATCCCGGTCGCCAAGCACGGGAACCGAAGCGTGTCGAGTCGATCAGGGAGCGCAGACGTTCTAGAGGCATTGAACGTTCCGATCGTGAAGACGGCAGAAGAAGTACATGCAGACTTGAAACAGATGAATCTCAGTTTTTTATTCGCTCAGCACGTTCATCCGATCATGAAACACGTCATGCCGGTTCGGAAACGACTCGCAACAGCGACCATCTTCAACCAAATCGGACCATTGACGAATCCACTTCGTCCGAAACGACAACTGGTCGGTGTCTATCATCCATCGTTACTCGAGAAGATGGCGACCGCGATGAGACATCTCGGCGTGGAGCGGGGCATGGTCGTACACGGTGCGGGCGGTCTCGATGAAGCGAGTCTCGCCGGTGTGAACGATGTGTACTTTTTTGACGGGAATCAGACGGCACGCTATGCGGTCGACCCAAGAGATCTTGGTTTGATGCGGGCACCTCTGGAAGCATTGCGGGGAGGGACACCGAAAGAAAACGCCGCGACGCTTCTCGCCGTGCTGAACGGAAAGACTGGTCCGGCACGAGACGTCGTCCTGTTGAACACGGCACTTGCCCTTTGCACGTACGGAGCGACTTCAACTCTCCGTGAGGGAGTGAAAGAGGCGAAACGTAGCATTGACGAAGGACACGCGTTACGCGTGTTACAACATTTACAACGTACGGAGGTCGAGGCATGAGTTATTTGACGAAAATCATCGGAACGAAAATCGAAGAGGTCAGTCGCATGAAGCCGATTGATGTCGCCGTGACGGAGCCGATTTCTCTATTGAATGTCATGAGTGATGGGTTCCATATCATTTCAGAAATCAAACGATCGTCCCCTTCGAAAGGGATGATTCGGGAAACGGTCGACGTCGCCGAACGGGCACGTCAATATGAAAAAGCTGGTGCGACGATGATTTCGGTATTGACGGACGCGACCTATTTTAACGGTTCTTTTGACGACTTACGAAAAGTCGCCGACGCCGTCACAATCCCGGTGCTATGTAAGGACTTTATCATCGATGAACGGCAACTTGACTACGCGAAACATCACGGGGCGAGTGTCGCGCTCCTCATCGTGGCAGCCTTACACCCGACACGTCTTCACGAATTGACGCGATATGCCCGCTCTATCGGTCTAGACGTCTTAGTCGAAGTACATGATGAGGCGGAGTTGTGCATCGCCCTCGAACTTGATAACGTGTTGATCGGCATCAATAATCGAGACTTAAAAACATTCGAGGTATCGCTTGAGACATCGGTCGATTTGATGAAACGCTATCCCGAGGTCACGTTCGTCAGCGAGAGTGGGGTCAGTACGGTTGAGGCGGCTGCGCGTCTACAAGAAGCCGGTGCAAGCGCCATTCTCGTCGGGGAAGCACTCATGCGAGAAGAAGATCCGACCCGGTTACTCGAGGAGTTGAAAACATGTTCGTTAAAATCTGTGGAGTAAAGACAGAGGAAGCTCTCCGGGCGGCGGTCGAGGCGGGAGCAGATGCGATTGGATTCGTGTTCGCACCAAGTTCTCGCCAAATCGACGTGGCGACTGCGAAGACGCTAGCCGCACACATCCCGCAATCGATTCGAATCGTTGGTGTATTTTTAAGTCCTTCAATGAAAGACATCGAACAAGCGATGGAAGTAGGGCTGACGGATTTACAAATTCACCACCGGACGCAGTCGATGGAGGACCTCCAAATCTTCGGGTTGCCGATCATCGATGCATCGACCGAGGAGACGGCGGATGTACGATTGATGGATCATCCGACCCCGGGAAGTGGACAGGTATTGGACTGGGGCGAAATCGACCGACCGAAACGTCCGTTTTGGCTAGCGGGCGGTCTATCTCCAGATAATGTGCGGCAAGCGATTCAAATGATCCGCCCAGACGGTGTCGACGTCTCGAGCGGTGTCGAGACGGACGGTCAGAAAGATATTAAAAAGATTCGCGCGTTCATTCAACGCGCCAAGGAGGAACTATGATGTATGCACAACCAGTGAACGGGAAGTTTGGACAATATGGCGGGAAGTATATTCCGGAGACGCTCATGCAGGCGGTCGAAGAATTGGAGGTCGCTTACGAAGAAACGAAGCAAGATCCTGAGTTTCAAGAACGCTTCTCTTCTTTATTACGTGAATACGTGGGACGTGAGACGCCACTCTATTATGCGTCGAACCTAAGTCGTCGCCTTGGGACGAACGTGTATTTGAAACGTGAAGACTTGAACCATACCGGTGCCCACAAAATCAATAACACAATCGGGCAGGCGCTCCTTGCGAAACGGATGGGGAAACAGAAAGTCGTCGCTGAGACCGGAGCGGGTCAGCACGGTGTCGCGACTGCGACAGTATGTGCCCTACTCGATTTGGAATGTACCATCTTTATGGGTGAGGTCGATGTCGAGCGCCAGGCGTTGAACGTGTTTCGGATGGAACTGCTCGGGGCGAAAGTCGTTCCCGTCAAATCAGGCAGTCGTACGCTAAAGGATGCCGTCAATGAAGCGCTCCGTTATTGGGTCAAACATGTAGATGATACGCATTATGTGATGGGTTCGGTACTCGGACCACATCCGTTCCCACAGATGGTACGTGACTTCCAAAGCGTGATTGGAACAGAGACACGTCGTCAAATCCTCGAACAGACAGGGCGACTACCGGACGCTGTCATCGCCTGTGTCGGTGGAGGGAGCAACGCCATGGGGATGTTCTATCCGTTCTTAAACGATGACTCGGTCGCACTCTATGGTGTCGAGGCGGCGGGAAGCGGTGTCGATACGGATCAACATGCGGCGACCCTTACAAAAGGAGAGGTCGGTGTATTGCACGGGTCACTCATGTATGTCCTGCAAGACGCGGCCGGTCAAATCGAGGAGGCCCATTCAATCTCGGCAGGGCTCGATTATCCAGGGGTAGGTCCCGAGCATAGCTTCTTGAAAGATATCGAACGGGTGCGTTATGCCGCCGTCACCGACGACGAGGCACTCGATGCATGTCTCGCTCTCAGCCGGCAAGAAGGCATCATTCCCGCCTTGGAGTCGTCGCACGCTCTCGCTTACGCAGAGACGCTCGCGAAGACGATGGGAGAAGACGATACACTGGTCATTTGTTTATCAGGACGCGGAGACAAGGACGTCCATACAATTCGAGAGAAGGTGGCGACACGATGAGATTAGAAACAGTGATTCGAGAACGAGAAGGAGCGGCGTTCGTTCCATATATCATGGCAGGCGACGGCGGGATGGACCGACTCATCCCGACGATCGTCGAGCTCGAGCACATGGGTGCGACGGCGATTGAACTAGGCATCCCGTTCTCCGATCCGGTGGCGGACGGACCGAGTATCGAGGCGGCTGGGATGCGCGCTCTTGAAGCGGGAGTGACGCTTGATGAGGTGTTGAATCATTTAATAGAAGGAAACGATCAATTTACGATTCCAATCGTCTTGATGACGTACTTGAATCCGGTGTTTCGATTTGGGGTTCAACCATTCTTTGACCGGGCGAGTGAATGTGGGGTAAGTGGGGTCATCATCCCAGACCTTCCATTTGAAGAGAGTCTTCAATTGTTCGCGGGTATCGATCGTCATGACGTTGCGGTCATTCCACTCGTCACGTTGACGAGCAGTGAAATGCGGACGGCATCCATATTGGAGAAGGCGGAAGGATTTGTCTATGCGGTCACGCTCAAAGGGACGACAGGAAAAACAGACGTGTTTCCCGACGAGTTGCTGGCGTATTTGACTCGCCTGACAGAACGGTCACGTATTCCCGTCCTGGCAGGATTCGGGGTGCATCGTCCGGAGCAGGTACAAACGTTGGGATCTGTATGTGACGGTGTCATCGTTGGAAGCTTTATCGTCGAGGCGCTTCATGAAGGAAGGAAAGAGGATGTCGCCACATTGATTCGTTCTGCGAAACAAGTGCATGCATAAATAAACCAGCGCTTCAGACGAAGCGCTAGTTTATTTATAACTCTACCCGTTCAAGACCGTCTTCGCCGAAACGTTTATCGAGCTGGTCGTGGCGATACATCGATGCGAGCACGTATAAGAGGTCACCTTGTTCGATTGCCGTCTGTCCATTCGGTGGAATCAAATATTCATTGCGGACAATTGCATTCACGACAGTGTTCGGAGGGAGGGTGATGTCTGCTAGCGTGTTCCCGATCATCGAGGAGCTCTCGGTAACGACATAAGGGACGAGTTTATGTTGAGACTGTTTGCTCGAAACGAGAGCAATGGTGTACGGGGACCGAATTTGATCAGGTCCGAGTAATCCTAGTTTTTCGGCAAGTGGGGTCAACGTCGTTCCTTGAATCAATGCACTCGTCACGACGACGAAGAAGACGGCATTGAACAACAGTTGGCTATTCTCTGTACCTGCAATGAGTGGGAAAGTTGCGAGCACAATTGGAACGGCTCCTTTTAGACCGGCCCATGAAATAAAAAATTTCTCTTTTCTCGTGAAAGACATACCGAGCGTTGATAAATAGACGGCGATTGGACGAGCGAGAAACATCAGGACAAATGAAATGAGGAGACCTTTCCAAATCAAATCAGGTTCGATGAGTTGACGCGGGAAAACGAGTAACCCAAGGATGACGAACATGATGATTTGCATAATCCAAGCAAGTGCCTCTGAAAATTGAACAATCGTCACTTCGTGTGCCGTATGTGCGTTTCCGACAATCATTGCAGCGACATAGACGGCCAATAAGCCGCTTCCTAACAAATATGCGGTAAGACCATATGTCAAAAATGCCATTGAAATCATGAGGACGGCATGCAGTCCGCTCGACTCGAGTCTCAGGTGGTTCAACATGAGGCGAGATAATTGGCCGAGTAAAAGTCCGACGAGTGTGCCGACGACGATTTGAAGAATAAACATCCATATACCATCCCATATGGTCGTTTCGGGTTTCATCATAAAGTCGAGTGCAAGGATCGTCAAAAACATCGCCATTGGGTCGTTCGTGCCGGACTCGGCTTCGAGTGTCGCACCGACTTTCGGTGAGATATTCTTTCCTTTAAACGCGGTGAAGACGGCCGCCGCATCGGTCGAGCCGATAATTGCACCGAATAGGAAAGCTTCAATCCAATCGAAACCAAATACGAAACGAACGGCGATCGCAACAACGGTCGTCGTGATCAATACACCGAACGTCGCGAGTGAAGCGGCTGGAGCAAGCACGCTCCGAATCGACGACCATTTCGTTTGAAGTCCCCCTTCAAACAAGATGACAATCAAGGCGGCGACTCCGATAAGTTGGGCTAGATTCGAGTCATCAAAGAAGACGAGGCCAGTGATGTCACTCCCCATGACCATCCCAATCCCCATAAACAAGATCAAAGCAGGTAAGCCGAATCGAGTCGAGATTCGTGTCGCCATGACACCTGCGACGAGAAGTGAACCAAAAAGTAAAACGAGTATATCGGTGTTCAAAGCAGGCACGGGCAAACACATCACGTCCTTTCTAATAGGAAACTATTGAGTTCATTGTACCATGAAATCGTCTTAACTTTCAGAATTGAAGATTATACAAACCATACACATTGGAATTATGAGTTATCGATATGGTAAAGTTAGAACATCATAGGAGGAGGGATGATGATGTCTAAAATTCACGTCATTCATGAGAACGAGGAATGGACGAACCACCTTGTTCACCGCTTGGAAGAATTGAAATTACCGTACGAATTGTGGCATTTGGATCAAGGGACGATTGACTTGGAGGCGGCGCCTCCAGAAGGCGTTTTTTATAATCGGATGAGCGCTTCTTCGCATACGCGCGGACATCGCTACGCACCTGAATTGACGGAAGGGGTCCTCGCTTGGCTAGAAGCGCATGATCGCACCGTGTTCAATGGTACACGTGCCATTCGATTGGAAGTGAGTAAAGTCAATCAATATACGGCGCTTCGACGCGAGGGAATCCGGGTGCCAAAGACGATTGCGGCAGTTGGTAAGGAGCAAATCATCGAGGCGGCCGAAAATTTAGGGGTCACACCATTCATCACGAAACATAATCGTGCCGGGAAAGGGCTCGGGGTTCAATTGTTCCATACCATCGATGGCTTGAAAGAATACGTGTATGGCGCCTCGTTCGAAGACTCGATTGACGGGATCACGCTCATCCAGCAATACATCGAAGCACCTGAACCGTATATCACCCGATGTGAGTTCATCGGTGGAAAGTTCATGTATGCGGTCCGCGTTGATACATCGGAAGGATTCGAGCTTTGTCCGGCAGATGCATGCTCGATTGAAGACCAGTTTTGCCCGGTCGGCGAGACCCCGCCGGCCAAATTTGAAATCATCGAAGGGTTCGATGACCCGATCATTCCGCGACTCGAAAGGTTTCTCCGAGTAAATTCAATTGATATCGCGGGAATTGAGATTATTCGCGACCGAGACGGCAGTGTCTATGCCTACGATGTCAATACGAACACGAACTATAATTCTGATGCAGAAGCGACAGCAGGGCGTTTCGGGATGCTCGAATTGGCCACTTTCTTAGGAGATGCGCTACACGTCACCGCAACGAAATAAGGGTCAGGCGCTCGCCTGACCCTTTTGCTGTGTATGTTTAAGTTGCTCTTCAAATCGATGTTGGACTAATTCTGCTGTCGGTGTCGTTCGTTCGATGAACGAATTTAAACGTTCCGCAGTGTCTCGATCGTTTTCTTTGAACACGCGCATCGTTGTTCACCTCGTTGATCAGGATTATTTGCTTACATCATCCTTAATTCCCGAAGTGCTATATGCGTAAACCTTTCACACGCTAAAGAATGTACTCAACTTTTCTTTCGGTAAGATGTTCCCGACATAAAACTCCCCGAATTCTCCATACTTGGCGCTCACTTCGTCGAAGCGCATCTCATAGACGATCTTCTTGAACTGGAGTGAATCTTCAGCGAAGAGCGTGACGCCCCATTCCCAAGCATCGAACCCGGTCGACCCACCGATAAATTGTTGAATCTTGCCGGCATAGCTCCGGCCAATCATGCTGTGACGATACATGAGGTCTTTGCGCTCGTCCATCGACAGCATATACCAGTTGTCTCCGTCACGACGAGCTTTACTCATCGGATAGAAGCAAATGTGTGCAGCTTTTGGTAACGTCGGATAGAGGCGTGAACGGATATGAGGATTTTGGTACGGGTCTCCATCCCCAGATCCGCGATACATGCCGAGCTCGATGACCGAGACGTATGAATACGATGGAATCATATAGTCACATAATGCTGTTTTGCGGAATGCGCGTTCGACTTCCTCAAGTTCATTGAATGTCGGACGAAGTACCATTAAAACGAGGTCTGCTTTTTGACCGAGAATGGAGTAGAAGGCATGGCTTCCCTCACCTTTTGTTTCTACTTCTTCAAGAGAAGCGAGAAACGTAGTGAACTCGTCAATCATTTGTTGGCGCTGATCGGCATCGACGAGCTTCAAGCGAGCCCAATCGATTGTGCGGAAATCATGTAGTGAATACCAACCGTCTAATGTTGCGGCGGCATGTTGTGTTTCCGTTGTAGGTACAGGACGTTCTGACATAAAAAAACTCCTTTCGTGACTTGGCTTCGCCGTCTATTTTACCATACACGCTTTGGGCACTGGCAAATTTGAAACACTGTGAGTGTTATCACGATTCACGAAGGGTAAAGAACAGAGGTAGACAGATATGAAAACGCTACAAAAATGGCTGTATCAGTCAGTTTTGAAAAACTGTTCTATTCATATAATGACTGATTTCAAGCGATTTATGACGAAATGGGCAGAATAGTTTATTTTGAAAAGGGTACTGTGTATAATTGAAATCGCGTAAAGACACAAGTCAATGGCAAAACCATAGCATTCATGCTGTAAAATAAGAAAAGGGGTTCATTCGATATGAAATTATTTGAAACGTTGAAGCAGAAAGTCAGCCCGGTTCGTCCGAGCATCGTCTTCCCAGAAGGCGTTGATGAGCGTGTTCTTGGAGCCGCTGTGCGATTGAAAGCAGACGGTATGGTGGAACCGATCGTGGTCGGGGCGAAAGCGGACATCGAAGCGGTAGCGGCGAAACACGGTTTCGACCTTTCAGGTTTGACACAATATGACCCGGCAACATACGAAGACATTGATGTTCTCGTCGAATCATTCGTCGAGCGTCGTAAAGGGAAGGCAACGCCAGAACAGGCGCGCGAACTCCTTACATCAGACGTGAACTACTTCGGGACGATGCTCGTTCACACAGGAAAAGCAGAAGGTCTTGTCTCAGGCGCTATGCACGCGACGGCCAATACGGTACGTCCGGCACTTCAAATCATCAAAATGCAACCAGGTATCAAAAAGACGTCAGGTGTATTCATCATGGTGCGCGATGACGAACAATACGTCTTCTCTGACTGTGCGATCAACATCGCACCGGATGCAGCAGACTTAGCGGAGAACGCATTCTTGTCAGCAGCGACAGCGAAGACGTTCGGGATCGACCCACAAGTCGCGCTTCTTAGCTTCTCGACAAAAGGTTCTGCGAAGTCACCTGAAACAGAAAAAGTCGTGGAAGCGACACGTCTCGCGAAAGAAAAGTCACCGAACCTTCCAATCGACGGAGAACTTCAATTCGATGCGGCATTCGTCCCTAGCGTAGCGGCGAAGAAAGCACCGGGTTCTGACGTGGCTGGTAAGGCGAACGTATTCGTCTTCCCAAGTCTTGAAGCAGGGAACATTGGATACAAGATGGTTCAACGTTTCGGTGGATTCGAAGCAATCGGCCCAATCCTTCAAGGTCTAAACAAGCCAGTAAATGACTTGTCACGTGGCTGTAACGAAGAGGACGTCTATAAATTGACACTCATCACAGCAGCACAAGCAATCGACGAGCGCAACGAAGCGTAAGTCCGGGGCATCCTTCTTTGAAGGGTGCTTTTTTTGATGGCCCGTTATAAACTATTCAAGAAGGGGTGATGGAATGGATGAACTAGATGAAAGTGTTTTGTTACCTGAAGGACATCGTTACGCCATGTTTGGTGGTGGGGATGACTACCCGATTAAGACTTATTATGAAGGGGTATTTGAAACGGTCTTCATCGCGTTTCATCCATTCCTTTCTCCAATAGATCACTCCGCCGCAATTAATCGTTATGCCGATTTGGACAAAAACAAGGTAGAGCAACAATTTCGGGCCGTTACATGGGAAGAGATGAGGCAAAGACTCGGTTTTCGTGACGTGAGCCGTATCGACCATGCGCTCCGAACAATGATTGAGGCACTGAAACCGCACGCTGAAGATCGAGCAGGGGCGAATCGAATCATCGAATATTGCGAACGTGAGAATGTGCTCCCACCAGGTGAAGGGGAACTATCGAATCTACAAAAGAATCAAGTGTTGCGTGCACTCTTGGAGATGGGAGAAGGATGGATCTGGACCGGGGATGAATTTTGTACGGAACGGCATCTCATCTATCTCAGTGAGGTGCTCGCTGCTGATACGTGGGGCATGCAACATCGGACGTTCTTCGGTTACGAACACGAATGGCTAATCCTATCACCTTGGGATAGCCATTTCACGTTGTTTTGTGGCAGTCGCGCATTTATCGAACAGGTCGTCGAACGATGCGAGCTCGAGGGCTTTTATTGTGACGCTGAGACGACCATCAATTGGAGTTTGTCGGAGCGTAAGCTGAGGTAAACTAAAAGAGGAATCCATGATTGAAAGGGGAACTATGTATGCAAAGCATTCATGCGACAGAATTACGAGAAAAGTTAGAGAACGGGGAGTCCCTCCACATCATCGACGTGCGCGAACAAGATGAATATGACGCAGGACATATTCCGAACGTACCACTTTATCCATTATCAGAGTTTCCACAAGTGACAGAAAAGTTGGCACAAGATAATGTGTATCACGTCATCTGTCGATCAGGGGGACGGAGTCAAACGGCGTGCGATTACTTAGAGTCACAAGGCTACAAAGTCATCAACGTCGACGGTGGCATGCTCGCTTGGGATGGCGACATCGAAGCGTGATGCTAGAAAATCCTTGGGTCGTCGTGCCGCTTCTCATCGTGCTTTACCTCACGGTCTATGCCGCGGTGAAGCGATTTGATTGGGAGAAGTGGCGACTCGTCTGGGCGGTCTGGGTGATGTTGATCATCATCCTATTGACGATGGAACTTGTAACAAGTCTATAAAAATGCGGAACCTTCTTAATGAGGTTCCGCATTTTTTATGCGTCGTTGCGCTTATCAAATGTGATTGATGCGATCGCATCATGCTGGTGAATGGATTCTTCATTACGGCATTCGACGAAGAAGTTCACGACTTGTTTCATCTCGTACAAGTCCGCCGCGATCAGGCGAACCATATCCTCGACGAAACGTGGGTTTTCGTACGCGATTTCTGTCGCACGTTTTTCATCCGGGCGTTTAAGGACCGGGTGAAGTGGTGCTGAGGCGTTCGACTCCGCTGCATCGAGAAGTGCTACACGCCAGTCAAATCCATCCATCAATGTCTCATCAAGACCTGCTTCAATCGTGATGTAACCGCGTTGGTTATGGGCGCTGTATTCACTGATTTCTTTTGAACATGGGCATAGTGTCGTGACGTTGATGATGAGACCGACCGTCACATTCGCGACGCCTGTTTCAAGATTGTACGTCACGCGATGCATGACGTCCGCGTTCATCAAGCCGCTAAGCCCTGTCGCGGGCGCTTTACGCGTGAAGAACCAAGGATAACGGATTGTCAACTGTCCTTCCGTTTGTTCCATTCGTTCCGCGAGCTCCTGCGCGAACTCAATCAACGAATGATTCGAGACCGTCCATCCTTGTTGATGGTACGCATCGAGTTGTTCTGTCAAACGAGACATGTTAATTCCTTTACGGTCTTGGACGAGCGATGTCGTCAATTCGAATGTGGCGACCGTAGATTGAACCCCATCCGATGTTTCGACGTTCACGGGATGCTTCACGTTCGAGATGCCGACGCTATCGAGTGCGAATAAGAAGTTTTTCGGTGTATTTTGTAAATCGACCATCTGTTCTTTCTCGGTCGGCTTTGTTCCTTTAATCGGCGGGACCGACCCGAACAATTTATGTCGTTCTGCTTTTGTAGGTAAAGCGACATGGCTTGTAGACATAATCGGATTCTCCTTTTTTAGAGTGGTTCAAACGCCCACCCTTTCTTGTTAGGATTTTATCACGAAATGATGGCTAAACGGGTATGATTTTGCTCTCATAACATGTTTTGAATATGCAACAGTTAAAAAAAAGTCCTTCATATATTGAAGAAAGAGGATTGATTTACTTTGTGAACGAGACTAAAATGTTCCTGTGAACTTAAAAAAGGACACCACTATTAAATATGAAGGAACTGAATCACAAAGGAGCTGTTTTTATGGATTGGCAGTTAGTTTTGCAGTATGCCTGGATCATCGTCGTGCTCGTCGGGCTAGAAGGGTTGTTATCTGCAGACAACGCGCTCGTACTAGCCGTCATGGTCAAGCATTTACCGCGTACAGAACAGAAAAAAGCATTATTTTACGGGCTTCTTGGGGCATTCGTTTTCCGATTTATCGCATTGTTCTTAATCTCGTTTTTAATTAACGTATGGCAAGTTCAGGCGCTCGGTGCGCTCTATTTAATCGGGATGAGTGCACGGCATCTGTATATGACTTATAAGGCCAGAAAGATGGAACCAATACAAGATTTGGCGGCCGAAGCGAAAGAAGAGACGGCCATCACTGAACGACCGGTCTCGAAAAAAGAATTTTGGCTCACCGTCGCCAAAGTCGAATTTGCGGACATCGCCTTCGCGGTCGATTCCATCTTAGCAGCGGTCGCGCTTGCGGTCAGCTTGCCGCCGCTCGGTCTAGGTGAAATCGGTGGAATTGACTCGGGTCAGTTCTTCGTCGTCTTGACAGGTGGACTCATCGGGGTCGTCTTGATGCGGTTTGCGGCGCGTATTTTCGTCAAGTTGCTCCATCAACGTCCGACGCTCGAGACAGCAGCCTTCCTCATCGTCGGTTGGGTCGGGGTCAAGTTGACAGTCCTCGTACTCGAGCATCCGGGATTCAAAGAGTTGATTGCCGATACACCGTTTGAAGTGATGGGACTTCCGGACGGCTTCGTCCACTCGGCAGCTTGGACGATTTTCTTCTGGTCGGTCATGGTCGGAATTGCGACATGGGGCTGGTTCTCATCGAAACCGACAGCGGTCAAACATTGAATCAAATCGTCACAATCATCACGAAACCCCCGGACATTAGTTGTTCGGGGGTTCGTTCTGTTCACGTGTCATCGAAAGAAAGGGGTATACGCCACCATTCGTCTCCTGCATGAACGTTTTCTCTCGCTTGAAACCGAGCGATTCATATAGTCGGATAGCACGTTTGTTGAACGTGGCGACGGCAAGACGCACTGTGCGAGTCCCATATGTCGCCTCGATCCAATTTAGGATTGAAGTGAGGAATCGATGTCCGTTGCCGCTCCCCGTCAAATCAGGGCGCATGCCGAGACCGATGGAAACAGCGTCTACTGATTCGAATTGCAACGTGACGAAACCGATGAGTTCGTCGTCAAGAATGGCGAACGTTGTATCACCTCGTTCATCCGCATCTAAAAATAAGGCGAGGTCTTCCTCATCAGCGTCCATATTATAAAACGCGTATTCGCCTTCATAGCGCCACTTGAAAGCAATCAATTCGGCTTGCTCTTGGGTGAGTGGTTGAAACGTATGGCTCATAAAAATTCCTCGTCTCTGATTGAAGTGGTCGTGCTACACTCAAATCGTATCATGAAAACAAGGGGAGGGAACATGATGGCAGTCAAATTGGACATGGTCGGAATCGTCGTGACGGATATGAAGCGGTCGCTCGACTTTTATCGGGCACTCGGGTTTGAGATTCCGGAAGCGATGAACGGGGAAGCGCATGTGGAGATTGATGAAGGAGGCGTGCGTCTCGCGTTTGATACGGTAGAAGTGGCTGAATCGGTATATGGGGAATGGAAACAGGGAACAGGACATCGAATCGAGCTCGCCTTCTTATGCGAAAGTCGTGATGCGCTCAATCGCTTGTACGATACGGTCCTTGAAAAAGGATATACGTCACACAAGGCCCCGTGGGATACTTTTTGGGGACAACGCTATGCGATTCTATATGACGCAGACGGGAACTTGGTCAGCTTGTTCGCCGCATAAAAATAATCCCGGGCCATGCGGCTCGGGATTATTTTTTGTCGTGGCATTCTCCCCATGAACAAAGAGCGTTCATGGCAGGTTGAAGGCCGAGAGCATCTTCAGTTAATGAATACTCGACATGGAGGTGCTTCTCTGTCGAATAATCGATTCGACGCACCATGCCGAGCTGTTCGAGCTCACGCAATTGGTCGGTCAACACTTTTCGGCTGACATCAGGAATCGCCCGTTGAATGTCAGAAAAACGGAGCGGTCCATCTTGAAGCGTGCAATACACTTGCGGGCGCCATTTGCCGCCGATGATCTCGAGTGCCCGGTTGACGGGAAACGATGTGGCCATGTTCAAAGAACCTCACTTTCGGGTAGTTACTTCAATGTGCGTACTTTTCTTCTTGCTTCAATGACAGTATCTTATCGTTATCCGCCAATTTGAGCAAATATAAAGGAGTAGATATGACATGACGTATCCAAGAACATTTTCACACATCGGCCTTTCCGTACCGAATGTAACAGAAGCCGTAAAGTTTTATGAAGAGGTCATGGGCTGGTATACCATCATGACACCATCGGACGTCGTCGAGGATGATTCGCCAATCGGGGTCATGTGTACCGACGTCTTTGGACCAGGCTGGGGTAAATTCCGCATCGCCCACATGTCAACAGGAGACGGGATTGGGATTGAGTTGTTCGAGTTCCCGAATAACGAGACACCGGAAGACAACTTCGAGTTTTGGAAGACCGGTATCTTCCACTATTGCGTCCAAGACCCTGATGTTGAGGGATTAGTCGAGAAGATTGTCGCCCATGGTGGCAAACAGCGGATGCCGATTCGTGAATACTATCCAGGCGAAAAACCGTATCGTATGGTGTATTGCGAAGACCCGTTCGGCAACCTCGTTGAAATATATTCACATTCATACGAACTTACGTATTCGGAAGGAGCGTATTAAACATGAAAGCATGGCTACTCGACCAACCCGGTCTTGATCATTTGCATATTGGAGATATCGATCGACCGACACCTGAAACGGGAGAACTGTTGATTCGTGTCGAAGCGGTCGCATTGAACCCTGTCGACTACAAAGTCGGCTCGAACGGGAACCCAAATTGGTCATATCCGCACATCCTCGGAGTCGACCTTGTCGGAGAAGTCGTCGAGGTAGGCTCAAGTATCGCCAACATCATTACGGGTTCACGTGTGGCCGTGCATACGAACCTTTCCAAATATGGCGGGTTCGCCGAATATGCGGTCGTCGATGCCCGGGCCTGTGCGGTCGTTCCACAAGGTGTGAGCGACGAGGCTGCTGCTTCAATCCTTTGTGCGGGGATGACAGCGTATGAAGCAGTCATGCAGAAGCTGAACACACGGGACAAGGAGACGATTCTCGTACACGCAGGAGCAGGCGGTGTCGGTGGCTTTGCGATTCAGCTCGCGAAGCGCCTCGGACTAAAAGTGTTCACGACGGCGTCTCCTGAGAACTTTGAGTGGGTTGAGTCACTCGGAGCGGATGTAGCAATTGACTATAACGTCGAGGACGTGACGGCACGGATTATGGAAGAGACGGATGGACGTGGTGTCGACTTGATTTTGAACACGGTCGGTCGCGACGTCGCAACAGCCGACCTCGATCGTCTCGCGTTCAGCGGACATCTCGCCTATATCGCCGGACCACCAGACATGACGAACATGAAAGGGTTCACCTTATCTCCATCGATTCACGAGGTGGCACTCGGGGCGGCGCATGCGAGCGAGGACGAACATGCGATTCGCAACTTGGCGTATATGGCCGAAGAGTTGATGAACTTACTCGATGCAGGTGAACTGAACGATCTCGTCACAGAAGTGCTATCGTTCGATCAGTTGAAAGAAGGTCTTGAAAAACTGCAAACGCGAAAAGTGCGTGGTAAACTCATCGTCCGCATTCGCGACTGAAAAGATGGCTCCCTGTTATATTGACAAGAAACTAAAGAAAAGAAGAAGTACGGGCGATTTGTCTCATGACGAGCGATTGTTTTAGTAGTTCAGACAAATAAAGACATGCACCATTCCTTTTTCGGGGATGGTGCATGTTTTTTTACTGGCTAACGATTGCTTCAAGACGATCAAGTTGGGAGGTGAACCCTTCGACAGCACCCATCTCGACGACTTGATGAAGGGCCTCTTCGTTCGGAAACTCGGAGCGGCTAATGAATAACGTGCCTTCCGGTGTATCGAGAAACTCATTCGTAATCGTCATGACAGGTAAGTCCGGGTTGACGTGCCCATCCGCATCCGAGAATGCATCCGTATAAACGATTCTTGAGGAAGGGTCGATCTCGATAAAAGTTGACTTCCCCCATGACTCCATACCGTAAAAATCACTCTGTTCTTTGTCGACGCATGTCATGCAATAATGCCAAATGCCACCTGGCTTGAAGTCGAAGCTATACACTTTTGTTTCCCATCCAGCCGGTCCCCACCATTTTTCTAAGTGTGCCGGTGTCGAGAACGCTTCAAAAACAAGTTGGCGTGGTGCTTTAAACAGACGTTCCATAATCAAAGTGGTGCCCTCTACATGTGATTTGACCGTACTCATGATCCATTCTCCTCTCGCTGTGACTCCGCTAAAAAGTTTTCCAACCGATCGAGTCGCGCCGTTTCCCGAGCGAGGTAGGTTCGCCAAGCATCTAACGGTTCGACAACTTGTGACTTGAGTGCATAGCGTCTACGATTGGCATCAATCGTTACAGTGACGAGACCTGCATCATGTAAGATGCGCAAATGCTTCGACGTTTGTGGTTGACTGATCTCCAGCTGTGTTGCCATCATCCCGACTGTCCACTCTTGTTTCCGTAACAACTCCATCATCCGCAACCGGTTCGGGTCGGCTAACGCTTGAAACAAAGATGCCAATTTCTCTTCCATTTTCGTCACCGTCCTCTTGCTATTATATATTCCCTCATTAGAATATTCGAAAACTAGAATATTCAGTTGCGGAACAATAAATTGAGTATGAGGTCGCCGATCGGTCGTTCTTTTCCTTCATAGGGGAACGCATGGATGTGGATGGCCGGGTTAAAGTTCAGTTCGATGATCCCATATTCGATGTGCCCATCATCGAGAAACGGGAGCATCATATCGACGCCGCAAATCGTAGCGCCGACCGACTGCGCCGCATCGACAGCAATACGTTTATAGACGTCAGGAATTTGGTCTGTGTAGTCGATGCTGTCGCCACCTGTACTGATGTTAGAGTTTTCACGCAAGAAAACACGCTCACCGACAGCTGGAATACTATCGGGTGTCTTACCTTGGGCATATAAAAACGAGATGACGATATCGTCGATTTCAATTTTCTCGAGTGGCGTCTTATATCCTTTTCCACGTAAGGGATCCTTGTTTTTTGTGGAAACGAGTTGATGAATCGTAGAGACACCGTCCCCTGTGACGTTTGCTGGGACGCGATGGAGGATACCGGCGACCTCATCTCCAATGACGAGGAAACGATATTCTTTTCCAGGTAAGAATGTCTCTAGTAAAACGACATCATCAAACGTTTTCGCATATTGGAACGCGGACAGCGCTTCTTCATACGTCGCTCCGTCTTTAAAAATATGAATGCCTACGCCAAAGTTCGTGGACTTTGGTTTTAAGACGATTGGTTTTTTTGAAAATTGATTCCATGCTTGTGATAAATCGGATTCGTTATGAAGTTCTACACCTTCCGGGACACGAATCCCGTGTTCGGCGAGTACATATTTCGTCACCGTTTTATTCTCCATCATCAAGACAGACACATAGTTGTCTTTTGATGTCTTCGTTGCCTGTTTGACGTACTCATAGCGTTTACCGTTATGAATGCGGATGAATTGATCGGATCGATCGATGACGTCGACACGATACCCACGTTTGATAGCAGATTTCATTAATACTTGAGTGGACAGCTCAAGGTCGGAATAACCGTGTATGCGAAAACGATTTGCATACGCGTCCTCATAAAAGTGTTCGGCCTGGGCCAGGGACCAAGCGTTATAACCCGTTTCAGTCATAATCATCTTCAGCCGAGAAGCGTACGTCATGTTCACGTGATCAATTTTTTCGCGTAGAGCGGGGAAGATGTCTTTGAAGCCGAGGTCATAGTGCGTGTCAAACGCATCGATGGCGTCGAGGAGCTCTGTCGCGTACGTGTGTAGTTGTACGTCGTCACCATTTCGAGTCAATGTACTCGTGGGTGACATGCCTTCTTTGGCGACGCGTTGTTGGTTATTGTACGCTTCAGCCTGCCAATCGGGATAAGTCGTCTCCTCAGTGAATGTCAAGTAGAGCAAAAACAGATGAAGAAACCGTAAATCTGAACGAGCAATCCCGGTCTTTTCAAACGGATTTAAATCAATATTGCGAATTTCGATGTAATCGATGCCGTCCGCCTCAAGCTTGTCCAAATCGTTCCCCCCTCGTGATGTTTTCAATCGAATCGGGGAGTAAAGTTCGTTCGGATGTGTAATGTCCCCTTTGGCAATGAATCGACGTACATCATCTGCATATGCGGAGAGGGTCATATAGTTTGGATAAAGTGGTGCGACATTCGTATAACCGCAGTCGCTATTGCGATACGACAGCGCTATTTTATTCGAAAAAACATCTTCACGAAGTGCCTGCATATGATTGACACATTCTTCTTCATAGCTTGTATGCACGGCCGGTGTGGCACCGAGCAAATAGACGATGAGCCAGCGCATTCTTAAATACTGACGAACCAGCTTCAAATAAATTTGGTCTTTGAAGTGTCTAAACTGCTCAGGCGAGCCTTCATGTAATGTCGATAACAGTTCATCGTCAAATGAGAAATTGAAATGAATACCGGAAATGAGTTGTTTTTTCGCACCGTATTTTTGTAGCAAATGCTGTCGATAACGACTGGCCTCGAGCCCAGACACGCCAAAGTCAGCAAGTGGAATCGTACCATCCTCGGGCAAGGCACATGGCATCGATTGTGGCCAAAGTCGTTCGTCTCCGATGTTTAGCGCTGTAATATCGTATAGCGTCTCTAAAAAATCGTGTGTCGCTTCGATGGTCGGAAACGTCGGGGTGACGAGTTCAACCTGACTTTCAGAGAAGTCGGTCGTAATATATGGATGTGTTGCCTTATGACCGAGTGCTTCTGGATGTTTCGTGACAGCGAGGGCCCCGTCAGACGTGACCCGTAACATTTCACGCTCGATGGCGAACGTTCCGCTCGTAAGGAGACGATGGGGTAATTGATTAAACTGCTTCTGCAAGGGAAGTCACTTCCTTTTTCGTTAATCGGACAAAGAGGGCGGAGACAAGCCCCTTGACGATACTTGAGATGGCGATACTCCACCAGATGGCATCGATTCCAAGATAAGGCTCAAGAAACAACGCGAGTGGGATACGGGCCACCGTGAAAACAATCGAGATGGTCGCAGGAATTTTCGGTAGTCCGAGTCCTGAGAAGTAGCCGTTTCCAATCATTTCAATCGAAGAGAAAACGAGAGAGACCCCGATGATTCGCAAATAGCTCGCCCCAATCTCGATGGTTCGAACATCATCGACGAATAGACCGATCAGGAGATTCGGGACGGTTAAAAATAACAACATGATGAACCCCGTATAGATCATCCCGAGTCGGGTCGTTACGCGGTACCCTTCATAAACTCGATTTACTTTTCGTGCCCCGAGGTTTTGTCCGGTATAACTGGCCATTGCCCCGTTGAGCCCTCCAATCATCATATAGGCGATCGACTCGATTTGGAGTCCGATGCGCTGTGCCGCAATCGCTTCAGTCCCATACGAACCGATCATGCGAGCGAGGAAAATGCTGATGACGGTGAATAAAATCCGTTGGGTCGCCATCGGAAATCCGAGACGAATGATTTCTTTATAGTCAGCTCGAGTCGGCCGAACGGTTTCTTCCCAATCGAATAAAGCACGGGCCCGACGCCAGAAGAACCCGAACATGACGACGTTGGCGACAAGTGTCGCAAGAGCAGCCCCAAGGACACCGAGTTGAAATGGATAAATGAAGATTGGCGAGAGAACCATATTGAGGATGACGCCTGTCGCATTGATTCGCATCGCTGTGGTCGTATTACCATAGGCACTGAATAGACGGGCAAACAATAAATTGAAGAAAGAGAAAATGAGCATTGGCGCGCTGACAAACAAGTACCCGTACGCGAGTTGCTCCACGGCAGGGTCGCTCATATTCAAAAATCCGATGAAGACGTGACCGAAAAAGATCAATAATAAGGCATATGAAAGACCGAGTGCTAGATTCAGACGTCTTCCGGCCCGAACGTAGCGCTGGACGAACTTCAAATCACGTTTCCCAATCGCTTGTGATGCCTTGATTCCGGCACCGACGACAATCAACGACTGAATCGCCTGTCCGAGCATGATGTAAAAGCTGGCCGCACCGACACTTGCGACGGCATCGCTCCCGAGCGCACCGACCCAAAACATATCGACGAGACTATACGTAAACTGTAACAATGAGCTGCCGACGAGTGGCAAGGCAAGGGCCAGAATGACACGTTGCACATTTCCAATCGTCAAATCGACGGTTTTCACAAAGCAAGACTCCTTTAACCCTTTATATAACCATTTAGTTATATATAAACATGATGTAATAGAATTAGCAATCAGGAAATCAGATTCGATGAAAAATGGACACAAAAAAAGGAACTCGTATCGAATTCCTTAACGTGTATAAGCGCGAATCCAAGTCACCATATAGACGAATGTCGCGATGATGAGCGTTGAGGCGAGTGCGTAGATTGGATAAGTAGGGAGTGCATCTTCAAATAGTGGATAGAACATGAACGATCCCATAAGAATGGGGACCGAAATACTAAAAGAGACATAGGCAGCTTTTGTCGCTTTCGCAGTGATGATTTGTTCACGTTCATCGACCTCACTGAATTCGGTCATTTGAACTGACCATTTCCAAAACGACAGATTTTTATTAGGTCGTGTCTTATAACTATAAATCGACCAAGAAATACCGAATAGGATAAGAGCGATCCAAGGTAAAGCATTCATTTGAAATATGAAAGCTTCGTCACGATGATAATGGTTCACAGTTTGGTATATACCAGTGGTAAGCGATCCGAAAGACAAAGCTGTCAATATATACAGGACGATGCTTGAAATAGATTGAACGACAACGTGTTTCATTGTGACTCCTCCTCGATTGTGAATATAGATTCGACCGGTTCCTTGAACACTCTTGCGATGTGCATCGCCAGCATGAGAGACGGCGTGTAACTGCCTTTCTCGAGCGAGATGATCGTCTGTCTCGTCACGCCGACCTTTTCAGCAAGGTCGCCTTGCGTTAATTGGTGCCGGGCACGTAGTTCTTTCACGCGATTGATTAATGGCATGGAGCCACCTCATTTCTAGGTTCTGTCACTAATGTAAAATAAACTATACATAATGTAAAGAGGACTTTACTTATCTAGTGGTGCTACAATAGCGATATAGTCGAAAGGGGAGATAGAGGGTGAAGGCGATTGGAGGACAACATCACGTGTCGGCGATGACCGGTGACGCCAAAAAGAACTTACGATTCTACACGGAAATACTAGGAATGCGACTCGTCAAAAAGACGGTCAACCAAGATGATCCATCGATGTATCACTTATTCTACGCGGACGAAACGGGGACGCCTGGAACAGATTTGACGTTCTTTGAGCTCCCGTTTCTCGGGCAGACGTACCGAGGATCAAACAGTATCTCCCGAACAGCGCTCAGGGTGCCGGACGGGGCACTCGCATATTGGCAAGAGCGTTTCGACGCGTTCGGTGTGACATACGGAAAAGTCGAATCAGTTCTCGGACGGGCGACGTTGTCGTTTGAAGATCATGAAGGTCAACGCCTCTGTCTCGTGGAAGGCGGGAGCGGGACACCTTGGGTAAATGGTCCTGTTTCCAAAGAAGTCGGTATCTTCGGTCTCGGGTTTAGTGAATGGACGGTACGGCGGATTGAGAAGACGGTACGAATTCTGGAGGAAGTGCTTGGCTATCGATACGTGGAGACATTTGAGCGAGATGGTCACGACGTGCGCGTTTTTGAAACAGGAGAAGGTGGCATAGCAACAGAAATCCATCTCGTCGATCATCCGGATTTGCCATCGGAACGACCAGGGCGGGGGAGTGTGCATCATGTGGCGATTCGAGTGGAAGAAACAGACGATATGACGAAATGGATTGAGAAGCTTGACGCACATGGCATCAGTCACTCCGGTCTCATTGACCGCTATTATTTCCAGTCGATTTACTTCCGCGAACCGAGTGGGATCTTAGTGGAACTGGCGACAGATGAACCGGGGTTCGCGACGGATGAATCAATCGAAGCACTTGGAGAGCGACTGGCCTTACCACCGTTTCTAGAGTCGAGACGATCGGAAATCGAATCGAGACTAGAGAAGTTGTAATCGAATGGAAATTCATAACTGTAATGAGGTGAATGAATTGGATACGCAAGCAGTCAATCTTGTGATTGCCAGATTGCTAGGTAAAATTATCGAGCAATATCCTCCTCATCAATGGACAAAAACAGAAGAGGCGTTTCCGCATCCTTATCAGTTCAATAAAGTGAGTTATGACTATTCTGGTGAGGTTGAACCGATGACGCTGGAAACATTTCAAGACTTAGTTAACAAGCTCGGAAATGACCATTGGTACTCATCCGAATTCGAAGAGTTGCTACACAACATTTATATCAATCGATGGGTGCCAACATTCACATCAAATTTCGGTAAGCATTGGCAATGCTACCACGACTTATTGTTTGATGCGTATAACGATTGGAAATATACACATTTTGAATTGTATGACGAAGATGGAAACGAACTCGATGAAGAGTTAGAAAAAAACCTGAATGAATGTTTTGAAGATTTCATTCATCAAACGTCCCCAGAACTATATGTGAAAAAAATGATGAAATTTTGGTGGCGATGAGTCCTGAAAGCAGAGACAAATAAAAAACCGACGGACTTTTTCAGTCCATCGGTTTTTGTATGCCCAATAGCAGGGCGAGTTCGTTCGTTCGGTTGGCGACGAGATCGGCAATCGTGTAAAGGTCAAGCACTTGAAAGAACGCCAGCATCGCCTCATTCAACACACTCCGTAAGTCACATGCCGGTGCGATCACGCATCGGCCTTCCCCGAAGCACTCCACGAGTTCGAGCGGTTCCATCGACCGAACCACCTCGCCCACGTTGATTTCTTCCATCGGACGCGCGAGACGGAATCCACCGCCGCGGCCACGCACCGACTCCAAATAGCCATGCTTGCCGAGCTCGTAAACGACCTTCATGACATGGTTTTTGGAGATGTTATATTGGTCCGCCACTTCTTGAATCGTGACGAGCCGATGCGAAAATGTGGCGCTATACATCAATGTTCGCAGTGCGTAGTCACACGTTTGCGTGAGTCTCATCCATCATCACCTCTCGTTTCATTGTACAAGACAATTCCTAAAAGTGCGATTCGGACAAATGTGAAAGGGTGATGGCGAAAATAAGTCAAAAGCGTGAAATCTACTTTAAACAAGTATTTAATATATTGCTTTAAAGTGACTTGACTCACATAATGAACGTGTACGAAACAAAAGGGGGATAAACACATGTTAGATCAACAAACGATTGAGATTGTAAAGGCGACGGCACCAGTTTTGAAAGAACATGGTGTGACGATCACGAAGCATTTTTATCAACGAATGTTTGAACAAAATCCAGAAGTGCGTCACTTCTTCAACCATACGAACCAAAAACGAGGACGCCAGCCGGAAGCGCTCGCGAACGCGGTCTATGCGGCAGCGCTTCATATCGACCGGCTCGAAGCTATTCTTCCTGCCATCCAACCAGCACTTCATAAACATAAAAGTTTGAACATCCGCCCGGAACACTATCCGGTTGTCGGTGAAAACTTGCTTGCGGCGATTCAAGACGTGCTCGGTGAAGCTGCAACACCTGACATCATCGACGCATGGGCAAAAGCGTATGGTGTGATTGCCGATGTCTTCATCTCACTTGAGAAACAGATGTATGATGACGCGCCATGGGTCGGATTCAAACCGTTCGTCATCGAAGAAATCATAGAAGACACAACGGAAGTGAAGCGATTCCGTCTCGTCGCAAAAGATGGGGTCGTCGGCACCGCCGTCCCAGGACAATATATTTCAATTCAAGCGCGCATTGCAGGAGAGGACATCCTACATCACCGTCAATATAGCGTCATCGAGACGACAGAAGACGGTTACTGGATCGCACCTAAAGCGGAGGGACTCGTCTCAAACTGGCTTCATGAACAGATGGTCGGAACAGAAGTCCCGATGAGCGCACCGGCAGGAGAATTCATCCTTGAAGCATCAGACCGTCCGCTCACACTCATCGCAGGAGGTATCGGAATTACGCCCCTCTTCAATATGGCGAAGACGGCACTTCGTCAAGGACGTTCTGTCACGTTATTGCACGCAGTTCGGAGTATGGACCTTCGTCCACTCGGAGACGAACTCGACGAACTTGTGAAAGAAGGGCTTCATCTCATGACACATGTGGATGACGTATCGGGTTGTATGAGTACGACGCAGCTCGAGGCACTTGATGTCGAAAGGCATGACGTCTATACGTGTGGGCCGAATGCGATGATGGAGACGGTCGTCCGTGTCATTCCTCAGGCGCGATATGAATTTTTCGGGCCGTCCGGGGTTCTCGCGACCAACTAAAAAAGACGACTGGAAAAAGTCGTCTTGATTCATAATATGGCGAGAAGGATTATTCCGTGAGTTCACTTAAATGTATGACTTGTTTGTTGGCATCCAACGTTTCAAGTGACCACGAGCCATCTAACGGTTTTGTTGTTTCAATGACATATGTCATGGTGTAGCTTTCGTTTTCGGGATCGTTGACGAGAAAATCTTTTGAGACATCGTCACCGTTTAACCGTAAATAGACGACATCTTCCGGGCGTTCTTTTAGATGGACACCGATGTACTCCTTGTTTTCAACATGAAGGGTGACGAAATCAAAAGACTGATTCGGTTCTATTTCTTTAGTGACAGACCCTAAGTTTCCTGTCGTGACATCAATCTCGGCTAGACCGATGACGGAGCGATCTTCGTTTGTGTAAAAAGAGAGAATGGACTGTTCTCTGTTATGAACTTCAAAACTATACCAGTCGTTTATCGTCATATAACGATTCATTTCTTTTTCGGCATTTTCGTATGAGTTGCCGGCCTGAATGTTAGTGTACGTGTAAAGTCCGACACCGACTGCGATTGCCACGACGATGAGACCGGAGACGATTGTGAGTAAGGTGATTCCCTTGGACATGATTTTTCCTCCTGTCTTTTATAAACATAGACACCCCATGCCACGCGTTTGCGTGCATGGGGTGTTTGAATTAGTACGTCAAGCTCGCGGCGACGATGATGCCAACGACGAGTGATGCGGCGAACAAACTGAAACCGATGGCCATGTTGCCGTTCTCGACTTCTTTTTCTAAGTTCACGCCTGGTGTAAGGACGTATTCAAACGTCCAAAACGCCAATACTTGGGCAGCGATGCCGACGAGTCCCCAGATGAACGCATCGAGCAAGTTGACGCTATTCGCCCAGACCGTGTAGATGACGATGGCGAGTCCGAGCGCTTTCCCCCAAAGTTTCAAGGCGACGGCCATGTTTCCTTCTTTGATTAACTTACGTTCCGAATACTTGGTCGTCAATGCGAAGATGATGAGGCCGGCGAGAATAAGGCCGAATCCCGTCCCGAGGTGGGCGAGGAAGCTTAAGATTGAATCAAGTGTGATGAATGTCATGAGTTTATCTCCTTTTGTGTAGGTGTGCCAACGGCCAAGTAGTAAGAATGGTTGTTCGTGATCATGCTACCGGCGCGAACGCCGATAGCGGACGGGTATCCGTTCAAGCAAAAGCACCCGACCATGTAATGTGTCTCGACATACCCTTTGACGGTCGTCGACATCCGTGTCGGAAGTTCGATGAACTGTTGATAAACAGCCGTTTCTTCCGCATACGTTTGCAATGCTTCTCGGTGAAACGGTTGGCCTTCTTTCGTGTACAAGATGACAGAGTCGCCTTCACGTCCAAACGCCGGTTTTTTGACATAATCCGATTCTCCGTGAAACGGTGTGTCTTCTAAGTAAGTCGGTAAAAAGTATGTACCGATGATGTCACGTTCGTCTTCGTCAAACAGTGTCTTCGTCTCAAACAACTCCCAAATGAGGGCTTGTACGCCCTTTGACTGCATGAGAAACGCAGAGAGCGGATTGAGGAGCGACACGTTTCGTTGATTGTTGAGTTCGAGCAACCGGACGCCAATCAAATCGCCGTCCGCTGCCCGGTCGTCAACGAGATGCTCGATTGGATACGTTTGACGATATAAGATGTCGATGCGCTCACCCGAAGGCGTATAAACACCATCTTCGTCGACGAGTAGGGCGTGAAGAGGAACGAACTCAGACGGTAAGTCGAGCGTTTCTTGTAAAAATCGAGCCGTCCATTTGTCCTCGATGTTGTCATCGTGTGCCGTGAAGACGATTTTCGGCGTGCCTTCTCGCTGAAGTCGTTGCCAGGCGGCGACGATGGCTTTTCGTAACTCACGCTTCAGTTGGGCGGTCGCTGCCGCATTCGGGTCGTGGAGACCGAATTCAGAAGCGACCACACTGTTCACGTCAAACAGTTCTTTAATGAACGTCGGTGTATCTGAGTTGAACTCCATCAGCTTGAGTTGACCGTCTTTCATGATCCAGTCATAGCGACCGATAATCGTCTCTTGGGGAATCGTTTTCTCCCGTAAATACGGAAGGCTTGCCTCGGGATACCCGAGTAGTCTGAGCGTCTCGTCAGGTAGCGTCCGCAACAGTTGATTCGTCTTTCGAAAAATCGAATCAACCGCCTCGGTTGCCTCTCGGATTGAGTCGACTTGCGAGGCGGACATTTCGAAACAGTCGTATAGTGCGTACTCCTCATCGTTTAAATCAGGCCAGAAATATGGGATTTGACTGTATAGCTCGTCACGCGTCATCCGCCGAATCCACCTTTAGAGCCGCTTCCGAGTCCAGATTTGGATGTTCCAGAATTAGATCCATTCGATACGGCGCCGGTTGCGCCACCGTTGGCTTTATACGTCTTATATGACGAAGAGCTTTTGAGTGCGTTTTTTGAGCGGAACAGGCTGCCTAGTAAGAAGTAGCTTCCGTAGTGAGGGGAGCGGTCATCATCGCAATAATAGGATTCTGTCACATCATCCCAGTCCCAATCGTCACATTCGTAGCCGGTCGGTTCTTCCGGGAGTGCCGCTTCTTCATATCCGTCGCCACCACAAGCGGCAAGGGAAGTGGTCAATACCGCTGCGGAAAGCCCACTCAAAATTTTCTTGCTTGTCTTCATATTGATTCCTCCAATTCATAACCCGTCGGTGTGACATAGATGACGTACACACCACGATCTTCATCTGTTTCTGCCGAATCTCGCTCATATTCCTTGCCGGCAACGTACAAGTACTGGCTCCCGAGCATGGCGAGCGCATCGAGGTGACGGTCTACATAATAGGCTTCCAGTAAAGGGTTGTCGAAGCGGTCGTCGAGCGTACGAATCTCGACTTTGATTTCGCTCGTTTCTTGTTGATCGATCGGTCCTTCTGTGTAACGATCCACATAAATCAAAAAGTATTGGTCGCCCTCTAGTGCGGATGAGCGTTGTTTATAGGTCATGCCGTCTTTAACGAAAAACTCGCATTCGCGACGGGCCAACACTTCGTCTAGGCCGAGAGACGTATAATGGTAAAGCGGTTCGAACGATATTTCATTTTTAAAGAGCCGATACTCTAAGACGATTGAATTCATAGGTCAGTCCTTCCTTTTCTCTTCTCTTTTTATACGGGGTCACCATCAAAATGGTTTCGTGAATCTTTTCATGAATATGTTTAGTATATAAGAGAGAAGGAGGGAGAAACAGTGCATATCTTATTTCGTGTATGGAAAGGATTGTCGAAATTATCATTTCTGAACGTCATTTTGGCCTCGGTCGGTATTGTCGTCGTCGGGACCGTGCTCGGCTACATATTGGAACGAGAGACGTTCGGGTCATTGTTCGACTCGTTTTGGTGGACGATGACGACGCTCACGACAGTTGGGTATGGTGATTTTTATCCATCATCCGTGGCGGGGCGTTGGCTCGGGATTTTCCTATTCCTATTTGGGATCGGGATTATCGGGGCATTGATTGGAAAATTAGTTGAAGTCGGCGCGACGTTTCAACGACTAAAGCGGGAGGGAAAACTAGTGTATCGTGGAGAAGGACATTTTGTATATATCGGGTGGTCCCCGAAAACGAAGAAAGCAATCGATGAAGTGCTCAACTATGAGCCGAAGGCGGAGATTGTATTGATCGATCAATTGGTAGAAGAACCGTACGTGCATGATCAAGTGCACTTCGTCTCCGGGGATGCCTCAGATGAAGCGGTATTGATGCAGGCGAATGTCTTGAAAGCAAGGAGAGTCGCTATTTTTGCGGATGCTCGGATCACCGAGACGTTACTCGCCGATGGGAAATCGTTATTGATTGCGTCAGCGGTCGAGGCGTTATCATCGGATCATCAAGTAGATTTGCATACCGTCGTTGAGGTGTGCGTAGAGAGAAACATATCGAAATTCAAGCACGTCCGAGTCGATGACTTTATTTTGGCGAACGACTCGGTCTCTCTTCTGATGGCGAAAGCGACGCTACAGCCAGGGACGACAGCCATTTTCCGTCAATTGTTAAGCAAACAGTCCGGTGGGAACATCCAAGCGTTGAAAGTGAAACCTGAATGGCAAACCGTTCGTCAGGCGAACACGGCGTTGCTTGAATCAGGCGTCACACTCATCGCAGTCAATGATCGATTGGATGTGGCGACGATGCTTGACTTACCGCTACAGGAGACAGACATGCTTTATGTCGTCTGTCACGACCATGTTTTCGAACGACTATCGTAAGGAGTGAAACCATGCATAACGGGACGTTTATCCGAAAGATGACACGTATGCAAAATGTGCAACGCTGGGACGAGTATGCTCCGCATTATCACGACAATGCCGCAAGTCACAGCTTTCGTGTCGCGGTCTTCAGCTTGATCGCGGCTTACGTGGAGAAGGAGAACGGGCGTGAAATCGATTTGCTCGACTTACTCGGGAAAGCCATCTTCCACGACATGAATGAAGTGCAGACGGGTCCGATCATGCATCGGACGAAGAAAGAACCGACGCTGATCGGTCACATCGAGCGAATGGAACGAACGGCGAGCCTCGGTCTTGTCGATTTGCTCTCGCAGTCGCTACGTCCTCATTTTCACAGCTTCCTTGTCGAAGCGGAAGATGAATCGTTCGAAGGGCGGATCGTCGACGGGATTGATTCGTTCGATGCGATGCTGTTCGTGCGACGGGAAGTCGCACATGGCTCTCCACATTTTGCCGAAAAATTAAATGAGATGAAAGCCGCACTCCGTCATCATCCGATTGATTCGGTCCGTTGGCTGTTCGGACAGGTCGAGGCAGAGACCGACGTGTTACGGTTCATCGAGAACGTCATGCGGATGGATAGTGTCCGTCGTTGGAAAGGTCGCTTCAACACGATTGACGACAACGATGCGATTCACGGTTTCCGCGCGGCCGCACTCGGGATGTTCAGTGGACTGTTAGAACGTGAAAAGTACGACGTCGATGTCGATGTCGCCGAGCTCGTGGCCCGTCTTCTCTGTCATGACTTAGTCGAAGGTGTGACCGGAGACGTGCTCGGACCGGTCAAACATTCGACGCAAGAGACAGGGGCTGCGTTCGAGGCGTACGAGCGGGCAGAGAGTGAACGTCTACTCGGATTGTTACCAAAATATATGCAGCCGGCGTTTCGTCGATATATGGCCGATTCGAAAGATGCCACATATGAAGGCATGCTCGTCGATATGATGGACAAGCTCGATGCCCTCATCAAGATGAACATGGAGCGGAAGATGAATGGGGCCGAGTATGAGGTCACGTATCGGGAGCAACTTCGTAAAGTCCAGATGCGTTATGAGAATCCGAGTATGATTTTCTTTCTCGCTTATATTTTGCATGATTTGGATTATGTCACAAGCTAAAATCAATCTATAAAAAGTCGCGTGCCTAATTGGCTGCGACTTTTTTTATATCATTTATTGACATATATCATTTAACGATATATATTGAATGTAAGAAGTGTATCATTCAATGATATAAGGGGGTAGAGAGATGCCGCGGACAGATTCTTTAGAGTTAGGAGAACTGACGGATAGCATGTTTTATATTTTATTGGCGCTCACGACGCCACGTCATGGCTATTTGGTCATGCAGTTTGTCGAAGAGACGACGCGAGGGCGAATGCAAATCGGTCCGGCTTCGATGTATACGATCATCAAAAAGTTGTTGAACGCCGGACTCATCGAACCGATAGATGGGGACGGTAAGAAAAAGAACTATCAGATTACGCATAAAGGGCGTTCGATTCTGACGGATGATGTGAAGAGACGACAGGCGATGGTCGAAGATGCCTGTGCCATTTTGGATATGGAGGGATCGCAATGAGACAGAAGTACATGTCAAGCTGGGGATTAGCGTTTGCTGAAGAACGTGAGATGCAAAAATTGGAGCGAATGGCGGCGAAGGGCTGGCATTTGAAGCAGTTTGCCCCGCTAGGATACACGCTCGTCGAAGGGGAGCCAGAAGACGTTCAGTATAGCTTGGACTATCGTACTCGTCCGGATGAAGATTACTTTGACCTGTTTGCGTCGAGCGGATGGCAACATGTTACATCGACCGGGGATGAGATTCATATTTTCAAAGGGGATCGAGATGCCAAGCCGATTTACTCGGACGTCGAAACAACAGAGGAGAAATATCATGACATGGAACGTCAGATGGGAAGGGCCGCGCTCATCCTAGGTATTCTATGGACTGCCCTCTTTTCGTTGTTTCAGTTTGATTGGCCGACCGTAGCCGAGGTGGTATTGATTGGTGTTCAACTACTCGTCACGATCGGTCTCGTGTTCACAGGACTTCCGTACATCGGCTTTCGTTTCAAGCGAAAACGAGTGAATCGTCAAGGGTGAGTAGGCGGATGGCACAAGCCATCCGTCTTTGTTTCGTTAAACTGAACTATTCAACCGGAAAATAGTTAGGTAAAGAGAACTGTTTTCGAAAGTTATCCGCCGCTCTTCTATGGCGATTATTATGGAACGAAGGGGACGACGAACCGTGAAATCCCGAACATGTCAAGGTCACTTCAACCGATTTTAAAGGCGCGTAAAGACTTCGCCTACGGTACACAACATGACTACATCAACCATCAAGACGTCATCGGTTGGACACGTGAAGGTGTGACTGACCGTACGAAGTCAGGCCTTGCCACGATCATGTCTGATGGTCCGGGTGGGTCGAAATGGATGTATGTCGGGAAGCGAAATGCGGGAGAAGTATGGAAAGACATGACCGGCAATAACGGGCGTCTCGTAACGATCAACGGAGACGGTTGGGGTGAGTTCTTCGTCAACGGGGGATCGGTTTCCATCTATACACAACAATGAATGCATTGGGCTTGTCTCTTTGAAAAGGGACAAGTCCTTTTTTGAATGATTACCATATAATTTTTATACATGATATAATGACCTAGTGTTAATTCTTAATGGGACTGCTTTCTGACCCATGAATTCACATTGAACGACGTTAAGTTGTTGGTTTTATCTATATTTTTTGCGTTGTGACGCTGTTGAGTTCAAGGAGGTTGTAATGAGTAAAGAAAAGATTGCCCAATTAAGAAAGCACGTCTCGCCATTTGAAAAGGCGGATATTCGAATTAGTGTAAGGCAAATGATCAATACGATTTTGCCGTTTCTCGTTTCATGGTTTTTAGCATATCAACTACTGAGTGTCTCCATTTTCTTGACATTACCGTTCACGTTGATTGCAGCAGGATTTGTGGTACGTATGTTCATTATCTTCCATGATTGTACCCACGGTTCGTTCTTTAAAAACAAGAAGGCGAACGCAATCGTCGGTACAATCACCGGTATTTTGACGTTGTTCCCATACGAGAAGTGGAAGCGCGAGCATGCGATTCATCATGCATCGAGCGGGAATTTGGATAAACGGGGTGTCGGGGACATTTGGGTCATGACGATTGAGGAATACGTAGAGGCCTCAAAGTGGACGCGATTACAGTATCGCCTATACCGTCATCCGCTCGTCATGTTCGGTCTCGGACCGCTCTGGCTCATTCTCGTGACGAGCCGTTTCAATCGAAAGGACGCCCGTAAGAAAGAACGCCAAAACACGTATATCATTAATACTTCACTCGTACTGTTATACAGCGCGTTAATTTATGTCATCGGATGGCAAGCTTTCCTCATTGTTCAAGGGACGACGATGTTCATCGCCGGCGTGCTCGGGATTTGGTTATTCTATGTCCAGCACACGTTCGAAGACTCGTACTTTGAGGATGAGCAGGAATGGGATTATGTGAAGGCGGCAATCGAAGGAAGTTCATATTATGAATTGCCAAAAGTGCTCCAGTGGGTGACGGGGAACATCGGGTTCCATCACGTCCACCACTTGAGCCCACGCGTACCGAACTATCATTTGGAGAAGGCGCATACGTCGACACCGCCGTTACAGCGGGCGACGACGATCGGACTGTTTTCAAGCTTGAAGTCGTTACGTTACAAGTTGTATGATGCGAATAATAAAACATTCGTCACGTTCCGGGATGTGCGCCATCTATTGCGCCGAGCGAACGCGGCATAAAAAAGATTGTCCCGTTTCACTCGGGACAATCTTTTTAGCGTTTCCAGACCCATTCGTCACTCTCATACTTCTTCACGAGCAACTCGATTTCGGCTCGCTGTTCTGTCGTAAAGACGAGCGGTTCGAACGTCAAGGAGAACGCGTCTTTGAAACCGGTCTCGAACGCGGCTGCCACTTCATCAAAGGAGACGAAGCGCTGTAGCGTATCGTTCAAGGCAACGGCTTTTTCGCTGAACCGAGTTTTGGCTTCGCGCTTTTCCGTCGCATCCATCGCAAAACAGTCGAATAGCACCTCATTGTCGACAGAGAACGGGATGGATCCATGTTGAAGAACCGCCCCTTGATGACGGACCTGGGCGCTACCCGCAATCTTCTTCCCGTCGACGGTGAGCTCATAATACGAGGCCGCGTCGAAGCAGACGGCAGATTTTGGCTTTCGAAGCGCCTCACGGTCCTCTTCTGTCAACGGCACTGAAAATTCGGCGGGGACGCCGAGTTCGTGATACCCGCGGCGAACCCCTTCTGTGAGCAGTCGGTAGCTCTCGATGATATTCGTCGGAAGCGTCGGTGTCGATTCGGGCAAGATGACGCTATACGTCAGTTCGTCCGCATGCAACACGGCCCGTCCCCCGGTCAGGCGGCGGACGACGGGAATGTTTTTCTTCGTGAGAGCGTCACGGTCCAAGTCTCGTGTCGCCCGTTGGAAGCGACCGACGCTAATCGCATGGGGTGCCCATGAGTAAAAACGGAGCGTCGGTTTGAGCTCTCCCTTTGCGACCCAATGAGCGACAGCTTCATCGATTGCCATATTCTCAGCCGGTGAAGCCGATTCGGTTGTAAGTAGGTGCCACGTCGTACCAGTCATAGTCTCTCTTCTTTCTATCAATTAATCGATTGGCAACATCGTATGACGACGTGCCTTGTGTACCTGTTCATCCGCATGATAAGACGAGCGGACGAGAGGACCTGCCTCACAATGTGAGAATCCTTTTGCTAGCGCAATTTCTTTTAACTCGGCAAATTCGTCCGGGTGATAGTAACGTTCCACCTCAAGATGTTTCTTCGTCGGCTGCAAATATTGGCCGAGCGTCAAGATGTCGACGTGATGCGCGCGGAGGTCGTCCATCGCTTCAATCAATTCCTCTTTCGTTTCCCCAAGTCCGACCATGATCGATGATTTTGTCGGTATATCTGGGTTCAATTCTTTTGAGCGTTTTAAGAACTCGAGTGTTCGGTCATACGTCGCTTTGGCACGGACTCTCGGTGTGAGGCGACGTACCGTCTCTAAGTTATGGTTCATGATGTCGGGGCTTGCGTCGATCAATGTCTGCAAGGCAGAGAAGTCACCCATCATGTCGGATGGGAGGACTTCGATCGATGTTTCCGGGTTCATCGCGCGGACCGACCGAACCGTTTCCGCAAAGACCGTCGCCCCGTAATCATTCAAATCGTCACGGGCGACGGCAGTGATGACGACATGCTTCAAGTTCATAAGTCGAACCGACTCGGCGACGCGCTTTGGCTCTTCCCAATCGAGCTCATTCGGCTTGCCGGTCGTGACGGCACAAAAGCGACAGGCGCGTGTGCAAATACTACCTAAAATCATGAAGGTCGCAGTCCGACGTACCGCCCAACATTCATGGATGTTCGGACATTTCGCTTCCTCACAAACCGTATGTAGATTCTTTTCACGCATCATGTTCTTCAGACCGGTGTACGTCTCGTTCGTGTTCAATTTAATCTTTAACCATTCTGGCTTTCTTTTCAGTTCCCCTCTTGCCATAATCGTTCCCCCTTTTAAGTTAACCTGTATCGAATTGAGTTTACCAAAAAACGAATGAAAAACGAACCACGTAAATTTTTCGTTTTGCCAATACAGTTCATGGTGTATCAGAACAGTAATATTGTTTCAAAATGGTTACGCTTTCAGTTGAGTGATTGTTTCTGAAAAATGGAGTTGCTATACTGTTGTTGACCACCTGAATAAGAACCAAATGTAACTGATGCGATCAGGCATGGGGTGAACGAGCGTTGATGAGGCAGCGCTTCTTCCTCCATGCCTTTTCGTTTGGAGGTCAGTCAAACGGGAGGGTGTGGGAACATGAACAAGACACTGAATTGGACGGCAACACTCGGATTGACGACGGCATTGCTCGTCTCATCCGTTCCGGTAGCAGATGCGGTCGTGGCGGAAGGTCCACCGACCATACCGATTGAGGAGCGCGTCAACATTCAATTGGAATCGATGACACTCGTCCAAAAAATCGGACAGATGATCATGCCGGACTTTCGATTATGGAACGGGGAGAACCATACGTCACTCGCACCGGAAGTGGCACGCGTCATCGATCGATTTGACCTTGGGGGCGTCATCTTGTTTGCGGAAAATGTAGAGGGAACGGATCAAACGACGAAACTCGTTCATGACCTTCAGGAAGTCGTCAAGCGAGACGACAGCAATGATATCCCACTATTCGTCACCATCGACCAAGAAGGTGGGATTGTGACACGCCTTGGGACGGGGACGAAATTACCCGGGAATATGGCGCTCGGGGCGACACGAAACAGTCAGTACGCATATGCTGCAGGAAAAATCATCGGTTCTGAACTACGCGCGCTCGGTGTGAACGTGAACTTCGGTCCGGTGCTAGATGTAAACAATAATCCGGAAAACCCGGTCATCGGCGTCCGCTCATTCTCGAGCGACCCAGGATTGGTAGGGAAGTTCGGCTTGGCGATGGCACAAGGGATTCAAGACCAAGGGGTCGCGGCGACGGCAAAACATTTCCCAGGACACGGAGACACGGCTGTCGACTCGCATTACGGATTACCGATCGTCGATAAGTCGCTCGATGAGTTGCGTGGGTTAGAACTACTACCGTTCCAACGTGCCATTACGAGAGGCGTTGATATGATTATGACGGCGCATATCGGCATGCCACAAATCGAAGACGAGGTCGTCGAATCGGATCGAGGCACGTTCCCGCTTCCGGCGACCCTATCGGACGATGTCATCACGGGAGTGCTTCGCGGGGAACTTGGCTATGAAGGGGTCGTGGTGACGGACGCGCTCAATATGCAAGCCATCGCAGACAATTTCACAGAAGCGGAGGCGGTCATCAAGACGTTCGAGGCAGGTGTCGACATCGCACTCATGCCGACGATCTTACGCTCAGAGGCGGACGTGACCAAACTCGAGACCATCTTTGAGGAAGTCATCCAAGCCGTGAAGAATGGGCGTTTATCAGAGGCGACCATCGATGAATCAGTCGAACGTATTTTGACATTGAAGGCAGAGCGCGGGATTTGGGGAGAGACGCTCGATTCCACTTCGCTCGAGGAGAAGCTTACAAGAGCGCATGCGATTGTGGGAAGTGCCGAGCATAAAGCGAAGGAGCGTGAAATGGCGGAGGCTGCCGTCACCCTCGTGAAGAACGAGGAGAAGACGCTGCCGTTCAAACCGAAAAAAGGGGACACGGTGCTCGTCTTGTCACCAGCGAAAGATCAGACAGATAGCATGGTGAAAACGATCAAGTCACTCAAAAAGAACGTAGGGAATGAGAAATGGAACGTCATCACGGCCAACTACTCGGCATCAACGCCTCATTTGGAACAAAATCCGGCCCTTCGGCAACAAGTCGGGGCGGCTGACTATATCATCGTCGGCTCGAACGTGAACAATAGCGCCAAACTGCAGCCGACGTCAGCTGAATATTATGTGCCGTCCGAGGTGTTCAGTTATGCGAACGAGGCAGGGAAGAAGGCGGTTTTACTTAGTTTGCGTAACCCGTACGATATCGCCGTTCAACAGGATGCTCCGGCGCAGCTACTCATCTATGGATTCAAAGGCGACCCGAACGGTCCGGACTCGGAAGCAGGCAACTTGAAGTCGGCAGGTCCGAACTTACCGGCAGGCATTCATGCCATCTTCGGTGAAGTGAAGCCACAAGGGAAGTTGCCGGTAGACGTACCGGAGTTCGTGGACGGTGTGTTTCAAGATGAGAACTATGCGCAGTTCGGTGACGGATTCAAGAATTGGAATCACTAAATAAAAACGAGCTCTCCGAATCGGGAGAGCTCATTTTTTATGCCTCGAAATAGGCGATGACGAGTAGACCCGGACCGGTATGGGCACCGATGGCAGAGCCGACTAACGTTTTCGTAATCTGTTTCGGTTCGAGATGTTCGCGGACCGTCTTCTCAAACTGTTCTGCCTTCTCGATGTCGTCCCCGTGACCGATGAAGAGTTCTCCTTTTTCAACGAGGGTTTTTGATTCGATCGTCCATTCGACCATGCGACGGATGACTTTTTTATGACCACGCACTTTTTCGATCGGGACGAGTTTTCCGTCCTCGACCGTCAATAACGGGAGAATCGTCAACAAGTCTCCGATAAAAGCGCTCGCTTTTGAGACTCGTCCGCCCCGCATCAAGTACTCGAGTGATTCCACCGTGAACAAGTGACGGATTTTGCCGACGAGAGAAGCTGCATACTCCACCGTCTCTTCATACGTATGGTCTTGGCTATACGCCGCGACCGTCTTGACGAACAATGCCTGTCCGACTGAGGCGGTCCGTGTATCGAGGATGTTGAACGTACGATCTGGATATTCTTCTTTCAACATCTCTCCGACCATGACAGCAGTTTGATATGTACCGGAGAGTTCTCCCGAAAATGCGAGATATAAGAACGGGATTCCGGCTTCGAGATGTTGGCGGAAACATTGCTCGATTCGTGGTGCCTCGATTTGGAACGTCTTCGGTGTTTTTCCTTGACGCATCGCATCGTACACTTCTTTCGGCTGAATGGTCTCACCGTCTAAAAATTCTTCATTGTCGATGATGACACCGAGTGGTAAGATCTCAAGACCGTATTCGATGATTTGATCGTCTGTCAAATCGGCACCGGTATCTGTAATCAGTTTAAACATTGGATGAATCACTCCTCTGTTAATTGTTGTTCAATGTCGCGTAACGGTTCATTCCGCTTCCACATGCGTTCGACTTGGCTAGCGAGCATTGTATTTTCATCTGCGGTAAGTGTCGCGTTTTGGAGCGAACTAACAGTGGAAAGAACGCGGTAGGCCCGAGTGAGGACATCTTGGACCGTGAGTGGAATACCGAGCAACTCTTCAAGCGAGGCCATCGTTTCCGGTACAATAGTAGGGTACGTGAATTTAGTCGCCTCTCCTTGGATCGCGAGGTTATAAAAGTCTCGTATAAGTTCTGCACGCGCACTGCCGCTCTGACGGACGCTCAAATAGATTTGAACGGCCACGCCACCACGGACGCGACGTTGTGAAATACCGGCGAACTTTTTACCGTCAATCGACAAATCGAAACTTCCCGGACAATAAGAGCCGACGACTTCACCTGGGATGATGGCGTTCGTGACATCTTGAAACATGTGTTGGATGAGTGAGGTCATGGCTTCATAGCCGCTGTCGATTTGAATCCCATCCTTCTCGGGTAAGATTAAGGATAGGTTGAGGACGTCATCGTCTAGCACGACGGCTAGACCACCGGAGTTTCGGACGACCGGTCGAAAGCCACGCTCGTATAGATGACGAACACCATCTTTTAGATGAGGCAACCGGGCATCCTGGATTCCGAGTACAATCGTATCGGTATGTACCCACGCGCGCAAGACGGCGCCTGATTGTTGGGTCGAAGCACATAGCGTATCGTCGGTCGCGAACGATTGTTCCGCTTGAAACATCTTGCCGAGACTCGACTGGTCGATGATTCGATAGCTCGGTTGTCGTAATAATGGATGGATCATATACATTAATTCCTTTTCACAAATAAATTTCCTTCTCATTATAGCATGGAGGGAACGATTCGTTTGAAGTCGAATTTAGAATATAACGAAATGTAGGAGGGCATGTCATGTACTCGTCACGAGGGCAACTATCAGGATCGAAAGTATTTAAGGATCCGGTACACCGATATATATATGTCTACGATCACCTCATATGGGAATTGATCAATACGAAAGAGTTTCAGCGATTGCGCCGCATCAAACAGCTCGGAACGTCCTTTTTGACGTTTCACGGTGCCGAGCACACACGATTCCATCATTCGCTCGGCGTGTATGAGATCGCACGTCAATTGATTGATCAGTTCCAACAATATCCGGAATGGGACGACCGTGACCGCGAGTTGTTACTAGCGGCTGCGCTTTTACATGACGTGGGACATGGTCCGTTCTCGCATGCATTCGAACATGTCTTCTCCGTCCGACACGAAGTATGGACCGAGCGAATCATTTTAGGGAAAACCGAGGTCAACAAAGTCTTGTCAGAGATGGGGGTCGGATTTGCAGAGGAAGTAGCTTCAATTATCAATAAAACGCATCCGAACCGTTTGATCGTCAATATGCTCAGCTCGCAGCTTGATGTGGATCGGATGGATTACTTGTTACGTGATGCCCACTTTGCGGGTGTCAGTTACGGGAAATTTGACTTAGAACGCATGTTGCGTGTTCTCAGACCAGATGAGGACCAGGTTGTCGTCAAACAGTCGGGGATGCATACGATTGAAGACTACATTATGCGTCGCTATCAAATGTATTGGCAAGTATACCTTCATCCGGCGACACGGTCGAGTGATCTTCTCTTGAAAGCGATTCTTGAGCGGGCGCAGGAACTTTATGAGAGTGGCTATGAGTTTAACATGATGCCGAAACATTTTTTGCCGATTTTTGAACGCACCGGGATGTCACTCGAACAGTATTTGAAGTTGGATGAGACGGTCGTCTATTTCTATTTTCAAGAATGGATGGAAGAAGACGACGCCATTTTGGCAGATTTGGCGAGCCGATTTGTGAACCGTCGCTTATTAAAGTACAAAAACTTCCCGGAAGCGAATCGTGTTCGTTATATGGAGCGCTTGCGACAGACGATGGAGGCAATCGGACTACCGCCGAGATACTATCTGCTTGAAGATCAATTAAGTCAATTGCCATACGACTTATATAAAGGGCAAGGCAAATACGAAGGGATTTATCTACAGATGAACGACGGGGAACGGAAGGAGATCTCGGAAGTGTCGATGCTTGTCCAATCGATTTTGAACTCGCGACAGTCAGACGAGAAAATCTATTATCCAGAAGATGTGTTGTTGAACTTAAAGGATGATGCGAATGAAAAATCGTGGATCTTATCTACATTGAAAAACGAATGAACACGCGAAGGGGCGTGACACGATGGAGATTGCGACACTGATTGGTGGAATCGGGATTTTTTTACTTGGCATGACACTACTCACAGATACGCTCAAAAAATGGGCGGGCATGCGACTGCGTCATCGCTTGAATCAATTCACTGATGGCTCGTTGTCCGGTGCGACACTCGGTGCGACATTGACGGCTTTGTTCCAATCTTCAACGGTGACGACATTGATGACGATTGGGTTTGTAAGCGCAGGTCTCATCACGTTCGCACAATCGTTACCCCTCGTCATCGGTGCGAACGTAGGTAGTGCGACGACCGGATGGATCATCGCCGTCCTCGGATACAACCTTGATGTGAGACAATTATTTTTACCGCTGATTGGCATCGGGATGGCGTTTCGCCTTTCGAGCTCACGTTTTCGACGTTTTGGACTGTTACTCGTCAGCATCGGTTTAATTTTTGTCGGGATCGGGACTCTCCAAGAAGCGATGCGGGATGTCGTCACGTTCTCTTTTGAATCAATCGACACGATGACGTTCTTTCAGCAGGCACTCTTGATTAGTATCGGTTTAGGGATGACGGCTGTCCTTCAATCATCGACGATCGGTCTCGTCTTGACGATGACGGCCCTCGCGACAGAGGCGATTTCGCTCCCGCAAGCAGCCTTTTTGATTCTCGGACAGAGCGCTGGGACGAGCCTTGTCGTGGCGCTCGGTTCGCTTGGAGGATGGAAGTCAGCACGGCGCATCGTGTTGGCCCATGCCATCTATCATGTATCGATTGTCATCGTCGGGTGGGTGACGTTTCCGGTTCTCTTCTCTGTCGTTAATCGTGTGGCGGATTTGTTTGACTGGAATGAACTCTTGCGGCTTGCTCTGTTTCATACGACATTTCATGTACTCGGGGTACTTTTATTCTTACCGTTTCATAAAAAATTTGCGAAGCGTTTGTTGCAATGGATACCGAGTCGCTCCGAAAAGCTGATTCACTTCTTGGACCCGAATATGTCACGACTTCCGACGGTGGCCCTTGAAGCGGCCAGACGGTCATTGCTCGAAATCGAACGCTATCTCGGAAGAGAGACCGAACTGTTAATACGGGCAGGGCGGCTTCGGGAAGATGAGTTGGCACTTGTCGACAAGACGTTAGGCGATGTTCGTGTCTTTTTAAGCACGATTCGCCTTGAGGATGATGGGAAGCAAAATGATTATGGGAGGCATCTATCTCTTCTGCATACGATTGATCACCTTGAGAGGTGGTTATACGTATTACGGGAAGTCGAGCCGGTCCATTCGCTGCGAGATACCGATTTTATAGCGGCGCGAGAACTCGTTCTTCATGAGCTCTCCCTCGTACGTCAGCTGACTCATCACACGCCGCCTGAAGACTCGAAGATGTGGAAACAGACTTCGAAACAATTGGCAGAGTATCGGAAGGCGCATCGCTCGGAATTATTAGAAGAGACGGCGGCGAAACAATTGGCGATGGACCAGACGATTCAAAAAGTACAGGTGTTGCTGTGGCTCGACCGCATTGGTTATCACATTTGGCGAGCGACCCGTCACCTCATCAAACCGACCGTATCAAGCGAGCGATTCGAAGTGAATCGGGAAGATTGAAGAAAAACGGACTCCGATTCAAGGAGTCCGTTCGTCACTCACTTTTTATCCGCGTGCATGATGCCGGCTTGTCCGTAATGCGTCGCATCCATCTCTTCGATGAAGACGGTAATATTTTCTTTCGGGGCGTTCGTTGTTTCAGAGACAGCGTCCGTCACTTTTTCAATCAACGCACGTTTTTGTTCCACAGTACGACCTGGAAGCATCTTTACGGTTACGTAAGGCATGGGTCATTCCTCCTTTGTTGAAGTCTCTTCTATTGTAGTGAATCCGCATCCGTGAGAAAAGAACATTTCTAAAAACTAAAATCAGGCGGCGGTATGACTGCGTATGTTGATTGGAATATATAGAAAGAATCCGCTATCATGAAAGAACAACAGTTGCAGGAAGGGGATGACCCGATGGAATCCTTACTTACAAAAATCGATCTAGCGAAAGGTGACATGACAGCGGTAGAGAAAAGAATCGCTGATTACATTTTGTCTCACTCAACGCTCATTCCGAATATGACGACGAAAGAGCTTGCAGTAAAAGCGGACGTGTCGGAGGCGAGTATCGTTCGCTTCGCCCGCGTGGTCGGAATCGACAGCTTTAAAGCCTTTAAGCTCGCCCTTGTGAAAGATTTGGCCGTCACCGAGACGACATTGACAGACTTCAACGTCCTTCAGCAAAAAGATACGCCATACGACTCGTTCCAAAAAGTCATTCACGTAAACAAAATGGCTATTGAAGCATGTGCTGAAGCGATGGATAAACGCGAACTCGAACATGCGGTGGATTTGTTTTCGCGCGCAAACCGAATCGTCTTTTATGGGGTCGGAGGCTCATCAACGGCGGCGATTGATGCGCATTACAAGTTCACGAAACTTGGATATGCGGCCACGACGTCTCCAGACTTTCATTATATGCTGTCGTTGATCCCACATTTAGGCGAGTCAGACGTGTTTGTCGCAATCAGTACGTCAGGACGCACGAAAGATGTGCTCGAGCTCGTCCGTTTCGCAAAAAAGAAGCGTGTGCCGGTCGTCGCGATCACAAACTTGGACAAATCACCCCTCTACCGGGAAGCGAACGTGCGACTCTGTACGCCGAACGTCGAGAGTGACTTTAGGATTGCGAGTATCGCGTCACGAATGACACAGCTGACGATTGTCGATACGCTATACATGGGGCTCCTACACCGAAAAGGAGAAGGATTGATTGACCGTTACGCAGAAGCGCGAGATGAGATGGTGAAGCTACGCCGATGATTCGACCGTATTCGAAAGAAGATCAACAAGAGTTGGAGCATTTCTTGGTGAGGCAACGCTCTTTCGCTCGCTTGAATGAACAATCCGTTGAAGAATTCCGCGATGAGAATGTGGCGGATTTCGAAGAGGACGGTACCGTCAGTTTAATTATTCGTGATAAGGGACGGATTGTCGCCATCGCGGACCTGTTAAAACGGCATCCAGTGGACAGTTCGCTTTGGCTCGGGTTGTTCGTCGTCGATGAAGTCCTTCAGGGGACGGACTTGGCGCAAACGTTATATGAACAGGTGGAAGAAGAGTACATGCGTCCATATCAGACGGTATTTCGGTTAGGGGTGCTTCCAGACAACTTTCGCGCTCGTCGGTTTTGGGAGCGGAACGGTTACGTATATGAAAAGGACTCTGTGACGAATAAAGGGACACGCGTCCATGTTCTCAAGAAACAACTCATTCACCCCGAGTGAGTTTTTCTTTCACAATTAATGAAATTAAATTTCTGTAATTATAAACATTAAATTGACTTTAAATTTCAATATAGTACGATGTCATTAAAGAAAAGGAAGGATGGTGGCGATGCTAGATAAATTAGCTACAGAAAGTCGAAATGAGCAGACGATGCATTTGGACGAGATGTCAATCGAGGAGCGATTGACGATTATGAACGCAGAGGATCAAAAAGTCCCACATGTGATTCAAAATCAAATTCCGGTCATCATGCAAGTCGTGGAGCGAGTCATCGCATCCTTTCAAAATGGCGGTCGTTTGATTTACATCGGGGCAGGGACGAGCGGACGTTTGGGGGTCTTAGACGCAGCCGAGTGTGTGCCGACGTTCGGGGTGTCACCAGATCAGGTCATCGGATTAATTGCCGGTGGCGAACGTGCGCTCATTCAGGCGGTCGAAGGAGCAGAGGACAATAAAGAACTGGCAGTTAAAGATTTGAAAGCGCTTCATTTATCGGCAAAAGACACGGTCATCGGCATTGCGGCGAGTGGTCGGACACCGTACGTAGTCGGGGGGCTCGACTATGCACGAGAGGTCGGTGCGGTGACGGCTTCGATTTCGTGTAATCACGATGCGGTCATCAGTCGACACGCAGATTATCCGATTGAAGTGGAAGTCGGACCAGAAGTGTTGACGGGCTCGACAAGATTGAAAGCGGGGACGGCACAGAAACTTGTCCTCAACATGATTTCAACGACGTCGATGATTGGAGTAGGGAAAGTGTATGAAAACCTGATGGTCGATGTGCAACCGACGAACGAAAAGCTTGAGATGCGTGCCAAACGGATGATTGCAGAAGCGACAGGGGTCGATAGCGAAACGGCCGCGCGTTATTTTGCATCATCAAACGGTCATGTCAAAACAGCCATCGTCATGATTTTAGCGGACGTCTCTTATGAAGAGGCCGTCAAACGATTAGAGCGTGCGAACGGCTTCGTTCGCGAGGCGCTATAGGGGGGATCGGGATGAAGAAAGAAGAGGTTTTAGCACGGGACATCCTCGCACAAGTCGGGGGGAAAGAGAACATTCGTCAACTCGCGCACTGTATGACACGGGTTCGATTGACATTGAAAGATACGACTAAAGCAAACTTGGTTGAACTTAAAAAGATTGATGGCGTCATGGGGGTCATTGATGACGACACACTGCAAATCGTCGTCGGTCCGGGGACAGTTAATCGAGTTGCGGACTATATGAGTCAAGAAACTGGACTTGCGATCGGGGAAGAGGCATTAGATGAAAACTTGACGTTAGAGGAGCGGGCGGCACTCGAGCGCCAAAAAGTGAAAGAGAAGCAAAAGTCACCGTTTAAACGCTTCCTTCGCCGACTCGGAAATATTTTCATTCCACTCATTCCAGGACTTGTCGCTTCGGGTATTATTAACGGTGCCGCGAACTTTGCGGTCAATGCCGGCGTTGACCGGACGGAGACGTGGATGCAGATTCTACTCGTTCTCGGTAGCACGGTCTTTGCGTACTTGGCGATTCTCGTCGGGTGGAACACGGCAAAAGAGTTCGGTGGGACGCCTGTTCTCGGTGCGATTGCCGGTGGGATCCTGTTCAACCCGCTCCTCGCAGACATCGTCATTTACGGGGAGCCGCTCGTCGTCGGACGCGGTGGATTGTTCGGTGTTATTTTTGCCGGTTGGCTCATGACGTATATCGAGAAACATATCCGCCGGTTCATGCCGGTATCGATTGATATCATCTTTACACCACTCTTTACGGTGCTCATTGTTGGATTTACTGCCTTATATGCAATCATGCCGGTCGCAGGATTACTATCAGACGGTATCATGCGAGGCATTAACGCGACGCTTGAAGTCGGGGGACCGGTCGCGGGGGCACTTTTGGCTGGCTTCTTCCTACCGCTCGTCATGGTCGGATTGCACCACGGTTTGACGCCGATTCATTTGGAACTCTTGAACACGGTCGGAACGACGGCGCTTCTCCCAATCTTGGCGATGGCCGGTGCAGGCCAAGTCGGTGCTGCGCTCGCCATCTTTGTCAAGACGCGCAACCCACGCCTACGCAATATTATTAAAGGGGCCATCCCCGTCGGGTTTCTCGGAATCGGTGAGCCTCTTCTATACGGGGTCACGCTTCCACTCGGACGTCCGTTCTTGACGGCGTGTCTAGGGGCCGCGGTCGGTGGTGCATTCCAGGCAACGATGAAGACGGCGGCGCTCGGAATCGGAGTATCTGGTCTATCGCTTACGCCGCTAATCGATAACGGGATGTACTTGACGTACATTGGTGGGCTGTTGATTTCTTATACGGCAGGTTTTTTGTTCACCTATTTCTTCGGCTTCAAAGAAGAGATGGCAGATGGAATCTAATAACGAGGATTGATTCTGATCGAAGCACCTTTCTTGAGGAGGGTTATACGTGAAAGGGATTTCTGTTTACTTAAGTGATGAATTGACGACCGAGTCCATCGGTTGGATTGAACGCATACGCGAAAGTGGATTTACAAGTATGTTCACGTCACTTCACATTCCTGAAGACGACTCGACGCTATACATGGAGCGATTGCGTCAGTTAGGTCATTTGGCAATGCGACTTGAAATGGAACTCGTGGCAGATATCGCCCCGTCGTCTTTACAGGCGCTCGGGAAAGATTGGGATGATGCCCATGCACTTACGGACTGGGGTGTCACGGGATTACGTGTCGATTATGGCATTACTTCAAAACAAATAGCGGATTTGTCACAACATATGATGGTCGCGCTCAATGCGAGTACGCTCACAGAAAAAGAATTTGAGGAGATGATGCGGCACGGCTTACGACTTGAACGCGTTGAAGCATGGCATAATTTTTATCCTCGTCCGGAGACAGGGCTCGACCGAACGTGGTTTGATGAAAAAAATGCCTGGTTAGCATCGCGAGGGATTAAAACGCAGGCGTTTATTCCTGGAGACGAGCAGTTGCGTGGACCGCTTCATGAAACGTTGCCGACACTCGAGGCACATCGTCACAAATCTCCTTTTTCATGCTATGTCGATTTGCATAGAAAGGTCGATCGTGTCTTAATCGGCGACCCGCGCGTGTCAGACGCGACGATCCAGCAGTTCAATGCTTTCGACGAAGGAGTGATGATCCTTCGGGCGATTCCCCTTTCTCGTGACGCCCTTCATTCGACGCGTCATACGAATCGGATGGATCCTGCTCGCGATGTCCTTCGATCGGTCGAGTCACGTGCTTACGGCCGACCGGGGGAAGGACGGATTCCGCCGCAACATACGGAAGCGAGACCACTTGGCAGTATCACGATTGATAACGAGCACTACGGTCGTTACGCGGGAGAACTACAAGTGACGAAGCGAGATTTGCCTGCGGACGAACGGGTCAATGTCATCGGACGAGTCATTGAGCAAGACCGTCAGTTGATTCATCATGTTGACAGTGGAGGTCGCTTTCAAATCGACTGGATATGACTCGGGATTGCCACCATCCTATATCATTGTGTACAGTAGAGAGGGAGGGTGGAACATGAAAGACATTAATTTTAATATTATTTCAGACGATGCGACGGACGGACATGGTGGTTTTGGTGTCGGTTCGCTTAGCTTGAATAACATGTCCCCGGTCATCATCGATGTCGAGGCGGGCACCGCGACAATCGATATGGGCGCAATGCACGCCAAATCTGCCATCGAAAAGCGAATCAAGTTTTTGACAGAGCGTGAAGCGGTACCGAATGGAAAACCGTACTGGATCGTGTGGGTGACGGTCGGTCGAAAACCAGAAGGCTTTTATTATGGCGGGGTCGCGGCATGTGATATGGTAGTGGACATTGAAGCGCGGCGAGGCTATAAATTATTGCCGTATCATGTCAACCAGATGGACAAATCGTTGAAGGGTCGGATTTTAATCGAGATGATGGACGCTCCGTCCCGTGACGTGTTAGCGACGTTCTTACAAGAACATCGTCCTGAAATTTGGGGACAGTCGACTGAACTTCATGCAGAGCTCGAGCGCTTAGGTGCTGAGTAAAAAGATTGGACGAATTTTCGTCTCCAATCTTTTTTGTTTCAACTTTTTGGAGTAAAAAGGAAATTATGTAACTGAAGAGATATTCATTTGTAATTGTATGAAAATTCAGTATTATGATATACTGTCTACATTGTGAAAAACGAAAGGGTGATACGATGAGCGAAACGAAAAAAATCTTAATCGGTCTCGCGCTAGGTGTTGTAGTTGGTCTCGGATTGGCGGGGTTGCCGGATTCGATTTATGAGATTGTGAATCCATATATTTTATCTCCGGTCGGAACGATCTTTTTGAATCTGATTAAAATGTTAGTCGTACCGATTGTCTTCTTCTCGATTATTTTAGGCGTCATGGGTCTCGGGGACCCGAAGGAATTAGGTCGGGTCGGGACGAAATCGATTTTGTTCTTCTTGACGACGACAGCTCTCGCCATCATGTTAGCGATGGGTGTCGCATCTGTCATACAGCCAGGGGAGCGCGGGGACTTCCAAACGACAGGTCTTGAATTTGAGTCGTCGGCGACGGAAGAATCATCGAATATCGTGCAGACATTCGTGAATATGATTCCGACGAATCCGATTACCGCACTCGCTGAAGGAAATATGCTTCAAATCATCGTCTTTGCGGCATTGATCGGATTTGCCATGATTGCTCTTGGGGATAAGGCGAAGACATGGCGTCAATTCGTCAAGCAAGGTGATCGCATCATGATGCATCTCATTCACCTCGTCATGAAACTGGCGCCATATGGTGCGTTTGCCTTGATTGCCTCTGCAATCGGGGGCATCGGTCTCGACGCAGTCGTCGCGATGGCATGGTATATGATTGCCGTCGTCTTGACGCTCTTCTTGCACGCGACCATCGTATACGGGGCAGCAGTTTACTTCGTCGGGAAGATGAGCCCACTTTTCTTCTTCAAGAATTTCTATGAGGCGATGACGTTTGCGTTCTCGACGTCTTCATCAAACGCAACGCTTCCAGTCTCGATGGAAGTGGCACAGAAGAAACTCGGTGTGCCGCGTTCGATTTCATCGTTCGTTCAGCCACTCGGGGCAACGGTCAATATGGATGGAACGGCTATCATGCAGGGGGTCGCGACAATCTTTATTGCACAGGTGTTCGCTTCTGACTTGTCAATCACACAGTTGTTGACAGTCGTGATCACGGCGGTGCTCGCTTCAATCGGGACTGCGGGTGTACCGGGGGTTGGGTTGATCATGCTTGCGCTCGTCCTTCAGTCGGTCAACTTGCCGGTAGAGGGAATCGCCCTCATTATCGGGGTCGACCGTATACTCGACATGCTTCGCACATCAGTCAACATCACGGGTGATGCGGCATGCTCGGTCGTCGTCGCAAAATTGGAAGAGAAGCATCTACCACCAGTCGATGAAGACTCGTGGGATGAAGCAGGTGCAACATCTTCATCATCGGTATAATCTAATGAAGGACCATGACGACATGTCATGGTCCTTATGTTGTGAATAGAAAGAGTGATTGCTATGGAATGGGAACTGCTCCCGATCCCTTTATTGATCATCATAAGTGTTTTACTAAATAGTGTGATTGCGGTTGCGGGGGTCCTACCGAGTGCCTTTTTGACGGCAATCAATGTGAGTGTCCTCGGTCTCGTGCCGGGCATACTCGTATCGATTGTCGGTGAGGCGGTAGGAGCCATCATCAGCTTTATCCTTTACCGGAAGGCATTGCATCGATATACATCTCCAGACAGCGGACGGTTTCAGCGACTCAGAGAAGCGGGAGGGGCCGAGGCGTGGTTTCTCGTCCTCGGGATGCGTCTCATGCCGTTTGTCCCGTCTGGCCTTGTCACGTTATCGGCAGCGTTCAGTCGCATGACACTTCTTTCGTTCGCGGTCGCGAGTACGATTGGGAAGGTACCTGCCTTAATAATAGAAGGGATTGCGGTGACGGCGGCGATTCGATTGACGGTGGGGTGGCAATTATTCCTCGTCGTCCTCGTCATCATGTCATACTTCATTTGGCGAATGCGTCAAAGAAGTGGTGAGAAGATATGACAAAACGCTTCGATGAATCGTTTTCTAGAAGATTTTTTCCGTAACATCGTCCAGTCGATTAAAATCGATTCTTCGAAATCGTTTAAGAACGTCTCATGAAGTTCTTGGATGGATGTCGTATCGAACTGGGCAATCATCATCTCATGATTGAGATACATGCTCCGAAAGTCAAAATTGGCCGACCCGACGAAGGCAACCTTGCCATCGATTAAGAGCGTCTTCGCATGAATGAAATGTCGATTATATTTATAAACCTTGATGTTTCGCTTGAGTAGTTGCTCGAAATAGTATTCGGTGGCATGAAAGCTGAACCATTCGTCTCCTTTGCCGGGTACGACAATCCGAACATCGATGCCGTTTTTTCCTGCGACTTCGAGAATGGCTAACAGTTCAGGTGGAGGAATGAAGTAAGGCGTTGTCAGCCAAATGGATTCTTTTGCATCCATCAATAAGCGCATGAATCCATCCCGAATCGTTACGTCATTTCCCGGTGATGTGACGAGAAGTTGGGTGGCACCGTTTTTTCCTTTCGGTTCATTCACAAAATAGCGAGACAGGTGTTCCTCATCCGCGAACAAGTCCCATGTCTCATCGATTGTTCCTTGTCCCGCATATAGCCAATTCTCGACAAAGAGTTGCTGAAGTTCTCGGACGATTGGACCTTCAAGACGTAAGTGTGTGTCTCGCCAAAAACCGAGTTTCTCGTCTTTGCCTAGATATTCGTCGCCTACATTCAATCCACCGGTCAAGGCGATTCGCCCATCCACGACAATCAGTTTTTGATGATTGCGGAAGTTGGCGTTGAAGACGAGGTAAGGATGCAAGACTGGATCGAACGCTTGGACGTGAACACGCGATTCTCGTAGCGGCTCGATGAAATCTTCTCCGATTTCTTGACTGCCCAATCCGTCGTACAAAAAGCGGACGGTTACGTGTTCGTTTGACTTTTTAATTAGTGCATCTCGGACTTTTAGAGAGATGTCGTCTGTTCGGAACAGATAGTACTGAATATGAATATGGTCTGTCGCTCCGTTAATCGCCTCGATTAACGCCTCAAATTTTTCTTCACCGTTGATTAGGAGTGTCGTTGAGGTATGTCCATCCGCACCAGATGCGCCAAGTTTTTCTAGTGAGCGTGTCAACGGGTATGTGGACCCGATGTCCGGCGAGGTCACAATTTTTTCACTTTCAATCGCTTGCCTGAGCATCCGGATTTCAGATGACGTCCGCTTGAACCGTCGATGGCGGCGTGGTGTCCGTCCGAACATGATCCATGCCAACACGCCGATGAACGGGATGAAGAAGACGGTAAGTAACCAGGCAAGTTTCCCTTGAGGTTGTACGTGGTCGAATAAAATTTGCCACCCGATGACAAACGGTGACACGATGGCAATCCCGATTAACAAAGGAATAAGAAGATCTAGCCAGACGAAGAGACCGACTAATAAAATGACGCTTAAGACCATGATAAATAGTTGAATGACACGACGTTTCACACGAACCACCCTCTTTTTATACATTGAAAACGAGGAGATTGGTCTCCTCGTTTCTTTAAATGCTGTTCAAGACAGCATTGATTTCGTCCGCATAGCGGGCAAAGAAGTATACATTCACTGCGAGAGAGAACAAAACGAGAAAGAGACCGAACTGTGCTTTTGTCCGATTTCGATTCCAATAGTAGAAGACGGACAAGAGTACTGCGAGTCCCACGAATAGAGCGATGACTTCAACGATTCCCCAGACGATATCTTTAGACAAAAACATGTCGACGATTGTCATGACGACAAAGATGAAGACGACAATCCCTATGATCACGACTAAAATAGCTAAGATGATGCTAATCCAATCCGAACTAACCGCGTCAATTAGATTTTCAATGGCGATCTCATATTCGCTCACAACCGTTCCTCCTTTCGGGAGATTGCATAACTATTCATCTCTTACCCTTTTTTTCATGTCTAAAATCAAGGTTTCGTTGGGGAGTGAATAAACGACGGGAGCGGAATTTTAGAAACGATGGCCACGACCGCGAATACATAGAGCCAACTATTTGGTGGGAAGAACAAGACGAGTAGGACGATGATAGCCAACGGTTGTCGCATCGCCGTCGCAAGTAAGGCGCTCGTCGTCAGTACGACGGAAAGCGTCATGTCGATCTCGAACAGGAGGCTGAAAAAGTAGCCGAGCGTGAACGATGAAAAAAGGAGCGGATAGATGTGTCCGCCTCGCCATCCGGTCGCCAAACAGAAAGCGGTGAAAAGTAGTTTTAACACGCTAAACAGAAGGAGAGTATATAGCGGAATCAAGTTCCAATCGTCGACGTACTCGAGGATGGTTTCTTCCCCGGAGAAAAGTAGGTCCGGATACAGTAGAGCCATTCCCCCGATCCCGATTCCCCCAAATGTGGTGAGTAGTAATATCGGGATGTTCGAAAAGAGTCGCATCATCGTATGTTCGCTTATCAGATAAAGCCAGCCGAGTAGGATACCGCCAAGGACGATGATGAGCATAAATATATCTAATTGGGGACTTTCGATTGCCGGGAACTTAATGATGAATGGGGGACGCTCGTCGAGTTGATTCAGTAAAAAAAACGTTCCGATGCCGGCGAGTGTCGCGAGAAGGTTTAGCATCGGTTGCTTTTTGTGCTCAATCTCACCGGCCGCAACCGCACCGAAGAGCGGCGCATTGAAGACGATTCCGAGAACGACGGCATGTCCCACTTCTTGTAGTTCACCTAACTCTTGTCGAACGTAGCGGATTCGCTCGGAGAACCATGTCGTGAGTCCGCCGACAATCCCGACGAGTGCCGCTTCCGGTCCGAGGCTCGCTCCTCCGATGAGGACGAGCAGAGCCGTCAACGTCGTGAATCCGATTAGACGATATTCAATCCGATCGGTAGCCTTACGTTCCTCGATCACTTCAGGCATGAGACGTGGCATCCGTCCATAACGCTGTTGCAACAGTCCGATGCAAATCCCGGCTAGGACGGGGGTGAGAAACATATAAAAAGGCATGTCGAACTGTTCAGGAATCGTATGCCACACGAAATGAATCCCTTTATGAGTGACCAATAAAAAGGCCCAGCTTACTAAGCCGATGATGATTCCGAGCACGACCGCATATGCACTTATAATCCATGACTTCATATCCTCATCCACCTCTTTCGTTCGCATCAATCTTCTATAATATTGCTATCTCCTGAACATCTCCGGCTGAAACCTAAAATCATGAATTGAGGTTTTGGCTAAAAAAGGAGTGCGGACGATGACGTCCACACTCCTTTGATATAAAGTCAAGAGCGAAGGGGGATTGACTGATTCGTCAAAGTACTTGCCGGGGCCGGTTTCCCGAACAAATAGCCCTGGGCCAAATCAAATCCGATTTCCCGACATACGGTCACTTCTTCGAGACGCTCTACTCCCTCGGCAAGGAGCATGATCCCCATCGAATGAGTTAACGCGCGAACTTCTTTGAGGAAAGCACGTTTTTCAGCGTCTTCATCACAAAACGAGATATACGAACGGTCAATTTTAACATAGTCCGGTTCGAGTCGTTTCAACATGTCGATTGTTGAAAAACCCGCACCGACATCGTCTAGAGCGACTTGCATGCCTCGCTTTTTATACGTCGAAAAGACATGTTGAAGATGATCGACGTCATGTACTTTCTCCGTCTCTACGACCTCAAAGATAAAGCGGTCAGGGGTGAGGTCATATCGGTCAATGATATCGAACGTATGTTGTAGACAATAGTCTGGGTTGTAAATAGTAGATGGTAAGAAGTTGATGAATGTCTTTTGATGAGGAGCCACGGCTTCAAACGTCGCCTTGATTGCCTCGGCACGGGCACGTTGGTCAAGTTTCGAGTGTAGTCCGAAGCGATTGGCCGCTCGGAACAGCTCACCAGGCGAGATGGATGCCTCACTTCGGAGGAGTGCTTCGTATCCAAACGTCTCCATCGAAGCGAGGGAGATAATCGGTTGAAGGTGGCTCTCGAACGTCCCATGTTGAATCTGTTCAATGATATGGCGGTGCGTGAGCTGGTCTTTAAGAGACTCGACGTCAACGGGAGGGGTCTGGCTGTTCGAATCGTGATTGACGCAATAGACGGTTCCCTCGACATGGGTGATGAGTGCATTCAATTCTTCAAAAGATGCATAGGCATATTCATTCGTTTTTGTAATGAGCTTTCCTTGAGGAATAAACGGGATGATCGTATTACAGGAAATACAGGGTGACCACATAGAATTCCACCTTTCTATTCGAAATTGGTTCATTTAGTATATCGGTCGTATCTCACAAAAAACTCACATTCGATTGTCATTCAGCAAAAAAATCGTGCAAAATGGGTACAGGTTTTGTATACTTCCTATCGTATGATTAAGAAGCGCCTCAAAACGCCACTCGCATACGAACAACTTTTTAATCAGAAAGGGGTTCTATCGATGGACCAAAAATTAAAGTTATGGTTTACGGAGCACCAAACAGAAGATTACGGGATTACGTTCCGTGTAAACCACGTTTATGAGAGCGAACAAACGGAGTTTCAACGACTAGAGATGGTCGAAACGGACGAGTTCGGTACGATGTTGTTACTTGACGGAATGGTCATGACAACGGATAAGGACGAATTCGTCTATCACGAGATGGTCGCACACGTCCCACTCTTTACACACCCGAATCCGAAGCATGTGCTCGTAGTCGGTGGAGGAGACGGCGGAGTCATTCGTGAAATCATGAAGCACCCATCCGTTGAAAAAGCGGTTCTCGTTGATATCGACGGGAAAGTGATTGAATATTCGAAGAAATACTTACCAAATATTGCGGGTGAACTCGATAACCCGCGTGTGGAAGTCATCGTCGGTGACGGATTCATGCATATCGCCCAGTCAGAAAACGAGTACGACGTCATCATGGTCGACTCGACTGAACCGGTCGGACCAGCAGCCAACCTCTTCACAAAAGGGTTTTATGCAGGGATTTCAAAAGCGCTCAAAGAGGATGGCATCTTTGTAGCTCAAACGGATAACCCATGGTTCACACCAGAACTGATCCAAACGGTTCAACGCGACGTGAAGGAAATCTTCCCGATCACGAAATTGTACACAGCAAACGTCCCGACGTACCCGAGCGGTATGTGGACGTTCACAATCGGTTCGAAGAAGTACGACCCGGAACAAGTATCGGCTGAGCGTTTCCATGACATCGAAACGAAGTACTACACACCGAAGCTTCACAATGCAGCGTTCGTTCTTCCGAAATTCGTGGAGGACTTAACAAAATGATCAAACGTTTTGATGAAGCATACTCAGGTAAAGTGTTTATCGCCAGCCTCCCAGAGGTGACAGAGGCGAAGACGGTTCTTTACGGGATGCCGATGGACTGGACGGTCAGCTTCCGTCCGGGCTCGCGTTTCGGTCCGAACCGGATTCGTGAAGTGTCAATCGGACTTGAAGAATACAGTCCTTATTTAGACGGAGATTTGGCAGACGCTGCGGTATACGATGCGGGAGATATCCCACTTCCATTCGGCAATGCGCCGAAATCGCTCGACCTTATCGAAAATTTTGTCAAAGATGTCGTCAAAGCAGGTAAGTTCCCACTCGGAATGGGTGGCGAACACCTTGTCACATGGCCGATCATCAAAGCGATGCACGACGTGTACGGCAACGACTTTGTCATCCTCCACTTGGATGCACATACGGACCTTCGAGATGAGTATGAAGGCGAACCGCTCTCACACTCGACTCCGCTCAAAAAAGCGGCAAACTTGATCGGACCGTCAAACTGCTATTCGTTTGGAATTCGTTCAGGGATGAAGGAAGAGTTTGAGTGGGCTCGTGAAGTCGGCTACAACATGCATCAGTTTGAAGTAATCGAACCACTTAAGCGCGTCTTACCGACACTCGCCGGGAAAAAAGTATATGTCACCATCGATATCGATGTCCTTGACCCATCGGCAGCACCGGGAACGGGAACACAAGAAATCGGTGGCATCTCAACGAAAGAATTACTCGAAGCGGTACATGCCATTGCGAACGCAAACCTCGACATCATCGGTGCAGACCTTGTCGAAGTGTCACCAGCATACGATCAGTCGGATATGACGGCGATCGCGGCAGCGAAAATTCTTCGTGAGATGATGATTGGATTCGTGAAGTAAATGCGAAAAAAAGGTCAGCTGGAAATGGAGCTTAGCGCGCGCATTACGCAATGGGAGAAAGAGTATCTTGGACGTGGGTCATTGACATGCAAATCGGACCTGCTTCGGGACCTCGCCATCGTTACGCTGCAAGGAGTTTTGACACCAGCAGAGTACGAGTTATCTACTACGATGACGGGTTGCGAGCAATTGAAGAAATACCGAAACAACTTGGTCGAGTCGGGAAGAAGTCAACTCGAATCGATTGTGGAGCAAGTACTCGACCGTTCAATCGTATCCCTCCATACCGATATCAGTACGAAGACAGGGGAGCGTTTGATCGTCTTTCGTTTGAATGCGCCCTGGGATAAATTGGATTGACAAGAAGAAATGTAGTTTGTACAATGAGGGTCAGAGACGTATAGGGAGCGGTTGAACGAGTCTACACGAAGCGTTCCTTCGAAATCCCGCTACGTAGCTGCTGATTCATTCAATCAACCGACAGTTGTCGGCTTGGTGGAGCGATCTATTCGAGCCGCCAGCATACAGCGCATACCTTTTTAGGTGTGCGCTTTTTTGTCGAAAAGGAGGAAGACGCATGGAATTGTTTTTATTCTTGTTGACGAGTGCTCCGGTGCTGTTATTTGTGACGGGTGTCGTTGCCGCCGTCGGTAAGTCAAATTTAAAAATTCCTGATTCATTGAACATTACATTAAATATTTATCTATTGATTGCGATTGGTTTGAAAGGTGGAATGGGTCTTGCCGCTGTATCGTTCGAAGAGATCGCACTGCCGTTGACGGTGACTCTTGTCATCGGTCTGTTATTACCGATTCTCGCATTTTTCGTAGGTGGACTATTCAACTTTTCTTTCCATGAACGGATTGCGATGGCCGCGACGTTTGGCTCGGTTTCACTCGTTACGTATGTGGCCGCGTCGACACAGCTCGAGCGACTCGGGATTGCGTACGAACCGTTCATGACGACGTTGGTCGTCGTCTTAGAAATCCCGGGGTTGATTGTGGCGTTACTGCTGTACAATCAGACACAGGTGATGGGGATCACGGCCACTTCAGGAAAAGCAAACTCATTTTCTGTCATTCGGGATAGTTTGTTCTCTAAAAGTATTCTTTTAATGATTGCGGGTCTTGTCGTCGGTCTCGTGACACCTGATGCGACGCCACTAAAACCATTTTTTGTAGACCTGTTCCCAGGCGTCTTGCTTCTCTTTTTATTAGGTTTAGGGGTAAAAGTTGGGCAACAACTAAGAACGATTCCAACGTATGGACTAAAATTTATTTTGATGGGAACGCTCTTTCCGCTAGTCGGTGCACTCGTCGGTTATGTGGCGGCGGGGATTGCCGGACTATCTGACGGCGGAACGGTCATATTGATGACACTTGCGGCGAGCGGTTCGTACATCGCAGCTCCGGCAATGCTACAAGCTTCGGTACCGGAAGCGAAGCCGTCTTTCTATTTGACGCTTTCTTTAGCTGTCACATTCCCGTTCAACTTATTGATTGGGATTCCAATGTATATTGCGATTGTCACGTGAAAAAGCATCGACTCGATCGAGTCGGCACAGAACGAACCCGGTCGAAAACATCGTCCGGGTTCGTTCTGTTTAGCGAATCAATACAGTCCCTCCTTAATTCCAATCAGCAAACATATCATTAAAAACCAGCGCAGGCTAGAGCCTGCGCTGGTTTTATGCGTTCATGCATGTCATTGCTTCACTTTTTGGTCCTCCATACATTTTAGGGCTGCTGTCCAGCTTCCGAATAGGGCGTTGATTGTCGACGTGCTTGGGACATGTCGACCTTCGGCCCATTTTCGATAATGAAGGATACTGAAGTGGGGCAATTCGGATTTTGCGAGCTGCAAAGCGTCAATGACGTCTTCCTCATCCCATTTTCGTTTCGGTGGGGCGATATCCAAAACAAAAAGAGCGTAACTCCACGAACCGTATTTTCGAGCGATCGTGGCCACTGTCGGATATCCTTTTTCTTGCGCCCATACCGCATAGTGTTGGGATGTTAGACGTTCCAATGTCTCTGAAGCTTCAATCAACGCTTGAATGATTCGTTCTTCATTGTTTCGGACCGTCGTGGTCTGAAGCTTTGCTTCGCGCAACGCGTTCGACCATGAGCCGAATCGACTGCTGATGAGCGTCAAGGACGGGGCTTGAGATACTTTTGCCCAGGCGCGATATGTTTGGCTCGTAAAAAGGTCGAGTTCTTCTGAAGCCTCGATCAGCGCGGTCAAAATATCTTCGTCAGAATAATAGCGATAAAGCATTTTAATCTCTGCCGCTTGAACGGCTTCCCGCCAAGAACCAAATTTGTAAATCACGGTCGATAGGGAGGGGACGTCTTTGTTTCGGGCCCACAATGTGTACTGTTTTGTGTCGAATTCTTCGAGTTCATTTGCTGCTTGTTTTAGGCATGAGAGGATCTGTTGCTCTGTCCATCGTTTCATCGTGATGTCTCTCCTTTTCAGAAGCAAACTATAGCTTCAAAGGTCGTGGTGTGGTTAAACAATGATGGTCCTAAAGGAAAGCTAAAACCTGATGTTCAGTGACGTGAGATGACAAATCAGACATTTGAATGTGTGGACTGCTGTGAGACATTGGCACATCAATAAAATTCCAAAGTGAAATTAATCCAAATGTCCTACCTTATACTTCCCATAATACCCATATAAAATAAAAATATTCACAAACGAAAGGAAAAATACATTACACATTTGTTAAACCGTTTCATGACGAAATGTCATTCGTATCAAAAAGCTATTCTTTTCTTTTGGATTGTGAATACTGAACGGGTACTTATCTAGCATCAACGCGATGCTGACTGGGATGGAAGGTGGTGAAGGAATGAGTACTCCAACTGTTCGCTCTCTTATTGATCGAAAAAACGCGTTACTCATGTTGCTCGACCTTATGATTGCTACACTTGCGATTTTTGTGACATTCGATTTATTTTTTGCAAATGATCCGACGGTAACATCTGTACCGCAAGATTTGATCACGATCCTCGGACTAAAGGCACTCGTTCTTCTCGTTTTAGGCTGGGTGACACGGGTGTATAGAATCGATTGGCGATACGGATCGATGCGTGAGTTGCAGTTGCTCGCCATCGTCTTGATTGTGAGCGATACGGTCGTCTTATTCGCTTCGTTTTTGTTATTGGATGCTTTTTCTTATCAAGCAATCTTTATTCAAAGCTTACTCGCATTTAACGGGATGTTATTTATCCGACTCGTCGCAAGAACACGTTCATTCTTTCAATTTCACGCGCCTGTTGCAAACGGGAAGGCGACGTTGGTCATTGGGGGAGGCGAATCGGGTCAAAAAATCATTAAGGAGTTAAAAGAACATCGAACGAATGTGCTCCACGTTGTGGGCGTACTAGATGATAACCCGTTGCTTCATCGATTGTACATTCATGGAAAACCGGTAATCGGTTCAATCGATTTGTTAGAACGAAAGATTGAAGAACTTAAGATTGAGGTTGTCGTGTTGGCCATCCCTTCTCTTCCGTATAGAGATCGTGTCCAACTATTGAAACGAATCGAGAAGACAGGAGTTGAGTCACATGCATTGCCGATGCTTTCAGAACTGGCATCAGGAAAAGTGTCATTGAACGAGATCCGGGAAGTGGCCATTGAAGATTTACTCGGTCGCGAGCCTGTTCAGCTCGACGTTTCTGAAATCTCTCAATCATTGAACGGATTGACTGTTTTCATATCGGGTGCAGGCGGATCAATCGGTTCTGAACTGTGCCGTCAATTGATTAAGTTTAATCCGGGCAAATTGATTCTGTTTGGACATGGTGAAAATAGTATTTATGCCATCGATCGAGAACTTCGTTCACTCGGATCCGATACAGAAATCTGTCCAGTCATAGGGGATGTTCAAGACCGGTCACGGTTAATGGAAGTATTCGATCAGTATCGCCCAGACGTTGTGTATCACGCGGCAGCTCACAAACATGTACCCCTTATGGAAGAAAATCCGAGGGAAGCGGTAAAAAACAATATTTATGGGACGAAAAACATGGTCGAAGCAGCTGACTTTTTTGAGGTAGGACGGTTTGTCATGATCTCTACGGACAAGGCGGTCAATCCGACGAACGTGATGGGTGCGACGAAACGTGTGGCAGAAATGATTGTTCAACAACAGGCGAGACATAGTGAAACGACATACTCGGTCGTGCGTTTCGGGAACGTCCTCGGGAGTCGTGGCTCGGTCGTTCCGCTCTTTAAAGAACAGATTCAACGCGGTGGACCGATCACGGTAACGCATCCGGACATGACCCGATATTTTATGACGATTCCCGAAGCGAGCCGGCTCGTCATTCAAGCGAGTGTGCGCGCGAGTGGAGGAGAAGTGTTCGTACTCGATATGGGAAATCCCGTAAAAATTGTGGATTTGGCCAAACGGATGATCACGTTGAGCGGCTTTACACTTGAACAAATTCCAATTCATTTCAGCGGGATTCGCCCGGGTGAAAAATTGTTCGAGGAACTGCTTGCCTCGAGCGAGCACACGAACGAACAAGTGTATGAAAAAATATTTGTCGGTTGTACAAGACCTTTCAAATCGGTCGATCCGATTTTGAAAACGATTGAGAACTTATTGGACCAATCAAATGGACTCACTTCATTCTTATTATTCGTCGCCAACAACGAATTACCAGAAGAAGTGATGGAAAGTATTTTTGCTCCACAAATTGAGCCAGTTCGGGTTCGGGTCAATGAGTCAGCGCAAAGGAGGAAGTCGTTATGAAGAAAACAGTGCTCGTCACAGGCGTAGCCGGATTCATCGGTTTTCATTTAGCTCGACGATTGTTGAAAGAAGGGCATCACGTCATCGGGATCGATATCGTCAATGACTACTATGACCCGAGATTGAAAGAATCGAGACTCCATGTGTTGACCCATCCCCACTTCAAGCTATATCGTGATGCCCTTGAAAATAAGATGGCCATCACTCGCGTCTTTGAAAAAACACAACCTCACGTCGTGGTCAATTTGGCGGCACAGGCAGGAGTACGGTATAGCCTAGAGAATCCGGACGCCTACATTCAATCTAACATTGTTGGTTTCTTAAACATTTTGGAGGCTTGTCGAGCTTATCCGGTAGAGCAGTTGATTTACGCCTCCTCGAGCTCGGTGTACGGATCGAACAAAGCGATGCCGTTCTCCGAACAACATCCAGTCGACCATCCGCTGTCACTATATGCTGCCTCGAAGAAGGCGAATGAGCTGATGGCCCATACGTACAGTCATTTGTTCGGTCTCAAAACAACCGGATTACGGTTCTTCAGCGTCTACGGTCCTTGGGGGCGACCGGATATGGCACTTTATAAATTCACCGAGGCGATCATGAATGGCGAGCCGATCGATGTATACAATTACGGCGACATGCAGCGAGATTTCACATACATCGATGACATCATCGAATCAATCGTCCGACTTATGGATATCGAACCGTTACCGGAAGAAGAGTTTGATTATGAACAACCTCTGCCTGATCGGAGCGACGTCCCGTTCCGCGTTTATAACATCGGGAATCAACAGCCTGTACCCTTGATGGACTTTATTCGAACAATCGAAGAACGGGTCGGTAAAAAGGCCATTCTCAAGTTGTTGCCACTTCAAGCAGGAGATGTGCCAGCGAGTTTTGCGGACTCATCTTCCTTGTATGAATCGATTGACTTTCAACCACGGACATCGATTCAGGAGGGAGTGAACGCATTCATTGATTGGTATATCGCCTATCATCAAGTGTTAAAGGAGGGGATTGAATAATGGGGATTTTACAAGATCAACTCTATGCACATTCACCGATTCGCCTCCAAAATTGGTTGATTTCTTTATATGGAATCAAATTGTATCGAGAGCGATACGGTCAATACTACGAACAGGAACTAGAACGACTGAGACGTGACCCGAACGAGGCAGCGCCTGATGCGAGCCTGAAGCATTTGAACGAGTTCTTACAGTTTTGTGCCCAGCACAACGCTTATTATAAACGACTATTCAAAGAGCACGGAATCACGTTGCCGCTTGAAAGTTTAGAAGACTTTAAGCGGGTCCCGCCTTTGGAAAAAGAAACGCTTCGCACGGATGAAACGATTTTCTCTGATCTTCACGCACCTATCATCGGAGTGACCGGAGGAACGACAGGGAAATCCATTCAAGTTCGTTTCACCGAATACGATTATCAGATTCGAATGGCGCACCTCGATTATTTCAAAGAACAACACGGTTTTTATCGGGGGATGAAACGCGCAAGTTTTACCGGTCGGATGATTTGTCCGCGAACTCAAAAGAATGCGGTGTATTGGCGTTACAATGCCCCGATGAAGCAAATGCTATACTCGGCTGTCCATTCAAATCCGATGACGATTCCACACTATATCGATTCGCTGAATGAGTTTCGACCGGTTGCACTTGATGGTTCACCGTCAGATATGATTGAAATCGCCAAATACTTGAAGACACACCAAAAGACGTTGGCGTTTCGACCGATTGCCTTGTTTCCAACCTCGGAGACGCTCACACCATCAGGACGGTCATTGTTAGAAGAGATGTTCCAAGCACCGGTTTATGATCAGTACGCCTCTTCGGAAGGGGCTCCCATCGTTACCGAATGTGAACATGGAAAGATGCATTTGCGACCTGAGATGGGAATCATCGAGACAGATGATTCTGGAGAAGCATTCGTTACGAGTTTTACGACGCATGGAACCCCCCTTGTTCGATATCGTATCGGAGATCGCATGACGATCAGTGAAGCAACTTGTTCATGTGGGCGCCGGGACACGATTATCGAATCAATTGACGGTCGTCAAATGAACTATGTTGAGACGCCGGAAGGATACAAGGTGTTTGAAGGTGATTTGACAGCGGCTGTCGGGGTGCTACCGAACTCGATTATTCAAATTCAGGTGTTACAGCACAAAATTGATGAAATCGAGATGTTATATGTGAAGGATGAGGCGCGCTTTGAGCCTGGACATGAAGTTGCCCTCCGACAGGAAGTCGAGCGTCTGTTTACGACACGGATGAACGTGTTCTTGAGAGAGGTGAAGAGCATTCAAAAAGAAGGGAACGGAAAGGTGCGTGTTGTAAAACGGCTCTACACTTAGCGAGAGGAGACTACACCATGGCAGGGATTGCGCTTCGCGACCTATACATGAAATCACCGATTCTATTGCAGCAATGGATGACGACATTATATGGACTGAAACTATGGCAAGAACGGTATGGAGAGGTGTATGAAAGGGAGTTAGTCGTTTTAGCGAATCGTTCGAATGAGAGAGAGGTCATTGAAGCTGATCAATTGAGCCGACTCAATGCGTTCCTCCAATTTTGTATGGATCATAACATGTACTACCAAGAGTTGTTCAAGGAACACGATATCATTCTTCCGTTTGAATCGGTGGAAGATTTGAAACGCATCCCTATTTTGGAGAAGGAAACGTTACGCAAAAATCCAAACATTCACTCGGACATCAAGACAGACATTTTGGGACGGACCGGTGGAACGACAGGAATGTCTTTAGAAGTACATTTTACAAAAGAAGACTACCAAAAACGGATGGCCCATGTTGACTTCTTCAAAGCTCAGTATGGCTTTGAAAGAGGAATGAAACGGGCTAGCTTCACCGGTCGAGTCATCTGTGACCCAAATCAAAAGAAGCCGATTTTCTGGCGTTACAATCGCCCACTTCGCCAAATGCTCATCTCACTTTACCATGTCAACCCACTGACCATCCCTCATTACATCGACGCATTGAATCAATTCAAACCTGTCGTATTAGACGGTGCACCATCCGCTATGATTGAAATCGCAAAATACACGAAAGAAAATCGAATCCAACTCGAGTTTCAATTACTCGCGATCTTCCCGACAGCCGAAACGATAACCCCTCAAGGAAGGGCACTGTTAGAAGAAGCGTTCCATGCCCCGGTTTATGATCAGTACGCTTCATCGGAAGGCGCCCCGATTTTAACTGAATGCATCCACGGAAATATGCACCTGCATCACGAAACAGGGGTGATTGAGTCGTATGGTGATCATGATGAGATATTAGTCACAAGTTTCACGACACATGGAACACCACTCATCCGTTATCGGATCGGCGATCGAATGAAGATTGGGGAAGGAACATGCCCTTGTGGCCAGGAAGGCACATTCGTCACGTCGATCGAAGGGCGTGAAAGCAACTACGTGATGACACCGAGCGGGAGAAAGGTATATGAAGGAGACTTGACGACAATCGTTCGCAGTCTACCGAACTCGGTCATTCAGACGCAATATCGCCAACGGGACCTGTACCATATTGAAATGAAATATGTACCGGATCTCGAACGCTTCAAACCCGAACATGAAGACACGTTACGACATGAACTTCACCTTTTATTCGGTCAAGACGTGACCATCACATTGACCCCGGTCCAACATATTCCACGGGGACCGAACGGGAAAATCGTTGTCATTGACAAAACTACATCATTCCGAAGCTCATAGGAGGCAGATGGACATGGATAAACTCATCTCAGAATCACGAACAACACGAAAAACCATTGCCAATCGTCACGTTGCCGTTGTCGGATTAGGATATGTCGGATTACCTGTCGCCGTTGCCTTAGGTGGTGTAGGTGACGTCATCGGAGTAGATATCAATGAAATGCGAATCAATGAGCTCAATCTTCATTTGGACAGTACACGTGAAGTTGAATCAATCGACCTTGAGCAAGCAGCGGTGCTTTACACGACGGATGTCGCCAAGCTAGAGGAAGCAGACTTCATCATTGTCGCCGTACCGACGCCGATCAACGATCAAAATCAACCTGATTTAGGTCCGATTTGTAGTGCGACCCGTGCTGTTGGGGCACATTTACGCCCGGGTACAATCGTCGTGTACGAATCGACCGTCTATCCCGGGCTGACAGAAGAAGAGTGTATCCCTTTACTTGAAAAGACATCAGGTCTAAGAGCCGGAATCGATTTTAAAGTTGGCTATTCTCCGGAGCGGATTAACCCGGGAGATCGTGAGCATACATTCCGGACAATCAAAAAGGTCGTGGCGGCCGAAGATGAGGAGACGCTCGATGTAGTGGCGGCCGTCTATGAAACAGTAGTCGATGCGGGTGTCCATCGTGCATCTTCTATTAAAGTGGCTGAGGCTGCCAAAGTCATTGAAAACACACAGCGAGACTTAAATATCGCGCTCATGAATGAACTGGCAATCATTTTCGAACGGATGAATATCGACACGCTCGAGGTGCTCGAGGCTGCCGGAACGAAGTGGAACTTCCTAAACTTCCGACCAGGTCTGGTCGGCGGTCACTGTATCGGTGTCGATCCGTTTTATTTGACGATGAAGTCAGAGATGCTCGGCTATCATCCGGAAGTGATTTTAGCAGGACGTCGGATCAACGAGACGATGGGACGATTCGTCGCCACGTCCCTCATCAAAACGATGATTAGTCAAAACATGGCCATTCTCGGATCTCGTGTAACGGTCATGGGTATGTCCTTCAAAGAAAATGTCAGTGATATTCGAAACTCAAAAGTAGCTTCTTTAATTAAGGAGGTCGAAGAGTTCGGCTTAGAAGTTCAAGTGTGCGACCCGCTCGTCGACCCTGAAGAAGTACGACGGGAATATGGCATCGAGGTCAAATCATATTGCGAACTAAAACCAGCGGAAGTCATCATCTATGCAGTGTCTCACGATGAGTTCGTTCAAGAGGGATGGAAGATTGCAGAGCGTCAACTGAAACTTGGTCGAGGTATCGTCATCGACTTGAAAGGGATGCTTGACCGTTCGATGAAGCCGGAGGAGGTGCACTTATGGCGCCTTTAAAGATCCTTCAGTTTTGTGCAGTTGATATGACAGCGGATGTGTTGCTCCGCCCCCTCATTGAATCACTAAAGGCGGAAGGGCATGAAGTAGATGTCGCGTGTGCTTACGGTGATCGGACGGATCGTCTTCGAGACGAGGGGTGGATCATTCACACGCTTCCGATCGATCGGAAATTTAGTCCGAAACGAAACTTACAGACGATCCAGGAGTTGGTCAGGTTATTGCGACGAGAAAAGTATGATGCGATCCATGTCCACACTCCGGTGGCTGCCGCTCTCGGAAGGGTGGCGGCACGAATCGCCAGAACGCCTCATATCCTTTATACCGCACACGGATTCTACTTTCACGAACGAATGGGACGAATCGCATACGAACTCGTCTTTTGGTTAGAGAAGTCGCTCGCGGCATTGGCGACCGATTGGTTGTTACTACAGAGCGAGGAAGATTACTCGTTGGCCAAAACGAAGCACTTCAAGCAAGACGAACGCTTGATGCATCTTGGTAATGGGATCGATTTAAATCGATTTTATCCGACAGAGAAACACATCTCCCCGGAACATTTAAAGTTTCTGTTCGTTGGACGGCTCGTTCAAGAAAAAGGAATTCTCGATTTACTTCAGGCATTCGATGAACTGACAAAAGAATATCCGAATGCGACCTTGACCATCGCCGGTGAATTGATGACGAGCGAACGTGATCAAGAGACAGCTAAACAAGTAACGTCACATTTAGAGAAAAATCCGCAAATCCATTACGCCGGATTCGTTCGGGATACCCCATCCTTGTTTGCGGCACACGATGTCTTTTTACTTCCTTCCTACCGGGAAGGGTTGCCTCGTTCCATTCTCGAAGCGATGGCGTCCGGCTTACCTGTCATCGCAACGGATATAAGAGGCTGTCGGGAAGAAGTGACAGATAGCGAGACGGGGTTTCTCGTCCCGGTCGGACAACCTGAAGCGTTGACTCTAGCGATGCGTTGGTTCATAGAACATCCTGAACAATGTCGTTCGTTCGGAAGACGTGGTCGCGAAGTGGTCGAAGAAAAATTTGACGAGTCAATCATTCTAAATCGCCAGCTCCATCTTTTTGCACAGATTAGTAGCCGTGAAGTAGGATGAGCAGACATTTCGCATACGTAAGGGGGAGGCGACATGGGAAAGGGACAGCTGATTGATCATTTAAAAGAGGCTTCTTCAGACGGTCGCCTCACCATTTATATGTATCAAAAATGGCAGCGAGTTCATGGCGGGGCACCGGTAGTCGAATTGTTAGAAAAGTACGGATCATGGTCGAATGTGTTGCGAGAGGCAGGGCTAGAACAACAAATGCCCCGATTTACAAAGAAAGAAATGATTCAAATGCTTCGTGAGGCGGCGAAGGAGCATGATTCGTTCAGTAGCGCTGATTATCGGAAGTGGGCCATGGCGAATGATGCCCCAACGTTGACAGAGGTCGTCATTCAATTTGGATCATGGAAGGTAGCGATGATTGAGGCGAATGTAAAAAGTGTCATCTCCCTCGATCAAAAATGTGAAATCATCCAATCGTTACTAGATGCTACTGAAGAACTGCATCCGCTGACCTCGACCGCCTATGCGCGATGGGCCAAGCAGAATCAGCGTCCGAGCATCACGAAAGTGGTGAGGCGTTTCGGGTCATGGTCCCAGGCGTTAGAAGAAATCGGAATTTCTACGCGCGAGTTGTTTACAGAGATGCAGATGATGGAGGCGTTGAATGAAGCAGAGCAAGAGGTAGAGTCGCTCTCACCGTGGGGTTATGAAGTGTGGCAAAAAGAAATGGGGAATCGACCGACGCTAAAGGACATCCAACAAATGTTTGGGTCGTTTGACGTGGCAGTCAAAGAGATGCGGCAAACCGTGAATCAACGTAAGGGAGGTTGAAAAGATGCGAATTGTGCTTTGTACGGGAGGACACTGGAGCTCACCCCTTGTCTATCAGGCGATTCGTGATTTAGGAGTGACGCATGTCATCGTCGAAGACGGTCCAGCACCAACTTACATCAAGACGTGGAGAGAACTATTGATTCAGTCATACATTCACCTCATGACCCCGGTGATGCGGCAGTTTAGTCGAGAGCGCATTACAGAGTTGAAAGCACGTTATCCATTTTGCGAAGATCCGATTCCTGATCAACGCATAACACGTGTTGTTTCCCTGCATGATAAAAAAGCCGAACGTGTCATTCGACACATCCGACCTGACGTGATCATCGTCCATGAAGCAACAGAAGTAGACGACCGATTCTTACAAGAGGTGAATTGTCCGATTCTGTCGATTACCCCATCATTGGCTAAGAGTCAACGACATGCGTATTGGGGATTTCATACGCATCCGTCCATGAAGAGAGTACAGATTTGTCAACGAACAAAGAAAGGGTGGAGCCCTCTTGTAAGCAACGTATTGTACACCGGTGGAACGGACAATTTTTCTACATTCCCGTATATTTATTTGGAGACAAGTCTCTCGATGTTGCGGGAACAACTGCAAAAAATGTCGCAACAAGACACCGAACGGCGACAGGAAGTCCAAGCTTGAGGCTTGGGCTTATCTGTTGCCACAGTAGAACTGGATTGCCTCGTTGTAATACGAAGCAAGACCAGATTCATAACGATCGTAAAAAGCAGTGAACCGCTCATCTGACACGTACATTTGTCCAAGCCCGCTAAACATGTCGATTGAACAATCGTAAAAATGTGTGTCGATGAATAGATGATTCTCTTTGACGATCGCTTGAACTCGTTCGTCCTGCACCGAAACACCGTCTCGGAACAACTCAACGAGTGGCGCAATCAAGTCAATCTGTTTTTGGTTTAGGCGTTCCCAGTCCTCTTTAGAACGTTTCGACGCCCGAGCTTGCGCTGTCTCATAAGCAGAACTGTCTCCCCAACGCTCTTGTACTTCCTCCTGGTGCTTTGCCTCATGAGCTTGAATCTCTTCATAAGACAATCCTTTGAATAACGATTTGTCTTCCATCGGAATCCCTCCTTTTAGTGAGGTGAGGGTCGCTTCCGCCGTCTCAGCAAGCCGGGCGTAGTAGCTTGCTTTCTGTCGTAACGCCTCGATATGCTCACCCAACACCTCGACCCGATCGAACGTCGTCGAATCAAGCAACTGTCTGATTTGATCGAGGGGGACATCGAGTGTTCGGTAGAGTAAGATAAGTTGCAACCGCTCTGCGTCGCTTGATGTGTAACGGCGGTAATCGTTATCATCGCGAGCGGGAACGAGAAGACCGATCGTGTCATAGTGTCGAAGCGTTCGCGTCGTCGTCCCGGCGAGTGCCGCAAGTTGTTGAATGGTGTACATCCCTTCACCTCCTTAACATCAGCGTAAACGTTGACGTCACGTCAAGGTCAAGCCTGTTTTTCAAATAACGAGAATCCGTCCCGTTCCCTGATGTAGCGGAAGCCGAACTGAAGGTAGTATCCGTTCAAGAAGGCATTGTCCGCGACGCAATCCAATCGAACGGTCGAAGTGGTGTGGGATAGGGCAAATTGCATCAGACGCTCGCCGATGCGTTCGCCTTTCGCACTGGAGTCCGTGACGAGTCGGTGCAAGTAGACAGCATCGTTCGGATGATCCCATAGATTGTGGTCCCAATCGGTCGGTGGGATGAGACTGACGGCACCAACGACTTGGTGGTCACGCTCATATACAAAAACGGTGCCCTTGGTTAAATCGTGTCGTACATAATCCGAGCGACTCGGTTCTAAATATTTGACCCATTGTGACTTTCCGGCTACCTGGAACTCTTTTGCTTTCTTTACAATCAATTCGTCGATCGCTGCAAAATCATCAAGTGTTGCAACTCGAAACATGATGGAGCACCTCGCTTTCATTTCTTTTCAAAATCGTGTAGGGTACACGATGAATAGGCTGATGAAACATCTTTGTATCATCGAATGTTTTTTGGTAAGATAAATTAGCGCCATCGTGCAAACGATTGCGCTAATGATATAAAGTTCGCGGCACGAATAAGATAATTATAAATGATGAGCAGTGAGTTTTGGGATAAGGAGCATCAACATCACATGCAACTTTTACAACGAGAACAAACACAAACGCTTAAACGCAACTGGTGGAAAGAAGCCGTCGCCTATCAGATTTATCCGCGCAGTTTTTATGACGCGAACGGAGACGGAATTGGAGATATTCAAGGAATCATTGATAAGCTCGACTATTTGAAAGACCTCGGCATTGACGTCATCTGGATTTGCCCGATGTATAAATCGCCAAACGATGACAACGGTTATGACATTAGTGACTACCAGGACATCATGGACGAATTCGGGACGATGGAAGACTTCGACCGTTTATTGGATGAGGTACACCAGCGTGGTATGAAATTATTGCTCGACCTCGTCGTCAACCATACGTCGGATGAGCACCCGTGGTTCATTGAATCGAAGAGTTCAAAAGACAATCCGAAGCGCGACTGGTATATCTGGCGCGACGGGAAGCTAGACGGGTCGAAGCCGAACAATTGGGAGTCTATCTTTGGCGGCTCGGCTTGGGAGTTCGATGAGGCGACGGAGCAGTACTACTTGCACGTCTTCTCGAAGAAACAGCCAGACCTCAACTGGGAAAACGCTGAGATGCGTACAGCCGTATACGACATGATCAACTGGTGGCTCGAAAAAGGAATCGACGGGTTCCGTGTCGATGCGATCAGCCACATCCGCAAGAATCCGACGTTCGCGGACTTGCCAAACCCGGACGACCTCGACTTTGTACCGTCGTTCGAGATGCACATGAACGTGGATGGGATTCACGACTATTTAGAAGAGCTTCGTGACGAGACGTTCGATAAACATGACATCATGACGGTCGGTGAAGCGAACGGGGTATCCCCTGACGATGCGCACCTTTGGGTCGGTGAAAAAGATGGGAAGATGAACATGGTCTTCCAATTCGAACACATGGACCTATGGAGTGAAGATGCCGATTCGAAACTCGATGTCGTCCACTTGAAGAATGTGTTGACGAAATGGCAAAAAGGACTTGAAGCCGATGGATGGAACGCACTTTACGTCGAAAACCATGACCAGACACGTACGGTCTCGAAATGGGGAGACGACGAGCGTTACTGGAAAGAGAGCGCCAAGTCGATTGCGATGATGTACTTCCTCATGCAAGGGACGCCGTTCATCTATCAAGGTCAGGAAATCGGGATGACGAATGTCAAATTTGATTCAATCGACCAATACGATGACATCGCGACACGCAATCGCTACTATATCGGTGTCGAGCAAGGGAAGAGTCATGACGAGATGATGCGCATCACGTGGAACTCGTCACGCGATAACACGCGTACACCGATGCAGTGGAGCGACGCTCCGAATGCCGGGTTCACGTTTGCGGAAAGACCGTGGTTCGGAATCAACCCGAACTATACACAGATCAACGTCGAATCACAGCTTGAGGACGAGGATTCAATTTTCAACTTTTATAAGGAGATGATTCAACTCCGGAAAGACGATGAGACGTTCGTGTACGGGGCATACGATGTCGTCTTACCAGACCATCCGGAAGTGTACGCATATACGCGTACGCTCGGTGAGACACAGTACCTCGTCGTCACGAACTTGACGGCGAAAGAGACGATGTTTGATATGGATGAGACTCTTCGAGTACAAGATGTCGTCTTGAGCAACATGCCGGTTGAAGGTGATGCGGAATCATCGCTCCTTCACTTGAAACCGTTCGAAGGTCGCGTATATAAAATCAGCTAATTCTTCTTGACCGGAAGACCGTGGACGACAACGTCTACGGTCTTTTTTTAATTTACAGAGAGACGCCGATAGAACGACTCAACACAGATATGGTACGATGAGTTGACGGAAAGGGGGATGAGCATGGCGATTGAACCACTTCGCGTGCGTGTCCAGCAAACAACACGGATGAGTGATATTCCGGAACCGATTGAGTTAACGGCTGACGGCTTGTATTATCCACTGAAAACGGGATTCATCTTAATGTTTGACCAACAGCAAGAGGACGGACCGATTCCGACGACGATCAAGTACACTCCGGAACGATTGGCGCTCATCTGTAAAGGACCGATTGAAATGAACCATTCATTCATCGAAGGTCGCTTCACGCAAAGCTTATACAAAAATGCATATATGTCGATGACGATGGCGACGACAACGTCACGACTCGACGTGTCCAAAGAATCGTGCACATTCGTATATGAACTATCTATGAATGAAGAGAACGTGGGTATATATGAAGTGCAAGTCACGTGGACATTTGAAGGGGGAGAGGACGAATGAATTTTACAGAACGCGTAAACAAGATTGAAGAGATGTTGAACGAAGACTGGTTTGAGATGCTCGAAACGAACGAGGAAGAGTATGAAGAATGGCGCGGTCGCCTCGAAGACCACGCCGAACAAGTCATCGCGCATTATGACCAAGAGAACGGCGTCGATGTCGGCTCAATCGATAAATTGCTTCAATTGAACGATGAGTTCCCACTTCTTTACGGGGAGGACACGGTTCGCCTTTACATCGCCCTCATCGAGGCGAGGTCAGAAGACAAAGCGGTTTACGATCGGTACGTTGATTATTTAGCGGCCATCAGCGATGCATCGCATGAACAGTTTCTACATTTCCATACGCTCGTCGAAGCAGGACGGCTCGAGGAAGCGAGACAACTTGCTCCACACATGCCGCAACGTCTCGGACTCGAAGAATAAATACATCGAAAGTGTCATCTGAACAAGATGGCGCTTTTTTCATGCCTGAAAGGGGACATCATGCATGACGGACGTCCATTTTACTTTGGGTGTGGGTCATTTATGATCAGGGAACAAGGAGATCGAGAAAAGGACGCGAATAGATTGTGAATAGAGGGGGAAATGTGATGTTAAGACTAATCAAGACATCGGTCGATCAAAAAGAACAGATTCTCGCATTTTTAGAGGAATGGTACGAACGCGATGAGCGAATCGTCCCGACCTCGGTCGACCGTGAAACGACGGACTTCGAGGCATACGTCAACACGTTACGTCAGAAAGAGTTGCGTGAGAACATAGAGGAAGGCTGGGTCCCGAGCACGACGTATTGGCTCACGGACGGGGAAGAGCTTCTCGGGGCGGCGAACATTCGTCACGAGTTGAATGAATCGCTCTTAAAGATTGGCGGGCATGTCGGGTATGGGGTGAAACCGAGTGCGCGCGGGCGCGGGCTTGCTACAATCCAACTACAACTTGCGCTTGAGAAAGTGAGAGCGCTCGGGATCGAGCGTGCACTCATCACGTGCAACCGAACGAATATCGCGTCCCGTCAAGTCATTTTAAACAATGGTGGCGTCGCAGACACACCGTATACGGAAGAAGACGGGACGATTGTCGAGCGATTTTGGATTGATTTGAAAGGATGAAGGCGGGATGGCGAACTGGATCATCATCTATTTGGCGTTAATCAATTTCTTCGGCATTTATTTGTTTCGTGAAGAGACGGTTCCTTCAAAGAAATGGTTCTCTTTCTCGAGCGGGATCGCCATCACGTACTTCTTCATGTATCTACTGCCGTCATTGAACAAGCGCCAGGACACACTCCGTGTCGATTGGTTGAACTTAGCCTTGCCTTCAGAAATATACGTCGTCAGTCTCATCGGATTCACGCTGTTTTATGGTACGATGCGGTTCGTTCGAACGCCTCATTTTCAAGATGAAGCGGTCGATCGGGCCGTTTCGTATTGGCTACAAGTGACACTCCTCACGGCATATATGACGTTCTCAGCGTACGTGGTGACAGCGGAATCCGTGACGTTCGTCGCGAGGAGCTTCTATGCGACGGCACTCGGAGTACACTTCTTGGCGCTCGGGCATGATTTGAATCGCCATTATGGTGAACGCTACATGAGACAAGGACGCTATCTATTGAGCGGTGGGATTTTGCTCGGTGGATTCTTTTCACGCTGGGTCGACCTGGCCCCACACATTGAGGCAATTTGTTTTGCGTTCGTAGCCGGGGCGATGATTCTAAACATCGTGAAGTTTGAACTCCCGTCTGACCGCAATCTGCACTTCCGCACATTCGTCTTAGCCGTGTCCGTTTATGGCGGGCTCCTCCTCATCTTGAAACATCTATTAAACTTCTGACGAGAACTTCATAAAAATGAATGACTGTTCATTCATCGTTTGGTATACTGAAATTAAGATTGAATCCGTTTTCATAAGGGGGAATTTTGGGGATGTCTACATTTTTGATCGTCAACTGGATTCTATTCTTGCTCGTCCTCGGCTATGGTGTGTATTTGTTCGCTTCGCTGGTTCATCAGCGTTATACGTTCATCAAGCTTGGGAAGAAGGCAGAGTGGAGCCAAACGAATAAAGAACGACTCGAACAGGTCATGATTAACGTGTTCGGTCAAAAGAAACTGTTGAAGGACAAGAAGAGTGGCGCGATTCACGTCATGATGTTTTATGGCTTCATCCTCGTCCAATTCGGAGCCATTGATTTCATTTGGAAAGGACTAGCGGTCGGCATGCGTTTCCCGCACGTTCCGCTCGGTCCGCTCTATCCGATTTTCACCTTCATGCAAGAAATCGTCATGCTCATGATTCTCGTCGCGGTCGTTTGGGGATTCTACCGTCGTTATGTCGAGAAGCTCGTGCGCTTGAAACGAAACTTTTTAGCAGGTCTTGCCCTCATCTTCATCGGGGGGTTGATGGTTTCCGTCTTATTCGGGAACGGTTTTTACCTCGTCTATAAAGAAGAGCTACCGATGTGGGGCGAACCGGTCGCTACACTGATCGGATCGGCATTTGTTTGGGTACCAGAATCGGTCGCTTTCGCCTTGTTCGTCATCTTTTGGTGGATGCACCTCTTATTCTTACTCAGCTTCATGGTCTATATCCCGCAAGGTAAGCACGCGCACTTGATCGCCGGAACGCTCAACGTCTGGCTCGGGCGCACACACAAAGTCGGGCGCTTGGCACCTGTTGATTTCTCGGCGATGGAAGAAGCCGAAGAGTCGGATGAAGAGATTGTATTTGGGGTCAACAAGATTGAAGACTTCAACCAAAAGCAACTCGTCGACTTATATGCTTGCGTCGAATGCGGACGATGTACGAATGTATGTCCGGCAACCGGAACAGGGAAGATGTTGTCACCGATGGACTTGATCGTCAAACTTCGTGACCATATGAATATGAAAGGTGCGGCCATCACGAGAAAATCACCATGGGCACCGGCGCTCATGTTCCAAAATACGCAAGGTGCTGAAATCGCTGCTGCTGCACAAGATGGTCATATGCTCGTCGCAGATGAATTGATTGGCAATGTCATCACGGAAGAAGAGATTTGGGCGTGTACGACTTGCCGCAACTGTGAAGATCAATGTCCGGTCATGAACGAGCACGTCGACAAAATCATCGACCTTCGTCGTTATCTCGTCATGATGGAAGGGAAGATGGACCCTGAAGCACAACGTACGGTCGCCAACATCGAGCGTCAAGGAAATCCGTGGGGAATGAACCGGAAAGAACGCGAGAACTGGCGCAAGGATACAGAGCTCGTCATCCCGACGGCCAAAGAGAAGAAGAAGGCAGGCGAAGAGTTCGAATACCTCTTCTGGGTCGGCGCGATGGGGTCTTACGATAGCCGTAGCCAAAAAGTCGCGCAGAGCTTTGCGAGCGTCTTGAACAAGGCGGGCGTCTCGTTCGCCATTCTCGGAAATGAAGAGAAAAACTCAGGAGACACACCACGTCGAATCGGGAACGAGTTGCTCTTCCAAGAACTCGCCGAAGCGAACATTAAACTCTTTGAAAAGTATGGCGTGACGAAAATCGTCACGGTCGACCCGCACGCATACAACACATTTAAAAACGAGTATCCGGACTTCGGACTTGATGGTGTGAAAGTGTATCACCATACGGAGTTGCTCGCCGAGTTGCTTGATACGGGTCGGATTCAGCCAGACCTCCAAGTGAATGAACGTGTCGTCTATCACGACTCTTGTTACCTCGGTCGTTATAACGGCGTTTATGACGCACCGCGATTCGTCCTCGAACGCATCCCGGGTGTCGAACTCGTCGAAGCGACCCGTAACCGTGAAAACGGCATGTGTTGTGGAGCCGGTGGTGGTCTCATGTGGCAGGAAGAAAAAGTCGGGACCCGTGTCAACGTGGCCCGGACGGAACAGTTGCTCGAAACGAAACCGACCGTCATCGGTTCGGCTTGCCCGTACTGTTTGACGATGCTGTCCGATGGGACGAAAGCGAAAGAAGTCGATGAAACGGTTGGCACGTTCGACGTCGTCGAAATGCTCGATCGCTCGTTGAAGGCTATCGAGACACCAGAACCGCTCATCCAATGAGAACAAGGCACGGTCCGCGGACCGTGCCTTGTTTGTTCATTGCATCTCAGCGGTAGACAGTAGGGACGAGGTCAAGTGTGATAAGCCTTGTGTCGTCTCGTTGATGGACGAAATCGTATCGACCATTTGTCCAAGATCTTGCTTGTTCCGTTCAAATGACAGAATGTACTGCCCCATTTCCTCTTGCACAGTTGAAAACCCCGATTTGAACGCATGGAGTTGTCGCATCGCCTCATCGTTCGTACGATGCATATGCCCCATTTGATCGAGGAGGGCCGCGATATTCGATTCGTTTTCATGAATGAGCACATTGATTTGACTGCTCAGCTGTTTCGCATTCTCCGCAAGTGTTCGTACCTCGGTCGCGACAACGGCAAATCCTTTCCCGTGTTCGCCTGCCCGAGCCGCTTCGATCGAGGCGTTCAAGGCGAGCAAGTTCGTTTGGTTCGCAATCTGTTCGATGCTCCGTGTCATACTGACAATATCTTGAGAACCTTCTTTGAGAGCGGTGATTCGATCGAGGGAAGTGTCTACATAAGTGGCCGATTGTTTGAATTCGGTCTCCATCTGTTCGATTTGTGCACCGTTCGTATGTGTCAACTCCATCAAATGGCGACTCATCTTTTCCGTTTGCTCTGTTTCTGCGAGAACTTGATGCGCGCGCGTACTCGTCTCAGACATGGCGTGCCCGGTTTGTTCCATTGTGGTCGCCACTTCTGTACTGACGCGTGACACATCACTCAACAGTGCGGCGCGGGCCTGGTTCGCTGACTCGACTTCATTGAGTCGGGCGTTGACGTATTGTTCGGTCACGATTTGCGCGTCTAAGTTCATCGCGTGTGATAACGCCAATAGAGATTCTGTCAAAGTGGCTGGGTCGTGTTGATACGTCTCGACGACTTTTGGGATGAGCAATGTATTGAATGCAGAATACGTCGCTAAAAACCAGACGACAGGGACGGCGAAGTGGTGATGTGTCTGACCCATCCGTTTACGCATCGCTAAAAATTTGTCATCGATGTTCCCCGTCAACAGACTGCGGAAGTAATCAGCGAAAACCTTCTTTAAACGTTCTCTCGTCGATGAGGCGTTCGCAATCTGAACCATCTCCGGTTGTAGCATGAGATGGTCGAGTACGTTGTCAAGAACACCGTCTAACACATCTTCAACGAGTGGGGCCATGTCTTCTAGTCGCTTCACTTGAGCGGAAGTGTAGCCCATATAGTGAGCGCGTCCACTTAAACTTAGGTCGGTCGGTTGAGCGATTGACGACTTTTCTGGGAAATCGAAGGAAGCGACGTAGCGATTTGATGTTTTTTTTCGAAAAAATGTCATGTGTTCTTCTCCTTTTAATCGTTCATGATATAAGTGTTCTTCATCTTTATCGGCAAACGTGTGAAAAAACTGAGAACTGAATGTGCTCATTGAAAAGTTCATAGCTCGATGAAAAGGGGAATTGTAGGAAAGGGCAGATCAAACATGTTCAGAATAGGAGGAGAACCATGAAAAATGTGATTGTATTATTGACGATCGTCAGTGCCTTAAGTAGTCAAATTCTACCGCAAATTCTATTTCTATCGATTATGGCGGTCGAAGATGGGGTGGGGCGTCTGATTCCATTCATGATTTTTTATGTGGCGAGTATGTCCGGTCTATTGTTATGGGTGTACGTCATCGGTCGTAAAGGTTCAAAAGACACTTTTTTAATCGCCCTATCCGTCCTTGTCATCGGTCTCGTTTGTTTTATTCTTCCGTTTGAACGCGCGATCGAATGGAGTGCGTTTTTAGTCGGGGTCGGCTCAATCGGGGTCGGTTCAATCATGACGACGATTTTATCGCAACTGAATGAATTGAAGCCAAAGACAGATGCGGAGTCTGAAGGTGGGAGTTCGTGGCCGTTAGTACTCATGCTAGTCGGTTGGATCGCGTTGTTCTCTTATGCGTTGACACAATCATATGAACTTGCCATCTTCCTTTTCTTAGTGAGTCTAATCTTGCCGTGGCTATTCGTCCGGAAATTACCGCTTCAAAAGTCAGCGACCTGGCAGTTTGACACCCGTTCTTTTCTCCGCGCCTTTATCGCGGTCACCGTCTTCACGTTGATCAGTCGTCTCCTCAGTCTTCTTGAAGGTGCACGCGGTTATATCGAAGTGTTTAGTTTAATGGCGATTTTACTTGTCTACGTCGGTTGGTTGTTGTTTCAAAAAAGGCTTCGAGCCTTCATCGGGGCGAGCCGTACTCGCCAAGTTCAATTGTTGTCGTTCGTCGTAGGGTTGTTCGGCGGTTGGACATTGATTGGGGCCGTTTTTGTAAGTCTTGCCTTATATTCGTTTCAAGTTTTGATTCTCTATGTGTTCGTCCCATTTTTAGCAGGTGTCATCGGTTGGATTTTGTTTAGTCGGATCTTTGATTTTGCGCGACATCCGTATCTCGTCTTACTCATTTCCTCACTCATCTTTTTTCTTGGCTTTCTAGAGCCTCTCGCGTTCATCCCGGTTTTGTTCATCAGTGGTTATACGCAGACGATGTACTCGAGTGTCAGCCATACGTATTTATTCGATCAGTATGGGGAGAACAGAGAGTTCGCTTCACTGCTTTTACAGTTGTGGAAACGGTTCGGGATGGTCGTGGCCTATTCATTTTTGATGATTGGTTTACTCGGGTACGGTTTGTACGTAGGTCAAACAGTGAATGCAGAATTGTCTTTTCAAATCCCGAGAGGATGGATGCTTGGTGTCATGGGGATGACGTGGGTCTTCAATATCGGATTGATCAGTCTGTATTGGTTCCGTGTTCAAACAAGGTCGAGTGGTTGATAATTTCCCCTAGCTTTTTCATATCGCTTTTGTTTATAATGAGGAGTGATGTTTAACTAGTGACGGAAAAGGAGTGTCCTTTAATGAATAAATCGTTGATTGATTTCGTTTATGAACTTCTCCAAGAAACTGGCGAACAGCCTGTTTCTTTTGATGAGATTCGCGAAAAGATCAAGCAAAACTATACGTTTGCGAGTGAAGAAGAAGAGCTCGAGAAAATCGCACAACTTTACACCGATTTGAACATCGACGGATTGTTCGTCAACTTGGGTGCAAACCGTTGGGCGCTTCGCGTATGGTATCCATTCGACAAGTCGGATGAAGATCTCGTCATCGAGGCACGCCAACGTGGTGAACTTGACGAATTCGAAGAAGAGTTTGAAGAGACAGATGAAGGCATCGTCGATATCGAGGATGACTTAGATGTGTTCGCAAAAGTAGAAGATTACGATTCATCTGAATTTGATGATGGGGATAGAGAAGAAAAAGTAGAGAGCCTTGATGACTTCAAGGATGACGACTTGGACGACGACCTTGACCTTGAAGACGAGGATGATTTATAAGAGACCGCAAAAAGCCGGGCATGACGCCCGGCTAGGCGTGTCTCTTTTTCTTTTTGGCTTTGTTGAAGTGCATTGAAAAAAGAAAAAAATAATATCTTGACGACTGTATCGTCTCTGACGTAAATTAGTCATGGGCTAGTTTAGCACGTAACGATGCAGCAAAAGTGTCCTCCATTCACGGGGGCACTTTTGCTTTTTTTGTTTTTTCGTTTCCCGACGGTTGGTATTCAAGAGAGGAGAAAGAAACATGACAAAGTACATTTTCGTAACAGGCGGGGTAGTTTCTTCGCTCGGTAAAGGGATCACGGCAGCTTCACTCGCGCGTCTACTCAAAAATCGAGGACTCAACGTGACGATTCAAAAGTTTGACCCATACATCAACATCGACCCAGGTACGATGAGCCCGTATCAACACGGAGAAGTATTCGTCACAGATGACGGTGCGGAGACCGACCTTGACCTCGGGCACTATGAGCGTTTCATCGACATCAACTTATCGCAAAATGCGAACGTCACATCAGGACGCATTTATTCGACTGTCTTGAAAAAAGAGCGTCGTGGAGACTATAACGGTGGAACGGTTCAGGTCATTCCACATATCACGAATGAAATCAAAGACCGTGTCTTCCGCGCAGGACGCGAGACGAACGCTGATGTCGTCATCACCGAGATTGGTGGAACAGTCGGAGATATCGAATCTCTTCCGTTCATCGAAGCCATTCGCCAAGTAAAAAACGATATCGGGAAAGAGAACGTCATGTACGTTCACTGTACGCTCGTTCCTTACCTTCGCGCGGCAGGTGAGATGAAGACGAAACCGACGCAACATAGCGTCAAAGAGCTTCGTAGCTACGGAATTCAGCCAGACATCATCGTGCTCCGTACCGAGCACGATATCCCGGAAGACATGCGTGAGAAAATCGCACTCTTCTGTGATACGCGTAAAGAAGCGGTCATCGAAGCGCAAGACGCATCAACGCTTTACGAAGTACCGCTCAACCTTCAAAAACAAGGGATGGACCAACTCGTCAACGACTACTTCGGTTTCAACACACCGACTGCCGATATGACGGCGTGGAAAGAGCTCGTTCACACGGTCACACACCTTGAGAAGAAAGTGAAAATCGCCCTCGTCGGGAAATACGTCGAGTTGCGTGATGCCTATATTTCGGTCGCAGAATCGCTCAAGCATGCGGGTTATGCGTTCAATGCGGATATCGACATCGACTGGATCAATGCAGAAGACGTGACGGCTGACAACGTCTCGGATATCCTCGGTGATGCAGACGGGATCCTCGTTCCTGGTGGGTTCGGCGAGCGTGGGATTGAAGGGAAAATCGAAGCGACACGTTTCGCTCGTGAAAACAACGTTCCATTCTTCGGGATTTGTCTTGGGATGCAACTCGCGACGGTCGAGTTTGCCCGTAACGTCTTGAAGTTGGACGGTGCCCATACGGCAGAAATTGACCCGTCGACACCGTATCCGATCATCGATCTTCTTCCAGAGCAAAAAGATATCGAAGACCTTGGTGGCACACTCCGTCTCGGACTGTACCCTTGTAAACTCGAAAAAGGAACGAAAGCCTATGCGGCGTACGATCAGGAACTCGTATATGAGCGTCACCGTCACCGTTATGAGTTCAACAACGAATACCGTGAAGCGTTTGAAGCGGCAGGATTCAACTTCTCAGGGACGAGCCCGGACGGTCGTCTCGTGGAAATCATTGAGATTCCAGAACACAAATGGTTCGTGGCATCACAGTTCCACCCAGAATTGATTTCGCGTCCAGAACGCCCACAACGTCTATTCCATGACTTCATCCAAGCGTCACTTGGAGAATAAGTGATTGAAAGCCACGGTCCAAAATGGATCGTGGCTTTTCTACATCAAAAGCATGAGAAGGAAGGCGCCCTCGGCAGGATACATATCCTTCATGTTGAGGGTAAACTATAAGTAGAACGGGGAGAGGGTGGTGGCTCATGAAAGAACGACATTCGATTTATCTTGGGTATGGACTCGGACTGATTGCACTCAGTTTGTTGCCGTTCGTCGTCTTGCCTTCCCTCTTGTTGCCATACCAGCTCGGCTGGACGGGGGTCGTCTTACTGGCACTCTCGGTCGGACTCCCCCGGGCGATTCGCGATGGCTCAAACGTCATCTTGAAGCAGATGTGGAAAGTCACGTTCTCTCTCTTTTTAATCTTCGTCCTCGTCTATTACGTCTCGTTCGGACTTGTCTTATACGATACGTATGGATTGGATCGTCTATTAGAACAATATGAACGACAGGCGGTCTGGGTGTTCGCAGCATTTAGCTTCCTACAACCGATTGCCTTACCGGTCCCGGAAGCGGTCAGCGTACCGATTGGAAGTGTGGCGCTCGGACCGTTTCGTGCCGCCTTGGTCGGGAGTATCGCGACGACGCTCGGTATCTTTGTCATGTATGGCTTGGCCCGGTTCGGTCGTGAGCGAATCATCCGTTGGGTCGATGAGGGGAAGTTGAAGACATATGACCGATATGTCGAAAAGTATGGTCTCGGCATCTTGCTCGTCTTATTCATCATTCCGATTTTGCCGGACGAGGTCATCTGTCTTGCGGCAGGATTCAGTCGCGTGCCGTTCCCGCGTTTCGCAGGCATTGCGTTCGGCGCAAAACTCGTCACGTCGTTCGGACTCGCCTACTCTGTCTCAATCGGACAATTGTTCGTAACGGGTTCTAGCCCGATTGTCATCACTTCAGTCATGGCGAGTGTGGTCGTCTTAATTCTTGCGTTCATTTGGCGCAAACGGAAAAAAGGAGATTCGAACGGGACGCAAGAATAAGGTAAGGACGATCTATAGAGAGGAAGACGAGATGCGACAAGATCAAGAAGTAGTCATTCGACCGATTGAAGAACAAGACTTAGCACGACTATGGGCATTGATTTACCGTGATGCGACACCGGAATGGAAGCAGTGGGACGCTCCGTATTTTGAACATAAGGCGATGTCCTACGAAGAGTTTCAGCAAATCGAGCAGTCGCTCATCCAAAAGGAAGACATGTGGGTCATCGAAGTGGACGGGACCGTGTATGGGACTGTTTCTTATTATTTTGAAGATGCCGGACGAGAATGGCTTGAAATGGGCATCATCCTGCATCAGTCCGACCGCTGGAATCGCGGCGTCGGGACACGTGCCCTTCGTCTGTGGACCGAGCATTTATTTGAGACGCTACCGGTCGTCCGTGTCGGCTTGACGACATGGTCCGGGAACGAGCGAATGATGCGGGTCGCTGAAAAAGTAGGAATGCAACTGGAAGGGCGAATTCGTCAAGTACGTGTCGTGAACGAGAAACGTTACGATTCGATTCGAATGGGCATGTTACGTGAAGAATGGATGACACAAAAACACCGCGGATGAAGAGTCCGCGGTGTTTTACGTTATGTCACTTTTTGGTCTTTAATCGGGAACCAGCCGGCCCGAGTCGTGATGGCATTCCACAGTGGTGCGGGGATGGCGAGTTCGGCTTGTTTATTCAAGTCGAGCTCCGTCTCGATTTCGTCCTCACGGTCCGATTTCACTTTTTCGAGCCATTCTGGGTCGATGATGAGTTCGCGACCGAGTGCGGCAAGGTCGACGACCTCGAGTGCGTCTTCGACTTGCGCCGGACGCTGAAGTTGCCCGACCCCGATGAGCGGGATGGCACCGTTGATCCGTTTAGCGATACGGTCGATCGAACGTTCCGTGACGTTTTCGTCACGCATCGAAGCTGTGTTGAAGTTCCAGAGAGAAGCGTGAATATAGTCGACACCTTCCTCTAAAATCATATCGAGCAATACATCTGTGTCGTCAAGAGTGATACCTGGCTCTTCGATTTCTTCTGGTGAGAAACGATAGCCGACCAAGAAGTCTTCTGCACCTGCAGCGGCTTCTTTGACACGTCGAATGACTTCGCGTGGGAACGTCAAACGTCCGTGGACGTCACCGCCGAAGCGATCTTCACGGCGATTTGAGTGCGGTGAGAAGAATTGTTGAATCAAGTATGTGTTCGCTCCATGAATCTCCACACCGTCAAATCCAGCTTCGATAGCGCGACGTGTGGCATCGCCGAACGCCTCGATGATGGCTTCAACTTCTGACGTTTCAAGTGCACGTGGTGTGACGGCACCTTCACGCACAGGTGCGACAGCACTTGCGCTGACCGGTTGTTCATTCGGGACGAGCGTAGGTGGAGACATTCGCCCTGCGTGGAAAATTTGAAGGACGGCTTTTGCACCCTCTGCTTTCAAGCTTTCTGCCAATTGACGGAGACCTGGGATGAACTTGTCGTCATTGACCCCGAACGCATTCGGGAACCCTCTCCCGTTTTCTGTCACATACGCGCATGCCGTAATCGCGAGTCCGACGTTTTGCGCCCGTTTCCGATAGTAGGCGAGCTCATGCTCAGATACTTCACCCGTCGGTTCTGACGAGTAATGCGTCATCGGAGCCAATACGAGACGGTTTGGTAGTTCGACGCCATTGTTAAACTGAAAAGGTTGTAGCATACGTTTCATCTGAAATCCTCCTTCAACATGATACTTTGAAGTCTATTCAACTCACTATGAAAATGCGAGCCGAATGCTTGTGAACGAACACATTGCAGATTCATCAAACGTGAAGGATGATTGAACTCAAAAGAATAGGGTATAATACAGGAGAAAAGTTGATATTCGGTTCGAGACAATAGAGAGACCACAACAGAAGGGGGAAGCCTTGTTTTTGTTGCGGTCTCTTTTTCTATATATTGAACCGTATTTATTATAGGAGGGAATAAGATGGAAATCAGAAATTTTTCAGCGAAAGATCGAGCGAAACGATATGAGCAACTGACAAGCGAACATCATGATGTTCTTGTTGTTGGAGGCGGAATCACTGGAGCTGGAATTGCGCTTGATGCGTCGTCTCGCGGGATGAAGACGGCAGTTCTTGAGATGCAAGACTTCGCAGCCGGGACATCGAGTCGCTCGACAAAACTTGTTCATGGGGGCCTCCGTTATTTGAAGCAATTCGAAGTGGCGCTCGTCGCAGAAGTCGGGAAAGAGCGGGCGATCGTCTATGAGAATGGCCCACACGTCACGGTCCCGGAACAGATGCTCCTCCCGATGCATAAAGGAGGCACGTTCGGACCGTTATCGACAGCAGTCGGGCTCATGGTATATGACTTCCTCGCAGGTGTGAAACGCGCTGAACGTCGCATCATGCTCAAACCAGATGAAGTAATCAAAAAGGCGCCACTCGTGAAAAAAGATGATTTAGTCGGTGGCGGTTATTATGTCGAGTATCGGACGGATGATGCACGAATGACGATTGAAGTGGCGAAAGAAGCGGCGAACCACGGTGCCCTTCTCATGAACTACGCCAAAGTAACAGGGTTGATTTACGAGAACGGCAAGGTCGCCGGTGTACACGTCGAAGACCAGATTGACGGGTCGACTTATGACGTCTATGCGAAAAAAATCATCAACGCGACCGGTCCATGGGTCGATGAGTTACGAGAAGAAGATCAATCAAAAAAAGGAAAGCAGCTTCGCCTCACAAAAGGGATTCACCTTGTGATTGACCAATCGAAGTTCCCACTTAAACAAGCGATTTACTTCGACACACCAGACGGTCGGATGATTTTTGCCATTCCGCGTGGGAATAAAGCATACGTCGGTACGACGGACACGTTCTTTGATAAGAACAAAGCACATCCTCGCATGACGACAGAAGATCGTGATTATTTGTTGGAAGCCATCCATTACATGTTCCCGGATGTCACCGTCACGGAAGATGATGTGGAATCAAGTTGGGCCGGGATTCGCCCATTGATTTATGAAGAAGGGAAAGACCCATCTGAGATTTCGCGTAAAGATGAAATCTGGCAATCGGATAGTGGTCTCATTACAATCGCTGGGGGGAAACTGACGGGCTATCGTAAAATGTCAGAAACCGTCGTTGACCTTGTCGCAAAACTGTTGAAGGAAGAAGCGGGTGTCGTCTACTTGTCGAGCCGGACGAAGCATATGCCGATGTCAGGTGGACATGTCGGGGGATCGAAAGGTTTCAAAGACTTCCTCGAGAAAAAGACGAAAGAACTTCAAAACCACGGTCTCGACGAAAGTCACGCAGAAGAACTCGTCCGCTTATACGGATCGAACATTGACCGTGTCATCGAGCGGATGGACTCGAACGCATATGACCTACCGGAAATCGTCTATGCGCAGTTGATTTATGGCATTGAAGAAGAGTCGGTCGTCCGTGCCATCGACTTCTTGATTCGCCGGACAGGTGCGATGTTCTTTGACATCGACTTCGTACGTCAATATAAAGAAGGAATCCTTCGTTTGATGACAGACGTGTTCAAATGGTCAGATGAGCGTCTAAACGAAGAACGAGAAGAAGTCGAGAAGGAAATTGAAATCGCGGTCGTTCCGGTCGTTGTCGAATCATAATGTATGCCGCGTCACCGAAGAGGCTCATTCTGAAAAGGGTGAGCCTCTTTTTGCGTAATGGTTTCATCGATTCGGAATAACGGTATACTTCATAATAACTCTCAAGTTGAAGGAGAACTTTCATGAAACGAAATCTAATCGCCGTGTTGATCATCGGCGTGATATTAGTGCTTGGTTGGCGTTATGTCGATCCGAATCGATTGCTGGCAGATGTATATTACGTTAAAGTTCCGAGTGCTGAAATGGCGACAAACGTGTCGGACGGTTATCGTTATGATCTCATTGGATACGATGAGGAGAGAAAGAAACGACCTTTAGCGATTACGACACCTTCTCTCTTACCTGAAGGGGACTATTTGAAAGTGTATGTGAGAGAGGAAAATCCTGAAGTGACGGACTATGAACGGGTGAATGCGTTAGAAGTACCTGAACAGTTGAAGGAAGAACAAGAGGGAGACGATTCCGAGTCATCGTTCCCATAATTTTAAAGAGAGGCGTCGCACAAAAAAGATGAGTTTGGTAAGGTTGAATTGTTTGAATATGGAAAATGAGGTATGAAAGAAGGGACATGCATGTCACGGATGTTAATCGCAGATGACCAGGATGGGATTCGTACGATGCTCGCGCAAGTGTTCACGAACATGGGTGTGGAAGTGGATACGGCAGAAGACGGGATTAGCGCTTGGGAATATTTAGAGCAAGCACAATACGATTTGGTATTGCTCGATATGAATATGCCTCGCATGTTTGGTCACGAAGTGTTGCGCCGAATGCGTGAGGAGAAGTTGGAAACACCTGTTATGATTATGACGGCTTTCGGAGAAGAAGCGGTGATTGAAGAGGTCCGTCGACTCGGGATTACGGCACAATTTGAGAAACCGTTCAATATTTATGGAATGATTGAAAAAGTGAAGGAAGTCTTAAACATTTGACATTTCGTCACGAAGATGACATATGTAAACGCTTGCGTCAAGCCATTTCTATGCCCGAATAGCATAGGCACACGTTTTTTGGTGTGTTATAATGTTAACGAATTGCACGAAGGGAATTTTCCTAAACGTGTATAATAGCGAACAGACAGGAGGATGTCATTATGCCATTAGTATCAATGACAGAAATGCTTAATAAAGCATTCGAAGGCAAGTATGCAGTCGGCCAATTCAACATTAACAACCTCGAGTGGACGCAAGCGATTCTTCGCGCTGCGGAAGACGAGAAATCACCAGTAATCCTCGGTGTATCAGAAGGTGCAGCGAAGTACATGGGTGGCTTCACAACAGTTGTCAAAATGGTTGAAGGTCTCATGCACGACTACAACATCACTGTTCCAGTTGCAATCCACCTTGACCACGGTTCTTCATTCGACAAGTGTAAAGCAGCGATCGACGCTGGTTTCACATCAGTCATGATCGACGGTTCACACCACCCGATCGACGAAAACGTCGAAATGACGAAACAAGTTGTCGAGTACGCGCACGCTAAAGGTGCTTCTGTTGAGGCAGAAGTCGGTACAGTTGGCGGCGAAGAAGACGGCGTTGTCGGTGGCGTACAATATGCTGACCTTGAAGAGTGTGTACGCGTTGTTAAAGAAGCGAAAGTAGATGCACTCGCTGCAGCACTCGGTTCTGTACACGGCGAATACCAAGGCGAGCCAAAACTCGGCTTCAAAGAGATGGAAGAAATCGCGGAAGCGACACAAACTCCACTCGTTCTTCACGGCGGTTCAGGGATTCCTGAGCACCAAATCAAAAAAGCAATCGAGCTCGGCCACAGCAAAATCAACGTCAACACAGAGTGCCAACAAGAGTGGACTCGTGCGGTACGTGAGAAAGTCGCTGCCGATGCAAAAGTATATGACCCACGTAAAATCATCGGACCTGGTATCGAAGCGATCTATAACGTCGTTACTGGTAAGATGCGTGAGTTTGGTTCAAGCAACCAAGCGTAATCCTGTTTGGAAAAGTCGGTTCTCTCAAGAGGGCCGACTTTTTGTATTTTCCTTTGCCACGCTCCACTGAATCAGACAAAGGGTGTAGTAATTCGTTTCGTCTTTCCTCATAATAGAGATTGTAAGCGATCACAAAATAAGGAGGAGACACATATGCGTTTTTTCATTGACACAGCAAATGTGGAAGACATCAAACAAGCTCATCAAATGGGCGTTATCGGAGGCGTGACGACGAATCCGTCGCTCGTCGCCAAAGAAGGTGTCGACTTCCATACAAGACTTCGTGAAATCTGTGAGATCGTCGGGGATCTTTCAGTCAGTGCGGAAGTTATTGCACTCGATGCATCGGGTATGGTGGAAGAAGGAAAGGAACTTGCTGCTATCGCGCCGAATATTACGGTGAAGGTACCGATGACACCAGCAGGAATGGAAGCGGTAAAACAGTTCAAAGAGCTCGGGATCAAGACGAACGTCACGCTCATCTTTAACGCGAACCAGGCGTTGCTCGCAGCACGTGCCGGCGCATCGTACGTTTCTCCATTCATCGGACGTTTGGATGACATCGGTCAGGATGGACTCGACCTCGTCGAGACGATTGCCAACATCTTTGCGATTCATGGCATCGAGACAGAGATTATCGCGGCATCTGTGCGTCACCCGGTTCACGTGACGAAAGCCGCTCTCCTCGGGGCCGACATTGCGACAGTCCCTTACAAAGTCATCGAACAAATGATGAAACATCCGCTCACAGACAAAGGTATTGAGCAGTTTTTAGCGGATTGGAACAACGCTCAATCCAAATAAGTCCGTCGTAGAAAGGTTTTGATCAGCGTGGAAATTCTCCATATCGTTGGGCAGCAAAAATTAGAAGGAACCGTCGAGATTAGCGGGGCAAAGCAAAGTGCCCTCCCTTGCCTTGTGGCGGCACTTCTCACGGAAGAGTCGGTGACGATTGAAAACGTCCCGATGATCGAGGATGTAGAAGTGATGGTCAACTTGTTACGAGAGTTAGGAGTTCGAGTGGAACGTGATGGCGAACGGATGTCCATTCATTCGAATGAAGCGGTTGCGATGCCTCTTCTCGGCTCCGAAACGCGCAAAGTTCGTGCCGCTGTCTATTTACTCGGGGTCTTCGCCGCCCGCTTCGGAAAAGGAGCGGTCGGGCTTCCTGGAGGATATGCGATTGGTCCACGACCGATTGATTTACATTTGAAAGCGTTGGAACGTCTCGGCATTCGTGTCGAAAATGAATCTGGTTTGTATCACGTCCGCGTCGATGAACTTGTCGGGAATCGAATTTATTTGGATTTGCGGTCGTTTGGGGCAACCGTAAGTGCGATGCTCGCCGCGGTCTTGGCGAAAGGGACGACGGTCATCGAAAATGCGGCCTGTGACCCTGAAGTCGTCGATGTGGCCACGATGCTCACATCGATGGGGGCTCATGTGAGCGGGGCCGGTACGGACGAGATCCGCATCAAAGGGGTGGAGCGACTACACGGATGTACCCATACATTGATTCCGGATCGTCTCGAGGCAGGGACGTTCATGATGTTCGGTGCGGTATCCGGTAACGTGACTGTGCAACCAGTCATTCCGACTCACCTTGAAGGGGTTATTCAAAAACTGTTGGATTTCGGAGCGGACGTGGAAGTCGGCGAGGAATCCGTCACTGTCATAGCGAATGAATTCATGCCGACGGACATTCGGGTGTTCCATTATTCAGGCTATCCGAGTGACTTGCAACCGATCATGTCAGCAGCCTTGTTGAAAGCCGATGGAACGAGCATCGTCACGGATAAACTGTATCCCCAACGATTCAGGCACATTGCCGAGATGCGTCGAATGAATGCACAAATCACACTCGAAGACGCTTCGGCCGTGATTCGTGGGGGAAACGATTTGGCAAACGCAGAAATGGAATGTACAGACGCGCGGAGTGCGGCGGCACTTGTCCTATCTGCGACTCAAGCATCAGGAGAGTCGACGTTGCTTCACGCAGAACGACTACACGATTCATATGTCGACTTCGTCGGCAAACTAAAACAACTCGGTGCGCTCGTTTGGGTAGAGGAACACACCGAGGGATAAAGGGGAGATTTCGGGTGGAACGAAGTTTATCGATGGAACTGGTCCGGGTCACAGAAGCAGCAGCACTTGCTTCAGCCCGATGGATGGGACGGGGTTTAAAGGTCGAGGCAGATGATGCAGCGACGACGGCGATGCGCGATGTGTTTGATACGATTCCGATGAAAGGGATTGTCGTCATCGGAGAAGGAGAAATGGACGAGGCCCCGATGCTTTATATCGGAGAAAAGGTCGGTAATGGCTATGGCTCACGTCTCGATGTCGCAGTCGATCCGTTAGAAGGAACAAACATCGTAGCGACAGGGACATGGGGAGCCCTCGCGGTCCTTGCGGTCGCGGACGCGGGAGATCTCCTTCACGCACCGGATATGTATATGGAAAAAATCGCGGTCGGACCCGAAGCGGCGGGTCTCGTCAGTCTCGACAACTCGATTGAAGAGAACATTGAAATCGTGGCGAAGGCGAAGAAGAAAAACGTGGAAGATGTCGTCGTGACGATTTTACATCGGGACCGACATGAAGAGATGATTCAACGCGTCCGGGCAACCGGTGCACGAATCAAGTTGATTCCAGATGGGGATGTCGCGGCGGCCATCAATACGGCCTTCCCGAAAACAGGCGTCGATTTATTACTTGGTTCTGGTGGAGCCCCAGAAGGCGTCATCGCAGCGGTCGCGATGAAGTGTTTAGGTGGAGATTTCCAAGGACGGTTGCTCCCGGAAGATGAGGCGCAGAAACAACGTTGCCATGACATGGGAATCGAGGACACCGATCGCATTCTTTTACTGAATGATTTGGTGAAAGGTGAGGATTGTATCTTTGCGGCGACGGGTGTCACAGATGGTGAATTATTGCGTGGCGTTCAATTCACATCGCAAGGTGGACAGACGCATTCCGTCGTCATGCGAGCCAAGTCTGGTACAGTTCGCTTCGTCGAAGGGAATCACTCCCTGAAGAAAAAACCAAAAATGGTCATGAAACCGGAATGACTCGAAACCGTGGACGTGCAGACGTTCACGGTTTTTTGATGAATTCTCTAAAAAACGGGAATGGATAGTCAAGGAGGGGTTCGATGATTGAAGTAGAGGGGCTTGTAAAAACATTTAAGGATGTTTCGGCGGTCGGAGGCGTTTCATTCTCTGTAAAAGAAGGAGAAATCTTTGCGTTTTTAGGACCGAACGGTGCAGGGAAATCGACGACGGTCCAAATGTTGACCACGCTCGTTCGACCAACGTCCGGAATGGCACGGGTCAACGGCTATGATGTCGTCAAACGAGAAAAAGAGGTCCGCTTGTCGATTGGTGTCGCCTTACAGGAAACGGGCATCGACAAAGTATTGACGGGGCGTGAGTTACTCGTCTTACAAGGTCGCCTGTTCAAGATGTCAAGGGAGGAGGCTGAACATCGGGCGAACGAACTGCTCAAAGTTGTGTCACTGACCGATGCAGCCGACCGTCGAAGTGGCACGTACTCTGGAGGGATGCGCCGACGTCTCGATTTGGCGCTCACGCTCGTCCATCGCCCGACCGTTCTATTTTTAGACGAACCGACGACCGGCTTAGACCCGGCAAGTCGAGTTGAGATTTGGAATGAAGTACGTCGATTGAACCGAGAGTTCGGCACGACGATTTTTTTAACGACTCAGTATTTAGAAGAGGCGGACGAATTGGCTGACCGAATCGCTATCATCCATCATGGCAAGATTGTGAGTGAAGGCACGCCAGAGGAATTGAAGCAACTCGTCGGGGGTGAGACGGTCGCGATGGATTTTTCAAATGAGTCAGAGGCAGCAACTGTAGCCTCGCATTTTGGAACGACTGCGAATGGCACTCACGTGGCGTTCGAGTTGCGCAACGTGACCTTGACTGAAATTGTACGGGCATTAGATGAACAAAAGCTACAACCAGAGCGCTTGACCGTGAAACAACCATCGCTTGATGACGTGTTTTTAAAAGTGACGGGTGAGTCGTATGAAGGGGGTGAGATTCATGTGGACTGAAACATGGCTGTTCACAAAACGGAGTTTACTGACGACGATTCGAAATCCGTTCTCATTTATCCCGAACTTGATCATCTCTGTATTCTTTCTACTCGTATATACGAGCGGGTTATCGAGTGTAGCCTCTCTTCCACAATTTGAAGGGAGCGATTATTTGAATTTCATCTTACCTGTATCGATCGTGTCGGGAGCAGTCGGTGGGGCGGGTGGAACGGGACAGGCGCTCGTTCGTGATATCGAGAGCGGGTATTTTGCACGGTTATTATTGACGCCGTCGACGCGTACGGCGATTGTGCTCGGACCGATGATAGCCGGGATGTTGCAATTGCTCGTCCAGACGTTACTCATCTTTGCCGTCGCCTTTCTTCTCGGTCTCACCATCCCTGTCGGAGTGGCTGGATTCTTCTTTACGCTCTTACTCGCAATCGGTTTCGGACTAGGGTTTGCAGGGTATTCAGTCGGAGTTGCGTTGAAGACACGGAATGCGCAAGCGGCACAGGCGGGGACGCTGTTATTCTTTCCACTCATCTTCCTGTCGACCACATTCGTGCCGAAAGAGCTGATTGAAGCCGAATGGCTAAAAGTAGCCGCGACGTACAATCCGACGACGTATATTTTTGAGGGGATGCGGGCTGTCTTGACCCAACCTGAAATCGACTGGGGTGCTCTATCGGCAGGGCTCGCGGTTGCGGGTACGATCAGTGTGGTGATGATTGTCTTTGCTGCGACGAATGCGAGAGGGGCGCTGACACAAAAATAAGGGAGGAGTTGGATGCAAGAACTTTCAACAATGATTCGCATCATCTTAACTGGGATTGGAGCGTATATATCAATCATTTTGATGTTGCGTATCTCTGGGAAACGAACGTTAGCCAAAATGAATGCGTTCGACTTTATCGTGACGGTTGCACTAGGTTCGATTTTAGCGACGACGTTAACAAGTCAACAAACGTCATTGCTCGCAGGGCTAACGGCATTTGGAACATTGGTCGCCTTACAATATATATTGGCAAAATTGTCTAAGCGATTTACAACGGTGAACCGAATGATTAAATCGGAACCGACGTTACTGTTTTATCGAGGGGACTATTTACGACATGATTTAAAAAAAGAGCGAATTTTAGAGATGGAAGTCATTCAAGCGATTCGTGCGAGTGGAACTCCTCTTGAACAAGTCGAGGCAGTCGTCTTAGAAACGGACGGGACATTCTCCGTACTGAAAGATTCGCGACACGTACTAGAACACGTGAACACATCAAAAACGACTCGGTTCCAATGAACCGAGTCGTGACATTATATTAGAGATATGATCCAGCACCGACGTAACGTGAAGCCCAGTATCCAGAAGTGAAGCTCGCGTATTTGACGCCGCCTGTTTCCGAGTTGATCATTTGTGTTTTACTAAGTGCCATCCCGACGTGTTGAATCGTTCCACCTGAGTGTGAGAAGAAGACGAGATCTCCTGCTTGAATCGATGACCTCGAGATTTTTTTCGCGCTTGAGTATTGCTGACGTGAAGAACGTGGAAGTGTTTTTCCGATTGCTTTTTTATATACATGACCCGTATAACCAGAGCAGTCAAATCCAGAAGTCGTCGTTCCGCCATAACGATAAGGTGTACCTAGATATTTTTTCGACTCAGCAACGAGTTTCGAACGTTTGCTAGAAGATGACGTTGAGACTGTTGTCGATGAAGTAGTTGAAGTTCTAGGCTTCAAGTACGTATACTTAGAAGATGCTGAAATGTAACGGTGTGTGCCTTTGTAATTGATTTTATAAAACGAACCGGATTTACCAAGGTATGTATAGCGTTGACCTTTATCCATTTTCGCGACAACTTTTGATGATGATAGTGACGGGGCAGTACGGATGTTCAAGCCGTTGACTTTCGAGTAAGCAAATATTCCGTTAGCGGCTTCTGCTTGTTCACCTGTTGAGAACATGAGACCCGAGAAAGCGACAGTGACAGCGACAACGATTGATGCGATACGCTTTAACATTGTGTAAATCCCTCCGTTTTTAAAATCAAGACGTTACTATATGAAAAAATCGAGTAGTATTTATAAGTAGAGCACAAGTTGCGAGTATACCCGGTTTCCTGTGCAAATAAACTATATCATGTGCGAGACCGATCGCATTTTTCAATCGCAAGTCAAAAAAACGCTTTCTTGTAACAGAAATGAAACAATATGTGGGTATAGTACTTGGTTTTGTTACAAAAACAAACAGACTCGTGTAAAAAATTGTATAAGAGGGAAATGCTTATTCGAAAAGCAACACATGTACAGTGACGGCACCGAATAAATATGATTAGATGATGACAGAACGAACGTGCAAAGGTTGTCATGAATGCGAATTGTGTTGAATGAAATGTAGAAAGATAGGTGACTTGAATGAGTCAACAGACAGAGCCGACAAAAAATTATACATTGCGTGAACTTGAAACAAAAACGTTAAAAGAACTGTATGAAATCGCAAAAGAAGTCAAAGTCCCGAATTTTAGGGAAGCGCGCAAGCGTGAACTCATGTTTCGCATTTTGAAATCACAAGCTGAGTCAAAAGATTTATATTTCCTCGAAGGTATTTTAGAAATCATCCCGCCGAATCCTCAATCCCAAAATGACGGAGGTTTTGGATTCCTCCGACCGATCAATTATTCTCAATCTTCCGAAGACATCTACATCGCCGCTTCTCAAATCCGACGCTTCAATCTTCGAAACGGGGATCTCGTCACGGGGAAAGTCCGAAAACCGAAAGAAAATGAGCGGTTCCAAGGGTTGTTGAGTGTCGAAGCGGTCAACGGGGAATCGACGGACTCGACACGTTCACGTGATTACTTCCCGGCACTGACACCGATTTATCCGGAACAGCAGATGGTACTTGAAACAGAACCGAGACACTTGTCCGTTCGTGTCATGGACATGATCGCACCTGTCGGATTCGGACAACGTGGGTTGATTGTGGCACCACCGAAAGCGGGGAAAACATCGCTCCTTAAGGAGATTGCAAATTCGATTACAGCGAACCATCCGAACGCGGAACTCATTATCCTTTTGATTGACGAACGTCCGGAAGAAGTGACTGATATTCAACGTTCGGTGCCAGATGCAGACGTGGCATTCTCAACATTTGATGAAACACCGGAAAATCATGCCCGAATCTCAGAGCTTGTGCTTGAACGTGCGATGCGTCTCGTCGAGCACAAGAAAGACGTCATCATCCTACTCGATTCGATCACGCGTCTCACTCGGGCATACAATCTCTCCGTACCACCGAGTGGAAGAACGTTATCGGGGGGGATCGATCCTGCGGCGTTTCATAAACCGAAAAAATTCTTCGGGGCAGCGAGGAATATCGAAGACGGAGGCAGCTTGACAATCCTTGCAACGGCGCTCGTCGATACCGGATCACGAATGGATGACGTCATCTATGAAGAGTTCAAAGGAACGGGGAACATGGAACTCCACCTGGATCGGAAGCTCGCTGAACGTCGTATCTTCCCGGCGATCGACATTCGTCGTTCGGGCACACGGAAAGAAGAGCTGTTACTTGGAAAGGATGAACTTGATTCGCTTTGGACGATTCGTCGTACGATGAACGAATCCCCAGACTTTGTCGAGCAGTTCTTACGCCGTGTCCGGGAGACAAAAACGAATCTCGACTTTTTTGCGGCGCTTGAAGCAGATAAGAAAAAAAGACGCCCTGTGAAAAAAACGAAAACAGACTTGTAAATCCTATAGTAGGGTGATATTATATCCTAGTGAACTTTCTCTAGGTTGAAAGAATACTTAGGGCCGAAGGAGTTGAAAAGCAATGAAACAAGGAATCCACCCAGAATACCGTAAAGTCGTATTCATGGACTCGACGACAGAATTCAAATTCATCACTGGTTCAACTCGTTACTCTAACGAGACAATCACGATGGAAGACGGAAACGAGTACCCACTCATCCGTGTCGATGTATCTTCTGATTCGCACCCGTTCTACACAGGTCGCCAGAAATTCGCATCTGCAGATGGTCGTATCGAGCGCTTCAACAAGAAATACCAACGTTAATCGTAAAGTTGTATGCTCACCGCCTAGGGATTGCCCTTGGCGGTTTTTTGATACATGGACGCGGGTAAAGAGACGAAAGAAAATCGTTAGGGGGCCTTTATGGAACTTATACTCATTAGTATCAGCTTGTTAATCGGAGTCGGCATCGTGTCGCAATGGTTGGCATGGCGTTATCAAATTCCAGCAATCATTATCATGACGCTCGCCGGTGTGCTGGCAGGTCCGATTCTCGGGCTGTTCGACCCGCGTGAATTATTAGGGGATTTATATAGTCCAATTATTTCGTTTGCGGTCGCGATCATCTTATTCGAAGGAAGTCTTGGCCTTCATTTCAGTGAGATCAATCAGTTCCGTCGGTCAATTGTTCGAATCGTCACGGTTGGTGTTGCGCTATCGTTTGTCGGAGCGTCGCTACTCATTCAACACGTCGGTGGATTACATTGGGTCGTCGCCTGGACGATGGGGGCACTCTTCGTCGTGACGGGACCGACCGTTGTCATTCCGTTACTGCGTCAAGCCCACCTGAAAGATCGAGTCGGTGCAATATTGAAATGGGAAGGGATCATCGTCGACCCGATCGGTGCCCTTCTTGGACTGTTCATCGTCCGATTAGGATATATTGCGTACGAAGGAATGGATTTATGGATGCAGCTCTTGTTTGCGGGTGCCTGTATCATCGGGATCGGGCTCGGTTTCTTGTTTGGTCATTTCTTGATGGGGTGGTTTGTCGCTGAAAAAGTGCCACGTTACCTCCGTGCCTCAGTCACATTGACATCCGTTTTGATCTTGTTTTCGTTAAGTGAGCTCATGATGCATGAAGTCGGGCTTCTTGCTGTGACGGCAATGGGGATGACGATGGCCAATACGAAACATCGTGATGAAGAGATTATTGAAGAATTGCAATCATTTAAAGAGGACATTTCTATTTTGCTCATCTCGTCGGTGTTCATTTTATTGACGGCATCGCTTTCTCGAGCGGAGCTATTAAACATTTTCCAATGGCCGCTCCTATTGACGATTGCCGGAATCCTCTTCATCGTGCGTCCGGTCGCCATCTATATGTCTACAGTTGGCGGAGGGTTGCCGCTTACGGAACGGGGGTTCATCGGTTGGATTGCCCCGAGGGGAATTGTCGCGATGACTGTCGCTGGATTTTTTGCAGAAGAGGTGGCGCATCTCGGAATCGAAGATGCAAGCCAAATGTTACCGCTCACGCTCGGTCTCGTCTTCATCTCGGTTACTTTGCATGGTCTCACAATCCGTCCGCTCGCTCGTAAGTTAAAGTTGATTGACGAGGAAAAAGAAGCGAATGGCGATGGATAAAGGGTGGATGTTCCTTTGACAGCGTTTGAAAGAAGTCAACCCTTTTTCTCAACTCGAAAGATAGGTATAATCGGAAAGCGATTATGGATGGAGAGGGCGAAGTGAAATGATGCATGTGACGAACCGATATGGTTGGATTGAAGTGATTTGTGGGAGTATGTTTTCGGGAAAGTCGGAGGAATTGATTCGTCGTGTCCGCCGTGCTCACTACGGAAAGATTCCGGTCCAAGTGTTCAAGCCAGCAATTGACGACCGGTATCATGAAGAGAACGTTGTCTCACACACGGGCAATTCGGTTGTGGCGGTTCCGATCGCCTCAAGTCAAGACTTGTACGATGCCGTACATGAAGAAACACAAGTCATCGCGATTGATGAAGTGCAATTCTTTGATGAAGGGATCGTCGATGTGATCGAGCAGCTTGCGACTGAGGATAAGCGCGTCATCTGTGCTGGTCTTGATATGGACTTTCGTGGTGAACCGTTCACGATGATGCCTGAACTACTGGCTCGAGCGGAGTTTGTGACAAAGTTGCAGGCGATTTGTTTGTCTTGTGGCGCACCCGCTTCACGGACACAGCGTCTCATTGACGGACAACCGGCTCGTTATGAAGACCCGGTCATCTTAGTCGGTGCCTCGGAGTCATATGAGCCGCGGTGTCGTCATTGCCATGATGTACCGAATAAACCACGTCCGGTCCGCCACACCGTGGCAGACAGATGAATCGACGGACCGCCCTCGGCGGTCCGTTTTTTTGCTATAATAGATAGAGTTTGATTTGACGGAGAAAGGACGGATCATCATGTTTGACCGTTTAAGCGTATTAGAAGATCGTTACATGCAATTGAATGAAATGCTCGCCGACCCTGAAGTGCTCAGTGATTCGACGAAGCTGAGACAATATTCGAAAGAACAAGCGCAATTGGAAGAAACGGTACAGATGTATCGCCAGTACAAAGAAAAGAGCGAGGCTTTCAAAGAGGCGAAGGCGATGCTTGAGGATCGGACGCTCGATGCGGACATGCGGGAACTTGCGAAAGAAGAGATGCAGCTATTAGAGCCGGAAGTGAAAGAGTTGGAAGCGAAATTGCGGATTCTCTTGCTCCCGAAAGACCCGAACGATGACAAGAACGTCATCGTTGAAGTTCGAGGGGCGGCTGGTGGCGACGAGGCGGCACTGTTTGCTGGTGACCTTTACAAAATGTACACGCGATTCGCGGAGCGTCAAAACTGGAAAGTGGAACTGATTGATGCGAACTATACGGAGCTCGGTGGGTTCAAGGAAGTGACGTTCATGATCAACGGCACCGGTGCCTACTCAAAACTCAAGTTTGAGAACGGGGCCCATCGTGTTCAGCGCGTCCCTTCAACCGAATCGGGCGGTCGGATCCATACGTCTACGGCAACGGTCGCAGTTCTTCCCGAGGCGGAGGATGTCGAAGTTCACATCGATATGAAAGATGTGCGAGTCGATACGTTCACTTCTTCAGGTCCAGGAGGGCAGTCCGTCAACACGACACAGTCAGCTGTCCGTTTGACACACATCCCGTCCGGCCTCGTCGTATCGTGTCAAGACGAGAAATCACAACACAAAAACAAAGATAAGGCGATGAAGGTGCTTCGGGCGCGTCTCTATGACAAAATGCAGAGCGAACATATGGAAGAGCTCTCTGCGCAGCGGAAATCCGCCGTCGGGACAGGTGATCGTTCAGAGCGCATTCGGACGTATAACTTTCCTCAAAGTCGCGTCACGGATCATCGCATCGGTTTGACGCTTCAAAAGTTAGACCGGGTGTTGACCGGTGAACTCGAAGACATCATCGATGCGCTCATCATGGATGAGCAGGCACGTTTGATGGAGGATGCGGAATGATGCGTGTCGCTGCGCTACTGAAGCAGACGGAAGAACAGTTAAACGAATGCGGGCGCGACCGTGCGGCTGCCGAATGGTGGCTCATGCATGTCCTGCAAGTCGATCGAACCGGTCTAATCATTCGATTGTCAGATGAGTTGTCAGCAGACGAGATGGCACGTTTCGAGGTAGGTGTTGAGAGATTGTTGACCGGAGAACCGGTACAGCACGTGATCGGGCATGCTCCGTTTTACGGGCGTTCGTTTGAGGTGAATCGGGATGTGTTAATCCCGAGACCGGAAACGGAAGAATTGATTGATTGGCTGCTCGGGCAAATTCGTCATGTCGAGGATGATGAGATTGTCGATGTCGGGACAGGAACCGGGGCCATCGCAATCACGTTGAGCCTCGAGCTCGATGTACGCGTGCAGACGGTTGACATTTCGCGCGAAGCGATTGAGGTCGCCAAGCGGAATGCGGCATCCCTCGGTGCAAAAGTTCGTTTTTATGAAGGGGATGGCCTCGCGCCTATTGAGGATCAGACGATTCGTATCCTCGTCTCGAATCCGCCCTATATCGAGGCGGATGAATTATTGGATGAGACGGTCGTTGGCTACGAGCCACACCTCGCCCTCTTTGGAGGTGTGGACGGGCTCGACATGTATCGGCAATTGATTTCGGAGTCGGTGCGCGTCTTACGTGCCGATTGGCAATTGATTGCGTTCGAAATCGGGTATAACCAAGGACAAGATGTGAAATCATTACTGTCAGAACGTTATCCTGAAGCAGAAACGGGTATTTTAAAAGATATAAACGGCAAGGACCGTATCGTCTATGCCGTGAGGGAAGGGATTGCGTATGGAAACGAAATGGATTAAATCGAATGAGATTGAAGAGGGGGTACGTCTTCTTCAAGCGGGTGACATCATCGCCATTCCGACAGAAACCGTTTACGGTCTCGCTGGAGATGCCATGAACGATGTGGCAATCCAAAAGATTTTTGAGGCGAAAGGACGTCCGTCGGATAACCCGCTCATCGTCCATATCGCTTCAATCGAGCAAACAAAGTTGTTTGTCGATTCGACCCCTCCCGTTGCCAAACGCTTGATGGATGCGTTTTGGCCAGGTGCTTTGACAATCATCTTGCCTTCGAACGGACGAGCTTCCTCGCTCGTAACCGCTGGACTTGATTCTATCGGACTTCGGATGCCGGACCATCCGACGGCACTCGAGTTGATTCGTGTGTCGGGATTGGGACTTGCGGCACCGAGTGCGAATCGTTCCGGGCGACCCTCGCCGACGACCGCTCAACATGTAGCGGATGACTTGAACGGGCGAATCGCAGGGATCGTGGATGGAGGCCCTACCGGAATCGGTGTCGAGTCAACCGTAATCGATTGTACGGGCGACGTGATCACCATCTTACGACCGGGTGGCGTGACGCGAGAAGAGATTGAGGCAGTCATTGGACCGGTCGCCTTAGATGCTAACTTGAGTGACGAAGAAGCTGCGCCAAGGTCGCCAGGGATGAAGTATACACATTATGCCCCGACGGCACCTGTCTTTTTAGTCGATGGCACGCGAGATGATTTGCAACGTGTCATCGAGGAGCGGAAGCGGGCCGGACGACGCATCGGTGCACTTGTATTCGATGAGAGTCCGACAGTGGCTGATGTCACCTATTCACTCGGTACATCGATGGAGATGGCGGCGCAACGGTTATATGATGCCCTTCGTCGATTTGATGAAACGGACGTTGATGAGATTTATGTGAATAAGATTGAACCGGTCGGGGTCGCATTAGCCGTTTATAACCGCCTGTACAAAGCAGCGGGAGGGAAGGTTGTGCACCCGACGAAAGATGCCTAAAGACATAGAGGAGGACACGCGATGTCAATGAAACGCGTATTATTCATATGTAGTGGCAACACGTGCCGAAGCCCGATGGCGATGGCCTTGCTCCGTTCGAAAATGACAGGGGATGAATTTGATATTCGTTCGGCCGGTCTTCGGACGATGCAAGGGTTCGATGCTTCTGAAAATGCACTGCAAGTTCTTAGGGAACGTGGAATCGAACTCGAACACGTTACCCAAACGTTTGATGGCGTGTTAGGGAATTGGGCGGACATCATCTTGACGATGACACGTGCGCACCGGGAAAAAATTCGGGAGACACATCCTGATTTGGCAGAGCGGACCTACACGCTCTACGAATTCGTGACAGGGCTTGAGCGAGACATCAACGATCCGTTCGGAGGATCGATGAATGTGTATCGCCAAGTCCGAAACGAACTCGAGCCACTCGTGAATCGACTTGTGTTAAAATTAACGAATGACGGGTCAAAGGTGACGAAACCACCGAGACGCCTACCAAAGAAGACGGGGGAATGAACGAATGAAAATTGCAATTGGCGCCGATCACGGCGGCTTCAACTTGAAAAAAGATATCGTAGCCTTGCTTGAAGAACTTGGACATGAGTATAAAGATTTCGGGACGCACTCGGCGGACTCGATTGACTATCCGGATGTAGCCATCCCGGTCGCAGAAGCGGTTGCGGCTGGTGAGTTCGACCGTGGCATTTTGATTTGCGGTACAGGAATCGGGATCGGGATTGCAGCGAATAAGGTCAAAGGGATCCGAGCGGCTCTCGTTCATGACTCATTCAGCGCAAAAGCGACACGTCAACATAACGACTCGAACATCATGACGATGGGTGAGCGCGTGATTGGACCGGGTCTTGCGGTCGATTTGGTGGCGACGTGGCTCGATACGAACTTTGAAGGCGGTCGCCATTCAAACCGTGTCGACAAGATGAGCGCATACGAATCGAAGTGAGGCCGATGAAGACGGAACTTCTCGGATTATTAACGGAGCTTCACGAACGGTTTCCGTTACATGATGAGCATATTCTCGTCATCGGTTGCTCCACGAGTGAAGTACTCGGAAAAACGATCGGGAAGGCCGGGTCCATCGATGTCGCGAGTGAGTTGATGGAGGCTTTCCTTGAGTTTAGAGAGAAGACAGGTGTCCATCTGGCGTTTCAAGGGTGTGAGCATATCAATCGTGCCCTCACCGTAGAACGTCGGACACTTAAACAGTTCGGTCTTATGGAAGTGACAGTCGTCCCTGTCCGCGCGGCCGGCGGGGCGATGTCAGAGAAGGCATATGCGAACTTCGAGAACCCGTGTGTCGTCGAATCGATTCAAGCGGATGCCGGAATTGATATCGGATCGACATTGATTGGGATGCATCTAAAACCGGTCGCGATTCCGGTCCGATTGTCGTCAAGACATCTCGGGGAGGCGTACGTCACGTTCGCGGTGACGAGACCGAAGTTGATTGGTGGACCACGGGCTCATTATCCGACTAAATAAAAAGCATCGCATTTAGGTTTTTCAACCGAATGCGATGCTTTTTTCATTCAGATTGCATATCTTAACTAAACAAATACGATACAACCATCGGGAAGCGTTCACGCCAGGCGAGTTCGTTATGAAGCCCATCCTCGATGATTTCGAAACGGGTCTGTTCGACCTTCTCTTTCAACAGTTCATACACGCGTTCGCTTGACTCGATATACAGCTCGCTCGTCGGACCGGTTTTCGTCGGTTCTTCCACTTCCTTCGTGCCGACATCCAAGTATAATCGTTCGATCCCGTTTAAGTCGTTCGCTTGAATGAATCGCTCGAGTTCTGTTTGGTTGAACCAAAATGCAGAAGAGAGCGCGGCCACTCGTTTGAATACGGTTGGGTAAACGCAGGCCGCATAAGTTGAGATAAGTCCCCCCATCGAACTGCCCATCATTGCCGTTTCATCCGGAATAGTCCGATAATCGGCATCGATTTGTGGCTTTAATTCTTGAGCGATGTATTCAATATAAGCCGAACCTTCACCACCGAGAGACAGATCGCGTCCGAGCCAGCTCTCTCCGATATACGGGTTCTCCCACGGTCCATATTCATCCAAACGCTTGTATTCAGGAGCACAGTCAATCGCCACGACAATCAAATCACGCTTCGAGGCATCTAAGTATTCACCGACGCGCCAACTCATCTTGTAGCTCGCGTCCTCGTCGTCGAAGCAATTTTGACCATCATGCATGTAGAGGACTGGATAGCGCTTCCCTGACGTCTCATAGTCTGCAGGTGTGTAAATTCGGATCGTCCTATTGCGTTCGAACGGTGTAATCGTAATATCTTTTGTCTCAATCATAAGTATCCTCCTCACAGTCGAATTCTTCTTAATCATACCCGACTTTTCACCAGATTATAGCGATACCCAAAAAAACGAGCGTGTGGTACGATGGGGGTGTTGATTTTTAGACATTTAGAGGGGGTCTTCCACATGGTAAACACGACGAAGTTGAAAGTGCAGGATGCGGAATTGTTTGAGGCGATGCAGCACGAGCTCGGTCGTCAGCGCGACAATATCGAGCTTATCGCGTCAGAGAACTTTGTTTCAGAGGCGGTCATGGAAACGCAAGGTGGCGTGTTGACGAACAAGTACGCTGAAGGATATCCGGGACGCCGTTACTACGGTGGCTGTGAATTTGTCGACGTCGCTGAAAACTTGGCGCGCGATCGTGCGAAAGCGTTGTTCGGTGCAGAACATGCGAACGTACAACCGCACTCAGGTGCCCAGGCGAACATGGCGGTGTACTTCACGGTGCTCGAGGCAGGAGATACGGTACTCGGGATGAACCTATCTCATGGTGGTCACTTGACACACGGTAGTCCGGTCAACTTCTCGGGTGTGCAATATAATTTCGTCGAATACGGTGTGGACAAAGAGACAGAACGCATCGATTATGACGTCATCGCAGCGCTCGCAAAAGAGCATAAACCGAAAATGATTGTCGCAGGGGCTTCAGCATATCCGCGTACAATCGATTTTGCGAAGTTCCGTGAAATCGCGGATAGTGTCGATGCGTACCTCATGGTCGATATGGCGCACATTGCCGGACTCGTGGCAGCAGGTCTGCATCCGAATCCTGTCGAGCATGCGCATTTCGTCACGACAACGACGCACAAGACGCTTCGTGGACCACGTGGTGGGATGATTCTTTGTAAAGAAGAGTTCGCCAAAGCAATCGACAAGTCAATCTTCCCAGGTATTCAAGGTGGACCGCTCATGCACGTCATCGCAGCGAAGGCGGTCGCATTTGGCGAGGCGCTCCAACCTGAATTCAAGGACTATCAGCGTCAAGTCATCGCCAATGCGCAAGCACTTGCGGCAGGTCTTGAAGAAGAGGGGCTCCGAATCGTCTCGGGCGGAACGGACAACCACCTTTTGCTCGTCGATCTTCAAGGCATCGACATCACAGGAAAAACGGCCGAGCATGCACTTGATGAAGCAGGAATCACGGTCAATAAAAATACGATTCCGTTCGACCCGGCTTCACCGTTCGTCACAAGCGGGATTCGTCTTGGGACGGCTGCGATGACGACGCGAGGGTTCAAAGAAACGGATATGAAAGAAGTGGCACGTCTCATCGGTCGTGTGCTCAAACATCATGAAGACGAGGCGGTACTCGCAGAGGCACTTCAAGACGTACGAACGTTAACTGCGAAATTCCCGCTTTACCCTGAACGAGGCTGAGTCGATGGATATCCGGACACTAGCAGAACGAGAGCTATCTGAACTTCCATTGATTGATATGACGGAATGGTTGGCTCGTAAAGGGGAACACGACCCGTCTTTCCGTCTTGTCGCCAGTGAGTTCGAGGTCATCACGACGCTACTTGATCATGGCTATTACGAAGAAGCGAGCGAGCGCATCGTGCCGCTCCTCGGGATGAAAGTGCCTGCTGCTTTCCATCGATTGGGTCTTGCGCTAGAAGTGAAGGCGAACGGTAAAAAAGCGGCCAAGCGCCGCTTTCGTTCGTTCTCATCGGTCGTCATCCAACATGCAGATTTAGCTGAATGGAGACGTGCGTTCAAGTTTGATAAAAAATGGTTAGGGCTACCACTCGTCGTCGGGCTCGCTGCCACTGCACTCATGTTTTGGCCAGATGCTGAACCGCCGATTGCTCCACTGAATGAGGCAGACCAAGTCGTCGTTGAGACGGTGACCGAGGAAGAGGCGCTAGCGGAGCGCCTTGAAGAACTCGAGGCAGAAGTCGCTCGTCTAGAAGAAGAAAATGAGAAACTTCAAGATTCGGATGAACAGAAACCCGAGGAATCGACTGAAGAAGCGCCGGGCACATCAACGGATGTCGTACCGCTCACCGAGGTCGAAGCGCTCGTTCAAGACAAACAGTACGAAGAGGCCGATCGCCTTCTTAAAGGAGAAGCAAAAGCTGGGCAGGAACAAGCGGTTGGGTTTTATCGTCTTCTTGTCGACAATAAGTTAGGAAAAGCGGAAATCTCTGATTACGCGAACTATATCGAATCTTATCCCGAATCCGGTTACAAGGCAGATGTCCTTTGGATGAAAGGGATTGCCGAGAAAAAAGCGAATGACCCGACCTATCGTGAGACGTTGACGACCGTGTCACAAATGGAAGGGACGTATTGGGCACCGATTGCGAAGTCTGTGCTCGAGGAATAAGGTGCTGCGTGAGCAGCGCCTTTTTTTTGGTCATCGCCCGGCGATGACGGGTCCACTTGAGTGAAGAAACGTAATATTCCTGAAATCATCACAAAAATAGGTTATATGTTATGATGTACAAGAAAAAATTAGGTGCTTTCCACCTAATTGGGAATGAGGAGGGACATCAATGCGTACGTATTGGGGGATCTTACTCAGTTGTGTCTTGTTGAGTGGATGTGGTGCCGAGACGTTGAACGCGATTGAATTACGTCCTTTGTCTTCCTATCGAGTCGAGCAAGATCCTGAGGTCATGTTAACGGAGAAAACGAAGCAACAACTACTTACATACTGCGAACGGCGTTCAGTCGACATTTTGCCAGAACGGAGAGCGAAGGTGGCGGAAGTGACGTTCCATCATCCGCTCTACGAAGTACTCGGTTCTAAAAAGGTGAAGTATTTTTCGGCGGGGGATGAACGTTACATCACCTGTGTGAACAGCAATCAACTGCTAGAGCGGACCTTTGCCGTGAAGCCGATTCAAGAATTCGAAGCGCTTGACAAAAACCGCTTCGAAGAGGCAGAAGTTGTCTCGACAATGGAGTTCGAGCGCGTCGACGACCTTGAACAGATTGCCGATGCGTTCAACTTGAATGATACGCATGAGGAAGTGATGTCCGATTCGGCTTTCCGATATACGACACCGGATACGGGGGCAATGTATGTGACATTTGAAACGATTCGAAGCGGACGTACGCTTGATCCGATTATCGAACCGAAATTGTTTCCTTTTGAAAGTGGGAGGAATGAGGGGTATGTCTTTTTGACGAAACGAGCCGATAATCGTCTCGCCCTTCGGATCGGAGGGGAACCGTCACTGAAGCAACTTGTCCTTCCGAGCATGTATGAAGCTTCTTATATGAGAGTCGATACAAAAGAAGAACAGCTCTCACTAAAGGGAGACCACCGCGAACTCATGAAACGGATTATCTTATCAGACCGACCGATCGAAGGGGAAGTGGCCGAGCAGACGTCCTTGTCGTTATCGAAAACGTATGGGACCGTCCTTGAGATTTGGGGTCACGTCCGTCGTCCCGTCTTAAATAAAATGTCGGCGCGACCGTCTGGAATTGAGACGCGGTTAGCCGTTTTTGAATCGGACCAAGGTACTACCTGGTTGGATGGACCAAAAACTCAGGAATTGTTTGATGCCTTGTCTCACATTCAACTGCGAGAAAAACCGACTGCAGCCGTTCATGCGGGCGAGTTGCATCTATATGAAGAATTGACTGAACAATCGTTCGATGTATGGACTACGAAAACGGAAATGTATGTAGTTGATCAAAAAACTTCTCAACCGTATGTACTCCCGGAAAATGACTATTTTCAAGCCCGTCAACCGTAATGGCGTCTGACCTTTGAAAAAAAGAAGTTGGCTCTACCCATCTCAACAGAGTTAGGGTACAATGCTCGAGAGAGAATGAGAGAGGAGTGAAGCAAGATGGGAAAAGTACATGTTTATGACCATCCTTTGATTCAGCACAAAATGACGATTATGCGTAAAGTAGAGACAGGGACGAAGCAGTTCCGTGAACTCGTCGATGAAGTTTCTTCGCTTATGGCATACGAAATCACGCGCAGCCTACCATTGACAGACGTAGAGATTGAGACGCCGGTCTCTGTCTCGACCCAAAAGATGATTGCCGGCAAAAAGCTTGGAATCGTCCCGATTTTACGGGCAGGACTTGGAATGGTAGATGGATTCCTCAAAATGATGCCAAACGTGAAAGTCGGTCATATCGGTCTCTATCGTGATCCAGAAACGCTTGAGCCGCATGAGTATTACTTAAAGCTTCCGACAGACGTCACAGAACGCGATTTTATCGTTGTCGATCCGATGCTCGCGACGGGCGGGTCGGCTGCCGATGCAATTGCTGCTTTGAAAAAGCATGGTGCGAAGTCAATTAAATTGGCATGCCTTTGCGCGGCACCTGAAGGCGTAGAACGTGTACAAGCAGAACATCCGGATGTAGAGATTTATCTCGCTGCACTCGATGAGAAATTAAATAGTCACGGTTATATCGTTCCTGGACTTGGGGACGCAGGCGACCGTTTATTTGGAACGAAATGATGGTGAGACGAGAAACGCATATGCGATTCTCGTTTTTTTATTGTGTATGAATCGAATCCGTTTTTGTCACACAATAGACACAAAATTAGAGAGACATGATACGGATTCAAGTGATTTTTTCCGTGTTACTACATATTTAATAGGAGTTAGACATTTTAAGGTGCCAGAAAGATGGATTATACATTCATATATCAATATGAGATTCCTCACAAAAAAATGGGCGAAATCACTCGACATTGTAAAAACATCCTCGGTATACTGAGACAGGATGTTGAAAACGATTTCAAAATCTGTTTCGTAACTCTTTGTGAACGTAAACGCTTACGGATTGAATTTTCCAAAACGTGGGGGTATAACTGAACTATTCTTCATCTGATTCCTTTTGTGAAATGTTATAAAGTCAACATTTTTATTTCAACGTTTCTTCACACTTACTTCGAAAAGTGCAGTAAACAATTAGTTTATAAAGTGGGTAAAACTATTGATATGACTTGATTTAAAGCGCTTTTATAATTGTGAAATTCATTGACTTCTTATGCCATTTCCATTACTCTGAACTTGTGTGACTTTTGATGGTCATGCGAGTGTGAATTACTGAAGAATAGAGAAACGCATTGATGTATGAGAGGGGGACAAGGATGGCGAAAAAAGACAATCGTTACCTATCCTACGCCTCACTCGCTTCACAAATCTCCACTGCACTCGCTGGACCGATCATCATCGGTTATTTCGTCGGCCAATACGGCGAAAGACGTGAATTTTGGGGCACGTTTGGTTGGAATGTGTCGATTATCCTTGGACTTGTATTTGGGATAACGGCGCTAGTTCTCACCCTTCGGAGTTTATTGACAGGAGAGGACGAATGAATACGATTCAAGCAGACAGAAAAGCACAAAAAGAGTTGATGAAGCGTTACACAAAATGGTTTACCGTTTGGTTTGCGATTTTGCTAGCAGGTGCCTTCATCGTCCCGGTGTATAAAGCCGTATTTCTCGGGTTGTTCATCGGTGGGGTCGGAAGTCTCATCATCCTACATATGCAAAATCGAAGCGTCATTCGCATGTATGACGTCATCGAGCATGGACGACGACCAAAGTCGCACGGAACCGTTTCAAGAATGGCGGTTGGTGCGTTAGCAGTGATAGTCGGTCTTTTCTATGAAGATCGAGTATCCGTCATCGCGGTGGTAACTGGTCTAATCGCCGGCCACATTATACAATTTGGCGAGTTTACACTTGCCCAGCTCAGCAGGAAAAGAGGTGAATATTAATGGGTCATGAGTTTCCCACATATTCTCTGAACTTTGGGGACTATACGCTATACGGGAGCTGGACGAACGTCATTACAGTGCTAGTTGCAGCGTTACTCGTCTTCACATTCGCCATCTGGGGAACAAGACGTTTGGCTATGAAGCCGACTGGCAAGCAAAACTTCATGGAATATTTCGCGGAGTTTGTTCGTGGAATCATCGCAAGTGCGATGGACTGGAAGACAGGGGGACGCTTTATCGGATTTGGGATGACGTTGATTTTGTTCATTCTTTTCTCAAACTTGATGGGTCTACCGTTTAACGTCATTTCCGGACACTACCTGTGGTTCAACTCACCGACGGCCGATCCTTACGTAACATTGGCGTTGTCGACACTCGTCGTTGCAATGTCGCACTATTATGGGGTGAAGCTACACGGATTGAAACACTACTCGACGGATTTCGTGAAACCAGTCTGGTTCTTGCTTCCGATCAAGTTGATCGAGGAGTTTGCGAACACGTTGACGCTCGGTTTGCGTCTATACGGTAACATCTTTGCCGGTGAAATCATGATTACCATCATCTTGGGACTCGCGATTACAGCCGAAGGCGCGCTCAACCCGCTCGGTGCAATCTTTGCGGTTCTCCCAATGATTCTATGGCAAGGTTTCTCAATCTTTATCGGGGTTATCCAATCCTACATTTTCCTGACGCTTGCAATGGTGTACATCGGACATAAAGCTTCGGCCGAACATTGATTCGGACATCTCGCCAAAGCGTTACAAACAAATTATTTACTTAACATTTAGGAGGAATATACACAATGGAACAACTCAATCTTCTCGCAACAGCAATTGTTATCGGTCTTGGAGCACTCGCAGCTGGTATCGGTAACGGTTTGATCGTATACGGAACAGTACAAGGGCAAGCACGTCAACCAGAACTTAAAAACGAACTTCGTCAAACGATGTTCATCGGTATCGGTTTGGTTGAGGCCCTCCCGATCATCGGTGTGGCTGTCGGTTTCCTTCTCCTCAACTCTTGATTTCGAGTTAACGAGAATAGCGTAAGAGGGAGCATGTCTCCCTCACTTATTTAGTCAAGAGGAGGGTATGCATGGATACGATGATGATTGCAGCTGGTGCTGGCGGCGAAGGCCTCCGCATTCTGGATATGATCTTTACAATTTTCACATTCCTCGTACTCTTGGCCCTGTTGAAGAAATTTGCTTGGGGACCACTCCTTGGAATGATGAGACAGCGTGAAGAGTATGTAGCGAACGAAATTGAACTCGCTGAAAAGAGCCGCAAAGATGCGGAGAATTATGTTGTTGAACAACGTGACGCTCTCAGTGCGGCACGTACAGAATCAAAAGAAATGCTCGATGCAAGCCGTCGACAAGCAGAAGCAGAACAAGCACGCTTGGTGGAGCAGGCGCGTTTGGAAGCGGATCAAATTAAAAACGAGGCAGAGAAGGCGATTGAGCGTGAGCGCGACCTTGCGAAACAATCACTTCAAACCGAAGTCGTCACACAGGCGCTCTCGGCAGCACGCCACGTCCTTCAATCCGACCTTAAAGGTGATGAAGCGAAACAACGTGCCCTCGTCACAGACTTCCTGTCTAAAGCGAAAGGTGCGAACTGATGAACGCATCATTAGCGAAACGCTACGCCAAAGCACTCTTCGACTTAGCGCGGGAACAAGGCACGCTCGACCAAGTCGAAGCGGAAGTGCGTCTGCTCGATGAAGTGCTCCACGCGACTCCTGAACTCATGGATCTCTTAACGAATCCGGCGGTCAGTGACAGCGAGCTTGCACAGCTTTTAAAAGACAGCTTTGGTGATATGACGGCGATTGTCGTGAACACACTTCTTGTCATGGTCGAAAATGACCGTGCGACGGAAGTTCGTGCATTGCCACGTTATGTCCGCGAATATATCAACGACTATCGCGGGATTGCAGAGGGTGTTGTCACAAGCGCCTACCCGTTATCGGCAACAGACTTGAAAGACGTCGAACTCGTCTTCGGTGAGAAGCTCGGGAAGACGCTCCAATTGCAGAACGTCGTCGATGAAGAAGTCATCGGTGGACTGCGTGTCCAAGTCGGATACACGACGTACGATGATACGATCGAAACGAAATTGACACGCCTCGAGCGTGAATTGTTGAATGCGTAAGAAATAGGGGTGAATTCAATGACAATCAAAGCTGAAGAAATTAGCGCCCTGCTAAAAGAACGAATCGCTTCGTACGGTTCTGAAATCGAGGTCAGCGAAACAGGTACAGTCATTCAAGTAGGTGACGGTATCGCTCGTGCACACGGACTCGATAACGTTATGGCGGGGGAGCTCGTAGAGTTCTCTAACGGCGTAATGGGCTTGGCGCAAAACTTAGAAGAAGGTAACGTCGGGATTATCATCCTTGGCGATTACAAAGGCATCAAAGAAGGCGACTCTGTCAAACGTACAGGTCGCATCATGGAAGTTCCAGTCGGTGAGGCACTCCTCGGACGTGTCGTCAACCCGCTCGGACAACCAATCGATGGTCAAGGACCAATCGTAACTGACACGTATAACCCGATCGAGCGTAAAGCTTACGGTGTTATGGCGCGTAAATCAGTTCATGAACCACTTCAAACAGGAATTAAGGCGATTGATGCCCTCGTTCCAATCGGTCGTGGTCAACGTGAGCTCATCATCGGTGACCGTCAAACAGGTAAGACGTCGGTTGCGATTGATGCAATCATCAACCAAAAAGAAGAGAACATGATTTGTATCTACGTTGCAATCGGTCAGAAAGAATCGACTGTACGTGGTGTTGTAGAGACGCTTCGTCAAAACGGTGCGCTCGACTATACAATCATTGTTTCGGCATCGGCGTCACAGCCGGCACCACTTCTTTACCTTGCGCCATTTGCAGGGGTATCGATGGGTGAGTACTTCATGGACCGTGGACAACACGTCCTCGTCGTATATGATGATCTCTCGAAACAAGCGGCAGCTTACCGTGAGCTCTCGCTCCTTCTCCGTCGTCCTCCAGGCCGCGAAGCCTACCCAGGGGATGTCTTCTACCTCCACTCACGCCTTCTTGAGCGTGCGGCGAAGTTGAATGACGAACTCGGCGGCGGTTCATTGACTGCACTTCCGTTCATCGAGACACAAGCATCGGATATTTCGGCATATATCCCAACAAACGTTATCTCGATCACAGACGGTCAAATCTTCCTTCAATCAGACCTCTTCTTCTCTGGGGTACGTCCAGCGATCAACGCCGGTCTCTCGGTATCGCGTGTTGGTGGTTCGGCCCAGGTGAAAGCGATGAAGAAAGTTGCCGGTACACTTCGTCTTGATCTCGCGTCATACCGTGAGCTCGAAGCGTTCGCTCAGTTCGGGTCAGACCTCGACAAAGCGACACAATCGAAGTTGAACCGTGGTCAGCGTACGGTTGAAGTCTTGAAACAAGACTTGAACGCACCGCTCTCTGTCGACAAGCAAGTCATCATCATCTACGCTCTCACGAAAGGTCATCTCGATGACATCCCAGTCACAGACATTCGTCGTTTCGAAACAGAAATGAACGCATGGCTCGACCAAAACCGTAAAGACCTCTGCCGTGAAATCCGTCAGACAGGAAATCTTCCTTCAGACGAAGCAATGGTCGACGCAATTACGGAATTCAAAAAGACGTTCTCGCCATCGGTTTAATCCGGTGACGAGCGTCTATTAAGGTGGTGAATCGAAATGGCATCATTACGTGAGATCCAGATGCGGATCACCTCGACCCAAAGCACGAAGCAAATCACGAAAGCGATGAACATGGTGTCGGCATCGAAGTTGAACCGGGCTCAAGGGAACAACGCCAACTTCAAGCCGTACATGGACAAGTTACAAGAAGTCATCTCGTCGATTGCCGGTGGTACATCAGGCGCGACACACCCGATGCTTCAAGTACGTCCCGTCAAACGGACTGGTTATATCGTCATCACGTCAGACCGTGGGCTCGCCGGTGGATATAACGCCAGCGTCTTGCGGGACGTGTACCGTGAACTCAAAGATAAACACACATCAACAGATGAGTATCGTCTTTACGTGATCGGAAAAGTCGGCGTCCAGTTCTTCAAGTCACGCAACATTCCGGTGTATAGCGCGATGACAGGGCTAAACGACCAACCAACTTTCGTTGAAGTCGCAGAGATCGTCAAGCAGACGGTAGGTGCCTTCAGCGAGAGCGAGATTGATGAATTGAAGCTTTGCTACAACTCGTTCATCTCGGTCATCAGCCAAGAAGTGAAGATTCAACAATTGCTCCCGCTTGGGAATATCGAACAGTCCGCATCCAATGTGATGTATGAATACGAACCAGAAGAAGAAACGATCTTAGCGGCGCTCCTCCCGCGTTATGCGGAAGGACTCATCTATGGCGCCTTGCTCGATGCGAAAGTATCAGAGCATGCAGCCCGGATGACGGCGATGTCGAGTGCGACGGATAATGCGGATGAACTCATTCGCGGACTCAAACTCAAGTTCAACCGCGCGCGTCAAGCAGCGATCACACAAGAAATCACAGAGATTGTCGGAGGTGCGTCGGCGCTTGAATAAGCGCACGCCCTCTAGATTGTAGGAGGCTAACACGATGAACGAATACGGCATGAAAGGCCGCGTAGTCGCAGTCATGGGCCCAGTTATCGACGTTAAATTCGACAACCACTTACCGAACATCTACAACGCTCTCAAAGTCACACACGTGGCAGCGACAGCAGATGATGTTAGTGTCGATTTGACGCTCGAAGTAGCTGTTCACCTTGGTGACGACACGGTCCGTACGATTGCGATGGACTCAACTGACGGCGTTCGCCGCGGTATGGAAGTACTTGACTTAGGTTCACCGATTTCGGTACCAGTTGGAGAGATGACACTTGGACGTGTCTTCAACGTTCTCGGTAACCCAATCGATGATAAAGAAGTGGCAGCTGACGTGCTTCGTGCACCGATTCACCGTCAAGCGCCAACATTTGACGAATTGTCAACGAAAGTTGAAATCCTTGAAACAGGGATTAAAGTCGTCGACCTTCTCGCACCATACATCAAAGGCGGTAAAATCGGTCTCTTCGGTGGTGCCGGTGTAGGGAAAACCGTCCTCATCCAGGAACTCATCAACAACATCGCGCAAGAGCACAGCGGGATTTCTGTATTCGCAGGGGTCGGTGAGCGTACGCGTGAAGGGAATGACTTGTTCCATGAGATGACGGATTCAGGCGTTATCAAACAAACGGCGATGGTCTTCGGTCAGATGAACGAACCACCTGGCGCACGTCTCCGTGTTGCTTTGACTGGTTTGACGATGGCAGAATACTTCCGTGACGAGCAAGGACAGGACGTTCTTCTCTTCGTCGACAACATCTTCCGTTTCACACAAGCAGGTTCTGAGGTATCGGCCCTTCTCGGACGTATGCCATCGGCGGTAGGTTACCAGCCGACACTTGCGACTGAAATGGGTATGCTTCAGGAGCGAATCACATCGACTGCGAAAGGATCGGTCACATCGATTCAAGCGGTTTATGTACCAGCCGATGACTATACGGACCCGGCTCCAGCAACAACGTTCGCCCACCTTGATGCAACAACGAACCTTGAGCGTCGTCTCTCGGAGATGGGGATTTACCCAGCCGTTGACCCACTCGCATCGACATCACGTGCCCTCTCGCCTGAAATCGTAGGGAAAGAGCACTATGAAGTCGCGCGTAACGTTCAGCAGACGCTTCAGCGTTATAAAGAACTTCAAGACATCATCGCAATCCTCGGGATGGATGAGTTGTCTGAAGATGACAAGCTCACGGTTCACCGTGCACGTCGTATTCAGTTCTTCTTATCACAAAACTTCCACGTGGCTGAGCAGTTTACAGGCCAAAAAGGTTCGTACGTACCGGTCAAAGAGACAGTGCGCGGCTTCAAAGAGATCCTCGAAGGTAAACACGACGATCTTCCTGAAGATGCATTCCGTCTCGTCGGTCCAATCGAAGACGTCATCGAAAAAGCGAAGACGTTGGTCTAAGACCTACGCGGAAGGGGGAAACTAGACGATGAATACTGTTCACGTCAACGTCGTCACCCCGGATGGTGCAGCCTTTGAAGGGGACGCACGAATGGTCATCGCCAAATCGGTCACTGGTGAGCTCGGTATTTTACCGAAGCACATCCCGATGGTGACACCGCTCGACGTCTCAGTCCTCAAACTGCGCCACGAAGATGGTGGACGCACGCTGATCGCAATCAGCGGCGGTTTCATGGAAGTTCGTCCCGACACGGTGACGATCTTAGCTGAAACAGCCGAAATGGCGGATAAGATCGATTATGACCGCGCTTCTGCGGCGAAAGTTCGGGCTGAGCGTCGTCTGCAAGACACGAAACTCTCAGAACTCGAATTCCGTCGTGCGGAACTCGCGCTCAAAAAAGCGATCAACCGCTTGAGCATTCGCGATATGAAAGAATAAACAGGACTCTCACACGAAAGTGTGGGAGTTTTTTTCTGATTTCTGGAAAAATGGGTCTTTAGTCATAACACTAAATCATAGGACTAGTAGAATCTATATGGAAAAAGACCGATAATATAAGTGGGAACTACCGTAAAGGAGACTAAAGAATGAAAGTTTACGTTGCGCGACAACCGATTTTTGACCAAAAATTACGCGTTTGCGGCTACGAGTTGTTGTATCGCCGCAGCGAAAATAATTTCTTTGAGAATGTCGATGATTCGTTAGCGACGGCTGACGTAATCCATAACGCTTATCTCGTCTTTAATTTTCGAGAACTGACAGAAGGGACACGTGCATTCATCAACTTCCCTCAAACGTTGATTGAAGGAGAGGTGCCATCGTTATTGCCCCGTCAATCTCTCGTCGTCGAAGTGCTCGAGCACGTCGAGCCGACCGAGAAAGTGTTACAGTCTCTCCGCTCGTTGAGACGTCAAGGTTATACGATTGCACTTGATGACTTTGTATTTGAAGAAAAATATCGTGCCTTGATTGGACTGGCCGACATCATTAAAATCGATTATCAAGCGACGCCTGTGGAGCAACAACAGAGGCTGATTAATGCGCTTGGGCATCGGGTCGAGTTTTTAGCTGAAAAAATCGAAACACCGGCAGAATATGAGACGGCAAAGCGATTAGGATATAAAATGTTTCAAGGGTATTTCTTCAGCCGTCCGATCGTAGTTCACGGGGCAGAGGTGCATCCGTTGCGTCATACGCTCATCGAGGTGTTAAAAGAACTCGATCGTCCTGAACCTAGTTTTCGGCGCATTTCGGCGCAAATCGAACGGAGTGTCGACTTATCCTACAAGATGCTTCGCTCCGTCAATACGGTGTATCAAAAAGGGCGTCACATCATCCAATCGATTGAACAAGCCGTCGCACGAATCGGATTAGATGAATTGAAACGATGGTCGTATTTGATGCTTCTCCGGGAGATGCAAACGTCTGAATCAAAAGAACTGATCAAGCAGAGTGTCATTCGCGGGAAGATGATGGAACTCGTCGCAGAGGATACGTTAGAGGATGTGTCACCGTTTGACGCGTTCATTACCGGAATCTTCTCTTCACTTGACGTCATCTTAGATGAGACGATGCAAATATTGATCGCAGAGCTCCCAGTCGCGCCTCCTGTTAAGGCCGCATTACTTGGTGAACAGAACAGTCTGCGGATGTTACTAGAGAACGTGATCGCCTACGAACGGTTGACGATTCCGCTCGATAACACAGAATCGGATTGGTCTCAATATTACGTAGAAGCGATTCGTTGGTCTCACAGCCTTGACGAATCAAGTGAATAATGTTTGAAATATGTGAGGGGCGTCAATTAATGTAGTAAGGCCTTACTGCAGATGACGTCCCTTTTGGTGTGCTTATAGAGAAAGTGAGTTGATCGAATGGTTCAAACCGCTCGAAACTTGAGACACTGAGTCTTTTTTTCTCTAACACGACATGATATGATTGAAAATGGTACGAATTTTAGAAAAGAGGGGAATCGTTAATGGTCAATACCGTATTTTCGCTAGCGATTTATGTCATAGCGATTTACGTCGCTTGGTGGGCGCTTTTACCCGTCAAATGGGACAAGTTGCTTAATCAAGTGAGAAGTCCGCAAGCAGCAGTCTTGCGTGTGCTCGTAGCGGTCGTTTTCGGTTCGCTAATCGCCCAGTTCTTTTTGGAGTATATCCGATTGGCGCAGGCGCTCGCACCTATGCAGTAGTCGCAGAATATTTAACAAACTGTAATCCTGCTGTAACGACTCCTATATGAATATCATGTAGGATAAATTCGTCTGACATGATGCCTGTTTCATTCCATACGCATTTATTTATTTTCATTTTTTGGAATGAACGTCATCACGTTTTGCAAACCATTCTAATAATCGACATCATCACATCCGGAAGCGGATATCGACGCACTATATAAAAAAACAATGAAGTTGGAGGACAAAGAGAGATATGAAGGATTTGATTGTAGTCCGTGGAGGACGTAAATTGTCAGGTACTGTACGCGTTGAGGGAGCAAAGAACGCCGTACTCAAAACATTGGTTGCCACTCTGTTAGCTAGCGAAGGAAAGTCAATCTTGCAAAATGTACCGCGTCTTGCGGACGTATACACGATTAATAAAGTACTTCGTCACCTCGGTGCAGAGGTGTCGTTCAATGAAGAAAAGAATGAAGTAACTGTCGATGCGTCGGGCGATATCAAAGATGAAGCACCGCTTGAATATGTGCGCAAGATGCGTGCTTCGATCCTCGTCATGGGACCTCTACTTTCTCGCCTCGGTCACGCTCGCGTAGCGATGCCGGGCGGATGTTCAATCGGCTCACGCCCGATTGACCTCCACTTAAAAGGGTTCGAAGCGATGGGCGCGAAGACGGTCATCGGTAACGGATTCGTGGAAGCTTCGGTAGAAGGGCGTCTCCAAGGCGCGAAAATCTACTTGGACTTCCCATCTGTCGGTGCGACAGAGAACATTATGATGGCTGCTGTGCTTGCAGAAGGCACGACGGTCATCGAGAACGTCGCAAAAGAGCCTGAAATCGTAGACCTTGCGAACTTCTTGAACGGAATGGGCGCACACGTCCGCGGCGCAGGGACAGAAACAATCCGCATCGAAGGTGTCGAAACACTTCGTGGCGCAGAACATTCGATTATTCCAGATCGCATCGAAGCGGGTACGTTCCTCGTCGCTGGGGCGATCACGGGAAGTGACATCGAAGTCATCGGTGCAGAGCGCGAGCACCTTCGTCCATTGATCTCAAAAATGGAAGAGATGGGTGTCCATTTTGAAGATACGGCAGAAGGAATGCGCGTCACAGCTCCAGACGAGTTGAAGCCGGTTGATGTGAAGACGATGCCGCACCCAGGGTTCCCGACAGACATGCAGTCTCAAATGATGGCACTTGTCCTAAAAGCCGGTGGCACATCTGTCATCACAGAGACGGTATTTGAGAATCGCTTCATGCACGTGGAAGAATTCCGCCGCATGAACGCGGACATTAAAATTGAAGGACGTTCTGCCATCGTCAAAGGCGGCGTAGGCCTTCAAGGAGCGGAAGTCGTCGCAACGGACCTCCGTGCCGGTGCAGCACTTATTCTGGCGGGTCTCATCGCTGAAGAAGAGACACGCGTCGGTGATTTATACCATATCGACCGTGGATACGTTGACTTCCACAAGAAACTTCAAGCACTCGGTGCCGACATCGAGCGCACGGAAGGAACTGTCGAAACGTCTGAAACATTGGTTCAGAACTAAGAAACGAGCACGAATGAGAGGGCGAGGAGAGACTCTTCTCGCTCTTTTCAATGAAGAAACGAACGGAGGAACCTACACATCATGTTTTCAAAAGATATCGGGATTGATTTAGGGACAGCAAACGTTGTCATTCACGTCAAAGGGAAAGGAATCGTCTTGGACGAACCTTCTGTCGTTGCGATGAAGCGCTCTACGGGGAAAGTACTAGCAGTCGGTTCAGAAGCGTATGAGATGGTCGGTCGTACACCTGGTGATATCGTGGCGATTCGTCCTCTCCGTGACGGGGTCATCGCCGATTTCGCCACAACAGAAGAGATGCTCCGTCACTTCATCGAAAAAATTCAAGTCCGTGGCTTCTTCGGAGGGATTCGTATGTTGATTTGTACACCTGCGAACGTCACACCGGTCGAAGCGAAGGCAATTCGTGAAGCCGCCGAAAAAGCAGGCGCGAAGGAAGTCTTTCTCGCCGTCGAACCAAAAGCAGCGGCAGTCGGTTCAGGCATGGATATTTGGAAGCCGGTCGGTCATATGATCATCGATGTCGGTGGAGGGACGACGGACGTCGCCATCTTGTCGATGGGGGACATCGTCTGCGGTGAAACGATTAAAATCGCAGGGGATCGCTTCGACACGGATATTCTTCGTGCCATCAAAGAGAAGCATAAGCTCATCATTGGAGAGCGCACGGCGGAACAGATCAAGAAAGAAATCGCCACAGTCTTCCCTGGAGGACGTAACGAGTCGATGGACATTCGCGGACGTGACATGGTACGTGGATTGCCACGTACGGTGACGATCACGTCAGAAGAGCTTCGTGAAGCGATGGCTGAATCGGCCAACGAGATCGTCGAAGCAACGAAACGTGTCCTTGAACAAACACCTCCAGAACTCGCGGCGGACATCATCGACCGCGGAATCATCATGACAGGTGGAGGGTCGCTCCTTCACGGGCTTGACCAACTTGTCGCAGAACGCGTCATGCTCCCGGTCATGATGGCCGAGGAGCCGACACTTAGTGTTGCGCACGGGACGGGCGTCATGCTCGAGAACTTAGATCGATTGAAATAAAACAAGCGACCGCGCGAGCGGTCGCTTGTTTTTTGTACGTTCACTCAACGTTTTGGCCAGAGGTGCTAAGACGTTGCATCAGAGTCTTTGAAGAAACGGATCAATTAGAATCGGAGGACATTATAAACACTGACCCTCATAAAAAACGGTTAATGAAGCTCGATCGATTGAAGACAGAGTAAAGGCATCTCGCTTTAAACGTGAGATGCCTTTTATTAATGCCATGTGTAATCTTTATCTACAAACAAACGATTGTTCAATTCTGTCTTAGAAATGGAGGAGTCTTTTTCATCGAGCCAATCATAGTAGTCACATACACATGAATCGCCGAGTTCAATCGAGTAACCATTGTTGATTGTCTTTACCGTTATATCCAATTGGTGTTCAGCCAGTGTCTTTTTTAATCGATAGATGGCGTTGTAGACGTTGTGTAGGGCACGTTGAGGCTCATCGATATCTGGATACAGCATTTCAGCGAGGACCCATTTGTTGACGACTTGTTTACGATGATAAATCAAATAGGCGAATACCTCTTCTGTTTTTTGCGTAGGCCATTTGACAAGATTGCCATCTTGAGTACGAACCGAGAAACGGTCAAAACATTGGATGCGGCATGATTGATGCGCATTCTTTTGCTGGATGGACTCATAACGCTGAACGATACGCGGTATGACGCTATGAATCATCTGTTCTGTGATGGGTTTTAACAAATAGTGTGTCGCATGCAGGTTGAATGCTTCGACGGCATACTGTTGATGAGCGGTCGTAAAGACGACCTGCGTTCGTTCCGGCAAATAGGTCGCAAGCTCGAGTCCGGTCATTTCAGGCATTTCAATGTCTAAGAAAACAAGGTCGACCGGATGTTTTCGAATAAACGTGAGGGCTTGAATTGGACTTTGGAACGAACCGACCCATTCGAGGGAAGGTTCATCTTTTACGATCCGCTCCATCATCCCCAAAATATGATGTTCATCTTCAATTAAAATCGTACGCATTTACGTGCTTCGTCCTTTCTTGTTTAGGTAACCTCAAATGAATGACAGTGCCTTGTCTCAAAGTAGAAGTCAAGTCGAATGTCGCACCACATAAGTGTTCGATCCGCTTTTTAATATTATTCATCCCAATTCCTGATGAGTCAGTCGATTGATCCACATCAAATCCGCACCCCGTATCGCTCACACAAATATCAAGCATCCCGTTTTTTTCTTGAATGGAAAGTGTCAGTCGCTTTTGTCCGGGGTGTCGATACAGTCCATGTCGAACTGCGTTTTCAACGAGAGGTTGAATCAACAATGGTGGGATTGCACAATCTAAAAGTGAGTCGTCAACTTCTTTTATGACTTCAAATGAATCTTGGAACCTTGTTTGTTCGATGGCTAGATATGAGTCAATCATATCTAGCTCTTGCCGAATAGAGATCTCGTTTTCCGTTCGTCCATTTTCAAAAATAAAGCGGACATACGTACTCAAGTGACTAAGCAGACGAGCCGCTTCCGGTGGTGAGGTATAACAAAGCGCAATCACGTTCCCGAACGTGTTGTAAAGAAAATGAGGTTTGATTTGGGCATTGAAAAAAGACATCTCGTGTTGCAAAGCCAATGCCTCGACCTGCTGTTTCTTCTTTTTGTCCGTGGACAAGTGAATCGGTAACAGTAAAAACATCAATAAAAAATAAATGATTGTAAACGTATTCCCATACAATTGTTGATTCGGCGATACGATAAACGTTGACGTCATAATTCCAATATACCCGACAAGCTGGGCGAATGTGAACGTCAATAGTTCAAACGGGCTCGTCTTCTGTTTTTCAAGTATCCAGCCGATGTTCAGTCCGACCCAAAAGAATGTGATGAACAAGACAGTCATCCATACAAAATATTCGAACACATCGTATGTAGAGGGAGGGAGGAGGATGGACAAAACCGTCAACACGTAAAGCGGATATCTCGCAATAGACAGAAAACGGTCGAACGACACGTGCTCCAAGCATCTCGCAAACTGAATCAACATGATGATACTAAGTAATGCTGAACTTAACGTCAACTTATCATTACTTGAGATCCATATTCCGTCCCGAGACATGATGGATAGGCTCGTCAAAAAGAAGAGAGCCGTCCCGTAGCCATACAATCGTTCGTTTTGATGGAACAAGCAGACAATCGCATAAAAGATTGCGATGAGAATCGAGATGAGCAACATAAAAAAATCGTAGCTGAAATTAGCACTTTGAGCTGTGATGATTTCCTTCAATGGGCCGATTAAAATACTTTCTTCGATTGGTTGGAAGTTCCCTGCTTGTCGTGTATGTTGAATCGTTAAACGGAATTCAGTCGTTTCGTCATCTAATACAAGTAAAGACGGTTGCTCGGCAACACGCTTTGTTCCAATCTTTGTCGTTTCAGCCGGGGTCCCATCAATCAAAATCGTAGAGGTGGACAACGACTCAGGAAAAAGTAACGCGAATGTCCCTATTGGCAATGCGATATCAGTTTCGTATGTGGATTCTCGGTGAGGTATTGTAAATGGAACAGCTCGATAAGAACGACGGTCGACGCTAGAGACGATTCCTGACTCGTAACGCCATGACCCATCAAGGCGTAAAATCTCCTCATGAACGGAAGTAGAGAGAAGAGAAGCCTCGCCTTGATTGACTGTGACGATTGAGGCGATGGATTGGTGGCGAATCAGTAAAGTGAGGCTTCCGACAATCGACACGATAAGGATGAACAAAAATAGCATTCGATTACGAGTCATCGGCACATTCCCTTCATTTCTTGTGAGTTTCTTGTGAGGACACTACGTTACTCTCTTCAATAGGTGAATGAATTTTTGTAGTGACCCTCTATCTCATCATCGTACCCGAACTTTTTTTGCTTGAACAGAAAAAGTCATTCACCGAACGAGGTGAGGCATTCCAAGAATAAAGGAAGAAGGCATTCCATGAAACGTTGGATTGAACAGCGCATTAGTCGACAAGTCATGACGATTTTTTATATATTGATTGCTTTAGTGACGTTTACATCGATTGGGACGTACTATTACACACAACAATCGATTCAAGAAACGACTGTCCAGTTAGAGCGAATCAGCGAACAACGAGCACGTGCGACGAATCTATTCGAAACGTGGCAATCGATGCAATATGAGTTACGTGGTCATGTTTTATTAGGAGACAGTGCTCTTTTGGAGAACGTGCGAACGGCTCAAGCAGACATCGATGAACAGACGACATGGTTTGAGGCACAGGCGAATAACGAAGAGGAAACTCGGTTCGCAAACGATGCACGACTCCTCTTTTCGATATACACGTCACGCGTCATGCCGGCACTTGAACAATATGTGATCGCGAAGCAGGCGGGAGAAGTAGATGAACCTTTTCTACAAATGGGTACAGTCGGACAATTCATGCCGAAAAATGAAACGTCCGTACAAACACGATTTCAACTCAACTCAAGTAGCACAGCAGACATGAGTGCAAGCATCGTCGATATGGAGTCGGTCTTTACCGACTATCGACAGAACCTTGATTTCCAAGAAAGTGAACTACGAGACACATTGTCAAAACAGTTAGTGAAAGCGCAGTGGATGTGGCTCTTGATTTTACTCGGGGCACTCTTCATTTTGTTCATCGGATTACAACCTTATATTGTGAGACTGACGAATCAACTGCAGACGCTCATGATTAACAGTGAGCGGCTAGCGATGAACCCGAGTGCGTCTCTCATTCCGATCAAACCGTTAAAAAACGAGGTCGGACAGTTATCGGAGGCGTTCAACGAGATGGCGACCTCGCTTCGGAATCAACAAGACCAAGTCGATCTCGAACGAGAAAAGACCGCGCGAATCTTGCATACGATGCGTGACTCGGTCGTCTATACGGAGCTCGCGACGAATGAACGCTTCGCTAACAGTGCACTCTTCGACTTGTATGAACATCCGATTCCGTCGACGGAACGAGGGAGCTTATATCCGATTTCGATGTATTACCCGATGTTCATGAGTCAAATCGATGACCAGGAAGGGCTGAATCGATTCACGAGACGGGCAAAAGAAGAAGGGATATTCGACGAGACGTTCACGTATACGATGCAAAATGGTCAGAAGACGATACGGATGTATGCGGAACCGATTGACTTACAGAATGAGCGCGTCGGTGTCATTTTCGTTTCTCGTGATATTACCCAGGAAACCGAAATCAACAAAATGAAAACAGAACTCGTCGCAACAGTGTCACATGAACTGCGGACGCCGCTCACGTCGATTCTCGGTTTTTCAGAACTACTCAAAAGTCGTCAATTGGAAAACGCGAAGCGAGAACGCTATTTAGACATGATTGCGAGTGAGACGAAACGCCTTGAGCGTCTAGTGAGTGACTTGTTGGACGTTCAAAAAATGGAGGCGGGCATGGGAGTGCCAGATTTCAAAGTGGAGAGCCTATATGAACTTTTATCCGATTTGCTGGAGATTCATGCCGGTTCGACAGAACACCACTTCTTCCATTTTGACTGTGATGAGACTCTTTTCGTTGCGGGGGACCCGGCACAGTTACGACAAGTCTTCTCGAACATTTTGAACAATGCAATTAAATATTCACCAGATGGTGGAGATGTGACGGTCGATGTAACGTGTGAACAAGATACGATCCGCATCGCCATCACAGACGAAGGGCTTGGACTTTCTGATGAAGATGCAGACCGGATTTTTGATAAATTTTATCGGTCGCAATCAGAGGAGAGTCGTCAAATCGGTGGGACCGGTCTAGGTTTATCCATCTGTAAGGAAATCGTCCAATTACACGGTGGCACGATTGCCGTCCGCTCTCAAATTGGAAAAGGGACGACGATGATTGTCGAGTTACCGATGGCCCAGCCTGTAAATGAAGAAAGTTCATCCTAATTTTTGGATGAACTTTTTTTGAAAAAACGGTGAATGCTATGCTCATTTGGTACGATATAGAGAGTGAATGATGCTAAAGACCGAAAGGGAGACGAAGATGTTACGCGGATTATATACAGCAGCAGGCGCAATGAATGCCCTTCAGCGCCAACAAGAAATTTTAAGCAATAACCTTGGCAATGTGAGGACACCAGGATTCAAGGCGTCTGACGGCGTGGTCCGGTCGTTCCCGGAGATGTTGCTCGCACAAGTGAGCAATCCGGATAACGGGAAGTCACGCGTAAAAGGAGAAGTAGGAACGCTCTCGATGGGTGTTTATCTCCAAGAAACGATGCCGCGCTTCACAGCTGGGAGCATCACAGAGTCTGGTAGCCCGACAGACCTCTACTTGAAAGCACCTGCTGATTTCACGGGAGCACCGATGTTTGCAGTCGAGCAAGGCGATGAGACGTTGTATACGACGAATGGACGTTTCTCAATCGATGAGGCGTTATTCCTTCGATCGGCGGACGGCGGATATATCCTTTCTGATGAAGGGGAACGGATTCAACTTCCATCGAGTGAGTTTCAAGTAGGGAAAGACGGGGTCATCACATCGCTTGGCCAAAATGTGGCGACACTTGGTGCCTATCAAATCGATGACTTGACGACGCTTGAACAAGTCGGGAATGACTGGCGTGTGACGGGTGAGGCGCCAGCACCGGCTCAAGTAGAGGTGTTACAAGGATTTATCGAAGAAGCGAACGTCAACCTGGACCAGACGATGGCTGACCTCATGATGACGTATCGCCAATTTGAAGCCAATCAAAAAGTCGTGCAAGCATATGATAAAAGTGCCGAGCGGGCTATCGAAATCGCTCGTATTCGTTAAGGAGGAACACCATGCAGTCGATTTATAACTCGGTCAACTCCCTGTCTCAACTCCAACGTCAATTGGATGTGACGGGTCATAATATCGCAAACGTCGACACGGTCGGTTTCAAGCGACAACAGGGTCATTTCGCCTCTTTATTGTCACAGGCGTACAACAACCAACCGCGTCCTGAATTTGAAGTCGGACGGGACACGCCGAACGGTATCCGCATCGGAGTCGGTGGACATGTCGCTGATATCACCCAACAGTTTAATATCGGACAAGTTCGCACGACAGACCGCGGTTTAGACGTCTTTTTGAAGGCGAGCCGTCAATTTTTCGTCGTGGACACACCAAATGGCGTCGGGGTGACACGGAGCGGAAATATGCAACTATCCGTCGGTGACGAGACGACACTTGTCGATGTGAACGGCAATCCGCTTCTTGGAGATGATGGCAATCCGATTACGATGCCGAACGATGCGACGAATCATCGGATTCGACAAGACGGTGTGGTCGTCGCGAGCGTGAACGGGGTGGAACAACAATTTGGGCGACTCGATATCGTGGAAGTCCGAAATACGTCTGAGTTACGTCCGCTCGGAGATAACGTGTTCGCAGCGGATTTGGAGGCTGAAGTCGATCGTCCGCTCGGAAATCTATTGATTGAAGGAACGCTCGAGTCATCGAACGTTGATTTGACGAAAGAGATGACCGATATGACAATCACACAGCGAGCATATCAAATGAATTCACGAGCAATGTCGATGAGTGATCAAATGATGGGACTCGTGACGGCGTTACGTCCATAAAGCGTGACCGCTTCTCTACATGGGAGGCGGTTTTTGAATAGGATGTGAAAAAGGAGGCTGACCAAGATGCGAATTGTGGTGGCGATGGACTCGTTCAAAGGTTCACTCTCAAGTATGGAAGCAAATCAGGCTGTCAGTCGTGCGCTTGAAGGACACGATGTAACGGTCATTCCGGTTTCCGACGGTGGGGAAGGGTTTCTCGATGCGTGGCTTGCGACACATTCGGATGCGACAATCGTCGAGGAAAACATCATATGTTTAGACGGGACGCGCCGTATCGCTCGTTTTGGTTTTGACAAGTTTAAAAAGCACGCGGTCATCGAAGTGGCGGAGACGACCGGGCTAACACTTCTCTCTCACCTCGATCCATGGCACTACAGTTCAGTCGGAGTCGGTGATCAACTTGTTCGAGCGTTAGACCTTGGAGCAAGCAGAATTACCATCGGACTTGGCGGGAGCGGAACGATTGATGGTGGAAAAGGGATGCTCGAAGCGCTAGGCGTACGTTTTCTTGATGCGAACGGATCTGTTTTATCGACCAGCCCACATCAGCTAGCAGACGTAGCATCAATCGATTGGTCAGGTCTTCATCCGCGAGTGCGAGAGGTGGAATGGCAAATCGCCTCGGATGTGCAAAATCCACTTGTTGGAGCGAGTGGCGCAGCGCATGTGTTTGGCCCGCAGAAAGGCTTGGCGGTGGACGACGTGTCGCGCTACGACCGAATTCTCGAAAAATACGCGAACTGCTTTGAATCGGATATGAAAATGGTAGAGGGGGCCGGGGCGGCCGGTGGCATTGGATTTTCACTCTTTCAGCTTGGCGCAACGTATGCGAGAGGGATCGAGGAGGTCGTCCGTTGGTCTAAACTAGAGGAACAGTTAGATGGGGCGGATTGGTTGATTACCGGGGAAGGACGGTTTGATGCACAAAGTCTTGAAGGGAAGGCACCTTATGGATTGGCCCGTCTGGCACATGCATATCGGGTACCGACACTCGTCTTCACCGGACAATCCGATTACACATCCCATATGGAGTCCGGCATCGTCGCCATCTTTCCGATTGTGTCACGGATTATGACGTTAGAAGAAGCGGTCTTTGAAGCGGCTCCGTTACTGACCAATGCGGTTCGACGCGTACGTCACGTCATAGAACAAGCGCCTCGACAATAGTCAAGGCGCTTATTTAAATAGAGCGATCTTTCAGCAAATCACGAATTTCTGACAATAGTTGCTCTTCTTTCGTAGGAGTCGGGGCAGCTGCCTCTTCGACTTCCTTCTCACGTTGGAGACGGTTGATGATTTTGACGATTAGGAAGAGGGCAAAAGCAATCAAGATAAACGATACAATCTGCTGTATGAAGTTCCCGTATAAGACATCCACTCCGAGTACGCTTGCTTTTAAGTTCGAGAAGTCTACTCCACCAATAATGATTCCAAGAAGCGGCATAAAGATATCGTTGACGAGCGAGTTCACGATAGCCGTAAACGCCGCACCGAGTACGACGGCGATGGCTAAGTCGATGACATTCCCTCGCATCGCAAATTTTTTAAATTCTTTCCACATAAACAAACCTCCTGATGTTAAGTAGCCTAAGCGTAGCATAAATCAAAGGATAAAAAGAAATCGTTCGTCTTCTGTTTGGCTGGGAAGCTTGTTCGACATTTATGCATAAGGTACACTAATAAGGTGACAAAACACATATTTTAATACCAGGTACTAATATGATATAATCATTTTAGCTGAAAGGATGGTTGGACGTGGCGAACGATGAACAGACGAGTTCGGAAGAACAAAAAGGTTCACCAGAACAAGAGACAGAGCAAAAAAGACGATTATCGAATCATCGTCGATTTCCGATTTTATTGCGCGTGCTCGTTGTTTTAGTGTTGGCAATCGCAATGCTTGCTCTCGGAGCAGTCATTGGATATAGCGTCATTGGCGGAGGCGATTGGAGAGATGTATTTGACATCGACACCTGGCGTCATATCACCGATTTTTGGCTAACCTCTTAAAGGCGGTGGATGGATGTATACAATTGAACAGATTAAAGAAGTAATTCCACACAGATACCCTTTTCTGTTAATAGATCGAATTATTGAAGTCGAGGAAAAGAAGCGTGCTGTCGGATTGAAAAATGTCACGGCGAACGAAGAGTTCTTTAACGGGCATTTCCCAGACTATAATGTCATGCCAGGCGTCTTAATTGTCGAGGCACTCGCGCAGGTCGGTGCTTTCGCCATGTTGAAAGACGAATCGAATCGAGGCAAGCTCGCCTTTTTTGCAGGGATTGACAATTGTCGTTTCAAACGTCAAGTCATCCCGGGTGATCAGTTGCGTCTTGAGGTAGAAATCATGAAAGTACGTGGACCAATCGGAAAAGGTCGAGCCGTGGCCACGGTAGATGGAGAAGTTGCTTGTGAAGCGGAACTCACTTTCGCCTTGAAGTAAGGAGAATGGGGATGCGTGCTGTAGTAATTGTGTTATTGGTCGGATTAATGACGATTGTGGGCTGTCAGCAACTTCAAACGGAGGAATCGAGTAAAGAGAATGTCGTCTATGAACAGAACGTGGACGAGACGATGATTGAAAAACGGGCCGGACAATCGGATGCGATTGCCGTCTCTCTTGAACGGACGAACAATACGACGATGCTCTTTACGATTCGTATGCTTGAAAACCGCAGGCTCGAACCGACAACTGTCATGAGTTATGAAGTCGACGGTGAACGGATCTCGATTCCGTTCGGTGAATTGATTGCAGAGCGGGAAGAAGATATCCGGACGTATGAATATCAGACGGATGTAGACCTCAATCTCTTCGTAACGGAAACACTTCCACTCTTTCATTTGATCGAGGAAGGCGAGAATGAGGTAACGATTCCGCTTGAAGTTGTCAATTCGACAAATCTTGAATGAAAAACAGACGATTTTGTCGAAAATCGTCTGTTTTTTTGTGGAGATTGATCCGTTCTATCCGATACAAGGAGTAAGGACAGAATGGAGGGAATCAAAATGAAACAGAAGTCACAGTCGTTGCAAACCCGCATATTAATAGCGATGTTAGCCTTCGTCACGCTACTCATCGTCACGTTCGGGGTATTGCAATATTTTAGTACGCAACACTCTGTACTCCGTACGTTGCATTCGACATTAATCGAAGATGGCGAGCGGATAAATGAGACGCTAGATGTGGACGCTTACGCATCTTTCATTACGAATCCATCACCAAATGACCAGTATGATCAATTTCGGGAATATTTAAATACGTATCGTCAACAGATTGGTGCCATGTATGTGTATACCGTTGATACGAGAGATGAAGAAGTTCAAATCATCGTAGATGGGTTGGCTGAGACGGATGCGGCAGCCATCGGGACACCGACTACAGCATTGACTTTCAAAGAAGCAAAAGCTGCCTTTCAAGGAGAGAACGTCACGACGGATGTGATGGATGACCCAGAATACGGACAATATGTCACGGTACTCGTTCCCATCAAACGAGGCGGCGAGGTGATCGGGGTGCTCGGTATCGATAAAGCAGCGACCGAGGTCGCGGCCATTACAGGTGATGTATTAACTGAAAGCTTGCCACCAATTCTGATTGCCCTGCTCGTTTTACTTGTTGTTGCGGCGATACTCATCTGGCGGTATCTCGGTTGGAAGTTACGTCCGCTCCAAGCGTTAGAACGTGTCGCAACGTCTATCGCGGAAGGTGATCTCGCAACGGCGACGAACGAAGTTGAAACGATTCAACTGAAGTCAAATGATGAAATCAAGCGTCTGACAAAATCGATGGACAAGATGACCCATATGTTGAAAGATTTGATTTCAGGGATTCAATCGTCAGCGCAGACAGTACGGGACGAAAGCGGGAACGTCTCAAGTGTCTCTGAAGAGGTGAATGATGCTTCTCGGCAAATCGCCCACACGATGGAAGAGATTGCGAGCGGTGTTGAAAACCAAAGTGTGCTAACCATGCGTTTGTATGGGCATATGAATGAATTTTCCACACTCGTCGAGCAAACGACGTCAGATGGAGAACAAGTGAGCGAACAGGCAGAAGTCGTCAGTCGGGTGACGACGGATGGTCTACATTATATGGAGAATGCGGTCGACAAGATGACTCATATTCATGCGCAAGTGAAGACGTCGCAAGGACAAGTCCGTGACTTCGAGCAACAAGCAGACGATGTGACAGAACTCGTTACGATGATTCGCCAAATCTCGCAACAGACCAATCTACTCGCACTGAACGCGGCGATTGAAGCTGCCCGAGCTGGTGAACACGGGAAGGGATTCGCGGTCGTCGCCTCAGAGATTCGGAAGCTTTCGGACAGTGTCGCCGAGTCTGTCAGTGAGATCTCAGAGATTGTCGGAAGCGTAAAACAAAACTCGATCGCATTAGGCCAGACGTTTACTGAAAGCATGATGGCGGCCGAGGAAGGAAAAGAAACGCTTGAATCGACGAAGCGTGCCTTCACTGAAATCGAACAGAGCGTGCGTCATATGAAACAATTGACTGGTTCGATGCGTGGTCAACTAGACCGAGTGAAACTGAATCAAGACCACATTCAACATGGTTTGTCGGAAATCGCCTCGATTTCGGAAGAGAGCACGGCCGGGAATGAGGAAGTGGCCGCTTCGACCGAACAGATGTCAGCGACGAGTGAAACGATGAATCGTCTCGTGAAAGATTTGTCGAGCACGGCAGAAGACATGCAACGAATGAGTCAGCAGTTCAAGTTATGAACAGTCTCACTTCAGACAGACCTCTCGTGCGTCCGCTATAATGGGCGCAAGGGAGGTTTTTTCATGCAACAATTCTCTAGTGAACTGACACAATTTCGGGGGAGTCATTATGACTTCGGACGATTTCAAGGAAAATATATTAAACGCAGTCAACTGCTCGAGAATCGGACGGACCAGTGGAAACTACGCGTCCCACGATTCGAGATCGATGCGACCGAGGCGAAGGCTGCCTTTGATGCGTTCGCCCCAAGGATTTGGGATGAGTTGATTGGCCTTCAAGATGAACTGAAATTGTCGCTCAACGACACGTTACTTCATTTCGGTCATTTCCGTGTCAATAATCCGATTAGTGGGTGCTCGATTTTGACGGGGGACAACTTCCTCGTCCGAAACTACGACTATCATCCGATGACGTATGACGGTCGCTACAACGTCTTTCAACCGAATGACGGATACGCGGTCATCGGACCGGTGTCTCGTGTCACCGGACGCATGGACGGGATGAATGAAAAAGGGCTCGCTATGGGCTACAACTTCATCAACCGCCGTCGACCGGGGGATGGATTTGTTTGTCAGATGATTGGGCGAATCATTCTTGAGACATGTGCGACCGTGGAGGAAGCGGTTGATTTGTTAAAGGAAATCCCACATCGCGGTTCATTCACGTACGTCGTCCATGACAAGTCATCGAAAACACGTGTGGTCGAGGCGACACCTCGGGATATTCAAGTGCGTGAAGCGAATATATGCACGAACCATTTCGAGTTATTGCAACATGAAAACCGCTATCATCTCGATGATTCAACACGTCGCATGATGGAAATCAAAGTCGTACAACATTTGATCCAAGACGCAGAGAGCGCATTCCGTCTCATGAACGACTCGGACAAGGGCGTCTTCTCGGAATTGTACAAGAGCTGGGCCGGGACGATTCATACGGCCGCCTATTTCCCGGAGACGCTCGAGACGTGGTTTGCGCTCGGTGGAGACCGCGACCCGGTCATCTTCGATTTTCAAACGTGGCTTGATGGGGAAGACTTTAATGAGAGTGCCCTTGATGGTGAACTGGCGACGGATATCGAGTTCGCCAATACGGTTCAACTTTGGCGCTGACGATTGTCAGTGCTTTTTTTGACAGAATCGGGAATACAACATAACAGGAGGGATGAACGATGAAACGAATCGGAATCATATTCATCATGTTGACGCTCGTCACATTACTAGGAGGCTGTGTGCCGGGAGACGGGACATACACGACCGATCCAGCAGGCTTTTTCTGGGGCATTTGGCACGGTTGGATTGCACCAATCTCACTCATTCTAGGATTGTTCAATGATACGTACCGTGTGTACGAAGTGAACAATACCGGCTGGTTCTATGATTTAGGATTCTATATTGCGGTGATTAGTGGCTTTGGTGGATTGACGTTGACACGACGAGGGTGAATCGTATCGTTTGCTATGAGGCATGAATCAATCATTTGAGATAGGTAAATCGATATTAAGCAATCGCTTCGATTGCCTTGATTGAATAGTAGAAAGAACGAATAGAGGGAGTCAAGGACATGCGTTCATTTTGGATACTCGGCAATCAACTCTCACACGAACTTGAGATGTTAAAACAGATAAAGGAAGGCGATGTCGTCGTCATGATTGAGGCGACGTCGCGTGCGACGTGGCGACCGTATCATAAACAAAAGCTCGTCCTCATCTTCTCGGCGATGCGACACTTTGCGGAAGAGTTGCGCGACAAAGGATATATCGTCGATTATCATGAAGCGGATTCGTTCCAAGAGGCGTGGGACAACCATGTGAAACAGTACGATCCGGACGAAATTCATGTCACCGCCGTCACGGACGAACCGATGGCTAAAAAATTGAAACAATTCGGCAAGAAACATAAGCTAGTCGAACATACGGATGTCCCGCTCTTCTATTTATCGAAAGAAGAAGCGATCGAAACACTCGGGAATGAGCCGTGGCGGATGGACCGCTTTTATCGTCACATGCGGAAGCGATTCGATGTCTTGGTCGACGACGGGAAGCCCCGTGGTGGGAAGTGGTCATTTGATGCGGATAACCGAAAACCACCGAAAAAAGACCTATCGTTTCCGTCTGCCATCCATTTCCGCCCCGACGCCATCACGAAAGACGTCATCGAAAAAGTCGAGTCGACGTTCACGGAACATCCAGGAGAGGCGACCCCGTTCCATTGGCCGGTCACACATGCCGAGGCGAGACGTGCGCTAAAACGCTTCGTGGAAGAACGACTGGAGACGTTCGGTCCGTATCAAGATGCGATGATGACGGATGAACCGGAGATGTCACACAGCCTGTTGTCGGCTGCCATCAACATTGGTCTGTTGACACCGCATGAAGTCGTTGAGGCAGCTTGTCAGACGGGTGCGCCACTATCGTCGATCGAAGGATTCGTCCGCCAAATTCTCGGTTGGCGGGAATACATGCGCGCCGTCTATCTCGCTGTCATGCCCGGTTATGAAGACGTGAATACGTTCAAGCATGAACGTGACTTACCGTCCTTCTTCTGGGACGCGAAGACGGATTTGAACTGTCTGCATCAAAGTTTGAAGCCGGTCGTCGCTCATGCCCACAATCATCACATCCAGCGGCTGATGGTGCTCGGAAACTATGCGACATTGTTCGAGATTAATCCGAAGCAGACGAGCGACTGGTTCAACGAGATGTATATCGACGCCTATGACTGGGTCGTCTTGCCGAACGTACTTGGGATGGCCCTTCATGCGGACGGTGGAAAGCTCGCCACAAAACCGTATGTCGCGTCCGGAAAATATATCGACCGAATGAGTGACTACTGTCAGGATTGCCCATATAACCCGAAGCATACGACAGAAGACGATGCCTGTCCGTTCAACGCCCTATACTGGCGCTTCATCGATCGTCACGAGGAACGCTTCTCGCAAAATCAGCGGATGAAGATGATGGTCCGCAATTGGCAAGGGCGGGACGATGACGTGAAGGCAAACATCTTAGCGAAAGCTGAACAGACGTTGACCGATTCCCAGTGAATCGGTTTTTTTACGTTGTCTTCATGAAACTTTGCGATTCCTTCATCGTGTCTTTACAATCGTTCGTTACGATAGGAGCTGTGAGACCCCCTCACTCCAAGTGAATAATTACTGGTAGAACCTTTGAGAGACCAACAGAAGCCCGTACGTCGATGACGTGACGTTTCTGTTGGTCCTTTTTTTAAAAGGAAGGATGATTCAAGTGAATGAAGCGATTGCACGAATCGGACAGGAACAGATGATTGCCTCCATCAAAAGTCCGAAACAAATCGAGGCGTTTTTGCGGACGGATGTAACGACGACGTTCCTCATGATGGGCACACTCAGTACACTCGACCGCTACGTGGCGCACTTGAAGCGAGAGGACCGAACAGTATTCCTCCACGCTGAACGAATCAATGGCATCAGTCTCGACCGGGACGGCATCGATTATTTAGCTAAACGTGTCGGGGCCGACGGGATCGTCACGACGAAAGCATCGGTCCTTCAGCATGCGAAGCGGGCGGGACTGTTGACGATACAACGACTGTTTCTCGTCGACTCGGATGCGGTCACGAGTGGGCTCAAGCTCGCCGAGGCGCAACAACCGGATGCGATCGAACTGATGCCCGGTTTGATTCCGAGCGTCGTCGAAAAGATTTCTCAGGAAGTCTCCTTTCCGATTGTGACGGGTGGCATGATTCGTCAACCGATTGACGTGCATCGCGCCCTCGATCATGGGGCGTTCGCCGTGTCGACCGGGGATGAACGACTTTGGCACGTTCAAAGTCAGAAGGAGGAATTAGCATGAAGTCAATACAACTACAACAATTAGCGAAATCATTCGGAGAGACGGAAGTCATTCGAGGCATCGATGTGACGATTGAAGCAGGAGAATTTTTCGCACTCGTCGGACCGTCCGGATGTGGCAAGAGTACGATGCTTCGCATGATCGCCGGGCTCGAATCCATCACGAGCGGCACGCTTCGTATCGACGGGGTGGCGGCAAACGGGATGAAACCGAGTGAACGTCACTTGTCGATGGTGTTTCAAAACTATGCCCTCTACCCACATATGACGGTTGAGAAAAATATTACGTTCGGTCTACATACGAAAGGACTGACAAAGCTCGAACAACGTGAGCGTTGCTTACAGGCGGCCGAGACGCTCGGGCTCACTGATTATTTGAAGCGGAAACCACGTGAACTCTCCGGTGGTCAGAGACAGCGGGTCGCCTTGGCACGGGCCATCGTGACCGAGGCACCAATTTGTCTCATGGATGAGCCGCTCTCGAACTTAGACGCGAAACTGCGGGCGAAGATGCGTTCTGAGATTCGCCAGTTGCAACGAAAGCTCGGACTGACGATGATTTACGTCACCCACGACCAAGTCGAGGCGATGACGATGGCGGACCGGATCATGCTCCTGAATGAAGGGGAAGTGCAACAAGTCGGGAAGCCGCTCGACTTATACAACAAACCGGCGAACACGTTCGTCGCTTCCTTCATCGGGTCTCCCCCGATGAACTTAGTTGAAGTCACGCGACAAGAGAAAGGCTGGATGGCGACGGACGGGCGTTTATTTCATCCGAATGCAGGGACAGACGTTTCGCAGGCGACGCTCGGTGTGCGGCCAGAACAAATCAAGCCGGCAGATGACGACGTGACGTTTTATGCAGAACTAAAAAACATCGAAGTGCTTGGGACCGAGACAATTCTCGCCTTTGACGTCGGAGGGAATGAATGGTTGGCGAAATGGCCAGGACAATGGCCGCTCACGGTCGGCGAAAAAGTGGCGTGCTACGTGGCACCGAAACACATGTCGCTATTCGATTCAAATGGGAAACGAATTGAACTGAGACAACCGAAATTGTTTGAGGCGTTGGAGGTGTTTCAATGACGGTCGCCTTACCGAGAGAAAAAGTCCGCACGAGACTATCGGACGCGGCGAGCGGGCTGTTGTACTTGTCCCCGTCCATCATCTTGTTTGGGGTCTTTCTCGTCTATCCGCTTCTCCGGACGATGTACTTGAGCTTCTTTCGGACCGACACGCAAGGGACGCCGCTCGAATTTGTCGGGGTTGGTCATTACAGTAACCTGTTCACGAGCGCGGCGTTTTGGCAAAGCATTCAGGCGACGGTCGGATTCGTCCTCTTGACGGTCCCGCTGACGATTCTGATTGCACTCGGTCTCGCACTCCTCGCCAATGAGAAACTGAAGGGCATCGGCATCTTTCGGACGGCGTTCTCGGCGACGATGGGAATGAGCGTCGCGGCGTCATCGATCATTTGGATGTTCATGTACAATCCGTCAATCGGTATCTTCAACCGGTTCCTCGAGGCAGTGGGGGCAAGTGGCGTACAGTGGCTCCTCGATCCACAATATGCGCTCCTATCCGTATCACTCGCGACCGTCTGGATGAACATCGGCTTCACCTTTTTGATTCTGCTCGGTGGTCTGCAAAACATCGACCGAACGCTATATGAAAGTGCAGACATCGCCGGGACGAGCTACTGGACACAACTTCGGGCAATCACCATCCCGATGTTGTCCCCGACGCTCTTCTTCGTCGGCATCATCTCGCTCATCAACGCCTTTCAGACGTTCGGACAGATTGATCTTCTGACGAAAGGCGGACCGACGAATGCGACGAACGTCATCGTCTATGCCATCTATAAAGACGCGTTCATCAACTATAACGTCGGCAGTGCCAGCGCCCAGGCCGTGCTCTTGTTCATCGCCGTCCTTCTGTTGACGTGGCTCCAGTTCAAACTGGTCGAAAGGAAGGTGCATTACCAATGAGGTTACGGAATATCGGCGTCTATGTCCTACTCGTCTTGTGTGCTGTTGTCATGCTGTTTCCGATCGCCTATGCGTTCTCGATCAGTCTGATGGACGGGAAGGAAGTGCTCCAAGGACATCTGCTCCCACGAGAGCCTTCGTTTGAAAACTATGTAGCCGCGTTCGAACGAATCCCGATGTTGACGTATTTGTTGAACAGTCTAATTGTCGCACTCCTTGTGATGATCGGGCAGGTCGTCTTGTCGAGTCTTGCGGCATTCGCATTCGTCTTTATCGACTTTAAAGGAAAAGGACTCATCTTCATGCTTTTCCTTGCGACGATGATGGTCCCGTGGGAAGCGACGATGGTACCAAACTTTTTGACGATTCAATCGCTCGGCTGGCTCAACACCGTCTGGGGTCTATCGGTTCCATTCTTCGCACTCGCGTTCGGGACGTTTCTACTCCGGCAACAATTTAAAACGATTCCGTATGAGATGTATGAGGCGTCCCAAATCGCCGGGATTAGTCGCTTCCGTTTCTTTTGGAACGTCGTCTTGCCGGTCTCGAAGACACCGCTCGTCACATTGTCGGTGTATAGCTTTTTGACGACTTGGAATATGTACTTATGGCCGCTTCTCGTCACGAACACGGAACAGGCGCGGACGGTCCAAATCGGCATCAAACAGATGCAGTCGAACGAGGTCGCCTCGGACTGGGGCGTCGTCATGGCGGCAGTCATCTTGATTATCATTCCGACGCTTGTATTGTTATTCGTAGGACAAAAACATCTACAAGAAGGATTGACGCAAGGCGCGATCAAATAATAGGGGGATATGACAAATGAAAAAGTTAGGATTATTCGCAGGGTTGGCAAGTTCGGTGTTACTACTCGGGGCATGTGGCAGTGAGGAAGCGACACCCGTCGCGGCGACGACAGAAGACGGAAAGACAGAGGTCGTCTTTTGGCATGCGATGAGCGGTGACTTGGAGAAGGCTCTAAACACCCAGGTCGATGCGTTCAACGCTTCGCAAGACGATTATGAAGTGAAACCGATCTTTCAGGGAACGTATGAGGAAGCGTTGACGAAATTCAATGCGGTCGCCGGTTCGGAAGACGCGCCGGCCATCATGCAGACGTTCGAAGTCGGCACGAAATACATGATCGACTCGAATAAGATCACACCGGTCCAGGAGTTCATCGACAAAGAGGATTTTGACACGAGCGTATGGGAAGAGAACATCTTGAGTTATTATCAGGTAGACGGTAAACAATACTCGATGCCGTTCAACTCTTCGACACCGGTCCTCATCTACAATAAGGAGGCGTTCGAAAAAGCAGGGCTCGACCCGGAGAAGGCGCCACGGACGTATGACGAATTGAAAGAGGCGGCGAAAAAATTGACGACGGACGGTCAGACCGGATTTACGATGCTCAACTATGGTTGGTTCTTTGAACAGCTCGTCGCCGCGCAAGGTGGACTTTACGTCGATAACGAAAACGGTCGCAGTGGAGATCCGACGAAAGCCGTGTTCGATGGGGAAGAAGGGCAGAATGCGTTCAATCTCATCAAAGAAATGTACGATGAAGAGACGTTCTTAAACGTCGGTCAAAACTGGGACGATATGCGTGCGGCATTCCAATCAGGTAAAGTCGCCATGTATTTGGACTCTTCAGCTGGTATTCGTACCGTTGCGGACAATGCGGACTTTGAGATCGGTGCCTCGTACTTGCCTGTACCGAATGAAGCAGAGCGTCAAGGTGTCGTCATCGGTGGCGCCTCACTCTGGATGGGCGATGGGATTGCGGAAGAAACGAAAGCAGGCGCATGGGAGTTCATGAAGCACGTGTCATCAACGGAAGCACAGGCACAGTGGCATGTCGATACAGGCTATTTCGCCATCAATCCTGATGCATATAACGAACCGATTGTCGAAGAGATGTGGGCGACATATCCACAGCTTAAAGTGACGGTCGACCAGCTCAGTGAGACGAAACCATCACCGGCGACACAAGGAGCGCTCATCTCGACGTTCCCACAATCGCGTCAAAGCGTCGTCAACGCGATGGAGAGCTTGTATCAAGGTGTGTCGGTCGAAGACGCATTGAAACGTGCGGCCGATGAGACGACTTCCACCTTGGGACAGTGAGATGTTGATTTACGCACATCGTGGGTATAGCGCCAACTACCCGGAAAATACGTTGTCGGCGTTCGAGGCGGCCCTTCCGTACGTGGACGGGATCGAGCTCGACGTGCAACTGTCGAAAGACGGTCGGCTTGTCGTCATTCATGACGAGACCGTCGATCGGACGACAGATGGGACGGGGTGGGTGAAGGACATGACACTCCAAGAGCTACGTCAATTGAAGATTGACGGGTACGAACGCATCCCGACGTTAGAAGAAGTGCTCGGATTGATCGAACGGAGTGACGTCACGCTGAACGTCGAATTGAAGACGGATCAATACGCGTATCCGGGCATCGAACGACTCGCCTGGCTCGCCGTCGACGAGTTTCACATGACAGGTCGCGTCATCTTCTCCTCGTTCAATCGGGAGTCGCTCGTCCGGATGCGGGATGTGGCACCACATGCTCGTTTAGCGGTCTTGACGCTCACGGGAGAATCGGACACCGTCTCATTCGCTGAAATGATTCGAGCCGAGGCGATTCATGCGCAGACCGAATTTATCGGCTCTAAGGTATGGGAGGACATGCAAGGAACGACACTGGAGACACGGCTCTATACGATTAACGACGTGAAGGACCTGCCTCCGATTCCGATAACGGCAATTATGACAGATGAGGTCGAACGGTTTGTAAAGTAGGCGAAAACCCCGCTTCCAAAAGGAGCGGGGTTCATTCATGTCATGATCGGTTCTGGTGTGTCATAGGTCGTGACAACAACTTGATTGCGCCCTTCATGTTTTGCCTGATAAAGCGCTGAATCCGCAAGGTCGACCATCCGTTTGATGGGAAGAGAAGTTCCGTGGGCGACACCAACGGACGCCGTGATTTGAATCGGTGGGAATCCGTTCAAATAGAACGTTTCAGTAGCGATTCGTTCACGTATGCGGTTGGCCACCTTATCCACTTTTTTTGGAGTCAAATCATACATTAAAATGACGAACTCTTCGCCACCGATGCGGGCGACCGTGTCGTGACCTCGCGTTTCGATTTTCAATAGGTCGGCGAACTGTTGCAGGACGAGGTCGCCATTGCCGTGCCCGTATGTATCGTTCACGTGCTTGAAGTGATCGATATCGAGTGCGAGCACATTGTACGGGCGATGGGTCTCTCCTAGTGAGGCAGTATACCGGTCCCAGACGCGTCGGTTGAATAACCCCGTCAAATGGTCTCGTTCAGAAGACTGTTTGTATTCGAGTGCACGTCTCGTCGTTTTCTCTAAGTCGATGGTGAGTGTACTTGAGAGGAGACCGACAAGCATGCCAACCATCCAAATGGTCAAGACGAGTGACACATACGCGGCACTCCATCCCATATTGATATAGACAGCGATTGAGATGACGAACAGCGCCCATATGTTTAAAAAGATACTTTGAAGGAAGAGGCGTTCTAACAAAAGGCGATGAATCCAAAGCATGCCGATGCTGACGATGAAGGTAGCGATAAAGGCAATCACAGCCTGTTCGGTCACCCCAAACAAGAAGCGTGTGCTTGCGATGACAAGTGTGGCAATCAACAATGGCGACCGAGCTCCATAAAAAGCGAGCAAGACGAGTGGTAAGTGACGTAAGTCAACACGAACCGTGTCATTTGCCTCGACGGCGTTATACATCAAAAACAGACCGAGTGCACCTGCCAATAAACCGATGATCAAGCTTCGTAAATGTTTAGACCCAAACAGGGTAGAGTGATAAATTTTTGAAATGATATAAAAACCGGTGAATGCGACACAGGCATTGAGCAATAGAACAGTGAGCGTCATTCTTTCACGACCTTTTTCATAGACTATACGTTAACCGTATCAGTCTCCAAAATAATGTCAATCGTAAAATGTTCACCCTATATCAAAAAAGCAGGTCCGAAATGATTATGGACCTGCTGCGTGTTTCTCATTCGAAGGAATGAAGAATAATATTGGATACTTCGCCAGTGAGGTGATGCCGTAATGAGTGATCGACTGGATAAATACGACTTGAAAATACGTATTCACCTTCATTTACAAAAACTTCGATGGAAGATGAATCTACAAATATACGCATGCGCTCACATCTTTCATTGATTCGTCGTCGTTCGTTGTCTCGGGTGAGCTGGATGTGATCATCGGTTGCAGACAGTGTAACAGTGCCTTCGAAGCCACTGAACTGGAATGTTCCTTTCACATCGAATTCTAGTTCGAAAGCTCTTCCTGTAAAGGAAGGAGATTCAAGTGGGATGGAAGATTGCCGAAGCGATTTCATTTCTTCGACTGGCTTCATCCATAGACGCCCATTTTTTACAGTCAACTCACGAGGGATTGTCATTTGGTTCGTCCAACCTTCTTGTTGTTCTGGCCAGTCTCGTTCCCACATCGCATTCCAAGCGATAAGGATCCGCCTACCATTGTCGTCTAAAAAAGTTTGGGCAGCATAAAAATCGTGACCATAATCCAACTCTGTGAACGAACCGTGGGTGAAACGTGGTGTCGTCACGTCAAGATCACCTATAAAATAACCACATTGATGTAAGTTTTGATAGCGATCTCCTTCTCTTTCCATTCCTTGAGGAGATAGTAACAAAATCTCATGCCCGTCGAGATGAAACAGGTCAGGACATTCCCACATCCACCCATGTTGACCGGTCTCACCTGCAATGATTCCTCGTTCTCTCCAATGCAATGCGTCGTCAGATTCATAAAGGACAACTTTTCCATCCGTTTCATCACGCGTCCCGAGAACCATAAAATATTGACGATCGTCACCCCACACTTTTGGATCTCGGACATGGGCGTTTCCATGTGCAGGAATCTCTGAAATGAGAGGATTTCTAACGCTTTTCTGAAATGTAATTCCATCGGTGGAAGTGGCGAGACATTGGACTTGATGTAACGTTTCGCGTTTTTCGTCTAACCACGTGTTTCCTGTGTAATACAGATGTAGTACCCCATCCTTTACTAAAGCGCTTCCTGAGAACACGCCATCCTTGTCATAGTCATCTCCAGGGCGCAACGCAATCGGTTTATGTTCCCAATGAACGAGATTGGTCGATGTGGCGTGACCCCAGTGCATATCGTCCCATTCGACACCGAACGGATGGTACTGATAAAACAAATGATACACACCGTTGAACTGACAGAGTCCGTTCGGGTCATTCATCCAGCCGAACGACGGAGCGAAGTGGTAGAGCGGACGATATGTCATACGGATAACACTTCACTTGTGAACGTATCGAGAATGGTTTGTTTCTCCCCATAAACCTCGATTACGAGTGGTTTTGTTGAAGGGGAGCGTCGTGTGACGGTAACTTGGTCATGTGTTGCCCAAATATCGAGTGTTTCTCCTTTCCAGGCGATTGGAAAGCGTAGTTCATCCCAAGCTTTTGGTAACATTGGGGAGATGAGTAAGTTGCCAGCGGTCATCCGAACGCCACCGAAACCGTTGATGACAGCTTGCCAAATTCCACCGAGCGAAGCCGCATGAATACCAGCATCCGATGTTTTCATGTTCGGTCCAAGGTCAATCTCTGACGCTCGTCTGAACAAGTCATACGCAAGTTCTTGATTCCCAAGGTCTGAGGCGAGAACGCTATGAGTTGAAAGGGAAAGAGACGAGTCGTGAAGCGTTTTGGGCTCATAGTACTCCCAGTTGGCTCGTTTAATTTCCGCTGAGAACAAATCCTCGAGTAAATACATTAGAATCATCACATCCGCTTGTTTTGAAACTTGAATCTCATTTACTTGTTCGAGGTTATAGTCATAAAATAGTGAGCCGACATTCTCTTGATTTTTATATTTGGTCAAATCGATGATTTCTTTTTGTAGATATGTGTCATCTTGTGGTAAAACACCGTCTTCCCGTACTTGTGGTAAGTAAATCAAGTCAAGGACGTGGTGGAATCGTGTTTCAGCTGCTTGCAAATCGAGTTTTTCATTCAATCGCTCATACAGTTCAGGTTTTTCACGACGCAATAACTCGACGTATTCGATTGCTTTCTGAATATTCCAGTGCGCGGTATAGTTCGTGAACGCATTGTTGTTGACGTGTTCTTTATATTCGTCTGGACCGACGACCTGATTAATTTCATAACGATTTTCAGATTCATTCCATTCAAGTCGGCTCGCCCAAAACTTGGCCGTGTCGATCAAAAGTTCATATCCATATCGATCCATGAAATCTTGGTCACCTGTGACGTGATAATACTGCCAAGCGGCGAAAGCAACATCTGATGTGATGTGTTGCTCGATAAAGCCGGACCAAATTTTTGTGGCCTCGCCAGTCACGATGTCTGCCGCACCCCAAACGGGTGTCACTTCTCCATCGTCTAGCCATGCTGATTCCCATGGGAACATCGCGCCATCGTATCCATTTTCTTTCGCCTTTCGATGCGCTCCAGGTAGCGAAAGATAACGATACTCAAGCAAGCTACGAGCGATCGTTGGATTCGTGTACGTATAATACGGCAAAATAAAGATTTCCGAATCCCAGAATGTATGACCTTTATATCCTTCGCCGGACAAACCTTTCGCTCCGATATTCATCCGATTGTCGTGTTTCGGTGTCATGACCGCAAGGTGATATTGAGCAAATCGGATGGCTAATTGATCGAACATTTCTTTCGAGCGGATGGTAATGGGCGTACGTGACCAGACCAATTCGTCAAAGGCCTGAACATGGTCAGCGAATAAACAATCATATCCTTTTGCCTCGACTTCACGTGTCGCATTCAATGCAAAGCTTGCAAGCTCCTCTGTCGTATCGGCGGTCATATCGTGATCACGGGAAGTGAAGATTGTCGAATACTTCTCGATCGTCAACGTTTCATTCGCAGGGATGTTCACATCCGAGTAGTCAAAGAAAATTTGACGACGATCCATCTTGATGATGGACATCGGTTCAATCGATTCACGTTGATGGAATCGGTGGACACTGTGAAACACAAAATCGATGCCGGATTCTGTCGTCGTCTGAATCTGTTGCATGAAACGTCCATCGTATAGGCGTTTCGTTCCTTCTAAAAAGTGTTGAACTCCACTGTTTGTCATTTGTCCATTAATGCCTGAAGTGAGTGAAAGCGTACTGTCTTGTTTCGGTGTAATTGTCACGCGTTGAGCAATCACATGCAAATGAGCCATCGATACGAAACGGCGGAAAGTTAGGTCATAGACATTTCCGTCAGGGCTTTGCCAAGTCACTTCGCGTACGAGTTCAGCTTTCTTTAGATTGAGTGTACGACGATATGTGAGAATCGTCCCTTGCGTCAAATCAAAACGAACCCCGTTTAACTTGAACTCCATCCATAGAATGTCCGCTGCATTCGGAAGTTCGGTCACTTCATTCTCAGCGAACTTATTAAATGTTCCTGCCACGAATAAATTGCGCTTTTCATTCGCATAGTGTTCTTCGGTTACAGAACGTAACCCCATATATCCATTTCCGAGGGAGAAGATCGCCTCTCCTTTTCCAAGCCATTCTGTACGAAACCCGTCTTCCGAAACGAGCCAATGTTGTAAATCTCCAGTACCAGTCGTATAGTTCATCAAAGTGTTCGTCACGATGTAACCTCCTGTATAATAAAGCGCTTTCTTGATTCGACCTCATTCTATCCGAAACGTTTCGGATAATCAATAGCATTTTTTATTATATTTTCTTTTATTTGCAATTGAAACGTGATTAAATGGGGTCAGAAACGTTTTAGGAAAGAGGGTCGACATGGAGCAACTGATTGCTAGTCTTGGGTTTCAATTCGATAAAGTGAAAATGTGGAGAACGCAGTCTATCTGGAAATCATTTTTTTATGTAGTAATCGCGGTTCTTTTAGCGAACATGATCGTATACAGTGTGAAATGGACAAACCAATCTGCAGTAGGTCAGGAAGAGCTACCGTCTTTTCGTATTACTGAAGACGGCCTTCGTTACAATCAAGCGTTTTCGTTCGACGTTTCGGTGCTGGATTTGACGGTGATGGTAGGAGATGAAAGAGAGACGAACGCACGGCAGGCGTTAGTGCTAAGCGAAACAGGTTGGGCACTCAAACGAAGCGGGGTCGAGACGGATTTGAATAGTTATCGATCCTTGCTGGATTTTGTGGGAAGGTCGGATGTGACGGAGCGAGATGTATATGCTCTGTTAGAGGAGTTGAACTGGTTCTATCCGATTTATATTTATGGGGCCATCTTGTTTGACTTGGTCCTTCACCTTCTGCTTCTTTCATTATTGGCGCTTGCGGGGCTCGGGTTTCGGCGCTTTGTTCCGATTCGTTATAAAGAAGCATGGACGATTACAGCATACGGCATTACAGCACCGCTTTTCGTGCGAACAGCGATCGCGCTGTTGCCGATCAACGTGCCGATGTTGTCCGTATTGTATTGGGCAACTGTCGGAATATTCGCTTTCATGACAATCCGAAAAATCGGCGATGACTAATCATCGCCGATTTTTTGTGACCGATTCTCGAAGGATCAGTTGGTTGTTGACAAACACCTCGTGGGGGGCATCTTGCTCTTCGACAATGTTTACAATCATAGACGCAGCTTTGCGCCCCATTTCGTAAGGTTGTTGCCCGACTGTCGTAAGAGGAGGGGATACATATTGGGACAAGAGAATGTTATCGAATCCGATGATGGACAAGTCATCAGGCACGTTCAATCCGAGTTCGCGCGTCGCTTGAAGAACACCGAGTGCCATCACGTCAGATGCACAGAAGATTGCCGTGACTTCGGGGTGATTCAGTAAAAATGGGAGTGCCACATTCTTTGAGGCGAGTTCCTCGAAGTCCCCGTTCAGCACATACTCGTCGCGAAAGTCGATTTCATGCTCATGCAACACTTGACGATAGGCGTCATATCGAACGGTCGAGACATAGGCGTTGGGGGAGCCGTTCATAAACGCAATGTGTTGATGTCCGAGTCGGATTAGATAACGTACGGCTTGTTTGGCGCTTTCGAGCTGATTCGATGTTACGTAGCCGGTGTTCACCCCTTCGACTGGTATGTCGACCAGTACGCAAGGCACTGTGCTCTCGATCGCCTCGAGTAAATAAGGGTCATCTCGTTTCAAGCCTTGGATGACAACGCCATCTAATTGACGTTCGGCACACATCTGACTATATGTCTTGTTCTTTTGCTTCGAAGTAGAAGTGGATAAAAGTACGAACTCGTAGTTAAGGTTTGATAACTCGTCTGACACACCGCATAACGTCTCGAACATGAAATTATCTTTAATACTCTCACGTTTTAAGTCGGTGACGAGGAACCCGATTGTGTTTGATTGCTTTTTGACTAGACTGCGCGCTAGGATGTTCGGGCTGTAGCCGAGCTCCTTTGCGACATCTAAAATTTTGTCTCGAGTCTCCTTGTTCACATCGTCATAGCCGTTCAAGGCGCGAGATACGGTTGTGATCGAAAAACCGGATGCTTTGGAGACATCTTTTAATGTAGCCATGGTGAAAGACTCCTTTATATGAAAACGTTGTGATTAATTTGGGATTAATTTGATTGTATATCTAGTTTAGCCTGTATATGAAAGACTTGTAAACCGCTTATTTAAAGGATTTGTAACGGTTATATAAAAAAGTTCTTGATTTCCGAAACGTTTCGGGTTTAAAATCTAGTTGTGAGTTGAAAGCGGTTACTTTGATTCGATTACAATTATTCTAGGAGGAAAATCACGATGAACAAGAAAGTTTCAAAGCCATTATCAATTGTCATGCTATCAGGACTTGTTTTTACTGCAGCTTGCGGTGGCGAAGAGGAAGCGCAAGTGGCCTCGAACCCATCTGATCTCGAAGGGAAAGAAATTACGGTCGGGACGTGGAAAGGGACAGATGCCGAAGTCAAGGCGTTTGATGAGTTATTAGCGGCCTTCACCGAAGAGACAGGAATTAAAGCAAAGAAGAAGGTCTATAATGATTATCAAACACAACTTCAAACGGACCTCGTTGGTGGAACGGCGCCGGACGTGTTTTATGTCGATGCTTTTTTAGCGCCTGAACTATCTAAACAAGGTGTGCTCGAACCACTGGATCAGTACATCGAGCAAGCAGAGAAAGATTTAGTCGATTTCTATGAACCGGCCATCAATGCTTTCAAATCAGACGATCAATTGTTCGGTCTGCCGAAAGACTATTCGACACTTGGCCTTTACTATAACAAAAAAATGATTGAAGATGCAGGATTCACAGCAGATGACATCCCATCTGACATGGGTGAGCTTCCAGGTTTCTTGGAAGAGTTGAAAGGAAAGCTCCCGTCTGGTGTGACGCCGGCAATTACAACATCTGAACTTGCACGTCATATGTTCGTACTCCAATCTGGCGGCACGGAGGTCGTCGATGGGGACGGAATGGCGGTATTGGCGCAACCTGATCAAATCGCTGCCATCCAACCCCTTGTAGATGCCTACCAAGACAAGCTTGTTCAACGTCCGGCTGATCTCGGTCAAGGGTGGGCCGGCGACTCGTTCGGAGCAGAAAAAGCGGCGATCATGATTGAAGGGAACTGGGCGATCTCCCATATTAAGCAAAACTTCCCGAACGTTGAAATGGGAACGAAAGAAGTGCCTACGATTGGTGGAGACAGTGGGTCGATGATGTTCACAGTATCGTATTCGCTCAATAGCGATTCGGAAGAAAAAGCGGCGGGATGGGAGTTTATCAATTATGCGACATCGAAAGACGGCATGAAGATTTGGTCTGAAGGAGCCGGTGTCCTGCCGTCACTCAAATCGATTGCGGAAGAATTGAATCTTCAAGACGATGAATTGAAAGCGCCATTCGTTGCGGCTGGGGCTTATGCGACACCTTGGCAAAAAGGAGATTCACTGTCAATCGTTGCTCGTGAGTATAACAACTTGTTACCAGCAGCTTTAAAAGGCGACATGACGCTTGAGGAAGCGATGAAAAAGGCGGAAGAAACAGCGAATAAAGATATCGAGACGCAATTGAAATAAAGAAACAATTGGGCTCGCGTAACTGCGCGAGCCTTACTGTGTTCGGAAAGGAAGGGTTCTATGGGCACACAGCTCGAAATCAATCGACGTACTGATACGGCATCACAAGCACCACCACCAAAGAAAAAGAAAGGTAGTGAACGTGATCGTCGTGAGGCGGTACAGGGGATGACATTTATGTTGCCAACGCTAATCATCTTGGTGACATTCACGTTGCTTCCAATTGCGTATTCTCTGTTCTTGTCGTTTACACGCGTGAATTTGTTTGGTGGGATCGACTTTCAGTGGGTCGGCTTGGACAACTACGTCAACGCGTGGAACGATGACCGGGTATGGACAGCGTTAAAAAATACATTCCGTTACGCCCTGTTCGTTGTGCCAATCCAAACGGCCATCGCACTTCTAATGGCTGCCGTCTTAAATTCGGGAATTCGTTTTCAAAACACGTTTCGGACGATTTACTTTTTGCCGACACTTACTTCAAGTTCGGCGCTCACGATGATTTTCATGTTTTTATTCAGTTTAAATGGTCCAATCAATAACATCCTCGTCAGTTTTGGATTGTTAGATACGCCAGTTAACTTTATCAATGAAACAGATTTCGCATTGACGACCATCATGGTCATGAACATTTGGTCGACTGTTCCATTTTTCATGACCATCTACTTGGCAGGGCTTCAAGATATTCCGTCTTCACTTTATGAGGCGGCATCGCTTGATGGTGCGAACGCCTGGCAAAAGCTGATGAAAATCACGGTTCCGAATCTGACACCTGTGACAAACTACGTCCTGTTGATGGGAATCATCGGATGCTTCCAGTTGTTTGACCAAGCATATATCATCTCAGGAGGGACTGGCGGACCGAACAACGCGACGCTCACCTTCTCGCTCATCATTTATCAATATGCGTTCAAGACGATTGGGACGATGGGATACGCTTCTGCCCTTGCGATCATTTTGACAGCGATCATCTTCACCGTGTCGATGATTGCCCGTAAATTGAACAAAGAAGAGTCTAACTATTAAGGGGGAATGGATATGAAAAAGAAAACATGGCCGCGTATCGTGATGTACGTCATTCTCGTTTCGTACGCGCTCGTCACACTGTATCCATTCTTATGGGCAGTGCTCGCCTCGTTTAAACCGTATAGTGAGATTGTAGCGGGAGGACTTACGCTTTGGCCGGAGAATCCAACGCTAGCAAACTTTGAACACATCTTTACGAAAGATCCACTTTTTCCACGTTGGATCATGAACTCTTTTTTGATTGCGACGCTCGGTACAATCGTAAACGTCATCTTCAACACGATGGCAGGTTATTCACTTGCACGTCTCCGGTTTCCTGGCCGTAACTATCTATTTTTATTAATATTGGCGGTCATGATGGTACCGGGACAAATCTTGCTCATCCCGAACTACTTGATTATGAGATCGCTCGGTATACTCGACACATATTCTGCCTTGATTATACCTGGGGCTATAAACTTCTCTTACATCTTCTTAATGCGACAATTCTTTATCAACTTCCCACGTGAAGTCGAGGAAGCCGCACAAGTGGATGGGCTCAATCGATTCCAAACGTTTTGGCGTATCGTTTTCCCGATGGCCCGCGCCTCGGTAGCAACACAGGCTGTCTTCGTCTTCCTAGGATTTTGGAACGAGTTCTTGAAACCGCTACTTTATATCACATCACCTGAGAAATATACGCTCACGCTTGGTTTGCAGTCATTCCAAAGCCAGAACGCGACTCAATGGAACTACATTATGGCGGCTTCAGTCGTCAGTATCATTCCGATTATCATTTTGTATATCATGCTGAATAAATACTTCATGCAAGGTTTACGAATTGGTGGGGATAAATAAGGAGAATTATGATGAAAGCGTTTATCTTTGATTTAGATGGTGTCATCACCGATAGTGCAGAATACCATTACTTGGCATGGAGGGCTCTCGGAGAAGATCTTGGCATTGCCTTTGATCGTGAATTCAATGAGACATTGAAAGGGGTGAGTCGAACCGAATCGCTTGAACGGATTTTACGTCTGGGAGGACGTGAGAATGATTTTTCGGTCGAGGAGAAGGAGCGACTTGCGACAAAAAAGAATGAACACTATGTATCTCTTATTTCAAACATCACGAGCGCAGACATCTTACCAGGTATTGAGGGGTTCTTAGGCGATTTGAAAGAAGCTGGCTATAAAGTCGGGATGGCGTCTGCTTCTAAGAACGCACAGATGGTGACACGTCAACTCGGATTACTCGATGCGTTTGACCATATCGTCGACGCGGCGACGGTAACCGATTCGAAGCCGCACCCTGAAGTATTTTTGAAAGCTGCCGCAGCACTCCAAGTCGAACCGAAAGATTGTGTAGGGATTGAGGATGCTGTCGCTGGCATCGAAGCGATTCATGCAGCTGGTATGTTCGCTGTCGGTATCGGAGACCCGGAGGTGTTGACCGAGGCTGAACTCGTCTTTACGGACACGAGTAGCCTCACGCTCGATCACGTCTTAGCGCGGATTTAAAACAAAGCCTCGAGTGGTCACGCTCGGGGTTTTTGAATGAGGAGGAGATGAATTGGAACGGACATGGTGGAAAGAGGCGATTGTGTATCAAGTATATTGGCGAAGTTTCTTTGATACAAATGGCGACGGTTACGGTGATTTAGAAGGTGTCCGTCAAAAATTATCGTATATTAAAGAACTCGGTGCGGATGTTGTCTGGCTTAACCCATTTTATGTATCGCCCGATAAGGACAACGGCTATGATATTGCGGACTATTATCGTGTCATGGAAAAAGCGGGGACGATGAAAGATTTTGAGCGTTTGCTCGAATAAGCGCATACGCTTGGATTGAAAGTCATTTTAGATTTAGTGGTCAATCATACATCTGACCAACATCCTTGGTTCCTTGAAGCAAGGACATCAATCGATTCACCGAAACGAGACTATTATATTTGGCATGATCCTGTTGATTGTAAAGAACCGAATAACTGGCGCTCTTATTTCGCTCCATCGTGTTGGGAACATGATGCAAGGACCAATCAGTATTACTATCATTCGTTTGCTGTCGAACAACCCGATCTCAACTGGGAAAATGAAGAATTACGCCATGAAATCTATAAAATGATGCGCTTTTGGCTCGATAAAGGGATTGACGGCTTTCGCATGGATGTAATCAACTTACTCGCAAAACGACAAGATTTGTCTGATGTCGAGGATCCGTATGATTTAAGTTATTTAGCGAACAATTCTGGCATTCATGAGTACCTTCAAGAAATGCATGAGGAAGTTCTAAAACATTATGATTGTATGACGGTCGGTGAGATCCCGTTCGTTACTCCGAAGGAAGGGGTCCTTTATGTAGATGAGACGCGTCATGAGCTAAATACATTGTTTCATTTCCAAATCGCGGATGAGATGCCGTCGTGGGATATGCTCCGTTTCAAAGAAATTCAGCGTGGCTGGTATGAAGGATTGAAAGGAAAAGGTTGGAACTCGCAATTCTTAAATAATCACGACCACACGCGTCAAGTGACGCGATATGGTAATGACGCGGAACATCGTGTTGCTTCGGCAAAGCTATTGGCCACTTTGACGCACACATTACCTGGCATTCCTTATATCTATCAAGGTGAAGAAATCGGTATGACGGGTGTCACGTTTGATTCGATTGACGACTATCAAGACATTGCGATGAAAAACCGTTATGTAGAAGAGGTTAGCAAAGGGCAAGATCCGAAAGTCGTGTTGGACAGCTTGCGCTTGCTCAGTCGTGATAATTCCCGAACACCCATGCAGTGGAATGGTTTTCGGGAAGCGGGATTTACGGAAGCGATCCCTTGGATGACGGTGAACCCGAACTATATCGATGTAAATGTAGAAGCTGATTTGCTTCGAGAAGATTCGGTGTTTCGATATTATCAAAAAATGATTCAATTAAGGAAATCAAATGAAGCGCTTGTTTATGGAGGGTTTCACGATTTAATTCCAAAAAATAAGTCGCTACATGCATATGAACGCTTTTTAGGACAAGATCGATTTTTAACTAAATCAGGTGAGAATTCTCCCTCCTCTAAGCGTCTCGGGGCGAAGCCCGGCGTAGGTGGGAGATGAATCGCCCGGTCCAAACGTCTTTTCCCCCTGTGACAGATATGACGAACAAAAGTTCGTGATTCCGTCAGATTCTCCCTCCCCTTCCACGGGTATCGGACGAGGAGGATAC
>NZ_JACSKY010000021.1 GCF_018617855.1 Exiguobacterium qingdaonense
GACGAAGCTTGCGCTTCATTCAAAAATTGTAAAACTTATTTTTGCCTCATCGTTCAGTTTTCAAAGTTCGTCTGCCGCTCTTGGCGACTAAATGATAATAACATTTAATTCATTTTAATGTCAACAACTTTTTCGTTTATTCAACGTTTGTCGTTGGCAACAGAGATAACTATATCACCTGATTTTCATTCTTGCAAGCATTATTCTAAAAAAACTTTAAAATATTTTTCATCCTTCACAGATCAAAAAAACTATCGCCTACATCTTATAGATGGAATGTGTCATCAGGTAGAGAATACCGTATCACTTACCACACTCTATCCATTGAGAAGGGACACATAGAATGCAGACAGATTTACAACGACCTAAAAAACGATCCCCGTTTCGAATATGGTACGGTACACAGGTGTACACTCTAAAGAGTCAACTTGAGTGGATCACCGATAAAAGAACGTACGTTTCAAATCGAAACGCTGAGCCTATGCCCTATCTGATTCACTCGCATCGAACTCCTCTTTACCGTCAACTCCGTGACATCGACATGGAAGTTCAACATCACAAGGTAACCAACCTAAAAATTGCAATCACCAAACTGAACGGCTCTATTTGGAAGATAATCGGCAAACCGACGAAACGCAAAGGTTATGTAGAGGGGATGATTCTCCACTATGGAAAAGTGACCTCAGGAATCGGCGGTGGTTTCTGTCAACTGTCCAACCTCATCTATTGGATCACCTTACATAGTCCGTTGACGGTAATCGAACGCTATCGCCACAGTTATGATGCGTTCCCTGACTACCGACGGGATCAGCCTTTCGGTAGTGGCGCCACCTGTTCTTATAACTATCTGGATCTGCAAATCACCAATCAAACCGCACAAACGTATCAACTTCTTCTATATATAGAGGGAGATCATCTCGTCGGGGAATGGCGCTCGGACATCCCGAATAAAGAACAGTATCGTATATATGAAGAAAACCATCATTTCACCCGTGAATGGTGGGGCGGGACGATCCGACATAACCAGATATTTAGAGAAGTCACTTCAATGAATGGCACACCTTCGAAACGAATTCATCAAAGAAAATCATGCGATCACGATGTACGATCCATCCCTTCCTGAAAATACTGCATACAAAAAAGCCGACTCGTAATAACAGAGCCGGCTTTTCAAATGAACTTATGCGTGTGGCAAGAACAAGAAATATGCCAAGAAGATGATCAACATCCCGTACATGATCGGATGAATCTCTTTCGTCTTCCCTTTTGCCATCATCATGAGTGGATAAAGGATGAACCCAAGCCCGATTCCTGTAGCGATCGATGACGTCAATGGCATCATGATAATCGTCAAGAAGGCCGGGACTGCAATCTCGATCTTTTTCCAATCGATATCGAGAAGTGCCGAAGCCATGAGCACTCCAACGATGATGAGTGCCGGAGCTGTGACTGGTGCCGTCACGACTGCCAATAATGGCGAGAAGAATAATGCTAGCCCGAAGAATAATCCTGCGAAGACAGCTGTTAACCCTGTGCGTCCACCGGCAGCGACACCCGCTGACGATTCAACGTATGAAGTCGCTGTAGATGTTCCGAAGATTGCACCTGCTACCGTTGCCGTCGAGTCAGCCATCAACGCTTTACTTGCGCGCGGTACCTTATTTTCTTTCATGATTCCAGCTTGACGCGCTACGGCGACGAGTGTCCCAGCCGTATCGAAGAAATCGATGAAGAAGAATGTCAAGATGACCACGAGCATTTGAAGCGTGAAAATCTCTCCGAAGTTCATGAATGCTTGACCGAACGTAGACGACATACTCGGTGGCATCGATACGACATCCGAAATGGCCGTCGGCGTCGGAACGAGTCCGAAGATCATCCCTGCGACCGCCGTCAATAACATCCCGATGAAAATGCCACCCTTTACATTACGCGCCATGAGTAAGGCGCTGACAATGAGACCGAATACCGCGAGAAGTGTCGTGCCTGTACCGAGCGACCCAAGGCTAACGAGTGTTGCTTCATTCGCGACAACGATGCCAGCGTTTTTCAAACCGATAAAAGCGATGAAGAAACCAATCCCTGCAGCGACCGCCATTTTGAGCGGGGCCGGAATTGCGTTGACAATCGTTTCCCGAATACCCGAGAGCGTCAAGACGATAAAGAAGAGACCTGATACGAGTACGCCTGACAAAGCAGTTTGCCAAGGTATACCCATTCCGATGACGACACTATATGCGAAGAACGCGTTGAGGCCCATGCCCGGCGCAATCGCAATCGGGTAGTTCGCGAGAAGTCCCATTGTCAAGGAACCGACTACCGCGACAAGACCCGTCGCCACAAAGACCGCTCCCGTATCCATGCCCGCTGCCCCGAGAATATTCGGGTTAACGAAGAGGATGTACGCCATCGCGAGGAATGTTGTGAAACCTGCGACGAGTTCGGTGCGGACATTCGTACCGAGTGCTGTGAGTTGGAAGTAACGATCGACCCGACTTGTTGTTGATGGTTGATGCTGTTCTTGCTTGAGCTGTGTGCTCATTTGTTTTCCTCCTTGTACTCGCCGTAAAACGAGAAAAGGTCCCCGGCAAATGACCGAGGACCCCACGCGAAACATACGAGGGCATACACCCTCATCTATGTCTCGCCGTAGTGAAATCATTTAAGGTGATTTCGTAGAGACTCTCGGGCCATATCCCCGATATTATACGGCAAATTATTTTATAATTGTTCGGTTATAATAAGAACGTTCTTATCGTATCAGCACAAAAATAGAATGTCAACCAAAATAACGGATTTTATATCTTTAAAAAACGTTAATGTTCGGTTTTAAGGCAAAACAGAGGGAGATTTCCCTCTGTTCAGCTTACTCCCATTCGATTGTTGCAGGCGGCTTAGACGTGATGTCATACAGCACGCGGTTGACGTGGCTGACTTCGTTGACGATTCGGACCGAGATCTTCTCGAGCACATCCCATGGAATACGTGCCCAATCTGACGTCATGCCATCGATTGAAGTGACCGCACGGACACCGACAGCATAGTCATACGTACGCTCGTCACCCATGACACCGACCGAACGGATTGGTGTGAGCACCGTGAAGTATTGCCAAATGTCACGTTCAAGTCCAGCCTTCTTCACTTCGTCACGTAGAATCGCATCGGATTCGCGGACGATTTCAAGCTTCTCTTCCGTGATCTCACCGAGGACACGAATCCCGAGGCCTGGACCCGGGAACGGCTGACGCCAAACAATGTACTCAGGAAGACCGAGTTCTGTACCGAGCGCACGGACTTCGTCTTTAAAGAGCGTATTGAGTGGTTCGATCAACGTGAAGTTCATGTCTTCTGGTAATCCACCGACGTTATGGTGCGATTTGATCGTTTGCGCCGTATCTGTCCCGCTCTCGATGATGTCTGTATAGAGTGTCCCTTGTGCAAGGAAGTCCATATCGACGAGTTTCGATGCTTCTTCATCAAATACATAGATGAACTCGTTTCCGATGATTTTACGTTTTTGCTCAGGGTCTGACACACCGGCCAATTTCGTCAAGAAACGCTCTTGCGCATCGATTTTAATGACCTTCATGTTGAATCCGTCCGCAAACGTCTTCATGACGCTATCCGCTTCCCCTTTACGAAGGAGCCCGTGGTCAACGAACATACATGTCAACTGGTCACCGATTGCGCGATGAACGAGTGCGGCAACGACAGAAGAGTCGACACCACCTGAAAGCGCACAAAGGACTTGCTTATCGCCAACGATTTCACGAATTTTTTCGACTTCGAGGTCGATAAAGTTTTCCATCGACCATTCGCCTTTGGCACCACATACTTCATAGATGAAGTTTTTCAAGATATCGTTCCCATGCTCCGAGTGACGGACCTCTGGGTGATATTGAACACCGTACATTTTTAAGTCATCGTTTTTGATCGAAGCGACCGGGCAAGACGGATTCGTCCCGTCGACGATAAACCCTTCCGGCGCTTCCATGACGAGGTCACCGTGGCTCATCCATACGGTATGTTCGACTGGAAGTCCGTTATAAATCGCTGATGCTTCCGGCGTTGAGAACAATGTCGCTTTTCCGTATTCACGATGAGCAGCACGTTCCACACGTCCACCAAAATGGTGCGTCATGAGTTGCATCCCGTAGCAAATCCCGAAGATCGGAATACCCAGTTCAAAGATTTCTGGATCACACCGGTATGCGCCTTCCGCGTATACGCTGTTCGGTCCACCTGAGAAGATGATGCCGATCGGATTCAATTCGCGAATCTCCGCTGCCGTCATCTTATGCGAATGCAACTCACTGTATACACCAAGGTCACGGACGCGACGCGTGATCAACTGGTTATACTGGCCACCAAAATCAAGCACCAAAATCATTTCTTGTTCTACCTTCACGAAGTCTCCACCTTTCTGCCTTCTCCTCAAAAAAAGACGCGCCTCTCCCCCAGATTGATCCAAACCGAAGAAGAAGCACGTCCTTTTCTTTGTATACGAAACGTGCTCCTTCATAGTCGGTCCATTTACGGTGGTCCGGTAGAGACTCTCGCGCCAATTCACGAGTATATACGAAGGAATGCCATGTTCAATTATCTAACTAATGCGTCTATCTTACTTGATGCATCCCGTCACTTCAACTCATTATTCTACGAATCATGATTTTCCAATATTCTTTATATTTTGAATTTGGCTCTTGTTCCGCATAGATAGCTTGTTCAAATAAGGCTGTCAGACGGGTCATATCGTTTGTTTCATAGTAGGCATCGACTTCTTTTGCGAGCTCTGAAGGCGTTCGCCCATCGGTTTTGAACCCGTTTGCCCGAAGTCGCCTCATCAGATATTTGTGCATCGAGACGAGGCTTAAATCTGTGAGCGGCCGACTCATCCACCATACATACATAGCTTGGCGCTCAATCACTTTCCGGTTCCAAATGAGAACTGCCACGAGGAAGAGAATGACAACCCATCCCCAAACCGGGATACTACGGGCTTCCTCTTGTACGTCACCTGTTGCGACATCGTCAATCAACAAATCATCTTGCGGACGATTTTGAGCGTCGTTATCTTGAGTTGCCTGTGGATCGTTCGTCGCCGGTGTCGAATCACTCGTGTCGGTCTCGCGTTCCATTTGAAGTAAGTTCGAATCCGAAAAGCTGATCGTTGCCTCCAAAGGCACCCAGCCTGCACCTTCAATGAAGTATTCAACCCACGAGTGCGCGTGGCGATTCCGAATCGTATGCTCTTCCTCCCCTTGAACGACTCCTCGCGTATCCCCCATCGTAAATCCTTTTACCCAGCGTGTCGGGATCCCGTTTGCACGTAACAGTACGGCCGCCGACGTCGAAAAGTTATCACAATACCCGATTTGAGTGTCAAACAGGAACTGGTCGACATAGTCCGTCTCCCCTTCCGGTCGCGCGACATTTTCAGTGTCGTATTGGAACTCTCCGTTTCGGAAATACGCCTCTACCGCCTCCGCCTTCTCATTCGGGGTCTCGCTCTCTGAAGTAATCTCAGTGGCTAAATCTCGCACACGGTCGGGCAATGAATCTGGAAGTTGTAGATAGACCTGCTCTTCCTCTTCCGTGAGGGAGGACACTTCCTCGTTTAAATCAAGCTGTTCTTCCGAGAACGCCGGGACGCTGTAGCGGAGCTGAATCGTCCGCGGTGTCACTTGTTCCTCGTTTTCGAACACAATTTTTCCAGACGGTCGAATCGTGACCGTCTCGTTCGGAAAGGTTTGTTCCACATCTCCGACCCGAAACTCGGTCCCCGATTCCGTCTCCGTCGCTTGTGGATATTCTCCTCCGTATGGTACGAATGTCTGTCTGCGCTCGAAGCGCAAAAGCGCCTGTTCTGGCGTCGTATCCACATCCGGGTCCACTAACTGTCCGCGATTGTAGTTAGAATCTAGGACCGGTGCCCCGATCCACCCTTTCCCTGTGTAAATCGCTTTTGATTCAATACGCCAATAGCGAGCCGGTGCACCTCGCGCGATAAAGACGATGCCGTCATCTTGCTCAAACGGACCACCTAACGCTTCATCGTTCACTCCATATCCGACTCGACCTCGACCACTGCCTTCCCCATCTGTCGTCGCATTCCTAAAACTCGTCGTAATGCGGTCGGACCAGTCCCCCTCGATTGTCGGCGACGCACTTGCGAGAGCGACAACGATACTAAGCAGTAACCCGATACTAACGAACCGAACGAGCGATCGGCTTGGCCGTTTCGCCAAATCTGTGACGAATAAAAGGAGAAGCGACGCAACAATCGCATATAAGATATTGCCTTCTCCGTCGTAAAGTGTCCACGTGTCAAAGTATGCCATGACACCGAGCGTCGACACGATCATCCCGAGCGCAAACCCATAACTTGGGTACGTCCGTGCGACGAGTATGGCGAAGAGTAGCCCGATAAACGCCATTGCCGAGAAGAAAATCGCCTCATTCGGGAGCTCTCCACTCATGACACGAGTCAAATCTTCTACCCATAACCCGAACCAGTCGAAAACACTTCCGTTATAGATGTACAAGATGGTTAAGAAATGAATCATCGACAATCCGAGGAATGCGAACCACGGAAGCAGGCTAGCGAACATCGGGACAATCAGCAGAAAGTAAAACGGCCAGTCCGAGTCGAAGGTAGTACTTCCGACAATCGGCTCAACCCAAAAAGAGAGTAAGTATGCGGCGAGAATTGTATAAAGAATCCGTGTCACCCATGTTTTCATGCCTTCACCTCATTTACTGCTGTGTACAAGTGATAGCTTCCTTGCGTCTCATGCATGAGTTCACGGATCGAAGGCGTTTCAAAGGGGCTAATCAAAATGAAATCACCGGTGTGTTGAGGTATATTTCGTTTGATTCGCTCGACGAGTCGTCCTTCCGCATCAGGCGTGGCGGTCAACAAATAGTGGCCGACCTCTGCACTTTGGTCGGGAAGATGAAACAATCGCACCTGTTCTTCAATCACATAGAGCTCAAAAGGCAGATTTTTTCGTTCTAGTTGGCGAATCGCACCAACGAGCAAGGATAAGGATCGTTCGAACGCATCCTCATACCCTGCATGAATGGCAGGTACGAATACGAGCGATAGCTTCTTCTCTTGCTCTTGGTCAAATGTTTTAGTCATTAAGTTTCCTCGTCTAGCGGATGCTTTCCAATCGATTCGCCCGATTCGGTCACCGGCCGCATATTCACGAACTCCACTCGTCGTATTGGCGACTTCCGTATATGTTCGCATTTGGCGATATTGTTCGCCACGTCCCCCGACGTGTTCGTCTCGCGGTAGGTCGAATGGCAATTCGGCCGGTGATACTTCAACGACCGTTTCAAGGCGCAACGTCCGCTTTCGGTCGAACAGACCGAATACATCGCGTACGTGAAGAACCGTTCGATCAAATACATGAATTCCCCGCCTGATCGCATCGACTTCATAGTGGACCACCTCTGCACGGCGAAAGAAACGGTCTACCGGCACGACAATCGTCCTGTCTTCATCGGTCAAGCGCTCAGGCAATCGCTCTTCTAACGTGACCATCCCGATCAAAAAAGGGTACTTTCTTTCGATTTTCAACTCGACATCCATCACTTGTCCGGAAACGAGTCGCTTCGTCGTCACTCGTCGCGCCACGTTCGCGGCCGTGACAGGGTAAATCATAAAAAGTGTCCAGTAGACGGTCAATACTACAAATGACCACCACAATGTCGAAGAAACGATACTGCCTTCGATGCGGGCAAAAGCATACAACCCGAATGCCGCCGCCCATACAACGAACAGCTTCATCCAGTTTTTCATACCTCGTTAACCTCACGATCCATCGGGACAGGCAATGTGTCGAGCCAGTCTTGAATCAACTGATTCGGGGTTTTACCTTTATAACGTGCTTCCGCCGTCAATAAGACACGATGACCGAGAACACTCGTCGCCATCGCCTTGACGTCATCGGGCAGAACGAAATCGCGATTATGGATGTAGGCCCACGCTTGCCCCGCCTTCATCAGCGCAAGAGTAGCTCGTGGGCTTCCCCCTAAATACGTGTGCGGATCGTTCCGCGATTCATGAATCAGTCGCACCATGTATTGTTTGACCGCACTCGATACGTGTACATCTCGCACTTCACGCTGCATGAGCTCAACTTCTTGTTTCGTGATCACGCTATGAAGTGCCTCGAGCGGTTCTTCTTTTTCAAAACGGGACAAGAGCGCCATCTCTTCATTGAATGTCGGATAACCCATTTCGATTTTGAGTAGGAACCGATCTAATTGCGCTTCAGGCAACGGATACGTCCCCTCATGTTCGATTGGGTTTTGAGTCGCCATGACAAAGAATGGTGACGGGAGCACTTTTAGCTCCCCATCCACCGTCACACTTCGCTCAGCCATCGCTTCAAGCAGAGCCGATTGCGTTTTCGGCGAGGTACGGTTGATTTCATCTGCTAAGACGATATTCCCCATAAGCGGACCAGGACGATACTCAAACTCTCTCGTCTTTTGGTTGTACATCGAGATGCCGGTCAAGTCAGACGGCAACATGTCAGGCGTAAACTGGATACGTTTGAAATCTAAATCGATGGCTCGACTGAACGTACGGACGAGCATCGTCTTCCCGACACCAGGAACGTCTTCAAGCAACACGTGCCCTCCTGCCAGTAAAGCGGTTAGGCTTTTGGCAATGACCTCTTCCTTTCCGACAATCACAGTTTCAATGGCAGTTATAATCGATTGGACAGTTGGACGATACATGACGGATTCCCCTTTTTCTCTAATCTAGGATGACTGAAAGTAAGAATGTTCTGACTTTATTGTGACATAAGCGAGCGGCGGAATGAAAGAAATACCGAACTCAAATGCGTTTCCTATTTCTTTACCCTAAAAAACGCGTCCGTGTTTATAAAAACTGGACACGTTTATCAATTAATTCGGACGCTCCACATCAAACAAGTCTCCCAGTTTTGCATAGCTGTTACCGGCCATCCGACTGACCGGAGCCAACCGTTTCGCGTCGATTCGTCCATGTTCGTACAAATCTCGATCGATGTGGAAACGAACGATTCGTGCAATCATCAAATCTGCAGTCGTTTCTCCATCGTGCTCAATCGGTAGATGATGATGCAACACACACTCAAATCGGACCTTTGCCTGTTTGACGCCTGGCGTCGCGATTATTTCACTCGGTTGCAGCGTGAAGTTCGTGCGTGACAGTTCACTCTCGTCTGCCTCAAGATTCGCCGCCGTCTCATTGACGTCCATGACATTCGATTCATCTACGACGTGAACGACCAACTCCTTCGTACGGAGTGCGTTGCGCGCGGTATCTTTCATCACCCCATTTTTTCGTTGGACGGAAATGGAGATGAGCGGTGGGTTGGAAGCGACTACGTTGAAATAACTAAACGGGGCCGCATTGATCACATCCTCATGCTGTGTCGTGACAAAAGCAATCGGTCTTGGCACAATGCTTCCAATTAGGAACTTATACGTGTCTCGCTCGGTCAAAGCAGACGGCTCAATCGATAACATCGTTCGTCACTCCTTCTTATATATCTTAAATTCAAGATAATGATTTTTTTGAGACATGTCAATGACGCAATAGTTGACACGTGTAATTCTCGTTCATTTCGGGTAAACCGCATTATGTAAAAAGATTCGTGCGTCACATAAGCAAATGATTTTTTCTTTCCCTCTTTCATTAAATAGGGCGAGAAAGAGTCGTCCCCCCGTTTTTGTGTTTGAGGAAGGAAGTAGAACGAATGATCAATAAGTGGATTGAACAGCTTAATAGTCGTCAAATACTAAGTATTTTATATAGCGTATGTGGATTTAGTCTCATTTTGACTGCGATTGGAGCCTGGTTTGTAAGGGATGGGGATGTTTCTACCCAAGAACTCTTCGCCCTCCGATGGATTTGGATGATTGGATTGGTCATGTTCATCAGTTCTATTTTGCTGATTGGACGCCCGCTCATCAAACGAATGACTCGACAGAACAATAGACTGAAAACGAAGAAAGAAAAACTCGAAAGTGTATTGAATGAGTCGAAATTGAATGAAATGAACCTCCAGTACCGTAACGAGTTGATTGAAGTACTGGCTTCAAAAGAATCATTATTCGATTACTCCTCGGTCATCGAAAAAATCGTATTGCTCACGAAGTCTGAATTTGGTGCCCTGTTGCTCACAAAAGATGGAGAGATTACCACCGTCGTCCCTAAAGAGATGACGGAGGAACAACAAGAGAGTCTTAAAAAGGAATCCCTTTTACTGAAACGGGTCATGATTTCAAAAGCTCCCGCTGCCACATCGAAACGTGTCGTTGACTCTTTACACACGTATCCATATTTCATCTATGAAACGGTCATTCCGATTATGAATCCGTCCGATCGTAGCCTGATTGGTTGCCTTTATTTAGCCCGATTTGACGAACCGTACGACGCAAGCGAAAAGTCCGAGCTGAATGCATTCGCCAGTCAACTCGCCATCTCGCTTCTCCGCATGCAGCTTTACCATCAAATGCAACAAGATCGGAAAGAAACGGCACAACTGATCAACTCGGTACGTGAAGCCATTTTGTATGTGAATTATGAAGACGAGACGATTGTCGGCAATCGTGCCTTCATTCGTATGTTCAATGACCTGCCTTTTCACTACAAAGGATATGAAGAATTGTCAGCCATCGACGTAGATATCGAGCAACTAGCAGAGCGTGTCGACCAGCACGATCAATTTATCCGATACTTCGAGCGCGTCTTTATGCAAGACCCGCCACAAGACGGGCTCACAATTTCAGTCGATCAAGGAGATTGCTTTATTCAACTTTATGCCGAAAGTATCTATCGGGACGATCGCTTACGCGGGACGATGCTCGTCCTACGTGACGTGACGGCCGAAACGGAGATGGATCGAATGAAGTCCGAGCTCGTATCGACCGTCTCTCATGAATTACGGACGCCGCTTTCCTCAATTTACGGGTTCACCGAACTGATGCTGTCGCGGGATTTAAAAGAAAGTCGCAGAGAGCTATATTTGAAGACAATCCACGATGAAGCGAGACGATTGTCCTATCTCGTCAACGATTTTTTAGATCTTCAAAAAATGGAGTCCGGACAACAAGCCTTCGAACGAGAATCAGTCAACCTATATAAACTCGTAACAGAAAGCGTCGCATTTTATCAGGAAACGACAGACCGGCATGAACTATTCATCGACATCGATACGGAACAAGACTTTACCATCGATGCGGACCTAGAAGGGATGCGTCAATTACTCGGTAATCTAATCAGTAACGCCATCAAGTATTCGCCGGACGGTGGAAATATCCTCATATCGCTCGAGCGTATAGATGAAGAGGTTGTGATGAAAGTGAGAGATCATGGAATGGGTATTCCGAGTGCATCTCTCCCCCATCTTTTCGGAAAGTTTTATCGCGTTGACAACTCGGACCGTCGTAAAATTGGCGGAACCGGTCTTGGACTCGCCATCTGTAAGGAAATTGCCAAAGCACATGATGGTCAACTCCACGTTGATTCAATCTATGGAGAAGGAAGTACCTTCATCTGTGAACTTCCTGTGTCAAAAGCACATACTTTGCCGTAACACGGTCTTCACGACCGTGTTATTTTTACCTGATTTGGAAGGATTATCTTTTAAGAATAGAGAAAGGCAAATGGAGAAGAAAAACTAGAAAAAATGTTTCCCCTGTCTATTTATTTTCACACGTTTCGCGTTAAAAACAAGATATACTGAATGTAAAGAAATAGCTAGGATCGGAGGTCTTGCCATTGGATCATCGTGACCCTCCCGTTGTGTCAAACACTGGGGATTATCAGCAATGGGGACGTTTTGAAGTTGACGTCCCACGCATTGGCGAGCAAGCGAAGTTTCAAGCCGCTGCCGCATTGGTTCGAAAGCACATTCCGTTGCGACTCGGTGGATTTTACATCATCGCGAGTGAAGAACAAATTTTGCATAGCGGCTCCCATGAGGGAAATCTTCAAAAACACTTGATTCACCTACTTCAGCAAGTCCTTAACGGCCATATAGATGACGATCGCCTCGTCCAAGAAAAGGTTTGGACCGTTCATTATTTTACGACGCCATAAAAAGAACTCGAGGTAAGCAATAGCGCTTATCCCGAGTTCTTTTTCACTCCCACCGCGACATCATTGAGATTGTTTTTTCATAATATTCCGTCGCAAGCTTGTATTTTCCTGTACTTCTTAACTCACGTGATAACCATAAGGCATACTTATGAGTGTAGTATTCATCGTATGCTTCGAAATATTCTACTGCTTTTTTTAAACTATTAATCAACTTGAGTTGATCGATGTTTTGATATTTACTTACATAGATATCAAAATGATAGTCAAACTCAATTAAATCCTCTTTTTCACCTTTTAACTCATAACCAATTGCCAACCATTCCATAATACCTTCAATATTATTTCTAGCAACATTGACCTCAAGTAAAGACATGACGCTATAAAGTTTACTCTTTGCCCCTTCTTTAACATTAAAACTATCAAGGAAATATTGTTGCGCTTTTTCTTGGTCACCAATTAAAAAATAGATATCCCCCATATTGTTATATAGCATTCCATAGTAATTGTTTAAATTTGCTTTATCGGCTACTTTGGCTGCTTTTTCATAATGTTCTAATGCAAGAGTGAATCGTTTCCGTCGCTTAAAAGATAGTCCAATAATCAAATGGGACTCAATAATTCGTTCAAGACAAAAGTTTTCTTGAAAATATTCAAGGGCCGACTTCACATAATCAATCGCTTGCGGATAATCGGTAAATCTGTGATATAACGCACCCATTACATACCACATATCCGCCTTTTCCCAGTCTGGAATCCCTGAGCCCGCCAGTTCTTTCCCTACCTTCTCCAACAAATGAACAGTTGTTTCACGATCAGCAGATTGATATAGATACATGTAAATGCATTGTATCAAATCATACCTTATACAATCATCAGTGGATAACTGATCTTTAATCCAACCTACTTCAATTAAATACTGAACATTTCCGCCTGGGGTAATACCAAAACGCGCTAATGTAATTAGCAACGTTATATAAAGATCTTTGGATTGCAAAACAACTGGATTTGATTTGAACTTTTCGATTCGTTTGAAATATGCTTCCTCTTGACGCGATAATAAAGCTTCTTTCAAGGTATCTCGAATTTCTTTCTTCGTTTTATCTATCTTTTCACTCAAATCATAGTAGATCGGAACATCTATTTCTAACCTTTCAAAAATCAACTCTAAAACCTCATCACTAGGTGAAGTTTGACTATTTTCAATTTTACTCAAATATGAAATTGAACAAATACCTCTAGCAAGTACGGATTGCTTCATATTTCTTCTCATACGCTCTACTTTTATTAAATTGCCAAAGTTATATTCCATATTAAGGAGTAGCTCCTTCGAACTAAAATAATCGATTTTTTAAAATAAAATTAGTCTTTTTATCACATTTTTAGGAAAGTGGCCTCAAAAATGGTGTCTAATCATGCATAATTGACAAGAAGTTTCCCAACCAAATCATCCCCTTTTATAAATAAGAGCGTGATATTATTGAACTAGTAAAAATATTTTCTACAAATTTCCTAGTTATTTTTTACTATTTTTTCACTACGGGGGTGAAGACATCAAATGGGAAAACTAAGTTTCTTACTAGCTGAAGACTACATTAAGCCTAAAATTTATTTCAAGTCAAATCAAGCATCAACCTTAGATACATTATACACTTCCGACGACCATCGCAACTTTTCTGGATTAGAGCACCTAACCCAATTGTTATGTTCTTCTGAAGGCTTTATTGTAAATGCTTTTCAAATTGACTACTATCAATCATTACCTCGATTGATTGCAAAATTGATAAAACAGACACATTCCTTTAAAAAACTATATATCCTCGGACCTGAACTTTCTCTATCAATTTTAAAAAGAAGCACAAAAACCATGTATGAAAGACACTTACTTGACTATGAATATATCAATGTAGAACAAAATATTGATTCTGTGACAAATCAATGTATTTCGTTACTTGAAGAAGGACATATTTTATATTTCCTTCCAGAGACATCGGTTTGCTGGAAACCAAATGTACTAACAGAATCACATAAAATATCTCATTCTCTTTGTAGCACAATGTTGAGTCAGCAAGTAAATGCTTCAATTTTAGCCACAGCTTTAGAAAATGAGTCTAGGAAAGTAGTTATTTTCCCTCCAGACGATCCAAAATCTTACACAGGTGATACAGAAACACGAATCTATAATCAATCAGAAGCTCTCTATCGATTATTTGATTCCTTGAAGACTGATGAATGAATCAATATTGATTACGGTTTTACAGCTTTATCATATAAATCAATAACTTAATGGAGGTTTTATGAATGAAAAAAGTAACAGGAGTATTCTTTATCGCTGCAGCAATTTTACTATTAGGAAGTACTGTCAAACCTTTAGTTGATGACATGCCTCGTATCGTGAAGTTTGATCATCAAATTAAACCTTTTGTTGACGACATGCCCCGTATCGTAAAGTTTGATCATCAAATTAAACCTTTAGTTGACGACATGCCCCGTATCGTAAAGTTTGATCATCAAATTAAACCTTTAGTTGATGATATGCCCCGTATCGTGAAGTTTGATCATCAAATTAAACCTTTAGTTGATGACATGCCACGCATCGTATAATCAGATTTTGAAAGACGCCCTGTGCGTCTTTTTTATTTTTGAAAAAAAGATAAATGAATTATATATTTCTCTCCATTTTTTCCTTTTTACTTATATAATAAACAAGGACAACATAGATCTACTCTCATACGCCGTCATTGTCACTAGTTAGAGGAATAAAGGAGTTTGAACATTGAATGGATTAAAATCGTCGTGGAGCTTGAAACTATTACTAAGTTCTTCACTTGCATTATCAGGAGCGGCCATCGTTCCATACCAACTAGATTCTTCTGGAATTAAATCGACGGCTGTCGAAGCTGCCTCCACTTACACCACAACCGCTAATCTAAACCTTCGTTTAAGTGCCGCCACTTGGAGTCCTATCTTGCTAACGATTCCGTCCGGCTCTAGTGTCACGTACGTCAGTACATATGGTTCTTGGTATAAGGTCAGTTATGGCGGGAAGACAGGTTATGTTTCTTCTCAATATGTAAACGTCTCAAACACATCAAATTATTATAAGACAACAGACCGTTTGAATATGCGCCTCACGGCTGCTTCTTGGAGCGATGTGATCACCGTTCTTCCGGCCAACGCCACTGTCAAATACGTCAGTCGCTATGGTTCTTGGTATAAAGTCACGTATAACGGGAAAACTGGCTACGTCGCATCTTCTTTTTTGACGCCGACAAGTGCTCCGATTCCGCCTTCTGACTATTACAAAACGAACGTCAATTTGAACATGCGCCTTACTGCCGCCTCTTGGAGTGATGTTGTCACTACAATTCCGTCCGGGGCAACCGTCAAATACGTCAGTCGCTATGGTTCCTGGTATAAAGTCACGTTCAATGGTAAAACCGGATATGTCGCTTCCGAATACTTAACAGGAACGACGGCTCCGATAACTCCGTCTTCCCATTACAAGACGACGGTGAATTTGAATATGCGTCTCAGCGCCGCTTCATGGAGCAGTGTCTTAACAGTCATTCCGTCCGGGGCAACCGTCAAATACGTCAGTCGCTATGATTCTTGGTATAAAGTCACGTTCAATGGTAAAACCGGATACGTCGCATCTGAATACCTCAAGCCAACGACCGTCACGACACCAACTGATACAACCGGATCTGGTAAGACTGTCGTCATCGACGCAGGGCATGGCGGGAACGATCCTGGTGCGGTTTATGGATCAGTTTACGAAAAAGTGATCGCGCTCGACATCGCAAAACGCCTCGCCGGTGTCTTATCGAGCACATATGACTACAACGTCAAGATGACCCGTTCGAACGATACGTACCTCTCGCTACAAGAGCGTGTGTCGTTGAACAAATCTTACAAAGCAGATGCTTTCGTCAGTTTGCATGCGAACGCATCCGTCTACAATACAGCCCACGGACACGAGGTACTCGTCCCGACATCTGATCATTACACGACAAACCCCTATATCTCAGCAAGTCGTAGCCTAGGGGCGTTGATCAACAAAGAGCTCGCGTCACGCATCTCAACCATCCAAAATCGTGGTGTAAAATATCAAAACGTTTATGTCGTTGGAAGAAATGTCACACCTTCCACGTTGGTAGAGTATGGATTCATCAGCAATTCGAGTGATCGCGCACATTTGACGAGTACTACATACCGTCAGCGCATGGCCGAGGCGACTGCATCTGGCATTCATCAATTCATGCGTTCATACTACTAAAACAAGGAACTTAGCCCAGGCTAAGTTCCTTGTTTTATGTCCACTTTCCAAATCATATGAGATGCACCCGGTCCCCAATAATGTTCGAGAACGAGAGACGGATTTCCCAATCTTTTTTTCCAGTATGCTTGTGCGCTCGGGAAGCCGGCATCTAAATAAATGAACTGTAGGTGTCTGGCCCGCATTTCACGTTTCATCTCTTCTAATAAAAAACGTCCGACGCCTTGCCGCTGCATACGCGGTGATACGTATACACTTCCTAGTTCTACCGCTCCCCGTTCTAACTCCATGTGACCTGTAATAATTTCATTCGGAGGCAACAACGCTCCGGCTCCGATGATTACCCCCTCCTGCTCAATCACATACAGCTGAACTTGATCATCATCAAAATGATCTTGAATCGTCGTATTCAGACGCGCCACTTCCTCATCGAGCAAATCGGCATCTTCAAAGTGTTCTCGTCGAATCAAGTCACTCAAACTCTCCATAAACAGGCGTTGCAACGACTTCACGTCCGATTGTTCGAGTGATCGGAATTCCAAGACGGCCACTTCCTTTTCTATTTTTTACTCTTTACCCTCGTAAATCTCTAGCGTAACACGTGAACTACTCGCCACTTATTTGCTTCACAAATTGAAGGGAGAGCTTCTTGGGAAGACCGTGCTCTTACCAGCCACAGTTGTTTACCAAGCTCGTCGGGCAGTCCCTGCCCTGAATGGTTTGTCAGTCGG
>NZ_JACSKY010000022.1 GCF_018617855.1 Exiguobacterium qingdaonense
GGGCTAGCCTGATCAGGTTCCGACTGTCAGGTCGGATAACTCAGGAATCCCCCACCTCTAAGCGAAGCGTAGGTGGGGGTAGTTCAAAATGACAAGTTAGACCCGGTGCTCGCTGTTTCTCGTGATGGGAGAGCCGAATCGGCGAAACGATTGACGAAAGGTCTCAATGTCATCAACTTGAAAGAACCGCTTCGCGAAGGCCAGACGATTAAACTCGTTGCGAGTTTCCTTCCGGAGTTCACGAAGACGCTCGAGAAAAAAGTGACGAGTGACACACCGAAAGTATTGACGGTGAAGGACGTGCTCCTCACATCATCGTCCGCTACCTTCACGTTGGCACACGACCCAAACACCGACATTTACTTCACGACGTCGAGCGGCACTTCATTCTATTCACGTGTAGTGGGGACGAACCGATATCGTATCTCGGCAAAACCGGGAACGACGGTCGTCATCCATTCCGCATACGGTTCAAAGAAAAAGAAGCTCACATACAAGCTACCGAGTGCGACGATTCCATCGGTGACCTTGACAGACGAACAGACGAAACGGGTCGGGAAAACATTGCCGAACGCGACCGTGACGCTTAAGAACGGCTCGAAAGTCATCGCGACGACGAAATCGAATGCGATTGGGTCGTATACGCTCACGTTCAGCCGTCCACGTGCCGGAACGAAGCTCTATTTCGAGGCGAAGTCGGGGATTCATCGTGATGCGAAATCGGTCATCGTCAAATCGGGAGTCCGTCCGACAATTAGCACGGGGACCATCCGCTCGACGACGAAATCGGTAGCGGTGAGTACGAACGTCCCGTATGGCACGCTGTACGTCTACAACGGCAGTAGGTTGGTCGCCAAAAAGTCCATCGGCTCGACGACGACCAACGTCTATATCGGATCGCAGCGACGTGGAACGAAACTGACATTCAAAGTCGTGACGCCTGCGAATCGAACGAATCAAACAACCAAATCTGTGTATTGAATCATTTGAAGGTGACTCTTGCAGTTTGAGTCGCCTTTTTTAAGTTTGGTCAATCCTCTTCACTATTTTCTGAAAATTGTCGATAGTATAGACAATACTGCATGATTGAGAGGGGAATACATAGATGGCATGGAAATCAAAATGGTCAAAGGCGATGAGCCGGATCAAACGAAAACCGACATGGACGTGGAAACCGACACTCAAATGGAAGCGTAGAGAGAAGCGTGAAGGCGCGAATTCTTTCGGGACGAACATCGGCAAAAATTTGACGATTCGTCAAAAGTTGTGGGGACTCGTCATCATATCACTCTTCATGGTCGTTGGTGTCGGAGGTTATGCATTACTATCGATGAGCGATGCGAACCGTCAGGCGGACGACATCGTAAACAACTGGAACAAAGGGCTCGACTACGCCCATGAACTAAACACGCTCGCTGCAAACTATCGGACGCTTGAGCTCGACCATATCGTCTCGGAAGATGCGGCCATAAAAGAAGAACTCATGGTGAAAATGAAGGCGATTCGCGATGAGATCAACACGATTGCGCCGAAATACGAAGGGCGTGCAGTGAATGCGGAAGATAAGGAGCTCTTCGAGAACTTCTCACGTCAATGGGAGATGTATCAACGTGTCTCGGATAACATGTTGACGTTCAGTTCGAACGGAAACACGGGTATGGCACGGTCTTATTACGATGCTCAGTCCCAGTCGACCTATGACAACTTCACTCAAAAATTGACGAACCTCGTCGCCTACAACTCAGAGGGGTCACAACGTGTCGGGCAGGACATGGAACGCGAATTTATGCAGTCCCTCATGGCGTTGGTCGCTGTGACGGTCGGGGCCGTCTTGCTGCTTTTATTCCTTGGGCTCAGCTTGTTACGTTCCATCATTCGCCCGATGCAGACGTTGCAGACGCGCTTTGATGAACTTGCGACGCAAGGTGGCGACTTGACGATGACCATCCCGGTGACGTCAAATGATGAGATCGCGCAAGTCAGTCGTTCGTTCAATACGTTCCTCGGCACACTTCGCGAGATCATGATTGACGTCGATGAGACGGCAAAAGTCGTTCTCGCTTCTTCAAAAGACGTCTCGGCCGAAGTGACACGACTCAGCCACTATATGGAAGAGACGTCTGGAACGGTCGAAGAATTGACGGCCGGTATGGAAGAGACGGCCGCCTCATCGCAAGAGATGAGCGCATCGACGACAGAGATGGGAAGCTCGATCGATTCAATCGTCGATTTGTCGAACGAGAGTGCCGATACGGCCAATCGTGTCGAAACGCGCGCCCATGAGATGCGAGAACAAGCGGTCGTCTCGAAGACGGAAGCGGTGGAGATTATCGAGAAGAAACAAACGGAACTTGCCGAAGCGATCAAAGGAGCACAGTCCGTCGAAGAGATTCGTGTCTTGACGACGGCGATTCTCGAGATTGCCGACCAGACGAACTTGCTTGCCTTGAACGCATCGATTGAAGCAGCTCGTGCAGGGGAGGCGGGTCGCGGCTTTGCGGTCGTCGCATCTGAAATTCGTAAGTTGGCAGAAAACTCGAGGCAGACGGTGAACGAGATTCGTGACGTATCGAATACGGTCATCGATTCGGTCGAACGACTCAATACGAGCTCGGCGGACATGTTGACGTTCCTCAACACGAAAGTCATGGCTGACTACAATCGTCTCGAAGAAGCCGCGACGCAATATGAACAGGATGCGACGGTGTTCGGGGAGACGGCGAAGACATTTGAGGGCAATGCGCTTCAACTTCGCCATATGACAGACAACATTCTCGGCGTCATCCAGGAAGTGGCAACGACCGTGACAGAGGGCGCGGACGGAACGCAGTCGATCTCAGAGAAAGTTCAACTTTCGGTCGAACGCTTCAACGACGTGCAGGCGAAGATGGGCGAAACCGAAAAACGGGCGACCGAACTATCGAATCGCGTCGCTCAATTCAAACTTTAAACAATTATTGGAACCAGACATGTGCCTGGTTCCTTTTTCGTGTCTGTCCCCGGAAAATAAAAAGATAGGTCAATGAGGTTATGGATTTCAAATTATTGGTACAAATTAGGCTTCTATGTCCGATATAGAAAAAGAAGTACATAACCATAGAAAGAAAAAGAGGTGGAAGAGGAGTAATCCTCGATTGAAATGAAACGAGCATTGAAAAAGTTGACATTGACACAAAAATTGTTAAGTGCAGTTGGGATGGTTCTTGTCTTGACCGCAATCGGTATGATGTACAATCTTTTGACACTCTCCGATGCGACAAGTCGTTATGAAGAGATGATTGCAAAGGACGTCATGCGAATGAAGGCGGCTGATGCGTTATCACTTGGTATGACACGACAAGCGTATGGACTAAGAGGGTATATGTTGAATCAAGATCCTACCCATTTGGACAAAGAACGACTAGGGTCCACAGAAAAAGAAGCGGCATTACGCGAATTAATCAAGTTGTCAAATTCTGAAGAAGAAAAGCAATCATTTGAAAAACTTCTTGACTTCGCACTCGAATATGATGGGTTGTCAGACGAATTGGTTGCTGCGATTGATGCAAAGGATGATCGGGAAGTTGATCGTCTCGGATTAGAGGAAATGCCAGACGTTACAGTGTTCATTACCGGACAAGGGCAGTTGATTCAAGAAAATACAGCGGAAGCGATGTTTGCGAAAAAAGAAGAGCTTGAAAAGTTTAGTGAAACGACTCTTCGTTTCTCAATGATCATCATTGTTGTCATCTTTATTATGACGACGTTAGCTGGGTACGGTTTGTATATTATGGTGACGCGTCCCCTTCGCCAATTGGCGAAAGAAGTGAATGTCGTGGCAGAAGGCGATTTGACACGAGAAGACTTGGTTGTGTACACACAAGATGAGATCGGACAATTGATGACCGGCTTCAATCGCATGAAAGGAAACTTGCGCGAGTTGATCGACCGTGTCACTCAAAATGCACAAGAAATCACGGCGCAATCAGAAGAACTGTATGCGAGCACAGAAGAGATGGCATCCCAGACGGAGGAAACGACGCGTCTCATCGACCGCGTCGTGGAAGAAACGGTCGTGCAGGCAAAAGAGGCGACAGGGACATCACACGCGGTCGCTGCTGCGGATGAGGGAATCGGTCGGATCGCCGGGTCAATCGGTTCGATTGACGATGACGTATCGAAAAGTTTAAAACTCGCCGAAGAAGGCGGTACGACGATCGCGCAGGCGAAAGACGAAGTGCTCGCCCTTGAACGGGAGACGCGTCTGACAGGAGAATCGATCTCGGCGCTGAAGCAACAGTCCGATGAGATTGCCTTGATCACAGAAGTCATCCAGTCCATCACGGACCAGACGAACTTATTGGCATTGAACGCGGCCATCGAGGCGGCACGTGCCGGCGAACAAGGAAAAGGGTTCGCCGTCGTCGCAGAAGAAGTGCGTAAACTCGCCGAACAGTCGAAACAGTCGGCGACACAAATCGCCGGACTGATCGAGTCGATTCAGGCGCAGTCGAACGAGGTCCTTGACCAACATGCCGTCAGTGCGAAACGCGTCGAGACGAATACGCTTCTACTCGAACGAGCGACGGGTGCCTTCGATCAAATCGTCAGACAGCTCGAGACGTCGGTCGACAACACGTCACACATCCGCATCGCCTCACAGGAAATCGCGGAGACGACGAAGCAAGTCGCGACGTCCTCTCTTCAAATGTCACAAGACAGTGAAGGGATGGCGAAGACGATGCGTTCTGTCGGTGAGACAGCTGACTCCCAACTCGCGATGATTCAAGAGTTGAACGGGGTCGCTGAGTCGCTAGGCAATATGACGAACGACTTGCAGACGTTGATTGGAAAGTTCACGACTTAGGTGGTTGCAACATGGACGTAATCACTCAAATGTGCTAACATACGTACTATATATACCGTACGTACGATAAGATGATGAGGAGGTTATGCTATGCGTGTCATTCGAAGTATTGAACGAAAACTCGTAAAACACGGAAATTCGGTACACGTTTCACTTCCGATGAGTGAATTACGAGATTTCAATCTAGACGTAGGCGATCAAGTTTCGATCATTACAACGGATGAAGGTTTGTTGATCCAACCTATTCGAAAAATTGAAGTGCCCTCTCATTTAAACATTTCTCCAGATTTCTTTAAGGAGATGGATGAAATCATCAAAGAGCACGATGGTACATTTAAAGGACTTGTTGATCGGTGATGAGAATTGTGACAGAGGATGAGATTATAGCAATCAATCAACTCATGATTCAACGATATTCACCTGCGGAACCGATTGGAATAAAAGATTTGGGCTTGCTCAATTCTTCAGTTCAGGGGATGAATCACTCTGCGTTCGGGGTGGGTGCCTATCCCTCATTGTTTGAAAAAGCTGCGGCACTTTTTCATTCACTATCAAAAAACCATTGTTTTTTGAATGCGAATAAACGAACGGCATATGCTGCTTTGCAGTTATTTTTGACCCGTAACGGATATAAATTACGATTAGATGAAACAGAAGCCATTCTGTTTTGTGTTCGAACGGCGACAGAATCAATTGAAATTTCACAGCTCGCAATTCAAATCGAAAGGTACTGTATCAAGAAATAAAGCGTTCCGCTAAAGCCCTGTCTCTTCGGAGTCAGGGCTTTTCGTTCACATCGATACGATTCGTCATCTAAAAAGTAGGGAATGAACATCAAGGTAAACGACAAAAAGGAGTGGATCATATGAAGTACACGGTCATTACAGGAGCCAGTTCAGGAATCGGATATGAGGCGGCGAAGTTGCTTGCCGAAAAAGGCAAGTCACTCGTACTCGTCGCAAGACGAAAAGGAGAGCTCGAATCGCTACGTGATGAGATCAAATCCATCTCGCCTGATTGCGACGTCATCATCAAATCGATTGACCTGTCATACAGTGAGAACGTGTACGGTCTGTATGAGTCGCTCGCAGACCTCGACATTGAGACGTGGGTCAACAACGCCGGGTTTGGGGATGCCGGACAAATCAAAGAGGTGGATTTAGGTAAGATTGAGAACATGATTCGTTTGAACATCGAGGCGCTCACCGTCTTGTCGAGCTTATACGTCCGTGACTATCACGACGTCGAAGGGGCACAACTGTTGAACGTATCGTCTGTCGGGGGATATCGCATCGTCCCGAACTCGGTCACGTACTGTGCGACGAAATTCTTCGTCAGTGCGTACACGGAAGGGCTCGCACGCGAGTTAGAACAGAACGATGCAAAACTTCGGGCGAAAGTACTCGCACCGGCCGCGACGGAGACGAGTTTTGCTGATCGGGCTCGAGATACGGAAAGGTTCGATTATAGCGAGAACGTTGCGAAGTATCATACGGCGCGCGAGATGGCAGAATTTCTGTATGAGTTGCTCGAAGGGGACGAGGTCGTCGGGATCGTCGACCCCGAGGACTACTCGTTCAGCTTACGCGGACCGATTAAACCATATGCAGGGTAAACAAAAACATCACGCCGTGCTGGCGTGATGTTTTTTTAGGACGTCGGTACAGTATACCCACCCGTGAAGCGGTGTGTCAGGCGACGTGTCAAGTAGCGCATCCGAAGGCGCCACACATAGAGGTGTGACGTGTTCGGAAGGATGACATTGTCAACGTATTCTGCGAACATGTGGCGGAACATCCGCTCTTCACTACGGTCGTAGGTCGCACTCCACATCCCATGATTCTCAATTTCGATGAGCATCCAAATCATCTCATCGGTGAGCGGGGCATCGTCTTCAAGGTCGGCTGTGAGTGCTGCGAAGCGATGGCTACAGATGGAGGCATAGAGGGAGTGGGCATGCGGGTCATGCGGGCTTGACATCAAATAGCCGCTCGCCGTCTTCATCAGCTCATCGACCATATCGAGCGGAATGTCGTCATACACTTGGAAAAACTCGAGAAGCATCGGTACGGTGTCCGGATTGAACCCTGCAAGTCTCGTATAGTGCATGATGTGAAGGCCGGCCTCACCGTAAAATTTTCGGTCAAAGTAGTGAACGGCGATGGCGCGATGCATCAGCGGGACGTCCGGATAGCGTTCGACGCCACGGAGGAAGTGTTGCTCCGCCTCGAACGTGAACCCCGTGTCTTCACTGACGAACCCGTTTAGTATATGAAGGATGTAGTGGTCGCCGAGTTCGCTCGCTTTGTCGAGCCAACGCTTGGCCGACTCGATATCCCCTTCCCGAATATGTGGATAGGCGCGCATGGCAGGGAAAAACGGGTCTTTCGGGAACGCGGTCTCGCCCCGTGTCGCCATGTCGTTGATCGCTTCAGCGTTGTAAGCTTCCGTTAATTCTGCGAGGAGCATGATCTCAAGGAACGTTCGCTGAAATTCCGGGTTGTGTAAATCGATGGTTTGTGTCATATGGTGTCCTCCTCACAAATACTTGTGTGGCTTTATTATACTTTTTCCCCATAAGAGAGAGTAGCATTTTTTGTAAAAATGGGAAATGGTAAGTGAAGGGGGAGGAGGATATGGCGACATTCACAGGATATATCGCAGAAGTGATGGAAGGAAAGATTCGGGTCGCCCCGACTCTTGAGGCGGAGCCGTTTGACGGTATCTTGTTTCATATAGAGAAGCACATGTTGGATGTAGAATTGCTTTTCGTCGGACAACAAGTCAGGGTCGAATACGCTGAACAGATGACGCGTTCCCTGCCACCGCAAGCGGCAGCGCATCGCATCGATGTGTTATGATGAGAGCGAGGTGAACCATATGGGACAACGGAACTTTTTATGGCTCGGGGCCGTCATCGGCTTCAGTGCCCTCGTCGTCTGGTTGCTGCAAGACACGCTCCCGTTTTGGGCACTGTCGATTCTGCTTCTCGGACTAGGAGCAGTTCTTGGCAATCTCCAACGACGTTTCACACGCGACGAATAACAAGCACTCCATCATTCAGATGGGGTGCTTGTGTCGTTTTCTTCTTCAATCGGTTCTTCCGGGTCGTCTTCGACGATGGAGTCCTCATCCCCGCCTGGTTCGAGCGTCGTCGGTTCTTCTGGCTCCGCTGGCTCTTCCGGCTCGGTCGGCTCCTCTGGCTCCGTTACCGGGGGATCATCCTCGATCGGCTCTTCCGTTTCCGGTGGGTCCGTCGGTTGCTCTGGTTCACTCGGTGGTTCTGCAGGTTCTTCCGGCGTCACTTCAGGTGTCGTCGGTTCGGTTTCTTCGACCTCTTCGACTTCTTCCTCGACCGGCGTCTCCGGTTCAGTGGCCGGCGGGATTTCAGGTTGCGCCTCAGGAACAGAAGGGGTTTCCGGAACGACGGGTGGTTCTTCGGTCAAGTCAGGCGTGACGGGCTCAACCGGTGCAAGCTCGATCGGTGGTGGGGCCGGTACGTCTTTTCCGATAAACGTCCGGACATCCCGTTCGAACAAAGCGGTCGGCAAGGCGATCCCACGTAAATGGATGGCGACGACCCGACCGGACGCGGAAAGGAGCGGACTCCCATACGCATGACGTGGCAAATCAAAGTTTCGACTATAACCGTTCTCGGCGAACGTGACCGTACCGTTGATACGTTCTTTCATCGTCAGTGTCGTCAGCGACTCGTCCTCTGCCGCGATGGCTTGCGTGAATAAGAATGGTGTATGATCCGTCTCTTCGATGCGGATGACGGCAATCAGATTCGTACGACCGACGACGGTGCCGGAGACGGCCTCCCCGTCATGATACATGATGATGTTCGTCAATCCGGCCACGTTCGAGGCAGCCGTGACGACATCGCGTGAGCTCACCAAAAATCCCGTCCCGTAACTGACGGTGAAGAGGCTCTCTTGTAGCGTTTCAAAGTCGACCGGTGTCGCCTCGTCAGCGAAGACGGTTTCTTCACGAATCGACAAGTTGACCTGGTCGGCGAGCGAGTCGGTGGAACGTAGCATATCCGTGAAATAGGCGTTTCCAATGAAGGTGACGAATGCAATGAGTGCGATAGCAAATGGGGTGGCAAATAACCAAATCGTGCGACGTGAGCGACGGCCACACGTCGGACAGACCGTTTTCGATCGTGTCTTCTTTCCGCAGTGGGGACAAGTCACGGGGGCACCTTCTTTCTATAGAGTTCGATGCTATGCCTATTCCTTCAAATCGAAGAAGGTAAACAATAATTTTAGGGGGGTTCCACAATCGAACGCTCGTGATAGAATCATCAAAAGGTATAGGAGGCAATCCAATGAAGTTCATCATCTTATTCGGTCCACAAGCCGTCGGCAAGATGACGGTCGGACAGGCGCTCGCCGACAAAACCGGACTGAAATTATTCCATAACCATATGACGATCGACCTCGTCGGCCCGTTCTTCAATTATGGGACACCGGAAGGGAAGCGACTCGTCCAACACTTTCGTCAAGAACTGTTCGAGGCGGTCGCCAAGAGCGATTTACCCGGCATGATCTTCACGTTCGTCTGGGCGTTTGACATGCAGGAGGACTGGGATTACGTGGAGAAGGTGACGAATTTGTTCGAGTCACACGGGGCGGACATTTACTACGTCGAGCTCGAGGCCGAGATGGCAGAGCGGCTCGCGCGCAATACGACGGAGAATCGCCTCACCCATAAACCGTCTAAGCGTGATATCGCCTGGTCTGAGGCAGACCTGAAACAGACGGCGACGATGTATCGATTGAACTCACGTCCGGGGGAACTAGACGTCGAGCATTATCTCCGCATCGACAACACGAACTTAAGCCCGGAGGAGACGGCGGCGCAGATTCAACGAGCATTTGACCTATAAAAAAGCGGGTCCCCCCATGGGAACCCGCTTTTGTCATGCCCACCAATCGGGGCGTTCATAGTTGACCAACACCTGTTTTTCAAGGAGGCGTGGGACGAGGTAAGACGTGACGCTTGGAAGACGGTCATCGAGGTCGGCCGGATGCACCATCACTTCGATCGATGCTCCCGGTTCGATGGCGTCAAGCGTCGCATGAGAGACACCGTCCGCGTAGAACTGATCACTGAACCGTTCGGTCACCCACAAGTCCCGGCGCGACCCGAGCGTCGTTAAGGCCCGAAACGTCGTGTCGTATTCTTCAGCGAGACGAATGATGACGTCGTGCAGGACAGGCCAGCCGTGAATGTGATGGTGGCTGTCGAGATGGTCGAGCGGGAGTCCTGTCGCAAGGAACGCCTCGATTTGGGCTTTCCACTCCAAATAGACGAGCTCCGGGTCAGGCGAGTCTTCAGTCAAGAAGCGGCTCGTGTAGCGGAACGTGCCGTCTTCTTTCGTGAGAGGGGCACTCGTGTCGGCGAGCGGTTTGCCCCAGGACAAGACGAGATGGACCCCGACGCGGAGCGACGGATGTTGGTTCGCGAGTCGGACCGCTTCCTCGACGGCATATCCGTTCATAATCATCGTCGCCGAATTGACGATTCCATTCACGTGACTGTCGAGAGTGCCGGCGTTCACACCCGTTGTCAATCCGAAATCATCAGCGTTGACGAGGACGAACGTCTTAGGCATTGACGAGACCGAGTGCCTGGTCGAGGACGAGGTCACCTTTCATCATCCCGTACGCCATGTTGTCGATGACCGCGACCGGGACGTTGACGGACGATTTGATTTTCCCTTCGAGGTAGCGGACTTGTGGTCCGATCAAGATGACGTCGACGTTCGATTGTTCTTTCAAGCGCGATTCTGGAATCGCGTCAATCGATGCATCGATGCCGCGATCGGCGGCTTCTTTCCGCATTTTTTCCACTAAGATCGATGTCGACATTCCTGCCGAGCAGACGAGTAAGATGTTCATGTCGTTTCCTCCAATCGATTCAATCGGGTGATCATGTCAATCATTTCGACGGCAAGCTCTTTCACGGTCATCGCTGTCATGAGGTGGTCTTGCGCATGGACGAGGAGGACGCTCATGTCGCTCGTCGTCCCCCGTGCCTCTTCCTGTAACAGCTGGGTCTGAAGCTTGTGTGCGTCTAAAAAGGCCGCATCGGCTTCTTTCAACTTTGCTTTCGCTTCGTCCGCTTCACCGCGTTTTGCGGCAGCGATGGCCTCGAATGCAGAGGAGCGTGCATTTCCGGCATGTAAGATAATCATAAACGAGAGTTCTTGGATCGTTTCGGTTTTCACGAAATTTTTTCTCCTTCCTCGGTTGCGGCTTTGTTTTTATTGATTTCGGCTGTCATCGCCTTCGCTCCTGCCATGACGAATGGAATGTACATCGCTGTCGCAATCGACAAGTTCACGATTTGGAGCAAGACGCCGCGGACACTACCGCCCGTGACCAAATATCCACTGATGATAGGTGGCGTTGTCCAAGGGACGATGGCGACCGTCTTCGGCACCATGCCCGTCGAGAGCGCGACGTACGAGATGATCGTGAGCGTGACCGGTACTAAGATGAACGGTACGAGCATGATCGGGTTCAACACGATCGGAAGACCGAAGATGACCGGTTCGTTGATGTTGAAGAGACCAGCTGGTGTCGACAGTTTGGCGACTTGGTGATACGGGTGATTCCGTTGTTTGCGGACGACGATGAAGATCGCGAGTAAGAGCGCGAACGTCGTACCCGATCCACCCATGAAGACGAATGCATCCAAGAATGGTTTTGTGACTGTATATGGTACATCAAACGCTGACGTTCCGGCTTGGAAGGCAGCCAAGTTTTGCTCGATGAGCGGGAGATAGACTGGTTCGATGACCGAGCCGATGATGTTCGTCCCGTGAAGCCCGAAGAACCAAAGGATGTGGTTCAAGAAAGCAATGAGTAGGGCGGCCGGGAGTGAATCGCCGAATCCTTGGAGCGGTTCTTGGATCGCTTTGAAGATGACTTCAAACACACTAAGTTCGACGACGAGCGTCATGAAGAGCTGGAATCCTGCGACGACCGTCAAGATGATGATCGATGGGATGAGCGCTTGGAATGAACGGGTGACCCCACCCGGCACACCTTCTGGCATCTTGATCGTCAGTTTCGTATTGATGAGGTAGCGGAACATTTCTGTGACGGCAATCGATACGATGATGGCGACGAAGAGTCCTTGTGCGCCGAGCCATGCGAAGTTGAGACCCCAGTCAGCCGTGACCGGTACGAGCATGATGTACGAGGCGAGCGACAAGATACCTGCCGCGAGTCCGTCGACTCCATACGAACGGGCCAAGTTGTACCCGATCGAGAAAGCGATCAGGAGCCCGAGTATCGCAAAGGATGCGGTCCAGATGCTACCACCGAGTCCTTGCCAGTTTCCTTCGCCGAACAGGTTGTTCATCGATCCGACGAAGTCGAGCGAGAGACTACCGATGTTGACGGCTGGGAAGTTGTTGATGAGGACTGCGAGCGACCCGACGATGATGAGTGGCATGACGGAAACGAATCCGTCACGGATGGCGACTAAGTGCCTTTGGGACCCAATACGTCCCGCGATTTCAATAAACTTGTTCATGAATAAACCTCCTTCTTAAATTGGGGTAGATACGCCTCGTGCGCTGTGAACAGCTCTTTAAGAAGCGGATCGATCCGTTTCTCGTCTTGGATGAGCGGGTTCATGAGGCAGGCAAGGTAGGCGTCCTCGTACGTGCCGGATACAGCCGCTTGGATGGCGAGCTGTTCAAACGTTTTTAAGTTCGTGATGAGCCCACGAATCGGGAGCGGCAACGCGCCGATGGAGATGGGGCGAGGACCCGACTTCGTGATGACGGCGTTCACTTCGATGACCGCATCGTCTGGTAAATCCCGAATCGTGCCGTTATTGAGCGTGTTGACCGTCTGGATGTCGCCGCGGTCGTTGTGAATCGAGTCCATCAAGTTGCAGGCGGCGTCTGAATAGTAGGCGCCTCCGCGTTTTTCAAGCTCTTCCGGTTTGACGGCGAGATCGACGTCTTTGTATTTCTCGAACAACTGCGCCTCGACTTGTTGCACGACTTCGGCACGGGTGCCGTTTTGTTCGTACGCCTCGAGGTCTTTTTTCAACACGTCTTTCGTCTGGAAGTAGTACTGGTGATACGGGTTCGGTAACATGCCGAGTGACGATAGGAACGATTCGCTCCAACCGAGCCCGACGATGTTCGCCGGCGAGTAGTCGTTGCCTGCGTTGAGCGAGGCGAGGACGTCACTCGTCCGGTCCACCCCGTCGACCCAGACGTGACGGCCGAAGACGAAATGGTTCAATCCGATAAATTCAATCGCGACTCGTTCGACAGGCGTCTCGAGGATCTCGGCGACCGAGTTTCGCATGTTGAACGGGATGTTGCATACACCGATGACCTTCTTATGAGATGAGTGCTTGAGTACGGCCTCGGTGACGATGCCCGCCGGATTGGTGAAGTTGACGAGCCAGGCGTCCGGACAAATCTCGGCGACTTCGTTTGCCAAGTCGATCAAGACCGGGATGGTACGGAACGCTTTGAACAATCCGCCCGCGCCGTTCGTCTCTTGCCCGATGAAGCCATGCTTGAGCGGGATGCGTTCATCGAGCGCACGTGCCTTCAGTCCACCGACCCGAATCTGGGTCGATACAAAATCTGCGCCGACGAGTGCGGCTCTTCGGTCGAGCGTCCAACTGAGCGTGATCTCGGCGTTTGCCTTCTCGATCATCCGCTCTGCGAGACGACCGACGATCTCTAGTTTTTCCCTCCCTTCTTCGATGTCGACGAGCACGATCTCCCGAACGGGGAACGTTGCCTGTCGATCAATCAATCCTTCGATGATTTCCGGGGTGTAACTGGACCCACCGCCGATGATGACGACCTTGACTGCCATGGTGCCAACTCCTCCTTTTGAAAGCGATTTCTTTTTGTCGTAACAAATATAACAAATAGTACAACTTTCGGCAATATAAAAAGTACAAATAATACAAATAAGTTTTTGTATTTGCAATTGTATGATTGCTGTATCACAATAAAGGAACCAACCCAACGTAAAGGAGATGGAGATATGTCGCAATCGACGCTCCAAACCGCAATCAAGGATGAACTGTTGTCCCGCATCAAGAGTGGGCACTATAAAGAAGGGGAAAAATTTCCGACCGAGTACGCGCTTTGCGAGGAGTTCGATGTGAGCCGGACGACGGTACGAGGCGCCCTCAACCAGTTGACGACGGAAGGGTATTTGGTCCGTCAACAAGGCCGTGGGACGTTCGTCGCCGGAAAGAAAGTACAACAGACGTTGTCGTATACGCCGAACAACTATGCGGCCCAGCTCGCCGTCCAAGGGAAGCGTGGACAAGTCGCCTTGATCGACATTTCGGTCATCTCGGCGTCCGGTCAAATCGCTTCAGTATTCGAAGCAGAGGACAATGCCCCGATTCAAAAGATTGAGCGAATCCGTCATGCGGACGGGGAGCCGACACAGTATGAGGTCTCGTTCATCCCGTGGCAGATCGCACCGGGAATCACGAAAGAACAGGCCGAGCATTCGCTCTTCCGCACACTCGCTGAAGTCCACGACGTTCATGTCGCCAAGACGACGGAGGCACTAGAAATTGCCTTAGCTGACGAGAAGGTGAGTGCACTCCTCGACTGTCCACTCGGGTCACCGTGCTTCCATATCGAGACGGTGACAGAGGATGAGTCGGGACGAGCGATTGAATACTCACGCTCCTACTTCCGCGGGGACAAGACGAGCTTTGTCATCGAACGAAATTATAACTAACAAAAGCGCCCGACTGTTTCGTATGGAAACGGTCGAGCGCTTTGTTTGTTTCACCTATAACAAAAAGAATCATGGTCATTTTGAGTGTAAATGACTATGTTTAACTAAATCAGGCGAGAATTCTCCCTCCTCTAAGCGTCTCGGGGCGAAGCCCGGCGTAGGTGGGGGATGAATCGCCCGGTCCAAAACTCTTCTCTCCCTGTGACAGACATGACGAACAAAAGTTCGTGATTCCGTCAGATTCTCCCTCCCCCTCCACGGGTATCGGATGAGGAAGACACATCACGATCTTCTGGAGGGAGGAGGGACGGACATGCTGAAAGGCTACAAATACAGGCTCCACCCGACGCCGGCACAGGAAGAGTTCCTGGTCCGGACGATCGGCTGCGCCCGCTTCATCTACAACAAGCTGCTCGAGGACCGCATCGCCATCCGCGAGGAGGCGAAAGCGGGGACCGGACCGAGACGGAAACCGGCGACACCCGCCTCCTACAAGCCCCTGTTCCCGTTCCTCGCCGAGGCGGACAGCCTCGCGCTCGCGAACGCGAAG
>NZ_JACSKY010000023.1 GCF_018617855.1 Exiguobacterium qingdaonense
TGGGGGCAGAACGCCTCAAGAAACCGAGAACCACAAAAAAGGACGAACCAGGTCGCAAGAGGCGACCTGGTTCGTCAACAAGCTGAAAAGGACCTCAATTTTTGAGGTCCTTTCGTCTGTCTTACATTTCTTCCGGAGCTTCGACACCGAGTAAACGGAGTCCTTCCGTCAATACGAGCGTCACGGCTTTGACGAGCGCGAGACGTGATTGTTTGCCCGCATCGTCTTCAAGGACGCGGACGTGACCGTAATACTTGTTGAACGCTTGTGCGAGGTCAATTACGTAACGGCTGATAATCGATGGTTCGCGGCGTTCATGCGCACGGGTGATGACATGCGGGAACGCGTTGAGCATCGTGACGACACCCCATGAGTGGTCATCGTCTGCACCCGTGAACGGTGAGCCGTCATAGTTTCCTTTGCGGAGGAGTGAGTTCGCACGGGCATTCGTGTACTGGACGTAAGGTCCTGTCTCTCCTTCGAACTTCAGCATGCTATCGAGATCGAATTCGATGTTGTTGATCCGTTCGTTCTTCAAGTCGTGGAAGACGACCGCACCGACACCGACCATGCGGGCAACGTCTGATGCGTTCGCAAGGTCCGGGTTCTTCTGCTCGATGTTCGCTTGCGCTTTCTCAATCGCTTCTTTCAACACTTCCTCAAGAAGGACGATACGCCCTTTACGCGTCGACATCTTCTTCCCTTCTTGCAAGATCAAGCCGAACGGCACGTGATGCATGCCATCGACGAAGTCATATCCAAGCTTACGAAGGACCGAGAAGAGTTGTTTGAAGTGAAGCGCCTGTTCGCCACCGACGACATAGTTCGCTTGCACGAAGTTGTACGTCTCGTAACGATAGATCGCTGCTGCCAAGTCGCGTGTCGCATAAAGTGTCGCGCCATCTTTCTTCTTGATTAGGCAAGGAGGCAAATTCTCGTCTTCAAGCGAGACGACCATCGCGCCTTCGCTTTCGACTAAGAGATTTTTCTCTTCAAGCATCTGAACGACACGTCCCATTTTGTCGTTATAGAACGCCTCTCCATTGAAGCTCTCAAATTTCACACCGAGGAGATCATATACTTTTTGGAATTCTTTAAGTGACTCGTCACGGAACCATTGCCACAGCTCGGTCGCTTCCGCGTCACCTTCTTCAAGTTTTTTGAACCAGGCACGACCTTCATCTTCGAGTTCCGGTTGTGTCTTCACCTCTTCATGGAAGTGGACGTACAACTTCAAGAGTTCTGCGATCGGGTTGGCACGTACCGCTTCCTCATCGCCCCATTTTTTATATGCGACCATCAGTTTTCCGAACTGTGTACCCCAGTCCCCGAGGTGGTTGATGCCGACGACATCGTATCCATTTTTGCGTGCGATTTGGTTGATTGCATTTCCGATCACGGTCGAACGTAAGTGACCCATCGAGAACGGCTTTGCAATGTTTGGTGACGAAAAGTCCGTTACAATCGTCTCATTGCGCGTTACGTGCGTCGCATATTCCGACTTCTCATCGAGTACCGTGTTAATAATCTCTTGTGACACGACGTCACGGCTCAAGAACACGTTGACGTAAGGTCCAGCCGCCTCGACTTTTGTGAACAGTTCATCGTTCAAGTCATTTGCGATCTCTGTCGCAATCATGACCGGTGCTTTCCGGTAGGCCTTCGCCAATTGGAAACATGGAAAGGCAAGGTCGCCGTGCGCCTCGTGTTTCGGTTTCTCAATCAATGCTTCAATTTGGTCAATCGTCAGTTCTTCTCCGATGACACGTGATAACGCTTCTGCATACTTGCGCTCATAACTCATTTGTATGTCCTCCTTCTTGGATTGCAACTCATAAAAAAAACGCCCTTTGCATAGATGCAAAGAGACGGGAATTCCCGCGGTACCACTCTTCTTGCCTGCATGATGCAGACCGCTTTACGGTGATAACGGTTCCCTCCGGCTATGCCTACTCATTTCGGATAGCATCTCAAAAGTGCGTTTCGCGACGCTTGTCAGCCCGGGCTCTCACCAATCCCCGAATCGCTTTATTGACTAAATCATCGTTACTCTCTTTTTCATCGACATTCGTCTATGCGGTTGAAAAGCAACTTCATTATAGAGGATATTCCCTGTATACTCAATGCTAGAATTCAATCATGTTTGACGAAAGGCAGGACTCGTACGAAATTATGACGAATCTTTACTATTGTATCTTGAAATGTCCCATGCTAGGAGGGAACACATGAATCATTTCCGCAAAATGTCCATGCTCGGTTGGAGTATATGGAGTATTTTATTCATCTTCACCATCGGATTATTTTCAATAGACGTTTTGCACGCCCCGGCTATTGATCCACTGTCGTTCGTTTTGATTTCGCTACTCGTCATCATTTTTCAACTCGACTCGATCGAAGTCAAAGGTGTATACTTCACATTCTCTGAAAGCATCGTATTAATCTTATTTTTATTCTTTGGGTTTGAGACAGCACTCATCGTCAACCAGATCGGATTATTCGTTTTTCAGTTCGCCAACTTGAAGCCAAGAGTCGCGATTCGCCGTTTTCGGTTCACCTATCCTTGGAATGCCGTGACAGCATATTTAGAAATCATCATCCCGGCGGCTGTCTATCTCGCACTCGGGGGAGAAACAGGTCTCGACTTCTATTCGCAAGAGTCATTCCTGCCGCTCTTAGGGCTGTTCCTGACCATCTTCTTAAATACCGTATTCCAAAAATATCAGGTGAGATGGTGGTTCCGCGTCGATATCGCGTTGAGTGACTTTTTGAAGATTGCCTTTTACACATACGTCGTCAGCCTCATCTTCATCCTAGCGGCCGCCTTGTTTCGGGAGACGAACTTACTCGTTGTCAGTAGTATCGCCGCAGCGTTGACGTTCTTTATTAAGCGACTTCTCATTCAAAAGGAGCGTCAAGATGCGTTTAAAACGTTGATTGAACAATATGATGAGGCCAAGGAAGCCGTTTCTTTGTCACAGAGCGAGGCACAGGCCATCGAAGTGTTCTTGAGTCAATGCGAGCAACTGAACCATTATGATGAAGGGTATGTCGAGTTCAAGCTATTCGATCGCACACTATATTTCGACTTAAAGACACGTCAACCGATTAATCGACCGACCGTATTTACACTGCTCGATCATAGCCAACCCATCGAACCGATCCTTGATTACGAGATGCGATTCGAATGGGATGCTTCACTCTCTGACGTGTTCAATGACGACTACCACAGCTTTGTTTCAATCCGTTCGGAAGAGATTGAAGGAATCCGTACATGGATTGTCATGACCGGAGAATCCGTGTACGGTTATCCAAAAGTGATCCAGCACGAGATCATCAAGTTGTTGAAGTCGTTCAACCGGACCATCAGCCGTTGTCATGAACGTGACCGTCTCTATACCGAGAGTCGGACAGATAGTTTGACACTTCTCGCCAATGCGCGTGCATTTTATGAATACGGAATTCAACAAATATCCGACCGTTCGATGTATCCGATTTCGGTCGCCATGCTCGACATTGATTTTTTCAAAAAAATCAATGATACGTATGGACACCAAGTCGGGGACCAGGTGTTACAAGAGTTCGGACGTCGGATTCGGCAAGTGCTTCGTTCCGATGATTTCGCCGCCCGTTATGGTGGTGAAGAATTTATTCTATTGCTCAACCATTGCGATATGAATCAAGCGACTGAAGTCGCAGAACGCATTCGTCATCAAATCGAGGCGAAACCGTTTCTTGTCGACCACCATGAGATTTCTGTGACCGCATCGATCGGTGTGGATACAATTGATGCGTTCGGAAATAAGCGTTTAGACGATACGATTCGAAATGCGGATCGCGCGCTTTATGTCGGCGGAAAATACGCGGGACGCAACCGTGTGGCGCACTTCAACAATTTAACGACCTAAACTCCCCCTTCTCACATCGAATTGGGGAGTTTTTAAGTTGACAAGCGGATTCGAAACAGGTACGTTAGGGAACGTGTTTGATAATTGAATCATGACTTTTTATCGAGAGAGACGGAGGGACTGGCCCGATGAAGTCTCGGCAGCGGGGAACCTGTGCCAAATCCAGTGAGCATATGCTCGGAAGATGAAAAGGGTATTTCGCACGAAGGGCCTTTTTCTCAGAAAAAGGTCCTTTTATTTTTTTAGTGAGGTGATTAACTTGGAACAACCGACAGCGAACAAATGGGCACTCTTGCCGTTATTTGTCTTTCTGCTCTTTTTCATCGGAGCAGGAATCTATTACGGAGACTTTTATAAGTTTCCGGTCCTCGTTGCCGCCATCATCGCATTGATGGTTGCAGCATTCATGACAAAAGGAAGTACTACACAAACTGTAGAGCGCATCGCGCAAGGAGCCGGTAACCCGGGTATCATCATTATGATTTTCATCTTCTTACTGGCTGGCGCATTTTCGTCGGTAGCGGAAGCAATCGGAGCAATCGATGCGACGGTCAACGCCGCATTGACACTGTTACCGCCCTCGCTTCTCCTGAGCGGGCTATTCGTCATTGCCGCCTTCATTTCAATGGCGATGGGAACGTCGACCGGGACGATTGCGGCACTCGCACCGATTGCCCTCGGTATTCATGAAGAGAGCGGTGTCAATGTCGCCATCGCTGCTGCAGCCGTTGTCGGGGGAGCGATGTTTGGAGACAACCTCTCGTTCATCTCGGACACGACGATTGCCGCCGTCCGGACGCAACGGACGAATATGCGTGATAAATTCCGCACAAACTTCTGGATCGTGTTACCGGCTGCCATCATCACGACGATTTTACTCGCTGTCTTGTCAAACGGTGAATCGACGGTCGACGTCGCCGCGTTCGAATGGTATAAACTGATTCCATATCTCGCTGTCATTGGACTGGCGTTAACAGGACTGAACGTCATTTTAGTTCTGATAGGTGGCATCACACTCACTGGGATCATTGGGCTTTTCGATGGCACCCTATCTGTCACGGCGTTTGTGACAGCCATTGCGGACGGGATGATTGGCATGGCTGAAATTTCATTCCTGACATTACTCATGGGTGGACTCGTCGGGCTCATCTCGCACAATGGAGGACTCACGTATTTGCGTGATGCCTTGACGTCACGGATTCAAAAACGTGCCGGTGCCGAGTGGAGTATCGCCGGTCTTGTCAGTGCGACGAACGTAGCGACGGCGAACAATACGATTTCCATTCTTGTAGCCGGACCACTTGCCGCGAACATCGCGGACGAATATGCGATCGAACGGAAGAAATCAGCAAGTGTGCTCGACATCTTCTCATGTGGGGTACAAGGGATTCTCCCTTATGGGGCGCAACTCCTGATTGCCGCTGAACTGACGAAAACCGCATCGCCGGACCTCGTCCCGTTCATGTTCTATCCGTTTCTCCTCTTTATTTGTGGAGGAATCGCCATCGCGTTTAACTTCCCTCGTTTCAAAAAACAATCATAAGCAAAAACACCCCTTTCTTTTGAACTGCTCCCCGTCAAGTAGACAGGGCAAATAATAAAAACCAAACTAGGCGGCTTGAGACCTGTATTCGACAGGGCTCAAGCCGTTT
>NZ_JACSKY010000024.1 GCF_018617855.1 Exiguobacterium qingdaonense
TTTATGGGGGCAGAACGCCTCAAGAAACCGGGAACCACAAAAAAGGACGAACCAGGTCGCAAGAGGCGACCTGGTTCGTCAACAAGCTGTCGACTCGTATCACGAGTCGAGTTTTTTATTTTTGATGCGCTTCGTGCATCACCTCAGACAAGCCTTCCTTTGATTTGGTATACTCTTTTAGTTATGTTTATTAACTATTCGGATTTGAAGAAAGGGAGGCATCGTGTTCGATGCATATTCAACAACTGTGGACGAGAGACTTCTTGATCATCTCGCTCATCAATTTCTTCCTGACGCTCATCTTTTTCTTACTGATGGTCACCATTGGAGTGCATGCTGTCGAGTCGTACGGGGCGACGACGAGTCAAGCGGGGCTCGTCACCGGCATCTTCATCATCGGGACGCTGACCGGGCGCTTGTTCATCGGTCGCCTGATCGATTCGATCGGTCGGAAGAGGACGCTTTATATCGGGCTCGGCTTCTTTACTGCCACCATTTTGCTGTACTTCGTCGAATGGGGTGTCGGTTTCTTGTTGCTCACACGTTTCGTACACGGTCTTGGGATGGGATTGTCGAGCACCGCCACTGGGACGATCGTGGCCCAAGTCATTCCCGCGACCCGGAAAGGTGAAGGGATTGGCTATTACAGCATGAGCTCTACCTTGGCGACAGCCATCGGCCCGTTTGTCGGCTTACTCCTTAGTCAATATACGAGCTTTACCGTCATTTTTGGACTTTGTTTCGTTATCGGATTGATCAGTTTGGCGAGTACGTTTTTTGTGAATGTGTCTGAAATCGACGCACCTGAAGTCGTGCGTGGATTTTCTTTAAAATCGTTCGTCGAACCAAAGGCGTTACCGATCGCCCTCATTATCGGGATGGCCGCACTCAGTTTCTCGAGTGTACTGTCTTATATCAACTTTTACGCAAGTGAGCTCGACTTGATCGAGGCGGCGAGTGTCTTCTTCCTTGTCTATTCCATCTCTGTCCTGTTGTCGCGTCCAATCACAGGGAAACTGATGGATGCGCGCGGCGCTAACGTCGTCATGTATCCGGCAATCGCCATCTTTGCCATCGGACTTTTCGTACTCAGCCAGGCACAAAGCAGCTTGACGCTTCTGTTCGCAGGGTCTTTGATCGGACTCGGATTCGGGAATATTCAGTCTGGTACCCAGGCGATTGCCGTCAAGGCTTCACCTCCTCACCGGATGGGGATGGCCACCTCGACGTTTTTCATCGCACTTGATGCCGGTCTCGGATTTGGACCTTATTTCATCGGACTCCTCATACCGCTGACTGGATTTTCGACGCTATACTTGATTCTTTCAGGCGTCGTGCTCTTTACCATTTTCTTGTATTACGTCATGAACGGACGGAACGAACAGAGACAACTGAAAGATGCTGCCTGACGGGATGTGCCTACATCCCGTCTTTTTTGAAATTTCACACATTTATTCGGATGATGCGGTAAGATAAAAATGACGTGTGAAAAATAGAATGGACGAAATGAGGGAGACGAGATGGAAGCTGACCAAACACTTCAATACAACGCATCAATTTTACTAAAGACGTTCGATAAAATTTCAGACTATGTGTTCTTGATGGAAGTCAATGGCTCAGCTTATCGCTATGTCTTCGTGAATGAACCTGGTAAGCGCGCGATCAACTGGTCTGATGCGGATATCGGGAAGAGGATTGATGAGCTTGTGCCTGCCGAGACGGCCAATCTGATTACAAAATACTATGATGAAGCAATCAAGATGAAAAAGAGTGTCATTTATGAGGATTATCGCCTTGCCGACTCCTTTTATACAGATACGGTAGAGGCGGATGATGTGTTAACGCTCCCACTCCACTATTTTGAGTCAGAAGTGACGCCGATTTTTAACGATGAGGGAACTTGCACCCATATCGTCTCCGTCGTCCGTGAGGTGACGGATCGAAAGCGTCGCGAACTCGAGTTGTCGATTTTAAAAGATCACCACGAATCGCTGAGACGTTACTCTCCTCACGGAATCTTTGTGCTCGATCATCATCTGAACATCAAATCGGTTAATCCTGCCGTCATGACGATCACTGGATTTACCGAACAAGAGTTGCTGTTCCAACCATTTCTTCAATGGTTGCCTAAAGATGAGCAGTCGCGCGTACAAAAAGGGTTGCAGTTCACACTGTCCGGTATCCCTCATAAATACTCGCTTCGCGCTACCCATCAGTCAGGCGAACGTCTCGATTTATCTATACTAAATATCCCGATTGAAGTCGGTGGAAATATTACAGGTCTATTCGCAATCATCATCGATTTGACGCCGGAGAAGAACGCCGAACGGGCTACAATCGAAAGCGAGCGACGTTACCGTCAGTTGATTGAAACGATTCCGGAGGGCATCATCGTTCATCGAGGGGGACGAATTTTATATGCGAATGCGATGGCACTCGCAACGATTGGCGAAACCTATCTTGAGAGTGAATCCATTTTCTCATTTATCGCGGAAGAGTATCATCAATCCACTCGCAAACGTCTCGCCTCTCTCGAAGTCGGCGGACCCGTCCAAGACACGGAAATGGTCGTCGTGACGCCTAGTGGCGACAGACTTCAGATGGATATCAGTAGCCTCTTGATTGATTATGAGGGGGAAACGGCCGTATTGACGATTTTACGGGATGTGACAGAAAAGCGAGAGATGGAGCTAGCCTTAAGACAGAGTGAACTTCAGTACCGACTGATCACTGAAAATATGAGTGACCTTGTCTGTATTCTAGGAAAAGATGGAACTGTTCGTTATGCATCCCCGTCCCACCGTACGGTCCTTGGATTCTCAGCCAGCTACTACGAAGGAAAAAGCATATTTGACTATATTCATTCGGACGACCAGCCCGCCTTTCGCGAACAGATAAGAGACATGAATAAATGCGACGTCCCGTTGACACTCGAATTTCGCCATTTCCATGCCGACCAGCGCTGGATTTGGTTAGAGACGAAAGTACAAGCCATCTACAGTAAATCTGGACATCTCTTACACTATATGACGGTCAGCCGAGAGATCATGCAACGGAAAGCTCTCGAAAAACAATTGAAGCACTTGGCGTATCATGATGCGTTGACAGATTTGCCGAACCGACGTTTTTTCCTTGCCTATCTCGAAGAGGCGATGGATCGGGCAGAATTCGAACAGAGAGAGTTGGCCGTCCTCGCTCTCGATGTAGACCGTTTCAAGCAAATCAACGACACGTTCGGTCATGATGTCGGCGACGAGCTCTTACGACAACTCGCACGTCGTCTGACATCGGTGCTCCGAGAGCAAGATATGATCGCACGATTAGGTGGCGATGAGTTCGCTGTGCTCATTCGATTCAAAGATCCTTCTGCACTGCATCGTGTCGCAGAAAAAGTGATTCAAGCGTTGCAGCGTCCGTGGGAAATCGATGAACATACGTTTATCACAACTTCTAGCGTCGGTTGTGCGCGCTATGTCAAAGGCTTGTCGACCACCCAACTGTTAAAACGAGCCGACCTCGCATTGTACGAAGCAAAAGCCGGTGGACGAAATCAATATGTACTCGCAAAGGACCATTCATAAATGGTCCTTTTTCACGTGAAACATTCTGTAAGGTTAAAAACCGAACATTAAAACCCTTTTTAAGAGTTTACATTCATTTTTTGGTCTATTTATTGAAGTTACCCTTTGACATTGCGCTCCATTCACGTTACATTACCGAATGGGCGAAGTTTTTTCACTGTTTGGCAGATAATGTTCGTAAATAGGGGTGTGACATATGGATAAAGTATTTGATTATGAAGATATTCAATTAATTCCTGCAAAGTGTATAGTTGACAGTCGTTCGGAATGTGACCAGACGATTGAACTTGGCGGCTTCACTTTCCGTTTACCAGTCGTTCCGGCTAATATGCAAACGATTATTGATGAAAAGGTAGCTCTCATGTTGGCAGAGAACGGCTATTTTTACATCATGCATCGCTTTCATCCGGAGAAGCGTTTTGCGTTTATCCAAGACATGCATGGACGAGGTCTCTATGCATCAATCAGTGTCGGTGTGAAAGAGGAAGAGTACGCATTCATCGAAATGCTTCAATCAACCGGTCATACGCCGGAGTTCATCACGATCGATATCGCACATGGACACTCGAATGCGGTCATTCGGATGATTCAACATATCAAACACCACCTTCCCGGTTCCTTTGTCATCGCCGGAAACGTTGGGACACCAGAGGCCGTTCGAGAATTGGAGCATGCCGGAGCGGACGCGACGAAAGTCGGAATCGGTCCTGGTAAAGTGTGCATCACGAAAATCAAAACAGGCTTCGGCACGGGCGGTTGGCAATTGGCTGCACTTCGTTGGTGTGCCAAGGCGGCGACGAAACCGATTATTGCGGATGGGGGAATCCGCACACACGGTGATATCGCAAAATCGATTCGCTTCGGCGCTTCGATGGTCATGATTGGTTCGTTGTTTGCCGGACACGACGAATCACCAGGGGAAACGTTCGAGCAAGACGGGAAACGATTGAAAGAGTATTTCGGCTCGGCATCTGAATTCCAAAAAGGTGAGCGAAAAAACGTCGAAGGGAAAAAGATGTTTGTCGAACACAAAGGGGCGTTACAGGATACATTGACCGAGATGGAACAGGACCTCCAGTCGGCGATTTCTTACGCGGGTGGTGACAGTCTCGATGCATTGCGCACGGTAGACTACGTCATGGTGAAAAACTCAATCTTCAATGGGGATAAAGTATATTAAAAAAAGGCGACCTCGTGTCGCCTCAGCTTGTTGACGAACCAGGTCGCCTCTTGCGACCTGGTTCGTCCTTTTTTGTGGTTCCCGGTTTCTTGAGGCGTTCTGCCTCCATAA
>NZ_JACSKY010000025.1 GCF_018617855.1 Exiguobacterium qingdaonense
TAGGTCGCGATGCGGCTCCGGGATTGCCTGCGGAAAGCGTGGGCGCCGGAAAGGCGAGCGATATGATTCATGTTAGTCAACAGCCTGAGGCGACCTCGTGTCGCCTTTTATAGTCCCTTCATCATCATGTAGTAATCCGACCCAGGTGGGTAGTCCGGTAGCACACCAGCGACCGTATAGCCGAACTTCTCATAAAACGTTTTCGCTTGAAACGAGAAAGTCGTCAGCTTCACACGCGCCGCACCGAGCGACTTCGCTAATGCCTCTCCTTCTCCAATCAATTGACTACCGATACCTTGACCATGAAAGTCTGCATCGACCCATAGGCGGTCTAAATCGAACCATCCCCAATACACACTTCCATACAATCCTGCGATCACATGTCCTTCCTGCTCAATCTTCAACTGAATGACGGGTACGTTCGCTTCACGGATTTCGCGATGATGAATCGAGTGTACATTGTTATATTCACGCAGTCGAGTGGTCAAAAACTGTTGGAACGACTCGTCTTCCTCATGGATTCGCGTGATGGTGAATGTCATCTTCCCACCGTCCCGTTCCTGAAGAAGGTGATCAATTCCCGTTCTTCCTCGTTTATCTCACGATTGACGAGGACAGCGTAAGACCGAGTGATTTCTTCTTCATTTCCCGGGAAATCACTTGATATGGCGGCGATTCGTCTCAATGCGAGGCAATCTTCTGCGAACGCTTCACGACTCACCATCTCACCATGTGACCAAACGATTTGGTGGGCATCGAACGTCTCCAACACATCCAACAATCGGAGTGTCTCTTCCGGTGTCATCCGCCATGTCGGAGCGTATAGATTTGCGTATAACGCGTCTCCCAAAAATAAGATTTTTTCTTCTACAAGATAAAGAATGACAGCGTCTTTTGCATGGTCTCCCCCGACATGTTTCAACATGACGTGAACCCCACCGAGGTCAAGCGTCAACGCTTCTTGAAACGTCAACGTCGGCAAGACGATTTGAATGTCGCGTGCGTCCCCATACTCTTCTCGGATCGCCTCCGCACAGAACGAGATCTCAATCCCTTGCGCTACCCGTTCATCGAGAGAGGCATCATCCCAGGCATAAGGCATCAGCTTCTCCATTCCCTGTTTCGTTGCCTCACTCGCAATCGAGACGATTCCTTCTAGAGCTGGTAAACCGAAGATGTGGTCCCAATGCCAATGTGTCAATGCGACCATTGCAGGTGCACGGAGCCCATGTTTTTTCATTTGTTCTAAAAAGAACGATGCATGTGACACGGAGTTGCCAGCGTCGATGAGAAGCGTGTGCGTGTCGCCGACAACAGCACCTAGGATGGGCCGATCGGTAAGGTCGACCGGAGTCATGTACCAAAATCGTTCCGAGTGTTTGATCAAGGTTTGCATGGACGTCTAGCTCCTTTCATGAATCAAATCCAGTCATTTTTTGTGAATCATCTCAACTCTTTTCGAACCCCGTCCTCCATCCACCTTGCGAGTAATCGTATGGCATCGATTAACTCCTGAACCGTCTCTTCATCGAATGGATCAGTCAAATCGTCTTGCTCCGCCAGTAAGACAAGCCAGCCAAACACTTGATGTTCATCGATCAACGGAAAATGGATGAGTGCAGTGAATGCAACCCCATCTACAATCAGTTCACCTTGTCGAACTGATTTCGAGCCGACACTCGCCAGTTCGTGAAGGGAGCGAAGCGCCCCTTCGTTCCACGTCAGATGGGAGACCCCACTTTCTGCCACTAGACGATAGGTATCAGTTGAGAAAGTGACCGCGTGTGAACAGCCACTCCATCCCAATAAAATATCTTGTACACGCTGCAACTGGTCTTGAAATCGTAAAGGGGATTCAGTCGCTTCATACAGTGCTTCCGTAGCTTGTTGACGATTGATTTGCCGTCTCGACACTTCAGCATGTTCAATCTCTGTCATGACCCAGTGAGTGAACGACTCCAGTGCCAGTCGGTCATCTTCTGTGAACGTCCTGGCCTTCTCATCTACTACACAGAGCGTGCCGATCACATGATTTTGTTTCGTACGAAGCGGTACGCCCGCATAAAATCCGATACGCTCGAGCCACGGACTGTCGCTCTCGATCGCTTCTGCCGAGACGTCCTCAATCACAACCGGACGATCGGACGTGACGACTCGATTGCACAATGTCCACTCCCGCTTGAGATGAGGAGATTCGAGTTCGATCCCGACACACGATTTGAACCATTGTTGATCCTTTGTCACGCTTGAAATGAACGCGATCGGCATTTGCAAGGTTTGTGCGACCAAACGTGATATACGATCAAACCGCTCCTCTTGAGGCGTGTTCAATATCTCCAGTCGCAAGATGGCTTTTAGTCGCTGCATCTCGCGCTCTTCTAGTGACGGGTTCAACAACTGTGATGGCTGGTCAATTCTTGAGAGCGTCGCCTGATGGGTATACAAGATGTCGAGCGCTTCATCCAAATCACTTAACGGGATTGGTCTGCTGAAGAAATATCCTTGGATCTCGTCACAGTCGAGTTGACGCAAAATCCGGTACTGTTCCTCCGTCTCGACCCCTTCAGCGGTCACCTCCAAGTCTAATTTCTTGGCTAACGAAACAATCAGTTTGACGATTTCGTATTCTTTCAGACCATTCTCCTGGTCGAGTTGAGCGACGAACGAACGGTCAATCTTGATTCCATCGATATCGAATAATTTTAAATAATTTAAAGAAGAATAGCTCACCCCAAAATCATCAATCATCAGTCTAAATCCTTGTTGCTTCAACGATTCGACCGTCTTGATGGCAGCGACCGGTTCATTCATCAACGTGTGCTCCGTTACTTCAAGCTCAAATTGATTTGGTTTTAGACCGTAAGACGCGATGATGGAAACAAGCTCATCCATGTGGCGTTCGTGAAACAGTCTCGGCGACACATTCACGGCAACACGGCGACCTTCGAACCGCTCAGGATGTGTGGATACGTCCTGGCACACCCGATTCATAACGAACTGTGTCACTTCTTCGATTAACAGGGACTGTTCAGCGACACGGATGAACGTTTCGGGAGACACGAAGCCGAGCACCGGGCTCTCCCAACGGAGGAGTGCTTCATAATGAATCGCTCCATCCTTTGATACTTTCGGTTGATATACCATGTATAGTTCGTTTTGTTTTAACGCCTTTACGAGCTCTGTCTCGATCATCATCTCGTCGATATAGCGCTGCACATACTCGTCATGTTCATATAAACGAATCATTTGGCTCCCGTTTTGTCGCGCCTCCAATAGAGCCGTCGAGGCGTTCATGATGACACGGTCGGCGTCTGTCACCCCGGCACCGATTCCGATGCAACTCGATAACGGGAATTCCGCATCCACCACTTGATAAGAATGCTTCGCAATCACATCGAGTAAATGTTCAGCATATTTATAAGCCAAATGGATCGGGACGTGTGGCAAGACGGCGACGAAGTCCTCGCCATCCACACGACCGATGATTGAGCCTTGAGGAAGGGTGTTCGCCAACTGTCTTGTGATGTCTTTAATCAATTGGTTCGAGCGCTCCACCCCCTGGAGCGACATCATCATCTTAAAGCGATTGATGTGTAGACGCATCACACTCGTCTCTTCCGTATGACTTTTTTCGAACAGTCGATCGAGTTCTAGTTTGACCTTCATCAAATTTGGCATGCCTGTCAAATAGTCCATATGCTCAATGCTCCGTAGCAACTTGATTTCTGCTTCTTCTGATAAGTCAGTCGTTAAACTGAGAACATATCGGACCATGCCTGACTCCGCCTCGATTGGCACAAGCATTGAAGAAGCGAACCGGGCCGTATTGGAGTCGATATTCATCTTCGACATGAAGTAGACCGGCTCCCTCGTCTTAACGACCTCATCATAATGTCCAATCAGTTCATCGGCCACGTCCGAACGGTACATCTCGTGCAAATAACGCCCCTCCACGTCATCTGGAAGCGAAGAGGCTCGTTTTCCTTGTGCACTTACATTCACATATCGATAGCCCTCATCTGTCACTTCCATTAGAAAAACCATTCGATACAACCGTGTGAACAGCTCGAATAAATAATGTGGGTCGCCTTTCATCCGTTGCATCGTATTATCCCTCCACCTGTTCCTTTTTCTTATAGTGTAGTTGGTTTCGAGCAAACTATGGAGAAAAATCTTTGAAAAAATGGGAAAACGTTTTTCTCTTATTAAAAAAAACACCCTCTCATACTGAACTGCTCCCCGTCAAGTAGACAGGGCAAATAATAAAAACCAAACTAGGCGGCTTGAGACCTGTATTCGACAGGGCTCAAGCCGTTT
>NZ_JACSKY010000026.1:1304-4254 GCF_018617855.1 Exiguobacterium qingdaonense
AACGGACCGTGTGTCTTAGACGCTAGATCAAGGTAGAAAGGGCGTACGGTGGATGCCTTGGCACTAGGAGCCGATGAAGGACGCGACGAACAGCGAAATGCTCTGGGGAGTGGTAAGTACACTTTGATCCAGAGATCTCCGAATGGGGGAACCCACCGCCGGGAGACCGGCGGGACACCCACGTGAATACATAGCGTGGCGTGAGGCATACCCGGGGAACTGAAACATCTAAGTACCCGGAGGAAGAGAAAGAAAATTCGATTCCCTGAGTAGCGGCGAGCGAAACGGGAACAGCCCAAACCAGGAAGCATGCTTCCTGGGGTTGTAGGACACTCTGCACGGAGTTACAAAGGGATAGGGTAGGCGAACGACCTGGAAAGGTCGGCCAGAGAAGGTGACGGCCCTGTAGCCGAAACCCCATCCCCTCCAGAGTGGATCCTGAGTACGGCGGGACACGTGAAACCCCGTCGGAATCCGGGAGGACCATCTCCCAAGGCTAAATACTTCCTAGTGACCGATAGTGAACCAGTACCGTGAGGGAAAGGTGAAAAGCACCCCGGAAGGGGAGTGAAAGAGATCCTGAAACCGTATGCCTACAAGTAGTCAGAGCCCGTTCACGGGTGATGGCGTGCCTTTTGTAGAATGAACCGGCGAGTTACGATGGCGGGCGAGGTTAAGCCGATGAGGCGGAGCCGCAGCGAAAGCGAGTCTGAACAGGGCGCATCAGTCCGTCGTCGTAGACCCGAAACCAGGTGATCTACCCATGTCCAGGATGAAGGTCAGGTAACACTGACTGGAGGTCCGAACCCACGCACGTTGAAAAGTGCGGGGATGAGGTGTGGGTAGCGGTGAAATGCCAATCGAACCTGGAGATAGCTGGTTCTCTCCGAAATAGCTTTAGGGCTAGCCTCGAGGTGAAGAGTTCTGGAGGTAGAGCACTGATTGGACTAGGGGCCCCCACAGGGTTACCGAATTCAGTCAAACTCCGAATGCCAGCAACTTGTACTCGGGAGTCAGACTGCGAGTGATAAGATCCGTAGTCGAGAGGGAAACAGCCCAGACCATCAGCTAAGGTCCCCAAGTGTATGTTAAGTGGAAAAGGATGTGGCGCTGCACAGACAACTAGGATGTTGGCTTAGAAGCAGCCACCATTCAAAGAGTGCGTAATAGCTCACTAGTCGAGTGGCGCCGCGCCGAAAATGTAACGGGGCTAAACATACCACCGAAGCTATGGATCCCGTAAGGGATGGTAGGAGAGCGTTCCAAGCAGCAGTGAAGCGGTATCGTGAGGAGCCGTGGAGCGCTTGGAAGTGAGAATGCCGGTGTGAGTAGCGAAAAGAGGGGTGAGAATCCCCTCCGTCGAAAGCCTAAGGTTTCCTGAGGAAGGCTCGTCCGCTCAGGGTTAGTCTGGACCTAAGCCGAGGCCGAAAGGCGTAGGCGATGGACAACAGGTCGATATTCCTGTACCGCCGTACCACCGTTCGAACGATGGGGGGACGCAGAAGGATAAGGTGACCGTGCGACTGGAAGTGCACGGACAAGCAGCGAGGCCGTCGGGTTGGCAAATCCGCCCGGCATACAAGGTTGAGCTGTGACGTGGAGCCCGTAGGGCGAAGCACCGGATTTCACGCTGCCAAGAAAAGCCTCTAGTGAGGAGGTCGGCGCCAGTACCGCAAACCGACACAGGTAGGCGAGATGAGAATTCTAAGACGCGCGGGATAACTCTCGTTAAGGAACTCGGCAAAATGGTCCCGTAACTTCGGGAGAAGGGACGCTTATGGCAACATAAGCCGCAGTGAATAGGCCCAAACGACTGTTTAGCAAAAACACAGGTCTCTGCTAAATCGCAAGATGAAGTATAGGGGCTGACGCCTGCCCGGTGCTGGAAGGTTAAGGGGATGTGTCATCGCAAGAGAAGCACTGAACCGAAGCCCCAGTAAACGGCGGCCGTAACTATAACGGTCCTAAGGTAGCGAAATTCCTTGTCGGGTAAGTTCCGACCCGCACGAAAGGCGTAACGATTTGGGCACTGTCTCAACGAGAGACCCGGTGAAATCATAGTACCTGTGAAGATGCAGGTTACCCGCGACAGGACGGAAAGACCCCATGGAGCTTTACTACAGCCTGATATTGAGGCTTTGTACGCGATGTACAGGATAGGTGGGAGTCTGTGAAGCCGGAGCGCCAGCTTCGGTGGAGACACCCTTGGGATACCACCCTTTGCGTATAGAGTCTCTAACTCGCAGCCGTGATCCGGCTGGAGGACCGTGTCAGGCGGGTAGTTTGACTGGGGCGGTCGCCTCCTAAACAGTAACGGAGGCGCCCAAAGGTTCCCTCAGAATGGTTGGAAATCATTCGAAGAGTGCAAAGGCAGAAGGGAGCTTGACTGCGAGACCTACAAGTCGAGCAGGGACGAAAGTCGGGCTTAGTGATCCGGTGGTTCCGCATGGAAGGGCCATCGCTCAACGGATAAAAGCTACCCTGGGGATAACAGGCTGATCTCCCCCAAGAGTCCACATCGACGGGGAGGTTTGGCACCTCGATGTCGGCTCATCGCATCCTGGGGCTGGAGTAGGTCCCAAGGGTTGGGCTGTTCGCCCATTAAAGCGGTACGCGAGCTGGGTTCAGAACGTCGTGAGACAGTTCGGTCCCTATCCGTCGTGGGCGCAGGAAATTTGAGGAGAGCTGTCCTTAGTACGAGAGGACCGGGATGGACGCACCGCTGGTGTACCAGTTGTTCCGCCAGGAGCATCGCTGGGTAGCTACGTGCGGACGGGATAAGTGCTGAAAGCATCTAAGCATGAAGCCCCCTCCGAGATGAGATTTCCCTTTGAGCAATCAAGAAAGACCCCTCAGAGACGATGAGGTAGATAGGTCATGGGTGGAAGCGTGGCGACACGTGGAGCTGAATGATACTAATCGGTCGAGGCTTTGATCTAGTCTAATGGTT
>NZ_JACSKY010000027.1 GCF_018617855.1 Exiguobacterium qingdaonense
CTAGGTCGCGATGCGGCTCCGGGATTGCCTGCGGAAAGCGTGGGCGCCGGAAAGGCGAGCGATATGATTCATGTTAGTCAACAGCCTGACCCGTCACAAAGTGACGGGTCCATTCAAATCGATGAGGAGAGCGTGGTATGCATACATGCTGAAGCTTCCTTCAACTGTACGCGGACAGCGTCAAAACCTGTACCTCCGTAACTGTTTCGGCGTGCGACCGCTCGTTCCGGCGTCAAGGCAAGATACACGTCATCTTCAATCAGATTTGAGTGCTGTTGAAACGCACTGATTGGAAGTTCGCGTAAATATAATCGTTCGTCCACGCAATAGTTGACGAGTTTACCTGTCACCTCATGTGCTTCACGGAACGGCATACCTTTTGACGTCAAATAATCGGCGAGCTCGGTCGCGTTAGAAAAATCACGCTCGGTCGCTTGTTTCATGACGTCCGGATGGAACGTCAACTCATTCATCATCCCTGCCATAATACTGAGCGAACCTTGTATGGTCTTGACCGTATCGAACATGCCTTCTTTGTCTTCCTGTAAATCTTTATTGTAAGCGAGAGGAAGTCCTTTCATAAGTGTTAACAATCCCATTAAATTCCCGATTACACGACCTGATTTTCCTCGGACAAGTTCAGCCATGTCCGGATTTTTCTTTTGTGGCATCATGCTCGAACCAGTGGAGAACGTATCGGACACTGTAATGAAACGATATTCTTCACTAGCCCAAAGAATCAATTCCTCACAAAAACGGGACAGGTGCATCATGAGCATCGACGCGTTTGAGAGGAACTCGAGAATGAAGTCACGGTCGCTCACCGCGTCGAGGCTGTTCGGGTATACCCGTTCGAATCCAAGTAATGTAGCTGACCGAAAACGATCGATGGGAAAAGTTGTCCCGGCTAGCGCGCCTGCTCCTAAAGGTGACGAATCAATCCGCTTCAAACTGTCCATAAACCGTTCTTTGTCACGTTCGAGCATCCAAAAATAGGCGAGCAAATGATGCGCCAAAGAGATTGGTTGTGCGCGCTGAAGGTGCGTATAACCAGGCATGATCGTTTCGACATGAGCTGAAGCATGTGTGTAGAGTTCTTGCTGAAGTGCTTCAATCAATTGAATCACCTCTTGAACGCGTCCCTTTAGATAGAGATGCATATCCGTCGCGACCTGGTCATTTCGACTACGTGCCGTATGCATCTTGCCTGCGATTGGCCCGATCTCATCATGAAGCAGAGCCTCTAAGTTCATATGAATATCCTCATGATACACCTCAAACTTCAGTTCACCCGCTAGTGCTTTTTGTTTTAACTGGTCTAGCCCCTTGAGTAAACATGTCACTTCCTCATCTGACAAGATCTTTTGGTCCCCGAGCATTGTCACGTGGGCCTTGCTCCCCTCTAAATCTTCAAGGACGAGTTGAGCATCAAACTCAATCGATGCCCCGAACGCATCGACCCAATCGCTCGCCGTCTTCTCGAAACGGCCCCCCCATAATTTACTCATCGACAAACACTCCTTTTTCCATCAACACTTCTGATTGGACTTTCGTTGGCAAGCCCCACAACTTAATGAACCCGACAGCTGCCTGTTGATCGAACGTATCTGCAGACGTATACGTTGCGAGTTCTTCGTCATAAAGTGAGATCGGTGATTTCCGACCGTCTACGATGGCCTGTCCTTTGAACAGCTTCATCCGGACCGTCCCTGTAACGTTCGCTTGAGTCTCATCGATAAAGGCGAGAAGCGCCTTCGTGAGCGGTGAATACCAAAGTCCATTGTAGATCGTCTCGGTCAACTTTTGCTCGACAATCGGCTTAAAGTGCGCGACTTCACGGACGAGAGTCAGCGCCTCGAGCGCTTTATGCGCCGTGATGAGGGTCATCGCACCAGGCGCCTCGTACACTTCCCGTGATTTAATGCCGACGACCCGATTTTCGATATGGTCAATCTTTCCGACACCGTGCGCACCGGCAACGATGTTCAATTCCTTTAAAATGTCCGGGAACGGTTGACTTTTCCCATCAATGGCGACCGGCACCCCGTTCTTGAATTCAATTTCAAGGTAAGTCGGCTCGTGTGGGGTGTCTTCGAGCGCGGCCGTCAGTTCATATGCGCTTGCGGGTGGTGCCGCCCAAGGATCTTCTAGAATGCCGCATTCGATGGCGCGTCCCCAAATGTTTTGATCGATCGAGAACGGCTCTTCTTGAACGATTGGAATCGGGATTTGATGTTTAGCCGCGTATGCAATCTCTTCCTCCCGTGACCACTTCCATTCACGGACCGGAGCAATGATTGCAAGGGAAGGATCGAGTGCATGAATCGATACTTCGAAGCGCACTTGATCATTTCCTTTCCCGGTACATCCATGTGCCACAGCGACCGCACCTTCAGCTTGCGCGACCTCGACCAACTTTTTTGAGATCAGCGGTCTTGATAGCGCGGAGACGAGTGGATATACCCCTTCATACATTGTGTGCGCCTGCATCGAATAGCTAGCGAAGTCGTTCACGAACTCATCGACCGCATCGATGACGATCGATTTCTTCGCTCCAACTTTCATCGCTTTCTGCTGAATTTTCTCTAAATCTTTTCCTTCCCCGACGTTCAAACATACCGCGATGACGTCATATCCTTGTTCATCCAACCATTTAATCGCAACCGACGTGTCGAGACCGCCTGAGTAAGCCAATACGAGTTTTTGTTTCAACATATGAACACCCCTAATGTATAATTATTAATTAATATTTATAAATATACGATTCAGTGTAAGGGATAATGTGTAGGCTGGCAACCTTTTTTATGAAATAAAAAAGACCACGAATGAAATCGTGGCCTTCATTGTTCGATTGTGAGATTTTGGAGCCATTGCGACATATGCTCACTGACAGGGGAGAGAAGGTCAGGTTTTGCTGATTTCAATGAGACGATCTCATAATGTCCGTCGGTCGATTTTTGTGTAAAGGTAGGGTAAAACATCGGGTGTTTGAGTTCGAACGATACTCCCTCTTCAGTCGTCGTCTTGACAACGTCGATGCCGATGATTCCTCCTGTATTCCGTTCATCTCCTCGTTGACCGGAAAGGAAATTACCGAGCGAGTAGGCGACGAATGTTTGGTTGCCATTGACCCCCTCAAGCATCACCGGAGGTTGCAACACGTGCGGGTGGTGACCGATGATGATGTCGACCCCGAGGTCCGCTAACGATTGTGCGAGCTCGGTTTGCCCCTCATTCGGTAACGGCTCGTATTCAGTACCGAAGTGGAGGGAGACGACGGTCATGTCAGTCAACTGTTCCGCCTTTTCAATCTCTGGTCGCATTTGTGCGAGGTCGATATAGTTCACGTGATACGGTTGTTTCGGGACGACTCCATTCGTCCCATACGTATATGCGAGGAAAGAAAAAGAAATATCGTTGGCCGTCAACATACGAATATTCGCCTTGTCCTCAGCGGATAAGAACGAGCCTGTATAAGGCATCCCGATTGCATTCCAATGGTCGATCGAATTTTCAATGGCTCGGACGCCGCGGTCGAGTGTATGATTATTCGCGGTCGTGACCAAGTCAATCCCCGCCCGTTTCAAGGCGTCACCAATCTCAAACGGACTGTTAAACGCGGGATAACTAGAAAGCCCGATCTCGCTCCCTCCGATCATGCTCTCCTGGTTGGCGATCGATATGTCCGCACGACTCAAAATCGGGGAAATCTGCTCGAAAGCCGAATCGAAATCGAATCCGTCTTCGACACGAGCTGCATTGTATACCGAGTCATGAAGAAGAATATCTCCAATCGCATAGAGGGAGGCCTTCGTGACGACCGGCTCGGGTTGTACAGATGGAGTTTCTGCAGGAGCCTCGACAATCGGTTCTTCCATTTCTTCTAGTACTTCTTGATTTGTCGCCGGAGTCGTACCACAAGCAATTAGCAAAGCAAAGCTAGACATGAAGGTAAGGCGAGAAACAATCTTACATGATTTCATCTTGATTCTCCTTTTCACGACAGATTAGTCCGATAACCCTAAAATTCGTCGGAAATTAAGAAAAATCCTGCTTACTTGAACTACCCCCACCTTCGCTTCGCTTAGAGGTGGGGGATTCCTGAGTCATCCTCTCTATCGAGAGAAACCTGATCAGGCTAGCCCCGTCGTCCCGACGGTTGAAGAAGCCAACAGGCGCTCGGCTTCTTGTCTGAGGTTCAGTCCTGCGTTCACA
>NZ_JACSKY010000028.1 GCF_018617855.1 Exiguobacterium qingdaonense
TTATGGGGGCAGAACGCCTCAAGAAACCGAGAACCACAAAAAAGGACGAACCAGGTCGCAAGAGGCGACCTGGTTCGTCAACAAGCTGAGACGCTGGAAGCGTCTTTAGAAAAGTTGTTTAAGCGAATACCAAACCCATTCGAACATTTGGTCAATTTGTTCAAGCTCACCTGTTACTTGACCGGCACTCGCTAAATATGCACGACCGTTGACAGCTGTCGCATTCCCTTTTACGGTACCTTCAATCCGCAAGTCGCCGCCTTGGACCGTGATATCTCTTTCGACCGTGACACCAATCGGTACAATGACTTCATTCTCCGACACAATCACACCCGGTACTTTCGTATAAGTCATCGTTTCTGAAGCGCTACTCCATAGCCCGAGTGTCGCACTAGACATCAAACTAAAGAATAAGAGTGCCGCAACCAAACCGGGGTGCCGCTGTAACCAAATCATTTGTTTCGATTGCGGTTTTCGTTCTTTTTGAACTGGTTTTGATAACGGTACGACTGAGTCAGATGCTGTTTGTACATGTGTTTCAGGTAAAGCGGCCATCACTCGGGCCGTAAAATCTGCTGATAACTTTGGACGAGGCAATGCTTTCAGTTCTGCGTCGATTCGTTCATATTGTAGATACGACTCATACAGTTCATCGTCTTCTAACAACTGACGCAATTCGTCAGATTCTTCGGGCAAAACGCCATCTTCCAAATATTGTTGTACTTTTTCTTCAGGAGTCAATTGAACCCCTCCCTATTTTGAAAGATTGTCTTTAACATTTCTCTTCCCCGGAAGATCCTTGTTTTAACTGTTGCGACCGGCATGTCGATCATGACGCTAATTTCTTTTAGCGACAAATCATCCACGTATTTGAGTAGTAAAGGGATGCGGTATTTGTCTGGAAGTTGTTTGATGGCCTCATGCATCTCACTTCGAATTTCGCGATGAACGACTTGGGCATCGGGTTGGGGGGCTTCATCAGCCAAATGGTCTTGATAGGTCAAGCCATCCGTACCAGCAATTTCAGCATCCATTGAGTATTCCGGTTTTCGCTTTCTCAATCGGTCGATGGCAACGTTCGTTGTGATTCGATAGAGCCATGTTTTGAACTTATATTGCGCGTCATACGTATCGATTCGTGTGTACGCACGAATGAACGCTTCTTGGGCAGCGTCTTCTGCTTCGCCGCGATCATACAAAATTTTATAGGCGATTGCAAAGACGCCATCCTTATATAGTTCTACCAGTTCGGCAAACGAATCGTGATTCCCCGCCCTCAATTCATCAACCAAACGGGTGGTCAGCCGTTCCATCAATCCACTTCCCCTCTCCGCAACACATGCGGTCATTTCTTTATACGTACCACCTTTGATTTAGTTTCAAAAAAAAAACAAAAAAGTTTCCATCCCCATTGTAGCAAACGGTTTTGGAAACTGTAAGGAAATTAAACTGTCTTGCCTTCCAATAACAGGTTCTCTTTTGATTTAATAATCGTTTCGCATAGACGATAAGCCAAATGAGCTGTCATCTCATCCTTGTCCAATACTGGGTTCAATTCCACAATCTCGACGGCAATCACGTCTTCCGCCTGCATCGCTTCGCTTAAAATCGCTTTGGCTTCGACTTCTGTCAAACCACCCTCAACCGGTGTGCCTGTGCCTGGCACGAGCGATGCATCCAGACTGTCCAAGTCAAAACTGATATAAAACCGGTCGACTCGTTCACGAAGATAACGTAACGCCTCGTGCATGATCACATCAACTCCACGCGTACGAATCTCTTCAACGGTAATGACCTTGATTCCAAGTCGATTGATTTCGTTCATTTCTCCTTCATCGATATCGCGCAGGGCAATATACACTAGATGCTCCGGGGAAAGTTTTGGCTCACGTCCGCCTACCTCGGTCAGACGTATATCTCCCATACCCATAGCTGCCGCAAGTGGCATACCATGAATGTTCCCTGAAGGTGACGTTTCGCCCGTATTCAAGTCAGCGTGGGCATCCACCCATATCACACCGTATGAACCGGTCTGAGCTAATCCAGCAAGGGTGCCGATTGCCATACTATGATCGCCCCCAACGATCAAAGGAAATCGATTTGCTGAAATTTCATGGTGTACGACGTCCGCTAGTTGCGTGACGGTATGCAGGACACCATCGACACGCTTTAAATGTTCTTCATTCTCCCGAATTTCAGATTCTGGCAACACACGAATCGTCTGTTTGACCGTTCCTGAGGGAAGGAGTTTATCCATTCCTAACTCGTTTAATTTTGTTGGGCCTTGATCGACCCCTAATTTCCCCTGACCGTAACGCAGTGGAACATGAATGTATGACCATTGCATTGCCATTCCCCCTTTATACGCTTAATAGCTAAATTGTAAACGCTATCATTCGTTTGGTTCAACTCGGCAAAATAATGAATAAACATACAAAAGGCAGCCTGAATGGTGGCAGGCTGCCTTTCTCTGTACTCTCAATTGAATGGTTCATGGTTTTAGGCAAAAAAAAACTTAAGTCATCATAACTTAAGAAAAAAACATATGGTGGAGCCTAGCGGGATCGAACCGCTGACCTCCTGCGTGCAAGGCAGGCGCTCTCCCAGCTGAGCTAAGGCCCCTAAAAAATAGGAATATGGAGCGGAAGACGGGATTCGAACCCGCGACCCCGACCTTGGCAAGGTCGTATTCTACCACTGAACTACTTCCGCAAAATGGTGAGCCATGCAGGGCTCGAACCTGCGACCCTCTGATTAAAAGTCAGATGCTCTACCAACTGAGCTAATGGCTCAAACCTGGTGGGGGGGGGCGGATTCGAACCGCCGAACCCGAGGGAGCGGATTTACAGTCCGCCGCGTTTAGCCACTTCGCTACCCCCCCAAGGAGTGCCGGCGAAAGGATTCGAACCCTCGACCCTCTGATTACAAGTCAGATGCTCTACCAACTGAGCTACACCGGCATATATATAGGTTTGATTAAATAAATAAAGATGGTGGAGGATGACGGGATCGAACCGCCGACCCCCTGCTTGTAAGGCAGGTGCTCTCCCAGCTGAGCTAATCCTCCATATTGGTGACC
>NZ_JACSKY010000029.1 GCF_018617855.1 Exiguobacterium qingdaonense
TGAACTGCTCCCCGTCAAGTAGACAGGGCAAATAATAAAAACCAAACTAGGCGGCTTGAGACCTGTATTCGACAGGGCTCAAGCCGTTTAGCCGTTTCTGGAAACGGTCATGGTTGTAGAACGATATGTAGGTTTCGATGGCCGACGTGAGTTCGCTATAGGCCTGGAATTCACGCAGGTAGTACATCTCGACTTTCAGGGTACCCCAAAAACCCTCGATTGGGGCGTTGTCGAGACAACGTCCGACCCGGGACATGCTGTGGGTCAGTCCTGCGTTTTCTACTATGCGTTTGAACCCTCTCGATGTGTATTGATACCCTCGGTCGCTATGGATCATCGGACCCGCTCCTGTACGGAGCCCCGCAATCGCTGGCATCATCGTCTGGAAGACGAGCGCGTTGTTGTTGGACTTCCCGATGCGATAGGCGACGATCGAGCCGTCATAGAGGTCAATGATCGCGCTCAGATACGCCTTCTTCCCGGCGCCATATTTGAACTCGGTGACGTCGGTGCACCATTTCTCGTCCGGTCGGGACGCACTGAATTCGCGGTTCATCAGGTTCTCGGCCACATGCTGCGGGGACGATTTTTTGTACCGCTTTCGCTTCTGGCGGATGACCGAACGGATCTCATGGATGCGCATGAGACGATAGATGCGCTTCTCATTGTATGCCGGCAGGCCATGCTGGCGTCGTCTGCGGTTGACCGTCATGGTGATCCGTCGATAGCCGTAGGTCCCGTTCACCTGGTCGTAGAGGAGGCGGATGTCCTCAAGTAGGCTCATGTTCTCCTCCTCGCGTACCGAGACGGTACGCTTCAACCATTTATAATAGGCGGCCCGTGAGACCTGCGCGATCTCACACAGGAGCACGACCGGGAACGTATCGGTTGTCGACATTTCCTCGATCGCCATGTAACGCAATTGTAGCCGGATCTGGCTGATCAACCTCTCCTCTCGATCTCCTCTAACTTTTTTAGGAACAGGTTCTCGGCCCGCAGGCGCTCGTTCTCCCGCTCGATCTGTTGGATGCGACGTTCGAGCTTCTCCTCGTTGGTCAGTTCCTCTTCTTGCTTCGTCCGTCCACGCCGGTCCTCGAGCCCGTGCACGCCGTCGGCGTCATATTTTTTCGTCCATCCATAGACCTGTTGATACGATACGGCGAACATCTCGGCCGTCCGTTGATAGTTCCGTCCATTGTCCAGGCAATACCTGACGATCTCCATGCGTTCCTCGAATGTGGTCTTTCTTCCTTTTGCCATAGCTCGATCCATCCCTTTTCTCGAATCTGTTAACTCGCTATGACCAGTATACTTCTTAATCCATCTCCGAAGAACAGACCAATCACTGATTTGATGTTTGGAGAGAACCTCCATTTTAGTGAACCCATCGAGATAGTCACGGACGGCCGCGAGCTTCTGTTCCTTGGTGTACAGTTTCCATGTCTTCGATTCCTTCAACGCATCGATCCCACCGGTATCGAATTTCACTTTCCACACCCGGAGGGCATCCTTAGAAACGTCATGGGCCTCCATAATTTCCTTCCATGTGTATGTTTCTGCTTCTATCATGCGCAGCGCACTCAGTTTTTGTTCGATTGAATGCCGACTTCTCGCCATAAAAAAACACTCCCCAATTAGAATAAACAGATTTGTTATTTCATCTGTCTACCTATTGGGGAGCATATCAT
>NZ_JACSKY010000030.1 GCF_018617855.1 Exiguobacterium qingdaonense
TGGTGCGGTCGAGAGGACTTGAACCTCCACGGTGTTAACCACCACTAGGCCCTCAACCTAGCGCGTCTACCGATTCCGCCACGACCGCATATTTAAATGGAGCGGAAGACGGGATTCGAACCCGCGACCCCGACCTTGGCAAGGTCGTATTCTACCACTGAACTACTTCCGCGTAAGTATTTAGAGATGCGGGTGAAGGGACTCGAACCCCCACGTCAAAGACACTAGATCCTAAGTCTAGCGCGTCTACCAATTCCGCCACACCCGCATATAAAATTACGTAATGAATAAAAAAATAATGAGAAATGGTGAGCCATGCAGGGCTCGAACCTGCGACCCTCTGATTAAAAGTCAGATGCTCTACCAACTGAGCTAATGGCTCATTAAATTTTAATGGGGCGGCTGAAGGGAATTGAACCCTCGAATGCCGGAATCACAATCCGGTGCGTTAACCACTTCGCCACAACCGCCATGAAAAAATGGTGCCGGCGAAAGGATTCGAACCCTCGACCCTCTGATTACAAGTCAGATGCTCTACCAACTGAGCTACACCGGCGTGTTATATGGTGGCTTTGGACGGAATCGAACCGCCGACACAAGGATTTTCAGTCCTTTGCTCTACCAACTGAGCTACAAAGCCATACGTATAAAAATAAAAATGGCGGTCCCGACGGGATTCGAACCCGCGATCTTCTGCGTGACAGGCAGACATGTTAACCCCTACACCACGGGACCGTTTTAAGTCATATCGACTTTACCTATTTTAAAGGTCAATTTATGTAAAGTCAATAACTTTTTTAAAAAAATAAAGCCTGGCAACGTCCTATCCTCACAGGGGGGGATCCCCCAACTACTTTCGGCGCTGAGACGCTTAACTTCCGTGTTCGGCATGGGAACGGGTGTGGCCGTCTCGCTATCGCCACCAGACT
>NZ_JACSKY010000004.1 GCF_018617855.1 Exiguobacterium qingdaonense
CGCCAGCGTTCGTCCTGAGCCAGGATCAAACTCTCCAAAGAATTTGATATAGCTCTTAGATTGACGAAGCTTGCGCTTCATTCAAAAATTGTAAAACTTATTTTTGCCTCATCGTTCAGTTTTCAAAGTTCGTCTGCCGCTCTTGGCGACTTCATTAATCTATCACGTTTCGACTGTTTTCGTCAACAACTTTTTCACAAATTGTTTTTCTAAAATAATCTTTTGCCGTGACAACGTTTATAACTATAATCTTTAATTACTACTTCGTCAATATAAAACGTAATAAAATTTTAAAAAAAGATTTACTCTCCGTCAATGTGACGAAAAGTAAATCTTGAAATCACCTATTAATCGAGACGAACGTAGCCAGTCTTTTCGACTAACGTCTGCCCTTCCTCACTTTCGAGCCACTTTAGAAAATCTTCATACTGCTTTGCTTTCTCATCAGTAGTCACCGCGTAAAATTCAGACGTCAGCGGATACGATCCATCTTGAATCGTTTCGACGGTCGGCTCGATTCCTTCTATACGAAGTAACTTGATTTTATGGTCATGCACCATTTCAGTCGCATAGTATCGGAATGAAAATCCAATCGCATTTTTATGGTTTCGATACGATGAAGCTTGTTGGATGATCCCACCCATCCCTTGAGGAACATCTTCTACCGGCGCTTCCATGAGCTTTTGATCGCCCATCATCTTTTGTAAAGCTGTTTGGCTGCCGCTATCCTCCGGTCGTTGGAAAGCTCGAATGGTTTCCGAGTTGCCGCCGACCTCTTCCCAATTCTGAATGTCTCCCGAATAGATTCTACGAACCTGTTCGATCGACAACGAATCGACCGGGTTATCTTCATGAACGAAGTAAACAAATGCTTCCCTACCAATCGGTGTCATATGAAGAGAAACGCCTTTTTGATCCGCTTCCTGCAACTGACGGTCTGATGGACCAGCGACGAAAATTAAGTCAGTCTGATTGTTCATCAGTCGACTGTAAGCTTCCGGTGTCGTTGTCGACACGACTTTACTCGTTTGTACATTATATGGGTCGTACGCTCCCGTTTCCGGATAGACCGCTTCCACAAAGGAAGCGTACATCGGATAGAGCGCTGTCGCCCCGTCTAATCGCGGCAAACCTTCCTCGAACTTCACCAAGCTCTTATGATCGAGCTTCGCCAATTGCCCTGATTTCGTAAACGGCTGATAGTCCATCAACTCCACACCGCGCTCTTCAATCTTCAAGCTGTCCTGATACATATAATATCCTTTCACAGAAGCGAAGAGGACAGCACCGACCAACGCACCCCAGCCGAGAACTTTTCGAATCTTTTGTTTTGAAAAGGACGAGAAATCATAGAGTCCCATACATACGATTAGTAGAAGGGCCATATACCATATCGTCCAAATAATCGGTCGCCCGAGTGTGATGGGGTCTCCCATCGTAAAAAGAGCGACAAAGACAGAGATCACAATCGTGACAAATAAAATAAAAATGGTTCCAACGCTAAATTTCAACAGTTTCATACACCTAGTATTCTCCTCATTGTTCCTAGGGAGGGACAGTTAAGCAATCTCATACAGGACCGCTTCTACCCCGACACCTTTTGTCGGTCTCGTGACCGTGCGAACATATCCTTTTTTCACTAAAAAACTAACGATGCTCCCGAGGTCGACTCGGAGCTCATTCAAATTCGGATGTTCCATTAGTTCTGAGAATGTCCACGCCTCATCCTTCTCCTGCATCGTCTGAAGTAACAGCAATGTTCCCGGCAACACTTTCGATTGAATCAAATGTTCCATGCCAATGACGACTAGGTGGATACGCTGTTCAAGCGACTCTTGCCCCCCGACTAATTCCTCGTGCAGTTTATAGATTTCAAGGTCGATTGCCCGGACCTGTTCCCACAACACGATTTCTGGATGAACTCCCGCCTCAAGAATCGAGAGGCGGGCCAAATGGGTGAGCGCATGATGAACTTGTGTGAAGGCATCTTGGAACTCCCCTTCTAAAAACAAATAGCGTCCGTCTTCGAATCGGCGCAACAATTTTGCGAAAGACAACGAGAGTTGTAAACGTTGTTCCCGATTCGTCAAGTTCCGGTTGCGTTGTCGTAACTCTAAGATGTATTCATTCCGTTCGAACAACACGATTCCGTCTTCAATCCAATGGATGGCTCGTCGGTTTTCGTTTAAGACAATCCACCGGTCCATCATTGAGTCACTGACTACATGTAAGACAATTCTCTCCTGACCGACTTGATAATGCTTCACTGTCCAAAACGCTTCCTCTTTCGCTTCGATCACAATGAGTAGACGATCCGACTGATCGGTCAACGGGTCACGTGCCCGTTTCTTCTTTACTTCAATAATCCCGAGTGTTGATACCCGTGCAGCATATTCTGAATAAATGGTGCGAGTCGCATATTCCATCGCCATCTGGACCCCTTCTCTCCCAATCGCAAATTGACTATATATGACGATTGTCATTTCGATACGAACCAAATTCGCCCCCTTTTCAAAAAACTCCTGCCGAAAAAATGCAGGAACTTCTCACTCGTTTGAAGATGAGCTATGATAGAGACAGACAATTGGAGGGATTCACTCATGAAAAAACGGGGGAACAAAATCAATCGCGCACGCAATGTAGCGTTACTCCTCATCTTTGGCGGGATCGGGGTCATGTATCTCGGTCTTCTCGCAAAATCCATCACCTGGCTCATGATTATTTTCATGCTCCTCGGCTTTATCATGGTACTCGCGAGCTCTGCCCTTTACTTCATTATCGGAATGGCCTCAACAAAAGCCATCATCGTGACTTGCCCAAACTGTGAACGAGAGACGAAGATGCTCGGGCGCGTCGATTTATGTATGCATTGTGATGAGCCGCTCACAATCGACCGGTCACTTGAAGGTAAAGAATTTGATGAGAAGTATAATAAACGTCAGTCACAACAAACCGACTAACACAAAAACCACATCCGACTGCTCGGATGTGGTTTCTTAATGCGTTTGCGATTGTTCAGCCTGACAAGATGGACACGTCCCGTACACTTCAAGTCGATGCCGATCGACTTTGAAGCCGGTCAATTGAGAAGCTACCGCTTCAATCTCATCTAATACTGGGTAGTTGAAATCGACGACCTTCCCACACGTGTCACAGATGATGTGATAGTGCTTCGACGTCACAAAGTCAAAGCGACTCGAGGCGTCACCGTAATTCATTTCTTGAACGAGCCCTACTTCTTTGAAGACGCGCAAATTGTTATATACAGTGGCCACACTCATGTTCGGAAACCTTGCGGCAAGTGCCTTATAAATGTCATCCGCTGTCGGGTGACTATGCTCCGTGACGAGGTACTCCAAAATGGCCTGGCGCTGAGGCGTCATTCTGACTCCATGTTCTCGGAGCGACTGAACAGCATGGTCAAGCATTTCGCTTCCCACGTCAATCCCTCATTTCTTCTATAAAATTCATGCGAAATAGGTTTGAACTTTAACTTATTTCTTACATAGTAATCTTTATAATTAGTGTACTGATTTCTAAACGCTTCGTCAAACACCGAGCTTATGCGGTTGACGGCTATGATACAATAAGTGCGAATTTGAATAAGGAGGCAATACATATGACTACTTCATCAAATCGTCAGTCATCTGATGCATTGTACCAAGATGCACTTACTCACATCGTCGGAGGTGTCAACAGCCCATCCCGCTCTTTCAAGGCGGTCGGTGGTGGCGCCCCTGTCTATATGGAACGCGGCGAAGGCGCTTATTTCTATGATGTAGATGGAAAACGTTACATCGATTATTTGGCTGCCTACGGACCAATCATCACCGGGCACGCCCACCCACACATTCACGAAGCGCTCGTAAACGCTTCTTCAAAAGGTCTGCTTTATGGGACCCCTCATCGCCTCGAGGTCGAGTTTGCAAAAAAATTGAAGCAAGCCATTCCTTCGATGGATAAGGTCCGGTTCACCAACTCGGGAACAGAAGCCGTCATGACGACGGTCCGAGTCGCCCGTGCTTATACCGGTCGTGAACTCGTCGTAAAGTTCAGCGGCTGTTATCACGGGCATTCAGACCTCATGCTCATTGCAGCAGGTAGCGGTCCGGCGACGCTCGGTTCTCCTGACTCTGCAGGTGTAACGAAAGCCACTGCCAAAGAAGTGATCACCGTCCCGTTCAACGACGTCGAAGCGTATCGGACGATGATGAAAGAATGGGGAGACCAGGTCGCTTGCGTCCTCGTCGAACCGATTGTCGGAAACTTCGGGATCGTCGAGCCAAAACCAGGCTTCCTCCAAGCTGTCAACGACATTACGCATGAGCATGGCGCACTCGTCATCTATGATGAAGTCATCACGGCGTTCCGCTTCACATATGGAAGTGCCCAACAAGTGTATGGCATCGAACCGGATATGACAGCTCTCGGGAAAATCATCGGTGGCGGTCTGCCGATCGGCGCATATGGCGGAAAGACAGAAATCATGGAGACGGTCGCACCACTCGGACCTGCGTATCAAGCGGGCACGATGGCGGGGAACCCGGCCTCGATGGCGACAGGGATTGCCTGCCTCGAAGTGCTCGAGCAGCCTGGTGTCTATGAGAAGTTAGATGCACTCGGCGCAAAACTAGAAGCCGGAATCCGTGAGGCGGCGGAGAAACATGACGTCACCATCACAATCAATCGCCTGAAAGGTGCCCTTACGGTTTACTTCACGGATGAAGTCGTCACCGACTATGACGGTGCGGAAAAATCAGACGGGGAGAAGTTTGGTCGCTTCTTCAAGTTGATGCTCGAGAACGGCGTGAACTTGGCCCCATCCAAATATGAGGCTTGGTTCCTGACGACCGAGCATACAGATCAAGATATCGAAGAGACAATCGAAGCGGTCCATCGCTCGTTTGCTCGGTTGTGAGAGATGCGCAAGCATCTCTTTTTTCGATTCACTCTATTCATGCTCGCAAACTCGCAACTTGATGTTTAAGATGAAGACAGAATGGTAAAAAAGAACGATGAAGGAGGCGAAGTACTTGCCTACGATTGTGTTATTCGATGGCGATTGTAACTTTTGTGACGCCAGTGTCCAGTTCATCATTCGTCATGATCGACACGCCTTGATTCACTTTGCATCGCTCCAAAGCGAGGTCGGTCAGTCGCTCCGAACACGACACCGGATTCCGGAATCAGTCGACAGTATCGTCTATATTGAACAAGGGGTCCCTTATTTAAAATCAGACGCTGCGATTCGAATTGCCGAACACCTTGATGGCCGTTGGCGCCTGCTTCGACTCATTCGTTTCATACCTAGACCGATTCGTGATTATGGATATGATCTCTTCGCCAAACATCGGACACGCCTGTTCGGGAAAAAAGAAGTGTGCACACTCCCTCCCCCGGATGTGCGTAAACGATTTTTAGACCGATGAAAAAGTCGAGTTCCCACCGGAACTCGACTTTTTCATTATTCCACTACGGCTAAATCTTGAATCATATATAGGTCATAATACGCCCCGCGACGACGCATCAGTTCTTCATGCGTCCCTGTCTCCATGATTTTACCGTTATCGACGACGACGATTTGGTCCGCGTCGGTAATGGTCGACAAGCGGTGGGCGACGATTAACGTCGTACGCCCTTTCGTCAGACGGGCCAACGAGTCTTGAATCATCGCCTCACTCTCTAAATCAAGCGCGCTCGTCGCCTCATCTAAAATCAAAATCGGAGGATTCTTCAAAAAGACACGGGCAATCGCAAGCCGCTGTTTTTGTCCACCAGACAGTTTGACACCTTTTTCCCCGACCGGTGTCGCATACCCCCCCTCAAGTTTCGAGATGAACTCATGGGCGTTCGCCGCTTTCGCCGCTTCGATGACTTCTTCGTCCGTCGCATCCGGGTTCCCCATGCGAATATTCATCGCGACCGATTCACTGAAGAGGACGGAGTCTTGCATGACCATCCCGATTTGATCGCGAAGCGCACGTAATTTGAAATCACGTACGTCTACCCCGTCGATTTTAATGCTTCCATCCGTCACGTCATAAAAACGCGGAATCAGGCTGACGAGTGTCGACTTTCCTCCACCGGACATTCCGACAAACGCAACGCGTTCTCCGGAACGAATTTGGAGGTTCACATCATTCAACGCTCGTGTCCCGTCCTGCTCATACGAAAAGCTGACATGCTCGAGGTCGATTTTTCCTGCTGTCGACAATGGAACGAACCCGTTCGGCTTCTCCTTGATATCGTACGTCTCATCGAGAAACTCGAACACACGGTCCATCGACGCGACCGATTGCGTGAGTGTCGTCGCCGAGTTGACGAGACGACCGAGCGGTGCATAGAGTCGGTCGATGTACGCGATGAACGCGACGAGCGTCCCGAGCGATACCGCTTCTTGAAGGACAAGCCACGATGCCGTCGTGAAGATAAGGATTGGCGCGATGTCGGTGATGGTCGACACGACGACATACGTCTTGGCATTCCAACTCGTATGTTTGAGTGCCGCGCTCAAGAAACCACCGTTTTGTTGTTCGAACGCCTTATTTTCATATGGCTCTAGCGCAAAACTCCGAATGACCGCCATCCCGTTGACGCGCTCTGTCAAATGACCTTGAAGATCAGCAAGTGCGGCCGAACGTTCACGCGTCAAACGACGCAACCGCCCATAGAAATAGCGGACTGCGATCGCATAAAACGGAAGTGGTAAAATCGCAATCAGTGTGAGTTGAGGGTCAATCGTATACATGATCACGATGGCGATGAGGATGGTGACCATGTCGAGCCAAATATTCATCAGACCGGTGATGACAAAGTCTTTCGTCTGTTCGACATCGTTGATGATTCGTGAAATGATCTGCCCCGTCTTATTATTTGAATAATAACGGAGTGACAACTTTTGGACGTGGTCAAACAATCGATTTCGTACATCAAACAAGACACGCGTCGCGGCCCATTGCGCCAAATACTGACGTAAGTATTCAATTGGCGGTTTGACGACGAGAAAGATGAAGAAGACGATGCTGAACAACCAAACGAGCGTCGTGTAATCCTGCTTTGGCGCATCATCCGTCAAATAGTTATCGATGACATACCTATAAAGTAACGGTAATCCGAGCGGGATCGAAAACTTCAAAATCCCGACGAAGATGGTAATGGCAATTTGATTTTTGTACGGACTGACAAATTGCATATAACGTTTAATACTACCCATAGTGCCTCCTGACTTAAGAAAAAAAGCGGAGATGAGGAATCATCTCCGATAACGTGCTTCGTATTCGCGATACCATTCATCGACGAATGTTGGGTTGAACGGCCCTTTCCGTCCTCGAATCCAGTTGATCAGCTCTTGCACGTTCTGCTTCAAGATTCGATCAATCGCTTTCGGATAATTCATCTCGCGACGATGCCGCTCATATTCATCTTCATCTAAAATCGTATACGACATATCCGGGAACACCTTGATGTCCAAATCGTAATCGATGTATTTGATGGCACGTTCATCCCCATCAAATGTAGTCGGCGAACCTAGATTACAGTAGTAGTAAATCCCGTCTTCGCGAATCATACAGATGACATTGAACCAATACTCAGATGAAAAGTAGCAAATTGCCGGCTCTCGCGTTCTCCATTGCCGACCGTCTGACTCGCTGACCATAATCCGGTCATTGAATCCGATCATATCCGTTTTTGACGACTGAAGGACGAGCGTTTCTTCCCAAACGCGATGCAAAGTTCCGTTGTGCTTGTAGCTCTGTATCTCGATTTTGCTACCTGCTTTGGGAAATAAGCTCATAAGCTCCTCCTTTCCGCTATGATGCTATACAATTCTCATATTTAATTATAGCGACTTTCAGAACCAATGAAAAAGGAAATCTCTTATTTTCATGAATTTAGTGTTTTTTGGAAGGCTCGTGCCCGTTCTCGAAACATCGGCCGAAGCACGAAATATTCGACGAGTATGTTCGGGACAAAGCTATCGAACGTCACTTCGTCAACCATGACCGCCTTCCCATCCCGCTCTTCGACCCGATGCACGTGCGTGAACCGCTTGAACGGAAACGGTAACGTCTTCCCTTGATCGCAAAATGCCCGTTCCCCTTCAATCGCAATGACACTGTCCCACGGCAGTTCCACTGGACCGACTCCAACGAACAACTTTATTTCATTCCCTTCGACCGAGGCGCCGTCCCCTACTAAGCGTACTTTCGGAAACTTCGTCAACTTCGTCAGAAGCGAAGCGTCCTGCAATAGCTCCCATAGCGTCTCTACCGTCGTATCGTATGTCGACTCTACATCAAATTGTCTCATGTTCGCCACCCGCCAATCGCTCTAGTTTTTGTTGGGCCACAGAAACCGTCTTCTCCTCGCGCTCCGAGGCGTCTAGCCAGATGACGTCATCGATTGGAAGCGTATCGACTCGATATAAATCGATATACCAAACGATATGAGAGAAGACGTGCTTCACTTGCCCGAGATAAGTACCGTTAACCTGTTCCCCTGTTCCCCGTTCCGTAAGCGGGTATTGCCACATCCCGGCAAGTAAACCTTTGTCCGGTCGCTGCACGTAAGCAACTTTACCGTCTTTCTCGACCCATAGTGCGTCATACATCTCGATGCGAGCCGCTCCTTTTTTCGTCTTCACCGGCAGCTCTTCTTGAACGTTATGGGTGTATGCGTAACAATTGTCTTGCACGGGACAGAGCGAGCACATCGGATTTTTCGGAGTGCAGACCGTAGCACCGAGTTCCATCACGCCCTCATTAAAATCAGATGCATGAGCCGGGTCCATCAACCGACGAACGACTTGTTCAAAAATTTTGCGCGTTTTCGGTAACGCGATATCGTCATAGATTCCAAACTGTCGAGACATCACGCGCATGACATTCCCATCCACGGCTGGTTCAGGTTGATTGTACGCAATCGATAATACGGCTCCCGTCGTATAAGGACCAACGCCTTTCAACTTTTCAAAACGTTCCTTTTCTTCAGGCACGATGCCATCATATACGGAAGCGACTTCCTTGACCGCCTCATGAAGATTGCGGATGCGAGAGTAGTAGCCGAGCCCTTCCCAATACTTCACGACTTCATCTGTTTCAGCGTCCGCAAGCGCCTCGAGTGTCGGGAATCGTTCCATAAAACGATTGTAATACGGGATGACCGTGTCGACCCGCGTCTGTTGTAACATCACTTCACTCACCCAAACGCGATATGGATTTTTTGCGTGTCTCCAAGGGAGGTCACGCTTTTCACGATTAAACCAAGTGACCAACTCCTCGTTGAAATGATGAATATTATAATTTGTGAACAATTTATCAAGATTAAGCATTGTGTTTCCCCTCGTTTTAAAAATATTGTATGATAAATAAGAATAGATAACGTGATCTTGTGTTTATTGATGGAGGTGCTGACGCACATTGGATACAGCGACACACATTGGTATGGGACTTGGCTTAAGCGCCATCGCAACGCTTAGTCCGGAAGTTTCAGGTGATGCTCAACTATTTTTAGCTATGACAGCGACAGCTCTTGTAGGCTCACACGCACCTGACTTTGATACCGTCTTTAAGTTAAAAGGAAACAGTACGTATTTACGCCAGCATCGTGGTCGTTCACACGGAATCACCGCGCTTCTCGCTTGGCCAATCATCGTCAGTGCCGTCATCGGAACGGTTCTTGGCGTCAATCCTGCCTCACTTTGGGTCATGGCACAAGTTGCCGTACTGCTACATGTCACCGTCGATTTGTTTAACGCCTACGGGACGCAAGCGCTTCAACCATTCTCGAAAAAATGGATTGGGTGGGGAGTCATCGGAACGTTTGATCCGTACTTGTTCTCGGCTTATTACGGTGCATATGCATTATGGATGATAACGGGTGCGACTGTCCCTATTTTTGCACTGCTCATCGCGCTTGTCATCAGTTACTATGCCATTCAGTTCAAATTACGCAACCGCGCGCTCGCCACGGTAGCGCGTCACTTCGCAGGTGCACATGAGTTATTCATCTCCCCAGGAATCGGGTGGGATGACTGGCATGTCGCCGTTCGTTTCCGTGACGGTCTCGGAGCCGTAAAAGTGAAGAAAGGAAAGGTCATCGAGTGTGGACGTTTTCGTGATAAACCGATGCCTGGTGAAGAAGACCCACATTTCGTCAAGGCTAAAAGAAATGCCGATTTGCAGGCGTTTCTCGATTTTTCTAAAATTCACACGTACACTGTCACTCGTTATAACGGGATGGTTGAATATCGATTTACGAATTTACGCTACTTCTCTAAAAATATGTATCCGTTCGTCGCCGTCGTCATCGTCGACGAGCATTCGAATGAAGTATTGTCATCCTTTACAGGTTGGGTGTTTAGCGAAGACAGCCTACAAAAGAAATTAGTGTATGAACAATAAAAAGTCGCTCATGATGAGCGACTTTTTATTGTTCTGCCTCAGTGAACTGGAGCTCGAACTCAAATTTCACTTTTTTGTCGACTAGGACTCCACCAGCTTCAAGCGCTTGGTTCCAAGTGAGTCCATAATCCTCTCGGTTGAGTGACCCTTCACCAGAGAAGGCATACTTCATATTGCCCCATGGATCTTTCGCACTCCCCTCATACTCTACTTCAAACGTCTCCTGTCGAGTTGTACCACGAATCGTCAAATCTCCCGTCAACTCGAATTCTCCATCGCCTTTCGAACGGAACGATGTCGATTGAAACAAGATATGCGGATGTTCTTCTGCATTGAAGAAATCGCCTGAGCGGAGGTGATTATCTCGATCTGCGTTATTGGTGTCAATCGATGCTGCCTGAATCGTCACTTTTACGTTCGCATCTGATAAGTTACTTGGGTCACCATTCGCTTTGATCTCGAACTCTTTGAACTCGCCTTTCACCTTTGAAATCATCATATGCTTGACAGTAAACGTGATTGAACTATGTGCCGGGTCGACCTGATATGCCTTTGCCATCATGATTCACTCCCTATACTTGATTTTCATGTACACATGTACTCATTACCAAAAACCTTGACTTCAAAACATTTTTACAAAAGATTGACAAATTATTGTCAAAAAATTTTGACTTTTATCACAGTGCGGCTTTACGATGAGAAAGGGAGTCGTTCGCTTACCGATAAATGTAAGCGCATACATCACTCTTCTATCTCGTATGAAAAGGGAGGAATGATCATGATTTATGAAGTGCCGAACTCAGCAGGAACGACAGTACAGTTTAAGGACCGTTATGAAAATTTCATTAACGGAAAGTGGACCGCGCCAGCTGGTGGAGAATACTTCGAAAATACATCTCCTGTGAATGGGAAAGTATTATGTGAAGTCGCCCGCTCAACGAAAGAGGATATTGAACTTGCATTAGATTCCGCCCATGCCGCTAAGGAAAGCTGGGGGAAAACGTCGGTCACGGAACGGTCTGTCATTTTGAATAAGATTGCGGACCGAATGGAAGAGAATCTCGAGATGCTCGCGTATGCAGAAACATGGGAAAACGGAAAAGCTGTAAGGGAAACGCTCAACGCCGACCTTCCGCTCGCCATCGATCATTTCCGTTATTTCGCTGGTGTGATTCGTTCACAGGAAGGTGGCATCAGTGAACTCGATCACGATACGGTCGCCTATCACTTCCATGAGCCACTCGGCGTCGTCGGACAAATCATCCCGTGGAACTTCCCGATCCTGATGGCCGTTTGGAAACTAGCTCCTGCGCTCGCTGCCGGAAACTGTGTCGTCTTGAAGCCGGCGGAACAAACGCCATCTTCGATCATGGTCCTCATGGAACTCATTGAAGATTTATTACCACCCGGGGTCCTTAATATCGTGAACGGCTTTGGTCTCGAGGCGGGCAAACCACTCGCTTCGAGTGACCGTGTCGATAAAGTCGCCTTCACCGGTGAGACGACAACGGGTCGTCTGATTATGCAGTACGCTTCTCAAAACATCATCCCGGTCACGCTCGAGCTCGGTGGGAAGTCACCAAATATCTTCTTTGCCGACATCATGGAAGCGGATGACGATTTCTTTGATAAAGCGATCGAGGGACTCGTCATGTTCGCCTTGAACCAAGGAGAAGTATGTACGTGCCCATCTCGCGCTTTAATCCAGGAATCCATCTATGACAAATTCATGGAGCGTGTGCTCGAGCGCGTCAAAGCAATCAAACTCGGCAATCCGCTCGATTCGGACGTCATGATGGGTGCGCAGGCGTCGAACGAACAGATGGAAAAAATCCTTTCTTATCTCGAAATTGGGAAAGAGGAAGGCGCAGAGTGTCTCATCGGTGGAGAACGCAACATGATGGATGGAGACTTGGCTGACGGGTATTACATTCAACCGACCATCTTTAAAGGTCATAACAAGATGCGGATTTTCCAGGAAGAAATTTTTGGACCAGTCTTGTCGGTGACGACGTTCAAAGATGATGAGGAAGCACTCGCCATCGCGAACGATACGCTTTATGGACTCGGGGCAGGCGTGTGGACACGTGACATGAACCGTGCCTATCGGTTCGGTCGTGAAATTAAAGCAGGCCGCGTCTGGATCAACTGTTACCATTCCTATCCGGCACATGCCGCATTCGGTGGCTACAAAATGTCTGGGATTGGTCGTGAGAACCATAAGATGATGCTCGGTCATTACCAACGCACGAAAAACATGCTCGTCAGCTACAGCGAACAGAAGCTCGGGTTCTTCTAAGATGGTGAGACGAGTCGAGGCCACTCCCGCCGCGCTCGAACTGATCGAACGTCTAAAGTCGAAACACGGCCCCCTCCTCTTTCATCAATCAGGAGGGTGCTGTGACGGAAGTTCTCCCATGTGTTTCCCACGTGACGAGTTTATGGTGGGCGACCACGATTTGCTCCTTGGTGAAATCGGAGATACCCCGTTCTATATCCACGAGAAACAATATGATTATTGGAAGCATACACAGCTGATTATCGATGTGGTCGATGGTCGGGGCGGTATGTTTTCCCTCGAGGGTGTCGAAGGCAAACGATTTTTAGGGCGTTCTCGAGTCTTTACAGAAGAAGAGCGTGAAGCGCTGAAACGTGAAGCATGAGCAGGAGGACCCATTTCGGTGGGTCCTTTATGATGTAAAAAAAGATTATCCTCAATTGTAAAAAATATACATATCAAATGTTGTTCTTTTGTATAGTAGATAGAAAGGAGGGATTCGATGGATTCATTACTCACGACATTATTCGAAAGTATTTTTGTTACCTTGGTCAGCATATTCGCACCCATTTTTCTCGTCCTCACACTCATCATCATCTACAAGGTCAAACGTTATCAAAGCAGTCAGTATTCTCAACAAACTCGACATCCTTATCTCAAAGTGGTTCAAGATACCGGTCTACTCGGAGAATATTTATGTGTGGCGGAGATTGAGTCAAAGTTCTTCCAACCGTTGATTCTGACAAACTTGTATCTCCCCCATCCTTCTAAAAAAGATCGAACAACAGAAGTTGACGTCGTTTTTATCAATCAGTCCGGGGTACATGTCATCGAATCAAAAAACTATAGCGGTTGGATTTTTGGACGGGCACGTGACCAATACTGGACGCAGACACTCCCCCGCCGGAAGAAACACCGCTTCTTCAATCCAATCAAACAAAATGAATTGCATCTGAAAGCCATCGAGCGAGTGCTTGGATTAGACCGGACCCATCTTCACTCGTGGATTGTGTTCAGCAATCGTTCGACGCTCAAACAGATCGAATCTCCCGATGTCCCTGTTCTCAATCGTCAACAATGGATCAAAAAGCTGATCACCCATCAAGATTTCGTATTTGACCTTGATGAACAAATGCAGCTATATAAAATCTTACAGTCCTTCACTCAAGTCGACACGACTGTCACCTTGAAACATATTGAAGACATCAAATCGACGATCAAGCAATAAATGAAACATCCCCGAGCTCATGAGGAGCACGGGGATGTTTCGTCATTTACTCTGCATTTTAAAGCGTAAATACAGTTCGTTATAGTAAGCGTTCATCCGCTTCCCTAAGTTTTCATACACTTCAAGGTCTTGCGTCACTTCGCGAGACGGGTAGAACCGTTCATCCGAAGTGACTTCCTCGTCCAAGAATTCGAGAGCTGCTTCGTTCGGAGTCGAGTAGCCGACATAATCCGTGTTACGGGCTGCAATCTCGGCATCTAACATAAAGTCGATGAACTCGTGTGCCCCGTCCACGTTTTGTGCCGTATTTGGAATGACGAGGTTATCGAACCAGAGATTCGTCCCTTCTTCCGGAATGACGTACGTCAACTCTTCGTTCTCATACATGATTTCCGACGCATCCCCGGACCAGACGACGGCTACCGCCGCTTCACGGTTCGCCATCAACATTTTGATTTCGTCTCCGACGATTGCTTTAATGTTCGGCCAAAGCGTCGTTAACTTCTCTTCCGCCTCAATCAACTCATCCTTGTCCGTCGTATTGAGCGAGTAGCCGAGCGAGTTCAAGCCAAAGCCCATCACTTCACGCGTTCCGTCCGCAAGGAGGATGTCATTTTCAAGCGGCATGTCCCATAGGTCGTTCCACGATGTGATTTCACCATCGACTAGCTCGGGATTGTAGACGATCCCGACCGTTCCCCAGAAGTATGGAATCGAGTATTGGTTACCCGGGTCGAACGATTTGTCTAAAAAGCGTGGATCGATGTTGTCGACATTCTCCAGTTTGTCGTAATCGATCGGAAGCAATAAATCATCCTCAATCATCCGACTGATCGCATAATCTGACGGGACGGCTACGTCGAACGCCGTACCACCTTGCTCAATTTTCGTGAGCATCGCCTCGTTTGAATCGAACGTCTGATAGACGACCTTCAATCCACTCTGTTCTTCGAACTCACCAATTAAGTCCTCATCGATGTAATCTCCCCAGTTATAGACGACAAGCGTATTGTCGCCACCGAATCCTTGAGCGGCATTCAACTGTTGAATCCAAAGAAGGAGACCAAAGCTGACAAGCAAAGGTACGGCCAGCATGATGACTAATTTTTTCATCGTCTAACCTCCTTTGAGCCACGTTGCGCCAATACATAATATCCAACGACAAGAGTAAGCGTGAAGACGAACAAGATGGCTGACAGCGCATTGATTTCAAGCGAGATTCCTTGACGTGCCCGCGAGTAAACTTCTACCGCAAGCGTTGTAAAACCGTTCCCTGTCACGAAGAACGTGACCGCAAAGTCATCTAGCGAGTACGTGAGTGCCGTGAAGAATCCGGCGAACACACCCGGTGTGATATACGGGAGAATGACTTTCGTCAACACGTCCCACGTGCTAGCTCCTAAATCTCGTGACGCATCGATCAGCGTCGGACTCATCTCTTGGAGTTTCGGTAACACTAAGATGACGACAATCGGAACCGAGAAGGCGATGTGCGACAAGAGAACCGAATAGAAACCTAATTGAATTCCGAGCATCGTAAAGAGGATGAGGAATGATGCCCCGATGATGACGTCCGGACTGACAATTAACACGTTGTTCAATGACAAGAGCGACGTCTTCGTATATTTTTGTTTCGCCGTATAAATGGCGAGAGCCCCGATCACTCCGAGCACGGTCGAGATCGTCGCCGAGAGTAACGCAATGACAATCGTGTTCAAGACGATGACGAGTAGTCTCGTATCCGTGAAGAGCGATTCATACCACTCCAGTGTAAATCCTTCGAAGTTACTCATCGTCCCGCCACTGTTGAACGAGTAGAAGACTAAATAAAGAATCGGCGCGTATAGGATAAAGAAGACGACCGCCAAATATAAATTTGATAATTTAAATCGTTTACGTTTCATCGACGAACCGCTCCTTTCGCACCCCAATCACGCGTGACGACCATGACGAGCACCATCGCCAAAATCAAGAAGACGGCAATCGTCGACCCCATCCCCCAGTTTTGCGTGACGAGGAACTGTTGTTCAATCGCCGTACCGAGCGTGATGACACGGTTGCCGGCGATGAGGCGTGTAATCATGAATAGGGATAATGCCGGAATAAATACAATTTGCACACCTGACTTGATTCCGTCCAATGTCAACGGGAAAATCACACGTCGGAACGTCGTCCAGTTCGAAGCCCCTAAATCACGGGATGCATAGACGAGTGATGGAGGTAACTTTTCAATCGCGTTATAGATGGGCAAAATCATGAACGGAATGAAAATGTATACCGATACGAAGACGAAACTGAAGTCCGTAAAGAGTATTTGTTGTGTCCCGATCCCGATTGCCTCCAAAAACTGATTTGTGATTCCATACGTGCCAAAGATACCGAGAAACGCATACGCCTTTAGCAATAAGTTAATCCATGACGGAAGCAAGATGAGCAAGAGCCAGAGCTGTTTATGTTTGGTCCTCGTCAACAAGTATGCCGTCGGATAACCGACGAGTAAGGAGAAGAACGTAATGAGAAACGCATACCAAAACGAGGATAACGTCATCGACAAATACGTCGACGTGAAGAACGTCTCATAGTTCTCTAAGCTCAAGTTCCCTTCGATATCAAAAAAAGAGTAGTATACGACGAGGACAAGAGGCGCGATGACGAACAAGGCGATCCAAATCCAGTACGTCATCAAATATACCGTCTTTGCGGTCTGGTTAGTTTGATTCATGAGGGACCTCCTCGTAGGACTCGAGACGACGATCAAACTCTTCTTCCGTCTCTCCTAATCGCATGACGTGAATCGCTTCCTCGTCAAACGTCAGCCCAATCTTTGAACCGACCGTCGACTTTTTCGTCGAGTGGACGAGCCATTCGTTCCCTTCTTGGTCATAACAGCAAATCTCATAGTGGACGCCTCGGAACAATTGAGAATCGACATCGACGACGAGTTTCGCCGCCTCGACCGAGGTCATCTCTAGGTCTTCCGGACGGATGATGACCTCTACTTTTTCATTCCGGTCAAATCCTTGGTCAACACAGTCGAACGTTTTACCGGCGAACGTGACGACGTGGTCTTCCGGCATCGTACCCGGCACGATGTTCGATTCACCGATAAAGTCTGCGACGAAACGGTTAATCGGCTCGTCATAAATATCAGTCGGCGTCCCGCTCTGTACGATTTTCCCGTTGTTCATGACAAAAATTTCATCTGACATGGCGAGGGCCTCCTCTTGGTCGTGTGTGACAAAGATAAAGGTAATGCCAAGGCGTTGTTGCAACTCACGAAGTTCATACTGCATTTCTGTCCGTAGTTTCAAATCTAAGGCAGAAAGGGGTTCGTCGAGGAGGATGACTTCTGGCTCGTTCACAATCGCACGGGCGATGGCGACCCGTTGGCGTTGTCCACCTGACATCTCATCGATTTCACGTGACTCATACCCCTCTAAGTTGACAAACTTCAAAGCTTGCTCGACTTTCGACTTCACTTCTGCTTCTTTCAACTTTTTAATCCGGAGACCGAATGCCACATTCTCAAATACGTTTAAATGAGGAAACAGCGCATAATCTTGAAACACGGTGTTCACTTGTCGCTTATTGGCTGGCACATCGTTGATTCGCTTACCGCTAAAGTGAATATCTCCTTCGGTCGCATCCGTAAATCCGGCGATGAGACGCAAAATCGTCGTCTTCCCACATCCCGATGGACCAAGAAGTGTATAAAACTTCCCTCGCTCAATCTCAAAACTAATATCTTCTAGAACGACTGTGTCGTCGTAACGCTTTGACACGTGGTCAAAGCGAATCATTGTCTCTGCATTCATGCTGTTTCCTCCTCTGTTGACTTATAAATAGGAATGGGTCGCGACGATGAGACATTCACTCTCCCCATCGTTGTCGTTGACGAGTTGATGCGAATCTGAGGCGACATAATAAAGGGTTTCCCCTGCCTTGGCAAAATATGTGTGATTACCTAATTTCAACGCAATTTTGCCGGACAAGACGTATACGAGCGTCTCCGAACGTGAAGGCTCATACTGTTTGAACTCTCCATGTTTGAAGAACGTGACGAGAATCGGCTCCATCTCTTTTTCATTTGATTCCGGGATGAGCCATTCTGTCCGATATTTGCGTTCTTCATCCGTATAGATGGTGCGATCATCAACGGTGTACACCACTTTTTGATTCAACTCTTCATCGAAAAACTCTTTCGGGGAACTCCCGAGGACATTCAATAAATCAAATAATGTTTCTAGTGAGGGAGAGCTTAAATCACGCTCAATTTGAGAAATGTATCCTTTACTCAAATCGGTACGTTCCGCCAGCTCCTCTTGGGTCAATCCTTTTTTGATTCGGAGCCGCTTAATGTTTTGACCTACTTCCAACGACTGAACGCCTCCTTTTTGTTTAGTGAAACATGAGTTCAACTAAAGAAAGTTTATCTATACTATACTTACAAGCAAACTATTAGCGACCTTCATTATAACGAATTGTTGAAGAATTGCAATAAAAAAATCACGCCCCAAGGACGTGACTCAATGTAAATTACGTTTAGACATCAAATGCTTAAACTTTTCGTTTTTCGTTTGGAATAAATGGAGCTGTGCCCCGTATGCATCAATTTGTTGAATGACGTATTGGAATGCCTTCGCCTCTCCTGGATACGGTTCGCCCGCCTTGGCAAGTGAGGTCTCAAAATCCTCCCATAGCACTTCGACCCACGTCACCGCTTCCGAATCGTTCAACACGTCATTTTTTTGCTTTAATATTTCAGCGAGACGTTCATACTGATCGTTCCGGTTCATCGCTCCACCTCCGACAATTCTGAGAGCGGGATGGCCCGTTCCGTCATCTCTCCTTCGAACGTTCCCCACCCCATGACACCGTTGACGAAGTTCAAGCGGAACGGACGGTCATTGTAATTGACGACATATGTGTCACCTGGACGAAACGATGTCGGGTCGACCAAATAGCTTTCGGCAATCGCAATCCGCCGCAGGACGACTTCAATTTCGCTGACCATGCCCATCTGTTCAGCCTTTCGTTTCCGTTCATGTAATGCTTGAATCTCTTGCTCTAACTCATATTTTGATAAGTCACTTAACCGCTTTTCCATATCGTTCACCTCGATGTAAGCGTATCAGATTTTGCGAAAAAAGAAAAAGACGAGACTGAGTACGTGACTCAGTTCGCCTTGAAATTGTAGAGCGGTTTGATGACTTGGTCGATACGGACGGCCGGTTCGATATAACGGACAATCTCTTTCATCGATTTGTAGACGAATGGCGACTCATCGATGGTCGACGGACGAACCGATGTCGACCAGACGCCTTCCATCGCACGTTTAAATTCTTTGAAATCGACGCGCTTTCGCGCGGCCGACCGAGACATGATCCGACCTGCGCCGTGCGGACCCGAGAAGTTCCAGTCTGGATTTCCTTTCCCGGTACAGATGAGCGAACCGTCTCGCATGTTCATCGGAATGATGACGCGTTCTCCTTCTTTGGCTGAAATGGCCCCTTTTCGGAGGATCATCGCATCATGGTCGATATAGTTATGAACGGTATCGAATTGATCGACGATGTTCCACTTCATCGCCTCGACGATCACATCCGTCATCGCTCGACGGTTCGCCGCCGCATATTGTTGAGCGATGCGAACGTCATGCATGTAATCGTCCATATCAGCTCCCTCCACATAAGCCAGGTCTCGGAATGGTTTCCGTGACGCTCGCTCTGTTTCCAGATAAGCCGAGATTTCTTTCTGCCGACCAGCGGTTTTCAAACGCTCAATTTCTTCTTTTACATCTTGTGTTTCCATCATATGTTGGATTGCTCGCTCTTGATAGTGATCGGCAATCTGGACCCCGAGATGGCGTGAACCGGAATGAATGACGAGAAACGTGCGCCCCGAGTCATCTCGGTTCACTTCAATAAAGTGATTTCCGGAGCCGAGTGACCCCACTGAGCGCAACGCTCGGTCGAGTTTATACGGCGCTCGCACCTCTTCTAGTGGAAGTTCAGATGCGTATGGGTGAATCTTCTCACGAATGTTCATTCCACTCGGAACCTGTTCACGAATGATATCGTCGAGTCGTTGAAAATCGACCCGCTTTGCTTTGATTTCCGTACAAAGCATCCCACACCCTAAATCGACACCGACTAAGTTTGGGACAACTTTATCGTGAATCGTCATCGTCGTCCCAACGACCGACCCTTTCCCTGCATGCATATCCGGCATGATCCGAATCGATGCCCCTTGTGTGAACGGTTGGTCGAGCAATGTTTCAATTTGATTCCGCGTCATATCATCGATTCGTTCGTTGAACACTTTGGCGCGGTTGTATTTCCCCTTGATTTCCATGTGACCTCCTTAACTGATGGCTTGTTGTTTACTCTGTAATTCATGCATTCGGGCATAGACACCACCATATTCGATGAGTGATTGGTGATTGCCTCGCTCAATGATTCGTCCGTGGTCGAGAACGAGAATCTGGTCCGCTTCTCGAATCGTCGAGAGACGGTGTGCGATCACAAACGTCGTTCGACCGTACGTGAGTGTTTTGAGCGCGTCCTGAATCAACGCCTCGGTCTCGGAGTCGACGCTTGCGGTTGCTTCATCGAGGACGAGGATGGCCGGGTCAAAGACGAGGGCGCGTGCAAAACTGATGAGCTGTCGCTCCCCACTCGAGAGGGAGGCCCCACGCTCGATTACCGGTTCATCGATTCCTTGTGGCAATTGTTTCACGAAACGGTCAGCCCCTACGGCCGTTAGTGCTTTCCACACTTGTTCATCTGTGATCGTCTCATCGCCGAGTGTGACGTTCGTTCGAATCGTTCCAGTGAACAGGAACGGGTCCTGTAAGACAATCCCGAGGTGGTCCCGTACTGCCTGTGTCGGAAGCTTCGTCACATCCATCCCATCGATTCGGAGGACGCCTACAGACGGGTCATAAAAGCGCATGAGCAAGTTCATGATTGAACTCTTTCCGCTGCCGGTATGTCCGACAAGCGCGATTGTCTCACCTGGAGCTGCATGGAGCTCGATTTGTTGCAGTACCGGTTTCCCCGCTTCATAACTGAAGGTCACATCATCAAATACGACTTCTCCTTTAAAGCGCGGGATACGGTCCGACGAGACGCGCTCTCCTTTTTCATCGAGCAACTGGAACATCCGGTCGGCCGATACGAGCGCTTGTTGAAGTGGTGACAGCTGGTTCATGATTTGTGTCACCGGCTCAAAGATCCGTGAGACGTAGTCGATGTATGCGTACAAGATCCCGAGCGTCAAGACACTTCCGACACCGAGTGTTTGTGCTCCGACGAACCAGATGAGCAAGGCGAGTGCCATGTTTCGGAAGAAGTTGACGAGGTTATGGCTCATCAACGCATCTAGCTTCAACAGTTTCCGTCTCGTTTGGAAGTTGTCACTGTTCTTCTCGTTAAATTCATCATAGACGAGATTTTCGCGAACATATGATTGAATGATCGGCATCGTCTGAATGCTCTCATTCAACTGCGCGTTCATATCCGCGACGAGTGCGCGAACACGGAAGTTGTTTTTCGTCGAGAAACGTTGGAACAATTTGATCCAAACGATGACGATCGGAATGATAATGAGTGAGACGAGTCCAAGACGTACGTCTAGGAAGAACATCGCAATCAAAACCCCGATCATCATGACGACACTTTGGAAGACGCGAGCGAGCACCCCTAAATACAGGTCGCGAATCGTCTCCGTATCATTTGTGACACGACTGACAATCTTCCCAATCGGTGTCTGGTCAAAATAACGGACCGGAATCGTTTGGAGATGCTTCATTACGTCAAGACGCATCGTTTTAACGATTTTATGCGCCGATCGTTGCAAGAGCATCTGTTGCCCCCAGTTCAACCCGGCGGCCAGTAGTAGCAAGATGACGTACAGTCCAGACAGCATGAGCACCGCCCGTAAGTCTGTCTGATAAAATTTAAACACATCGGATGACGAGAGCGGGACGATTTCATCGTACGTCGCCGTCTCTTCCCCTCTCGAGATTGTCAGCACGTCGTTCTCGACTTCACGAACACCACCGCTCATGACCGTCTCATTGACGAGGTAGTACCCATCTGTCGTCTGGACGATGGAGACGGGACGAACGACGTCTTGTCCGTCTTGTCCGTCTAGTCTCGTTTCTTTTTCGTATGTGTCTCCATTGAAGGAAACACTCCCGTCTGACTCGACTTGAACCCAATCTCGCTCGATGGCGACGATATGTTCATCGATAATGATTTTGGCGATATACGGACCGGCAAGTTCTGCGCCGACCGCTAAAAAGAGTAAGGCCAGTCCGAGGAAGATGGATCGCTTTACTTGTTTGGCATAGCCAACGAGTGAGCGAATCGTTTTCTTCCGGCGGACCGGATCTAATTCATATTGATCGATCATGAGAGATTCCCCCTTTCCCGGATTACTCCGACTCTCCTTGTCGAATAAATTGTTCATAGTACCAACCGTGTCGTTCCATCAGTTGGTCATGCGTGCCACGCTCTGTGACTCGTCCGTTTTGAAGGACGAGAATTTGGTCGGCGTGTGCCACCGCAGAAAGACGGTGAGCCACGATGAAGGTCGTTTTCGCCTCACGGCTCGTACGAACCGAGTCGATGATGCGCGATTCCGTCTTCGCATCGACTGCTGATAGTGAATCGTCAAGAAGCAGAATCTCAGGATTTTTCAATAAAGCGCGTGCAATCGACAATCGCTGTTTTTGTCCGCCTGACAACATGACCCCTTGCTCACCGACGACCGTATCAAGACCGTTATCCAAATGTTCGATATCGGTATCGAACGCCGCGAGATGAATTGCTGTCTCGAGGGACTCTGTCGAAACATCATCTACACCGAAGCGAATGTTATCACGGACCGTTTTGGAGAACAGGAGATGTTCTTGTGACACATACCCGCTCCAGCCACGGACTGTTTCGAGCTTGATGTCCGAGATTGGCACCCCGTTAATGAGAAGCGAATCATCGATTGGGTACTCCCGAAGCAACTGTCGCAACAACGTCGTTTTCCCAGCTCCGGTCGGCCCCACAATCCCGATTGTCTCGCCGCGCGAGACGTGCAGAACGATATCCTCTAACGAATCTCGGTTCGCGTTCGGATAGCGGAACGAAAGTGATTTAAATGTGATTTTCTCTGGTGTATCGATGTGAACCGTTCCCGTCGAAGCCACGTCTGGCACTTCATTCATCGTCGTTTCGATTCGTTCGAGACTCGCCGTTCCCCGTTGTACGACGTTGATGAGTTCTCCGAACGCATACATCGGCCAAATGAGCATCCCTAAATAAATATTGAAGGAGACGAGCTGACCGAGCGTAATATCATTCGTAAAGACGAGAAACGTCCCATAAGAGAGGCCGATCAAGTAACTGAGACCGACGAGCAACTTGATGACCGGTTCGAATAACACATCAATTTTTGCGACATGCATGTTTTTCGCCATCACGTCGTCTGTGATATCATCGAATTTTTTCGTGTCCGCGTCTTCTTGAACGAATGAGCGGACAACTCGAAGTCCAGATATCGACTCGACGACTTGATCGTTCATCACCCCGAATGAGTCTTGAGCCGCCGTGAAGCGTGCGTGAATTTGACTTCCGAGCTTATTCATCGACCAAGCGAGGATTGGCATCGGCAAAAGGGCCGCAAGCGTCAACTTCCAATCGATGAACACGCCCATGATTGTCAATGCGATGAGCGTCATGTTGAACGAGTCGACCAATGTCATGACACCGAACCCAGCTGTTCGCTCAACCGCTTTCAAGTCATTCGTCGCAAGTGCCATCAAGTCGCCTGTACGATGTTGTTGATAAAAGCGTGGTGTTTGTTTGAGAAGATGACCGAAGAAGCGACCTCTCAATTTTTTCTCAAGTAAGAAAGCTGTCCCGAAAAGCCGGGCAATCCACAAATACGACATGACGTACGATAACACCATGATGCCGAGTAGCGATGACACGATTAGAATCAAGCGCTCTGTCGTCAAACTCCCTTCACGGATCGCATCGATCGCCTGCCCGATAATCCACGGTGGCAACATGTCTACCACACCCGTGATGATGAGTAAGATGATGGCAATCACATACGTCCTTTTTTGTCTTTTAATAAACCAATCCAATTGTTTAATCAGTTTCATGACTGATTTCCCCCTTTCGTCCAATCCATCTAAGCACGCAAAAAAGCGCACTCCACCTGATTGTGCAACCAATCAAATGAAGCGCGCTTGAAGTAGTCTTCAATCTTTTGCATGGTCAGGGAAAGGACACTACCCCTATCCAGCTGCCAAAATCACGCAGTTAAATACGAGTAGCCATATGATGTTTTGAGTGTGTTTGTGAGTGCAATGTTAATCATCATTCTGGCTCCTCTCGTTTCGTTGTTTTAAAATCTACTAAAACCTTAGCAGACTGTTCAGAAAATTGTCAACATTATTTTGTAAAAAAATTGTAACTTGCTTTAGTTTAAGAAAAACATGGCTAAAACGAGACCAATGACTCCCGTAGCCGTGGCGTAATAAATCATCGGCATGAGCGTATAACGGATAATCGTTCCTTCTTTACCGAGAAGTCCGGCAACTGATGCGACCGCTACAACATTTAGTACACAAATCATATTACCCGCGTTCGCGCCGGCCATTTGCATGGACAATGCGAGCGTTTCATCGAGTCCGACTGAGTTCGCTACGTTTGACGTCAAACTCGAGAACATCATGTTCGAGAAGGTCGCCGACCCAGAAACGAATGCGCCAAGAGCTCCGATCCACGGTGCGACGAGCGGCCATACCCCACCGAACGTGTCAGCAGCTGCCGTGGCAAGTTCAACCGGCATCGAAGCGAGTCCTGCACCACCGTTTTCAGAGTGGATGAAAATTCGAACCATCGGAACGGAAGCGGCCAACGTAATGGCGGTCCCTACGACACCGAGCGTCGTTGTCTTAAATACCGACGTCACTTGAGACCAGCTCATGTTGTGTAAAAAGAATGTGACAATGATCGTCAAGATGAACATGAATCCTGGCGAATAAAACGGCTCCCATGATGTCGAGATTCCTTCAACTCCTAAAATGTTCGGAAGGTCAATTCGTACACTACGAGATATCTCATTCAAGAACGGGACCGTACGTGTCAAGATTAAAAAGATTGTCAAAATCAAATAAGGTGCCCATGCTTTCCATTGCGGCAATTCACGCTTCTCTGATTTCACAGTCACTTTTTCAACAGGTTGTTCGATTTCATCTGCATACCCGTCAAAAGTCCATACTCGTTTCGGCATCAAAATTCCTTTACGCGCCATCGTGACAAGTATGATCAAGCCCGTCAATCCACCTAGCATTCCTCCGAATTCAAATCCGAGAATCAAGGTCCAAATGTATGCAGGTACGCTATAAAGAAGTGCCGCGACAATCGCAATCGGGAATACTTCAAGCGCAGGCTTGATTGTCTTTTCCTTGCTAAAGAAGCGCGTCAACATCAAGATCAGAATAAACGGAATGAACAGACCAACAGCCATATCAATCAATACTGTTTGCAAGACGACATCTGTGATGAACTCGATTGCCTCCGGTTGGTTCACATCGAGAGACAACCCGTTCCCTAATCCGATTAATGCCGGAGTCCCAACCGCTCCAAACGTTACTGCCGAAACATCGGCAGAAAGCGCGATGACGACCGCAGCGATCGGCGGGAAGCCGAGCGCAATCAACAATGGCGCCGCAACGGTAGCTGGAGTTCCGAATCCTGAAGCTCCTTCAATGAATGAAACGAACAACCAACCGACAATCAAGACTTGAATACGTGGATCGGGCGTGATATTGACGAATCCTGAACGAATTGCATTCATTCCGCCCCCTTCTTTCATCGTATTCATCATCCCAATTGCACCGTACACAATCCAAACCGTCGTCACGGCAATGACGAGTCCCTGTAATGTGGCCGCCATAATCCGTGTCGCATCCAATTGCCAAACGAAGAACGCTAAAATCGCCGTCGTCACGAGTGACAGTGGCATCGCAACCGATGCGGGTAATCGCATAATAACCAATAAGATCAGCACTGCCACAATCGGCATCAGTGCTGTAATCCATTCTAAAATCGTCAATGTAGACCCACCTTTTCTTGTTTTCCCCTACCGTAAACAAATGTCCCATCACGATTCTTCTTCAACGAGTCGATCTAACGTACGTTCAATCACATCATACGGAAATCCTTTACGCCGAAGCTGCATCTTCATGCGCTGTTTACGTTCGAACGCATCGTACCCGTTAAACTTTCGACTCAACTTTTCAGCCTGTTTTAAACATGCCGCAATCTCGACATCCTCGTCCTCTTCTTCCCAAAAAGTTTGAATCGCCTCTGAAATAATATCAAACGTATACCCTTTTTGTATCAAGGTTTGTTGAATTCTTTGTTGCACTTCTGTGGCAGAACGGCGATTTGTTTCCATTTGTTTCCTTTTTACGAACTTTCCGGCTTTTTCAAGGAGTTCCTCATGGGTGATTGCTGTCAACACCGTCTCGATCACGTCTGATGGAATGCGTAGTTGTTCGAGCTCACGTTTTATCTTGATCGGACCGCTCGGGGTCGTATTGAATTTGGTTTGTACATACGCTTTCGCAAACTCTGTATCATTCAAGTATCGTTGCTCAATCAGTCGCGTGATGGCATGTTTGATGGCAGTCTCACTTAACTCTTTCTTCATAAGATAGTCCTGTACCTCTGAAATCGCACGCATTCGATACGATAAGTAATTGATAGCCAACTTGTAAGCCTTCTGGGCTTCTTCTGCCCCGAGCACATCTTGCACAAAGTCATCTTCGAGCTCCATACCTTTCGTGAGTCCGTACTTAATAAACACATCTACATCAATCGCGAACGCAAACTCTTCTTTTCCCTCACGCTCGATAAAGACGTTCAATCGGTCCTTATTCTTTTTTTGGGTCGTGAATTTTGCAATTTTCACTACGAACTCCCTCCATTTCATACTTCTAACATATCACGTTCAGGAAAGTCAGAGGATTTTTGATAAGTTAGAAGAAAGGGTATTCATTTGGATATACTGATTTATACCCATTTTAGAAACATCACATGATATCGGAGGGAATTTCATGAAAATCGCAATCACCGGCGGAACCGGGCTCATCGGTCAACCGCTCGTCCGCGCATTGGCCGATGCCGGTCACCAAGTCGTCGTCCTGACTCGTCATCCACGTCCTCGTCATCGCGGGGTGTCGTTCATCGAATGGTTGACACCGAATAGCAAACCAGAAGAGGAACTTGAGGGTACAGATGCGTTCATTCATTTGGCCGGTGCCTCAATCAATGATGGACGATGGACCCATAAACAGAAGCAAGCGATCCTCCAAAGCCGAATCGAAGGGACGAAAGAAGTTGTCCGAATCATTAAACAGTTACAACAAAAACCTCAAGTCGTCGTGAGCGGCTCGGCAATTGGCATATATGGTGAAGACCGCTCCATCACCTACTCAGAAGAGACACCATTACCGACACGTACGAATTTTCTCGGGAATGTATGCGTCCTTTGGGAGCAAGAAGCCGAGCCGATTCGCGATCTCGGTATACGCCTCGTCACCATGCGTACCGGGGTCGTCCTGTCCAATCACGGCGGGGCTTTCCCTTTAATGAAACTTCCCTATCAGTTCGGGGCCGGTGGTAAAATAGGGTCTGGCGAGCAATGGGTGCCATGGATTCATTTAGACGACCTCGTTCGATTGTTCGTCCATGCCATTGATACTGAGTCAATCGAAGGACCGCTCAACGGAACCGCCCCTATGCCGGTGACGATGAATGAGTTCGGACAGACGATTGCGAAAGTGATGCATCGCCCTCATTGGATACCGGCGCCTGCCCCGATGATGAAGCTCGCCCTTGGCGAAAAAAGTGTGATTGTCCTTGAAGGAGCAAAAGTCGTTCCGACGAAGGCGCTTCAACACGGTTTTGATTTTCGTTACGAAACACTAGAGTCCGCATTAACGCAACTACTAAAAGATGTGTAAGGAGAATGAATGGTGAGTCACTTACTGATCCGAAATGCCCATATTTATCCGATTACTTCAACCCACTTTTACGGAGACCTCCGTGTCCGTGATGGCAAAATTGTCGAGATGTCCGAATTACTCGAACCACTTGACGGAGAACAAGTCATCGAAGCGGAAGGAAACTTTTTATTCCCGGGCTTTATCGACGCCCACACCCACCTCGGCTTATATGACGAGGGGACTGGGTCTGTCGGAAACGACGCAAATGAAACAGTCGAAGCCATGACGCCACATGCGCGTGCAATCGACGGAGTCTACCCGCTTGACGAAGGTTTTCAAGAGGCACGCATGGCAGGAGTGACCGCTGTGCAGGTCATGCCAGGAAGCATGAATGTGATCGGCGGGGTGACGAGTGTCATCAAAACACACGGTCGTTATATTGACGATATGGTCGTTCGACGTTACGCCGGACTGAAGATGGCGCTCGGTGAAAACCCGAAGCGAATTCATAGTATGGGAAAAACAGGTGATCTGACGCGGATGGGGATCATGGGGTTACTTCGTGAAGCGTTCCGTACCGTCGGGTCTACGAAGACGATTGGAACGTTCGGCAGTCAGATGATTCAACTCGCCCTCGATCGTGACATTCCGATTCGCGTCCACGCCCATCGTGCTGATGACATTTTATCCGTGGTCCGATTCGCACGTGAGTTCGACCTCGATTACCGGATTGAACATTGTACGGAAGGTCATCTCGTCGCCGAAAAGTTACAGGAACTTGGTGTGAAACACGTCACGGTTGGACCGACATTTACCCGTAAATCAAAAATCGAACTCCAAAACAAGACGTGGGAAACGTATCGAATCCTCCACGAGCACGGTATGATCGTATCGATCACGACCGACCACCCGTATACGCCTGTTCAGTATTTAAATTTATGTGCGGGTCTTGCCGCACGCGAAGGATTGCCTGTAGACATCGCCCTTCGAGGCATTACAATCAATCCGGCTGAATCGCTAGGCGTCGACGACCGAATCGGTTCATTAGAAATCGGAAAAGACGCCGACCTCGTTCTATGGAGCCACTTCCCGCTCGATTATTTATCAAAGCCCATTATGACGATCATAAACGGGGAAATTGTCTATAAAACAGACCGGGCAGAAACGCATCACGGGGTCGATTGATCTTTATTATTTTTCATAAGATTTTCAACAGATAATTTACTTGCATTTTTAAGAATACTATATAAAATTATCTTGTAACTTCATAAAGCAGCCAAGGCGGTTCGAACAGCGAAGCCAGAAGTATGCTTTCGTTACAACTATTCTTCAGCGGTCTGAAATAGGAGGAGGAATGTAAAGGTGCTCAAATTTCGTGAGCTCACCGACTGCGCGGAGTTGTTCGAACTGATGCAACACCCAGATGTCTTTCCGTATGTCCGTCAAAAGACGGTCCATTTTGACGAGTTTTTATTTAGCACGAAGCAAGTCATCGAGCTAGAAGAGCAAGGAAATCTCATCTCACGTACAATCACGAACGAGTATGGCACCCCGATCGGGACAATCAGCTTGTTCGATGTCGAATCCGGGTATGGATTCCTCGGTACGTGGCTTGGCAAGCCGTATCACGGCAAAGGTTATAATCAAGTGGCGAAAGAAGCCTTCTTCTCAGAACTCTTCTTCGAACTTGACATAGAAAGTGTATTTTTAAAAATTCGTAAGTCCAATGAACGATCGATTGCCGCAGCAGAAAAGCTTTCATATGCATTTTGTGCGAATGAGATTCGTTCAGAGCTACTTGCGGAGATTAACCAAGGGGAAATCGAATATGTTCTATTCGAGGTGTCGAAGTCGAGTTTCCAACTCTACTTGCATGCCCTCCATGCCCCAGAATACGAAGTCCCATACGAAGCTCAACTCGAAGCATAAGCCGATTCTGTCAAAGAATTGGCTTTTTTGTGTCGTTTTTGTGTGGATTTGTTGGAGTTAACTTGTCGCAGACGAATAAATCTGTTCTAATTCGAAGAGATAGGTATGATAAAGGTATGAGGGATTCGTCACAACCCCCGTTAACTGTTTCGTAAAGGAGAATAGCATATGTCAGAATCAACATTTCGTATACTCGTTACTGATGACGAAGAACAAATGCGAGACTTACTTGTATCAAACTTAGAAAAAGAAGGATATGAGACGGTCACCGCCTCAAACGGTCTTGAAGCGATCGATCGTTTGAAAGAGGAGTCGTTTCACCTCGTCTTGTTAGACGTGATGATGCCAGAACTTGACGGATTGACGGCCTGCATGCGCATCCGAGAGTTTTCGAACGTTCCAATCATCTTATTGACGGCACGTTCAGAAGAGCTAGACCGCATTCATGGCTTGAAGATCGGGGCGGACGACTATATCACCAAACCATTTAGCCCGCGCGAGTTGCTGGCTCGAATCGAAGCCACGTTGCGTCGTACACACAGTTTTTCTAAAGAGCAGGATGCGACGTTTGATATCGGCGTCCTCTCCATCGATATTGAAGGACGCGCTGTCAGTGTGAAAGGAAAAACCATCAACCTCACTCGAAAAGAGTTTGATTTACTTTACTTGTTCATCACGAACGACGAAAAAGTATTCTCACGTGAACAGTTGCTCGACCAAATATGGGGAACCGAATACCACGGCAACCTGCGCACGGTCGACACACATATCAAGACGCTACGCTTAAAGCTCGGCGAGGCGGGCGGATACGTTCACACAGTGTGGGGCATCGGATATAAATTCGAGGCAAACGAATGAAGCGATACACGATCAGGAAGCGGATTTGGATTACCATTTGGACAGCCAGCCTCTTCTCAGCGTTCGTGTTTCTAATCATGACCTTCTATCTATACGATAAATTCTATATTCAAACGCAAGAGGACTTACTCATCAATCGCGGGGAGAAACTTGTCACCATCTACAAGGCTGACGGTTTCTCTGATGCGTTCGCGGACAGCATGACGTACACGAATGAGTTAACAGAAACAAAAGTGTTCCTTTCCTCGGTCCGAGCGGATACACTCGGCTCCGGAAAGACGTTTTTAAGGCAACAGGACCTCGAGCGTCTGCAGGACGGATATGCCATCTCCGTCACTCGAAAGCATCCGACCGAAGATGTCGATATATTGATGACCGCCTTCCCTCTCATTCGAGATGGGGAGCTTGATAATGCGCTCATCCTCTACATGGAACTCAGTAAAATCAGTGAGCCGTTCCAACCGATTCGTCTCATGATTACGTTTTTGCTGATCCTTATGGTCGTAAACTTGCTCCTATTCGGCAAACAAATTATCGACACCATCATCCAGCCGCTGATTCAGATGAAGCGCGCCTCTCAAGTGTATGCGCAAGGTGATTTCTCACACCGCATCCCGATTGTGTATGATGATGAGATTGGAGAACTGGCCGATACGCTCAATTCAATGGCTGAGTCGCTCGGCCTCGTCGAGGAACAGCGAAAAGAATTTTTAGCAAACGTCAGTCACGAACTACGTACCCCTCTCTCTTATATACGTGGTTATACCGAAATGCTTCAAGATGAGTCATTAGATGAAAAGACGAAAACGCAGTATTATGAAATCATCGAGAACGAGACGAATCGACTTCAACGGCTAGTCAGCGATTTATTAGACCTCGCGCAATTAGAGCGTGACTCTTATCCAATGACGAAAGAGCCGGTCGTCTATTCGCAAGTGCTTGAAGACGTCCTCTATCGACTCGAGCCGATTGCTCGGGCAAAAGGCGTGACAATCAAGTCAGATTTAGATTTCGATTTGATCATTCTCGGGGACCACGACCGACTCGAACAAGTGATCGGCAACCTTCTCGACAACGCACTTCGCTATACGGAGACGGGCAAGACGATTTACGTGAAGACGTTCGCTGAAACAGACTATGCGATTACAGAAATTCGAGACGAAGGACGAGGCATCCCGAAAGAAGATTTAGATAAATTGACAGAGCGCTTTTATCGTGTCAACAAATCTAGAACACGAAAAGATGGTGGGACCGGTCTCGGTTTGGCCATTGCCAAGCATATCATCGAACGACACGAAGGATCGATTCATTTCAGTTCAGAAGTCGGTCAAGGAACGACCGTCATGGTCGGCTTGCCACTCCTTCCTGAAGAAACATTTGATACGTGATGAGCTTGAAAAGAGAAAGGGGAGACCACCAAAATCCGTGGTCGTCCCCCCTTTTTTTATCGAGCGCTTTTAAATGTCTTTCCCTTTATATTGGTCGACCGATTCTTGCTCGAGTCGTTCTCGCTCGGCATGCGTCTGCGGGAATCCATTCGCCTGCCATTCGGCACGATGACTCGAATCAAGTTGCGTGAGTCCCTGCTCCGCTTCATCTTGATTCGCATCCACACTCTCTCGCTCGTCCATTTTTTGCCATGTGTCGTCTTCCCCACGCTCTGAAAGTAGCGCCGCTACTTTCGGTGCAACGAGCGCAGCTCCTGCGACACCTAGTACAATCCCCATCATTACTTTCCGATCCATCCTAACCCCTCCTTCACTATGCACTCTTCATTCCACCATTTCACCATATCAAAACCATTTCGGAAAACGTTTACAATGTTTCGTCTAGTGGAAAGTTTAGTTGAAGGAGGCGATTGGATGGAAAAGAAACGACCTAAATCAAAACGTCCGTTCGACAACCCGGATGCGGTTGATACGGAGAAAGAAAGCATTTTTGACGAAGAAGGCATGCAAACCGTCGACCCGATTCCGGTCGAAGAGTTGAATGAGCGTGTGAAGGATGAGAAGAACAAACGTCACTCTAAAGACGATTCTGTGAGTGAAAAGAAATATACGGACAAGTAAACAAGCTGCGGACGTTTGTCCGCAGCTTGTTATGTCAAATCTTTTGGTGAAAATCCGTAAGGCAACATCTCTTCTTTCGTCATCACTTTTGTTTCACCTTTTAAGTTTGCGAGAATCAACGTGAAGTCATCGCTGGCAAATTCGGCGATCACTTGTCGACATGCACCACATGGTGAAATCGGACCGTCCGTATCACCGACGACGACGACCGTTTCAATCGAGTCACTGCCTTCTGAGACGGCTTTAAAGATTGCAGTTCGCTCGGCACACATCGATAGACCATATGAGGCGTTCTCAACGTTACATCCTGTAACCTCTTTTCCGGATGTATCGATGACGACCGCCCCAACGTTAAATTTCGAATAAGGTGTATAGGCGCGTTCGCGCGCTTGAATGGCTTGATCGACGAGTTCTTGTACGCGTTCTTTTGAAATCATTGGACGTTCCTCCACTTCTATATTTGAAAAGAGAAGTCTGACATCTGAACTATACCTTGAAAACGCTTACTTCACAAGAGTTGTCACGGAGTCGTCAATATTTTTTCTTTTTCTTTTTCTCAAATACGACGACAGATTCGACGTGAGATGTTTGCGGGAACATGTCATACGGTTGTACGTAGTTCACTTTATATCCCGATTTCATCAACTGATCGGCATCACGTGCGAGTGTCTGTGGATTACATGACACGTACACGATTCGCTTCGTCTTCGACGAAATGATGGAGTTGATCAATTGATGATCCATGCCCGTCCGTGGCGGGTCGACGACGACGACATCAGGAATCCAACCGTCTTTCACCCAACGCGGAATCCAATGCTCGGCACGTCCTTCGACATACGTGACGTGGTCATAGCCATTCTCACGCATGTGATCATTCGCATCATCTACCGCTTCTGGCACGACTTCCATTCCACGAATCTCTTTTGCGTGCGGGGCTAACCAAAGACCGATTGACCCGACACCCGCATAGGCGTCAATCACACGCTCTTCCCCCGTCAACCCTGTAGCCTCAACGACTTCACGATACATCTTTTCTGTTTGTGCCGGATTTAACTGGAAGAATGCGCGCGGAGACAAATGATAATGTACATCGTCCAATCGTTCGTCCATCTTCTCTTGACCTGCGATATGGACCGTCCGATAGCCAAAAATGACACCTGAGCGGTTCGCATTGATGTTCATGTGGAATGAAACGACATTCGGCAATGCCATGATCCGCTCGCTCAATTCATCTAAATCAGGGACATCTTCATGACCGACGACAAGGACGACTTGTACGTCGTTCGTGTTATAGCCTGAACGGACGACGATAGTACGTGCATATCCTGTGTCACGGCGTGCGTCGTAGACGGGAATGTCGAGTTCGTTTAAAATACGGACAATCGCATTGTTGATGTTCGTCGTATCCCGTTGCTGGACCATACAGTGTTCGATCGGTACGAGATGATTCGAGTTCGGCTTGTAGAGTCCCGATACGATTTCACCGCGACGTGTGCCGAGTGGAAATTGTGACTTGTTCCGATAGTACCACGGATCTTCCATGCCAATCGTCGGACGGATATCCGACTTGTCCACGTTGAGTTTCGTCTTTTGACGGAAGGCGTTCCGAACGATTTCTTCCTTATATTCCATCTGCAGACGTGAACTCATGTGTTGGATTTGGCAGCCCCCGCACTCATCGTAAATCGGACAAGGTGCTTTGACACGGTCTTTCGAGTCGTTATCTCGTTTGACGACACGCGCTTCCGCGTAATTTCTTTCTACACGTGTGATTTCGACTTTTGCTCGTTCTCCCGGCAATAAGTTTGGAATGAAGATGACCATGCGATTTACTGTCGCTATCCCTTCTCCATTTATGCCAAGTCGTTCGACTGTGACATCTTTAAAATCTCCTGTAATTAATTTCAATCTGCTTCATCCTTTCGAGACGATTGTTCTAAGTCTTTGGCGTAACGCACCACTTTAGCGCGCAACGAATCAATGTCGGCTAACAGGCGATGTAAATCTTCAGGTGTCGTGTGCTCGTCTAGCGTATTGACCGATAGACATAGCAATTCCGTTCTCGATTTTAGGACGTTCATCTTTCCGGCAGTATCTGTTCGTGATTTACCCATCTTGTAATCGCTCCTTTGGTTCGTGACAAAGAGTTGCTATTATAGCATACTATTTCGTGTATCTTGATGAAAAGGTGGAATCCACATGCAAAACATCTCCCCAACTTTCGACCCGTGGGAAGCGTATCTCGATCAAATTGAACATGGTCGACTCGTCTTGTCTAACGTCGAGGTGACCACAACAAAATTGTGTAACATGCGCTGCGAACACTGTGCAGTCGGTTATATGCTGGACCAAACAGAAGAACCGGAAGTTCCGCTCGACCTGTTGATTCAACGACTGGATGAGATCGAACATTTGCGTGCCTTCTCCATCACAGGCGGTGAACCGATGCTGTCCATGAAATCGGTCCGCAACTATGTCGTTCCATTGTTACGTTATGCGAAAGAACGTGGGGCCCGTACGCAAATCAACTCGAATTTGACGTTACCGTTATCTCGCTATCATCTTATTACCCCTTACTTGGACGTTTTGCACATTTCGCATAACTGGGGCACCGATGCCGATTTCCTTGAAGGCGGATTCGCGATGATGGACCGGAAACCGAGTGAAGAGGCAAGGTTGAAAATGCTTCAAACGATGAAAGATAATGCCCGTGCACTCACCGCTGAAGGAATCATTGTGTCAGCGGAGACGATGATCAACAAACGAACGATTCCGCACTTGAAAGAAATCCATGAAGAAATCGTATCGCTCGGTTGTCAAAGACATGAAGTTCACCCAATGTACCCCGCAGACTTCGCTAGCGCTCTCGAATCGGCATCGCTCGCTGATACGCGACAAGCCATCCATGACTTACTCGACGTCCGTGACGAGAACGTATGGATGTTGTTCGGTACGTTGCCATTCTATGCTTGTTCTGATTTACCCGAAGATCGCGCGTTATTGAAACGACTTCACGAGACAAAAAATGTGACCGTTCGAAACGACCCGGATGGCCGTTCACGTCTCAATACAAATATTTTTGATGGCCAGATCATCGTGACCGATTTCGGTGATGAGCTCGGTTCACTAGGCACCGTATATGACACGTCATTCCAAGAAGCTTACGATACATGGACGAACAGTCAGTTGAATGCTACACTCTCTTGTCACTGCCCTGCGGTGAAATGCCTCGGTCCAAACGCGTTGGTCAAACAAGCCTATTACCCGACTGTTGATTTCAAATCACGCCGCGCTACTTCGTTTTAATTATTTCATTTAGGGAAATGTTCTATATATTAAATGAATCGAGGTGTGTGCAGATGACAGCGATTTATATATTGATGATTACCGTGATGACCGTCATCATCTTCGGTGGTGTGCTTAGCATCTTATTGACAGCCGCATTCGTTTCAGACAAAGTAGATCATGATGAAATGTTTAGTCAAGGTAGTTGGGATGATGAGTTGCTACACTTGAACCATTCCACACAACCGATTGACGACACGAAAAGCTGAGAGAATTCTCGGCTTTTTACTTTGACTTCTCGAGGTGACGCTATGCTCCGTTTTCGTTTTATGATTTTATTATTGATTGTCTTCATTTCCGGTTTGATTCAAGGTGCGCTCATCCCACTTCTCTCGACGCTGATCGAACGGGACGGGGTACCGGCTTGGGTGAACGGCTTGAATGCGACGATGCTTTACGTTGGGGTGATTGTCTCCGCGCCGCTTCTTGAGCAATTCGTCCGAAAATATGGGTTTCGACCGACGATTGTCCTCGGGATCGTGATGACGGCTTTCGCGACCTTCGCCTTGCCAATTTGGCCTTCTCTACTCGTTTGGGCGATGATGCGTTTCTTCATCGGCTTCGGCGACTCCGCCCTACATTACGGTTCGCAAGTATGGGTCACATCCGCCAGCGAGAAGAGAAGTCTCGGTCGAGCGATGGCATATTACGGTATGTCGTTCAGTCTCGGTTTCGCGGTGGGACCCTTGATCGCCCCATTCGTCGATATATGGTTTTGGCTTCCGTTTTTAATCATCGTCTTTTTCTGCCTCGCTTCATTGATGCTCATCTTTAAAGTCGAAAATGAGTTCCCTGAAATCGAGAAAGTGGAAACGGATTCGAAGGGACGGATCCGATTGATTCTGATTGGTGCGGGCTATACACTCCTCCCCGCGTTTACATACGGGTTCCTTGAAGCGAGCTTGAATGCCAACTTTCCAATCTTCACGTCACGAAACGGGATGAGTTTGACGGAGACGAGCACGCTCATCACGACGTTCATCGTCATGTCAATCGCTGTGCAGCTTCCTCTTGGTCGTCTCGCAGACTTATACGGTAAGAAGCGGATCTTACAAATCGTACTGACGTTTGGCACCTTCGTATTCGCTTTGGCGAATCTTGTTGTCGATTCCTATATCGGTCTACTCTTCCTATTTGCACTTGCCGGCGCCGGGCTAGGATCGACTTATTCACTCGGTTTGGCACATATGACAGAGGTGCTTCCCCGTTCCTTACTGCCGACCGGAAACATGCTTTATAGCATCTCATTTAGCATCGGTTCAATCTCAGGTCCGATGATTGGGGCCTTCTGGTTGTCTTTACCGAAAGAGGTCTATTTCTTTATGTATGCCGTCATTCTCGGTATTCTAGCGCTCCGACTCTTCACATCGACCGCTAAGCCAATCGACTTATAAACAGAGGCAGATGGTTCCCATGAACCATCTGCCTCTGTTTTATTCCACTACTCGTTCCATTTCGTCGTCGTTCAACTGTAAAGCTCGGATGAAGACTTCGTCTAATGCAAAAGGTTCCGTGTCTAACGAAGCGAGTACATCGGACTTTAGCGTCACCTCGACGACACGGTCATTGAACTGCCATCTCGTCTGAATGTCATCACCTTGTCTCGTGGCGCGTGTCGCCACCGGGCCGTGACGTTCTTTTAAGCTTTGACTCACGCACTTCATCACGTACTTGACGTATTCATCTTTCGGTTGACGCGAGATGAGGATGTTTCGAACGATTCGATTCCTAGCCATTGTTGCCCCTCCTTTCTTTTCAATGATTCCGCACGCAAGTCTTTACAAACGAAGACCGATTTTTCGAACTTTAAAATTCAGAATTTTTAATATATTTTGTCACGGTATTGCATTTTCGTCAACTCCGTCTCTTTTCAAACAACGTTCTGTCTTTTCTTCGTACGACGCCCTTGAAAATAAGTGGACAAATAAATGCCGACAATAACGAATCCGAGTCCGACCACCGCATTCCACGGAATCGTTTCACCGAGTAAAACTCCGGACAACATGACCCCGAATAAAGGGACCAAGAAAATGTAAAGTGAAACTCGACTGACCGGATTATATTTCATCAATGTATTCCAAAGTGTAAAACCAATTGCCGACAGCATCGCTAAATAAAAGAGGAATGCGAGCGTCTGTCCTGTATACGGCATCGAAACCCCACTCGGGTCTAACATATATCCGATGAGGAGTAGTCCGATCGAACCGATGACCATCGCCCAGGCTGTCATGGGAGCAACATCATATTTACTAGCATAATCTTTTGCGATTAGATTCCCGAACGCACCTGACACCATCGCCAAGATGAGTAAAATCTCTCCTAACCCAAAACCAACTTCAGATCCAGTCGCCGGCCAGTTTGCGATGACAATTCCGGAAAAACCAAACGTCAAAGCAAACCCCTTCAATCGATTCAACTTATCGTCTTCATATCGGAAATGAGCGAGAGCCATTTGGAAAAAAGATGTCGAACCGGCAATGATCGATCCTTGTACCCCAGTTGAGATTGAGAGGCCAATATAGAAGAACAAGTACTGCAAGAACGTCAAAAATGAACCGAGATGCGCATACGCTTTAACCTTTTCACGTGTCAATCGGACGGACCGTTTCAATACGGTCTGACTGATGATGAGCAATAGAATCCCTGCGAGCAAAAAACGTTCGCCTGCGAACAACAACTGCTGTCCGTACTCATTCGATTGAATATCTAGTTTTTCATAACTCAGTTTGATGAACGGGAACGCACTTCCCCATAACAATGTGTTGATTATTGCCAACAACGCCACTGTCCACGGCCGTTGAAATATATTTTGCATGACATAAAAACTCCTTATTCTTTTTATTTGTGACTCATGGTCACGCGTGTTAAAATAAACCTAGATAATAATTATTATAATTAAATCATTCTCAAAAAAATGACTAAATATCATGATTTTAAGCCAATTGAATATGATAATCATATTCAATCATTATCATTAAAACGAGATTCATTCTCAATTAGGAAGAAGGGATTAGATGAATACCTCAACAATGACACACGAAAAAAGGCACGTGTTTAAACGGGCCAACTGGTATGAACATATCGAATTGATTATGGCGCTCATTAGCGGTGTATTGATTGTACTCGCTTATATTGCCGAAACACAAGGAGGAGCCTCTTGGATTTATGTCAGCCTCTACTTAACCGCCTTCTCCATTGGAGGATACGCGAAAGCGAAAGAAGGCATTACAGACACGATTGACACAAAATCATTGAACGTCGAGCTACTCATGATCATCGCTGCCATCGGTGCCGCTTCGATCGGCTATTGGATGGAAGGTGCGATTCTCATCTTCATTTTCGCCCTGTCTGGCGCGCTCGAAACGTATACAATGAATAAAAATGAACGTGCCCTCGAGTCGTTGATGGAACTTCAGCCCGAACAGGCGACCCGCCTCACCCCTTCCGACGAGCTCGAAGTCGTGCATATCGACGACCTAAAAGTCGGAGATCATATTTACGTTCGTCCTGGTGAACGCATCCCTGTCGATGGTCGTATCACGAAAGGGAATGCGTCTGTAGAAGAGGCAGCCATCACAGGTGAGTCCGTACCTGTCGATCGTCAAGTCGGGGATGAAGTGTTCGGTTCGAGCGTCAACTTGAACGGCGTATTGACGATTGAAGTGACAAAACGTGCGACCGAGACGTTGTTTCAAAAAATCATTCAAATGGTTCAGGAAGCGCAAGAAGAAAAATCACCGTCCGCTCAGTTCATCGATCGCTATGAAGGACGATACGTTCAAATCGTCCTCTTCTCCGTCGCGGCAATCATCTTACTCGGACCACTTCTCACATCATGGTCTCTTGAAACGAGCATCTATCGTGGCATGATTCTCCTCGTCGTCGCTTCCCCTTGTGCACTCGTCGCGGCAATCACCCCCGCGGCACTCGCGGCTATCGCCTCTTCGGCAAAACACGGCATCTTGTTCAAAGGCGGCGCTCATATCGAGAACATGGGACGCTTAAAGGCCATCGCTTTTGATAAGACCGGTACACTCACCATCGGGAAGCCGATTGTACAAGAAGCGCTCATTTCGAAAGAGTTACGCGAGGACGACGTGAATCGAATCGTCAGTTTGATTGAAGAGCACTCGATGCACCCACTCGCTGAAGCGCTCGTCTCGTATACCGGAAAGCATGCAGGTGAAATGACAAACTTCAAAGACATCACAGGCTCTGGCATCGAGGCAACGATTGATGGTCTGACATATCGTGTCGGTAAGCAAACATTCGCCGACCGGAGCGGTAATTTTTTTGAAAAAGATGTAGCTCGCTTGAAAGAAGCCGGTCATACACTCGTCTTCATTAGTGACGAAACACGTACAATCGGTGCATATGCTCTCCGAGATACGCTACGACCTGAAGCAAGCGTAGCGATTCAGCGACTGAACGACCTCGGGATCGCCACCATTATGATTACCGGAGACAACGAGGCAACCGCCCGTGCCATTGCGAACGAAGCCGGACTGACGCGTTTTATCGCTGAATGTCTGCCTGAAGAGAAAGTGTCACAGATCAAGGCACTGCGTGAAGAATACGGTTCAATCGGGATGATCGGTGATGGGATCAACGATGCACCGGCACTCGCGACCGCTGATGTCGGGATTGCAATGGGAGAAGGGTCTGATGCGGCTCTCGAAACGGCAGATGTCGTCTTGATGAAAAATGACCTCGTCCGCTTGAGTGATGCCATTCGTCAATCACGCAAACTTAATCGAATCGTTCTTCAAAATGTCATTTTTGCACTGAGCGTCATCCTCGTCCTGATCGCAACGAATATATTCGAACTGCTCATCATGCCTTTTGCGGTCATCGGTCACGAAGGGTCTACCATTCTCGTCATCTTAAATGGACTTCGACTCCTCACCTCATCGTGGGAGTGACCTATTCGACAAATTAGAATCGACGATTGAAACAAGATGTCGATTTCGTTATAATTGAAACAATATGTCTAATTGACTGAAACAGATCGAAAGATTGCTTAAAGGTGGTACAAGATATGAATACGATTGCAGTCATCGGCAAGGTGTTTGTCGATATTAAAGGGACTTCTTTTGCACCGCTCCATAAGGATGCGAAGAACGTCGGCGACATCACTTTCTCCAATGGCGGAACAGGTCGAAACGTTGCTCAAAACTTAGGCGTTCTCGGCAACAACGTTCGTTTCGTCTCAACCGTTACAAATGATCAAATCGGAGTCGGTGTACTCGATGAGTTACGTTGCTTAAACGTAAATGTCGATGGCGTTGACATGCTTGAAGATAATGGCATGGGTATGTGGCTCGCCGTTATGGATAACAATGGAGATCTCCAAACGTCCATCTCAAAACAACCTGACGAGGCACGGATGGAGGAAGCCATCTTACGTCAAATCGATACGGTTTTCGAAGTGAGCGATGCGGTCGCAATCGACTTAGACTTGTCGGTCAACGTATTGAATGAAACGATTGAGCTTTGCCGTGAAATGAACTTACCACTTTATGGAGTGTGCGGTCACCTTTCTGTCATTGAACGAAATCGACATTTACTCCAAGGATTCACCGGATTCATTTGTAGTCGTGAGGAAGCAGAAATCTTGTCCGATATGTCAATCGTCACCGTCGACGACGCGCTTCGTGTCGCAGAAGTACTTGCGATGAAAGGCGCCCCCCTCACCATCGTTACGATGAGCGAGCTAGGGGCCGTATACGTCGACATTCGTACGAATGAACAAGGTCATGTGCCGACGACGAAAGTAAAAGTCGCCGACTCTACCGGGGCGGGCGATTCCTTCTTCTCGGCTGTCATTTCCGAACTGATGAAGCAACATTCAATCGATGATGCACTTCGTCTAGGAATGCGGGTCGCTGGTAAAGTGATCGCATCGCACGAGAATGGGTTAACACAAGACATGTATGAATCATTAGAACAACCTGCTCAAGATTGAGTTGAACGCATCGGCGAATCGTCGGTGCGTTTTGTGCAAAATGACAGGAACGAAAGGAACGATTGCAGTGGTTCGAACAAAATTGAGAAGCGCGATTATTCTCGTGAATGACCGAGACGAAGTCGCTTTAATCCGACGCGAGAAAGAAAATAATTTGTATTACGTGTTTCCCGGCGGCGGTGTCGAGTATGGTCACACGACAGAAGAGACTGCCGTTCGTGAAGCATTCGAAGAACTTGGGGTTCATGTCGATTTAGAAGGTCTCGCCGCCTACGTCGTGTTCAACAACGAGTTAAACCCATATTATTGGGCCAAAATAACTGGAGGGACATTCGGCACCGGGACAGGGGAAGAGTTCCAAGAAGAACAAACGAACGGTTCGTATACCCCTATGTGGATCAAGCGATCGGCCTTACCACACCTTCCGGTTCGCCCCCCTTCTCTCGCCGAAACATTAGCCTCTCACCAGTCACGTTTCTATGATTTGACGCTGTCTGAGGAATAATCATGTGTATCCTCGACCGAATCCGGGAATCGATTTCTAACGATTGAGTCAGGAGGGTTTCATGATGGCAATGACAGAAGTGAAAGAAAAAAAGAATTGGCTCTCATTCGGTAAAGAGTTGTTCCGACGATTTAAAGAGCATGATGTACAAGACTACGGGGCTACACTGGCGTTCTTTTGGTTTTTATCCATTTTCCCCGGAATCATCTTCATTTTGGCACTATTATCATTTTTTGATATCTCACAAGCTTCATTTCAAAACCAGCTGAATGATTTGGCACCTGGGTCAGCCGCTTCGGAATTTTTGAATGGGATTTTCGAGGCGATTGGCGAACCGAGGGGCGGCCTGTTATCTCTCGGTGCGATTTTAGCGATTTGGTCCGCTTCGAAAGGAGTTGATCGTCTCGTGACGACTTCACTCCACGCTTATGGCGAAGACGATGAACGGAACTTTTTCGTCAAAAAAGGGTTGGCGCTCGGATTGACGATTTTACTCGGGGTCGGGATGTTACTACTCATCCTCTCGAACGTGTTCGGTTCTCAAATCATCTCGTTCGTGACCGAATATCTTCCCATCGATTTGACCGGGGCCGAAGAGACGATGATTAACGTGTTTCGGTACGTTTTGACGACGATCGTCCTCATCTTGACCCTTTCGATTTTTTATAAGCTCTCTCCGCAACAACATGTGTTTTGGAAAAGTACCATTCCAGGGGCCATTTTTGGGGTCATCGGTTGGCAACTCGTGTCACTCGGATTTAGCTTGTATGTCTCGAACTTCGGAAGTTATGATTCGACGTACGGTTCGCTAGGAGGAATCATCGTTACCTTGCTTTGGTTACAATTGACCGGGATCATCATCCTCATCGGGTCCGAAATCAATGCGACGTGGATGCGTTTCTTCAAATCACCGAGCGAGCAAGAATATGAACGGGATTTCAAAAAGAACAAAAAGAAAGCAAAGCAGAAGCAAGAGGATGACTATGACGACATCCCTACAAATACGTACGGATGACAAAGAAGGAGCACGTTCAAGCTGAACGCGCTCCTTCTTACGTTTCAATCGGGTCGAGTCTCCCCGTTTCTGGGTCAATCAAAAATCCATGTACGTTTGTACCTGGTGGTAACAACGGATGGTCTTCAATGAGATGGACTGAATGTCTCACGTTCTCTTCAACCGAGTCAAAGCCGTGCAACCACTTCTTCAAATCCATCCCTGACGATTTCAATGTTTCCAATGTTCGAGAGTCAATTCCACGTTTATTCATTTCTTCAATCAAGACAGTCGGCTCAATCGCCGCCATGCCACAATCATAATGGCCGACGACCACCACCTCTTCCGCCCCCAATGCGTAAAGGGCGACTAAAATCGAACGCATGCCCGAGCCGAAAGGATGCGACAAGACCGCCCCAGCATTTTTAATAATTTTGGCGTCACCATTCTTTAGCCCTAGCGCGTGAGGTAACAGTTCTGTCAAACGTGTATCCATGCAAGTCAATATAACAATTTTTTTATCCGGAAACTTATCAGATACGAATGGCTCATACTGCTTTTCCGCCACAAACCGTTTATTAAATTCAAGCATGTCTTTTATGACTGACACGTGCTCGTCCCCCTATCCTTAAAGAACAAATCTCGAGACGATGAGTCCGACGACCACCCATGTCCCGAACAACGTATTCACTTTCGCTGTCATCGCCATCGCCGGCATCAATGCCAACGGCTCTGCTTTTTGCCAAAATCGTTGAATCGCCCGTACCATAACCGGAATGGTGAGCAACGACAATAAAACCCATGGTGTGATTCCGTAATACACGACTCCAACGATGATACCGACTAATGCAGCAATAAAAAAGATTGCGAGCACGTAAACCGCGCGTCTATGACCAACGAGACAAGCGATGGTTTTCCGCCCGTTCTCTCGATCGTTATCCAAATCGCGGATGTTGTTCGCAAGTAAGATCGCTCCAATCAACACCGCCATCGGAAACGATACGACGAGTAGTTCTGTCGTCACTTCATTGACTTGGATAAATCCCGCGATCCCAATAATGACATACCCCATGAATACTCCTGCGACAATCTCGCCGAATGGTGTATAGGCAATCGGTAGCGGACCGCCGGTATACAAATAGCCGACAAGCATGGACAAAGCACCGACCCAGAGTAAGTGCCAGCTCGTAGATGCGGCAATGTAGAGACCGAGTAGTGCCGACACCGCGTACATTCCGAGGGCAATCGTCAATACTTGTTGCGGCGTAAACCCATCACGCACGATAGAACCACCAATTCCAATCGACCCTTCATGATCAAGCCCACGCTTATAATCATAATATTCGTTAAACAAGTTCGTTGCGATTTGGATGAGGACTGACGCCGTCAACATGGCCAAGAAAAGTCCCCACTTCAAGTCAGTTTGATTGAGAACGATAAACGTCCCAAGCAATACCGGGATAAAGCTTGCTGTTAAGGTATGCGGGCGAATCATTCGCCAATACGCTCCCTTTGATTTCTGTTTCATTTCCTTCCCTCCCTTCGTTAGTTTACGTCTCGAAGAAAAAATCTGTCAACGCCAGCCGTTGTTCCCCCACTCTATATCATTTCCCGAGCATTTCATACGCAGTTGGGTCGGCTACTCGTGATACACTAAAGAGTGAGAATTCTATCGGATTGAGGAGGCTTTTCGTGTATGCCAGATACTCAAACACATATAAAACAACGAATCGAACAAGCCCATAAACGGGCACGAGCTTGGCAACGACCGGTCCTCGCTTCGTATACATGGGAGATTTCGGAGTTCGATGCTTTTCAAATCATCCAGAACACCGATTCGTCTCACTATTATTTCATGACACCGGACCGTTCGCTTGAGATGCTCGGGTGTGGTGACGCGCTCGTATTGAGCGCTTCAGGACCGGAACGATTCCAGCGACTCCAATACGACTGGAGTTTACACCGCCGAGATGTCGATGCGACCATCTATGCGTTTGCCGGTTTTTCATTCGATACATTCATGAGACCGCAAAAAAGCATGTGGGATGCCTTTGGGGAGGCATCGCTCGTCGTTCCAAAATTTCTATATCGTCGTCATAAAGATAAGCATACGTTGACAGTGGCCACTCTCGTCTCTTCGAAGCAGTCCGTCGAACAGTATTTGATTCAATTGGCGGATCAGCTGGCGCAGTTTCATTCACTTCACCCGACAGACGAGTCGGCACCGTCTTATACGAAAGTGAAAGACGGCATCGACCACTTTAAATCTAGTTTTCAACAAGCGAAACAACTGATCGAGGAAGAGCAGGTCGAAAAGATCGTCATCGCACGAGAGGAAATATATCAACGCTCTGATGACGCCTTCCCATTCGCTAAAAGTTTAAAGCACTTAGCGGATCATCAAGAGTCAAGTTACATCTATCTGTATCAACCGAAGTCCGACATCGGTTTTTTCGGGGCGACGCCCGAAAAACTGATTCAAAAAGAAGGCATGCAACTGAACACGGCAGCCATCGCCGGGACGACAAAGCGTCCTGATACGGAGATCGAGTCCGCCCTTGCAAAAGAACGGCTATTGAACGATGCAAAAAATCGCGAGGAACACCAGATTGTCGTGAAAAATATTAAACAGGCTCTGACGCCTTACACTGCACCGATTCAAACGATCAGTACACCGCAAATTTTATCAAATCGCTCTGTGTTTCACTTGCACACACCAATCCAAGCGAAACTAGAAACGAACGCTTCTTTATTATCACTAGCAGAGTCATTACATCCGACACCAGCGCTCGGTGGCTCACCGAAACGAACGTCGGTCCGCCTACTTCGTGAAATCGAGCGCTTCGACCGCGGATGGTACGGCTCACCATTTGGTTGGATTGACAATGAAGGTGATGGCGAGTTCGTCGTCGCGATTCGCTCGGCTCTCGTCCAACACCAATTCGTCGCACTCTATGCAGGATGCGGGATCGTCAAAGACTCCGCACTCGAGCAGGAACTTGAAGAGACCGAAATGAAAATGAGTCCAATCAAACAGGCTTTGTTTGATTCGACTAGTCGAGGGGGCGAGCTTCATGAATAAGGCGTTGACCGATTCGGTAGCGTTCATGGTGAATCGACTCGTCACGTCCGGTGTGAAAGACGTGGTCATCAGCCCTGGGTCGCGCTCGACCCCACTCGCGATGGCCGCATATCTTCATCCATGTATCCGTCATCACGTCATCGTCGATGAACGCTCTGCCGCTTTCTTCGCACTCGGTTTGACGCGTTCTTCGGAAACAGTTCGTCCTGTCGCCCTCATCTGCACGAGCGGGACGGCGGCGACAAACTATTATTCGGCCGTGACAGAAGCGTTCATCTCTCAGTTGCCGCTCATTGTTTTGACGACCGACCGTCCACATGAACTGCGGAATGTCGGTGCGCCTCAAACAATTGACCAGGTCCGCTTGTATGGTGAACAGGTGAAGATGAGCGTTGACTTACCCGTGCCGGAGGAAGCGACGATTTCGTTCGTACAACAGACGATCACTCGGTTCGTCAATCTGTCTGTCCAAGCACCGATGGGACCCGTCCATATAAATGTTCCGTTCCGAGAGCCGCTTCTTCCGGATATCGAGCGATTGAAACAGAAGCTGACAGGAGACCTGAGCACACCCGAGAGACAGAGCATTCGTCCGACGCAAACCGACCGAGATCTATTTTCGGAGCGGACAAACGAAAAACAAATCGCTTTCGTCGTCGGACCGTACACACCTTCAGCTTGGCATGACGAGATTTACAAGTTCGCTACAGACCGACACATCCCCGTCTTCGCCGACCCTTTGAGTGGCTTGCGTCGCTTCGACCATGTCTTGACGAATTATGACACATGGCTTGCGAGCGAGCACCGAACCGAATGGTTACCGGATGTGTTCATTCGTTTCGGGGCAGCACCTGTTTCGAAACGAATGAATCAATGGATGACTTCGGCAGACCAACTCGTCATTGACGAACCCGGCTCTTATCGCGATCCAAGTAGCCGTGCGACCATCTGTGTCGGAGACGCACTCGACTTTCTACCGCTCATTGAACCAGCTAACGAACCGACATATATTGAGCGATTACAATTCTTTGAAGACATTGCCGAGTCCGAAAAGTCGTCGCTTCAAGGCGAATCTGAACTGACGAAACGACTGCTCGATACGTCGATCGAACGCCTATTCGTCAGCAACAGTATGCCGATCCGAGACGTGGATACGACGCTGTCGGCTGGGACGAACATACACATTCTCGCCAACCGCGGCGCGAACGGGATTGACGGTGTGTTATCTAGCGCACTCGGGAGCAGCTATGATACGACCCACGCCGCTCTATTGATTGGTGATTTGGCGTTCTATCATGACAGCAACGCGCTTCAACTTTTGAAACATCATCCCGGAAAGTTCTCGGTCGTGATCGCAAACAATAATGGAGGCGGCATCTTCTCCTTTTTACCGCAAGCCTCTATCGAACCACAACTGTTCGAAGATTTGTTCGGAACACCGCTCGATTTGAACATCCGCGGCTTTGCTGAGACGTACGGCTTGTCCTATCGTCTGATCCATCGAGCCGAACAGATTCAAGAAGCGATTGAAGACGGCATTCACTTAATCGAGTTCCCATCGAATCGTGAACTGAATGTCACTGCACATCGAAATTGGACGCAATCGGTCTGCTCCCGTCTCATCGTGGAGAATGAGGCATGAACATCGACCTCCGTGGCGTCCGATATGAGGTGTGCGTCCGAGGTGAAGGGAAGCCTGTATTATTTATACATGGATTCACCGGGAGCGCCAAATGGGTCGATTCGATGCCGATATTACCCATCCGCCTCGTGTCCCCATCACTTCTTCAACATGGAGAAAGTGAGCACCCTTCTGTCAACCGCTCTACTATGAGCCAACAGGTGAAAGATATGTCTCGGTTGTTAGATCTAGATGACCGCCCTTGGACTGTCATCGGCTATTCACTCGGTGGAAGAATCGGCTTAACGCTCGCCGCATGCGACAAGCGTGTCGAACATGTCATCGGGGTCAGCACGACTCCCGGCCTCCGGTCATCTAGAGAACGAGCCGCACGGCGTCGCCAAGACGAAGAACTTGCCCGTTTCATCGAAACTGAGGGACTTCCTGCATTTGTCGAACGGTGGGAGAACCTGCCGCTCTGGCGACAAACGGAAGAGATGAAACGTTCACTAAGGGAAGACCGCCTCGCCCAACACCCCGAGGCCCTTGCAAATAGTTTACGAGCCATCGGGACCGGTCATATGCCTTCATTGTGGGGAAGATTACGTCAGCTCCCTCGCACCGACCTCATTGTCGGGGCTGAGGACCTAAAGTTCCAAACGATCGCACGCCACATGCAAACAGAACGATCTGATATAGCAATCCATGAAATTTCAAACGCAGGACATGCTCCACATATCGAGAACGCATCAGAGTTTGGTACAATAATAAAGAAATTGATTTTAGGGGGTATATAAAAATGGAATCAGTAGCGAACTGGACATCGGTCCGTACGTACGAAGACATTAAATATGAGACATGGAACGGGATTGCAAAAATCACGATCAACCGTCCCGAGGTGCGCAACGCGTTCCGTCCGTTGACGGTCAATGAATTGATTGACGCATTCGCAAGGGCTCGCGATGATAAAGAAGTCGGCGTCATCATCTTGACAGGTGAAGGTGAAAAGGCGTTCTGTTCAGGCGGAGACCAAAAGGTTCGAGGACATGGCGGCTATGTCGGGGAAGATGAAATCCCACGCTTGAACGTTCTCGACCTTCAACGCTTAATTCGCGTCATTCCAAAACCGGTCATTGCCATGGTCGCAGGTTTTGCAATCGGTGGTGGGCACGTCCTCCACGTTGTCTGTGACTTGACGATCGCAGCGGACAACGCCCGCTTCGGACAAACAGGCCCTAAAGTCGGTTCGTTCGATGCAGGATACGGGTCTGGTTACTTAGCTCGCATCATTGGACATAAGAAAGCTCGTGAAATCTGGTACCTTTGCCGTCAATACGGTGCACAAGAAGCGCTCGACATGGGGCTCGTCAACACAATCGTCCCACTCGACCAACTCGAAGCTGAAACAATCAAATGGTGCCAAGAAATCTTGCAACACTCACCGACAGCTCTTCGTTTCTTGAAAGCAGCAATGAACGCAGATACAGATGGTCTTGCCGGACTTCAGCAACTCGCTGGAGACGCAACGCTTCTCTACTACACGACAGATGAAGCAAAAGAAGGACGCGATGCGTTCAAAGAAAAACGTGACCCTGACTTCGGTCAATTCCCACGTTTCCCTTAATTTTTCGAGAGAGTAGCGATGTCGCTACTCTTTTTTTGGAGGTGACAAACATGTATGAATGGATTCGTAAACACCCTGCTTCACATGTCGCCCTTGTGACAGCGGAAGCACGATTGACATGGGAGATGGTACGCACGGAGAGCCTTCGACTTGCCCAATTCATCCATGAACAGGCCCCTACAGCCCAAACAATTGGCATCCTTGCTAAAAACAGCAAAGATTATGTCATCGCGATTCATGCGGTGCATCTGCTCGGAAGAGTGCTCGTGCCGCTGAATACACGGCTGACCGAAAAGGAAGTGCGGAATCAGTTAAAAACCGCAAAAGTGGACCTCCTTCTCGTAGACGAAGAAAACGATTTGTCCATCACGCAACTTCTGGTGACACGTCGGGCCACTTCATGTTTCACCGAGACATATGAGTGGAAAAAAAATGAAACCATGTCGCTCATGTTCACTTCCGGTACGACGGGTCGAGCTAAAGCAGTGCAACAGACGTACGGCAATCATCTTGCAAGTGCCCGTGCCGCTGAAGCACATTTGGATTATCGCTCATCAGACCGCATACTCACGGTAACACCACTCTTTCACATGAGCGGACTGTCTCAAGTATATCGAAGTGCGATCATCGGTTCGAGGCTTTATGTCGAGCCTCGTTTTGACGTCAATCGAACACTTCATCTAGTTGAAGCGGAAGGCATCACGCAACTGTCGCTCGTTTCCGTCATGCTTCAACGATTACTCGACGCTGGACTCGAAAAGCACCATCTCCGCACGTTACTCGTCGGCGGCGGACCAGTTCCTCGCCCACTCTTGGAAGAAGCGGAACAAAGGCAACTCCCCATTGCACAGACATACGGGATGACCGAGACGTGCTCTCAAGTTGCCACGTTGCTCCCGCGCGAGGCGCTTTCGCGTATCGGTTCAAGTGGTCAGGCGATTGCCCCAACAATCGTTCGAATCAATGCAGAAGGAGAAATCGAAGTAAAAGGTCCGACCGTGACGAGTGGGTACTTCGAACAACCCGAAGCGGATCCTTGGACGGATGACGGCTACTGGCGTACAGGTGACCTCGGTACGATGGAAGATGGTTACTTATATGTACACGACCGCAGAAGCGATCTTATCATTTCTGGTGGCGAAAACGTCTATCCCGCTGAAATTGAAGCCACGATGTTACGATGCTCCGGCATTCAAGATGTCGGAGTCACGAAACAATCACACCCGACTTGGGGAGAGGTCCCGCTTGCCTTCGTCGTCGGCTCCTACGACCCGACCGAGATGCAGATGATTCTTGATGCACAGCTTGCCAAATACAAACATCCGATTGCAATCCATCGCGTACAAAACCTGCCACGAAACGCAAACGGCAAATTAATGCGTCATCGCCTAAAGGAGCTACTGACATGATTAAACGTGCTGACCTTTCCATCGTCCCATTGACATTTAAACACCCGGTCGTGACGGCGCATACTGTCTTATCCGTCAGAAGAACAGTCATCCTTCGTCTTGAGACGGTAGACGGGGCGGTCGGTGTCGGTGAGGGTGTTGCCTTCGAGACACCGTGGTACACAGAAGAAACGACTCAATCGATGATTGATACGTCAAAACTGATTTTCAATCTTTTAAAGGGAAAAACGGTCACGACGGACATGTTCCCAGACTTTGTCTCATCCATCATCGGTCAACGGATGGCGAAAGCGATGTGGGAGAGTGCATTATGGGAGATAGAGGCGAGACGCGCGAACAAATCACTCAAGTCACACTTGAATGCCGGGGACTCCGTCTCCTGCGGACGGACGATTGGGATCGGGTTACTGAATCAGACGATGCACTCGATTGAAATGGCGTTAGCTGACGGATTCGAACGAATCAAATTAAAGGCGTCTCCAAATGAATTGTTGCCTGCATTGGGCGAAATCCGCACCGTTTTTCCCGACGCACCACTCATGATCGACTTAAACGGAAGCGCATCCGATCAACCGATAGAATGGTTCGAACAAATCGACACCCATCGGTTATTGATGATTGAACAACCGTATCCGAGCCGCCAGTTCGCCAAATCGGCGACTCTTCAACAAAAACTCAAGACGCCAATCTGCCTCGATGAGTCGATTACGTCTTACGACGATGTGGAAACGATGACGCAACTCGGCGCGGGTAAAATCGTCAATATTAAACCTGCACGTGTAGGTGGTTTCAGTGAGGCGTTACACATTCGGAAACATGGGACACCGTACTGGGTCGGTGGGATGTATGAATCTGGAATCGGAAGGTATCACACGCTTTTATTTGCTTCGCTCAGCGGCTCGAGCTTCCCGGCGGACATGTCGGGGACGAGCGCTTACTTCGAGCAAGATTTGCTCGATACACCGCTTGAGGTCGAGAATGGGAAGTTGACGCTTCCGGATTCGGTACAACCAGACTGGGATGTAATTGAACAGCTACGCGAAGAAGTGATTTCATTGCAAACATAAAGAAGGTGCGGTTCACGAGAACCACACCTTCTTTATGTTTTGCGAAGCAATTTCACCGGAACGATCCCGTTAACACTTCATATCCATCTTCTGTGACAACGACCGTATGCTCGAACTGCGAAACAAGACTCTTGTTCGGAGTGAAGAGCGTCCAACCATCCTCTTCCGATTGATAGACGATTTCATCCTTTGTCGAGATGAACGTCTCTACGGCAATCACTTGGCCGACTTTTAAGAGCTGATTCTCTTCACGACTGTAATAGTTCGAAATCGTTTCCGGCTCACCATGTAACGTCCGACCGAGGCCATGTCCAGCCAAGTTACGGATGACCGTGAATCCGTTCTTTCTCGCGTCAGCATAGATGGCTTTTCCAATCTGATTGACTTTTACGCCCGCCTTCACTTTGCTCAGTCCGGCCTCGAGCGACGTCAACGACACCTCTACCAAGCGTTCGTGCTGAGGTGTTTTTGCCGTCCCGGCAATCACTGTACGACCCGTATCTGCGTAATACCCATCCTTCACAGCGGAGACGTCGACGTTTACGATGTCCCCTTCTTGAATGACCTCTTCCCCAGGGATTCCATGGGCAGCGACATCGTTAAGTGAGATACATGTATAACCAGGAAACTCATACATTGTGATTGGCGCAGAAGCCGCACCTTCCTCTTCTAAGATACGCTGACCAATCGCATCCAACTCCTTCGTCGTCATACCGGGCTTGACCGCTTTCGCCATCTCGTCTCGTGCAAGCGCAACGATTCGACCAATTTCGCGTAGCGCATCGTAATCATAATCTAACATCGTCAATCTTCCTTTCAGTCTAATAATCGATTCTTATATAAATATTCTTCTGATATGTCAGCAAACAAGAACATGCCGCCCGGTAACGGGTAGCTGAACGTACGTGTCACTTCGTTTGAACTGAAATCACGATAGTCTCCGGATAGATATCCACGCCCCCGGACATCCATCGCCGCCATCGTCTGAATGAAGTACGGTCGGAAACTCCAGTTATAACCCCGATACGTGTTATCAACACGCCATTCTCCATTCACACAGTAAACGTTCGCGCTCGTCTGAAAGCCTGTCTGATCCGTCAAATAATAACGGACAAACACCTCTTCAAGTTTTGGTGCGATATACAGTACCCATTCATCTTTTTTATCTTGAGACCACTTCCCAGATTGAACCAACTCCCCGATTCGACGATGCAGTTCAAACTCAAGTTCGTATAAACGGTTCAACCGCATTTGATCATGTAAAAAGAACGAAGGTACTTCTTGTGTCAACACGCCCATCCCTTTGATTTCTTGTTCAGGACGCTCAGCTTCTAATCCGAGCAGACCACCCATATAATAGCGCCCGCCATGTTGCCAAGCATACCGGAGTTGTCCGAGATGGTTGATGGATTTGAACAGAAGCGGCGCCCCAAGTTTTGAGGCGATATATTCCATCGTCTGAAGCATATTCGGATACGTGACCGATAATGTCTTTTTCTCGACCATCGTCGCCAAATCGACAAGCAATAGTTCCGGTGCGAGCGTCATGATATCCTCGATACTCGTTGATTCGGCAAAATCTAACGCAATCTTCAATCCGTAGGACCGATAGTATTGAATGACGCGTGACAGTCTTGGAACGTCGACCAAGTCTGTTCCTTGTAGCGTCACGTAAATGCGGTGTAGCGGAAAGTTCAGCTCACGTAACGGGGTTAAAAACGCCTCGCCCCCTTCTTCGAGAATCCACTCTGACCGGCATCTGAACGTGACGAATGGTTTTGCATCACGAAGTTGCTCTGCCGCCAATTGTTCCATTCGTTGGGCGATGTCCAACTGATACTCGAGGGGAACGTCATCATCATAAAAAAACGGTGTCAATGACTCGCCACGAAAGCGTCCATGTACCATATATCCTTCCACTTGAAACGTCGCCGCTCCGAGAATTGGTTCATATGTCACCATCACTTCTTCAGGATGAACCATCACTTCTACCGCATCCACAATACATCACCTCTTCGTTAAATACGAAAACGAGCTACATTCAGCTCGTTCGCGTGTGTACGTACATATAGGCACCAAAACAAGCAATGAAATAGACGATACTCATCACGCCGTATGCAATGCCCATCTTTCCGCCTACTCCAATGGCTAACACTAAGAAAATCATCGCGCCAAACAACAATGTCGCCACAGGGATATAACGAAAGTTAGGACGGTCCGTCTTCGACACGATTGGTTTTAATGCAAACACACAACCAAGTAGCACAAGGAGACCGAAACTTAATTCCACCATCCGTTGACACCTCATCCTTCCATCTCTACTCAACTAGTGTAGCACGACACTACAAAAAAAGCCGCAAATCCACTTAAGGAAATGCGGCATTTCATGATGATTAGTCACGCGGACGACGTGGACCACGGTCATCCGAGCGACGACGATCGTCACCACCACGGTATGATCCTTTACGGTCTCCACTGCGTCCATCACGACGGTCGCCACCGCGTCCACCACGACGGTCGCCACCACGGCCACCGCCACCACCGCGACGGTCGTTACGACCACGGTATCCACCACGATCGTTGCGGCCACCTTGGCGTTTCACACGAACTGGTTCAGCGTACGAGATTTCAACAGGTGTTGAATCTGGCTCTTTCGTCAATCCACGAAGGGCAGCAGCGAGAATTTCGACTGCTTCGTACTCTTCAAGAAGTTCTGTTGCAAGTTGCGTGTAAGCTTTGAAGTCGCCCGCTTGAACGCGTTCGATCAACTCTTCAGCTGCTTGTTTTTGGTTTCCTTCGAGTACTTCCGCGATTGTCGGTACGTGACGACGATTCATGCGTTTGTTCGTTACACGCTCGATTGCCTTCACTTGTCCAAACTCACGTGGCGTGATGAACGTGAGGGCTGTACCTGTCTTACCAGCACGACCTGTACGACCGATGCGGTGTACATAGCTCTCTGGGTCTTGTGGTACATCGAAGTTGTAAACGTGTGTGACACCTGAAATGTCAAGTCCACGTGCAGCAACGTCTGTCGCTACCAAGATATCAATCGTTCCGTTTTTGAAACGACGAATGACTTGGTCACGTTTCGATTGCGTCAAGTCTCCGTGAAGACCGTCTGCAGTATATCCGCGTTTGATAAGTGCTTCTGTCACTTCATCTACACGTTTTTTCGTACGAGCGAAGATGATGCTAAGTTCCGGTGAGTCGATATCGATCAAACGGCAGAGCGTATCGAATTTTTGACCTTCGCGCAATTCGATGAACTGTTGGTTGATGTTCTCAACTGTCATCTCTTTCGCTTTTACTTTAATGATTGTCGGCGACTTCATGAAACGCTCAGCAATCTTTTTGATTTGTGGTGGCATCGTTGCCGAGAAGAGAAGCGTTTGACGCTCTTCAGGAAGACCTGCCAAAATCGTTTCGATATCTTCAACGAAGCCCATGTTGAGCATTTCGTCCGCTTCATCCAAGATGACTGTTTGAATGTCATCAAGTTTGATCGTCTTACGCTTCATGTGGTCCATGAGACGTCCTGGTGTCGCTACGACGATTTGTGGGTTCTTTTTCAAACCACGGATTTGACGGTCGATTTGCTGACCACCGTAAACAGGAAGTGCGTAAACGCGCTTCGCTTCTCCGATTTTGTTTAATTCTTCTGCAACTTGAATCGCAAGTTCACGTGTCGGTGCAAGAACGAGTGCTTGGACTTGACGTGCCTTTGAGTCGATTCGCTCAATTGTCGGAATACCGAAAGCTGCTGTTTTCCCTGTACCTGTTTGCGCTTGTCCTAATACGTCCACTCCTGTGAGTGCAACAGGAATCGTCTCAGCTTGGATCGGTGTTGCTTCTTCGAAGCCCATTTTGTGTACACCTTTTACTAATGCTTCACTTAATTGTAAATCTTGGAATTTTGTCAAATTATATTCTCCTTTGTTCATACAAAAAACGTCTGAGTTCAGTTTGACAGATCTACAGACGTTTTCTCAATGTTTCCTCATAGTCAACTTTATTAACTATAACGTATTTATTCCTAAAATGAAAGAAATACATTTTTAAACTTTCATGTCACCTGAACATGAGTTATCTTATTTCAATTTATAACCGTTGTCGAGTTTTTCAACTTGCTTCTGTTTCAACAGTTTTCCGAGCGCTCGTTTGAATGCGGCTTTACTCATTCCGAACTCGCGATCGATGACATCTGGTGACGTCTTGTCGCCATATGGCATTTGACCACCGCGTTCTTCAATGTAAGACAGGATGCTCGCCGCGTCACCATCAATCGCCTCATACGCTCGTGGCTTCATCGAAACGAGGACCGTACCATCTTGTTTGACTTGCGTCACACGGACGGTCAACTGTTCTCCGAGACGTGGCCAACGCGTCATCTCTGCCTCATGCAAGAAACCAAGTGATTCCCCTTCGACCCATACGTTGACGCCCACTTCTCGTTTATTGACGACGATGGCCTGAACGTCTTGGTTGCTCCACTCCTCTTTTGAAGGACGTGCTAACAAGTTTAAATACGAGTACGGTGCAGGGTCCCCAAGTAAACGTCCTTTTTGGTCATACTTCAATCGAATACATAGTCGATCCTCTGCTTGAGGCCAATACGAACGATTCTCTGGTAAATCGTCCATCGATACGAGAACATCCTTTTGAATCCCGATATTGACGAAGACCCCTGTGTTGTACCGAACTCCTGTCACCTCAAACCATTCATGCTCATCAAATGAAACCGACGGAATCGTCATCGTTGATGCGAGACGCCCTTCCGAGTCATGATATAAGAATACACGAACCGTTTGGCCAATCGTCACTTCTTCCGTTTGTTCTTTTCGATGAAGGAGTACCTCTTCGCGACCGTTACTAATGAATACTCCAAAATCAGCAGAACGTTCCGCGACTAAGTCTACTACTTCTCCTGCGCGCAATGCCATGACACCCACATCCTTTTCTAAGCTATTACTGTCAGTATACCTATCTACACACGTTCCTAATCATATCATGTTCTCTTTCAACATTATGAACAAATATGTCGAAAGTGTGAACGTATTTTCATCCCCCTACATGCCGATGATGAATAGAACCTACTTGATTTATTAAAATTTTGTGACAATTTTGTGAACGCTTTTCTTTCTGCTAGTATCCTATTTTTGAAAACGTTATTATATAGGAAGTGTCCGATATAAATTAGGTTTCATTTAAGAGGGATCGGGGGATATTAAATGTTTGATATACAGTCTCGTTCATTTGCAAAACGTTTCACAAAAGGTTTACTCGTCGCCTTTTTCGCATTACTCGCATCACTAAGCTTCATTTTCTCAAACGGTGTCGACACGGATGTATCGTCATCTTCGACTTATATGACTCAAGAGTAAACGCCATTCAGCCAACTGGAGGCGTTTTTTCTTTGTAAATCTAAACAGGATTTTCAAAAAAGAGGTCGAATACGATTAAAAGACCTTGCCTTTTTCTTTCATACCCTTTAAGAAAAGGAGACTTCGCTATGATTTTTTATTTTCTCACAACGATCTTGTCTACCGCAGGCCTCGCTTTCTTGTTCCAGTCTCAACTGTACAAAGATCCGATTGGAACATTTTTATTTGCTGTCTTAATTGCGATGGGACTTTCTTCCTTCAAACAACTGTTCATGCAGACGAATGATTTTTTTGTGGAAAGACGAAATCAAAAACGAATCAAACGCGTCGTCGCAAGAATGCATTCGACGACCCGGAGGCGCTCTACATAACGCTCGTCTTCCCACGCCACATTTGGTATCCTATGAAGGAACAGACATCGTACCATCGATTTATAATCGCAGGAGGCACAAAAACGTATGAATGAAATCCCTTTATCGAATGAATGGCTACTTCGCTACTCACCTGTCATGGAACTTTGGCTAAAGGAAGACGGCATTTTACTTGTCGATGATGACAATCAAATTCGTCTCACCCTCGAAATCGGAAATGATCAGGCCATGCAAATCAAAAGTGTAGAACAAGACGGCGCCTATTTTGTCGTCGATCCTGTAAATAAACGAATTACGTTCGAGCTTGAGGAAGAGGAAGAAGAAAGCGATTCTCGCTTTTGGGAATAATGATTCATGCCGTAGGGTCGGATTCTCGTCAAGAGAAGAAGACTCTTTCTTGTTGTCATGATGAGAGGAGAAAAATAGAATGATTCGAACAGCCGTATGGTTTATCTCATTTTTTGCTGTGTTACCAATCACCATCCCGTTTTTACAGAAAGCAAAAAAAATCGAGCCCCCAATGCGTTATCGCTATGTACAAGATATCGCCTATAAATGGGCGCAGTTTTTATTAAAAATCGCCGGTGCGGATATCCGGGTCCACGGACAAGAACAGATTCCAGATGAACCGGTCGTTTACGTATCAAACCACCAAGGGAACTTTGATGTTCCCATCATGTTGACGGCCACGAAACGACCGAAGGCGTTCATCTCAAAAATCGAAGTCCAAAAGTTCCCGATTATCCCGCGTTGGATGGAAATGATGGGTTGCATTTTCATCGACCGTAACGATCGCCGGCAATCGATTAAAGCGATTCGTTCCGGTGTCGAAACGATTCAGTCCGGTCAATCGATGATCGTCTTCCCCGAGGGTACACGCTCAAAAGGTGGCCCTATGAAAGAGTTCAAAGCCGGTAGCTTGACACTCGCGACATCAAGCGGAGCCAAAATTGTCCCTGTCGCCATTCAAGGGAGCTACAAACTGTTAGAGGCTAAAAACCGAATCACTCCGGCAACAGTTGATGTCACGTTCCTGCCGGCAATCGACCCGACCGATTTACCAAACAAAGAAATCGCAGCTACAATCGAATCGGCCATCCGGAGACAGATTGAAGGAGAGAACGCATGAGCTTATTGATGATTGAAGGCATGCATAAAGAGTTTGCCGACAAAGTACTATTTGACGATGTGACGATGACGATTCATCCTGGCGACCGTATCGGGATCATCGGAGTGAACGGTTCTGGTAAGTCGACATTTATGAAAATCATCGCCGGTGCCGAGACGGCAGACCGGGGAACGATGCAACATCCTAATGATTATCGGATTCGCTATTTGACCCAAACCGTTCAATTCGGTGAGGGACAAACGATTCTTGACGCTTTGTTCACGAGTGATACTCCGTCCGTCCAAGCACTGAAACAATTTGAGCGTGCCCGTCAAGCACTCGAATCGAACCCGACGAGCGAACAGTTACTCGAACGCTTCATGAAGGCTCAACACGCCGTCGATGCCGCAGACGCCTGGGAGACAGAGGCAAAACTGAAGTCGATTTTAAACCGTCTCGGACTCCCAGACGTGTCAGTCGATGTGAATGCTCTATCCGGTGGACAACAAAAACGGGTCGCCCTCGCCGCTGCATTACTTGACGAGGCGGACTTGCTCCTTTTAGACGAGCCGACGAATGAACTTGATGCCGATACGATTGCTTGGCTCGAGACGATGCTGGCCGATTACCGAGGGGCCATCCTTCTCATTACTCACGACCGCTACTTCTTGAATCGTGTCACGAATCACATTTTAGAAATCGCAGACGGGACGAGTTACTTCTATAACGGAAATTATGAGCTATTCCTTGAAAAACGTGCCGAACGAAAAGCACGGGCACAGTCGATGGAACAAAAGCGACAAAATATTTTACGACGCGAACTTGCATGGCTACGTCGTGGCGCCAAAGCCCGGACGACGAAACAAAAAGCACGCATTCAACGCGTCGAAGATTTGAAACATCAAGAGAGCTTGGCTGAAGAAGAAACGCTCGACGTCTCGGTCGGCTCACGTCGCCTCGGTAAAAAAGTCATTGAAGTCGAAAACGTGTCTTTCGGATACGATGATTCCTTACTGATTCGAGAGTTCCATTGGATTTTCGGTCGACGTGAACGCTACGGCATCGTCGGACCGAACGGGAGCGGGAAATCAACCCTCATGAACTTGCTCGCGAAACGTCTAGAACCGTCCGATGGCACAATCGTGCATGGGGAAACAGTTCATCTTGGCTATTACGGTCAACAAGTCGAGTTTGAAGATGAAGCAAGACGTGTCATCGATGAGATCGAACGTATCGCAAAAGTCATCTACACACCGGACGGCGAGACCATCACGGCCGGTCAAATGCTCGAACGCTTCCTCTTCTCACCGGATGCGCAATATAAACCGATTGCGAAGTTGTCTGGTGGTGAAAAGCGACGCCTCGTCCTGCTCCGAATCCTTATGGATGAACCGAACGTCTTGTTTCTTGACGAGCCGACAAACGATTTGGATACGGAGACGTTGTCCGTACTCGAAGATTATTTGGAGTCCTTCCCAGGAACGGTCATCGCCGTCAGTCACGACCGCTATTTCTTAGACCGTGTCGCTAGCCAGTTGATTGCGTTCGAAGACGGGGCAATTCAGGTGTATCATGCGGAATATAGTGACTACTTGGCCATGCGCCAAGAAGAGGGTCGTCAAATAAAGAAAGAAAAAGAACCGAGAGAGAAAAAAGAGCGTGTGAAGTCAGAAGTCGTAAAATTCACCTTCAAAGAACAGAAGGAATGGGACACGATCGAGGAAGATATCGCCGCACTTGAAGAACAGATTGAAGCGCAGGAAGCGACACTTGCATCAGCGGGCAGCGACCTCGGCAAAGTGAATGAACTGTATGCGACGATTGCAGAATTGAAAGAAACACTCGATGCGAAGATGGAGCGTTGGACGTACCTATCTGAAATCGATGAACAAATACAGGAACAGAAAAAAGGCTAGGTCGAGATGACCTAGCCTTTTGTCATATAGCTATACATATAGACGTCATGGGCTTGCCCGCGTTGTCGCATGTAGTTATGTAGACGTCCTTCTTGAACAAATCCATTCTTCTCTAGCATACGTTGCGATGGGAGATTGTCGATATGGACGACGGCCCCGACACGTTCAATCTCACACGTCACAGCAAACTGAAGCGCCGCATGAAGGGCTTCAGTCGCATAGCCCGCACGCCAATATTCCGGCCTGAGTTCATAGCCTATTTCAGCACGACGGTGCGATGGAGCCCGATTGTGAAAACCGATTGTTCCGAGCAACACGTCTGATTCGCAATGCTCAATTGCAAAACGGATGACCGCTCCGATTTCGATTTGCGCGAGCATATGCGTAAGCATCTGTTCCGTATCATCTAACGTCCGATGTGGCTCCATGCCGTAGTGACGTAGCACGTGTTCATTTGAAAAGATGTCGAAAACGTGCGGACCGTCCTCCATTTGGAGAGGACGCAGTCGGAGACGCTCCGTCTCAATGACAGGGAGCTTGGTCATCCTTTACTGACCAAGTTATGTTGGAACGCATAGACGACTGCCTGTGTCCGGTCATAGACGTCAAGCTTCGTCAAAATGTTCGACACGTGTGTCTTCACCGTTTTTAGTGAAATGAATAACTCGTCGGCAATCACTTGATTCGACTTTCCTTCCGCCATTAGTTGCAAAATCTCTTTTTCTCGGGCAGTGAGACTCTCGTGAAGCGTCATTTCCGGATGACGTAGACGCTCGAGCATTTTTCCCGTCACCTGGGCGGCCATGACCGGATTGCCGGCAGCGGTTTGACGAATCGCATCTGCGATTTCGTTTGCATTCGCTGTCTTGAGGACATAGCTCATCGCACCAGCTTCGATGACCGGATACACTTTCTCATCATCCAAGAAACTCGTCACGACTAATATTTTCGCCTCTTTCCAACTTGCTTTAATTCGTTTCGTCGATTCGACTCCGTCAACGGGCTCCATAACCAAGTCCATGAGGACAACGTCCGGCTTTTCAGCAATCGCAAGCTCCGCTCCCGTCGCTCCGTCGGACGCTTCGCCGACAACTTCGATGTCCGGTTGTGTCGATAAAAAGGCAGATACGCCCGCCCGAACCATTTCGTGATCATCAATTAATACGACTCGAATCATCATTACCCCTCCACTTGTTGTTTCACACGTACTTCGATTTGCGTCCCGACATTCGGCACACTGACCAGCCTCAATGTTCCACCGACTTCGGCTGTGCGCTCTCTTATCGATTGTAATCCATATGAGGCGACTTGTGTATCGTCCACATTAAATCCGATTCCGTCATCATTAATCTTTAAAATGACCGTCTGTTGAACGGTACGCATCTCAATCTCTAGACGCGTCGCTTTTGCGTGCCGTAACGTGTTGCTGATGGCTTCCTGAACAATCCGAAACAATTCATTTTCAGTGTGTCGGGACAGTTTCACTTCTTCTAATCGCCAGACGAGTTCGGTCGACTGCTTACGGGACAGTTCCTCTAACAAACGCTCGATTCCCGTCTTTAACGTCATACCTTCTAGTTCGACCGGCCGAAGCTGCAGGAGCAACGAGCGCATCTCTGCTTGTGCCGTTTGAGCCATGAGCTCGACTTGCGCCATTTGTTTACTCGCTAGTTCCGGTTTCGTCTGCATCGTTTGTTTGACCGCTGTCGTCATCATCGAAATGGCATATAGCTGCTGACTCACCGAGTCATGAAGTTCGCGCGCGACGCGTCGTCTTTCTTCAACGACGGCTTCACTGCGTGCCTCTTCCACACTAAGGGGACGCTCGCCAACCCGCTTCGCCATCTCGACCATCTCTTGGCGCTGTTTTGAAACGCGGACGATGCGCTCGAGCGTATCCCGGTAAGGGGACAAGGGACGAAATGTGATATCTTTTTGATTTTCTAGTTTCCACAGGGCATTGGCAACTTCCCGAAAGTCTCGGCGCAAATAAAAATACGAACCGACACCAAAAATACTCCCAATCAAGACAGCGATCACTAAGATGGACACACCGAAAGGCAACCCTTCTTCACGTGAAAACAAGTCGCTCAGTGAAGTCGAGTCACCTATGAGAAACGCTACTGTAATCAAGAAAGCCGTCAAAAGACTACTGAACAACTGATGCCAGACGACCGTTCGTGGATAAGAGTCTTTTTTCATACCGTCATCACCTCGACACTTCCGCTCATGAGCACGATATGAATCCGAACTTTCCGTGTGGCTTGGACATAGTCGTCAGACGCTGTATAGAACCGGCGATTGAACACGGGTGAATAGTTCGATTCATCGACCTGTACTTTCCCAAATCCGATTGACGCATCAATCGAATAATCATAACCGGCCGGAATGAGGATTCGGATGTCTCCAGCTAGTCCATTGAGGAGCAAGAATGTCTCCCCTTCCGGAATAATCGCTTGAGACAGGTCCATCTCGACATCTCTGAGTAAGAAGAACTCATTTGTATCACGTAAAACGTAATGTCCCGATTCTTTCATACCAAATGAAAAGGCTTGTTCTTGGCGAAGGGGTGTCCGAATTTTCGATTCTCCAGGTCGATTCTTATACAGGCGATAACCGAATAATAATAAGAGCCCGGAGAGCACGAATCCGAATGCGGCAGATGAGAAAATCAAGCCAATTAGAAGAATGCCACCCATCGCATAGAAGATATAACTTGCTGACTGTTTACCCCGACGGCTGAAACGTCGTCCGATATAGAGGAGAAGCAATGGGAGGATCATGCTGAATAAGACACTATTTCCACCCGTCACGATATCGATGAAGAGTCCGACTGAAAATAAAATAATCATGAATCCAATAATTTGACGTGTGTTCCAACGTTCCATGTCCATTCCTCCTTTCTGATTATATGTATGAAGCAAAGAAAGCGATGACCTTATTCAGGTCATCGCCGAACCGTCGCCTCACTCTTGTTTAAAGCGACGCTCCAGTTCTTTCAATTTTGCTTCAAAATCATCTTCGTCCGCTTGTGTGTCTTGTTTCTCTTCAGCAGACTCTTCTTTCTTTTCTTCCTCAGTGAAAGGATGAGGCTGTGATGTGCTCTGACCAAAAATTTGATCGAGTGCCCCTTTTAACAGATCAAGGTTTTCACGCATCGCGAACTCATAACGTTTGTTCTGCATCTCATCGAGCTTGAGTTTCATCTCGAGTGCACGACGCTCGAGTGCATCCAATTCACGCTTCCCTTCATCAATCAAGCCTTCAAAATAACGGTACTGCTCCCCATAATGTTTCGACTCGAGCGCTGCACGTTCTGCCAACTTCTCTTCATCAGCTTGTTTTGCCAGCTCCGTCTGTTCATATCGTTTATCCGCCATTTTTTTGGCGTCGTCACGTTTTTCAGCAAGTTCGGCGAGCAATGTGCGTTGGCGTTCCACGAGTCGCTCGACCGATAACGCTTCTTTCTCGGCCCCACGGATGTGACGATTCAGTTCAGCCTCGCCACTTGAACGTGGCATTTCTTTATCTTGATACTTCTTCACTTCTTTTGAAATTTCTTTCGTCAACTCATTCGCTAATTCACGAAACTGATCAAACGGTGTCTTCATGGTGAATCCTCCTTATGAAATCTTAACGACGATTAACAAATTTTTGCCACACTTGATCGAACTGTTGGAAGCTGCTACGGCCAGCACGAGTTCCATCCGCATCTAAAATCTCGACATCCGGATCTCGTTTTCGTCCCGTATACATCATATACCCCTTAAACAACAACCATGCCACAATTACTCCGACGAGTGCCCAAATGTTCGAGAGCATCGTCCCAATCCCAACGACAGCAAGGATTCCGAAACCAACTTTAGCACCGATGTGTGTCACGGCCTGAAAACGGACCCCAGCCCAAAGCGTCAAGAGAGCTCCTAATCCGAACAAAATCATATTCGGTAAAGCGCCGATTAACACGAGCGCTAGAGCGATCCCGGCCACGATGAACAGCACCTTTTTCACTTGGTGATTCATCTGTCATCCCTCCTTATTAAGTACACTCTTATCATAATACGTTTTTTTGTTTAGGTCGACGAGCGGAAGGCTTGTTTCGCCTCGGTCTGTAGACCGAGATGTTATCGTTTCCAACAACTGTGGTACACTAATTTTATCGAACAATGAAAGGATGATGTTTTATGAGCAACATGATGAATGCACGCCACCTAATGTCAGCAAATCGGAGGGCTGTCGTCCTCCATCATTAAAAGGAGGATTCTAATTTGATTCAACAAACTGAAACGGGACGTGTCACGGCACAGTTCCAACATCTCTACACGGTATCCATCGGGGAGAACGCTTATATGTGCGGGGTTTCCGGGAAATTTCGACATGAGGCGACGAGCGAACGGGATTATCCGGTCATTGGCGATTATGTCACGATTCAAGTTCGCGAGCATGGTCAAGGTACGATTCACCATCTCCTTGAGCGTCGAACCGTTCTATCTCGAGCGGCCGCCGGCAACGAGACGCGTGAACAACTGATCTGCGCGAATGTCGACTACGTTCTGATCACGATGGCGTGTGGACACGACTTCAACATCCGCCGCCTAGAACGCTATACGCTAGCCGCATGGGATACCGGTGCCATCCCGATCATCGTCTTGACGAAAACCGATCAAGTCGACTCCGTCGACCCATTGCTCGAAGACATTGAGCTGAACGCACCTGGAATTCAAGTGTTTCCCGTCAGTGCCGTGACGGGAGAAGGTGTCGCCGAACTTCGGCATGCGTTACCGGGCGAGAGCACGATTGCCTTCGTCGGTTCGTCCGGCGTCGGAAAATCTACACTGACGAACGCCCTTGCCCACGAGACACTTGCTGTCACACAATCTGTCCGGGCGCAAGACGAGCGCGGGAAACATACGACGACACACCGCGAACTGTTCCGCATCGATGACTTATACGTCATCGACACACCAGGGATGCGAGAATTCGGATTATGGGAAGGAAGCGAGCATCTAGATGAGACGTTTCGTGATATCGAAGCACTTGCCGAGACATGCCGTTTCCGCGACTGTTCTCATCAAAAAGAGCCGGGTTGCGCCGTCCAAGAGGCACTCACGAACGGTACACTAGATGCGAAACGCTATGCGAGCTACGTCAAACTTGAGCGGGAGCTTCTCTATATCGAGAAGAAGCAGGCAGAACATGCTCGCGCGTTAGAAAAAAAGAAAAAGCGAGTATAACGTAAAACAAGCGCAGGCCGCTCGGCCAGCGCTTGTTTTTTATACGGTTCCCTGCAAGATGCCTTCCGCCCACTCGACTTCATCAGAGGTCGGGGGTTTCGTGCCTCTAAGTGGATAATCCAGTCCGAGCGCCTCCCATTTATAGACGCCCATCTCATGGTACGGTAAGATTTCGACTTTCTCGACATGGTCTAGCTTTTGAATGAACGCGGCGGTGCGACGAAGCGCTCCTTCTTCAAGCGTCCAACCAGGGACGAGGACGTGGCGAATCCACATTTTCGTTCCGCGCTCGGAAAGGTGTTCGGCAAGCGCGAGCGTGTTGACATTGCTACGTCCCGTCAACTTCTTACACATGTCGTCGTCGATATGCTTGATATCAAGCAAGACGAGATCTGTGTGATCTAAAATCGCATCCAAATTAGGGGGACGGAGTGCACCGGACGTATCAAGTGTCGTATGAAGCCCATGTTTTTTCGCTTCGCGCAACAGCGCCTCTAAAAATTCAGGTTGCGCAAGCGGATCTCCACCAGAGATGGTGATGCCACCGTTCGATGCTTCCATGAACGGACGATAGCTGAGCGCCTCTTGGATGACGTCTTCAGCCGAACGGTGATTATTTTTTTTGAAATCCCACGTGTCCGCATTATGGCAGTACAAGCAACGTAACGCACAACCTTGTAAAAAGACGATGAAGCGAATGCCGGGGCCGTCAACTGTTCCGAATGATTCGACCGAGTGTACATATCCCATTGTCATCGAAATGACCTCCTAACGAATGAGCGGCCCTCCGTAGAAGGCCGCTAAGCCTTTATTTATAACGAACCGTGGAACGTACGGTTGATGACATCAATCTGTTGCTCACGCGTCAACTTGATGAAGTTGACTGCATATCCAGATACACGGATTGTGAGTTGTGGGTACTCTTCAGGATGTTCCATCGCGTCAAGGAGCGTCTCACGATTGAAGACGTTGACGTTCAAGTGATGTCCTTTATGCTCTCCACTCATATACCCATCGAGAAGTGCCGCCAAATTGAGTTCGCGTGCGACTTCTTCTTTTCCGAGTGCTTTCGGTACGATTGAAAATGTGTAAGAGATTCCGTCTTGTGCGTGTTCAAACGGAAGCTTCGCCACAGATGAGAGAGAGGCAGCTGCACCTTTCGTATCTCGTCCATGCATCGGGTTCGCTCCTGGCGCGAACGGTTCACCGGCACGGCGACCGTCTGGTGTGTTTCCTGTTTTCTTACCATATACGACGTTTGATGTGATCGTGAGAACCGATTGCGTATGAAGCGCGTCACGATACGTTTTATGCTTCCGCACTTTTTCCATGAACGATTCGACGAGCTCGACGGCGATCGCATCGACACGGTCGTCATTGTTTCCGAATTTCGGGAAGTCCCCTTCTGTCTCGAAGTCGACGATGATTCCCTCTTCGTTACGGACCGGTTTGACGTTCGCATATTTGATTGCCGAGAGACTGTCTGCCGTGACCGAGAGACCGGCGATTCCACATGCCATCGTCCGTAAGATTTCAGGGTCATGGAGTGCCATTTCGATTCGCTCATATGCATATTTGTCATGCATGAAGTGAATGACATTGAGCGTGTTGACATATAGCTCTGCCAACCAGTCGAGTGTACGATCGAAGTCGGCGTACACTTTCTCATATGTGAGCACGTCTTCCGTATTCATTTCCCAAGTCGGAGCGATTTGAGCACCGTTCTTCTCATCACGTCCGCCGTTCATGCTATAGAGAAGGGCTTTCGCCATGTTGGCGCGTGCACCAAAGAACTGCATTTGCTTGCCAATTTTCATCGGTGATACACAACATGCGATACCGTAGTCGTCACCAAATTGTGGCATCATCAAATCATCATTTTCATATTGAATGGCCGATGTTTCAATCGACATTTTCGCACAGTATTGTTTGAAGCCTTCTGGAAGCTTCGTTGACCAGAGAACAGTCAAGTTCGGTTCTGGGGCAGGTCCGAGGTTTGTGAGTGAATGTAAGAATCGGAACGAGCTCTTCGTGACGTTCGAGCGACCATCTTCACTCATTCCACCGATCGACTCTGTCACCCAAGTCGGGTCACCTGAGAATAGCTCATTGTAGTCCGGTGTGCGTAAGAATTTGACGATCCGAAGCTTCATGATGAAGTGGTCGACGATTTCTTGAACATCGGACTCCGTCAAACGACCAGCCTCGATGTCACGCTCTGCGTACACATCAAGGAACGTTGAGACGCGCCCGAGTGACATCGCCGCACCATTTTGTTCTTTGATCGCCGCGAGGTATGCCAAGTACACCCATTGATAGGCTTCTTGCGTATTTTCCGCAGGACGACCGAGGTCGAATCCGTATGCGGCTCCGAGTTGTTTAAGTTCTTGGAGGGCACGAAGTTGTTCATTCAATTCTTCCCGGTCACGGATATCTGCTTCAGATAAAAAGCCACCGCGTTTCGCCAAGTCTTTTTTACGCTCCGCCATCAAGAAGTCAATTCCATAGAGAGCGACGCGGCGATAGTCACCGATGATCCGTCCACGTCCATACGCATCCGGAAGACCTGTGATGACACCCGATTTACGGGCAGCCCTCATCTCTGGTGTATAGGCATCGAAAACACCTTGGTTATGTGTCTTACGAATATCCGAATAAATTTTTGTAACCTCTTGATCCGGCTCGAAGCCGTATGATTCGAGTGCGGCATCCACCATACGGATCCCGCCGTTCGGGTGAATCGAACGTTTGAATGGCTCATCCGTTTGAACACCGACGACTTTTTCTAACTCTTTATTCAAGTAACCTGGTCCATGCGACACGATCGTCGATGGTGTGTGTTGATCGACGTCCCAGACGCCTCCACGTTCACGTTCCTCTTTTGTCAGTTCCATCACACGATTCCAAAGAACGTTCGTCGCTTCTGTCGGACCTGCCAAGAACGCGTCGTCCCCTGTGTATTCATGACGATTCAAACGGATAAATTCACTGACGTTCACTTCATTCGTCCATTGACCAGGAACAAAACCTGACCATGCGGATTTGATTTCAGTTGCCATGTTGATTCACTCCTCATTCTCGAAAGTAACTGCCTGCTATCTATACTTGAAGTGTACGTGAAAACGTGAACAATATGTTTTACATTCTTGTGAAACTTGTAACAATCTTATGAACGTGATGAAATAGCCGTTTTTGAAAGCGTTTTATTAACTGTTATATTCTCTAATCCATATAATTTGAAACAGATGAATCCCCATTACATAAGGTTTTGATTTCATCTGTACTATTTTGATTGTTCTGTGACGAACTATACAGTTTTTGTGGTGATAAACCTCACACCAATCGGTTAGAACTTGAATTTTTGTGTCGTATCAGACACAATGAAAGCAGAACATCGTATAAGAGGAAGGGGTTCTACTCATGACGTATGAACCATTAACAACAAGCCACGCCTTTCAAGTCGGTGACCGCATCTCCTTGAAGGTCGACGAATCTGGTGAAAAGCGTGACGGTTTTATCACAGAATTTGAAGACGGAGGGTTTTGGATTCGCTTTGACGATGATATCGAGAATGAAGACTTTATCGATTATCGTGACCAACTACTCGCCGTACTTGTATCGCGCCCGATCGATGTCGCCACGACACATCCGGAACTAGAGCCGTACGAGCAGATGACGGCCGAGTTACAGTATCGTGTCTATCAAGGATTCACGATTGAGAAAGTTGAAATGACAGCAGAAGGGGCGGACGCCCACATCCAACTCATCGAAGACGGTCAAACGTATACTCAGACGTTACGCTCTTCAGTGGAAGATGGTAAGGAGCATGTTCGCTATATTTGACGAGGGAGCGCTTTCGCTTCCTTTGTTTTTGCCTAAAGATAAGGAGACAAATTATGAATTTTACAAAACCTTTTATTAACGAAACGTGGGAACGGATGGGCTTTAATGAGCCGATGCCGGTTCAAAAAGAAGCGTTTCCCCTACTATTGGATGGAAAAGACGTGACAATCGAGGCGCCGACCGGTACCGGTAAAACGCTCGCCTATTTACTCCCGGCCATTGAAAAGATTGATTCAGCGAACGACCGCATCCAAGTCGTCATCGTTGCCCCGACGCGTGAACTCGTCATGCAGATCCAACAAGTCGCACAACGTTTCACTGAAAAAGGTGACGTCCGCATCGGTTCGTTCATCGGCGGTGTCGAACTGAAACGTCAAATCGACCGATTGAAGAAAAAACCGCATTTGATTGTCGGGACGCCAGGACGACTCGTCGAATTGATCGACAAGAAAAAACTGAAGCTCCACGAGACACATACCGTCATTCTCGATGAAGCTGATCAAATCATCGACAGCGGTTTGACAGAGGCCGCAGAACGAATCATCAAGCATACGGCACATGAGCGTCAGCTTGCACTCGTCTCGGCAACACTCACCGATTCACTCAAAGAGTGGTCGGCACCGTTCATGAACGAACCGGCACATATCAAAATCGAACGTGCTGTCAGCGATCAAGTGACATACGGCTATCTGTTGACGACGCGCCGGTATAAACCGGAACTTCTCCGTCGTCTTTCACACGTCGATGGTGTGAAGGCACTCGCCTTCATCAACAACCGTTCGTTCTTGCCACCGCTTCGTGGAGAACTCGAGAAGTTGAAAGTGGACTACCGCATGCTCGACAGCTTGAAAGGGAAACGGGAACGCGTCGAGACGCTCCGTGAATTCCGTAAAGGCGAATACCCGCTCCTCATCACGACCGGTCTCGCCGCACGCGGTCTCGATATCGAGGATGTGACACATGTCGTCCATTTCGACTTACCGGAATCAATCGACGACTTTATCCACCGCTCGGGCCGTACCGCTCGCGGTAGCGCAGCCGGAACCGTCCTTTCTCTCGTGACGACGGACGATCTCCCGCACTTGAAATCATTCGCGCGTCAACTCGGTGTCGAGTTAAAAGAACTTGAGATTTATCGTGGCGACGTGATCGAGAAACGGATTGAGGAGAAGCCTCCTGTCGTAAAACGTCCTGCGAACAAGCGAGGACCGCGCCGATGAAAAAAGACCGGAAAGTAATTCCCTTCCCTTTGCTCGTCGAAGAGTCCGAATTGCTTGCCGAACTGAAAAAGTTGTATGAGCAAGCGGCTCTCGCACGAAGCACACAGTGGACGAACTATATTCAAGAGATCGCCTCGGAAGGGACGTGGCATTTAAAAGATGCCGAGCTCTTCCGCGATCTCTTCATTGATTGGGCCGTCTTCTTTGAAACGGACGAGGACGGCATGACGCCTCATGGTCGCTATTTGACTGACCACAAGGACGACATGTCACCTGCCCTCTATCATGCGCTCCGTGGACTAGCCGTCCCGCGTTGTAGCATCTTTGAAGTGACAGAAGACGGTCAGTTGAAGGACTGGGAGTCAAAAGAGACATACGCTGTTCAATTGCCGGAAGAACGTGAGACCGGTGACCTCGTCCTCGGGAAGCTACTCGACATCCGAGGCAGCTGGCGCTTCGGTTCGGCGTTCCTCGCCTTACCTGCGAAAATGTCTGGGAACGTGGCCGATCTTTATATCGACTTTACGGATGAAGTCGGTCCAGGTGCCTTTTTGGAGCAGTTCCCGGAGTTCTGTGCGGAACTGATCGACTTGTTGCTTGATTTAGAAGAAGGCGTCATCATACCGAAACCATCAAAATAAGCAAAGGGCCGCGGCCCTTTGCTTATTTTTGTCTGACGTATACATCAATCTGATCTAGCATCGCTTGCGCTTCCTCGTTTTCAGGTGTGACCGCCGCACTCGAGACTTGTTTTCCATCTTCATACACGTCGATGACGACACCGTCTTTCACTTGGCGCGTTTGGTAGAGACGACCGTTCGCATAGAAGGCGCGATTTACTGAGTCGAGAACTTTTCGGGTCGACTGCTTACCGGTTTCTAAATCAATGACAGTCTCTTCACCATCTGTATTTATTGTGAACAGTCTATTTTCGAAAACCGCATAGTCCCAAAAGTCTTGATTTCCTGCTAATTGAACAACCTTTCCCGTTTCCGTATCATAAGCAAACTGGCCCGGCATCGTAATTCCACTATAATACGTCTCGTCCCCTTCTCTAATTGTTTCATAAGCGTTGACAGCGACTGGGACATAGCGTGTTTCGGAGATTGACGGGGATTTACTTGTCTCATCAAAATAAGATGTCCCACTTACGTGCGTGATAAACCCATTATCCATCTTTATCTCATTGACAGTGACGTCATCCATCGTTTGAGTAAACGTTGCAAGCATCGTTGTTTCATCTCCATCATACCCGTTTCGATAAATCAAGTTTAGTTCACCCTTATGCCAAAATAGTCCTGACCACCAGCCTGTCAAAATCTCATAGATTTGACGATCCTTGGCATCGAACGTATAAGTCTTAATCTCCTTTCCGTTTAACTGGTTAAAGATAATAAGTTCTTTATTCCCATACTGACCTAGACCGACATAACCGTCTTTCATACGAATAGATTCTGTATACGTCATTCCGTTCATTAGTCGATGAACCGCTCTAGCGTCTCCTTTTAAGCGTTCTCGATAACGAAGTCCTTCGGCTATATAATTCAAATCCGAAGTGACGCGACTCTCATCAGAAGTGACTTCATACCTTTGGGAGACATCGTCATCTGTGTTATAACCAAATTCAACGACTGCGTCTTTCCAAACAGATGGATTCGAACTGATGTCTAACGCCCATTCTGCTTTCGGTTCTGTCGCATCGACAGCAAACGTTCCAAGACCAATCACGATGACCGCACCGAGCGCGGCCACATTCCACATTCGTTTCATCTTCTCACCTCACACATTCAATTTCGTCTGTAAAAAGCGTCTGCCTAGCCAAATCGTCACACCGGCCCATACGATTAACACCACACCGACATACATGATCGTCTCATCATAAATCAATCGATTCGACAAGAATGCGTATCCTAAAATCGGAATAGTCAAGATGACAACTAGGATCGATAAGCTAAGTACCGGTGACCAGATCGTGCGTTGCCAAAAACTCCGTTCAATCAACACAAATGCGAAGATAAACAACACGACGATATAAATAAATAATTGATGGATGACAAAGTTGACGATTGAATCAGGATACATCATACCCAATATTCCGTTAGAAGATAGGGCTTGTTCAAATGACCCATTCATCGGTATCATCTTCCCATCGAACCAACTCGTGAACGCTATGTATTGTAGCTTGAGGGCGATCCATTCGATGGCAAATAGCCCTAACGTCATCATTAGAATAGTAGCGAGTTTAGCGAAAAAGATGACCATCCGTTTTTGCGGCATTGTCAGGAGTCGGAGCATGAACGTCCCTCGTCCTTGAAAATCGCGATACCAGATCCATACGCTGTAAAGTAACATGGCTGCAACGGCAATTCCTAGTGACAAGAGATACGCCGTACCGCCAAGATAGTTCGCAAATGACATTTGATAGTCTGCGTCCCCTGCACGTCGTAACTGCTCGTACAATTGTGTCTCATCCCATAAAAAGTAGCCGAGATATCCAAACTGGACGACGAGAAGTCCTGCGACTAATATCAAGAACGGTTTTGTGACACGCTCGACTTCCCAACTCAAAAGTTTCAATAGATTCATGCCCCGTACTCCTCTCTCATCACATCGACGATGGACTTCCCGTGAATGAAACGGACATCCTCGACGTCAAACTCACGAACGATGCGTCCGTTATTCAACATGACCGCCTTGTCAATCAAATACTCGATATCCTCAATTTCATGTGTCGTAATGAGGACACCTCGGTTCTCCATGATTTCACTTGAGAACAGTTCAACAATCTGTTCTTTCGAAAAGACGTCGATTCCTGAGAACGGCTCATCGAGCAATAGATAATCCGGGTCTTGGGCAATGCCGAGCGCGAGGTTTGCTTTGGCGAGCGTCCCTTTCGATAGCTCGCTCAACTTATCTTCCGGGAATAATTTAAAATCTTCGACGAGACGGGCAAATAATGCCGAATCAAATGTCGGATAAAAATCTTTCATGAACGCCTCACATTGCTCGATTGTGAAGTGGATCGGGAACATCGCATGGTCGGCGACAAAGGCGACACGATTCAAATCGATCGGTTTCCCATCAATCAATACCGAACCTTTATCAAAAGGTGTCAATCCCATGATGCCTTTCAATAACGTCGATTTCCCCGTTCCGTTCAGCCCGATCAAGCAGGTGATCTCCCCTTTATTCGCTGTGAACGAAACGTCTTCAATGACTTGTTTTTTGCGATAGCGCTTCTTAACTCCCAACACTTCGATCATCATACATCCCCTCCTTGTACTGTCGTTTAATCTTCTCGACCAGCTCGTCTACCGAGACATCGAGTTCTTGAATCGCCTCCACAAATACCGCGACCGCATCATCTACAATCTCAGAGCGAATGTGTTTGAGGATGACGTCATCTGTCGTCACGCGACTCGGTCGATTTCGTTCGGTCGTAATCAATTGTTGGTCCTCCATTTCCTTGAACGCTTTTTGAACCGTGTTCGGATTAATTTTTAATTCATTTGCCAGCTCACGCCGAGATGGCATCTCATCCCCGGCCTTTAGTTCACCGAGCGCCATCTTCTTCTTGAAGTAGTCGACGACTTGTAGGTAAACCGGTGCCCTCGTATTGAATTGCATGTTCATCACCTTTCTAAGTGTATGACATGGTTAATACACTTTCTAACTGTATTATTAGCGTAATACACCAAGACGTCAATCATTTTTTCAAATTTTCTCCAAATAAAAAACATCTGACATATGCGTCAGATGTTTAAACGTTTAGTCAGAGCACGATATCTGCTCCTCTTTTCGGGTCGACGTGTTGAAGATACAAATCTTCTCCGGGCCAGTAACGGCGCTTGTATTTCTCAAGCCGTGCCGTCGGATCACCGAGGTATGTATCCCGGTTCAATACTCGTTCGTACCGAACTTCTCGGGGGCAATCGAGATAAATCACATAGTCGAAATAAGGTCGCCATTCTGGTCGTTGCAGAAAAATTCCTTCGACGACGATTATTGAAGCAGATGATACATCGACCACTTCCTCGACGATGACGTCTCGTTCATACACGTAACGAGGTAACGTCAATTCCGCCATCCCATTCCTTAAGGGACGGAACAGTTCGTTTTCAAGACGCGACACGTCCCATTGCAGTGCATAATACTCGGTCGGTTCAGGCTGTCCGGTCTGGTAGCGTTTGTCACGTTCGACGATATAGTCATCGATATGAAGAACGCACATACCCGGTTCTCCACCCAAATACGAGACGAGCGTCGTCTTGCCGGCTCCGCTCAATCCGTCAATCGCCACCACAAATGGCCGAGCGCCCGAGTAGGTCGAATGCGCTGTACGAATCACGTCTAATGCGTTCATATCGTTCCTCCCCATACAAAAAGTCAGCTCACGCATGAGCTGACTTTAGTTTACCAGAGTACCCAACCACGCGCTCCAGGAGGTGCACTCTCAATCAAGTGCCAAATTGGAACCGTGTATGCGAATGCAATCAAAATGAACGTTACCGTGATCCACAATTTCCAGTTTTCGAAATAACGAGGTGTATCCATCGCTGCCTCTTCCGTCTCAGCGAGCGGGAATTCTTCTTCGCCTTTTGGAGCGAGGAACGACAAGTTGAACATCGAATAGACGAAGACGAGAACCGAGATGAACAGAATCGTTCCTCCGATTGCCATCATGACATGATATGGGATCCATTCACGTGTCAACGCATCCGAGAAGTAAGTCGCCGGACCCGTGCGACGCGGGTTCCCATTCAATCCTGAAATGTGCATCGCATACGACATGATGGCCATACCGACCGCCCAAGTCCCTGTTTGAATCAATCCAAGTTTGTTCATCGCCTTCGTCAACGTACGACCACGAAGGACTGGCACAAGCCAGTATGCCGTTCCGAAGAACGTCAAGGCGACGGCAGTACCGACCGTGATATGGAAGTGACCTGTGACCCAAAGCGTATTGTGCACCATCGCGTTCAATTGGTGAGACGCGTTGATGATTCCACCTGCACCGGCAGGAATGAAGAATAACATCCCGACGAAAGGTGCGAGGAAACGAACATCGCCATATGGCATTTTCTTAACCCAACCGAACAATCCTCTCGCACCGAGCGCACGACCACGAAGTTCAAACGTCGCGAAGAGCGAGAATGCTGTCATAAACGACGGAATGACAACCAAGAACGTCAAAATGACTTGAACGAACTTCCAAAACGGATCAATCCCTGGCTCTGTCAACTGATGATGGAAGCCGACCGGGAACGAGAAGAGTAAGAATAATAAGAACGCCATCCGCGCCAACGCATCAGAGAAGATCTTCCCACCGATGACTTTCGGCACGACCGTATACCAGACAATGTATGCAGGCATGAGCCAGAAATAGACGAGCGGGTGACCAAAATACCAGAACAATGTACGGGATAGCTCAATTCCAACCGTGTCTTTCCATCCTAGCGAAAGAGGTAATAGTTGAAATAAAATCGTTCCCGCAACGCCGAGTGTCGCAATGACCCATAGGAGCATCGTCATGATACTCATATATGCAGGAAGCGGCGGATGGACACCCGGATTGTCGCGTTTATAATCCGCATACATCCGAAACATCGAGAACGCGGCAAACCATGTACCGACGACAAATAGAACGAGTCCTACGTAAAACAGTGGATCTGCCATAAGTGGGGCATAGAATGTATAAAGAACAGTCCCTTTATTTGCAAGAATCATTCCAGTCACCATGACTGCACCAACAATCATCGTCCAAAAACCGAGCCAGGCGACGCGTGTCGGGAACGATTCAAAGCGACCGAACGACTTCGCAAGCAACGCATACAAAAGACCGATAATAAACATCGTCGTGAAGACGATTCCAAGCATGATTCCATGAGCTGTCAGCAATTGATAGTATCCAAAGATTTCAGGAATGACACCGGTTCGAATCAATGTTTGCATCAAGCCGGCCAAAGCACCGATTAAGATGGCGAGTATCGATACGAGAACGTGACCGTAAGCAAGCCTCGCTTCCTTTGCTCCGATACTCGGAACCGGAACGCCGCGCTCCATCTCCCATTGCTTCAGTTTAGAAGAGACGTCATTCATTTAGCCCACCACCTTAATTTTAGTCGACATCATATGATGCCCTGTGCCGCAATATTCGTTACAAAGAATTAAAAACTCGCCAGCTTCCTCGAATGTGTAAGTTAGTGAGTTGATATGACCAGGCACGACCATCATGTTGACCGGTGTTCCTGTCAACTGAAATCCGTGTACGACGTCAGGAGATGTCACGAGGAATGTGACTTTTGCACCTTTCGGAATTTCAACATTCCCTGGTACGAATGTGAACGCTTGTGCGATCATGACGAGTTCGTATTCATTTTCCCCAATTTGATGCAGTCCTGGTTTGTCGAACGGAGCTGTCTGATTCACTTTCGCCGGGTCGACCAAGTCAGCATCCGACGCAGGTTGATTTCCTGCCGCGAAAGCCGACACCCCGAGAACAGTCAAGAAGACTGCAAGTAGGATAATTCCAAATGTAAGCCAATATTTCTCAAGTTTATGAATATGCATGATGAGACACTCCTTTCCTGTATGTTTATCGAGTAACAAATAAGTAAAAGACTGATGACCACATGGCGATGATGACCCCCGCGACGATCATGACCGATGTGAACGTTCCTCTCAAATCTGGTTCTTTTCCATCTTTCTGTTCCATGTGTAAGACCCCTTTCGCTTGTTTTTCCACTCTTATTGTATGCAATCGCCCTTATGTTAATATGTGATATTTGTCACTCCAAAAGTGACAATCACATCAATTATGCGTAATTCCAACACACAAAATTCACATTTAGAAAAGCAACCCATAAAAAAACCGCCCTTTGTACAGGCGGTTTACAAACGGCATATTCCAGAGGGACACCCTTCACAATGACACAATTCTTTTAAGAAATCGACATCGTGAATAACAATCGATTTTGTCGTCGTCGTGATGACACTCTCTTTTCGCCACTGACTGATTAAACGATTCACCGTCTCACGTGGTGCCCCGATCAGTTGACCAAGCTCCCCGTCCGAAGGGTGACGAGGAATCACAATTGTGCCTTCTTCCTCTACCCCGTGCATGGCAGCCATTCGAAGTAACGTCGAGGCCAATGCTCCTGGCTTTCCATATAACAGCAAATCACGAACTTTCATTTCTGAATGCTTCCGCATCATCGATGTCCAACGCAAAATCTCTCCGGCAAAGCGAATATCTCGTTGCATGAGTGATTCTAACTCGCGTTTTGAAATCGTTCCGATCGCACTTTCCTCCGTTGTTTCAATGCTGTATGAACTTGGGAATGTCTCGGTGATGTCAAATTCTCCAAAGAAATCGTCTGGGCCATATACGAACATGACAAGCGGATTTCCTTTTTTCGTGATTTTCGTGAATTTGACAGAACCACTCTTCAAGTAAAAGAATTTATCACACTTTTCACCTTCCCAACACACGATACTCGCTTTTGGGTGATGATGAACCGTCATCATTTCAAGTAGCAGTTGCTTCGTCTCATCTGAAAATACAAAACTATTCGGTTGGGTCGTTCCGCATTGCATTGACATAGGTCTGTGCTCCCTCCACATTTCATTCGTCCATTCTATTTATGAGTTTATTATACAGGAGTGTGACAAGGAGTATCACAAAAGTATGTGACATTTCAAACAATCTTTTTAAACTATCTTTAAATGTGCAATCATATATACATGCAAACTCTAAAATTTGAGGAGGTAAAGAATGAATGTACTGTGGGGTGGCCTCATGTTTTTCGCGGGGCTGTTTTTGTTGGTTTCCGGATTTATGAAGAGTGATTTCATCATATACCGCCTATTGGTCAGTCGTTCAGAAATCCTTTGGGGTGAGAAGGTTCACGTAATGTATCAAGTAGGCGGCGGAATAATATTAGTTATAGGTATACTGTGGATGTTAGGATGGATATGGTCAAAATAACCAATTTTTAAACAAACGAGAGAAGAGAAGAAACCCAACACAAAGTGGGATTCCTCTCTTCTCTCGTTTTATCGTTGAATCAACCGAATTAATTTTTCAGCTGGTTTAAAGTTCGGATAGCGGACGGGCAAATCGAATTTTGTCGTGTTTTTCAAAATCGATTTGGCATGACTGAACGTTTCAAAACTCGTTCGACCATGATATGCCCCCATGCCGCTCTCGCCTACTCCGCCAAATGGAAGGTTTGGATTCGTCAAATGCATGATGACATCGTTTACACATCCTCCCCCAAATGAAAGATGTTTCATAACCGTTTTTTCCACATCTTTCGATTCCGTAAAGAGATAAAGAGCCAGGGGATGCGGCCGGTCCGAAATGAACTCAATCACCTCGTCAAGTTGACGGTACGGAATGACGGGTAAGATTGGTCCAAAAATCTCATCTTTCATCACATTAGCATCTTCATGAAGGTCCGTCATGACCGTCGGCGCAATTTTCAGTTCGTCCCGTTTCGTTTCTCCTCCGAATACATGATTTCCTTCGGTCAAGTAATGAGATAGACGATCAAAGTGCAATTCATTGACGATTCGTGCATAGCGTTTCGTTCCTATACCATTCCCAAACATCGCAAAGGCTTCTTGTTTGATGGCTTCTAAGAAAGCTTCTTGTTGTGACTCGTGTACGAGCACATAGTCCGGTGCGACACACGTTTGACCAGCGTTCATCCATTTCCCCCACGCCACCCGTTTTGCTGCAATCGAAACATTGGCGTCTCCGTGAACGATAACAGGTGACTTTCCACCAAGTTCGAGCGTGACGGGAGTAAGCTGTTCTGCTGCCGCTTTATTGACGATTCGACCGACTTGCGTCGAGCCCGTGAAGAAAATATAATCCCATTTTTCGTTCAATAGTTCTTGCGCCGTGTCTTTGTCCCCTTCAACGCTTGCCACATATCGGTCCGTGAAGGCGCGTTCTAATACATGCGTCAAGACACGTGCGACGTTTGGCGTCAATTCTGAAGGTTTGACGACCGCCGTGTTCCCTGCTGCAATCGCACCAATCAGTGGGGCGATTGCCAATTGGAACGGGTAATTCCATGGAGCTATGATTAAAACGGTACCGTACGGATCATACTGGATCTCGCTTTTCGTGCCAAGATGAATCGTTGTTCCACGGACACGCTTCGGACGCATCCATCGTTTCAACTCCCGTGTCGTCCGTGAAATCTCATCATAAATGAATCCGATTTCCGTCGTATACGCTTCCATCTCTGACTTATTCAAGTCTTGATGAAGCGCCTCTAATAAATCCGCTTCATAATGCTTGATTGATTCCTTTAAGAAAGTAAGCATACTTAAACGAAACGCCATCGATTTTGTCGCCTGTGTTTTAAAAAATCGACGTTGTTTTTGGACAAGTTCTTCAATCGTCAGTTGTTCAATCGGTGCCAACATGAATCTTCCTCCTTATGGTGTGCCTCATTCATTTCATCATATCAACTAAAACGCAACAGACCTATAAAAACGCTTTCATCAACAGATTATACTCTTCTTCCTTAAAATGTTTAAATGTTTAAACGTTTAACCGTAAGGATAGATTAATCGACTGAGTCAATCGTGTCAAAACTTTCGTCTTCATTTCAATGAACGGATACCAAAGAGAAGGCTCGCCCCCCATAAAATCATTCCGGTCAGTGTAAATTGATGCGTGATCGAAATGGGAAGACCACTTAAAAACGATGAACCCGCCACTGTCCCGAGAGAGAAAAATGCGTAAAACGCCCCATACGCCTTTCCGCGATTTTGTAGAGATGTCGATTGAATCAACAACGTGTTGATCGCGGGGAAAAGAATTGCGAACCCGACTCCATATATAGCAAGTACCCCGTACAGGACAGATTGAACATCTGCTTGTCCAATCAGCACTTGACTCGTCCCAATGATCCCGACACCGATTGCCGTCAACTTCGTAGGAGAAAAATGATCGAACAATCGGTTGGTCGGCAATAAGAAGAAGAGTACCGCGACCACCCCGAATAGACTGAGTAACGTTCCACTGAGGCGTGAATCATATCCGAGCGCCTGTACGTGGAGCGGCAATAAAAATGCAAGTGCCCCTTGAGAAAACATGAGGAAAAATGCCCCCCAATAAGCGCGAATCACTCTCGGATCAGGCCTCGTCGACCCTTCATCGACCTCGGGTTTCACTGGCATCAATCGATCATTGCGCATCGAAGCCACTGTCACAAGTAACGTGACCCATCCGAATAAAGAGACGAACAAGAAAACGGTCGGAGGCGACGTGGCACTCGCCACAATCCCACTAAAAGCAGGACCGATAATGGCCGCTAGTCCGACAAAGCTTCCGGTGATGGCGACTTTCTTCCCTTGACGGTCCGTCGCGGTAATGTTCGCAGATAAGGTGAAGGCGGCCGGGACGATGAGTCCGGCCATGAAACCATGCACACATCGGACAAAGAGCAGCATGCCAGGTGTGTCGACAAATTGATAGGATAATAAACTCAAACTTGTCAGAAACAACCCGGTGATCAAAACAAGACGTGGACCCTTTCGGTCGGTCCATATACCGGATAACACATTCCCAAACGTGTTCGTCAATGAATAGACGGCGATAGAAAAACCGGCGATAAAGGACGATGCACCGACAGAGACCGCAAACGTACTCATAATCGGTAGTTGGGCGAACAAATCAAAAAAAGCAAAAAATATGATGCCATATAGCATGAAACGTGATGAAATTCTCATAATACAGTTCCTCTTTCTCATCATCTTACCCTTAGTCTAGCTCGAGCTCCACACGTTTCATAGAGATGAATCGGTTTGGACACAAAAAATCCCTACAGCGACCGCTGTAGGGAGAATCGGTTAGTTCGTCACTTCGACTGCCGTATCAAGGGCGACACGAATCATCTCGTCAAACGTCGACTGACGTTCTTCTGATGTCGTCTCTTCGCCCGTCAACAAGTGGTCAGAGATTGTGAGGATCGTCAATGCGTTCACTTTATGTTTCGCCGCAAGCGTATAAAGACCAGCCGCCTCCATCTCAATTGCGAGGCAACCGAAGTCAGCCCACTTCTTAAAGTGATGGAAATCGTCTTGATAGAACTGATCAGCCGTGAAAATTTGTCCGACTTTGACTGGAATACCGGCTTTTTCTGCGTTCATATAGGCACGATGTAGGAGGTCGAACGTCGCTGTTGGTGCATAGTCCATCCCATTGAATCGAACACGGTTTTGTGCCATCTCGCTCGAAGCGCTCATCGCGATGACAACATCACGCACTTTGACATCTTCTTGAATCCCGCCTGCCGTTCCGACACGAATCAAGTTTTTCGCTCCGTACGACATGATGAGTTCGTTCACGTAAATCGACATCGATGGGACGCCCATCCCTGTACCTTGAACCGAGATTCGTTTCCCTTTGTATGTCCCTGTGAAGCCATACATGCCACGAACTTCGTTATATAATTCGACGTCTTCTAGGAACGTTTCCGCAATATACTTCGCACGAAGCGGATCTCCAGGAAGCAATACCGTTTCTGCAATTTGTCCTTCTTGAGCCCCAATGTGTACACTCATGTTTGATTTCCTCCTTTAAGCTTGTCGTTGTACTTGTTCCCGAAATTCATTCGGCGTAACACCGACTTGTTTTTTAAAGACTTTTCGAAAGTATTTATCATCCGAAAAGCCGACTGCTTGGGCGACTTCATAAATACGCTGTCTACTCGTTTCTAACAGGCGCTTCGCTTCGTTCATCCGAATCGTCAACACATATTCAGACAAATTCACGCCATACTGCTGTTTAAATCGTCGCGAAATGTACTCTCTGCTTAAGTAAAATCGTTCACTCATTCCTTGCAAACTCAGTTCTTCCGCAAAATGTTGTTCAATGAACGTCCCAATCTGAGAAATCGGATCTTCACTCGACTCATTCACCACGTCCGCTAACGCGCGTGCCAACGTATCGTTTAATACGTCTGGGTCAATCGGCTTCAACAAATAATCAAAGCTCCCGTACTGGATTGCCTGACGCATATACGAATATTCATCGTATCCTGTCAGGAGGACGAGCTTAGTGCATGAAGCGTGGTCATGTACCCACTTCATCAGCTCAATCCCGTCACAATGCGGCATTTGAATATCAGATAAAACCAAAACCGGTCTCTCCTGCTCAATGAGCGCCTGCGCTTCAAGGCCGTTCTTTGCCTCGAGCACCATCGTCACACCAAACTTTTCCCATTCACCGAGCAGTTTCACCGCTTCCCTTACTGGAGATTCGTCATCTACAATCAACACTTTCGTCATGACGCCACCCCTTCATACGTTGCCGGGAAACGCATCATGATTCGAAAACCGCCTGTTTCAGGTGTAGCCAACATAAATTCTGCCTCCCGATTATAGTTTAACATGAGTCGATCACGAATGTTTCGTAATCCTGTACCCTCTGTGTCATAAAATGTCGAATCACTTTGATCGATTCGTGACATGACCCGTTCCCATTCCTCCGGCGTCAACGAACGACCACTGTTCTCACAACGAATCACGAGTGTCGTCTCTTCCATCCAAATCATCACGTCAAATCGATTCGCCAATACCGAGCCGTCCCGTTCGAAACCGTGCTTAAAGAAGTTCTCAGCTAACGGCTGTAAAATCATTTTTGGAACAATGAGACCGTGTAGTTGTTCTGGCACGTTGACCGTCACTTGAAACTGGTTCGGAAACCGTACGTCCTGAAGACGAACGTATGAGTTCAAATGTTCAATTTCTCGCTTCAGCGTGACCATCGATTCTTCCGGATGCATCGTGTATCGCATCATCGAAGAGAGTTGTGCAATCAATCGGTATACCGTCTTGCCATCCCCTTTTAATGCCAAAGTGCCAATCGACTGCAAGGTGTTGAACAAGAAGTGAGGATTCGTTTGCGCCTGTAAGGCACGAAGTTCGTTCGTCCGATTCTCTAAGGCAAGCTTGTACTCCCGCTGAATCAGGTCATCAATCCGTTCAATCATTCGCTTGAACTGTCTTCCGAGTACACCGAGCTCATCATTTCCTAGTGAATCGAATGACACAGTCATATCCCCCTGTTCGATTCGCCAAATATTCGAGGTCAGCGTCTTGATCGGGGTCGTCAGTTTCATCGAGGCATACGTTGCTCCAATCAACGCCAAAATGAGCGAGATGATTCCGACGAGTAAGATGATGAATGACGTTCGTGATGCGGGCTCGGTCAAAAGTTGGTCCGGAATCGATTTGCCTACATAAAATTGTTGATGGTCGAACTCGAACGTTTTTGTAATTTGGTGATACTTCCCGTCAGTCGATACCGATGTCGGTTGAAACGACGAGGGGATCTCGCCACTCCCAAGATGAGCGAACACGCGATTGTCCTCACCTACGAACCATAAGCTTTCATCCGGACTATTTTGAAGAGAAGCCAACTGTCCGATGAACAGGTCTTCCGGGATATCGAGCGACAGAATAGCGAGCGGTTCGTCCGTCTCAATTTTATCGAGTCTGAAATGAAGTGTGACAACGTCTTCTTGAATCATGATCGGTCCGAAATCATGATAAGGGACGAGAGGATGCGAAGCTTCGAGTAACACACGACTCTCTGTATTGTTCAATAGTTGCTGTTGGATCGCGCTCGGTTCTTTTTTCGAACGTGGTGATACTTTCATTTTATATGCTGCGAATGAATCCATGTCTTCAAGCATCAATAGCTGAATTTGCGCTACGTCTTCCCGGGACAGATACATCGCGAGGAGCGCTCGACGCACTTCAATCTCCGTTTCTCTTAACGACAAGCCCGGGCCGTACTCCAATATGTCTAGTACGTCACGATCCGCGTATAGGCTCGTCGGCAAACGACTCAAGTCAGAGATGTAGCGTTCCATTTGACGCGTCCCCCTCTCGAGAGACCATTCCGTCATTTCAAGACCGCGTTCACGTTCTCGATCCTCTACATACCAAAACGAAATGATTGTCGCGATAATGACCGGCACGATGATCGTTAATGCAATCATTCCCGTTAACTTTGTCCGGATGCTCTTCACCGATATCCCCCCTACCTTTTGAGTATATCATGCGTTATGCAAGCGTTTGCAATAAACTCAAAAATTCCTTTCGTCATACAGAGATTCAATAACGAACAGCGATGCACTCAAGAAAGCGACGTGCCAAAAAGGTGACAAAGATAAAGGAGCGTCATCCACAGGTGGGACGATGCTCCTCTATTCAAGATCATTAGGTTTTCAGTGTCCTCGTCACCCAAAGAGTGTTCTCTTATTGATATGATTCCATCAATTCAATGATTTGTGGTCCGTGTCCCCAATCTCGTGCTACATCAATCGGGGTCATGCCTTCTTCATTTTCAATCGTCACGTCCGCACCATGGTCAAGCAAGAGGCGGACGGTTTCGCGATCGATGTCTTCATTGTAAAACAAGTTGTGAAGTGGTGTTTCCCCGTACTCGTCTTGAATGTTCACGTCAGCCACGTTTGCCAGTTCCGCTTCAATCTCTTCGTAACTCGCGTTCATGTACGTCAACTCTTGAATCGGTTCACCTAACTCGATTTCCCAGTCATCTTCCATGTTATCACTCATCGCCGATGCGACGATGTCAGATAGATCATCGTTCGTGACGAGAAATGCGAGGAGCGCTCCATTTCCGATGACAATCAATAGAACTGTTGAGACGATGGAAGCTTTCACGTATCCTGCCGTCTTGAAGACGGGTACATGTTCTTCACCGGCATACGTTGCAATCGCAGCGATACGTTTCGGGAGCGTCGGGTGTGTCGAGATCAACTCGCTATACTTGGCAATAAATCCGCTCTCTCGGCTCGCTTCGTGAAGATAGTGGGCTTCATTCACTTCGTTCGCGAGCGGTCCCCCAATCGCGAGTACGGTCAACGCCCGTTTCGCCGCTCCAAAATCTTGAAGGTGATAAGCTGCCATACGGTCGCACGTGTATTCACAAGCGCGTGAGTAAGCCGACCCTAAAAATGGGATGATGCTTCCAAGCAGGACGACCCATTGTTTTTGAACGTGGTTCCGACGAATGTGTGCCAACTCGTGCGCGATGACAAACTCGACTTCTTTTGTCTGGCCAGTACGTGTCAGCTCCACGACATCAGAATATAAGATGACCATGTTCTTTTGGAAGAATCGTGTGGCAAATGCGTTCAATACGCCACCTGCCTGTAGGATGTACACGTCTGGCAACAAACGAATGCCCATCTCGGTTCCGACGCGTTGCACCATTTCATGAAGTTCTGTGAACTGTCGAGCTGTCACTTTGACACCGTTCGTCCGAATATACCCGATCTGGATCCAGTGTGTGAAGAGCGAGAACGCTACGATTGTACCAATGATCCATAGAAATAAACCGAATGAAGCAACCGTCAACACAATCCCTACAATCAAGATGAGCACACTTGCTGCGATTAATAATGAGAAGTATACGTTCTCTCGCTTATGTATTAAATTAGAATGTTCCATCTGTTTTCTCCTTCTTTTCCTAAAAATACATGTCTAATTATACCTTTAATTCCAAAAGAGACAATAAAAAAATAGAAACTGACGGATTTGTCAGTTTCTATCGGATGACCACTTCATAAAGCTTGTCGTCTTGTGATTGCGGATTGCCTCGTCCGTCCGTATTGTTCGAAACAAAATATAACGTATCATCGTTTAACCACACATCACGAATCCGACCCACATCGTCAACAATCGTCGTCACTTGTTTCGTTTCTCGGTCGATGGCGACGAGCCGTTCGTCCCGAAGCGTTGCCATATACACGTATCGATTATCGGTCGCGATCCCGGATGGTGCCCAAGACGTTTCGCCCACCTCGAACCATGGCGTGACGAGACCGTCTTGCTTCTCGTTCGCCTCAATGATAGGCCATCCATAATTTTCCCCTGCTTCAATCACGTTCACTTCATCATGTCCGCTCGCCCCGTGTTCACTCGCATAAAGAAGTCCATCTATCCGACTCAGCCCTTGCGGATTCCGATGACCGAGCGAATAAATCCAGTCGGTCGGTTCGCCTTCCCCGGATAGTGGGATTCGCAAAATCTTCCCTGCCAAAGATGACTCGTCTTGAGCGAGTTCAGGCACGAGTGCATCTCCTGTCGTCACAAAAAGATACTCGCCATCCAGTAGTAGGCGCCCCCCATTATGGAAGCGTGCCCCTGGGATTTCATCGAGCAAGACACCCGTCTCTTCGAACCGTTCCCCGTCCCACGTCAATTCGACAACCCGGTTCTGCACGTCTCTCCCTGACGAACCATACGTGTGATACGCGTAAACGATTCCGCTCGACTCAAAGTCTTCACTCAACGCGATGCCGAGGAGTCCTCCTTCGCCAATCTCAAATACGCTTTCTTTTAAATTTACTTCAGCCTGTGTCGTACGACCCGAATCATCGATCACGGTGATCGTTCCGCCACGTTCCGATACAAACCATCCGTCCGGTGTGCGAGCGATTGACCAAGGAATATCCAAGTTTTCAACGATTGGTGTCACTTGTCCAATGTTAAGGTCCGACTCTTCAGCGATGCTCGATTCATCCGTAGTCTCAACCGATTCTTCTGAAGGCGGTTGTTCCGAGCCCTCATTTGTCGATTCTGGCGTACAACCCATAAGAAACAACAGTGTCACGATTCCAATTTGACGTTTCATGCCGGTTCGCCTCCCTTTCCTCTATCATACCCTTGTTTCAAGAATGTTGTGAAGGTTCCGGTCGGCGTGCTGGCAAGCGAGAAGCGATGACGAATGCGATGATTGCTGCAACCATCGCCCCGATGAAGATGCCATTCAGTCCGGTCGCAATGATTTGTTCTCCTTCCAACCGAACAGAGACATTCAGCGTCTCCGTCACACTTTGATTAAAGAAGTCTTCCAAAGACACTTCGGCTAACGAACTGCTTTCTTTAAAATCATTGAGTACGACGAAGTTAAAGACCGCTCCAAACACTGCAACACCGAGCGTTTGACCGACCGTACTCAAAAAGGAATTCGTCGCGGTCGCCGTTCCGCGTTGCTGATACGAGACCACGGTTTGCAGAACGACGATGAACATCGGCTGGGACAGTCCGAATCCGACACCGATCAATGCCACTGCACCGTATACCCATAAATCTGAACTCGGCTGTGATAAAAGCGTCAATGTAAAGGTCCCGATCACAAGCAGTCCCATTCCGACCAACGCACGACGTCTCGGCGACGCTACACCGAGCGTTCGTCCACCGATAATCGAGGTGAATGTCCACGCAACGGATAGAGGCATTAACATAAACCCGGCCTCGGTCGCTGTCTTTCCGAGAACAGCTTGTGCCCAGATTGGGATATAGGCTGACATGGAGACGAGTACCCAGGCTGCAAAAAAGACAGAACCATTGATGGCCGCAATCGTCGGTTGCTTCAACAAGTCAAATGGCAACAACGGGGACTTCGACTTACGTTCAGATAGGAAAAAACCACCTAGCAACACCATACTCATGATCGCACTCCAAACGATCGTCCTCGTCCATTCATTCGTTTCACTGAAGGTGATGAGCGCGTATAAGAATGCCGTCGTTCCCCCGGCAAACAAAAGCGCCCCTTTCAAATCAATCCGTTCACTCGTCTCGGTAACCGTTTCTTTATAAAAAACGATGATCATAATGAACGAAAGTAACGCGAAAGGCACATTTAATAAAAAAACGTAACGCCAGGACAACGTCTCAACTAAAAAGCCGCCGATGACGGGACCGAGCACACCCGATACACCCCATACCGCGCTTAAAATCCCTTGAATCTTTCCACGCTCCTCATATTTATATAAATCTCCGATAATCGTCATCGAAATCGGTAGGACCGCCCCGGCTCCGAGACCTTGCAACGCCCGAAAGACGATGAGTTGTTCCATCGATGTCGCCAAGCCACATAAAAGGGAGGAAAGGGTGAACAATCCGATTCCAAATAGTAGAACCCGTTTTCGCCCGAACAAATCTGCCACTTTTCCATAAATCGGTGTCGATACTGCTGTAAAGAGTAAGAAAGCGGCAAATACCCAGCTGACGAGTGTCGCTCCGTTCAACTCACTTGCGATGACAGGTGTCGCAACCGATACGACCGTTCCTTCGATCGCCGCTAAAAAGGTTGCCAATAAGAGGGCAACCGTCACGTTTTTTCTCATCCGTCCCATCTCCTAAAAAAAATAGTGGCGTCGGAAGGTTCCGAACACCACTTCAACTGTCTATTATTTTGTGCGAGCCACGTCCATTTGACAAGTGTCATCTCTCGATTCGAAAAAGAATTCCCTTAAACGTTCATAGGCGGCCTGTTCTTCTTGAACATATACCTTCCCGTTCATGACACCTGCTCTCATCATCCAAACTTCATCTGACAACATGGAGGCAACATCAAGTTGATGTGTTGAAAACACGATTGTCGCCCCTCGCTTCGCCTCTTCGCGTAACAAGTCTTGAAGCATACGTATCCAAACGGGGTCCAGGCCGTTCGTCGGTTCATCCAACAACAAGACGTCCGGTTCGCTCACGAGCGCTTGAGACAATAAGAGACGCTGTCGCATTCCTTTTGAGAGTTGCGCTACTCGTTTTTTCCTGTGCTCGTACAGGTCGACCCGCTTCAACATTTCAGCATTCGGACTTGCTCCCTGTAAAGTGGCGTAGTAGACAAATGTCTCCTCAACCGTCCATCCGTCGTCAAAAGAAAAGTCGTCCGGCATATATCCGAAACAATCATTGTATTTTAATCGCTGTTTCGGTGTGTATCCGTTCAATCGTATACTTCCTGTACTCGGTTCGATTGTACCGTTCATCAAATTTAATAGCGTTGATTTTCCAGCACCGTTACTTCCACACAATGCGATGATCCGACCTGGTGCAACTTCTTCACTAACCGGATGAAGTGACCACGTATCCCCATACTTTTTACCGACTTCTAAACAGTTAATCATGACGTCTCCCTCCGTATACAACCATCGAGGCAAGCCAGAGCAAGACACCACTCGTCGCAATCAAGATCATCCAAACAACTGCATATCCGCTCGGTCGACTCATCCAGCTCAACAAATCAAGATACACATCTCCAAAAACATCTGTAGACGCCACGGTCGCACTCGCCCACACCCGCATCAACTCAAATCCATTGATAAAGAGCGCGACAGTCATTGCGTTTACTTGCATGCCGTAAGGAATCCAGGAAATGATTGTGACGAGAATCGTCGGCCAAAGCAAGACAAGGACGACCCACGTTAAAAAAGCGAGTAAGATTGACCGGATTCTCGTCCGACCAAGTAGTCCGAGCAACGTGCCGAGCGCCGTTGCATAAACCGTCAATCCAACCGCATAGGCGAGCAGAGTGCCCCACGTCTTAAACGATTGATCGACGACAAGTGAAGCGATGAGAAATGCGAGCAACAGAATGAATATTTGCGTGACCAAAAATGAGCTAAACCGAATGAATAGTAACTTCCACTTCGGATAGCTGAACGTCGACAACAAGTTCAGTCGTCTCGACTCCCGCTCCTGTCCCCAATGGAGTGACGTCGTCAATAGCATGAATAAAGGAAGCAATAGACCGAGGACAGTCACAAGGGTAGAACCTACATTCGTGTAGTTCGCAGCTACTGGCAATGCTTGACCGAGGCCTCCAAGCAGAACGAGCGTCAGAACCCACGTCAGGAGAAATGCATAGTTTTCTCGTTGACGAAGGTTACGCGCCCACTCCATTCTCCATAAAGACACGATTAATGACCTTCTTCTTCTGTATCCATTTCACTATCATGGTCGTGGTTATGCTCCGCGTCTTCCCCATCCATCTTCATGTGGTGCATCTCTCCACGTTCCCATTCATGATCCTTCAACTCGTCAAAGTCCATCATCGTTCCACCGTTTTCATCTATATATTGTTCTGCATCCGTTTCTTTTGCGAATGAGATCATATTGTAAGCCATCGGTGTCTTAGATTCTTTATCGTATACGAACGACGCTTCGTCTAACTCAACCCAATCCAGTGTATTGTAGTCTTTCACATACATGGCTGCGATGTCATCCTCGTTTTGTTCTGGATACCAATCGCGCATCAAACATCCGATATCATCAAACGCATATCCTTTCTCATTTACCATGATTGCCTCGGCTGCGAACTGTTTATCCACGATCTTCATCTTACATACTTCACATTCTGTCTCCCCCCATTTGATTTCAAACGGTTCTGCCGATGCACTAGAACATGCTCCGAGAGCCAAAGATAAGCCTGCCACTGATAATAAGCCTGCCACTTGTTTATACGATTTCATGTCGTTTCCTCCCAATTATCCAAATGATTATCAATAATAAAAGACTGCTCAACTTCCATAAAGACCCTTCAAAGCGCCAAGTCGCTGAAAATGTTTTGGGCGACGGGTCTGTCAATGTGATCTCATCTGGACTCTTCAATATGTTCTGTAATAGAAGAAGACCAGGTGACCCGTACAATAATTCGAATGCTTCAGACGTGTCAGCCAATAGGAACATGTAAGGATCGGTACGGTATGGTATTTCACTGAACCCGTCCCTGTCCAAATCAAGCGTCAGCCCGTCCCAAACATTTCCTCGAACAATGTTTTCATGGGATTCAACCATCGTCACCGCTTCACGATTACCCAATAAGTTATTTTGAAGAACCGTCATCCCGCTCGCTCGTTTGAATTGAAAACCGATATCGTTTCCGTACACCTGATTTTGTTGGAGTATCGTCCCGACCGATTGTTCAGCATATATCCCGATGTGATTTCCAAAGACGTTCGTCATTTCAACGGTCGTGTCGACCGCCTCATACAACATCATCCCCATCGCGGATCCCCCGACTTGATCATGCACGTTTCCATTCTTGAACAAGACTTGGTTTGTCCCCATGATCATCGCACCCGTCACATTATGATGAAGCTCCGGGATTGAGATCACAACGTCGGTCGGAAACATCAAATGAACGCCGTAGCGAGAATGTGAAATGACCGGGCGAACGATTGTGTGCTGAGACCCATACTCTATGTAGATTCCATCGCGAACACGTTTCACGACAGCGCCAATTAGTTCTGCCGCTTGACTGTTCACCAATACGATCCCATCTGCCTGCATGTTTCCTGTCACAGATACCCGAATGGCGCGCACACCGTAACTCTCTTCAATCAAAACACCGATACCTGACGATTCGATTGACACATCGAACAGTTGGTGCCCGAGACCCGAGACGTTCACCACCGGTACTTGATCGCCATCACACTGTCGAACCGACACGTTTTCAAGGACGGCACCCGTTCCGCGCATAATAAAGGCTGGATGGTTACAACTCGTATACGTTTTCCCACGCCCATCAAAATGTTCATTCGATTCAATGACAATCGGCTCAGTCAAATAGATCGTCTCTTCTTCCGCATTCACGTGTTGTCCCCAACATATAAATAAAATACAAATCAATAACCGTTTCATGCCCCCTCCTCTTCACAAGCGCTTACATCATCCATTTTACTTAAACCCCTATAGGTATGTGTGTCATTTTTATGGGATTACTGTGACAATTTCTTCATAAAAAAAACACAGACGGTGAAGGGGTCGTTTCACCGTCTGCGTCTTGGTTATTTCACTTTGTCTTGCCACACTTTTGTGAAGTCTTGGAGCATCTCTTCACCAGTTTTTTGTTCACCGACATATGCTTGCATAAGCGCACCATATTCGTTTACAGCACCATCCGGATACTTGAACCAGTTCCAAGAGATGGTTTTCCCTTCATTCGAATACGCCAAAATGTCATCTGCGAGTGGTCCGAGGTCGTTCGCTTCAATCGATTTGAACGCCGGGATAAACTTGAACTTGTTGACCATGTAATCTTTCCCTGTATCCGATGTCGCCATCCACTCTAAGAAGTCTTTTGCCTCTTCTTTATACTTCGAGTTTTTATTGACGACCCAGTTGTTCGGGACACCGACCGGAAGTCGGTCCATCTTCTCGGCATCATCGTTGATTGGAATTGGGACGAAGCCCATCTCCATGTCCGGGTTCACGTCGAGGATCATCTGTTGCGCCCAGTTCCCTTGCTGGAGCATCGCTGTCTCTCCTTGGGCGAACTGCGTAACTTGAGTGTTATAGTCCGTCGTCAACGGGTTTTTGTTCCCATACTTGATTGTTAAATCAAAGAGTTTCAAAAACTGCTGGAACTGTTCATTGTCTTCAAATTTCGCTTTATTCTCGTTGAGCGCTTGGATGAATGCATCCGGATCATCTTGCTGTGCCATCGGGATATTTAATAAGTGGATGCCTAAAATCCAAAACTCTGCATAACCGACAGAGAACGGCGTAATGCCGGCTTGATCTAATTTTTCAGCTGCATCCGTCAATTCAGAGAGCGTTTTCGGTAATTCCTCAATCCCGGCTTTATCAAACAGCTCTTTGTTATAAATAAATCCGTATCCTTCAAGGTTCATCGGCATCCCGTATAGTTTATCGTCCATCGTCATCGGCTCTTTGGCGACTTCCGTCAAATCGCCGACCCATTTCTCGCTCGATAAGTCCTCAAGCTTATCTTTCCATGTCTGGGCTTCTGTGAATCCACCGTTATTGAAGATATCTGGTTCGTTCCCGGAAGCGAATTGTGACTTGAGGGCAGCGCCGTAGTCAGCACCACCGCCGACCGTTTGCACGGTCACTTTGACGCCAGTCTCTTCTTCATACTCTTTTGCCATCGCTTCAAGATCTTTCGCGATTTCCGCTTTAAATTGGAAGACATTTAACGTGACGTCTTTTTTGTCACCGCTATCCGCATTTCCTTCAGAAGAACCTTCGTCCGTGAGCGAGCCTCCGCCACAAGCCGCGAGTGATAAGACCATTCCAGCCGTCATGACCGCTGTTGATAATTTCCACTTCCGTTTCATCTCATTTCCTCCCTTAATCTCATCCATTCTTTACAAAATCAACTTTAAATGAAAACGCTTCCAATATGTAGGTGTCAAAATTGACGGATAGGGTGGAAAATGTTGCACAGAAAAACAGGACTCTCTTTTTGAGTCCTGTCCCGCTTTTCTTCATATTATATTACAACAAGCTGATTCCGGCTTCTTTGCAAGACAGGATGACTTCTTGCGGCCAAACCGATGTTTGTACTTCACCGATATGACGAGCACGCAAGAGATACATCGCGACACGCGATTGCCCGATCCCACCACCGATCGTAAGTGGAAGCGTTCCTTCAAGTACGCCTTGATGGAATGGATACGCGCGCTTCTCTTCTGCGTCGGCTTTCTTCAATTGCTCGTCAAGCGCCACTTCGTCGACACGAATACCCATCGACGATAGTTCAAATGCCGACTCGAGTTCAGGGTGCCACACAAGGATATCACCGTTGAGCGACCAATCATCATAGTCTGCCGCACGTCCATCGTGTTTCATCCCTGAAGCGAGAAGGTCCCCGATTTGTGAGATGAAGACCGCACCGTACTCTTTACAGATAGCACTCTCACGCTCTTTCGGTGTCATCGTCGGATACGCATCCTCCAATTCCTGACTCGTGATGAAATGAATGGCTTCCGGAAGAAGTGCTTCAATGCCGTACATTTTTTCTACTTCTGATTCTGTTTCACGGAGCGCTGCATAAATCGACTCAACTGTCGCTTGTAAATATGCCATCGTTCGCTCTTCTCGAGCAATCACTCGTTCCCAATCCCATTGATCAACGAAGAGAGAGTGCGTGGCATCAAGTTCTTCATCGCGTCGAATGGCCCGCATCTGCGTATATAAGCCCTCACCGACACCGAACCCATAACGCCCGAGCGCTTCGCGTTTCCATTTTGCGAGCGATTGAACGATTTCAAGCTCATGCCCCGGATACATCGTGTCGAACTGAATGATGCGTTCCACACCGTTCAAGTGATCGTTGACACCACTCGCTGATTCGACGAATAGCGGAGCTTGTACTTGAATGAGTCCGAGTTCCCGTGAAATTTTTTCCTCGAAGAGTGCCTTTACCGCTCCGATTGTCTGCTGTCTTTCCTTCATCGTGCTTGTTGTAGTTGTCATTTTCCGTTTCCTCCAATTGTGGAATATTTGAAATGAAGCCATGAAAAAAAGCCCTCCATTCCCATCGAACATGGGACGGAAGACTTCGGTTCCGCGGTGCCACCCAAATTAGTAGACGAATCTACTCACTTTTTCGAGACAATCATCTCGTAACTCCGATAACGGGGAGCGGTCCGGCTACGTCTACTGGCAAAGCGTTCGGGTAGCGACTCCAGGAAGTTTTTCGACGAAGGGTTCAGACCGGGCTCTCACCACCCCCGGATCGCTTGGCTCACTACCTTCGTGTACTCGTCCTTTCGACGTCGTTCACAATTGAATTGAATTCATTATTATAAATATTCAGACTAATGTCAACGATTTTTTTCAAAAAAAATAATCCTCCGTGTAGCGAACGGAGGATTCCCTTAGGAGGGTTATTTAATCGAGCCGCTTGTAATCCCCTTGATGATATGTTTTTGCATACCGAAGAAGAAGAGCAGAAGCGGAACGATTCCTAACACTAAACCAGCTAACGCCAAATCCCATTGTTTCGTGTATTGTCCAAAGAAATAGAACGTCGCAAGCGGGATTGTCCGTAACTCGACATCACGAAGCACGAGCGATGGTAGCAGGAAATCGTTCCAAATCCATAGACTGTTCAAGATGACGATTGTCACCGTGATCGGTTTGAGTAGTGGAAAAACGATGCGCCAAAATACTCCCCACGTCGAGCAACCATCAATGATGGCTGCTTCTTCAATCTCCTCGGGAATCGACTTCATAAACCCGTGATAGAGAAACACGGATATACCAGAGCCAAATCCAAGATACATGACAATCAGACCCCAATGACTATTCAACAACCCAAGGACGCTCGAGACTTTCACGAGCGGAATCATGATCGACTGGAACGGAATGACCATCGCTGCCACGAACAAGAAGAAAATTAACGTCGAGATCCAATGCTTTGTTCGAACGAGCTTCCACGCCGCCATCGAGGTGAAGATGACGATCACCGCGTTCGCCCCGACCGTGATGAGGAGCGAATTTAAAAATACGCGCCCATAATTCATCGCTTCCCATGCTTCTGTATAATTTGACGTCAACCATTCAGACGGCAAAGCGGACGTGTTCGTAAAAATTTCGGCCATCGATTTGAACGAGTTCGCGACAACATAGTAGAACGGTACCAAATAAAGAAGTCCGAGCAGGATGGCGACAAGTTCGATAACACCGAGATTCCACGAGTACATTCCCGGACGAAGAGGTCGCTTCGGAATCTGTGTTGGCGTCTCATCTAACTTCCTCTCGACACGCTCCAATTTTTCAGTCGTCATGCCTCCACCTCCCGTTTTTTCGTGACATACACTTGTGTCACCGTAATCGCAGCCACGACTAAGAAGAAGATGACCGCCTTCGCTGACCCGAGACCATAATTGTTATTCACAAAAGACTCGGTGTAAATATTTAAGGCTAACATCTCGGTCGATTTAAACGGTCCACCGTTCGTGAGTGACAAGTTCGTATCAAACACTTTGAACGACCAAGAAATCGTTAGGAACAAACAGATGGTGATCGATGGCATTATCATCGGCAAGGTGATATGGCGGAGCATCTTGAAGCGGTTCGCCCCATCGATTCGAGCCGCCTCCATCAAGTCAGTCGGCACATTTTGGAGCGCCGCGATGTAAATGACCATGACATACCCGCCTCCTTGCCAAATGGCGACAATGACGATGCCCCAAAATGCCGTTTGCGCATCACCGAGCCACGGTAATTCGAATAAGCTCCACCCCGTCAACGCACCGATCGAGGCAAATCCTTTCACATAAATGAACTGCCAAATGAATCCGAGAATCAAGCCACCAATCAAATTTGGCATGAAGAAAATCGTTCGTAAGAAGTTTCGTGTCTTTATGTTCATCGTCAATAATAGCGCCAATGAGAAACCGACGATATTCGTCAATAAGACGGACACGATCGTATATTTTGTCGTGATCCAAAAAGAAGATCGGAACTGCTCATCTTCGAGAAACAAGCGTTGATAGTTTTCGAATCCGATAAAGTTCAATTCTCCTGTCACACCGTTCCAATCTGTGAAACTATAATAAATTCCATTGAAAAACGGGATGAGTACGATGGCGACAAATGCCAGAAAAGCAGGTCCGACAAATGCCACAAAACTCGCAGGTTTTCTCCAATTTCGTCTTTGTTTCGTCCGTTTAGCCGTTTCATTCATCTGTATCGCCTCCACTATCAATGTATCGCGTCAAACTCATTATGAAAACGGATACATTTGACGGAAAGGGTGGAATATATTGAACGGAATGAATGAAATTGAACACATAATGAGTTATGATAAAATCAATGATTATACGAACGGTAGGAACATGATTCGCCTTCATCCGTTCGATAACCGGAAAAATCCGAATGATGATAACCTTATATAAATATATCGTTCGATAAACGGAGGGACTTTTTGAATGACAACGACGAAACCATTGTCCGACCTTACCATCGCCCAACAAGCTACAACATTGCCAATCAAAGATATTGCAGCAAAAATCGGATTGCATGAAGACGACCTAGATCTTTATGGAAAATACAAGGCTAAACTTTCTTTTGATGTAATCGAACGTGTGAAGACGCGTGAAGACGGGAAGCTCGTTCTCGTCACTGCGATCAATCCGACGCCCGCTGGTGAAGGGAAATCAACGGTGACGGTCGGATTAGGACAAGCCTTGAACCAATTGGATAAACAAGCAATCGTTTGTCTTCGCGAACCTTCTCTCGGGCCGACGATGGGCTTAAAGGGTGGTGCAGCCGGAGGTGGTTTCAGTCAAGTGCTCCCAATGGAAGACATCAACCTCCACTTCACAGGTGACATGCACGCCATCACATCGGCACACAACACCATCAGTGCTATGATCGATAATCATTTACATCAAGGAAACGACCTCGGAATCGATGTCCGAAACATTGTGTGGAAGCGCGTCCTTGACTTGAACGACCGTGCTCTCCGCCATGTGACAGTCGGACTTGGTGGACCCGCTCACGGAGTACCTCGTGAGGATGGATTTGATATTACCGTCGCCTCAGAAATTATGGCTATTCTCTGTCTTGCGGATTCATTAAGTGACCTTGAAGAACGCATTAAACGTATCGTCGTCGCCTATGATGACCAAAAAGAACCGATCACCGCCGAGCAAATCGGGGCTGCCGGCGCCGCAACGTTGTTGTTGAAAGAGGCATTTAAACCGAACCTCGTCCAAACGCTCGAGCAAACACCTGCCATCGTCCACGGTGGACCGTTCGCAAACATCGCACACGGATGCAACTCGCTCATCGCGACGAAAACCGCTTTAAAACTCGGAGAATATGTGGTGACGGAGGCTGGATTCGGTGCCGACCTCGGAGCAGAAAAGTTTTGTCACATCAAATCCCGGGTCGGAGAACTAAATCCGGACGCGGTCGTCCTCGTCGCGACCGTCCGCGCTTTAAAAATGCATGGCGGCATATCGAAAGACCAACTCCATCACGAGAATGTAGGCGCAGTCGGAGAGGGCTTGAAGTTACTCGCAAAGCATATTGATACGATGAAGAAACTCGGATTACCGACGGTCGTCGCATTGAATCGTTTCAATTCAGACACAGAAGAAGAACTCGCAACCGTTTTGGACTGGTGTGCGGCACATAACATTCGCGCCTCCCTCAGTGAAGTGTGGGCAAGCGGTGGTCTTGGTGGACAACAATTGGCTGAAGCGGTCATCGATGCTGTCGAGTCGAATGAAAGCAAGTTGAATCCACTTTATGAGTTGAGCGATTCGATTGAACTGAAAATCAAAACGATTGCCCGGGAAGTATATGGGGCTGCTGACGTCGTGTTTACAGCAAAAGCGCAAAAACAAATGAAAGAAATAGAGCGGAACGGCTGGGCCGACCTTCCGATTTGTATGGCAAAAACACCGTTCTCTCTATCGGACGACCCAGTAAAATTCGGTTACCAAAAAGGATTTACAATCACCGTCCGTGAATTGAAACCATCTGTAGGGGCCGGGTTCCTCGTCGCCCTCACAGGGAACGTACTGACGATGCCAGGTTTGCCAAAACATCCGGCGGCTCTCAACATGGGAATCGACGAATCTGGAAAAGCGATTGGACTTTTCTAATAGGAGGATGACAGATGATCGTTTCGGAGTTGACGTATCCTGACGGGTACCAAACGCAAGTGATGAAAGTTAGTGCAGAACAGGCAATTGGTAAAATTTTCATTTTCCATGGAATGCTCGAGCATTACGAAAGATATATCGACCTCGCTCAATATATGTCAAAAAATGGATATGATGTGTTCGTATGTGATTTACGTGGGGCAGGGGCGAGCGCTCACGAACAAAGCACATACGGACACCTTCCATCCGGGACGGGATTTCAACAACTCGTCGAGGATGCCCAGTATATGCTCGACGAATATAGTGATGAGCGCCCCACCTACCTGTTAGGTCATAGCTTCGGGTCGCTTCTCGTACGACGACTCGGGCAAATCATGGGTCATGCGTTATCCGGTATTGTCGCCGTCGCCCCACCACCACATCCCGGGGTCGCAGGAGAAATCGGCCATCGCTTTATTGCTACCGCAGTGAAACGCAAAGGTGAAACGTATCAATCTAAATTTTTCGAACGACTGTTGTTCGGTCGCTATAACCTCAAATTCTTACCTGCTCGAACGGATAGCGATTGGATCTCAAGCATTCCAGATGAGGTCGATTCCTACATCGATGACCCCAATTGTGGCGGACTTCCTTCACTCGGTTTTTTACACGAAGTGACTCACGCCTCACTCGACGTCACGACATCGGCACGGATACATGAACACCCGAAGTCACTTCCGGTTTTATTCGTCGCTGGAGCGGACGACCCTGTCACTCACGATGGTGAGGGGTTGAATGGAATCATTCAGAAATATCGTAAAGCGGATATCGAACCCTCTGTCGCCACATACGACAATGCCCGACATGAAATCCTCCGTGAAACGCATCGTCAACAGGTGTGGTCACATATCCTCAGTTGGATGAACGAAAACAAAACCCATTAATTTACTCATTCCCCTTTTATAAGGGGAATTTTTATTTACCTAATTTTAGAAAAAGTATTTTAAGCATTTACCTTTTTTAAAATTATGCATCTTCTTTCCAATTTTTAAGTACGTTATACTTAGACCGCAATCACTTTTATCACGTTTTTTTATCCGAAAGGGGTAACATATTGAAACCGACACTCTCACGGTTGGGGGTAGCCGCGATCGTCTCAAGTACGATCTTGAGCACTGTTGCACCTCTCCAATCATACGCAGCAACATCAGAAGGAACCGTCAACACACCGATACTAAATGTGCGCTCCGATTCGTCGACGACGTCTTCGATTGTCGGCAAGTTAACAGAAGGTACGACGGTCGATGTATTTACCGTCAATGATCAATGGGCACAAATCAGCTTTGAAGGTCAAAAACGATACGTATCGGCTTCTTATTTGACGATGGGAACTCCTGTTTCAACAACAGCTACTACATCTAGTTCATTATACGTCGCTGAGATGAACGTTAATCTCCGTTCGTCGATGTCAACATCCGCTTCGATTGAAACGGTCATCCCTAAAGGAGCGACGGTGACCTATCAATCAACCCATGGAGCGACGGGATCTTGGTATAGAGTTCAGTTTGGCACATACACAGGCTATGTCGCCGCTCGATACTTCAGCCAAACGAGTCCGGCATTTTATGCTTCGAAAACAGCCGTTTTATACAATTCGACCGGTTCTGGAGCGTCTAAAATCGCCACGATCCCAGAAGGCGCGAAAGTCACTTATTTGGATTCATTAGGTGCGACAGGATCATGGTATAAACTCGAATACGGTTCGCTCGTCGGATACGCTCCGGCACGCCATTTCACATCGACACCACTCGCTCCCGAAGCCGTCACCGCTTACTATGCAGTGAAAAACGTTGCGCTTTACAACGGTTCAGGGACCGGTGCGACAAAAATTGCGACCATCCCGCTCGGAGCAGAGATCAAGCGCGTACATGTGAATGGATTAAGCTCATCGTGGTTCAAAGTTCAGTATGGAAACACGGTCGGCTATGCGGCAGCACGTAACTTCTCCACATCAAAACCCGAAGCAGTCGTCAAAACAACCTACTATGCGGTTCGAGACCTCGTATTGTATGAGTCATCCGCTTCTGGAGCTGCTCGTCTTCGTACAATCAAAGAAGGGACAAAAGTGGTTCAAGTATCTGATGCCAACCTGCCCGGCTCTTGGTTCAAAATTGAGCATGATGGTGTCACCGGGTTTGCTGCCGCTCGTCACTTTTCAACGAAAGCTCCAGAAGAAGTGAAGATTACGCCATATTTCGCGATTCGAAACGTCGCGATGTATAGTTCTTCTGCTGCAGGGGCGACAAAAATCGATACGATTCCATTCGGTGCTGTAGTTGAACAAATCTCACAACGTGACCTTTCTAGTTCATGGTTCAAAATTCGCTATGACGGAAAAACAGGATACGCAGGTTCTAGTCACTTTTCATCGAAAGATCCCGCGGTCGTCGTGAAAACTGATTACTACACTACCCGTGATGTCGTTTTGTACAATCGTTCGGATGCAAGCAAAGTTAAAATTGCTGTCATTCCGTTCGGTACGAAAGTCCAACAAGTATCTGAACCCGGCCTTACAGATCGCTTCTTCAAAATCGAATACGGTCCGATCACCGGCTATGCGACGGCAGATTACTTCTCAAAAACAGCACCATCAGACGAACAATACGAAGAGGAACGTCAAGTCCGTGTTTATGTAGATGGGAATACCCCATTGAACGTTCGGTCGACACCAGAAGTAACGACCTCAAATAAGGTTGGAACATTGACGACCGGAACACTCGTCAACATTAAACCGATTGTCGGGTCAGACTGGGCACTTCTCACAAATGGTACTTTTAAAGGAAATTATATTCATACGGACTACGTCGTACCTGTCACAACGACTCCACCTGCGACAGGCATCACGAAAAAAGTCTCGTACACGAGCTACCCGATGAGCGTGAGGCAGATGGCAGAGCGTCAAGTGGCACAATTCGCCCAAACTGATGCACATCGGTATGACGAAGCTTATTTACCACGTGCTTGGGTCAGTGTGAACGGTTCGACAGGGACGATTGTCAAGCCAGAGATGACAGTCATCTCTGGCTTAGGAACAGCATTGAAGATGGCAGCCTCTTCAAGCTCCTCATCACTTGTCACGATTCCATACGGGGCCAAGATCCAGTATGTCGATCGCCACACTTCCGGTTCAACTGTTTGGTATAAAGTGAAATATGGTACGATGACCGGCTACGTCACACCAGGATCAGTCGTCGGGACAGCAAACATTTTGAGTCGGCCGATTTTAACATCTCACGCCTATGGACAAATCAATACAGGTGAAACTGTAACGATAACTGGTCAGACGGGGACGTACTATACGATTTCGTATAAACGACCGGCTGGACATAACATTCGCGTATTCGACAACACATGGCGTCGCGCTTCAGTAGATGATTTACTCTCGTATGTCGACCCGAGTCAGGTGGACTCGAATTCACGTTCGTTCTATCAGTTCCTAGACTTATCAAAGAGTGCCGGAACAACCGCGACGACGTTAAACAAAGTTCTCACGTCTAAAGGAACACTCAGCGGACAAGGTCAAGCGTTCGTCGATGCGGCAAGTATGTATGGCGTGAACGAAGTATATCTTCTCTCACATGCCCTACTTGAAACCGGACACGGCACGTCGCTCCTGGCAAAAGGAGTCCCTGTCGACAAAGATGGCAATGCGTTGATCAACTCGAGCGGGAAGCGAATTTACCCAGAGCGACCAGTGGCAGCCACGGTCTACAATATGTACGGAATTCAAGCGACCGATAGCAATCCGCTTGGGAACGGCGCTAAGTACGCTTTCCAGCAAAAATGGTTCTCACCGAAAGAGGCAATCATTGGGGGAGCTTACTGGATCGGAGCAAAATATATTAATAATCCGCAATACATGCAAAACACGCTCTACAAGATGCGCTTCAACCCGTCTTCACCCGGAACTCACCAATACGCAACCGATATCGGATGGGCCGTGAAACAGACGACTAGCATCTATAATATCTATCAATCCCTTGATGCTTACACACTTAACTTCGATGTACCTAAATATCAATAGAAAAGAGACACGCGCCTCGTTGGCGTCGTGTCTCCTTTTATGTCCACTCGATCGAGTCGATGATGGATTCGATCTCCATTTTTTCATTGGTCACCTGATCGGCTACGTATGTTAAAAATAAGAGCCGCTTTCCATCGGTCAAGGACCATACGTCTAAATGCATGCCGTCTTCAATCCCACTCGCGTAAGCTGTCGTCATGTCACTCGTCTCATCGGTCACACTCGGTGCGATTTTCACGTCAATCGGGAACTCACCTAAGAACGTGTTCAACTCGCTCAGTGCGGATTTTTTCGGTTCTTGCGAATCTTCTGATTCATAAATCGAGATTTGAAGTGTCCCTTGCGCATCCTCTTCTGTCGAATAGAAGCTCACATAGTCCTCTTCTTCGCTATACTCATAATGTTCAGGATACGTCAGGCGGAACCACCCATCAATTTCATATTCTTTCATGCTGTCTTCTCCTTTACTTGCTTAAATGCCAGCCCTGTGACCATTTTAGCTTGAAGCGCATACTTCAATCGGTCGGTCACATAAAGACGTTGGCTATTTTCGTCTTGGGCAATCATATGTCCAAACAAATCCATTCGGACCGTTTGATCAGATAGGAAGTAGAGTCGATCCGCGCTTAACGGACGATATTCGTTCGAATGCTCAAGGTATTCGATTTCAAAGCGGCGGAGGACGTTGAGCGCACAGTAACGGTCGGTTTTTCCCGTGCTTGTATGAAGTTCGACCCGAACGAGCTGAACGTCATACGGACAGACGTTCATAAAAATAGGTCCCACCCGCTCGTGAATTAAGAGAATGCCCATATCGGTCTCAATTAAATCAGGTAAGGCTTTTTCATCTTGTGAGATGCTTAACACGACATACGGTCGGTTTGTCGGTGCGAGCAATTCTCCTTTATAAAACCGAAATCGCTGAATCCCTGTTAAAACCCGGGCACGCCAGGCACTCCCACGAGCCTCGGCTTCGATCCGATACAACCTCTCTCCACTCACACTTACTCCCCCTTCACTTGTTTGAGCGCATCGACGAATCTTTCCCATTCCAGGTTGTCACAAACAACCTTATTTTCCAATCCCCATTCTTCGTCGATTGTCAAACGTACATCGTTCGATTCTGTGTGACGGGCGATTCGGAGGTCTCCTATCTGTATCGCATCTTTTTGGATCTGGAAGGTCGTACTCGGCAACCCAATCCACTTGACTCGTTCCGAACGCAGTACGACATGCCACTCATGATCGTGTTGAATCGACAGCGTCCAGTTTCGGAGAGACACCGTCGTGTCCGTCTGTTTCGATTGTTGTAACATTCGAAACCCTTCGCTCATCAGTTGTAAATATGATTTTCGTTCACTCATATTTGATTTCTCCCCTTTTTTCTATTATCTTCGTTGTAGATAGGATTCTGCAACCTAAAAAGTTTTTTTAAAAAAGGGTTTGCAAATCTAATCTGATGTGCTATTATATCAAAGTAACGTTAATTCGTTTCGCGGGTGTAGTTTAATGGTAAAACCTCAGCCTTCCAAGCTGATGACGAGGGTTCGATTCCCTTCACCCGCTCCATATTTTCTTTCATGCGGGTGTAGTTTAATGGTAAAACCTCAGCCTTCCAAGCTGATGACGAGAGTTCGATTCTCTTCACCCGCTCCAATATCGACATATACGCGAGATGTTCTCGCACACATACACTGCACGGTTGAGACCTTGCAAAAGCAGAAAGTCACATGACTTTCTGCTTTTTTGTTGTTCCCTCGCTTGTTTTAGGGAAAAGAGTGAGTGAATCCAATCTGCTAAGGAGGAACTCCATTGATTCAAGCGAAGCTGCAATCGTTTACCGTATATGAAAGTGCGTTGATGCGAACGACGTCTACCGTTGTCGATACACCAGATGCCATTCTATTGATTGATCCGACATGGCTTCCAGAAGAAATTGCGACGATTCGCCGTGACATTGAGTTAAACCGTCACGACCGTCCGCTTTATGTCATCTTCACACATCACCATTTCGATCACATCATCGGGGCTTACGGTTTCACAGATGCGACAACAATCGCCTCGCAAGCCTTTGTCGAGGCAGATTCGTCTGATCAGTTAAAGGAGATTCATGAGTTCTATGAAGAGTATTACATCGATCGCCCAATTCAAAAACCTGATATCGATATCGTGATTCAGCCTAATCAAACGCTTTCCCTCGGTTCAATACCGGTCACCTTCATCTCTACGCCTGGTCATGACGCGACGCACATGTCGGTTCTGATTGAATCGATGAACCTACTCATTTGCGGTGATTATGGTTCTAACATCGAACCCCCTTTTATCGAGCACGACCCGAGTGACTATCTCGATACGTTACAAACGCTTCAATCACTCGTTTATGAGCATGAGATCCGTTGGTTCGTACCGGGACATGGTGATCTGTGCGATAATCGAAGCGCAATGATTCAACGGTTGAGTGCCGCTGAAGAATATATTTTGGCACTCCCACACGAACGCCACTGGTCTTCATCATGGCCAGAGCACTCCTTTTTCGATCGGGTTCATGAACGGAATCGAGAGATGGTGGCACAAAAAGAGACCGATCGCCGGTCCCGTCAGCAAGACTATTAAAAAATCGCAACGTCTCCCCAAGACGTTGCGATTTCCCCCTATGTAGACCTATTTCTTTGTGACGCGTTCTGAGCGGACCGTGAACATACGGTCAACCCCATAGATCGTTACTCCCGTCAGAGCGAGTAACCCAATCATTGCAGAAGAAAACATGACCATCCCCCCATTGTTCACAGTTTCGTCATAATCACCCCGTGGTTTTATTATAGAAGACATCCACTTAAAAAGAAAGCGTTTTCTTCAAACTTTTTTCACAATTTCCCTTGAGGACGTACTGTCTTTGGTCGCGCCCCTTCTCTTTTGAGGGGGGAAGGTTGTAAATATGTGTAGCTTTTGTGGAATGTGGGAATACATGAGGTAAGGATAAAAAGAGACAGAAGCTGCTCGTCGAGGAGGAAGAGGTATGATAAAGTACGGTACATTGGTACGGATCGAGGGAAAATATGCCGTATTGAGATGGAATAATGGCTCAAGTTTTATTCCTAGACGATTCCTACCGTCCGAAGCACGTGTTGGTGATACAATCATTCGAGACAATCATCACTATTATTTGGAAGAAGATATGACTCCTAATTTTGATGCATTGATCAAGCAACACTATAAAAGCTGAACGATCTGCCTAGTCAAATTAGGCAGATCGTTCAGCTTTTTGTCATATGTCATTCTGTTTGTTGATTTAACTGTTGCCGAATCCACGCTTCATCTACAGGACCGGTTTGTTTTCCTACGATGACACCTGTCGCGTCCAAAACATAGGTTGTCGGTAACGCGACGACACGGTACTGTTGCTCGACAGCGGCCTCTTCATCTAGCAGAATCGGAAAATCGACGGGATACTCATCTAGAAAGGTTTCCACGTCCTCTTTTCCACGCCGTTCATTCTTCGTGACATTTACACCGAGAACCGGAATAGTTGTCGCTTTTTCAAAAGATACGAGTTCAGGAAACTCTTCCCGGCAAGGCGGACACCAGGATGCCCAAAAATTAATCACGACCGGTTTGCCCTCATATTGCGAAAGGGTGAGACTTTCTCCGTCTAACGTGTTCAAGGTGAAGTCTGGGGCTTTTTGTCCAACTTCTAATCCGCCTAACACCGTCTCATCTTGAACGATCGGGACCGCCTTGTCCTCCTCCAACGACATCATATATTCTTCATATCCTTTATAAGCAAGCCCAGCAATCAATAGTAGGATCAGTGTTCCGATTACGATTCTTTGTAAGCGCATCATTTACCCCTTGTTTGTTTTACTTAATCTTTCTACACTTAACTTATCATAAACCGCAAAGGAGCGTATCGATTGTGCAACTCCAAAATGAAAACATACAGATCACTTTAAAAACCCAAGGTGCCGAGATGACCAGTTGGAAAGTATCCGGAAACGAGTATTTATGGCAAGGGGACCCCACCTATTGGGGAAGACAAGCCCCGATACTCTTCCCGATTGTCGGGCGGTTGCTCGATGATCAATACCTTTTTGAAAGAAATACGTACACGATGAGTCAACACGGATTTGCCCGTGACGCCACTTTTAAAATCGAATCATCAACCGCCACATCTGTTCATTTCACATTGAGCGATACATCAGAGTCGCGACAGCACTATCCATTCCCGTTTACATTACACGTCTCGTACCAGCTTGTGGGCGAAGAAGTCATCGTGACGTACCGCGTTCACAATCCGGGTGAAACAGTGTTACCGTTCAGTATCGGAGGTCATCCCGCATTCAATGTTCCTTTCGCGGGAGGAACGTTCGAGGATTATACGATTGACTTTGGCGAAACACGTACACTCGACCGCTATTTGTTAGATGGTGCCTATTTGACCGGGGCTTATCAACCACTCGGCGAGCGTCAATACATCCCTCTCACTCGATCACTATTTGACGACGATGCGCTAATCTTTGAGAAAGTGGAGTATGCGGCAATTCGCCATCAACCGACAGGCAGAGCGATCGTGATGGAGAGCCCATCTTTCACACACTTCGGTATTTGGTCGCCACCGCATAAAGACGCACCATTCGTCTGTCTCGAGCCTTGGTTCGGTCATGCCGATTATAAAGGACATCGAAAAGATTTTATGAATAAAGAAGGGGTCCAGCTCCTTTCGCCAAACGAAACGTTCGAAGCGAGTTATACGTTATATGTTGAAAACTAAAAAACAATCCGACGGTTCTCGTCGGATTGTTTTTAATTAGAAACGATCTTCTTGTTCCACCTCATACTCTGACGGTGGTTTTTTCATAATGATTGCTAGGATGATGTAGATGAGAAGTCCCGGTCCTCCTAGAAGTGCCATCACCACAAAAAGAATGCGCATGATCGTGACGTCCACCCCTAGATAGTTTCCGAGTCCTGAACATACTCCAGCAATCATTTGGTTGCCTGGGTCTTTATACAACTTTCGTTCCATGTCATCCTCTCCTCAACTCATTATGAACGTTGTGGTCGACGTAACGTCGTTCTACCTCCGTTCGCCACTTCTCCACGTCCTTCAAAATCAAGCGCTTCATTGATCGGTGTACTACCAGACTTGATTTCGACTCGGCGGCCGTACAAACCACGATTATCGAGAGAGGCTGCAATGACCGTCGCGACATCGGTTTCAGAAATCGTCGCACCATCCACATCGTTCAAATCCTCAGAGGCTTCGATTGAACCTCTGCTCGGTTCATCGACAATAGTCACTGGGCAAATGATCGTATAGTTCAAACCGCTATGTTCGATATATTCGTCGGCAGCATTGTTGGCTGACAGAAAGTTGAAGAGTTCTTTCGGTGCTGCATCTGGTTGATCCGCACCGTAAGCACTAAGCAAGACGACGTGACGTACCCGCTCTTTTTTAGCAGCATCGATTGCGTTCATCGCAACATTACGGTCAAGCAGTTCGATTTCAGTGCTCGAACCGTCCGCACCGGCCGTTGCCGCAATAATGACTGCATCTTGACCAGCTGTCGCCTCATGAACTTTCTTCTCGAGCTCTTTCTCGATGTCGACCGTCAATACGTGCGCACCCATTTTCTCATACTCTGCTTGTAGTTCAGGGTAACGAATTAAAGCGGTCACTTGATGGGTCTTCGCTAGACTTTTCAATACACGTTTTCCGATCTTTCCGGTTGCTCCAATGACTAAAACTTTCATTCAAATTTCCCTCCTCAAAAGAGTAGTTCATTTGTTTAAAATTCCTCTTTCAAGTCAGAATCAAACCCTTTTCTTAAAATTATCTGACAGTACCCCAAATCGATAGGTCAAGAGCACTTCGAATCGATTGTACGCTCTCATCTAGCGGCTCATAATAATAGACATTATTGATGTAGGCGTCCTGCCCTTCCACTTGCATCTTATTCACTTCTGGACTAGAGATCATCGTCACTCCGACAGCCGCCATTTGCAGAACGTTCATCTCAAGACCCATCTCTTCTTTCATAAAGCGATACGCCGTCGGGATTTTTGTCCATCCTGATGGACTTGCCAATTTTTCCGCTACGGCAGTCATCACTTCCGTCTGACGATTCGAACGGGCTCCGTCCGTGTCGGTTTTTCGATGTCTCGCATACGCAAGTGCCATATCTCCATCCATCGCGTAAGAGACACCCTCTGTATACTCATACGTTTGGTTGAACCCTTTTTCACTAAACGAATGCGTCGCCGTGACGTTCACACCGCCAATCAAATCAATCATTTCCATGAATGATTCGAATGTGATGACGACTTGTCCATCGACCGTTGTATCGGTCAGCCCCTCGACAGCACCGACTGTACATTCCGCACCACCAAAGGCAAATGCATGAGTGATTTTGTCACCCTCCCGGTCAGGCTCACATGGAATGGTCGTATACGTATCTCGTGGAATCGATACGTTCTGAACGGTACGTGAGCGCGGAACAAATTCCATCAATTGCAGGGAGTCCGTACGAGATCCCGAAAGCGATTCGCCTACCCGTGCATCGCTCCCCATAATGAGAAACGTAAAAGGAGAAGTAGCCATATACCCTGCCACAAGTAACATGACGATAAGAAAAAGGGCAACTTTCCCTTTCCATTTTCGCTTTCGTTTTGGTGGTTGTTTAGAAGGTTGATCCATCTCTCGTTTTACGGGAGTAGACGGTTTCGATCGACTCGTCGCATGTTGCGATTTCGGACGAGATGGTTTCCGTCTCGAAAATAATGAGATGCGGGGCGATCGTTTACGACGTGATTTCGCCGTCCCGTTTTTCGGTTTAGAAGAGGCTTGCGCCTGTTCATTTAAAAATGGATGTTCAGATTGATGCGTCGTCTGTTCACGCCATTGTTCGTGTTGTGCATGTATAGATGATTCGTCCGCTTGACCATGACCTACACGAGACGATTCGATTTCTTGTTGTTCTAATTCGCGTTTTCTACGTTCGACACGCGATAAATGTTGTTCATCCTTCATATTGTCATCCTCAACTTTATCAATTTTTCTCTATTATCCCGAACGCGCCTTCATCTGACAACGATTCTTAAGAAAATCCGTCTTAAGCATGAGTCCAAATGATTGTTTCGGAATAAAAGCGGGAAAGGAATAATAATTGGTGTCTGCCTAAAAAGATATAGTTCACCATAAGAGATGAATGAAAGGAGGAGAGCTGATGCGCATCGGGAAATTACGCATGTTGTTGGAACAGTATGGCGAAGCGACGTTACGCGATTTACTCGTCGAGATGTATCGTCATACTCCAAAAGAAGTGATTGATGATCAAGACATTGATTTTATGATTAGCCAGTTCACGCGCTATAAAGAAAAAAAGAGTTCTGAAGAGCGACATTCGCTCTCACAGACCATCACATTGGCTGAAAGGTTTGTCGACTCAGCATACGACCACCTATACGTCCGCCCGAATCAAGTGATGTCGGAACGTGACCAAAAAAATTGGTATATCCACGCTAAAAAAATCATTCGTGATTTAACCCACTATGCAGAAGACTATATAGAAGCTCGTACGATGTATGAAGAAATGTTTTATCTTCTGTCTACATCGGCTGGGGAAGAACCTTTATTTTCGACAAGCGACCCGTTTCGCCTATTGAAAATATCACAAGTCACCATGCTCCAAAAACTCATTCATTACTACCAGTTAGATGCCCCGGTTGACACGGTTTGGATTGACCGCGCCTTATACACCACCCTACACGTACCAAAAGACGTCGATTCTACGAGAATTGACTTGCTTTCAACGTTGCCCATTGAACAGAGTCACGCCACCACACGCAACATCCTTCATTCCCGTATCCAGAAACTGTGCGAACGCATGTTAGAGAAGTCCCAGACGGAAGATTCCGCACTCGAAAACTATCAAGCTCTCAAAATGCTAGAACTCCGACTCCTCGTTGCCGAAGGAAAATTAATTGAAGCAGAACAGAAGCTGTTTTCAGAATATATCCCGTTTTTCTCTCATCGTTCCGAACCGTTTCGGGTATACGTCGACTTCTTAGAAAGTCACGGACATGCAGATGAGACGAAACGATTAAAACGACTAGCGAAAGAGAAGCGAATTCGATTGTAAAAAAAAGGGAGTCAATCGATGACATCGATTGACTCCAATACATGATATGAACGAGGGGTGTTCATTTGAAAAGGAGGACAGAAAGTTGGTGCAGAACTTTCTTCCTACATGTACAAGTATAAGCGAACGTCTGTAACCGCTGCCATTGCACTTATTGCATTTTTGTGAACGTTTTCACGTTATTCGATTGTATTTATAATCCCGAGTCCGATGACCGACAACAATACAATTAAAACGAACACATATACCATTTCGTTCGGTGATTGAAACCCCTCGTGGACCTCTTGACTCTCTTCCACGATGATATTCTCGTGAATAACCACGGGCTCTACATCAGCTAACGTTGTAGAAGGGACGACCGTCCAAAACAAAGAAGCTAATATTATTTGATAAATGAATTTCATTACATATCCCTACTCTGTAGTTTCATTGTGAATAAGTATAGCATGTCCCACTCGTTCAGTGCGGACGATATTTGACGAATCTCACACATTATCGATCAAGAGAAACAAGGTTTAACAGATTGAATGCATTTAATCTATTTTACACATCTCATTTTTTCGGATCCTTGATATTTATTTCAATCAGTTGTCATGAGAACGCCATACAACATTTATCATGATGGCGCTTACAATTTAATTGTATCAACATCTAATAATGAAAGAAGGATTCTGAGTGAAACGAGCGCTACGCTTTGTAGAATGCAGGCAATTGCCGGTGCACGAACGCATTTCAATTCAATCGTTATATCCTTTGAGCAAGGCACCCTTGCTCCTCTCCCTTCCATCTCACCTCCATGTATACGTCGCATTAAACCGAGATCTCCCATTAGCCTCCATCGTCGCAAATGACGAACAACTTGAAATGTTTCACGTCATACAACTATCCAAGGCAACGTATAACGACCGCCATGTCTTCCGTGGGCTCCTCGACCGGCTCATTCATGAACGAAGCCGAGAAACGAAACATACGATCACCTACTACCTTCAAGAACACGACTATTATAATCAAGATAAACTTCGTCTATATGATGCATCCGGATTTCAATTATTCCATCAAACGAATGTATATCATTTACCTTTCATACCTTGCAAAAAGAAATCACATGCCTATTGGACGCTCGAACTGATCGATTACTCAAGAAGGGGGGAATGGCTCACATTTCGAAATACACATAGCCACATCCTCCCAGAGGCCCATCCGATGACAGACCGCCAGTTCGTAAGTGAACTGGGACAACAAACATTGTTTTATATGTTGAATTGGTGTCGGCAACCGGTCGGGGTCATGAAAGTAAGATTACATATGTATCGTGTGTACATCCAAGAGGTTCATTTAGAGTGTGACGAATCTTTTTCAAGAGAAGCCATTTCATTTCTTCAACAAAAATTTTTCCATACGTTCCGATATATCAAAGAGGCTCACATCTACACGACGAGCTTGCAACCTGACTTGTCCTATACGCTTCGACAACACGGCGCACAAGTTTCTGATGTGAGGCATCATACGTACGTGAAACGTGTTCCACCGATTCCGAACTATTTATAAATTATAAAAGACGTCGAGCAAATCAACTCTTTCTCAACAAGAAAAAGTTGTTCTTTCGACGTCTTTTATTCTGCAGCAGTTGTCGACTCCATCGCCAAGGGCGGCATTCCTTCAAACAAAACGGTCCGAAGTCCTTTGTCTCTTAAATCAAGCGATTCAATCCGATCAAATTTGATTTCGCGATCGACGACATTGAACCAATACGTGATATTTGGCTCATCTTTAAAACGAATCGCATAATTCGACCCATTCAAATGAAAATCGACCTCGGTAGACAACAACTCCGTCGGACCGATTTGTTTATGCGTAGTTAACCGTTCGAGTACAACCTGCTCTTCATTGATGCGGTAGTCGACAAACGTCGCAAGCGAGAGTCCAAACACAAATGATACTAGGGCAAATGTACCCACCAAACCGATTGTGATTTTTCCGTTCATTTCGCTGTCCCTCCCTCTTTTATTATATCGGATATGCACGAAACGTTGTGAAGTGACATTTTGTTCAACTTTAGGCAAACTGAAGAGTGAGGAGGAATGTACATGCAAATTGATCATACAGGAATCGCCGTTCGAGATTTAGACGAGGCGATCGCTTTTTATACGACCGTATTAGGTGGGGAACTCATAGACCGCTATACGAACAGTGCGGTCGGTGTCGAAACCGAATTGGCCGTCATTCATATCGGAGAAGACGTCATCGAGTTGCTACGTCCGACGAGTAACACGAGTCCGATCGCGCGCTTTATGAAAGCCCGTGGAAAGGGAGTTCACCACATCGCTTACCGCGTTGATGACTTGGATATCGCCATCGCCACCCACAAACAGAACGGCATCACGTTCTTAGAAGACACGCTCCGTACGACCTCAAAAGGCCGTCGATTAATTTATATGGACCCACGCCATTCAGGAGGCGTCATCACCGAACTTTGCGATTACCCTATTCAAAAGCAGTAAGAGTGTCCCTCTTACTGCTTCATCATGCTCTCTTCTATGATTTGACGATTTTTTTCAGTAAAACGCTCGTTGTGAGAAGACACCATTGCTGTCGCATTCGCATTCGGGTCGATATACGTTTTTGCCCGATTCACGGCATTCGCCGCATCCTGAAACGCTCCCGCGATTAAATGCACTTTCCCTTCATGCGTCAGAATATCACCTGCTGCATATAGTCCAGGTACGGATGACTCGCTACTCGAGCTTCCTTTCACATAAAACCCATCAACCAGTTCCACTTTCAGCTCACTATGATGAAGTAAATCCGAATCTCGTTCATATCCGTGATTGATGACCACTTCGTCAACAACAATCAGACTCGTATCACCTGTCTCGACACACGTCAGTGACACTTGTTGAATCGATTTCCCATCGTGCGAGATTAAATCTGTCACTTTTGATTGCGGACGACAGTCAACCCGACTCTGTTTCACTTTCTCAACCTGCGCCTCATGTCCAGTCAGTTCTTCTTTACGGTAAGTCAGGATGACTTCTTCTGCGATTGGTTCGAGTGCGTTCGCCCAGTCAACAGCACTGTTCCCTCCACCTGAAATGAGTACTCGTTTTCCTTTGAAACGTGCAAGCGACTTGACGGTATAATGCAAGTTGGACAGTTCGAACCGCTCCGCTCCACTGATTTCAATTTTTTGAGGCTTCAATATCCCGCTTCCCGTCGCCACGATCATGGTTTTAGAAACGTGATGACCCGTCGTCGTCTCCACGTTGAATAAACCGTCTTCACGTTTTGACATCGACTCCACTTTTTCCCCAAGCACGACTGTCGGAGAAAACGTGAGTCCTTGCTGAACGAGTTGTTCAATCAGCTTCGCCCCTGTCGTTGGCGGCAATCCTCCTACGTCCCAGACCATCTTTTCCGGATATACGTGTACTTTCCCACCTAAAAAAGGTTGAAATTCAATAATCTTCGTCTTCATTCCTCGTAAACCGCTATAAAAAGCCGCATATAACCCGGCCGGTCCCCCACCGATAATCGTCACATCGAACTGTTCTTCATTCATCTTCATACCCTTCCTTCCCGGTCACTTAAAAATGATAATCATTCTCATTAGATGATACATTGTTCTATTCGTTTTTACAAACCATTTCTGGTTCGTGTACACTTCTGTGGTTTTTCTTGCTCGAAGGTCGGGTAATGTAAGATGAATCAAAAGGGAGGATGTTCGTTATGGAGTGGATGGATCTCATATTAATTGTTGCGTCCTGCTTTTGGCTAATCGAGACGTGGAAGTTCCGAAATCGAAAAGAGGTTTCAGATGGGACGATTGAACGAAAAAGTTTTTATTTCGTAGCGTCGACAATGATCGGCGTTTTTATCCTGTCTCTTGCCTCCTCTGTCCTTATTGAGACGAAGCCCCCGGTGATCCAACGAATAATCGGTCTCACGTTCTACATAGCCGGCGTGTCATTACGCTATTGGGGAATTATCCATCTTCGACACCAATTCACTCGCCATGTCGTTGTTCGACCTGAAGATGAGCTGGTCAGCTCTGGTCCTTACCGCTATTTGCGACATCCATTGTACACCGGATTATTATTGATTACGTTAGGATTCTCACTATATCTCCTCCACTGGGGTGTCGCGCTGTTCGGTTCTATGCTAACCTCTCTCGCATTGCTATATCGGATTCGGATTGAGGAAGGTATGCTCATTCGCCACTTTGGTCAGTCTTACCGTTCTTGGTCGAAATCACGTAAGCGCTTGTTTCCATTCATATATTAAAAGGAGTCCGGGTATTTTCCCGAACTCCTTTTCCATTCACACAGAATATTTGCTGAGTAGCCGAACGGCAACGACCCCTAGGACGAAAGCGATGAGACTGAGCGCCCACATCAGTCCTGAAGTCGGGATTCCTGGAAATACGACAGCAAGCGACCCAATCACCAAGCCGATAATGATTGAGAACGTCATTCCCGGGAAGTTCGCCAACAAGTAACGAATGACTTTACTACTTACAATGAAACCAAACGCGACTCCCGCTCCGACGATTCCAATAATCAACAAGTTAAAGTTCGAGATGGCACTGATGACCGTCGGATAAACCCCGATCAGCAATAAGACGAATGAACCGCTAATACCCGGGAGCAACATGGCCATACTTCCTAACCATCCCGACAAGAATAGTAAAAGCGCAGTTCCAAGCGTCACATCCGTGATGACTGACGTATCGACCGGATTGAGGAACGCCATACTCGCCACGAGGATGATTGCGACGGTCGTAGCGATGACATGAACCGGACGGATCGAGGATCGCGATGTAAATTCTACAAAAAGTAGCGGAATGATCCCTAAAATCAATCCGATGAAGAAAAATTGTGTCGGTGCATAATACTCAAGCAGTAAGTATTCGATCATTCGACTTAGTGCGATAATGGCCGTTCCCATTCCAATCGCAAGCGGAATCAAAAACCCAATATATTTCTTCCAATATCGGCTAAACACGCCGCTAATCGCTTCGATGAGTTGATCGTAAATGCCTAAAATGACCGCGATGGTCCCACCGCTAACACCGGGAATTAAATCACTCGTTCCCATGGCCATCCCACGCCAAATATTCTTCCACTCCATAACATATCTCCTTTGCATAGATCTTTCCTCAAGCACTTAGTATAGTCGAGAAAAGAAGTTTGCGCATCCGCTTTTAGACTGAGAAAGGAGTCGGAGCAATCTCTTTTTTCATATAGTCAAATCTCGCTCCAGAAATGTTGATTTCTTTTTCCTTACGAAATCCGAGACGTGTGTATAAGCGATGTGCTGCAGGATTTTCTTGGTCCACATTCAATGTGACGTCGGGTACACCACGCTCTTCTGCAACGAGACAAACATGTTCGATTAACTTCGTCCCAATTCCGCGACCTCCAAACGACTCCGCAACTGCAATCGAGTCGATGTATTGGACGTTCCCGTTTGTCTCTACATCCAACTTTCCATCACTTCCCTGCGTCTTCAACCACTCCTGAATCGGACGATCGAGCGCTTCCGCTTCATCTCCTCGATACGACAGGATCATCCCTGCCACATCACTTTCCACATCAGCCACCCATATGTTTTCATAGCTTAAGCGATTTTGCGGTCGTTCTACCCACATCGCGAGCCGCTCCAACACCTCAGTCGTATTCGTTGACGCTGTCAACGTGTACGCAATCTCGTGAATCGCTTGGTACATGAGTGGCGCAATCTGATTACAATCCTGTCTTGTCGCTTGTCGAATAACCATTCTTGATCCCTCCATCACCCAGTCTAGCATAGTCCGACACATCGATTGTTTGTCTATGCCTATTTGTGGCATCATATAGAGTGAAAGGGGAGAACATATATGAAAGCCATTATTACAGGAATGAACGGTACAGTCGCACCAATCGTCGCCGAAACGCTCAAACGACATGAGATTGAGGCAATCGCTTGGAATCGCGAACAAGTATCGACAACTGATGAAGTAGAAATGCGTCAATTTATCGAACAGATTCATCCGGACTATTTTTTACATATTGGCATGGGTGCGGTGGAATGGGCCGAAACACTTGCTCGTTTATGCGGGGAGATGAGCATCCCGTTCCTATTCACGAGCACCGTCTCCATCTTTTCAGACGATGTGACCGGACCCATCTCGCCGGACACGGTACCGGATGCTGAAGACGACTATGGAAAGTACAAGCGTGATTGTGAACAGGCAATCGCCCGTGTCAATCCAGGCGCCCAGATTGTCCGTCTCGGTTGGCAGATTGGTCATGAGGCCGGGTCAAATAACATGATGGACTTTTTCACAAACGAAATGAAGCAACATGGCGTGATTCAAGTCAGTGAACACTGGTATCCATCCTGTTCATTTTTGGAGGACACAGCGGACGCCCTATTCGAGATTTTGACAAAACGAGGACCGGGTATTTATCAACTAAACGGCAACACGAGCTATTCTCTTTACAACATCGCTGTTGGATTGAAAGAGCTACATGACACCGATTGGCAAATCGAAAGCACGGATGAACCGAAACGAGATAATCGGATGATTGATTCATCTGTCACCATTCGCCCGATTTCAGAGCGGCTCAATCTACAAACCAAGTAAATTCAACTCGCCTACTCGATAATAGTAGGCGAGTTGAATTAGGTTCGAGTTAGATGATTCAATCGTAATTTACTTTTCGGCAGACTCGGCATGTCTACAAAACTGTAGCTCAAATCTTGAGGAGGGACTGTATAAGAGTACTCCTTTGTAAACAATTCGATGACTTGTGCAAGAATTGCAATAGTCACGTGTTCACCTGCACATCGGTGTCCAAAGTCTACATCCCCACCGCCTTGCGGAATAAAATTGAATGGACTTTCATTCCAATCATCGAAACGGGAGGGGTCAAACCGGTCGGGCTCCATCCAAATGGTAGCGTCATGATTTGTGCCATACAAGTCCAAAAGCGTCAACGTTCCTTCTGAAAATGCATAGCCGTTCCATTCAAAATCTGATTTGACTCGAGCTGCTGCGACAGGGAAGAACGGATAATATCGTCTCACTTCCTGAACAAACTCTTTTTTCGAGACCTCTCCCCGCTTTACCTGCTCTCTTACATTCGGGAACTGATGCAAAGCCAGAACGGTAAAGAGGACATACACCGAGATTGCGACAGTCGGGCGTAAAATGTTTAATACTTCGACCGCCACTACCTCTTCAGACAATAATCTTCCAGATTCATCCCGATGCCACGAAAACTCGTAAAGCGCTGTGTGTTCGTTCGGCAATAATCGTTTCGACCGCACTTCTTTTACCATTTGACGAATCCAGGATTCGGCCGAGGATCTCGCTTTTCGCCCTTGTATATAAGTCGGACCAAGAGACGTACCCGATTCAAATAACAATCTCATCTCTTCTGTACGTTTTCGAATTTCTTCTGGCGCGAGCGGAACTCCCGCCCATTCACATACAGCCTTCATCAACACTTGTTGTGCTACGTCGTATAAGACGATCTCCTCTTCCATTCGTTCAATCCGGTTCCATTCACGATGTGTCAATCGAAGCAATCGGTCTATGTTTTCTTTTGTCATCAATGACATGAACATGTGTTTTCGATGCGTATGTTCCGCACCGTCTAATGTCTGGACCCCTTCTTCTCCAAATAATGTCTTAAGGAGACGTTTCGGTGCAGCATTCTGACGCATGAATTTATCTGAATCATAGAACACTTCTGCCGCCTCTTCGCCTCCAAGGCAAATCACACGCTCCCCAAGCAAGCGTGTCTCAAAGATATCGGATTTAAAACTTTTGCGACGATTCGCGACGAACAGATATCCTTCCCGTAAAAAATCGACACTATGGTCGAGTCCTTCTTGCTTCGGTATGACTTTCCCCATCCAACTCACCCTTTCAATTTTTTCGAACTATAAAGGATGTTCCCGTGTCGTTAGCGAACAAACCTAATATCGAAAGGAGGGAGTGATTGATATGTTACCGTTTTTATTGACGTTGCGTCGAATCATACGAGGAATTTGGCGTGGTCTTCGTGACCCCGAGTTCCAAGTTCTATTTAGCCTCGCCCTTCTCACCGTTCTCTCTGGCACACTCTTCTACGCCCAATTCGAATCGTTACGCTGGTTGGACGCTCTCTATTTCAGCGTCATTACGTTAACTACAATCGGGTATGGTGATTTCGCTCCACAGACCGACATAGGGAAAATTTTTACGATTGGATATGTGATCACCGGCGTCGGAATTATGGTCGGATTCATTACACGAGTGTTTGACCACTTACAAAAAGCAAGAATCGATGAACTAGAAGCAAAACAAAAGACGCCCCCCTCTGATTCATGAGGATGGCGTCGATTTGTTTAAGACACTTTTCGACTTTCAATTTCAAGCTGTTGATTGAATCGCTTCGTCTCTGCAATGACGACACCTGACAAGAACAAGAGACCAATCAAGTTCGGGATCGCCATCAAACCGTTGAATACGTCAGATAGTGCCCAAACCAAGTTTAAGTTGGTCGTCATGGCACCGAGTCCGGCAACAAGGACAAACGCAATACGATATGGAACGATTGACTTTCGTCCGAACAAGTAATGGATCGAGCGCTCTCCATAGTACGACCAGCCGAGTACGGTCGAATAGGCAAATAAGACAAGGCCAATCGTGACGATATATCCACCAATCGGGCCAAGGAACAACTCGAACGTAGCCGAAGTCAGTTCGACTCCTTCTAGACCCGTTCCAATTTGACCACCCATGACGAGCGTCAAACCGGTTACCGAACAGACGACGAGCGTATCCAAAAAGACTTGCGTCATCGAGACGAGCGCTTGGCGTCCCGGCATATCCGTTTTCGCAGCCGCCGCTGCAATCGGAGCAGAGCCGAGTCCCGCTTCGTTCGAGAAGACGCCTCGTGCGACACCGTAGCGAATGGCTGCCCCAATCGCACCGCCACCAATCGCCTCCGCACTAAAGGTACTGCTAAAGATGAGCGCGAATGCATCTGGAATGAGCGTATAGTTCATTGCCATAATCAACAATCCGCTACCCAAATAAAAAACAATCATCACAGGAACGAAGTAACTGACTACCTTACCGATTGAACGAACGCCTCCGAGGATGACCGCACCCGTAAAGGTCATCATGAGAATACCTGATATGTATAGCGGTACATCAAAAGTCGTTTTAAGCGCCAATGCGACCGAGTTCGTCTGGACCCCGTTTCCAATACCGAAAGCCGCGATCGAGGCGAACGCCGCAAAGGCAACCGCCAACCATCGTTGATTCAATCCTCGTTCCAAATAATACATCGGTCCACCAGCCATTTGACCACGTTCATCAGTCACCCGGTATTTGACGGCAAGCACTGCTTCCGCATACTTCGTTGCCATCCCAAAGAACCCAGACACCCACATCCATACGATGGCACCGGGTCCCCCTAATACGACGGCCGTCGACACCCCGACGATATTCCCCGTACCGACGGTCGCCGCAAGAGCCGTCATGAGCGCTTGGAAATGACTGATATCCCCTTTAGAAGATTGATCTTGTCTTTTTGAAAACGCCAGTTTCAGCGCATACGGTAACTTCGTGATTTGAATCCCACCTAGACGAACCGTCAAGTAAATGCCTGTCCCCACAAGCAAGATCAAAAGCGGTGGTCCCCATACGAAGTTGGATGCTGTGCTCACCCATTCACTAAATGATTGCTTCATAATGATGTATCCCCTTCCCCCGAAAAGTAGTGTACACCTTCATTTTTTCAGAATACTTAGAACAATGCAAAAGTATTGTACTAAAACAAAGCTTTCATGTAGCTTCTGTCATTGAAACAGCGAGACGAAATCAATCGTCTCGCTGTGACTCAGGTTTCTCTCGTTGCAAAGGCGCCTTCCAATCAAATGTATCCGGCACATAATCAAGTCCACCTGGATGAAACGGTTGACACCGCATGAGCCGGCGTGCGGTTAAATAGCTCCCTTTGACCGCCCCATGCTTTTCAATCGCTTCAATTCCGTAATGTGAACAAGTCGGATAAAATCGACAGGTCGGTGGCTTCAATGGTGAGAGAAAACGTTGATATCCTCGAATCCCTTTAACTAGTACACGTTTCACACGATTTCTCCTCATTCATATAAATTAATGCCATCATAGCGCGATTTGAATCGTTTGTCATGTTCGTCGATTCCTATGTCAAATCGTTTTCACTCTCATTTCAAATGAGCAAGATGAGAGATATTCGAGTGCATGTTTGTTATGATAGTCAACATAACTATTGACCGAATCGAAAAGAAGAGGTGACGGATGATGAATCAATTACTAATGGTCGGTGCAGGATCGATGAGTGAGGCGCTCGTTCGCGGGTGGATCGACTCAGGGGTCAAACCGACACAAATCACAATGACAAACCGAAGTGACCGGGAACGCTTGCTCTTCCTACAAGATGAACTCGGCGTTCAGATCGTTGAGAACGAGAACGTCAACGACTATGATATCGTTGTACTCGCGATGCAACCAGATGGCGTCATTCCATATGTAGAATCAAAAGAATGGAAGACCCCACTACTCGTATCGGTCGCCGCACATATCGAACCGAGCCAATTAGAAGAGGCTTCAGGGCTTCCAGCCGTATGTGCCATGCCAAACACGCCTGTCGCATACCGGAGCGGGATGACTGGACTATGGTTCGGTCCCGAAACAGATGAGGCCGACCGATTGAAAGCGACCGAGCTCTTTGAGCGGGTCGGTCGGACAGCCATCACGGATGCGAAGACGATGTCACCCTTCATGGCCGCCGCAGGATGCAGTCCAGCCTTCTTCTATGAAATCGTTGGTGCGATGACGCCCGTTTTGACGGATGTCGGATACGACGAAGCGACGGCTCGTCAAATCGTCGCCCAGGCGATGAAAGGTTCTGCCGAGTTGTTGTCTCATGAAACACGTGAGACAAATGAACTGATCGCCGACGTGGCCGCTCCAGGTGGACCGACTGACCGTGGAGTCGGCGTGCTTCGTGAACGTAATCTCGCCGATGTCATGGCTTCAGCTTTACGTGAAAGTGCCAAAGAAGACCACGAAACAATCGAGAAACCATAAAAATGGACAGAAGCGACTCACTCGCTTCTGTCCATTTTTATGTAATCGTATGTATGACAGACACAATCAGGCCTACCACTAGTATGCCGGGTAATAAGTTGGCCACGCGAATTTTCGTGATTCCGATCAAATTCAAGCCAATCGCCACAATCATCACACCACCGGTCGCCGTCATTTCTAAAATAAAGCTGTCCATGAGCGACTCCGGGATGAATTTCATGATTTGAATGGCGAGAAGGGCAATCCCGCCTTGATAGACGAGCACCGGAACGGCTGAAAACATGACACCGATTCCAAGCGTTGAACTCAACACGAGAGCGGTAAATCCATCAATCAAGCCCTTCGTATACAACACATCATGATCGCCCCGCAATCCACTATCAAGTGCGCCAATAATCGCCATCGCACCGATGACAAAAATGAGCGTCGCCGTCACAAATCCTTCCGCCACACTCGATTGGCTACCAAGACGTCGCTCAATCCGATAACCGATTCCATTCAGTAGTTCATCTAGCTTCCACCACTCCCCGAGCGCAGATCCCAGCACAAGACTCCCGATCACAATCAAAAAATTCTCACTCTTCAGTCCCATCTGAATCCCAAGCAAGATGACCGCAAGGCCGATCGCTGCCGTCACCGTCTCCTTCATACGCTCCGGAATGCGGTGAAACAAGAGACCTAACAATGACCCGATGACAATCAGCGTAGCATTGACGAGGGTTCCCGTTAGCACCATGTCGAATCCCCCCTCTTATGTATTGAAAGAAATATACCAATTGGTTCCGTTCATTGTCAACGCACAAAAAAAAGAGCCACTTCTCGCAAGAAGTGGCTTCGCGGAAACCCATGTTCCGGTGGGTTTCTCGAGGGTTTGGCACCCAAGTGATTCTGACTGGGCTCGAACCAGCGACCTCTACCCTGTCAAGGTAGCGCTCTCCCAGCTGAGCTACAGAATCAGGTCGTGTCCTCTCTTAAGGACACTATTAATATATCAAGAAACTATTGAGTTGGCAACATCTTTTTTATTTTTTTTGAACTTTTTTCATCGAGTCATTTGTTGATGGTCAATATGTCGGCATAAACGCTCCAAATCGCCTGCATAAACGCAAACGAGCATATTTTGATACAATGTGTCCCGTTCCCAGTGAAGTCCGTTCGCTTTCGCGACACGCTGGGATGGAACATTGTCCGGGTGAATGAGCGAAATGATTTCCTTTTCACCCTCAGTAAATGCATATTGCATCAAGCGTGCGGCCGCCTCTCGACCATAACCCATATGCCAATGTTTCGGTGATAGCCAGTAGCCGACTTCCAACTCGATTTTGCCGTCCAGTTCATGAAGTAGCGTACCTGCGTGACCAATCGGCTCATCACTATCAAACGTCATGAGCTTCAATAGACCTGTTTGGCGCCCCGTCTTATAGCGGGCCAATTGACGCTCGAACCATTCGATTGTCTGTTCATCTGTATACGGTCTCCCGTCCGGACTGATGAAGCGCATCACTCGAGGATCTTGGAGAAGCGATTTAACAAAATAAAAATCAGAAATCGTATACGGTTCAAACCGCAAACGTTCGGATTGCAACTCGACAAGATGCATCGTTTTCCGCCCCTTTCTCCCATCACATAACCTGAATTATTCAATTCCCGTTTTCAAGCTACTTCAATCCTTTATGCTACAACTTTTAATCCGACGACACTGCCGATAATCAACGTCAAATAAAAGATGCGCCAACGACTTTTCGACTCATTCAAATAGAGCATTCCTAATATGACACCACCAGCTGCCCCGATACCGACCCAGATCGAATAGGCGAGACTGAGTGGAATGACTTCAAGCGACTTCGATAGCCAATAAAAACTGAGGGCAAACGACAATACCGATAAAATCGACCACTTCAATAGTTGGTATCCTTTCGACTTCCCCATGAAAAACACAGCTGTCATTTCGGCAATTCCTGCACCGATCAAATACATCCAACTCACGCCTCTTCACCTCCTGTCACTTGTTTCAATCCGACGATGCCGACAATCAACGTCGTCACAAGTATTAGTTTCCAACCCGTAAGCCCCTCGTCGAATAAAAATGCACCAACAAATACCGTCCCGACCGCACCAATCCCTGTAAAAACGGCGTAGCCTGTACCAGCAGGCAAAACCCTGAACGCTTTAGCCAACAATCCAAAACTGAGTATCAATAAAATAATCGTCCAGATTGTCGGACCAAGTATAGTGAATCCTTCGGACAATTTCATCGTCGTCGCCCAAACGATTTCAAGCACTCCTGCGCCGAGGAGTGAGAACCATGCCATCTTCTCCCTACTCATTCCAGCCCACTCCTTTCTTAAAAATTCGGAACGCGGCTTCCTGTCTCATATTCCGATTCTCTTCAAATGTAAATAATGATAACAAGGCACCGTCTAAAAAACAGTAATATGCGGCATAGAGGTCTTCGAGTGGTTGATCCGGTAAATCGCCGTGCTCGATTGCGAGGCGGAACTGTTCTTGTTCAAACTGTTTTAGCTTTGATTCGACCGTCCCGATGACTTCCTCGATATACTCTCGAAATTCCGGGGGCGGCACGAGCAACATCCGCTTCGTCAACATCCACGTCTCTTGATTGTTAAAGAATGACGTGAGTGTATGAACAATCGACTCAATCCGTTCCAAAGGTGGTCGACCGACCGTATCGTCACAGGTTCTCTGCCATACTTCTTCATAACGACTCGCCATGTCCGTCACGACTTGCTTAAACAGTTGCTCTTTCCCATCGATATGAGCGTACAAAGATGCTTTTCGTATGCCTACGTCTTCAGCTATTGCCGCAAGCGACACCCCTTCATAACCTTCATACGCAAAGCGTGTACGGGCGGACTGCATAATCTTCTCTTTTGTATTCACGTCATTCACTCTCCTCACCACACAGTTTAACTAACGAACGGTAGGTAGTCAAATGTGATGATTGTCTTTTCTCCGACCATTCCGCAAAATAAAGACAAAAGGAGCTGATCATAGATGATTGATCAATTGAATGTGTCGATTCCGACGGAGAAATCGAGCGGACTAAAACGGATCGTGCGCGTGTTCCGACCAGACTGGGTCGATACCCATACCCCACTCCCTGTCTTATACATGCATGACGGACAACATGCGTTCTCTGGAAATGCGACGGAACATGGAGAAGGCTGGGAAATTGACCGATGGATCGATACGTTGCGACTCCCGCTCATGGTCGTCGCCATCTCGAGTGCCCCGAATTGGTTAGATCGCTACGATGAATATTCGTATCATGAAGACGAGATGCTGTATCGTCGCATCGGACCCGAACTAGCAAAAACCCGTCCGTCCCTCGGTGGTCAAGGTCGTACATATACAGATTGGCTCATGTATGAGTTAAAACCAACAATCGACACGGCATACGTGACTGATCCAGAGGATGTCGGAGTGATCGGTAGCTCGATGGGTGGTGTCATCTCTTTATATATGATGGCGACCTACCCGTCCATCCGACGAGTCGGTTCTCTCTCGACTGCGGCATGGGCAAATCTCGATCCATTGATCCGAGAAATCAAACAGGCTACCTTCACTGGCAAACTGTATATGGACATCGGGACAGAGGAAAAAAGTGGACCCATCACGGCAAACGACTATTTGTTCACGAACGCAAAACTCGTCGAAGTGATCGCTCAAAGCGGCATCGCCTTCCGATATGAGGTCGAGCCTGATGCGATTCATCATGAATCGGCTTGGCGACGCCGGTTGCCACATGTTCTTCGTTATTTATACGACCTCACATGAAAAGAGCGAATTCCGGGACCAGAATTCGCTCTTTCACTTAGATGACCCAGTTTCCATCACGCATGATCGCTTCGCGCGTGCCGTCTTCCTGTTCTCCATCAATATTCATTTCCGCCGACCCGATCATGAAGTCAACGTGTGTCATCGAATCATTCGCCCCGTTTGCCGCGAGTTCTTCTTGTGACATCGAAGGACCACCTTCGAGACACGTCGAGTACGCACGACCGAGCGCCAAGTGACAAGATGCATTTTCATCGAACAATGTGTTGTAGAAGAGGAGTCCCGAGTTTGAAATCGGAGAATCATCTGGAACGAGTGCCACTTCCCCGATACGACGTGCTCCCTCATCCATGTTTAAGAGTTCATCAAGAGCGGCCTGACCTTTTTTCGCTTCTGCCTTGACGACTTTTCCACCTTCAAACCAAAGGGTGAACTCGTCAATCAAGTTGCCGCTATAGCTGAGTGGTTTCGTGCTTGATACATGACCTTCGACAGAGTCCTTGTCTGCGAGCGTGAAGACCTCTTCCGTCGGCATGTTCGCGATAAAGTCGACTCCATCGGCGTTCGGACCGCCACCACCGAGGAAGACATGTTTTTTCGGAAGTCCGATTGTAAGCTCTGTACCCGGTGCTTTATAGTGCAACTTCGCATACTTCTTCTCAGTCAACAGCTTTGCACGGCTCCGAAGTGATTGGTCGTGCTGATCCCACGCCGAAACGACATCTTCTTGGTCCATACGCGTTGCAGCAAAAATAGCCTGCCATAACGCAGCGACCGCATCTTCACGCTCTGGGAATACTTTCTGTGCCCATGCCTTTGACGCACCCGCAACGATTGACCAACTCACGTTGTCGCTCATCACGTACTGACGCCACTTGGCGAGCGCTTGCCCTGCCGCGCGGTTCGCATCCGAGATGCGTGACGATTCCACACCATTCAATGCATCCGGGTCGTCGCTGACGATTGACAAGAATGCCGTCTTCTCTTCAGCCAATTGCTCGAAGCGAGCCTTTAACCAGTCCGGAAACTCTTTAAACGAATCCGCCGGTGCATTGAAATAACGGATTTTCCCTGTTTCTTCATCACTCCAGTTGACGAATACTTGCTTCGCCCCTGCTGCATACGCAGCTTTCACCACGTGACGTACGAGTGGTGCCTGACTGATGTCAGCTCGTACCTCTAATTGTTGCCCAGGTTGAATGTTTACACCTTTTTTCACCGCTAATTCTGCATAGCGAGCGAAATCTGCCTCTGTCGGCATAGAAATCATAGACATATGTATCGTTCCTCCTTTTCAGATATCTTTATTTTCTTAAATTTCAGGAAAAGTTGCAACCGATGCGCAAAAACGGGCATATTAATAGATGAAGAATGAAGGAGGAATACACATGGCAGATTGGAAAACAACATACACACACTTTTTAAATCAAGCGAAAGAAGATATCCACGATCGAGAACAACTTGGCGACTTGCTCGTTCAAGGTGAACGTGCACTCGCAAAAGTCACAGTCGATGTGGCTTCTAATGAAATCAGTAACATTGAGCGTGAAGAAGAACTGACGCTCTATTTCCAGATGAAGCAAATGTTGAACATGTTGCGAGCTCTTTATAATGGACAGTTCGAGATGCAGCCCGACAAACAAAAAGAACTCGTTGCGGCCATTCTTTACTTCGTCTCTCCGTTTGATGCGATTCCAGATGATGTGCCGCTCGGACTTTTCGACGACGCCCAAGTCATCGACTACGTACACGAACAATTAGCGAGCGATATCGACCGATTCCATAATGAATTGTAAGACTTGAAATGACATGAAAGTAGCAGTACGCTTGCAAAAGACTTACTAAAAGGAGGCGTCTGGCCTAGCCATCATCTATGTATGCAAAATCTCGTAAACGGGTTGCCCTTGAAACGGTGTTGTTCATCATTGCCGGGACAATCCTTCAGTCGGTCTTTGTCAGTTTACTGTTAAAACCAAATGAAATCGGTTCAGGTGGAATCGTCGGAATCACCTTGATATTCAACGAACTGCTCGGTACACCGATCGGGATGACCCAACTTGTGCTCAACATCCCACTCTTCCTTCTCGGTCTGAAATATTTAGGAAGACGTTTTATTTTAATGACAGGGATAGTCGTCGTACTTTCATCGATTCTTATTGATAGCCTACCCGTCCTCGTCCCTCCGACCCCACTCGATGACCCGCTCGTCGCTTCTGTATTCAGTGGGATTGTATCGGGTCTAGGACTTGCGCTCCTTCTTTTTGCGGGAGCATCCACAGGGGGGCTCGATATATTGGGAAAAGTCATCTATTTAAACAATCAAAACTTATCATTACCTAAAATCTTTCTTACTCAGGACATTATCGTTTATGTGATGGTGTTTATCGTCTTTGACATCAAAGCTGTCATGTACGCCCTCGTACTCAGTTTCGTAAGATCGCGAACCTTGCTGACGATTCATAAGTTCTTCTCCGCACAAAAGCAATGTTTCATCATTTGCCAAAAAGCAGACGAAATTAACTTGGTCATCAAGCAGAACTTGAAACGAGGAGTCACCATCATGGATGCGACAGGCGGATATTCGAACGATTCGAAAAAAATGCTATATGTCGTCGTACAAAATAATGAGATTCCACGACTCCGTCAAATCGTCTCTGAAATTGATTCTGAGGCCTTTGTCACTGTATCTGAAATCGATTCAATCGTCGGGAACTTCAAAGAGCACTCCTATACACTGTAAATCTAAAATTTTCGACAACAATATAGATTGTTGTCGATTTTTTTGTGTAATTTTTGTCCACCTGTTCCGATAATAGATAAGAGCCCTATATACATAAAGAAGGAGGTGGATGAGTTGCCTATTCACTCGTTGCGCCAATACGTTCCGGCGATTCTCATCGGAACCTTTTCTACCGGACTTTTACTTTTATTTTTGACACCTCATGATTTACGAGATATGACGTTACTCATCTATTATCTCGTCATCTCGGGAGCGGCAATTTTATTCAGTGGAATAGCTGTTTTTACATATAGAGGGATGCGACGTTTTATTCATGTTCTAATCAGTGCAGGAAACGTGTGCTTCGTCCTTTATTTACTGATGCATGATTATTCTCCTGGATCGAACACACAGTCGTTATTGTTTTTACAGAATTTCTTTTATTTGGTTATGTCTTTGGTCGTTATCACTCAATCGATTGAAATTCGTACATTAAAGTTACGTACGTTCGATTTATTCGCTTTGTTTAGTTTCCTCGTCATCGGCGGATTACATATTTGGTTTTACTCGACACAGGATGTATCACTCGTTTCCCAGTTGAGCGGCTTTGAGGAGCAAATGTTACTCATCAGCCTCTACATGATGCTCGGATTCCTTTACTTGAATCGAGTCGTATCGGTCGGTCAACACTTTCGCATCCTCTTGCTCGTCGGTATACTTGGTTTCACCATTGCCTCAATCACAAACGCATTATTTTCGTTTTCAGGCATCACACATGATTTGATCCATTTGGTTCAAGTGAGCAGTATCCTCACGATCTCAATTAGCTATTGGGTCGATGATTCATCGGAAGATGCCCTCGTCTATGATTCGATTGTAGATTACGTGCTATATAGCTTTGTCGTGATGCTCTTTTTACTCGCATCAGACCGTCTTCTCGGGACGTCTGTGTTAGATTCGATGATTGCGAACGCCGTACTTCTATTGTTGATTCGTCAATTCGTCGTCTCCAAGCAGAACGCCCTCATCAGTCATCGATTGCATACAGTCAACACAGATCTAGAGGTTGCCGTGTCAACCAAGGCACATGAGCTTGAGATTCGCGAACAACAATACCGTTCACTTTTCGCCTATCACTCAGAGCCGATTTTTTTATTCGACCTACATGGCGAAGTGCTATCTGTCAACGAGGCAGGTAGCTCGATTTTAGGACTAACATCCGATAAGTTACTCGGGTCGAACATCCTTGATATTATCGAGCCGAAGGACCGAGCGCCTTATACGCGCATTCTTCAAGAGTTGACGAATGGACGACCACGAACGATTGATGTGTGCGTCTTGACCGACGAAGGAGAAACACGTGTATGGCAACTCGTGAACGTCCCGATGATTATCGACGGAGAGGTCGAAGGAATTTATGCGATTGCCAAAGACATCACACAGATGATTGAACAGCAAGAGCAGATTTTGTATCAGGCCAAGTTTGATAGTTTGACGGGTCTTCATAATCGTTACGCACTTCAAGAAGAGATTGAACGCTTAATCGAGGAAGGGCGTACGTTCACGTTGATGTTCTCCGACTTAGATGGGTTCAAAGAAATCAACGACCAGTTCGGTCACCATATGGGAGACCAACTCCTGCAACATATTGGAAAGCGTCTTCGCACTGCCCTCCTTCCAAACGAATATGCGGGACGACTCGGTGGTGATGAGTTTATTGTCGTCGCTGAGCACGGGGATGACGAAATGTTGACGGAACGATTGCGACGACTCGTCTATCGCCCGCCATACTATATGGCCGGGACGCTCGTCGAAGTGCATGCCTCGATTGGGATCGTGCGCTTCCCAGAGCATGGACGAAAACTGAAACATCTGCTCTCGAATGCGGATTTGGCCATGTATCGCGCGAAAGACAACGGTCGTGATGAGACGGTCATGTTCGACCCCGAGCTGAGAGAGGACAAGGAAGAGCGCAAAGTGTTGATGGAAGGACTCGAAACCGCACTTGAGAGAGGGGAAATCTCCCTCTTCCTACAGCCTCAAGTCGACGCCTCTACAAAGGCAGTCATCGGTGCAGAAGCCCTTATGCGCTGGCAACATAACGGTACGTTCATTCCACCGAGCCAATTCATTCCGATTGCCGAAGAAACTGGGCACATTCATGATTTAGGTCGGTGGATGATTCACGAGACGTTCCAGTTGATTCACGTATTCGAACAAGGAGAGATTCACCTACCGAAACTATCGGTCAATTTGTCTGTACGTCAATTGTTTGACGAGCATTTGATTGATTACTTAAATACATTGTTCGAACGATTCCCCATCGATCCGTCTCGGCTCAATTTTGAATTGACAGAAACTGTGGCCGCGCACCACTCAGACCGTGTCTTGAATCGGATTTTAGAATTGAAGTCACTCGGCATCAAGCTATCGATTGATGATTTTGGTACAGGTTATAGTTCACTCGCCTATCTCGTTCGTTATCCAATCGATGAGCTAAAAATACCTCGTGAGTTCACGATGCAACTCGAAGAAAACCGAGAATATCAAATGGTCACGACGACAATTGTAGCGATGGCACGACAACTCGGTATGGCCCTCGTCGCTGAAGGGGTCGAAACAGAGTATCAGGAAACGTTTCTTCGCAAAATCGGATGTGATTCTATGCAAGGTTATCGCTATGCGAAACCGATGCCGCTTGACGAGTTTCTGATCTACTACATGAAACAGACGCCTTGAACCATTTTCGGTCCAAGGCGTCTTTCATTTCATCTCATATACTTTGACTTCACCAGGTTTCAGGTCGACCACGAGATTCCAGTTGTCATCAAACGAGTGCTCGGCGTATGGCCACGAGTTTGGTGAATACACCATCTCGGCGAATCGGCTCGCGTTCCAGTTTCGGCGTCTCACCCCATCAAGGGAAACGACCCCTCGCAATGACTCCATCATGTTCGTGTTTGCCACGACGAGTAACGTATCATTCGTTTCCGGACGTAACCAGGCGAAACCGACGAACGGTGCGAACGGTTCATTTAAGATGAGTGGCTCAAAATGATTCGGGTCAACAAGTACATCTAACCATCGCCGCCGTATTTCAGCCACTTGATGCATCACTTCAATCATCTCATCCCTCTCCGGATGATCCCAATGGAACTGATATGCATCAAAGAAGGCGAGCTTGCCGAAATATGGATCCGTCGGGAAGAGCTGATACGCTTCGTCCGGACGACAGTCGAGTCCAGTGTTCATCGGCTGTGTCTCATACAGTTCGAGCCCTGAGTTCGTCATCGGTACGCCGTTCGGCATAAATCCGTTCAGCACCGTCAGCAATCGGCTCGCTTGTCGCCCACCTTCCCGCGTAGCGAGACGACGGGTGTCAGCTGTCTCCCCTGAAGCAAATACAGGAAGAGGTAAAAAGCGTGAGTCATATAAAAATTGATGGGTTTCATGCGTCTGGAATCGCGGTTCTTTATAGAACCCGTATCCGATAATCATGTTATAACCGGCATCTTTGGCCGCCCAAGCACCTGCCTCAATCAACTCTTCGGCAATGAAGCTGAAGTTCGGGTCAATTGAACGTGGTTGTTCCAAAATTCGTTGTGCCAAATCGACGGGAAGGGCATGCCCCATGTCAATACGTGCTCCATCAATACCAAATTCACGCTGATAGTGCGGGATGATATCGGCGAGCATCTCCCAAAGTGGTTCATTGATTTCATTTCCTCGGAATTGATTGGATTTAATTGAATCAAATAAAATATAAGGTGCAACGTTTGCATCATTGACATAAGGTGCCGCTGCAAGTGGGTGGTCTAAGAAGAGTCTAAAGTATGTCACGTCCGACCATGGAGGCTGCGGGTCGTTGATACAGTCTGAAAAAGCAGGCGCGGTTGTCAATCCGAACTCCCGTTCAATCATTGCCAATACGTTTTCTTCCGGTCGTTCCAACAAAACTTCACGGAGACGATTCCATTTCTCGGCATCAATCAAATTCGGTGACATCGAGAAACGTCGTAAATGTTGCCACACATCCTCTGAATTGTACACCATCGGCAAGAAGGCAAGTTCTGGTTTAACGTTTTCTCCGATTCCGGGCACATGTGGCGGATGATAATGGTCGACCTCTGTCAATGGAATCCAATAAAACCATTCCGGGTTTTCAAGGATGAGACGGTTATCTCGAGCACACGTACGAGGGATGACATCGATGACAACACGGATCCCTACCATGTGACAGGCTTCTACAAATGCGGCAAACTCTTGTTCGACCGTCATCGCGTCTCCAGTCAATGTTTCCTTCAACTCTTCGTCGATTGCAAAGAAGTCCTGAACGGCATAGGGCGAGCCGAACTCCCCTTTTTTATTCTTGTGACTGTGTTGAGAAATCGGTAAGAGAAACAATGTATCAATCCCCATGTAGAGAAGGTGTGGGATGAGCGCGAGCGTCTTTACGAAAGTACCCGTGTCTTTCATCCCTAACGAATTTTCCATCTCAACGTAGCCAGACCCATCGTGGTCCCAAGAGGTCGATGTCCGAACTTGCATCGAATAGACAGATGCCCGTTTGATCCAATCACCGCCCGTTTGCAAGTGTCCATCTGCAAGCGCGATGGATGTACGGTAATCTCGGTTTTTTGTCGCATATGGAAAAATCGTTTTTTCAATCGTTTCTAACAAAAAATCATATGGATTGACACGCTCGACCCCATCCCGAACCGATTCGGACGTGAAACGCATTCGATTCCATAGGCTCGGAATCTCATAAGTAAGATTTGTACGCTTGTCTTGTAAAACTTGGTACAGTTTGTGTAACGATGAGTTGTCTGACATATTGACTCTCCTTATGCATCTAATTGTCCTCTCTAGTAAAGAGACACTACATTAACTGATTATACATTTCCCCGTTTTTTCCTTTTTTAAAAAAATATTTTCTGTCGTTTGTTACGAAATCATGTACGATGTAGGAGAGAGGAGGGGCACAATGTCACAACGAAAGTGGATTTTATTATGGATTAGCCTATCCGTTTTATCGATCTTAATCATCGGTGTTTTTATTTTCCAATTACAAGAAACGAATGAGCGTCTAGAAATCATACAAGGAGAGCAACTCGACTCTTACGAAGCAATCGAGAATATCATGTACTATAACGTCGAACGAGCCAACGCGATTCGCGGATTACTCGCCTACGATGATCGACATTTTTTAGAAATGTACTATAGCTTGTCTCAACAATCCAGTGAGCTGAAACAGTCCGTCATCACCGAACCGAGCACACCAAGTTCCGTCCTCGACCTACTTGAACGGGACGCCATCTGGGAGAAGGAAGCCGACCGCGTACTTGTCATCTATGAAGAAGGCGACCTAGCAAAAGCGACCAACGTCGCAGAGACGATGACCGAACAACGGCAGACCATTCTTGAAGATTTACGCTCCCTCAAACAAATGCAATATAAAGATGTCCATAAAGAGTTGACTGCCGTAGAGAACCAAATGTCCGTCTTGACTCAAGCTCTCTTCACCATCACTTTTTTGCTTCTCGCCATCATTGTCATTTTGATTTTTTTATTGGCGCGAATCAAAAGCGATCCCATCAAAAAAGAAGTGTCTCAGACTTGAATCTGAAACACTTCTTTCTCATGAAGTCATCCGAAGCAACCTCGTCGCATTCGCAATGGCGAGAAGGGCCACACCTACATCCGCGAAGACTGCTTCCCACATGGTGGCAATACCGAACAAACCTAATAGTAAGACAAGTGCTTTCGTCCCAAAAGCAAAGAGGATGTTTTGCCAGACAATCCGTTTCGTCTGTTTCCCGAGTTCGATGGCCCGGACCACATCCGTCGGGGCGTCGTGCATCAAGACAACGTCCGCTGCCGTGACAGCCGAATCGCTTCCGACTCCCCCCATGACAAGACCGACATTTGCCCGTGCCAAAGCTGCCGCATCATTCATCCCATCCCCCACAAAAGCGACTTTTTGAGAGATGGTCATCCGTTCAATGGCTTCCACTTTCTCATGTGGAAGCAGTTCTCCTCGCACTTCGTCCAAGCCGAGTTGCTCACCAATTTTTGTCGCGACTTGACGACGGTCCCCGGATAGCATCACCGTCCGAATTCCGGAGCCCTTCAGCGCGTCAATAGCAGTGATTGCATCAGACTTCACCGTGTCCATCAATTCGATTCGACCAAGCCAAGAGTCATTCTTCATCACGTGGACGCTCGTACCGACCGATGAATCCTCAATCGTTAAACCTAACTTTCTCATATAACGCGCACTCCCGACATATATATGGTCATCTTGATCGTGCGCATAGAGACCATATCCAGGCTCCTCTTGAATCGAGTCGAAAGCTATTACCTCACCGACTCGATCAACGATGGCGATTGCAAGTGGGTGGTTGGATGCCAACTCGACACGGGCAGCAAGATGTAATAGCTGTTCGGCACTAATCCCTTCTGTCGTCATTACATCCGTCACTTCAAATCGTCCCGTCGTCAACGTTCCTGTTTTATCGAAGACAATCGTATCTACTTCCGTTAACGTGTCTAAATACTCGCCACCTTTTACGAGAATTCCTCGCTTAGAACCCGCGCCAATCCCACCAAAATAACCTAATGGAATCGAGATGACGAGTGCACACGGACAACTAATGACGAGAAAGATCAATGCCCGATAAACCCACTCTTCTAAATCCCCTACGAACAATGGAGGAACGAATGCGACGATTGTGGCTAAAACCACGACGACGGGCGTATACACTTTTGCCAATCGTGTAATCATCTGTTCTGTTTTCGCTTTCTTTCCGTTCGCCTCTTCTACGAGGGCAATCATCTTTTGTAAGCTTGATTCGGCAGCAAGCCTTGTCGTTTGAACGATGAGTCTTCCTTCCATATTGACCATCCCTGCTAACACGTCTTCACCCGCACTTACTTGTCTAGGAATTGACTCACCTGTTAACGATGCGGTATCAAGGGAGCTCGCACCGCTCACCACAGTACCGTCCATCGGGACAAGTTCACCTGAACGAATGACGAGATGCGACCCGATTGACACTTCTTCTGGCGAGCGTTCGACTTCGTCGCCGTCTTCTAGCACACGTGCGCGGGTAGGCTTCATATTCAACAAGGACTGAATCGATCTTCGGGAAGCGCGTACCGCCCGGCCTTGAACGTATTCTCCGAGTTGATAAAAAAGCATCACTGCTACTGCTTCCGGATACTCAGAAATGGCGAATGCCCCGATTGTCGCAATCGTCATCAAAAATTTTTCGTCAAACCATTCCCGATGCCATATATTTCTTACGGCGCCGTATATGACGTCGTACCCGGCAACCCCGTATGCCACGACAAAACCTGCAATTGAATCCGTCCAAAGGGCAATCGAAAACATGAGTGCGGCCGCCAAAAATCTCCAAAGCGTCACGTCACGTCCTTCAGTTTGGTCGCCATCTCGTTTATCAAACTTCGCCCCCGGCTCGACACGCCTCATCGTTTGTTCAATCGATTCAAGCATCGTCTCTCGGTTCGAGGAGCTCTCCCACTCAATAATCATTCGGCTCGTCGTAAAATCAACCCGGCAAGAAGACACTTCTTCCCGCATGGTGACCTCTCGTTCAATTTTAGCCGCACAGTTCGCACATGTAATTCCAGATACGGGTATCGTTTCTCGTGCCGTCATCATCATCCCCCTAATCATTCAAACGTGTATTTGAATATATCGTATCGTGATTATTGGTGGATGACAATAGGTAAAATGACCGACCCTTCACGGGGTCGGTCATTGACATCAAACATCTTTTTGCTCTTCACTATGCGTCAAAGCGATTTCAACAAGCTGTCGTACGTGGTCGTCATCTAATGAGTAATATACGACTTTTCCATCCTTTCGATATTTCACCAATCCTTGTTCGAGTAACGTTCGCAAATGATGGGATGCGGTCGCGTTCGAATGGCCGATGACAGCTGCGACATCACACACACACAGCTCGTTTTCGAGTGTCAACACGTAAAGTACTTTCAAGCGGGTCGGATCCGCGAACGCCTTAAACAACCGACTGACACGCGGAGCATCCAACTCCGCTAGAGCGGTTTGTAACTTCGGGACATCCTCTGATTGAATTCCAATCGTTTCGCACTGTGGCACTTTCATTAAATTCACCTCGTTCATTAATATATTCAGTGTAGCAAAAATTCAACACTATATCTGTTATATATCTAGTTGACTTTTTAAACACTGTTATAATACAATCATTACAACAACTAACTCGTTGCACTATCACTCGAAGGAGGTATACTTCATATGAACGAATGGGCGAGCCGACTCGAATCATCTGTCGAGTTTTATCAAAAGTTACCGGACAAAACATGTCCGGAATGTGGAGAACATATGGACGAACAGTGCGAATCATACGAAACAATATGCGCTTCTTGTACGGAGAAGCTCCAACTAGCAGAATAAACAACGCCCACCCCTTCAATCGAAGGGGTGGGCGTTGTTTATATGGACCATCCGATATAGGCTGCGATCAACCCGAATAGATAGGTCGACACCAAATAGAGACCAAAGCGAATCCGATCGTTCATCGCAAGTCGCACCAACTCTAAGTTTATCGTCGAGAATGTCGTGAATGAACCAAAGAATCCGACTCCTATAAAGAGAATGATCGTTTGATGGGTCGTATGTGCATATAAATAGCCGAGACCAAACGCACCTAATACGTTGACGAATAATGTTGCAAAAGGAAAAGATGAGTCAGACCACTGTTTCATAACTTGACTAATGGCGAAACGACATATCGCACCGATAAAGGCACCGGCCGCAATCCAAACGAACGTCACCCGACCTCACCACCTTTTCTCTGTCTCGTGCCGACTCGATAACCGACCCACGAACTTAATAACCCAAACGTGATGCTAAGGAAGACATATAGAATGGCAAGCCATATTCGCCCTTCCTCTAGCAATTGAATCGTTTCAACGCTAAACGTAGAGAAAGTGGTGAAAGATCCGATCATCCCGGTCCCGACGACCGTGACGAGTTGAGGAGATGGTTTGCCCGTTTGCAGGAACTTGTGCGTCAACCACCCGAGTATAAAACTACCGATGAGATTGATGAGCAGTGTCGAGACCGGAAACGCGCTCGTACCGACCGAATCAACCATCAACCCAAGACCGTAGCGCGCCAAGGCACCGATCGCCCCTCCTAATCCGACGTATATGTATAGCATTCAATCCCTCCTCATGAAAAAGACACCCGCAACGCAGGTGTCGATTCATCTAAGGCTATTATATCAAGCCGGTGTACATTACGAAATAGCTGCTGGAGCCAGTACGGCCTCAATCGCTTCAAACGCTTGGTCGAGTTCTTCTTTTGTGATGACGAGCGGTGGCGCCAATCGAATCACTGTCTCGTGCGTTTCTTTGCAGAGAAGTCCCCGCTCTTTAAGCGCCTCGCAGTATGGACGGGCCGACTCCGTCAATTCAATACCGATAAAGAGGCCACGTCCACGGACATCATGAATCATCGGGTTGTCAATCGACTTCAATCGATCCATGAAATACGTTCCTAACTCCAACGAACGCTCTGGAAGATTTTCTTCTTCCAACACTTCAAGCGCTGCGACAGAGACAGCCGATGCAAGTGGATTTCCTCCAAACGTCGAACCGTGTGATCCAGGGTTGAAGACGGATAATACGTCTTTATCAGCGGCAACACACGAGATCGGGAATACCCCACCCCCAAGTGCCTTCCCGAGAATATACATATCCGGCGTGACATCCTCCCACTCGATGGCAAACCATTTTCCTGAACGCCCAAGCCCTGACTGAATTTCATCTGCGACGAAAAGGACGTTGTGTTCTTTACAGAGCTCTGACGCCCGTTTTAAATACCCTTTTGGCGGGATGATAATCCCGGCCTCACCTTGAATCGGTTCAACGATGAATGCGGCCGTATTCTCTGTGATCGCTGCCTCGAACGCGTCGATATCACCGTATGGCACGACTTTGAACCCTGGCAACAACGGTCCGAATCCACGCTGATATTCCGCTTCTGTCGACATCGACACAGCAGCCATCGTCCGTCCATGGAAGTTTCCTGAGCAGACGATGATTTCAGCTTGTCCAGGAATGCCCTTCACGTCATATGCCCAGCGGCGAGCCGTCTTCACCGCCGTCTCGACAGCCTCAGCCCCCGTGTTCATCGGCAATATCATCTGTTTTTTTGTAAGCGTTACCACTTTGTCGTAAAAACGTCCGAGCTGATCGTTATAAAAGGCACGTGACGTCAGCGTGATTTTATCTGCTTGGTCTTTCAATGCTTGAATAATTTTCGGATGACAGTGTCCCTGGTTGACAGCAGAATATGCACTCAACATATCCATATACCGATTCCCCTCAGGATCGGTCACCCAAATCCCTTTCGCCTCTGAAATAACAATCGGTAGTGGATGATAGTTGTGCGCCCCGAACTTCTCTGTCATCTCAATCACATCATGTGTCTTTGACATATTGTTTCCCCCTTATTCAAAACTATCTTACACTTTCAGTATATGATGCTCCTGTTTCGTTTGACAATGATGAACTTGAGCATTCCATGAATTGGCAATATAAGGTACACTGTCAGTAGAAAATGCATTCAGCATGACAGATTGGAGGAAATGATGTGGCTTCATTGCGTGATTTGTCAGTAGATCAGTTCATCGATGCTTTATCAGTTCCATGTTGTTATATTGCTCAAGATGGTACGGTTTTATTATGGAATGGACATGCCGAAGTTTTATTCGGCTGGGAACGTGAAGAAGTTCTCCGTCAACCGCTACCGGTTGTCAGACAGCTTGACCATGCACTCGACACATGGAAACCGCTCCTCCTACAATATCCCTTCTCGACGACGGCGATGACACCGTTTCAACATAAAGACGGTTCTGTCATTTATGCGACCGCATACTTGCAATCCTTTTCACTTGAAGGAATAAATGGCTATTTTCTTGCCTTTCTCCCGAAAGGGTTTGGACCACTCATTAGCACGGAGCAATTCAATTTGTTACATCATTTTCAAGAGATGATCAAACAGTCCACCCATTACGTCGCGACGAATGTGAAAGGCGAGCTGATCGACATCAATCCCTCGTTATGCGACTTGCTCGATACAACGGAACAACAACTGATCGGACGTGACTGGTTTGATTTCATTCATGAATCGGGTGACCAAGCTAGCATTTCGCAAGATGTCTCAACCGCTTTGGCAACGAAACATATTTGGAACGGTGAGATACCTGTATCGTGCAAATCGAACGAGCAGGAACCATGCTGGCTCAACTTGACCGTCGTGCCGATCGTGAGCGAGACGAATGAGGTGATTCAGTACACCGCATTCGGATTTGATGTGTCAGAAAAAAAACGTCTTGAAAAAGAAGTCCAGTTCCTTGCCTATCAAAACGAGTTGACTGGCCTCTACAATAAAAAAGGATTTTTACGACGATATGATTCGATTCTAAAGCAAACCGACGCACGTGACGGGCTCCTTCACATCGCCTTGTTTGATATCGACCGTTTCAAAATTATTAACGAATCATTCGGGTCTCGCGTCGGCAATGAACTCCTCAAACAAATCAAAGAGCGTGCCCTGCACCTCATTCCGGACAACGCTTTGATGTTCCATCCGATGGGTGGACTGTTCGGTGTCATGTTTTTTGAAGAATCAAAAGAAGAGGTGTTCCAAGTGTTGCGGCACTTGCAACACGAGCTGCAACGACCGTTCCGAATCTACCATCACTCGATCATGGTATCGATCTCGGTCGGATGCGTGTTTTATCCGTCCTCCACAAGCTCGCTCGAAGAGCTATATACACGTGCTGAAAGTGCCCTCTTCAAAGGAAAGCAGATTGGAGTCGGTACGATTCAATTTGTGACAAAGGATATGGATATCGCCTTCTCGAGACAGATTCATATTGAGAAGGCATTGTATCGGGCACTCGAAGAAAAACATTTTTACCTTGAGTATCAACCAAAATATGACCTCGCCACCGATTGCCTAATTGGGTTTGAGGCGTTGCTTCGTTGGCATCATGACGAGCTGGGACAAATTCCACCATCAGAATTTATTCCTCTCGCAGAAGAGATGGCACTCATCGTCCCAATCAATAACTGGGTGATTTTAGAGGCGGCGAAACAACTGAAGACGTGGAAAACAGAGTTCAACCAACCGCTCTCAATGGCAATTAACATTTCGCCAAACCAGTTCCGAAGCGATAGCTTTTTGAATACGTTGCGGAATATAAAGCAACAACTCCAACTCGACCCGACAGATATCATCTTAGAAATCACGGAGAGTCTCGTCATGCAACAAACCGACGAAATCATCGAACGAATGGAACAGATCAAACGCTTGAACTATCGACTGTCGATTGACGATTTCGGAACCGGCTTCTCTTCTTTACAATATTTGAAGTCATTCCCCGTCGATGAACTCAAGATCGACAAAGTCTTTCTCGATGATTGGATGACGTCCAAATCCCATTTGCTCGATGTCATCGTCCACCTCGGGAAAAGCTTAAATCTTCACGTGGTCGCTGAAGGGGTCGAAGACGAATCCATGCTTCAGCATTTAAAATCAACGAACTGTGATTCCTTCCAAGGATATTTATATGCGAGACCCACTTCCCCACTCGAGATTGAACGATTGCTTCGTTCTTCAAAAAACTCACCGAACGCTTGAAGCGACGGTGAGTTTTTTATAGTGTAATTGCGGCTGTCCAAAGACCATATATACCATACGTTGCACTTAGAAGAATGATGAGGGCAATCGCTGACTGTGTACGGGTCAAAAACAGCTTTCCTTGTTCCCGCTCCGCCATAAGAAAGACGAAGATGCCCGGTGCATATAGAATCATCGCGATCAAAATATAATCTAATCCCGATGCGTATAGCAACCAGGCGGCATACAACGAAGCAATTCCCGAGACAGTCATCATCTGTAACGACATTCTCCGTTTCGCCTCAATCCATCCGTATAATGCCGAGAACAAATACGGAACGAGTGCCGCAATACCAGCGATACTTGAAAGTACGAGATATGTCTGCTCAGAGAACAGGGCGATGCCGGTAACGATTTGAGTGAACAGTTGTGTGACAAACAAGGCGTTCACCGGTGTTTCGTTTGAGTTCAATCGGTTGAACATGTTTGGAAATACGCCGTCTCGGCTAGCGACATAAGAAATTTCCGTAGCTAAAATCGTCCAACCGAGCAAGGCACCCGTCAGCGATACGAGTAGACCAACGTTAATCAACATTGCACCGACCGGACCGACGACAGCCTCTAATACGTATGCCATCGACGGCTCAGGCAGAGCCGCAAGTTGCTCTTGTGTCATGACACCAAACGAGAAAATCGAAATCATCATGTAAATCAATAACGTGCCGATCAGCCCAATCACCGTCGCCCGACCCACATCTTTCTTATGACGAGCGCGAGACGATAAGACGACGGCGCCTTCGATGCCTACAAACGCCCAAAGCGTCACGAGCATCGTTGATTTCACTTGAGGGAACACATCTGCCCATACAAATCCTGACTCTCCCCAAAAATCAATTTGGAACGTATCGAATTGAAATGCGAAGAGAATGAAAGCGATAAACAAAAAGAGTGGCACGAGCTTCGCAATCGTTGTGACGAGGTTCAAGAGCGCAGCCTCACGCATACCACGCGAAATGAGCCAAAATAGCCCCCAAATGAGTATCGTACTCATGAGCAGGCGGAACATGCGATGTTCGGCTGAAAAAATCGGAAAAAAGTAAGCCAATGTGCTAAAGATTAAGGTGATATTCGCCACCGTGCCAATCCAAGCTGACATCCAGTATCCCCAGCCACTGTTGAACCCGACAAATTTCCCGAACCCTTCTCTGGCATAGGCATAAATCCCACCTTCCAACTCAGGACGTGTGTTCGCTAAAAACTGAAAGACGAAGGCGAGCATAATCATCCCAACCCCTGTAATTCCCCACCCAATCAAAACAGGACCAACACCTGCCCCTTGCGCCATCGCACCAGGAAGATTGAAGGCACCTCCACCAATCATAGTTCCAACGACCATTGCCGCGAGACCGAAAAAACCGATACCGGTTAAATTTTGTTTCAAGTTAACGCCTCCACATTCCCTATACCTTTGCGAATAACTATACAGAAATACCGTATAATCATTCGTCGATTTTTCTATTCTACTTCTAGAAAGGATTGATGAATAGTCATTCTTAATAAGTCTATATTTTCGAATAATTTGAAAAATTCCATTGCATATTCATCTCATCTGTAGTTTAATTACAACATATTCTAAATTATCAGAATTTTCGGGAGGTTGAACAATGCGTAACAAAAAATGGCTAGCTTTATCGGGGGTCGCATTACTTGCGACAGCAGCTTGTAGCACAGGGGATGACTCATCGAACTCAGAAGGTTCATCTTCGGGCGATTCGAAAAAAGAAATCACAATGGTGTCGGCGACGGACTTGCCACAGCTCGACCCAACGTTGACAACGGACTCGACTTCGATCATCGTGACAAACAACGTTTTCGAGGGACTGTACCGTTTAGACGAGAACAATCAACCGACACCAGGAATTGCCGAGGATGTCGACGTATCAGAGGATGGACTTACATACACGTTCACGTTACGTGACGCCAACTGGTCAGACGGGTCACCGATTACGGCCGAAGACTTCGTTTACTCTTGGAAACGTGCGCTCAATCCGGAAACAGGTGCTGAATATGCATACATTCTTCAAGATTTAAAAAATGCGAATAAAATTCTTGCTGGTGAAGCATCTCTTGACGAGCTCGGTGCAAAAGCGATTGACGATCAAACACTTGAAGTGCAGTTAGAAGCACCAGCCCCTTATTTCTTAGGTTTGACCGGTTTTCCGACATATATGCCACAAAAACAGCAATTCGTTGAAGAACAAGGTGATAAATTTGCGATGTCTGTCGACCAAACGCTCTACAACGGTCCTTACGTCTTGAGCGAATGGCAAGATAACGCCGGTTGGGTTTATACAAAAAACCCGGAATATTGGGATGCAGAAAACGTGAAGATGGATACCATCAACGTCAAAGTCGTCAAAGACGTATCAACAGGCGTCAACTTATTCGAGTCAGGCGAATCAGACTATACCCTTCTCTCATCTGAGTTCGTCCCGCAATTTGAAAATAGCGATGAGTTTAAGACGCGTGCCGATGCCCGTATCAACTTCCTCCGCTTCAACCAGAAGAACGAGGCTCTCCAAAACGTCAACATTCGTGAAGCGCTAGCAAAAGGGTTTGATAAGCAAAGTGTGACAGACGTCATCTTGACAGACGGTTCACAGCCAGCAAACTTTATCGTGGCCAAAGACTTCACGTTCACAGAAGACGGTGCTGACTTCCGGGAGAAACATCCGGACCTTCTCAACTATAACGTAGACGAGGCAAAAGCGGCTTGGGACAAAGGACTCGAAGAACTAGGCGTTGAAACGATTGAACTTGAGTTCCTTTCACGTGACGAGGAAGCGTTCAAAAAAGTCAACGAGTTCATTAAAGGGGAGCTTGAGAAGAACTTGCCTGGATTGACGCTCAACATCAAGCAACAACCGTTCAAAAACTTCCTTGACCTCGAAGGAAAAGGCGAATATGATGTCTCTGCAGCCGGTTGGGGTCCTGACTACCAAGATCCAATGACATATCTCGACATGTGGATCACAGACGGACCATTCAACCGTATGGAGTACTCCAATGAAGAATACGACCAGCTAGTCCAATCAGCGAAAAAAGAAGCGGACCAAATGAAACGTTGGGAGACGATGCAAGAAGCCGAGCGCATCCTCCTCGAAGAGGACTTTGCCATCGCTCCAATCTATCAAAAAGGTGAAGCATACCTAGAGCGTTCAAGTATTGAGAACATGTATCGTCACCCGTTCGGTGCTGATGCAAGCTTCAAATGGCTTGATGTGAAATAATTGAAGAAACCCCGATGCGCATTGCATCGGGGTTTTGTGCGGACGCCATCATTTCAGTTGCACTTGCATCGTTAATAAAAAAAGTGACTCCCTTAAATCGGAAGTCACTTTAGCGATTATGCTTCACGCTTTGCTCGTAGTTCAGCTGGCACTTCACCACGTTTTGAAATCAACTGAGCGATACCGACCAACACAACGAATGAAATCAAGGCTGAGAAGAAGCCGATCCAAATCGATGCCGTCATCCCGAGTACCAAGTACCCGATCGCCGAAACAACTGCTGCGAGAATCGCATAAGGCAACTGTGTCAACACATGATCGATATGATGCGAGCCCGCTCCAGTCGAACTGAGAATCGTCGTGTCTGAAATCGGTGAGCAGTGGTCTCCGAACACCGCACCAGCCAGTACAGCTGCAAGGGATGCGAGGAGTAGCTCTGGCTCAACTGCCATGACCAAATCGGCACCGATTGGAAGCATCAATCCGAACGTTCCCCAACTCGTTCCCGTCGAGAACGCCATAAGTCCCGCAATCAAGAAGAGGAGAAACGGCAAGTACGAAGCTGCGATCGTGTCTGTCACGAACCCTGCCAAATAATCACCAGTCTTCATATCACTAATCACCGCAATGATTGTCCAAGCAAACAAGAGGATGAGCACTGCCGGCCACATCGCGCGGACGCCTTCCCATGCCGCTTTCCCATAGGCACGTCCCGGAATGTTACGCCCGATGAGAAGTAAGAACGCTACAATCAAGCTAATGACGACACCTGAGACGAGTGAACGTGTCACGTCTGTCGACTCGAACGCCCCAAGCAATGTAAAGCTCTGTCCGTCAGCAGCGAGTGCTTGACCACCCGTGTAAAGCATCGCAGTCACCGTCGCGAGAATCAACGTGATAATCGGAACGATCAAGTCGCGGACTTTCCCACCTTCATGCTCGTGTATGTCTTCGCTCATTCCCATAGGTGCACCTTTTGACGAATCATACAACTCGCCTCGGATGGCACGGAGTTCATGCGTACGCATCGGCCCGACCGCGAGACCTGTAAAAGCAACGTAACCTGTCAACATGAGTGCGAAGATTGCGTAAAAGTTCATCGGGATGATTTGAATAAACGCAGAGAATGATGAGTAGCTATCAATTGAATATTTAGTCAAAATTCCAGCGATGATGGCGATAATGTACGCACCCCAACTAGAAAGTGGGCTGATGACACAAACAGGTGCTGCTGTCGAGTCAATCGTATATGCGAGTTTCGCACGTGAAATATTTTTACGGTCTGTGAGCGGACGACTGATGTTCCCGACCGCCAAACTGTTGAAGTAGTCATCGATAAAGATTAGAATACCGAGTCCAAACGAAACGAGACGTGCACCACGTGCTGATTTGACGTTCGTTGCAGCCCATTCACCGAATGCACGTGCACCACCTGATGTTTGAATGATTGACGATAAAATGCCGAGTAAGAGCAAGAACGCAATCAACAAGACGTTCCATTCATTGATTGCTCCGTCCGACCAGAATAAGGCGATGACATTCGACCATAAGTATTGGGTCGAATCAATCAGATCGAAATCATGCAAGAGAAGCACCCCTGCGATAATTCCGACACCTAGTGAAGGGATGACCTTTCTCGTCGTGATTGCCATAATGATTGCGAGTAATGCCGGTACGAGTGAAAGTACCGAAGTTGAATAATCTACCATACTGAATTCCTCCTTTTTGATTAGGATGAGGCCCCCCTATGCTTAAAAAAACGCAAAGCGAGGGCATCGGCAACAAAGCCGACACCCTCGCTGGATGTTCCGTCTTTCTTAGCCGACTTGGAGCGCTCCATACGCATAATATGTATGGCAGTCTGACAGGTGTTTCCCGTCAGCCCAGCACAACCCCACGGACATGGTGTTGCACTTCGGCGATCCTGCCTTTTTGTAGTCCTCATCGTTGTCATCCTCCGACTACTTACTCATCAGCATCGCACCTCTACCTCATCGATAGCACGAATATTCATTTAAAGTTACGTCTAAATTATCACAGGTTGATATCACATATCAATAGTTTTTTTCATCACGAATAATTCGTTTCAAGACAGCGAGTGCTTCTTGGTCATTCGTTTCTACCGCTTTAAAGAAGTCGTTGAAGAAGTGATACAACACGAATCGGTCGGCGTGAGACTTCGTCTGTTCTTTAATCGTAGAGAAAATCAGTCGTCTTAAACGACGCTTCGTATGAGTCTCTTCTGGTAGTTCTTCGCATCGGTCCTTGAAAGCACGATATACAGAATTGATCAATTCCTCATGTTCATCATACGACCGATTAAAAGCAACTTGTTCCATCTGTAATATCCCCCCTTTCAATAGTTGACCCGATGAAACTTGACGTAACTATACCAACTTCATGTCACGCATTCAATCGTTATCGACCGTTCTTAACAAAAATCATACGTTAGACCGAGTCACGCGTTGACGAATGAGAACGTGGTCACATCGAACAAGCCCATATCGGTCAATTTCAAATCAGGAATGACTGGCAAAGCAAGGAAGGACATCGTCAAATACGGGTTAAAATGACGGTGTGCACCGACAACGTCGAGCGCGTCATTCAACTGTTCTAAAATCTCCGCCACTTCACGATAAGGACGTTTCGTCATGAGCCCTCCGATTTCAAGCGGTAGCACAGCGAGCACTTCCCCTTCCGATACGGCAACGACCCCTCCGCCTACCTTCTCAAGCGTTCTCGCCGCAAGTAACATATCTTCCGGGCTGACTCCAGCGATGACCAAGTTGTGGCTGTCATGAGCCACGGTAGCCGCGAGCGCACCTCGCTTCAAGCCGAATCCCGTCACAGGGGCAAGTGCCATATGCCCTGTTCCGTGATGACGCTCGATGACGGCCAGCGTGGCGATATCCTGTGATAAATCTGCGCCTGATGCATCTGGTTGGAACGTGAGACGTTGTCGTTTCGTCAATAAACTGTTCGGAAGCACTTGAATGACATCGACTTCCTCTTCGCTCGGGGCGAGTCGGAACGAATCAGCTGTCAACTCAGGTAACGCGAGCTCACCTTTCATCGGTTTAGGAACGTCCATCCCTTCAGATCCAAACGTGGCATTTCCCTTTTCCGCGACGAGTGTACCGTTGACATACACTTGTTCGATTTTCACCGATTCGACGTCTGACAAGATAACGAAGTTCGCCTTCTTCCCGGGTGCAATCGCTCCAACCTCTTTCAATCCGTAGGCCTCTGCGGCATGTAGACTTGCGATGGCATAGGCCGTTTCTCGTTTGACGCCTTGCTTGATGGCGGTACGGATGTTGTAGTCGATCCCACCTTCCGCAACGAGGTCATCCAAGTGCTTATCGTCCGTACAGAAGAGAAAACGATGGGCATTGCTCTCTGTGACAGCCAGGCTGACCTTCTCCACGTTTCGGGCAACCGACCCTTCACGAATTTGCACATAGAACCCACGTCGTACCCGCTCGATTGCTTCCTCCGCAGTCGTACATTCATGGTCCGTCATGATTCCTGCAACGCGATAGACGTTCAGTTGGTCTGGACCGAGTCCCGATGCGTGTCCATCGACCATTTTACCCGCTTGTTCCGTCTGCGCGATCTTTTGAAGCATGTCTTCACTTCCTGCCTCAACCGATGGATAGTCCATGACTTCGCCTAGTCCATGCACTCCTGGGTCACCCAAAAACGGTGCCAAATCTTCGGCATATAGTTTGGCTCCGGCATGTTCGAATGGAGTCGCCGGTACGCAGCTCGGTAGCATCATCCGTACATCGAGCGGTAGTCCCTTCGCATCGGCTAACATATATTCGATACCGAGCGCTCCGTTCACGTTCGCAATCTCATGCGGGTCGGCAATCACGGTCGTCACACCGAGCGGCAGAACGGCTTTGGCAAACTCATGCGGCGGTACCATCGATGATTCGATATGCACATGTGAATCGATGAAAGATGGTGCGAGCGTCCACGTCGGGTCATGATACTCAATCTCCCCATCGTACCCTTCCCCAATTGCCACGATATACCCTGCATCGATGGCGACGTCTGTACGAATCGTCTCACGACTGTACACGTCAATCACTGCGACGTCTTTAAAGACGACGGCCGCTTTCTTTTTCTTTGCGGCGATGTCAATCAAATGTTGTTTCTCCATCTCTCGATCTCCTTATTCAACGTATTTTAACTATCTTACCAAGAATATTCTTTTCGTTGCAATTTCTTTTTCAAGTTGTGCGACAATGATAACATATTCATTTGAAAGGGGTTACAACAATGCAATACAAATTAGGAGAATTGACACCAAAAGTCGATTCAACGGCCTATCTCGCGCCGGGATCACATGTCATTGGTGATGTGACAATCGGAGCCCACTCGGGGGTATGGTTCAATACTGTCATTCGAGGAGATGAAGGACCGATTCGAATCGGTTCCCACGTGAACATTCAGGATGGTTCGATGATTCATCAATACGAAGGCTCACCGACAGTCATCCATGACCGGGTCTCCATCGGGCATATGGCGATGATTCACGGTTGCGAAATCGAAGAGGACTGTCTAATCGGCATGCACGCCACCGTACTCGATGGGGCGAAAATCGGAAAAGGATCGTTCGTGGCCGCCGGTGCGCTCGTCACACCGAACATGCAAATACCAGAAGGTGTGATGGTCATGGGCGTCCCAGCAAAAGTCGTCCGCTCGCTAAACGACGATGACCGTTTTATCATGGAAAGAACGGTCAGGAAGTATGCCAAACGCGCTGAGCAATATAAACAATCATGCGTCCCACTCCGTGAAACGCATAGTTTGTGAAAGCGTTTACAAGATTCATAAAATGTTAACGTTTCTCTCGAATTTTCTTCATAGTTCCTTTGTATACTAAAGTTGTAGCCAAGCTGACGTATTGAAAGGAGCCCACTCTATGTATCCAAATCATGATCGACTCATGCTAGATCTATACGCCTCCTCCATCGACCCAAGTTACGGACTCCATATTGATGATTCATTTGATGACACGTTACACGGTACACATCGAGAAGTTTGGGAACGTATGCATTTGGATAATAATAGAGAAGAAGATATTAAAAACGGAGGAACGACTAAATGATTCCAACAAATGTGATTCAAGACTGGCTCGCAACAAAAATTAAAAAATGAACCATATAGCAAAAGCTCAAGCAAAGACTGAACCGGTCCCTACTTGAGCTTTTTTATCGGCTCTATTCATTATATTTATATAAGATTCTTATTAGTCTTAGTAATAAAAAGTCTTTTTAGGTTTCAATTTAAGATTTTCGACTACCTTTGCCTTAGCGATCCCTTTTTTAAACTTCACATGATTGAGCCAATCGACAATTGCATATGCATCGTAATTCGGACAATCTTTTTCTCCATTTTCATACGCCCAATATTTTTTATTCTTTTCATCATCAAAGATCCAGTCAAAAAACTCGTTTTGTGTTTTGTGAATTTTTCTCCCTACTTTAGAAGAACAGGAGATGTACTGAATATAGTTATCTCCAAAATCAAATTTTATAATCATAAGAAGAGCTCCTCCTTTTAGCAATCTTGATTTATAGCATTGGTTACATTGGTGCTTTTTTGTATAACGTCAGCATCCGTTCAAGGTCAAAGAACAAGCCATTAACGACGATGATGTTTCAAGTAATCATAATGTTATTCAGTTAGCTAGACTTTCTACATGAGTGAACATCGTTCATTCAAAAATGGTAAGGTGTGCATCAATCGGTTGTCGCGCTTTCGGTGCAGGGATATCTTCTGTGTCATATTTCCCGATTTGCAGAAGACCGATAAACGTCTCGCCCTCCGCCCCAATCATTTCCTTCAACCGTGCATCATCGAACAGTCCACCCGTCCGCCAGACCATCCCGATCTCACGTTCACTTAAGAGCAGCTGAACATTTTGAATGAATGTCGCCGTCGCGAGCAATGCGTCACGATTCCCTTTGTCCGTCTCAAAATGTTTTGCCGTCACATACATACAGGCCGCCGCATTTAAGATTCGTCCCGTCACTTTTTCGCGTTGCCCCTCTGACGCCTCCGAGAAGGCTGGTTCGAGCGCATCGAGTAACACTTGCTTCCCGTCTCCATTGAACACATACACGTTCCATGGCTCGACTTTATTGTGAAATGGTGCATGATGTGCCGATTGCAATACTTCATAGAGCACTTTCGTATCGATTGGTTCTTCTTTGAACATACGGACCGTACGTCTTTCTTCAATTAACTTTTGTGCTGCTGTCTTTGTCATGACCGTCACTTCCCCTTTTTTTCTCTTCTCTATCATAATTGAAAAACGTTCTCATTTCAAAATCAAAAAAAGACTACAGATTGCTCTGCAGTCTTACGTCGATTGTCCAATGACTTCACACGCCACCAAGTCTTCAAACGTTTGGCGACGGACGACAAGGCGGTGATTCCCGTCTTTGACGAAAACGACCGCCGGACGAAGCATTTGGTTATAGTTGCTCGCCATCGAGAAATTGTATGCTCCTGTCGCTTTGACAAGTAATAAGTCACCTGGTGTGACAGGAGGGATCAACGAGCGGTTCGAGATGATGTCTCCCGACTCACAGCACGCTCCGACTATTTTTGCCTCGAGCGTCTTCTCTTCATTCATCCGTGTCGCTGCCACAACCTCATACTCTGCGTCATACAGTGCCGGACGGATATTGTCCGTCATCCCGCCATCGACAGACACGAATGTACGAACGCCGCTCACTTCTTTGACGGTCCCCACCTCATACAGCGTGGCACCCGCATTGGCGACGAGCCAACGTCCTGGCTCAATCCCGATTTTCGGAAGTGGCAATTCACGTGCCTCGACCTCTTCGACCAACGTCTCCATCACTTGCTCCATCGTCTGGGCAAAATCGAGATATTCGTCTTCATCCAAGTAAGCGACGCCGAATCCCCCACCGATGTTCAAGACGTCCGTCGTATAGCCGGTTTCCTGACGAATCGTATCCATAAAGCGCACCATCGTCTTCACCGTGTTGATGAAGAGGGTCGGATCTTGAATTTGAGAACCGACGTGACAGTGAATCCCCTTCAACTGTAAGTGCTCGGCTTCTAACGTCGCACGAACAGCATCCAAATATGTGTCGTCGTGCGTCGGGAAACCGAATTTTGTATCAACCCCGCCTGTTTGAATCGCCGTATGGGCGCCCCCGATGACTTGGGGCACGATTCGGAGTAGCACATCGACCATGCAATTGTGTTCAGCCGCGAGCCCTGACAAGAGACTGATTTCCCGCATGTTATCGATTGTAAAATGCGTGATCCCATTCTCTAGCGCGAACGAGATATCTTGAATCGTCTTGTTTGATCCGTGGACATGAATACGCTCCGCCGGTACACCGGCATGCAGTGCCACGTACATCTCACCGCGTGAAACAACGTCGACACTCAGTCCCGCTGACACCACTTTATCGTAAACGGCCGCAATCGATAACGCTTTTGACGCATATAACGCATACGTGTTCGGATATTTGTCGAGAAACGCCTCCTGCACGATCCCGAGGCGGCGCTCTAGTTCCGACTCACTCATCATATATAAGGGTGTCCCGTACGTCGCTTGAAGTTCACGGACGGACACGCCTTCGATCAAACATTCTGATTGATTGCTGGTGTACATACAATTCCTCCTTCAAAACGATGGGGGACACGCCACGAACGGGCGCATAGCTGTTCTGAATTATTGGCATAGCCAATCCGTGTCACGTCATCGATTTTTGTCTCTACTCCATATAGCGCAACGCGGTCGCCGATTTGTACGTCATCGTCGACTTTGATGAAGCTATGGCTCATAAAGATATTGCTGACGAACGGATAAGCTTCGCCCTCAATATGGACGGGTAAATGACGCCTCGCCCGCATCAATCCGTCACCGTATCCGACGGGTAAGACGGCGATTCGTTCATTTGTTTCCGCGGTATATCCCGTCCCATATCCGACATACGCTCCCGCCTCGATATGATGGACGGCGACGACTTCCGTTTCCCAGTAAAAAGCAGGCACGAGCCATGCCACTGGTTCAACCGATGAATAGCCGTATAAGAAAATACCGACCCGCACATGTGTGCAATGATGCAAGCGCGGATCGTCTTGAAGCGTGGCCGCACTGTTCGCCGCATGGATCAGTTCGAAAGCGTGACGCTCCATCAATCGCGTCGACCAATCGGCGAAACGTTCGACTTGAACGCTATGTTCGATTTCCGCATTGTCTGCATCCGCAAGCGGGAAATGTGTACATAATCCGACGAGGTTCAATCCTTCATCCTGACAGAAGGCAACGATTTGTAGCGCTTCTTCGAACGTTTTGGCACCGAAACGATTCATGCCGACGTCCAATTTCAAGTGAAGGCGAACGCCATCGAGATGCTCTCGCTGCGAGACGAGCCATTCATATGACCCGATGGCGACGTCGAGTTCATGATCATGTACGTGCTGCCACGTATATACCGGATTCATGACGAGGACACGAGCTGATTCGGCATACGTTCGCACTTCAATCGCTTCCTCTAATGTAGTCACCATGAAGTGACGGACCCCTTCATCATACAAAGTCGTCACAACTGGCTCCATCCCTAAGTTATAGGCATTGTTTTTCACGACCGCAAACACGGGACGACCTAGCGCCTCGACCCGTCGTTTGTTTTCGCGAATCGCATTCAAGTCGATGGTGACTCCCATATTAAAACCCCTTTACTCTTTGACCGCTGATTTTACGAACGTGATCCAATCTCGGTGTTCTGGAAGCTTTCCTGTCACAGCTTCGCGATAACGTGTCAACATTTCTGTCGCGACCGTCTGGACGCCACCACCGATTGAAAGGTGATCGACTTCGATGACACTCGTCACTTCGGCAGCCGTTCCGGTCAAGAAGATCTCATCGGCGACATAGAGCTCGTCTCGACCGATGTGACGTTCTATGACTTCGTACCCTGTCTCACGTGCGAGCTGCATAATTGTTTGACGCGTGATGCCATCTAGAACAGAACAATCGAGTGACGGTGTTGTGATCGTCTTCCCTTTGACGAGAAAGATGTTCGCAACACTCGCTTCACTGACGTTCCCGTTTACATCAAGAGCGATCGCTTCGTCGAATCCGTCACGGAGCGCCTCTCCTTTTAATAGCTGTGAGTTCATATAGTTCGATGCCGCTTTCGCTTGCATCGGCATCATCGTAGAAGACACGCGGCGATACGAGGCCACTTTGGCTCGAATTCCGACCGTCTTATTGAAATATTCGCCGAGCGGCCAACACGAGATGGCAACATGCACCTTCGTCTCCGCTGTCGGCATGAGTGCTTGCCAAGGTGTTCCGAGGAAGACGAACGGGCGGATGTAGCATGCTTCAAATCCGTTTCGCTCAATCAATTCCATCGTCGCTTGTTCGAGTTCATCTACCGTATAAGGTAATGTGACGTGATAGTATGCACATGAGCGAACGAGTCGCTCCAAGTGCTCACGCAATCGGAAGATGGCGGGGCCTTCCTCCGTATGATAGGCACGAATCCCTTCAAAGAACCCGCTTCCATAATGTATCGCGTGTGTCATGATACTCGTGTTTGCGTCAGTCGGCTCAATCCAAGCCCCATCTTTCCACATCCATTGTCCATACTGTTCCATCATGCAACTCTCCCATTTTTCATATTTTCTGTCTATTATACGTTAGAGAGAGCGTAAGTCATCAACAAGTTGTGTTTTTTCAGAAGTTTTTTCATCTTTCTGTTTGATGATTCGTGCCGGTGTCCCTGCGACGACGACACCTGGCGGGACATCTTGTGTGACGACACTTCCGGCTGCGACAACCGCATTTTCACCGACGCGAACTCCTTCTAAGATGACAGCGTTCGCCCCGATCATAACACCGTCTTCGATGATGACCGGATCTTTTGAAGGTGGCTCAAGGACACCTGCGACCACGGCACCGGCTCCGAGGTGAACGTTTTTCCCGAGTGTTCCGCGTGCTCCGATGACAGCATTCATGTCGACCATCGAACCGTCTCCGATGACGGCCCCGATATTGACGACAGCTCCCATCATGACGACGGCGTTATTCCCGATTTGGACGTGGTCCCGGATGAACGAACCTGGTTCAATTCGTGCATTGAGCTGTGTCGTATCAAGCATCGGTACGGCACTGTTGCGACGGTCGTATTCAAGGTGTGAATCGATGATGACCGACGCATTCGTTTCAAGGAAAGCGACCGCGCGTTCTGCCGTCGTCAAGAATAGTTTCGACTCGTCCGTTCCGAATGCTTTCGCTTCTTCGATTTCAAGGCCTGCCAATTGCCCGTTGACGTAAAGTTTGACCGGTGTTTCCTTTTTAGCATCTTTAATATATTGTGCAATTTCATAAGCGTTTGTGAGTAACATGAGTAGCCTCCTCGTATAAGTTCGATAGATTATAAAGTCCTGCCGGGCGATCGATGACCGTTGCCGCTGCGGCAAGCGCCCCGTTTGCAAAGACGCGTTTCGATAACGCGGTATGTTTCAATTCAATCATTTCGTCATCTCCGGCGAATAGTACGGTATGCTCACCGAAAATCGTGCCACCTCGAATCGAGTGCATACCTAACTCTTCGGCACCACGCGCCTCTCGTCGTGACGTTCGTTCGTAAATCGGTGTGACCTCTCGTTTCGCTTCGATGGCACGGGCCAGTAACTCCGCCGTGCCGCTTGGCGCGTCCACTTTCTTCCGATGGTGCGCCTCGATCACTTCGACATCATAGCCGAGCGTGAGCGGGACGAGTTGGTCGAGCAACTGTTTCAACAGGGCAATCCCATATGATGTGTTGTATGACTGAAAGATCGGGATGTCTTGTGAAGCCGTCTCAATCTCGGCCAGTTCTTCCGGTGTGAAGCCGGTCGTCGCAATGACGAGGGGAATATGATGCTTCCGTCCGAATGCAAGTAAATCAGGAAGTAGCGCCGGGTTCGAAAAGTCAATCACGACATCGACGGGTACATCTACCTCACCCAGAGTCGCAACATGTTCATCACTTCCCGGTGAGACGATTGCCGCGACGTTCACACCTTGCGCGTGAGCGACCTCTTTGACAATCTTTCCCATCGCACCAAATCCATGGATGAGGACATTCATTGTCTCACCTCATTGAATTGCTCCATCGCCGACAGTAATTTCGCTTCAGCCGTCGCGCTCATCGGAACGAGCGGCAGGCGTGGCGCACCGAATTCAAACCCTCGCGCTTGAAGTGCCGCCTTCACCGGAATCGGGTTCACTTCTGCGAACAGCTCATCGATGACCGGAAGCAACCGAAGTTGCCATGTGCGCGCCGACTCTAGGTCACCCGCCAAAAGAGCTTCCGCTAAGGCGACCGTCGCTCCCGGATAGACGTTTGATAAGACGGAAACGACACCTTGTGCACCCCATGCCATATATGGCAAGATTTGATCGTCATTTCCACAGTAAACGGTGAACCCTTCCGGAATGTGTGCCATCATCTGCGCCATGACTGAGATATCCCCACTCGCTTCTTTTAAAGCCGTGATGCGTGGATGTTCTGCGAGCTCACCGACCGTTGCCGGTGCCAAGGCGACACCTGTCCGTGACGGGACGTTATAAAGCATGAGTGGGATCGGTGACGCATCTGCAATCGCCGTAAAGTGGGCAATCAGCCCGGCCTGTGTCGACTTGTTATAGTACGGTGTGACGACCATCGCCATCTCCGCTCCAAGTTCGGCGGCCCGCTTTGTTTTTTCGATACTCATAGCCGTGTTGTTTGATCCGGTTCCGGCGATGATCACAGCTCGACCGTTCGCGATTTCGACCGCCCGAACGAGCAATGTTTCAAACTCTATATCTGTGAGCGTCATGCCTTCACCGGTCGTTCCACCGATGACGAGACCACTCACCCCTTCCTTGATCTGGTCTTCAATCAACGCTTCCCATGCCTCTAGATTTAACTGTCCTTCCTCTTGAAACGGCGTCGCTAGTGCTGTCGCTACTCCTGTGAACATGTCATCTCCTCCTTATTTCATCGCTGTTTGACCAATCATACATTGCGCGATCTGCACCGCATTTGCCGCTGCCCCTTTTCGGACGTTATCTGCGACGCACCATAGATGGAACGTATTCGGTTGGGAGTCATCCCGTCGAATTCGACCGACATACACGTCATCCGTCCCGTTCACATCAAGTGGCGTCGGATACGAAAGTTCGGCCGGATTGTCCATTAACACGACACCCGGCGCATCTGCGAGTACGGCTTTCACTTCCGCGACCGTCGCATCCCGTTCGAGCGTCACCGTGATTGCTACCGCATGACTGTTTCGTACTGGCACTCGGACACAAGTCGCGGTCACCCCGAGATTTGGCGCATTTAATATTTTTCGCGTCTCATCCATCATCTTCTGCTCTTCTTTCGTGTAGCCATCTTCTAAAAATACATCGATATGTGGCAACACGTTATCATAAATTGGATATGGATAATTCATTGGCTCCTCTCCACGCGCACCGCGCTCGAGGTCGTCAATCCCTTTTTGCCCAGATCCGGATACCGCTTGATACGATGTATACGCGACACGTGTCAATCCGTATACTTCCGATAATGGTGCGAGCGCCACGACCGATTGAATCGTGGAACAGTTCGGATTCGCAATGAGCTTCTTCTCCGAACTGAGTTCGACCCGATTCACTTCCGGCACGATGAGTGGAATTCCTTCTTGCATTCGGAATGCGCTTGAATTGTCGATGACGATGACCCCTTGTTCACTCAACCGCGGGGCATATTGCTCACTGATGCTTCCACCGGCAGAGAAGAGTGCGATATCGATCGGATCCGCATAAATCGTATCGTTCAATTCCCGAATCACGACTGATTGTCCGTTCACTTCAACCGTCTTTCCTGCTGAGCGGGCCGAAGCGTATAATCTCAGTTCATTGATTGGAAACTCATATTCTGTTAAGACGTCAATCATTTTTTGTCCGACGGCACCTGTTGCGCCGATGACTGCCACGTTGTACATGGTGCTCCCCCTTATAAGTTGAACCGGGCCGCAATGGCTGCGACTGCCGCTTCTACATCTTGATCTTGAATCGTATAGGAAATACTGATTTCAGATGTCGTGACTTGGTAGAATGGAATCCCGATCTCGCGGAATGTCGCAAAGAGTTCTGAGGCGACACCTGTCGCGTCCCGCATGCCGATCCCGACGACCGAGATTTTTGCGTGTTCCGTGTGGCGGTCGATTTTGATTTGCGGCCAGGTCGCCATCAACTCCGCGAGTGCTTCTTCTAAAAAAGCCTCTTCGTCGAGCGGACACGTAAACGATAGGAACACTTCCCCGTCAAACGCCGTCTGCGAAATCATATCGATGTTGACGTGGCGTTCTGACAATCGTTCAAAGATGTCCGCGACCCCGGCTGCCGTGTGCGGGATATGTTTGATTGAGACACTGAGTACGTTTTTGACGACACTCACACTCGTGACCGCTTTCTGTTCCATTGCTTGCGTCGTATCCATGATCCATGTTCCTCCTTCGCTCGAGAGCGTCTTTCCAACGAAAATATTCACATCATACTTTTTCGCGAGCTCGACGCTTCGCATCTCCATCACTTTGGAGCCGAGTGCACTCATCTCCATCATCTCATCGTAAGAGACGGTGTCTAGACGCTTCGCCGCCGGATGAATCCGTGGGTCCGTCGTATACACCCCAGCCACATCCGTATAAATTTCACAACGTTGACTGAGGACGGCCGCGAGTGCGACGGCTGTCGTGTCCGAACCACCGCGCCCGAGTGTCGTGACGTCTCCTGCTTCATTCACACCTTGAAAACCAGCGACAATCAAGACATCGTATTGACGCAACTTCTCATGCAACACTTCTTTACGAATCGCTTTGATTTTGCTCTTCGTATGGATGCCCATCGTATCGATTCCGGCTTGTTGCCCGGTGAGCGAAATGGCAGGTACACCTCTCGAGTTCAAAGCGATACTGAGTAAACTGATTGTCTGTTCTTCTCCGACGGCTAGTAGCCGATCGAGTTCACGAATCATCGGACGGTCCGTAATTTGTTTAGCAAGCGACAGGAGCGAATCGGTCGTCTTGCCCATCGCCGATACGACGACGACCAATTTCTCACCTGTTGTGACGCGTGTCTGTAAATAGTCGGAAATGGCTTGTATTTGATCGATTGTGGCAACGGAGCTGCCACCAAATTTCAGTACGGTTGTCATCAAGTTCCCCACCTTCAAGATGTCTACCAACAGAAAAAGCGGCAGACCGATAGGAAGCACTCTCCCTACGGCCTGCCGCTTGTACGCGCAGTTGAAAAACGATTCGTAAATCGTTCCGTAGATAGCGCTCCATGGTAGTTGACCATGGCAGTGTAGGCGTTGTTCACGACTACCCCAGCCTTCGTTCATACGCACGTGAACGTCGACTTCGGCGAATTTTCCCTTTCGACTTGGTCCGGAGTGCGTCCGTCTCAACCAAGCTTACTCATGTCATTCGCAACCTCTATCTGTCAGTTGTTAGTATTAGTTATAACAAAACCGTACCTTCTTGCCAACCTTTTTTTAGAAAAATGGGATATTTCAAAAAAAGAGTTAGCATGTTTTTTTCATCATTCGATGTGGGATGAACGCATCCATAAATTCATCGCCAAACGCCTCATACCCGATTTTTTCATAAAATGGGAGTGCTGTCAGTTGTGCGCCTAATCGTAATTCGACCAACCCTTGACGTTTCGCGACACGTTCGACCTCGTTCATAATATCCTTCGCATATCCTTGTCCCCGCGCCGACTGAATCGTCGCCACCCGCTCCACTTTTCCGACCTTTGCATCGACGGGACGAAGGCGTGCCGTCGTCACAGGCTCGGAGTCCAGAAGACCGACAACATGTATACACGCATCGTCTAGGTCGTCATACTCTAAACTCGGATCGATTCCTTGTTCCTGGATAAATACGATCTCCCTTACTTGTCTGGCTTGTTCAATCAACATTGTGTCTTTTCCAGATTGAATCGTCAACATGGGAGCACCCCTTCCTGCAATCGTTCGACAATTTCTTTCATAGCCCGCTCCAGTTCCACCACGGATGTGAATCGTGCTTGCGCTTGTTTATGATTCCCGCCGCCGCGACCAATCTGCATCTGTTGTAGTGCTGCTCGGAGAAATGTACCGACCGGGAGATCATGGGTCCCATCGTGCATGACAAACAGTTTGTTCGTGCCATAGTTGGCGCCGACCGCAATTCGACCAGTCGCTGCAATCTGTTCGACAATTGCAGTCGTCAACGTCTCGGCTTCTGTACGTCCTACATGTAACGCCACATAGTTGTCCTCTTTTATAACGGCCTCTACTTTTGCTTTCGCAATTCGTCCTTCGAGCGCCTTAATCTCCCGCTCTCGTTCTAGACGGATCGTATGTTCTTCAATCACACGGGCCGCCACGGATTCATTCGTCGTCGAGAGCGTATGATGGATTGAACGTAGCGCCTCACGTGCTCGTTGGGTCGCTTTTAGCGCCCGATTCCCGGCCACGTATGTCAATCGGATATTTCCTCTCACTTTTTTGAGCGTCGTCACTTGAATCATACCGAGTTGCCCAGTCGTTTTTACATGTGTACCCCCACACGCGTTATAATCAAGCCCTTCAATTTCAACGATTCGAATCATTCCTGTGCGGTCGGTTTCTTTCCGTAAGCGCGTCCGGTCTACTTCTGTTTCCGGAATCTCATAAACATGAATCGGATGGTTTTCAAAGATGAGTTGCTGTACCTCTTCTTCAAGTGCTTCAACTTGTGCCCAGTCCATCTCTGCCGTATCAATCTCGATGGATGAATCTTCTTCCCCGATTCCAAAGCTGAGCGTACGAATGCCGTGACGATCTTCTAATATTGCCGTCAAAAGATGTTGAGCAGTATGCTGAATCGAATGATCCCGTCTCACACCCTCATCGATTCGAGCCTCTACCGATGTGCCAGCAGGAAATGCTTCTGACAAAAGATGCCACACCTCACCATCCTTGATTTGTACATCCAATACATGATGCGTTCCAATCCAGCCCCGATCAGCCGGTTGTCCGCCGCCTTCTGCATAAAAAGGACTGTTCTTAAGTGTGTGCCAATACCCTGATTGATCCGTTTTAGTTGCAGTCACGATTGTTTCTAATGTGTGTTGACTCATCTTCTCCTCCACCTTTTCTCTATAATCTGTTCAGACAACTAGTTTAATTTCGTCTATAATGAAACATACAACTTCTCAGTCAGGAGCGAAATGATATGTTAGAAATTGATAAACAGTCTCCGTTACCTATTTATTATCAAATTGAAGCGTACTTAAAGCAACAAATTGATGACGGATTGTTAAAGCCAGGAGACACCTTACCTTCAGAACGAGAATTTTCCGAACAATTTCAAGTCAGTCGGATGACGATTCGCCAAGCGATCATGAACCTCGTCAACGCCGGATATTTAAGGCGTCAAAAAGGACGGGGCACGTTCGTCGCGAGTCAGAAGATTGCGATGACATTATCCGGATTGACGAGTTTTTCTGAGGAAATCAAACATCGAGGGATGCGACCGCTCAGTCGCCTCTTGTCGTACGAGATCATCCCTGCAACCGACCGCATCGCTCAGCAACTAAGCATCCCGAACCAGACACCCGTGTACGAAATGAAGCGGCTTCGACTCGCCGATGACAATCCACTTGCTCTCGAAACCGCATATATCCCCGTCCGTTTATTGCCTGCCCTGACGGAAAAGGACGCCACTGGGTCGATTTATGCATACGCCGAACAACACGGCTTACGTCTGAAGAATGCCACGCAGACACTCGAAGCGCGAAGCGCCGATACCGAAGAAGCCACGTTGTTAACCATTTCTCCAAATGCCCCGGTCCTATTGATTGACCAACGGACGTATCTCGAGGATGGCGAAATGTTTGAATATAGTCGTTCTCTCTTTCGTGGAGACTCGTACTCTTTGACCGTCGCGATGGATCGCATATAACGGACGAATCAGCATTACAGTTTCGGTCCACTTTTTGATTCATATAAAACCTAAAATATCGTTGTCTGTACGGTGATGCCAAATTTTTTAGTGGAAACATCAACGACCAAATCAAATTCAAAGAAATCGCTCTGTCTTGAGATTAGCAACCATATAAAAAAACGCTCAGAAAATGAATTCTGAGCGTTTTACATGTTTATTGCGCTTCGTACGTCACTCCATACGGGTCTAACGTGTAAGATTCTAATTCTGTATCCGACATCGTTTCAACTCGATTTCCTGCATCCGCTTGTTGGACACGATAACGCACTTCTTCAAGAAGTGGTTCGTTCAAGAAATAATAAAAGTGTCCATCATCTGCCCGAGCACCCTCACCGGTCAGTTGATACTGAACCGTATTATTCAATGCCCCGACATCTTCAATCAAACGCATATAGTCATTCGGTCCGAGTGTCGTCTGCATATTGTCACCGACGGCTTTCAAGACCTTATCATAGTTATTGATGAGTGACGTGCCAAGTGATTGTTCGAGAACGGCGTTAATGACCTCCATCTGACGTTGTCCACGTCCGATGTCTCCGCGCGGGTCGTCGTATCGATTTCGGACGTAGGCGAGCGCCTCTTCACCAGAGAGTTGTTGAAGTCCCTGTTCGATTTGAACCGTCTCACGTGTCGCATCATAACTGTTTTGTTGTGATGAGAACGGGACATCGATTTCAACGCCACCTACCGCATCGATGAAGTCGACGAATCCTTGGAAGTTGAGAGAGACGACATGATCAATTTCAATGCCGACCAAGTCTTCAATCGTGTTCGTCGCCATCCGCATCCCATTGTTTGGATTCGATTCATCCATCGAACCGAAGTAGTAGGCGTGTGTAATCTTGTCTTGGTCAAGTCCTGTCTTTCCGTAAGGGATATTATAACCCGTGTAGTCGATATTGACATATGAGTCACGCGGGATACTGAGCATCGTCGTCTGTTTTTCTTTCTTGTTCAAGATGACGACAATCATAACATCCGATCGTCCGAACTCTCCGCGCGCTTTCTTTTGAGGGGAGAGGTCCGTCCCTAAAACTAAGAACGACTCCGTATCTTCTTTATCAAAACGAGTCGGTTCCACCATCGGATCATCTTCTAACGTGACCTGGGTTCCGGACAACATATTGTGTGCTTTATAAAAAGCTGTACCGTAAATGCTAGACCCCACAATAATCGCAATCAGCACGAGGGAACTAAATACCTTATAAAACGCAGACGGACCTTTGCGCTGTCTACGAGTATGTGTTCTAGAATTCATGATCGTCTCCTTCGAGTCAAAATATTGAGCTTCACTCATTATAGAGGAAAGTGTGAACTTTGTCGAAAACGTTTTGATGACAATTTTGTTTCTTATATTTTCCCGTAGTTGAAAACAAAAAAACCTACGGAAAATCTCCGCAGGTCCATTAAGTACGAATCGTGAAAAACCGTGTTGCCGCTTCTTGTCCTCGTGCTTGAAGCGCTTCCGCACAACGAGATGCCGCTCTTTCATCGAGTACGACCGTTACACCTGGATGTGCTTGAAGGATTGTAGCCGGCCAGTCGACCGTCGGCACGCTTTCAATCATGTGCTGTACCGCTTCCGCTTTCCGTTCACCTGTGGCGACAAGGATGATTTCACGTGCATTCATAATCGTGTCGAGTCCCATGGTGATCGCGTGCGTTGGAACATCTTCCAATCGATCAAAAAAGCGACGGTTAGCCTCTCGTGTTGATTCGGCGAGTTCGGTCACATGTGTCTTCGCATCAAGCGCTGTGCCCGGTTCATTAAATGCGATATGACCGTTTTCCCCGATACCAAGAAGTTGTAAGTCGACACCAAGCTTCCGGACGAGACCTTCGTAGCGAGCCGCCTCCGCTTCAGGGTCAGGTGCATCACCTTGAGGAAGATAACTTTGTTTGAACGGCACTTCGTCAAATAAACGATCTTTCATAAAGCGGTTGTAGCTTTGTGGATGCTCTGGTGACAGACCAATATATTCATCCAAATTGACACTCGTGATGTGACTACAATCGAGCGCATCTTGCTTAAACATTTGATACATCCCGACCGGCGTGCTGCCTGTCGCGAGACCGAGTACGAAGTCATGTTTCCCTGAAATCCGTTCTTTCATGAGCGAATAGGCGATTCGTTCCGCGTCGTTCGCTGTCTTTGCGACTAATACGTTCATTTTTGTTCCTCCCGTTCGTAAACGATTTTTCCTTTGACGAAGGTCATCTGAACATGTGTCGTGGCATCCCACACGACAAGGTCTGCATCAAACCCTGGTTTGACTTCCCCTTTTGTCGTCAGTCCAAATTCTTTGGCCACATTCGTCGCGGTCATTTTGACTGCTTCTTCCACCGTACATCCCGTATATGTCTGGATATTCCGAAAGGCGGCGTCCATCGTCAAAACACTACCGGCAAGATTCCCGGCTTGAAGTCGCGCAGCCCCTTTCTCTACGATGACCGGTTGCCCCCCGAGCTCATACTGGCCGTCCGGTAGACCTTTCGCTCGCATCGCATCCGTGATGACGATCAATTCATCTGCGCCTTTTAAACGGAACGCAAAATCGACCATCTCCGGACGACTATGAATCCCGTCCGGAATGATTTCTGCCATGACGCCTCTTTCTAACAAGCAATACCCGACCGTTCCCGGTTCCCGATGGTGCAACCCACGCATTTGGTTATACAAATGCGTCCCATGTTTGACGCCTGCCTGTTTATTGTCTTCAAACGTGGCACTCGTATGACCCGCAGAACCGATGGCACCCGACTCACGAAGTGCCGCTTCAAATGCTCGAGCTCCCGGTCGTTCCGGTGCATAAGTGACAAGTCGAATATGTCCGCCCGCAAGCTCTTGCCATTTCCGAAACTGTTCGGCATCCGGGTCGATTATATGCTCCGCCGGTTGTGCCCCCGCCATCTCGACATTGACGAATGGACCCTCTAAATGAATCCCGAGGAGGGTCGTATCTTGCGCTTCAATGACGTCTCGAACCGCCGCCAATGCGTGCTCAATCGCCTCTTTTGACTGCGTGATCGTCGTCGCGAAAAAAGATGTGACCCCTTCTTGTAACATGCTTTCGCTCAATCGTCGAAGTCGCGATGCATCCGCATCCATCGTATCAACTTCGTATCCTCCATGGATGTGTATATCGATGAGCCCCGGTGTGACGAGTGCCCCAGCGACATCGATCACGTGCTCATCTTGTTGTTCAAATTGTTCCATCGGCCCAATCTCGTCAATCGTTTGGTCACTCCATTTGATGTAGCCTCGCTCCCACGTTTGTTCCGCCGATACGATATGGGCATTGATCAACGTCCCCACCGGTTCACCACTCCTTTTTGTTTTCTTCCATGTTATCATAACCGATAAAAGTATAGTTGTATAGACCAATTCAGTTAAGTAAAAGATTGTTCACATTTGCGAACAATCTTTGCATCATTTCACCTGATGGAACGTCCCATAGCGCCGCACAATCCATACTAACCGAAGGAATAATAGGACGGCACCGGCCGCGAGTCCTGCAATCAAACCGATCCAATAACCGTCTGGTCCGACCCCCGCATGTTCCGCCAAGACATAGCCGAGAGGTAAGCCGATGACCCAATAGGCGACGAGGGAGAGGACGAGCGTAATATTGACGTCTTTGAAGCCACGTAATATCCCTTGAATGGGTGCCGCGACGGCATCTGACAATTGGAAAAACACGGCGAAAATCATGAAGTGGGCCGCGAGGTCGACGACCGTCGCATCGTTCGTATAGATGGCCGCGACCCGCTCGTTTTGCCAAAACAAAAGAGCACCGGAAAAAAGTGAGACCCCGAGACAAAGTGAAATACCGATTTTTGCATAGCGGACGGCATCTTGTAGTCGTTTTGCGCCAAGCTCGTACCCGACGACAATCGTTAACGCGCTCGATGCCGACAGTGGCAGCATATATACGAATGAGGCGAAGTTAATGGCTGCTTGGTGAGCCGCCACGATTTGGTCACCGTATGAGCTGAGTAGCAATGTAACCGCCGCAAAGATACTGACTTCTGCAAAAATGGCGAGCCCGATTGGGGTCCCGAGCTGTAACAACTCTTTTTGCCTAAGCCAAATGATGCGCTCAGTCGTCCGTAAAAACTTATACTCGCGGAACGGCTTCCCATTCTTGACGAAGAAAAAGGCCATGAAAAAGAGAAGCCAGTAAGTGATACTTGACGCAATCCCCGCTCCGACACCGCCATATGCTGGAACACCAAGTTTTCCGAAGATGAAGATGTAATTTAATCCGACATTAATGGGTAACCCTAATAATATGAGGATCATCGAGATTCTCGTCTTGCCAAGGGCATCCATGAGGGTGCGAAGCACGTTGAACAAAAACATCGGCAAGACACCGAACCCGAGGGCAACTAAGTATTGCGTCGCGATTCGTTTCCCTTCTGTACTGAGCCCCATTCCATCGATTGCGATCGGTACGAGGACCGAGCCTAATGTCAACGTGATGACACTGAGCATGATGGCTAAATAAATCCCTTGGAACAACGTCCGCTGGATCTGTTGACGATCTCGTGCGCCAAGTGCTTGCGATACAATCGGGGCCACCGCCAGCAAGATTCCGCTGAGCCCGGTATATACCGGCATCCACAGGCTAGAGCCGACACCGACACCTGCTAAGTCGACCGCTCCCGCGCGTCCGGACATGACGGTGTCAAAAAAGCTGATCAAATAAAAAGACACTTGCGTGACTAGGATTGGAAAAAATATCGTAAAAAACAGTTTTATTTTTTCGTTTAATGAATGTGTTTGGTACATGGATAACCCTCATCTCTTTTTCAGAAAGGAAACAAAATTATGAATCAACGGCATGCAGAAAAACTTAAGTTCGAGCTGTTAGAAACATGGAACACGTTCAACCATTACGTGACCGAGGCCCTCTCTTTTAACAATTCCGAAGATATTCATCGTGCCCGCGTTCATTTGCGAAAGTTGATCACGTTCATGCAGATTTATGAAACAAAGCCTGCGACGTTTCGGCAACTCAAACAACTGATGGAGGCACTCGGACATGTGCGCGACCTCGACGTACTCATCGAGCAGTTCGACTCTCAAACCGAACTCGACGAAGCGTTTCTTCATGCGGCAGAGAAACAACGTGCCATCGAACGGACCATCCTCGCAGCGCGCGTCAGTGAGAAAATGACCCCATCGCTCGATCAGCAAGTCCGTCGCTTCATCGGCGGCCCCCTATTTCGAGCGTTCAAAAAAATAAGCGCCTCTCCGATGTTAGAAAAGGCGAAAAGCGAACGCAAACGACGTGTTCGCATCTATCATGAACAGTCTGATAAAAATGATCAAGTCGAAGCACTCCACAAAATCCGTTTAGCCGTCAAACGTGAACGTTACTTGCATGAATACTTGCTAAACTATGAATCGAACGCCTCGATGAACACCGTGCGCACACTAAAAAAGATGCAGACCAAGCTCGGTGAGATGAATGACCATGACCAACTGTTGAAACGTTGGCGTGCCTTCACACCTCCCGAAGGTCTACAGCACGCATATGATACTAAAGTCGAAACATTGCAACGTGAACTTGATTCATCCATGGAACATTTATCGATTTAGCGCGACGTATAACGTTCAATCAGCAACTCTAACAACTTCATGCCCGCAATCGAGTTCCCTTTCGAATCCAGTGCAGGACCGAATATTCCAAATCCGACATTACTCAAATCTAACTCATGGTTGCCGACCGCTAAAATCGCACCGGAGACCCCACTTTTTCCTGGTAAACCGACACGGACGGCAAACTCACCCGATGCATCGTACATGCCGCACGTCGTCATGATGGCTTTGACGATTCGCACGACCCGACGCGGAATCAGTTCCTCTCCTGTATCCGGGTCTTCTCCGCTCCCTGCAAAAACGCGTCCGATTCGTGCCAAATCGAAGCAGTCGATTTCGATGGCGCATTGTTTCGTATACACATCAATGATTTCATCGACGTCGCCATCAACAATTCCATGGTGGCGCATAAAATAGAGGAGTGCACGATTCAAGTCGGTCGTCTCGTATTCAGAGCGAGCGACTTTTTCATCGTATGTGATCTCCTCGACCGATCGATTCAACAACGTCGCCAAAAACTGACGGAACTGATAGATTTTCAGTTCTGCCGTTTCTCCTAAAATCATGCTCGTCACCGCGAGGGCTCCCGCATTGATCATCGGGTTCAGCGGTTTTGACGGTACTGTCTCCTCGAGCTTGGCGATGGAGTTGAACGCATCCCCCGTCGGTTCCATTCCCACTTTGGAAAACACATAGTCTTCCCCAAACTCCATCAAGACATAACAGAGCGTCAACGCCTTTGACACGCTTTGAATCGTAAATTTGTGATGAACGTCCCCCGCATGAATATACGTACCGTCCGGCAAACAAATCGCCACTCCGAGCAAATCATTTTTCATGTGGGCGAGTTCAGGGATATAATCCGCCACTTTCCCTTGAGCCGTGTAGGGACGACACTCATCGATTAAGTGATTCAGCTGTTGTTCGAGTACATTCATTCAATCACCCCATGTTCCATCAAATTTCAACCGGGTCATCTTATCACATTACCCGTCCGGTGGTCCATCTTCTTTATACCAGTCCTCGTCCGCCCAAATCATCGACGGTTCTTCCTCATCACCAACCAGTTTCTCTCCATGTCGATTCATCGTTACGATGAATCCGATAATGCCAATCACGACAATCGTTGCGACGACCAATAAGGAAATCATCTCATCGTCCCCCTTAAATTCGTGACAAATTTGTCTAGAACTCCGTGATACTTATCCTATATCTTCGTCAATATTCTCTGTACCGTTAATACGACAACAATTTTTAGGAAATGGGTGAATCGATTGAATCACATCGCAATTATCGGAGGCGGCATCACTGGACTTGCCGCGGCACATTATGCCAAAGAAGCCGGCGCACACGTCACACTGTTTGACGCTCAAGACCGACTCGGTGGAAAAATCAAAACCATCTATCAGGATGGATTTACGTTAGAGACCGGACCGGACGGCTATATGGCACGAAAGGCGACCTTGACGTCCCTCATTACCGACCTCGGTCTCGGGGATCGGCTCGTCCGGTCCAAGACCGGGACATCTTACATTTACGTACGTAACCAATTGAGACAGATGCCGGCCGGTTCGGTCATGGGGATTCCGACTAAGTTTTGGCCAATGGTCAAAACAGATCTCTTCACATGGAAAGGAAAGTTTCGTGCAGGATTCGACCTTGTCATTCCACGCGTCTATGAAGGCGAGGACATCTCGCTCGACCGCTTCTTTCGAACGAGACTCGGTTCAGAAGTCGTCGATTCGATGATTGAGCCCCTTCTGTCCGGAATATACAACGGTACGCTTGATGATATGAGTATCGAGTCTACTTTCCCTCAGTTTATCACGATTGAACAAAAAACTCGCAGTCTGATTCTCGGGATGAAAGCACTCACCCCTCCCGTTCAAGCCGGTGTGAAACCTTCTGACACCGGAAAGTTTCTGTCAATCGACCAAGGGCTCGGTGGTCTCGTCGAAGCGCTCCGACCTTCGATTGATCGGCTCGAACTAAAGACGGTCGTTCAGTCTGTCCGACCTCATGAGGTCACACTCGCCAATGGGAAAGTCGAGCGATTCGATGGCATCATCATCGCCACATCACCTAACGCACTCGGTTCACTACTTCATATCCCGGAAGCAGAACGCTTATCTAAACTGAAGCGGACATCCTCGATGACCGTTCTTGCCGCATTCGATGAATCCGAAGTCGACGCATTGGACGGGACCGGCTACGTCATTGCTAAATCTGAAGGAAACGCCTTGACCGCTTGTAGCTGGATGCATAAAAAATGGCCACATATGGCGCCTCAAGGAAAAGCGTTGCTTCGAATGTACATCGGATCAGAATATGTTCCGCCCCTTCTCCATGAAGACGACGTTTCTGTCGCAACCTTTGCTTTAGACGAGCTGAGACGCATTCAAAAAGTCGGGAAACCTCTATTTACGAAAGTCGAACGGCACATTCAAACGATGCCACAATACGAAGTTGGACATAAACAAGATGTCAAAGCCTTTGAAGAGGCGCTTGCGAAATGGGACGGTGTCGAGGCTTGTGGTGCCATTCTCCACGGGGTCGGATTACCTGATTGTGTCGATTCCGCTAAAAAGGCTGTCGCGAAGCTGAATCTCGAGCAGTTGGTGACGGTATGAAGCAGATCGACTATAACGAAAATCCGTTCATCGTCATTTGGGAAGTGACACGTGCCTGTGCGCTCTCTTGTGTCCATTGCCGAGCCGAGGCACAGTTTCATCGATACGAAAACGAACTCGACACCGAGGCAGGAAAAGCGCTCATTCGTGACATCCATGCGATGGACAATCCGATTCTCGTTTTCACAGGCGGGGACCCTCTCATGCGTGAAGATTTGTTTGAACTGACTGCGTATGCCGCCTCTCTCGGGATGCGTGTCTCGATGACCCCTTCGGCCACACCTCGTGTCACTCATGACGCCGTGAAACGTGCGAAAGCGGCCGGATTGTCACGCTGGGCGTTCTCCATTGATGGACCAGACGCCGTGACGCACGATTACTTCAGGGGGACACGCGGCAGTTTCGACCGTACCCTCCGAGGAATTTCTTACTTCCGAGAAGAAGGGATGTCTTTTCAAATCAATACGACGGTGACCGAATATAATGTCGACCGCTTACCCGAGATGGCAAAACTCGTGGAGTCCCTCGGTGTGTCGGTCTGGACGCTCTTTTTCCTCGTGCCGACCGGACGAGGATCCCTGTTACAACCCATCTCCCCTGAGCGACATGAGGAAGTGTTGAAGTGGGCGTTCTCGCTACAAGAGACGGCACCGTTCATCATCTCGACGACGGAAGCCCAGTTTTATCGGCGGGTGGCAAGACAGGAAAATAAGCGGCGAAAAGCAGAAGGCCTTCCTCCAATCGGACACCCACACGATGACTTGGCAAAGGCACCTCGTGGGACGAACGACGGTAACGGTTTCGTCTTCATTTCACATACAGGTGACGTACAACCGTCCGGATTTTTACCGATCCCATGTGGAAACGTCCGAACAACACCGCTTGCCGATATATATCGCCATCATCCGACGTTCAAGGCGCTACGTGACCCCGACACCCATTACGGAAAGTGTGGGTACTGTGAGTATCGCTACCTATGTGGTGGTTCACGTGCCCGGGCCTATGCGGTCACCGGTGATTATAAGGAGTCGGAACCGTACTGCATCTATCAGCCAGAACGTCCCCTCGTTTCACAATAAAGATCCCTATCTAGTTCCTCACGATGTAAGATGAGATGATATGCATCTGATTGTGAGAAGAGAGTCAGGTAGGTGCAGTCATGATCGGCGTCCGTTTTCTGCTTTGAGACGAAAACGTCAACGTACATAAAAGAGGAATCCGATGTTGGATTCCTCTTTCTTTATGCATTGACCGTCGACGGACGTAACGTCAACGCCCCGTTTTCGACATCGATGACGACCGTTTGCCCATCTTCGACATCCCCAGCAAGGATGCTACGGGCAAGTTTCGTCTCGATGGTCCGTTGCACGTATCGATTAATCGGTCGCGCACCGAACTGAGGTTCATACGCCTCGTCCGCGACGAACGCTTTCGCCGCATCTGTGATTTGGATGTGAATGGAACGCGTCGTGAGCCGTTCGCTCATCCGTCCGACCGCCTTCTCGACGATTTGACCGATTTGATCTTTCGTGAGCGGGTGGAACAAAATCGTTTCATCGACCCGATTCAAAAATTCCGGACGGAAATGACGACGGAGTTTGTCGAGCACTTGACGCTCCTCGTCCTCATCGATGACCCCATCTTTCGCTGCCTCAAGTAATATATCCGCTCCAATGTTCGATGTCATGATGACAATCGTGTTCTTGAAATCGACAACACGACCGTGCGAATCGGTCAATCGACCATCATCGAGCAGTTGTAGCAAGATATTGAAGACGTCCGGATGCGCCTTCTCAACTTCATCGAGTAAGAGCACCGAGTATGGGTTACGACGAACCGCTTCCGTCAACTGCCCACCTTCCTCATAACCGATATAGCCAGGAGGGGCACCGACTAGACGCGACACGGCATGTTTCTCCATATACTCACTCATATCCAGTCGGACGATGTGGTCTTCTGAATCAAACATCGCTTCCGCAAGCGCCTTCCCGAGCTCCGTCTTCCCGACACCGGTCGGTCCGAGGAATAGGAATGAACCGATTGGACGGTTCGGGTCTTTAATACCGGCACGGGCCCGAATGACCGCGTCACTGACGAATCGAATCGCATCATCTTGCCCGAAGACACGCTGATGCAACACCGCTTCTAAATTGAGGAGTTTGTCCCGCTCTCCCTCGGTCAGTTTCGTCACCGGGATGCCTGTCCATTTCGAGACGACTTCGGCAATTTCCTCTTCTGTCACTTCCTCACGAACGAGTTCGCGTGTCACAGAACCCGCCAATCGTTCCGCTTCCTCAAGCTCTCGCTCAAGTTCTGGAATGCGTCCATATTTTAACTCAGAGGCCCGGTTTAAGTCGTAGCGACTTTCCGCTTCCTGTAACTCAAGACGCACTTTCTCGAGGTCGCCCCGGATTTGTTGAACCCGGTGTGTCGACTCCTTCTCGTTCTCCCAACGAAGACGTAGCGAATCAGACTGTTCACGGATTGAGGCTAGCTCTTGTTGTAGCGCATCTAGGCGTTTCATCGAAGCTGGATCGCTCTCTTTTTTTAGAGCGGCTTCTTCGATTTCAAGCTGCATGACCCGACGGACCAATTCATCGAGTTCGGCCGGCATCGACTCCATCTCCGTCCGAATCATGGCACACGATTCATCGACGAGGTCGATGGCCTTATCCGGCATGAACCGGTCCGTAATGTAGCGATTCGATAGCATCGCAGCTGCTACAAGGGCATTGTCATGGATGCGTACCCCGTGATGAATCTCGAACCGTTCTTTTAACCCACGCAAAATGGAAACAGTATCTTCAACGTCCGGCTCCGCGACGAGCACCTGTTGGAATCGGCGTTCGAGCGCCGGGTCCTTCTCAATATATTGACGATATTCGTCTAGCGTCGTCGCACCGATGCAATGCAGTTCACCTCGGGCGAGCATTGGTTTTAACATGTTACCGGCATCCATCGATCCTTCCGATTTCCCTGCCCCGACAATCGTATGCAGTTCATCGATGAAGAGGATGATCATCCCTTCCGCTTCCTTCACTTCCGTCAAGACCGCTTGAAGACGCTCCTCAAACTCACCACGATATTTCGCTCCAGCTACGAGAGAACTCATATCCAAACTAAAAATGGTTTTATCCTTTAAACTTTCCGGCACGTCACCTCGAACGATGCGCTGGGCGAGTCCTTCGACGATCGCCGTCTTCCCGACACCCGGTTCCCCGATGAGGACCGGGTTGTTTTTTGTTTTCCGGCTCAAGATTCTGATGATGCGCCGGATCTCGCTATCGCGTCCGATGACTGGATCGATTTTTCCGGTCTTCACTTCTTGAATGAGGTCACGTCCGTATTTCGTCAAGACATCATACGTCGCTTCGGGCGATTTTGATGTGATTCGGCGATTCCCACGTACAGCGACGAGTGCTTCACGGAGATGTGCCTCTGTGATGCCCTTTCGTTCGAGCATCGCTTGTGCTTGACTACTATTCAATAATATTCCGAGTAAAATATGTTCGACCGATACGTATTCGTCGTTCATCCCGGTCGCTTCACGCTCTGCCGTCGTCAAGACGTTCAGTAACGAAGCCGAGATCATCGGTGTCGCCGGGTTTTGGAGTTTCGGCGCACGCTTTAGAGAAAGTGCGACTTCACCTTCAATCTCAGACACATCAATCTCCATCTTTTGAAGCAACAGCGGTGTGATTCCGTCCGTCTGTGAAATCATAGAGGCTAACACATGCCACTCGTTGATTTCACCATGGTGATATTGTTTCGCCAATGCTTGCGAACTGACAATGCATTCATGTGCTTTATCTGTAAAGCGATTAAAGTCCATCACGATTCCCCCTTAATCTATCAACGTTCGATTTGCTCATAAACAGAACGGTAGGTATCATCAAGCGGCAGGTCGACCTCGAGTTGTACGAACAGATCCGACCGGACTTTCGAACCGGTCATGACACCACGACCCGGAATCCGCATCCGTTGCCCTGGTCGGCTTCCCGGCTTCACTTTCAACTTCACGCGTCCCCCGTCCAGTGTCGCAATGATGACACTCGCCCCGTCCAAAAACTCGAGTGGGCGCAGGCGTTTCACGGTCACGATATGCTCCCCTTCGCGCCGGAACGTATCGTCATCCGTAAAGTGAAGTTCAACGTACACGTCGCCCCGGTTCCCAGATTGTCCGACCCGACTTCCCTTTCCTTTTAATCGCAATTTTTGACCTTCGTAGGCACCTTGTGGAATTTTGACGTTCACTGTCCCCGTCTGAAGTCGAAGGCTTACTTTTGATTCTTTTGTCAATTGGCTGAAAGGGATGTTGACGCGAACAGTCTCATCCAAATCCTCCTCGACTGCTTGGTCAAAGAAGCTCCCGAACATATCTTCGAACCCGAATGTCCGAGAAGTCGTGCGTGAACCGCCACCAAACTGTCGGAATAAATCCTCGAACTGGGACGATCCTTCTCCATAAGTCTCTCCGCCGCCGCCGAACCCCTGTCCAAACGATGGTCCATCCGGGCTACCGTATCGATCATAGTTCGCCTTCTTCTCTGGGTCGCTCAATACATCGAACGCTTCTTGGATTGATTTGAATCGGTCTTGGGCGCCAGGATCTTTATTGACATCCGGATGATATTGTTTCGCCAATTTCCGGTATGCTCGTTTAATCTCTTGCTCGGATGCTTCTTTTGAAACACCGAGGTCGTCATAATAATTTTTAGCCATATCGTTTCACCTCACCTATCCCTTTCCCGTTTCTGTTAACTCTATTCTACTCATTTGGTCAAATAAGGTCAAAGGTTAACCTATCACTTTTTATACGAAAAAAAAGAGCGATTCGTTTCAAAAAAACGAACCTCTCCTTTTTTAGAAGTACACTTTCGGACTATCCATACCGTCCTCGAACACAATCGTCACTTCAGTATCTCCACCGAGTGATGTCACGTTGATGCGGACAGGGACGTTTCGATTATATTCCCAACGGTTTTCAAGCAGGCCGACAATGTGTTGAGTGAATCCGACAAGCTCGGCACGACTGTAAAACTGAATCGGAATATCCATCTCGAGTCGTGACAAATCTCCGTTTTGATAAAACCCTTTCCCGATCATCCCACTATAGTCTGGGAAAAGGTCGCCGATCCGGTCGCTAAAGAGCGTAAATTTCTGAGCGTCCTCACGTACGTCGTTCGTCGCTGTTGCTGATGGGAAATAATAATATTTCTCATCGATGGCTTTCCAGTCACCTGATGCGACCTCGTCATCTGTTCCGACAAACGCAGATTTAATATAGTTCCCTGGAGTCGGTGAACCTTGCGTCGACTTCATATAGAGCGCGACATTGATGTCGACATTTTTAAAATCTTCCCGCTTTCGTAACTCGGAGATGAGTTCATCCGCCATCCGTTCTCCTTCTGCGATCACTTTCTTTTGATCTAACTTGACCGTATATGTCGGTCCATAGTTCGGTGCTTGAAAAACATATTCACGATTCAATATGAGTCCAAACGAGACGCCGCCCAACCGATAGCCGCTATCCTCTTTCGTCATGTAATTTTGTTCAACTATTGAAGCAAGATATAACGGCGATTTCTTGTTTGCCTCGACAAATTTCTCGTCTTCGACTTCCGCCTTGCCATCCGCATAGGCCGGGTTCAATGGTGTCAACCCTTCATTACTTTTATCTTTCCGTGCGAGCAGACGAGATACATCCTCCGCGTTCAACAGCTGTCCTTCCTGATAGGCGAACTTGTCCGGGTCGAACGCATCGGTCGAATGACGCATGAGACCCAGTTCGACCTCCTCAAGCTCTAGCGATGAACTGACCTGACGTTGGGCAAGTCCTCTCGCTGCCGCTGGCTTGAACGGGATGACCATCTGATAATACGAGTCTCGTGCTTCAATCGCTTGCGTGACCCCTTCGGCTGTTGTCTCTTCCCCGATCGGTGTCGCGTCTTCTTCACCCATCGGTATTTTCATTGAACATCCACTCAACAAAAGCGCAGAGGCGATTGTCGGGATGACGATTTGATTCCATTTCATCTATGTCTAGCTCCTTTAAACATCATTTCACTTTGTTCATTATAACAAAATCGTTCCGTGAAAAAAGTATCGAAGCGGAATCAGAACGAATCCCTTCTCGCATGCGCAAGAAGGGATTTTAATTTATGGCTTGGTTGACGGATGGTTACGACGAATCAACAAGAGGAGTCCGAACGCAAAGAGCAGTGTACCGAGTATAGTGTGCCATGATTCATTCGTCTCTCCTGTCATCGGGAGCAAATCTTGGGCGTACGTGTCGGTCTCATCGACGATTTCGAGTGGCGGGGCTTCGTTCTCCTTGATGACGTTCACGACTTGTCGCTCCGTTTTGACTTCTGGCTTCTGTTTTTTAACGTCTTGTTTCGTTTCTTCTTTCGCCGGAACGGGTTGCTTCACCGTGACCGCTGCATCAATAGAACGTGTGACCATCACTTTTTCATTAACATGAAAAGTGAACGTGGCACGTTGAAGTAGTTCTGCCCCGGACTTCACGTCATATGAAGAGAGGAGCGGAAACTCAAATGAAAGCGAGACCGCCTCTTCTGGGCCGAGTCCGTTCACAAACTCAGGAATTGCTTCGACTTGCTTTATAAATTTTTCATTCGCTAGACTTTGCTCATGTTGCGTCAAGGCACCTCTCGGCCAAGTGAGCATCACGTCGGATAGGAATAGGGTGATATCTGAAATATTGGTGAGAGTGTACGTGTATCGAACAAGTTCTCCCGGTTGTACGGTCGTCTTCTCAGTCGTTGCATTCACAGTGAAATCTGCCTGTTGCAACAGAATGATTTGTGGACTTTCTGACGTGACGACCCGGTTGAACTCATCCACTCCTGTCACCCGAAACACACTGCCGATCTCAGGATGGTCGTCAAATGAATAATCGGTCGGAATCGATAAGACTTCTGTCACTTCTACTCGTTCACCAGGAAGAAGTCCGTCGTTCCCAATCAGCTCAGTCAACTGATTGAAGACACGTTCGTTAAACGATTCGATCGATAAATGATTCACATCCCCACTCCCATACGTATGGGATAGATCCGTCACCGTCAACGGCGTCTCTCCTGTGTTCTCGATGATAAACGTATAGGAAATGTCGCCTCCGACAACAGCTCGGTCGACACCTGCGACGTTCATCGCTTCAATGGCAAGCATCGGCAGCATCGGTTCAGTCGCTGGCTCTTCGATGACTGGCTCTGGTTCAACCGGTGGCGTCACCTCTTCTGACGAATCTGGTTCCGTGACAACAGGTGGTTCCTCTATTTCGACAGGATATGCTTCAGTGATGGTATTTGGAGAAAAGGTATAAGGAACCCCCTCTGCATCATAGAGTGTGATGATGTCAATCAACGAATCGTCAACCGACTCTTCATCAATCATAAATCGCCAAATATTCGCTGACTCACGTACCCCGTAATACGTGACGTCTTGATAGACGAGGCTTGATTCATATAGTGTTTCGATTTCCTCGTCTGTCAGATTCACTTGGATGTAACGAAACGTGGGCGTTTCAGCGTGTGCGACGTGAATGGTGGAAAAGGTGAAAAGAAGTGTCAGGATTGTAAATACGGCAACGAAGCGCTGGATGTTGTGTGTCATGATGTTGGTCCCTCCTCTAAGCTGAAAACAGGCGCACGAGTCGATGTCGTCCTGATGATGACTTTCACCACATAGGGGAATAAGAGGGAGATGTGTAGGAAAGTCTAGGTATCAAATGGTTCTACCGCAAAAATATATTAGCATTTTGATTTATATACTTTATACCCTGTGAGTACTTATATGAATCTATCCAATCCCATTTATTTCCGAATGCACGAAAAAGACGTTCGCCGAAGCGAACGCCTTACGCTTGTTCATTTAAATAATGGAGCAGTTTGGCCTCATCCCATACTTCGATTCCTAGCGATTCTGCTTTCGCCAGTTTTGAACCCGCTTTTTCACCGGCGACGAGCAAGTCCGTGTTCTTACTCACACTTCCAGTCACACTTGCACCAAGAAGTTCAAGCTGTTTGCCGGCCTCACCGCGTGTCATCTCATGTAATTTCCCAGTCAATACGACCGTTTTACCAGCTAATGGCGCATCATCAGAAGCTGGACGTTTCGCCCCTTTAAAAGATAGATTCACTCCCGATTCCGCCAGTTCTCTGACAAGTTCACGCGCTTCAGGTTTTTCGAAATAGAGCACAATCGATTCGGCCATCTTCGTCCCAATCCCATCGATTGATGTTAAGGCTTCGACCGTGGCATCAATGATCTCCTCCATCGTCTCAAATCGCTCTGCAATCAAAGAGGCGGCCTTTTGACCGACGAGACGAATTCCGAGTGCAAAGAGCACCCGTTCGAGTGAGTTTTGTTTTGACTCCTCAATTGCTGAGAGCAAATTCGTGACAGACGTCTCACCCATACGCTCGAGTCCAAGTAAATCGTTTCGGTCCAAACGATACAAGTCGGCCACGTTATGGACAAGTCCCGCTTCATGGAGCTGGGTGATCACTTTCTCGCCGAGTCCATCGATATTCATCGCTTGTCGTGAAACGAAATGAATCAATCCTTCGAGCAATTGGGCCGGACATTCCGGATTGACACATCGATGATCCGCTTCCCCTTCGAGTCGAATCAATTCAGAACCACACGCCGGGCAATGAGTCGGGAATTCAATCATCTGCTCTTCGCCGCTTCGTTCACTCGCAAGTGCCGACACGACGGCCGGGATGACGTCTCCCGCCTTTTTGATGACGACCCGGTCGCCGATACGAAGATCTTTTTCTTTTATGAAGTCTTCGTTGTGGAGCGTCGCGTATGTCACGGTCGACCCTGCGACAGAGACCGGAGCGAAACGGGCACGCGGTGTGACTTTCCCTGTACGACCGACACTGAAGTCGATGTCTTCAATCGTCGTCACGACCTCTTCTGCCGGAAACTTATACGCGACGGCCCAGCGTGGACTTTTCGCCGTGAATCCAAGTTGTTCTTGTTCTTCATACCCTGCCACTTTGATGACGATCCCATCGATTTCATATGGGAGCTCGCTTCGCTTCGTCACATACGTCTCGATATAGTCCCATAACTCATCTGCCGTTTGGCACGTCATATAATCTCCGTTTACGGCGACACCGAGCCGCTTCAAGTAATCGAGCGACTCGTCGTGTGACGCGACGAGGTCATCTTGTGAGACTAAACCGTATGCGAAAAATGCCAAATTTCTTGATGCGGCTATTTTGGAGTCGAGTTGTCGGAGTGAGCCCGCCGCTGCGTTTCTAGGATTCGCGAACAATGGCTCGCCGGCCCGTTCCCGTTCGTCATTCAGTTGTTTGAACGAACGTTTCGGCATATACGCCTCACCACGGACTTCAAATGTCACATCTTCATTCAACCGAAGGGGAATCGAGCGAATCGTCTTCAAGTTTTGCGTAATGTCCTCACCGGTCGTCCCGTCACCGCGAGTCGCCCCCCTCGTGAGACGGCCATCCTCATACTTCAAGGAGACGGCGAGTCCATCAAACTTGAGTTCCGCCACGAAGGTCGGTGTATGACCGAGATCTTTTTCGATGCGTTCTGTCCATTCCACGAGCTCTTCTTTCGAGAACACGTTGCCGAGTGAGAGCATCGGTGTGTCATGTGTGACTTTGACGAAGGCGTCAAGCGGTGCTCCTCCAACGCGTTGCGTCGGGGAATCCGGTGTTAGTAGTTCCGGGTGGTCTGTCTCGATTTGAATCAATTCGTTCATCAAACGATCATACTCCGAGTCTGGCACACTCGGACGGTCAAGGACGTAATATTCATATCCGTATTGATTCAATACTTTTCGTAGTTCTTCTACGCGTTCTGCCATCTCCACATCATCACCTCACGCTTTTTCGATTGGGGCAAACTTCGCTAACAGACGCTTGATCCCAACTTCCGGGAACGCGATGTCGACTTCGATTTGGTCGCCTTCACCACGCGTTTGAACGACTGTGCCTTGTCCCCACTTTTTATGATTCGCCTTGTCACCGACTTGCCATCCGACCGTTTCGGCACCGGACGATTGAGCGAGTTTTGGCTTCGGTTTCGAACTGAAGCCGTTCACCGGTAGCTTACCTGGCGATTCGACGGGGTTCCATGGCATCGGTTTTCTCGCTTTGCCAGACCGCTCCAACAGCGTTTCTGGCAACTCATGTAAAAATCTAGATTCCGGGTTGTTTTGGAAACGACCGTATAGCATCCGTGACTGGGCACGCGTCAAGTAAAGGCGTTTCTCGGCACGGGTGATTCCGACGTACGCAAGGCGACGTTCTTCTTCCATCTCTTCCTCGTCGTTTAATGCCCGGCTGTGCGGGAACAGTCCCTCTTCCATCCCAATCAAGAAGACGACCGGGAATTCAAGTCCTTTAGCCGAGTGCAACGTCATCAATGTGACTTGATGCGACTCGTCGACCTCATCGAGTGAATCAAGGTCTGAGACGAGCGTCAAATCAGTGAGGAAGGCGACGAGCGTCTGTTCGTCACTCTCTTTCTCGAAGTTTTGGGCGACCGACAAGAATTCTTGCAAGTTCTCGAGTCGACTTTCTGCCTCAAGCGTCTTCTCGATTTTGAGCATCTCTTCATATCCCGTCTTCTTCAATACTTCCTCGACGAGTTCTGAAATGGAGAGATAGTCCGCCATTTGTCGTAAATCCATCATCATCTGACGGAAGTCCGCAAGTTTCGTCGCCGTACGTGGGGCGATCCCCGACAGTTCGACGTCACGAATCGCATCCATAAGAGAGACACCCTGCATGTCTGCAAAGTCACCCAGTTTATCGATCGTGGCGGCTCCGATACCACGTTTTGGCTCATTGACGACGCGAACGAACGAGATGTCCTCATCCGGGTTGGCAATCAAGCGCAAATAAGCTAAGACGTCTTTAATCTCTTTTCGCTCATAGAACTTTGTGCCACCGACCATTTTGTATGGAATATTCGATTTGAGGAGCATCTCCTCGAGCCCACGTGACTGAGCGTTCGTCCGGTAAAGGACCGCCATCTGGCCGTAGTCCATCCCTTCCATCTTTAGCTCTTTCATCTGGTTCATGATGAAGAACGCCTCATCGCGGTCATCCGAGGCGACGTGAAGCAGGAGTTTCTCTCCTTCGACGTTTTCAGTCCATAAATTTTTATCTTTACGTGACGCGTTGTTCTTGATTACGCCGTTCGCCGCTTCTAAAATTCGTTTCGTTGAACGATAGTTTTGTTCGAGCAAGATGACGTGTGCGCTCGGATAGTCTTTCTCGAACGTCAAGATATTGGCGATATCGGCACCGCGCCAACGATAGATGGACTGATCCGAATCCCCGACGACACACAAGTTCTCATGTGCCTGCGCGAGAAGTTTGACGAGTGTGTACTGGGCCCGGTTCGTATCCTGATACTCATCGACGTGGATGTATTTGAATTTCTTCTGATAAAACGTCAAGACGTCAGGTGCTTCTTGGAACAGATGAATCGTCTTCATGATCAAGTCATCGAAGTCGAGCACGTTATTTTGCTTCAACTTTTTCTCATACGCCGTATAGACGTCCGAGATGATTCGCTCATATGGGTTGTTACCGACAAGAGCTGCCGCATCGCTCGCTGTGCGCAACTCATTTTTTTGATTGGAGATCATTCCTAAAAGCGTGCGCGGTTCATATTTTTTCGGGTCGAGATTCAACTCTTTCAACACTTGCTTGATTGCTGTCAGTTGATCCGAGGCATCTAAAATGGAAAAACTTCGGTCATAACGGATGCGGTCGATATCCCGCCGCAAAATACGGACACACATCGAGTGAAATGTAGAAATCCAGATGTCTTCGGCAACGCCACCGACAAGACGTGCAATCCGGTCTTTCATCTCCCGCGCCGCTTTATTCGTGAACGTGATCGCCAAAATATTCCAAGGTGCCACTTGTTTCGCCGCCATCAAATAGGCGACACGATGTGTCAACACTCGAGTCTTTCCAGACCCCGCACCCGCCATGATCAATAGAGGACCGTCCGTATGCTTGACCGCCTCAGCCTGCTCCGGGTTCATTCCTTTGACTAATTCTTCGCTAAGATTATACATAATCGTTTCCTTCCTTATTCCAAACGTTTGTTCTTATTTTATCGGAGTGCTTGCACGGTCGCAAGTGCTCCCACTAAGTCTTCATAAATGATGTTACCGACCACGACCGTATCAGCGTATGCCCCCATCAATCGAGCCGTTTCTTCTCCATCGATGCCTCCCCCGTAAAAGAGATGTGCATCCGGTAGCGCCAACCGAATCTCTTTGAGGACGTCAACGTCCCCGAATCGTCCGCTGTATTCGATATAGAGTGACGGGAGGCGAAACAAATGATGCCCGACTTCGGCATACGACACGGCTTCTTCTAGCGACAAGTCGCATCTCGATTCCGTCACTTTAGCGACTTTGGCGTCCGGGTTCAAGACGAGATACCCCTGTGCCGTGACAAGACGTGAGTCAAAGACGTGACCGTATCGTTCAAACGCCCGCGCATGATGCCCGATCACCCATTCTGGAGTTCCCGCGTTCAGTACGGTCGGCACGAAATAATGATCAAATCCATGGATGATCTGGCTCGGTTGACTAATCTCAAGCGCGACGGGGATACCCGTGTCACGTACTCTCGCATACAATGCAAACGTATTTTCTGCATCGACCCCATCCGTGCCTCCAATCAAAAAGGCGTCGGTCCCCGAATGAATGAGCGCTTGAAGCGCCTCATCCGTGAGTCGTTTATTCGGATCTAGTTTAAATACATGCCGCCATGATTGAAAATCCAACTCTTTCCCTCCCATCGATTCTTTCTCTAGTGTATCGATTTTTTTTACCGCGTGCATCTCCAATAAAAAAGACTTGCCGAAGCAAGTCACGAACGTGCCGTACGATTCCGTTCTCGATCCGTTAACCATTTCGCAACTAGCAATGCGAAAAGACCATATACAGGGACAAACCAGAGCGGATTCGCCAAAAAGAATCCGAGTACAGGAATATCGAGTAACGGAGAGTCTGGTGAACAGAGTGCCGTCCCATTTACAACGGCGATAAAGGGTAGGACCGGTACGATAAAGACATACCCAAAGTTGATCCAAAATGCTTTCATGTTGACGTTCTCCTTATCCTAAGATGATTGATTCTTTCGGATAGTTATACATCCGTTTCGGCTGTCTCCGTTGCAAGATGAGGATAAAGGCGATGACTCCGATTCGACCGATGAACATGAGAATCGTCAGCACCCATTTCCCAACGTCGCTAAACTCGGAAGACAGACCGACAGATAATCCTGTCGTCCCGAACGCGGAACATGCCTCGAACAAGATTCGTGTCAACGAAGCGTCTTCAAAGTAAGCCATGACCATGACGCCTGAAAGAAGAACCGCAAGCGAGACGGTGATAATCACGAACGCTTTCCAAATGTCTTCGAGGACGATTTCACGTCCGAAAATTTTGATTGAGGAGTCCCCGCGGATGAAGGCGATGACTCCTAGAACAGCCACAGCAAACGTCGTCGTCCGAATCCCACCGCCGACAGACGATGGTGATGCCCCGATGAACATGAGAATCGACAAGAGTAACATGCTCGCTTCGGAGAACAGGTTGACATCGACCGTCGATAACCCACCGTTGCGCGTCGTCACCGACTGGAACAGCGAATCTGAGAACGCTAGCCAAAGAGGCAAGTCTTTAAAGGCATTGTTGTATTCAAAGAAAAACAAGCCGACCGTTCCGACGGCAATCAAAATAAAGAATGTCGATACCGTCAATTTGGTGAATAACGAGAATCGGCTCGGGAACGTATGACGTCTCCGGGTGATTCGACTCACCAAATATGTACGAATCTCAACGAGTACCGGAAAACCGATCGCACCACCTGTCATGAGTACGATCTGTGTGAAAATAACGAACGGGTCTTCACGGAATGGTGCGAGCGAGCTACCGGTAATGTCAAACCCGGCGTTCGTCGTCGCACTGACCGAACCGAATAGACCTTGTAAGAAGGCTTCTCCTGCGGTATCAAAATAATTTAAGTAATGGACGCCGAGTAAGACGGCTCCGACAGCCTCAATCGCGAGAACGGTGATGACGATTTCTGTGATGTATTTGACAATACCAGACATGGACGTCTGGTTTTGGTCACGTAAAATCAGTTGTCGTTCTCTAAATCCAATTCGCTTCCCGAGTAAAATCCACATAATGACGTGCAAACTGATCAACCCGACCCCACTGACTTGGACGATGAACAGGATGATAAATAAGCCGAACGTTGAAAACGTATCAGCGACCACAATCGGCGTCAGCCCAGTGACACTGACACAACTCACCGCAAAAAAGACGAGATCCGTAAACGTGATCGTCACACCTGGTTTATGGGCGATTGGCAAAGCGAGGAGCAAAACTGATAAAACCGCTGCCGCACTATAAATGAGCACGAGTGTTTGAACTGGTGTTAAATTTCGAAAGAACAGTTGTAAGTTCCGCTTCATAAATTTTTGTTGCATCTTGCCCCTCCCCTCCATCAAAAACAAGATGACTCTTACGAGTCACCTTTCGTTTGTTGTAGACGTTCAAGAGCAAGATCATATCCGCCTGTCCCGTAATTTAAGCATCGCTTCACACGTGAAATTGTCGCGGTCGAAGCACCCGTCGCGTCCTCGATTTTATGATACGTATTTCCTTCACGTATTTGACGCGCCACTTCAAGTCGTTGTGCAAGTGCTTGAACTTCATTGACCGTCGCTAAATCATCGAATAATTGATAACAGTCCTCGAGTGTCTCGAGCTTCAAAATCGCCTCAAACAATTGATCGAGCTCTCGACCTCGTAATTTATCGAGTTGCATCCGCAAGCATCCTCTCTACTCATACTTCTTTATCATTCTAAAGCAGGGGCGGCTCGGACTCAACTATTCATCGCAAAATTGCAGGAAATAGTACTTGTTTCTTCATGACTTCGTAAATACCAAGAGGTGTTGCCCGGACGTACGGTAAATGTGTGGATGCCAAAAATAGTAACGTATAAATCGGGTCCTCGAACTGATAGCCCCTAAGCACGAGTTCCTCACGCAGTTTTTTCTCTTGGCCAATCAGTGTCTCGAGCGGCTCTGTTGACGTCATCCCACAGAGTGGCAATGGGATTTCAGCGATGATGTCTCCCTTGTCCACAAGCACGATGCCGCCTCCTAGCTCTTTCATTCGTTCGAACGCCTGTAGCATATCTTGTTTACATTTTCCTAAAATCAAGTAGTCCCCGCTAATCGAATACGAACTGACAAGACCACCAAAGTCATTCGCAAATCCTTTCAACACCGTGTTCAACCGCCATTTTCCTTCTTTGTCGAGCAACATGAGGAACGATTCGTCCTCATTTCGTGGCAATTCGTCCTGACCTGTGTCGTGCTTGATTTTAAACAGTTTCATGATGACCGAATTGACCATGTCGAGTCCGACCGGCATGCTGAATGACAAATCTTGTGGAGTCAAATCAATCGAGACATCGGTCGACGGCATCTTAGAGAGGGCTGTTTCCACTAGTTCATTTGGAAACAGGGACGTTCCGTCACGATAAATCCATTGACCTTTCGCAATTACCGCCGTCGGACGCGGTTCCTCGATCGCATCGAGAATGTTCAAGTGTGCGATTCGTCCCGGAGCAATCGAACCGAGAACGTGGTCAAGGTCAAAATGACGTGCCACATTATGTGAAACGATTCGATATGCCTCGATCGCCGATAATCCCTCTTCCAGCAAGATACGGACGAGCGCATCTTGCATCCCCTCTTCATAAAACCCAGGGGTCGAACCGTCTGTCGTCACCATGAGGTGATCGAACGCTTGTAATCCGTTCGCCAACAAGTCACGAATCATTTTCGGAAGGTCCGGTCGAATCGATGAGTGACGAAGCGTCGTCGTATAACCTAGCTCGAGTCGATTGAGTGCCTCTTCCGCTGTCATCGCCTCATGGTCGCTGTGTACTCCCATCAACGCCATTTTTGTCAACGTCTTAGGCGACGCCCCAGGGAAATGCCCTTCGACCGGCAAGCCACACGTTTCAGCATCAAGCATCCACTGGAGCATCTCATCATCGCCTTTCAAGGCGCGTGGCCATGCTGTCAGTTCACCGGCCATCACGACGTCTGGATGACGAAACCATTCATGGACGCGTTCTGAATCGACGGCGAGGCTTTCTCGATCAAGCTCGGTCTGCGTATCGAGACGTGCCCACCAATACGTGCTCGTCGGCAACTGCTGAATCGCTTCAAGTTGCGCAAACGCTTGCTCTTTCTCTTGTAAAAAAAGCAGCATATTATCATTGATGAGAGTCGTCGTTCCCCGTTCACCCGCATACTTTGACAATGTCGCCGGATTGTATAGTTGGAATGGATGCGCATGTGGCTCGATATAGCCTGGTACAATATATTTTCCTGATACGTCGACCGTCTCGACCGCGGATTCCGGTAAATCCGGACCGACATATACGATACGATCTCCCTCAATCCAAATGTTTGCGGTTTTCCATTGTTTCACATGTACGTTCAAATACGTCGCATTTTGCAAGACGAGCGAAGGTGGCCTTAATCGGTCCACAACTTCAATCTGTGAACGAATCATCACTTTAGACCACGGTGCCCGCGCCGTTCTTTTTGTTGGCATCGAACCCAATCCTCCCTTTTTCTCTTTCAATCACTATTAAAAAATAGTTTTGAAAGCGTTTTCTTCACCTGTTTCAAGTTTACCTTTTCTTTGAAAAGGTCGCAAGTTATGTTCACTATTGTAACAAAATTCACATAAGTTTTTCACAAAAAGGTGGCTCTTCTCATGAAGAACCACCTCGGTCAAATTTGAGTTAAGACGCTTTTACGCAAATAATGATGTAACTGATCAATCGGGATCGGTTTACTGTAGTGATACCCTTGGATGAGCGAACCACTATATTCTAATACGAACGCAAGTTGTTCCGGTCGCTCGACCCCTTCTGTGACGATGTCGAGACCGAGCGTATGGAAGGTTTGATAAAGCCCTTCTAACAAGGCACGGTCGAACTTGTTTTCTGGGATTCCTTTAACAAAATTTTGATCGATTTTAATGATATCGAGACGCAGTGATTGTAAATAAGACAAGGACGATGTACCGACCCCGAAGTCATCGAGTGATATTTTGACACCGATCGCCTTCAACGCTTGAATGAACTGTTGAAGTTCATACACGTTTCCACCGACTTCGCTCTCGGTTATCTCCACATGTAATCGGGCGGGTGGAAAATCTGTCATAGCGAGCGTTTCTTCCAATGCCTCTAAAAAAGACCCATCTAAAATTTGACGCTTCGATACGTTGACAGATAAAAATAAGTCAAAGTGTTCTGCGTGTGCTTGCATCTCGGTGATTGCGCGTACGAGTACCCATCGACCGACGTCTGAGATGAGTCCGAGTTGTTCTGCGATCGGAATGAAGACGCCAGGGGAGACGAACCCTTTCTGTGGGTGATGCCATCGGATCAACGCCTCTACCCCTCTTACTCGAAACGGCTGTGGGGAGACAATTGGTTGATAATAAAGTTCGAACTCATCGTGGCGTAACGCATGACGTAAATCACGTTCCATTTCGAGCGCCTGCAAATAATGACTTCCATCCTCGATGTCTTGATAGGAGAGAATGTTGTCTTTGCCAGATGCTTTCACCTCGTGTAAGACGACATCGAGACGTGCCATCATCACTTCGTATGTGTGATGCGCCGGGTCGGTCAATTCATCGATTCCGATACTCAAGGTCAAATGGTTCATTCCTTGCTTCAGACCCCACTCCCTCAAGTCCCTCATCAACTGGTTGGCGACGATTTTCAACTCTTCGACCGTCCATCCGGGATGAATCAATATAAATTCATCCGCCCCCGTCCTTGCCACGAAGCCATCTTCCTTATAAAACATCAAACGAGACGCAAAGAACGTAAGCATCGCATCACCCGTCCGCTGACCGAATTGATCGTTGATGCGCCGGAAGTTGTCGAGATCGATTCCCATCACCCCGATTACTCGTGGTGACTCAGGCAAACTCATGAACACTTCTTCGACGGCCAATCGGTTCGGAAGACGGGTCAAGGAATCTCGGAAGGCACGTGTCAACGACTCTTTCTGTGTCTGTTCGAGTGCATCGAGCACCTCGTTCATGCTGATGGCCATCTGTTCGATTTCATCTCGTTTACCTGGGTTCAACCGAATGCGTAATCGACTATTTCGCTCTTTCGTGATCCCTTTTAATTCGTTCACGATCTCAACCAATCGCTTCGTGATGATTTGATTCACCGTCCAAAACAGCGTCAACAGCAATCCTATTCCTAGTACGAGTAACCCGAACATGCCAAGTTCCAACATCGTCTCTGTATTTGAATAGTACGTTCGTTTCACAGAAAAATTGATTTCCCAATTCGCATCTTGATAAATCGATTGAAGTGGTAATGACACACGGGCGAACTGATCGTCTCGCTCGATCGTCAATCGCTGATGCGAGAGCGGACTGATTGATAATTTGGTTTTCGCTTGCGCGCTCATCGTTGCCATGAAATCCGGTCCGATTTTTTCAATCAATATGAGCGTACCACCTTGATCTTTTGACCCGTCGTTTCTAAAAATCGGATGACTCATAAAGACGACCGGGCCAAAATCGGTGCCATACACCGCACTTTGCTTCACGCCGGATGAATTGACATAGCGTAACAAATCGTTTGTGAAGGCAGTTCGTTCCGCTTCACGATCCAATTCATAAAACTGATTGAACTCAGAATAGACAACTTCTCGATTCTCATCAAGAAAGATCATCGCTCCAATCCCAAGGTTGTCGAGCGTATCCTCCCCTAAGTTTTTTTCGACAAACGACTCATTGTTGCCTTGAACGAAATCAAAGACGTTCGTCCACACCGACCAATCGACAAGCGTCCGCTCTAACATGAGGCGATGATTGGCGAACACTTCCGAAACACTCTCAATCTGATCACGGGTCATCGCCCTGTCCTGTTCAATGCTTTTTTCTACGAAGTACGGTTTGATAACAAATAAAATGACGCCGATAAAGAGAAGTATGTTTGCAGCAATCGCAATGAATAATTTTGTTTGAACACGCAGGTCGATCACCCTCTTTCGTTAAGCTCCTTCATTATTGTAAAACAGGATATCGGCATTCCCTTTTTTTCGTATGAAAAAAAGGATGGGTTGACCCATCCTTTACACAATCTTCACAAACGCTCGTGACCCAATATCCGTTCGGTGGAACGTTTTCGGTAAATCCAGTTGTGAGATGGCCGCATAAACAGCCGTTTTTGCCTCGAGTAGCGTCGGCTTGGTCGCCGTCACGACAAGGAGACGACCTCCGCTCCCGACGATTTGACCGTTCCGGCTTTTCGTGCCGGCATGGAAGACGAGTACATCTTTCGGAAGCGACTCAAACCCTGACAGCACCTGACCGGTAATCGGTCGGTCCGGATATCCTTCTGCTGCAATGACGACACCCATCGTATATCCGTCAATCCATTCAATCCGATACGGTTCTTGACGAACGACCGCTTCAATCACGTCTAAGAGCGGTGATTTCAGGTTTGGCAAGATGACCTCCGTCTCCGGGTCTCCGAAGCGCGCATTGAACTCGATGACTTTTGGTCCCTCCATCGTCAAGATGAGGCCGGCGTATAAAAATCCTTCAAATGGAGTACCTCGTTTGACCATCACTTGCGCGAGCGGTTCTAATACGGTCTTCACCGCTTTTTCATACATCTCTTCTGATAAGTGAGGCATCGGGCTATATGCGCCCATACCACCCGTGTTCGGTCCCTCGTCGCCGTCATAGGCGCGTTTATGGTCTTGAGAGGTGATCATCGGAATGACACACTCTCCCGAGACGAACGCCATGAGTGAAAACTCTTCCCCATCGAGGAACTCCTCGATGACGACTTGTGACTGTTCGCCAAATTTATCCGTCATGAAAATATCATGTACGGCCGTTTTCGCCTCTTCGACCGTGAACGCAACCGTCACACCTTTACCGGCAGCCAGTCCGTCCGCCTTGACGACGAGTGGTGCCCCGAGCTTCTCGATATAGGCAAGCGCGGATGCCGCATCCGTGAACGCTTCGTACGCAGCCGTTGGAATGCCCGCTTCCATCATGACCTCTTTAGCGAACGCCTTGCTCCCTTCGAGTAAGGCGGCCGCTTTCGTCGGTCCGAAGATGTTCAGTCCATTGTCACGGAACGTATCCACGACTCCTGCCATGAGCGATGACTCCGGTCCGACAATCGTCCATTCGATTTCGTTCTCTCTTGCGAAATGGGCGAGCGCCTCGACATCTGTCTCATGGATGTTCGCGCATGTCATCCCTTCCATGAAGTCGCTACCTGGCGCCACGAAGACGTGATGTCCGTCCTGTTTCAACTTCCATGCGAGCGCGTGCTCACGCCCTCCTCGACCGATGACCAATACGTTCATGACATACCCTCCTCTCAGTGTTTGAAATGTCTGACTGATGTGAATACCATCGTGATGCCGTGGCGGTTTGCCGCTTCAATCGATTCGGCGTCGCGAATCGATCCGCCTGGTTGGATGATGGCCGTGATTCCCGCGGTCGCAGCCGCTTCGACCGTATCGGCCATCGGGAAGAAGGCATCACTTCCGAGAGCCGCGCCCGTCGCACGTTCCCCTGCTTGTTCGAAGGCGATTTTCGCTGCACCGACGCGGTTCATCTGTCCGGCACCGATTCCAATCGTCGTCTCATCTTTTGCGACGACGATGGCATTCGATTTGACATGCTTGACGACACGCCATGCAAGTTTCAAGTCTTCCCATTCCGATGCTGTCGGACGACGATCTGTCACGATTTGGCACGCCGCGTCATCGAGCGTCATGTCGTCGCCGTCTTGTACGAGCAGTCCTCCGGCGACAGCCGTAAGGCGCATGCCGGTCATCTGTCCCATATCTAACGTCAACAACCGAAGATTCTTTTTCTCTTTCAATCGGTCAAGTGCTGCCTCACTAAAGGATGGGGCGATGATGATCTCTAAAAAGATGTTGCGAAGGGCATCCGCCGTCTCGAGATCGACTTCACGGTTCAAAGCAACGATTCCGCCAAAGATAGAGACCGGGTCGGCCGCATGGGCACGTTCGAACGCTTGATGAATCGTCTGCCCTACCGCGACACCGCACGGGTTCATATGCTTGACGACGACTGCCGCCGGCTCAGTCAATTCACTGAGTGCTTCAAGGGCTGCATTCGTATCTTGAATGTTGTTATACGAGAGCTCTTTCCCGTGAAGCTGTGTCGCATTCGCAAGTGTCATCCCGTCATATAACGGTGTCTTATAAAACGCCGCTTGTTGGTGTGGGTTCTCTCCGTAACGAAGGTTTTGAACTTTTTCATACGTGACCGTCAACTGCTCTGGGAACGTTTCGCCGATTTGACGACCTAAGTAGTCGGCAATCAACGCATCATAGGCCGCCGTATGACGAAACGCTTTCGTCGCAAGCCGTTGACGTGTCTCAAATGATGTCCCGCCCGAACGTACCTCGTCGGCAATCAGTGAATAATCATTCGGGTCAACGACGACCGTGACACTCGCATGATTTTTCGCAGCCGAACGCAACATGCTCGGTCCACCGATATCAATGTTTTCAATCGCTTCCTCATACGTCGTGTTCTCTTTCGCAATCGTCTCTTTGAACGGATACAGATTGACCACGACATAATCGATTGGTTCGATGTGATGATCTTTCATTTGCGCGACATGCGTATCGAGGTCGCGACGTCCGAGCAAGCCCCCGTGAACGAGTGGGTGCAACGTTTTGACACGGCCGTCTAACATCTCCGGGAACGATGTCACTTCCGAAATGTTTTGGACCGGTAATCCCGCCTGCTGAAGCGCCGCCTCGGTCCCACCTGTTGAAATGAGCTCGATGCCCGCCTCGTGCAAGACGGTTGCGAGTTCGACAATTCCCGTTTTATCAGAAACACTTAATAATGCTCTCACTTGAAAACCTCCTGTTGATTCAACACCTGTTGTAATACGCGCGGATACAGTTGATGCTCGATCGTTTGAATGCGACGTGTCGCTTCGATTCGATCACACCCTTCAATCTCGACGGACGCCTGTGCGATGATGGGACCTGTGTCCATCCCCGCATCCACATAATGAACGGTCACGCCACTCGTCGGTACGTCAGCGTCAAGCGCCTGACCGATCGCGTCTTTCCCCGGAAAGGCGGGCAAGAGCGATGGATGGATGTTTATAATTTGGTTCGGATATGCGGATAGTAACACATTTCCAATCAAGCGCATATACCCTGCCAATACGACACAGTCTACACGTAGCGTACGGAGAAGGACGAGGATTTCTTCTTCGAACTCCTCTTTCGACGCGTAATTCTTTGGACTAAAGGAAAAGCTCGGAATGTCATAACGTTCAGCTCGTTCGAGAACAGTCGCTTCTGGTTTGTCCGTCACGAGCAACACGCATTCGGCCGATAAATCCCCCTCGGCAATCGCTCGCCAAATCGCTTCGGCGTTACTTCCCGAACCTGACGCAAAAATGGCAAACCGTTTCATTGGTCCACTCCTGAAATCCGGATTCCTGGACGACTCTCGACTTTCCCGATTCGGTGCGCGGTCTCCCCGACACGTTCGAGCGCCGCTTCAACGAGCCCCACATCTTCAGCACGTACCGTAATCATATACCCAATCCCCATATTAAAGACGTTGAACATTTCTTGCTTCGAGATGTTCCCGACTTGTTCGAGCCAGTCGAATACAGGAAGACTTGGCCAACTCGACGCGTCGAATGTGATCCCGAGACCTTTTGGCAACATGCGAGGGACATTCTCATAGAATCCACCGCCCGTGATATGTGCCATCCCTTGAACCTTACCTGTTGAAATCGCCGCCTTCGCCGCTTCGGCATAAATCCGCGTCGGCAGGAGTAAGGCGTTCCCAAGTGTCGTATCGAGCATCGCAATCTCATCCGTATAATGGAGACCCTGTGATTCGACGATATGACGTACAAGGGAGAATCCGTTCGAGTGGACACCTGAAGAAGCGAGTCCAAGGACAACGTCTCCCGCTTGAATCGTTGAACCGTCGAGCATGTCTTCTTTCTCGACGACACCGACCGCGAACCCGGCGATATCATATTCGCCATCCGGGTACATCCCTGGCATCTCAGCCGTCTCGCCCCCGACGAGGGCGCAACCCGCTTGGACACATCCTTCGGCGACACCGGCGACGATGCGCTCAAGCTTGGCCGGTTCTGCTTTCCCGGTCGCAATATAGTCGAGGAAATAGAGAGGTTCTGCTCCATGTACGAGACAATCGTTGACGCACATGGCGACGCAATCGATTCCAATCGTATCATGTTGGTCGAGCGCGAACGCCAACTTCAGTTTCGTCCCGACCCCGTCGGTCCCGCTCACGAGAATCGGGTGCTTCATGTTCATCGCCCCGAGGTCAATCATCGCCCCGAAACTCCCGAGCCCTGTCATCACTTCCGGCCGCATCGTCCGGGCGACATGACGTTTCATACGGGATACGGCCTCGTATCCTGCTTCTAAATTCACACCCGCTTGTTCATATCGAACGCTCATCGCATTTCCCCCTTAAGCCTTTGTCTCTGTCACGAGTTCTGCAAGTTCAGTCGGGTAAAGCCCCGTGAAGCACGCAGCACACTGCCCGCGTAGTGCCCCTTCGAATGGACGGTCAATCGCTTCGACCGTTCCATCTAATGTGAGGAACGCTAGTGAATCGGCACCAATCTCTTCTCTAATTTCTTCAATGGATTTGGTTGCCGCAATTAACTCTTCCTTGGTAGATGTATCGATTCCGTAGTAACACGGATGCTTGATCGGTGGCGACGTGATGCGCACGTGCACTTCCGTCGCCCCGGCCTCCCGAAGTAACGTCACGATTCGGCGACTCGTCGTTCCCCGGACGATGGAGTCATCGACCATGATGACCCGTTTTCCGTTCACGACACCGCGTAACGCCGACAGCTTCATCTTCACACCGCGCTCCCGTAGTTCCTGAGACGGTTGAATGAACGTCCGCCCGACGTAGCGGTTTTTGATGAGTCCCATCTCGTATGGGATCCCGCTCGCCTCAGCGTAGCCGATTGCCGCGGAAATACTCGAGTCAGGCACGCCTGTCACGACGTCCGCTTCGACCGGTGCCTCTTCGAACATCTTTTTCCCCATCGCTTTACGTGCCGTATGCACGTTGATGCCGTCGATAATCGAGTCCGGTCGTGAGAAGTAGATGTATTCCATCGAACACATGGCACGGACGGCCGCTTCACTGAATCGTTCTGATGTGATGCCCTCATCCGTGATCATGAGCAACTCTCCCGGCTCGACATCCCGGACGTACGTCGCCCCCACGACGTCAAACGCACACGTCTCCGAGGCGAAGACGTACGCCCCGTCTTCCGTCTGTCCGAGTGATAATGGACGTAACCCATGCACGTCGACTCCGACGTATAGCGCGTCTTCCGTCAAGAATAGAAAAGCGAACGCCCCTACGAGACGGGCCAAGCTGTCGGCGATCCGTTCTTTCAACGAATTGCCACGACTCCGTCTAATGAGATGGGCCACGACTTCTGTATCAGACGTCGTCTGAAAGATGGCACCTTCCGCTTCGAGCATATGTTTCAACTCGTTCGCATTCACGAGGTTTCCGTTATGCGCCATCGCCAAGTCTCCTGTCAACGACTTGAAGTGGAGCGGTTGAACGTTCTCGAGCGTATTGCCACCGGCCGTCGAATAACGGACGTGACCAATCGCATGATTCCCCGTGAGTGTATCGAGAGACGCCTCATTGAACACCTCGGTAACGAGACCGAGTCCTCGTTTCGCATGAAGACGTTCGCCGTCCGCTGTGACGATGCCCGTCCCTTCTTGCCCTCGGTGTTGCAAGCTGTGAAGTCCGTAATAGGCAAGGTGTGAGGCTTCGATGTGACCGAACACACCAAATACTCCGCACTCCTCGTTCATGCCTCGGATGTCATATAACATGGAATAGCTCCTTCCCATACGCGTTCCAACTCTTGCACGTCCATTTCAATCAAGCGGTCGCTTGCGCGAACGACGAGGGTCGATGCTTCTGTAACTGTCCCGATTGCTGTTCCGTTCGTCACGTTCGCGAATGTCTCGGCATGTGCCTTGTCGACCGTCACGAGGAAACGTGACTGGGATTCACTGAATAGCGCCGTCACAAGATCTGTGTCGATTGTTACGTCCATGCCGAACCCTGTCCCAAAGACCAGTTCCGGTAACGCTGCCGCAAGACCGCCCTCTGATACATCATGTGCCGCCGTGACAAGACCGTCACGGATGGCGTGAAGCAACGCCTTTTGAGTCTGACGTTCTTCCTCAAGGTCGAGTGTCGGCGCATGACCGCTCACTTTTCCGTCTTGCAACATCTGAAGGGCACTTCCGCCAAATTCTGCTTTCGTCTCACCGAGTAAGAAGACGACGTCTCCTGCTTGTTTGGCAAACGATGTCGTAATATGTTCTGGTTTCTCGATGAGTCCGACCATTCCAACGACCGGTGTCGGGTAGATGGCTTGTCCGTTTGATTCGTTATAAAGCGATACGTTCCCACCAATGACCGGCGTATCGAGCGTACGACACGCTTCTGCCATTCCTTCGACGGCTTGGTCGAGTTGCCAGAACCCTTCCGGTTTATCCGGGCTTCCGAAGTTGAGGCAGTCCGTCAAGGCGAGCGGTTCTGCACCACTTGCAACGATGTTTCGTGCCGCCTCCGCGACAGCGATCGCTCCACCGACACGCGGGTCGAGATAGACATATTTCGCATTGCAGTCTGTCGTCATCGCAAGCGACTTCTCCGTCTCACGAATGCGAATGACCGCGGCATCACTGCCTGGCGCGACAACTGTCGACGTTTGTACCATATGGTCATACTGCTCATACACCCAACGCTTCGAGGCGATGCTTGGCATCGAAAGGACGTCTTTCCATGTCGCCATCACATCCTCGACGATCGGCGTGACCGGCTTCATTGCTTGGAAAGTTTCATAGTAGGCCGGGACTTTAGACGGTTTATGATAGACCGGTGCGTCTTCTGCGAGCGCGTCGACTGGTACTTCGGCTGCGATTTCTCCTTGATGAACGAGACGAAGTACTTTCTCTTCGATGACCTCGCCAACTTTGATCGCATGAAGTCCCCACTTCGTCACGATTGCTTCAATCTCGTCCTCATGTCCAGCTTTGACGACGAGAAGCATCCGCTCCTGTGATTCCGAAAGCATCATCTCGTAAGGTGTCATACCCGTCTCACGTTGTGGGACGAGGTCTAGGTTCATCTCGATCCCCATGCCTGCTTTTGATGCCATCTCCGCTGACGATGACGTCAACCCGGCTGCGCCCATGTCTTGAATCCCGACGAGCGCAGGATGTTTGATGACTTCGAGACACGCTTCGATCAAGAGCTTCTCCATGAACGGGTCCCCGACTTGGACGGCCGGACGCTTTTCATCTGCGTCTTCTCCGAGTTCTTCAGAAGCGAACGTGGCACCATGGATTCCGTCACGCCCTGTCGTCGCTCCGACGTACATGACCGAGTTTCCGACACCTTCCGCAATTCCTTTTTGAATGTCTTCATGACGGATAAATCCGACGCACATCGCGTTAACGAGCGGGTTTCCTGAGTAAGCCGGGTCAAAGGCGACTTCCCCACCGACAGTCGGGATGCCGACACAGTTCCCGTATCCAGCGATGCCGGATACGACATGACCGAATAAATGTTTCACACGTGATTCGTTCAAATCTCCGAAACGGAGTGAGTTTAATAAAGCAATCGGACGGGCGCCCATCGAGAAGATGTCACGGATGATTCCGCCCACCCCAGTCGCCGCTCCTTGATAAGGCTCGATCGCGGACGGATGGTTATGACTCTCGATTTTGAAGGCGACGGCTTGACCGTCTCCGATATCGACGATTCCAGCCCCTTCTCCCGGTCCTTGTAAGACGTGCTTGCCGGTTGTTGGAAACTTCCGGAGCACCGGTTTCGAGTTTTTGTACGAACAGTGTTCAGACCACATGACCGAGAAGAGACCGATCTCTGTATAGTTCGGTTCCCGGCCAAGCAGTGAGACGACGAGCGCATATTCGTCGTCCGATAATCCCATCGTGGCATAGATCCGTTCATCGCGGATTTGTGTAGCTGTCGGTTCAGTTGTAAGTAACATGTCGTGCCCCCCATTTTACGATTGACGTGAATAACCGTTTACCGTCTTCCCCACCGAGCAACGCTTCGACCGCCCGCTCCGGGTGTGGCATCATGCCGAGTACATTTCCTGCCTCGTTCGTGATGCCGGCGATGTTTTCGACCGATCCGTTCGGATTCTCTTTATAGGTGAACGCAATCTGGCCATTTGCCTTCAATGCCTCGAGTGTCGCCTCGTCACAGTAGTAGTTGCCCTCACCGTGTGCGATTGGCACGCGAATCGTTTCCTGTACCGCATACTCACTTGTGAACATCGTCTCGTTGTTTTCGACGACGAGGTCGACGGTCTTACACATGAATTTCAAATCGCGGTTTCGCATCAACACACCTGGGAGGAGTCCCGCTTCGACGAGCACTTGGAATCCGTTACATACCCCGAGTACCGGGCGTCCTTCTTCTGCGAAACGCTTCACTTCAACCATGATTGGTGAAAACTGGGCGATTGACCCGCAGCGCAAGTAGTCTCCGTATGAGAAACCACCTGGTAAGAGGACACCATCGAATCCTTCAAGTGAGGTCTCCGTATGGAACACGTATTCCGCTTCTTCCCCGAGCACGTCTTTTACCGCATGGTACATGTCGAGGTCACAGTTTGATCCTGGAAAGACGATGACCGCGAACTTCATGCGAGTACCCCCATCTCAATTTCATAATTCTCAATGACCGTATTGACGAGTAACTTCTCACACATTTCTTTGACCATGTCTTCTGTCGTGTCGTCCGCTACTTGAAGCTCGATGACTTTCCCGATGCGCACCGATTCAACACCAGCGAATCCGAGATGTTCGAGTCCGCCTTTTACGGCAACTCCTTGTGGGTCGAGTACACTTTCACGTAATGTCACGTACACGTTTACTTTTTTCATTGTCCGTTTCCCCCTATGCGTGTTAACAATTGTCCATACGTCTCAGTCAAAGAACCTAAATCGCGACGGAATACATCTTTATCAAGCTTTTGTTTCGTCTCTTTGTCCCAGAGACGGCACGTATCCGGTGAGATTTCATCCGCCAAGATGATCGTCCCATCCAATTTTCCGAATTCGAGTTTGAAATCGATCACATCGATAACGTGTTGACCAAAGAAATCGAGCAAGACATCGTTCACCCAAAGCCCGAGTTGTCGCAATGTTTCGACTTCTTTGTGTGTAGCGACTTGCAATAATCGGATATGATCTTCTGTGAGGAGTGGGTCCCCAAGAGCATCGTCCTTATAATAAAACTCGACAATCGGTGCGAGGAGCGGTGTTCCTTCTTCCCAACCGAGACGTTTCGCTAGACTACCGGCCGCGACGTTACGGACGACCACTTCTAACGGGATGATGTCGACGCGACGGACCAACTGTTCCCGGTCTGAGATTCGTTTGATAAAGTGAGTCGGAATCTTGTTGTCATGCATCAATTCGAACAACTGGGTCGTGATGGCGTTGTTCAGGATCCCCTTCCCATCAATCGACTCTTTCTTCTCTCCATTGAATGCTGTTGCATCATCTTTGTAATATACGCGAAGCACACCCGCTTCTTCTGTCTCAAATAACGCCTTTGCCTTGCCCTCATAAATTGCTTTCATCTGAACCGTTCCCCCTTAAAAGTGAGAGGGGCATGTCGCCCCTCAACGATTACAAACCACAGCGTTCAAAAATCGTATCGACACGGCGTACGTGATAACGCGGGTCGAACAACTCATCGAGCTCTTCACTCGTAAAGAGTGTGCCCATTTCTTTGTCCTCTTCAATCAATGTCCGGAACATCGTCTCTTCTTCCCATGCCTGCATCGCCTTCGGTTGAACCGCATCGTATGCCGCTTCGCGAGACCAGCCCTTCTCGATGAGACCGAGTAAGATCCGTTGCGAGAAGATGATTCCGAACGTGCGGTCCATGTTGCGACGCATGTTGTCCGGGAAGACCGTCAAGTTCTTCACGATGTTACCGAAGCGGTTCAACATGTAGTTGAGAAGAATCGTCGCATCCGGGATGATGATTCGTTCTGCTGATGAGTGCGAGATGTCACGTTCATGCCAGAGTGGGACATTCTCGTATGCTGTCATCATATGACCGCGAATGACGCGTGCAAGACCTGTCATATTTTCAGAACCGATTGGGTTACGTTTATGCGGCATGGCAGACGACCCTTTTTGCCCTTTCGCGAAGAACTCTTCCACTTCGCGCGTCTCTGTTTTTTGAAGTCCACGAATCTCGGTTGCCATCTTTTCAATCGATGTCGCGATCAATGCGAGTGTCGACATGTACTCGGCATGGCGGTCACGCTGGAGTGTCTGTGTCGAGATCGGTGCAGCTTGGATACCGAGCTTGTCACAGACGTATGACTCGATGAACGGGTCGATATTCGCAAACGTCCCGACCGCTCCGCTCATCTTCCCGAATTCAATCGTTTCGCGAGCTGCCATGAAGCGTTTTTTGTTTCGTTTCATCTCTTCATACCAAAGGGCGAGCTTCAGACCGAACGTGGTCGGTTCCGCATGCACTCCGTGGGTACGTCCCATCATGATGTCATATTTATGTGCTTTCGCTTTTTCTGCGAGAATACCGATGAAGCGATCTAAATCGGCTTCTAAAAGATCGTTCGCCTGTTTGATTAAGTATGAGAGTGCCGTGTCGACGACATCCGTCGACGTCAAGCCGTAATGTACCCACTTTTTCTCTTCTCCGAGTGTCTCAGAAACGGCACGAGTGAACGCGATCACATCATGACGTGTCTCTTGTTCAATCTCTAGAATGCGATCAACATCAAACGATGCCTTGTCCCAAAGGACTTGTACATCTTCTTTCGGGATGATGCCGAGTTCACTCCAAGCCTCGCAGGCATATAACTCAACTTTTAACCAAGCCTCGAATTTGTTTTGATCGGTCCAAATGTTTGCCATCTCTGGGCGGGTATAGCGTGAAATCATAAAACGGTCTCCTTCCAAATTGCCAGTTGTTCGATGGTATGAAGCGCATCTTCGACCGTGTCACCAAGGACATTCAAATGTCCCATTTTACGGCCTATCTTCGCTTCATCTTTTCCATACAGATGTAGTTTAACATTCGATGGCATTGCTTTGACATGAAGTCGTGGCATATGCTCGCCGAGAAGATTCACCATGACGACAGGCGATGTCAATGTCGTCCGTCCGAGGCGCATTCCTGTCACGGCCCGAATGTGTTGTTCAAATTGTGAGGTCTCACAAGCATCGATCGTGTAGTGCCCGGAGTTGTGCGGACGTGGCGCGAGTTCATTCACATATAGGCGACCATCCGCCATGACGAATAGTTCGACGGTGAGCGTCCCCATTAAGCCGATGTGGTCCGCGAGCTGGAGTGCGAGGTGCCTTGCATCCTCTTGAATCTCGTTTGATACGCGAGCCGGTACAATCGATAAGTGTAGGATGCTGTTGCGATGAATGTTTTCACTGATCGGGAATGTCGACGTTTCGTCATGTCCTCTCGTCACAATGACCGAGATCTCTTTTTCAAATGGCAACCAAGCCTCGGCGACGTATTCCTGTTCGACGAACTGTTCAATGAATATCTGAAGGTCCTGTGCCGATCGAATGACCGTCTGTCCTTTTCCGTCATAGCCGAAACGACACGTTTTGATGACAAATGGGAAGCCGAGTTTCTCTTGAGCCTGCCGTACATCTCGAACCGTACGAACCGAAACATATGGAGCGACACGTAGTCCCGCTGATTCAATCATCTGTTTCTCTAAGATGCGATGTTGTGTCGCCTTCAACACGTCCATACCTTGTGGACATTTCTCTTCGATGGCAGCAATCATTTCCGTATCGATGTTCTCGAATTCATACGTCACAACATCTGAACGATCAGCGAGTTCTTTTGCGGCATTCACATCATCAAATGAGGCGACAATTGAATCTGCCACTTGAGCCATCGGTGCATTTGGATTTGGATCGAGACAAAGTGTCGTGTATCCCATTGCACTCGCGCTGAGTGACATCATCCGTCCAAGTTGTCCTCCACCTAAAATACCGATTCTCATTAGACCAACTCCTCCGTTCCACGAATGGCCATCTCTTGTTTCTGCTCACGAAATGCATCCAGTCGATGTGTCATGTCTGTGGAGTGGATGCTGAGGATTTGAGCAGCCAATAATCCTGCATTCGTCGCTCCCGCTTTACCAATCGCGACAGTTGCTACTGGAACTCCTGCAGGCATCTGAACAATGGAGAGTAGCGAATCCATTCCATTGAGTGCTTTTGACTGAACCGGGACACCGATAACCGGAAGTGTTGTTTTCGCAGCAACCATTCCAGGAAGGTGGGCTGCCCCACCAGCACCCGCAATGATCACTTGAATGCCTCTGCCTCGTGCCTCTTCAGCATATTCGAACATAAGGTCTGGTGTACGGTGAGCTGATACGACTTGTTTTTCATATGGAATCTGTAACTCATCCAACACGTCACACGTATGTCTCATCGTCTCCCAATCAGATGAACTTCCCATGATGACTCCAACTGCTACGTTCATTCCAAATGTCCCCCTTACAAAAAGAAATCCCTAAACCGACAATCAGTTTAGGGTATAGGCATGACAAATACACGTCCGCTACACCCCATAGTCTGATCAGAATCGGTGATCAGGTAGAAACTTGCAAGCCATTTCCTTGCGATTATATGGAGCACTATTTATTTTTCCTATCTCACACGCCTATCGTACCTTGTTCTTTGAAAACATGTCAATAAACTGCGAACATTTTAATTTTCTGAATATTTATCGTTCGCTTTTTGGATGTTATCCGCACAATCTCCTCCGATAATGTATGCTATTGAAAAGGGGGAGTTCGATGAGTTACATATCGAGTCTTCGGGAAGTGGTTGGGAATCGTCCAATCATCAGTGTGGGAGCGACCATACTGGTCATCAATCAAAAGCAAGAGGTACTGATGCAATTCCGATCGGATACACTTGACTGGGGATTACCAGGAGGGTCGATGGAACTCGGGGAAACATTGGAAGAAGTTGCTGCACGAGAAGTGAACTACTCGCCACTTATTTGCTTCGCAAATTGAAGTGGGAGCTTCTTGGGAAGACCGTGCTCTTACTAGCCACAGTTGTTTACCAAGCTCGTCGGGTGGTTCCCACCCTGAAGGAGTTCGTTTTAGTTTGCCAATCTCAACAGATTGATGCTTGCGTTGATGTCACGGTCATGATGCGCACCACAGGCACATGTCCATTCACGGACATCCATCGCCTTCTTCTGACCTTTCTCGCCACAAGAAGAACAGATCTGCGTCGATGCGTACCAGGGGTCTGCCTTGATGAGCGTCCGTCCGTAGAAGTTTGATTTGTATTCGAGTTGCCGGACGAACTCGTACCAACTGACATCCCCGATGGACTTGGCGAGCTTATGGTTTTGCATCATATGCTTCGACTTCAATGTCTCCACGACGATGACTTGGTTCTCGTCAACGATCCGTCTCGACAGTTTGTGAAGGAAGTCCTTGCGTTGGTTGGCGATCTTCTCATGTCTCTTGGCGAGGATCAGCCTGGCCTTCTCTCGGTTCCGGCTCCCGGTCATCTTGCGTGATAGCGCGCGTTGTGCCTTCTTGGTTTTCTCTTCCGACTTGCGAAGGAGGCGAGGATTGTCAATTTTTTCAGAAACCATTTCATCATTTGTCATGATGGCGAAGTGCTCCAGGCCGAGATCAATCCCGACCTTGCTCTTGACTGGGATCCACTTTTCCTCATCTTGATTGACGAGGATGGAGATGAAGAACTTGCCCGTCCTCGTCATCGAGACCGTCGCCGACTTAATGATTCCCTCGAACGGACGATGTTGTGTGAACTTCACGAAGCCGATTTTAGGAAGTCTCACCTTGCCGTCCTCGATGCGGATCGTGCCGTGCTGGTTGTTCGTCGTGTAGGACGCGCGCGACCGCCGTTTCGATTTGAACACCGGGAAGCCGCCCGTCCCGGCGAAGAACTTCGCGAACGCGGCGTCGAGGTTCAGCTTCGCGTTCGCGAGCGCGAGGCTGTCCGCCTCGGCGAGGAACGGGAACAGGGGCTTGTAGGAGGCGGGTGTCGCCGGTTTCCGTCTCGTCCCGTTCCCCGCCTTCGCCTCCTCGCGGATGGCGATGCGGTCCTCGAGCAGCTTATTGTAGATGAACCGTGCGCAGCCGATCGTCCGGACCAGGAACTCGGCCTGTGCCGGCGTCGGGTGGAGCCTGTATGTATAGCCTTTCAGCATGTCCGTCCCTCCTCCCTCCAGCAGATTGTGATGTATCCTCCTCATCCGATACCCGCGGAGGGAGAGGAAGAATCTGACGGAATCACGAACTTTTGTTCGTCACATCTGTCACAGGAGGAGAAGACTATTGGATTGGGTGATTCATCCCCCACCTACGCGGGCTACGGCCCGAGGCGCTTAGAGGAGGGAGAATTCTCGCCTGATTTAGTTAAAGACATAAAAAAGCCGTCACACAGATAGTGTGACGACTTGGCATTAGGCTTCTTTAGAGACGCATTCAAATAAAATCGATTGATGGGAATGGACAGGTTCATCTTTGGCTCCCGTTTGCTCAAAGACGGGCTTTTCAATACGGCGTATAGGACGATAACCCATTTCATTGATTCGATCTAAACATTCACTGACCGTTTCATTTGGTTCGACATATACTTTGATCTTCTTAGCCATTGCTTCTTACGTCCTCTCTTCCACTAAGCTGAATCGATGATATGAAAAAACGGCGGCCCTTGAGCGAATGCTCCAGAACCACCGTTTGCCTGGCAACGTCCTATCCTCACAGGGGGAGATCCCCCAACTACTTTCGGCGCTGAGACGCTTAACTTCCGTGTTCGGCATGGGAACGGGTGTGGCCGTCTCGCTATCGCCACCAGACTACAGGGCTTGTTCCCTGAAAACTGAGGATTCATCAACACAAACCATTAGACTAGATCAAAGCCTCGACCGATTAGTATCATTCAGCTCCACGTGTCGCCACGCTTCCACCCATGACCTATCTACCTCAT
>NZ_JACSKY010000031.1 GCF_018617855.1 Exiguobacterium qingdaonense
CGCACGATGTCCTCGAAGATTTCCTGGAACACGTCGTTGTCGTGAAAACGACGCCGGTAGGCCTGGCTGATCGTCGAATGGTCGGGCACCTTCTCGTCGATGCCGAGACCGAGGAACCAGCGATAGGCGAGGTTCGTCTGAACCTCCTTCACGGTCTGACGGACGGAACGGATGTTGAACAGCGGACCGAGGAGGATGATCTTGATGATGATCTCGGGATCGATGCCGGGCGTCCCGGTGTTCGAATAGAGCGGGGCGCAGAGGCGGTGGACGATCGAGAAGTCGATGTGGCGGTCGAGTTTTCGGACGAGGTGATCCTGCGGGACCAACTGGTCCAACGTGGTCTCCGTCTGGATCGCTTCGTGTCGTTTCTCAGGATGGGCGCGGTACATATCGGGTTCCTCCTTTTGATGACGGGCGGGCTCGGCGTTTACCTTCCCTTTCCCCTTTTGGACCGATTCGAAGTATGTACCGGGCTTTTTCTTCGGCCGTCGAGGCCTCAGAAAAAGACAAACGGCCGTCAGAGGACGACCGTTTGTGTTGCTCGCCCGACGGCGCCCCGACTCCTGCAGGAAAGCAATCCGACGGAGACCCAGCAGCGACCTAGGTCGCGATGCGGCTCCGGGATTGCCTGCGGAAAGCGTGGGCGCCGGAAAGGCGAGCGA
>NZ_JACSKY010000032.1 GCF_018617855.1 Exiguobacterium qingdaonense
GCGAATATGCCGCGTTCGGTCAGCGCCTTCGCGATCTCGGTCGTGTAATACCCGGCATCGAGCGCGACCGCCTCGAGCGGGAAGCCGAAACGATCGAGGATGTGGGTGATCCGGTCGAGGTAGACCGTGCTGTCTGACACGTTTCCGGGCGTGACGTGGACGTCGACGATGAAATTGTGCTTGGCATCGACCGTCCGATGCGCCAGCCAGAAAAAGCCTTCCGGTTTCTGGTCACGATACATATAGCCCGCTTCCGGGTCGGTCCGGCTCACCTTGACGAGCCGACGCTCTTTCCCGGCCCCTTTGGGCTTCAGTGCTTTTTTCCGCGCTCGGCACGCTCCTCGTTCACCCTCGGAAGGAGTTCCTCCTCGATTTCGCCGACGACCCGCTCGACCTCGACCTTGTCGAACTTCCTCTTGTTCGCGTTCGCCCGGATGTGCGTCGAGTCCGTGACCAGGATCCGACCGGAGATGAAGCCGTGCGCCTCAGCCTGCCGCACGATGTCCTCGAAGATTTCCTGGAACACGTCGTTGTCGTGAAAACGACGCCGGTAGGCCTGGCTGATCGTCGAATGGTCGGGCAC
>NZ_JACSKY010000033.1 GCF_018617855.1 Exiguobacterium qingdaonense
TTCCCGTTAAAATGGTGCACCCTGAGAGATTCGAACTCCCGGCCTTTAGATTCGTAGTCTAACGCTCTATCCAGCTGAGCTAAGGGTGCGAGACGAATAATCATCATGGGAAAATATTAATGGTACCGAGGGCCGGACTTGAACCGGCACGAGGAAACCCTCGCAGGATTTTAAGTCCTGTGCGTCTACCAATTCCGCCACCCCGGCAAGGTATAATTTCTAGCGGTAGACTTTTAAAAAGATCAAATGGTGCCGGCGAAAGGATTCGAACCCTCGACCCTCTGATTACAAGTCAGATGCTCTACCAACTGAGCTACACCGGCAGGTGTAAATGGTGGAGGATGACGGGATCGAACCGCCGACCCCCTGCTTGTAAGGCAGGTGCTCTCCCAGCTGAGCTAATCCTCCAATATGTAGCCTGGCAACGTCCTATCCTCACAGGGGGAGATCCCCCAACTACTTTCGGCGCTGAGACGCTTAACTTCCGTGTTCGGCATGGGAACGG
>NZ_JACSKY010000034.1 GCF_018617855.1 Exiguobacterium qingdaonense
AGGGTCTCGATGCCGATGACGTCGTGGTTTTTGACGATCTCGGTCGACACCTTGTGCAGGAAGTCGGTGCGTCTGTTGGCGATCTTCTCGTGGATGCGGGCGACCTTCCGCTTCTGCTTCTGGTAGTTCTTCGCCTCGGAGAGTCTCACCCTCTTGTTCAGGGCGATGCGCTGACGACGGGACAACTTGCGTTGCTCCCGCGCCAGCTTCTTCTCGAGCGTACGGAAATAACGGTCGTTTTGGTACACCGTGCCGTTCGACAGGGTGGCGAAGTGCTTCAGCCCGACGTCGACGCCGACCGATGAACCCGTCTTCGGCAGCTCACCGATCTCCTGCTCTACGAGAAGGGAGACGAAGTATTTGCCCGAAGCCGTGCGTCGGATCGTGGCGTTCAGGATGCGACCCTCGACCTGTCTCGAGTGGGCGAACCGCACCCATTTCAGCTT
>NZ_JACSKY010000035.1 GCF_018617855.1 Exiguobacterium qingdaonense
GGAGACTGCCGGTGACAAACCGGAGGAAGGTGGGGATGACGTCAAATCATCATGCCCCTTATGAGTTGGGCTACACACGTGCTACAATGGACGGTACAAAGGGCAGCGAAGCCGCGAGGTGGAGCCAATCCCAGAAAGCCGTTCTCAGTTCGGATTGCAGGCTGCAACTCGCCTGCATGAAGTCGGAATCGCTAGTAATCGCAGGTCAGCATACTGCGGTGAATACGTTCCCGGGTCTTGTACACACCGCCCGTCACACCACGAGAGTTTGCAACACCCGAAGTCGGTGAGGTAACCGTAAGGAGCCAGCCGCCGAAGGTGGGGCAGATGATTGGGGTGAAGTCGTAACAAGGTAGCCGTATCGGAAGGTGCGGCTGGATCACCTCCTTTCTAAGGAAAATGCCCATGTGGCATTGCCCATCGTTCAGTTTTGAG
>NZ_JACSKY010000036.1 GCF_018617855.1 Exiguobacterium qingdaonense
AACCTGATCAGGCTAGCCCCGTCGTCCCGACGGTTGAAGAAGCCAACAGGCGCTCGGCTTCTTGTCTGAGGTTCAGTCCTGCGTTCACATCACGGTCGTGGTGGGCCCCGCAACTCGGGCAGGTCCATTCACGCAATGCGAGATGCTTCACGTCTTGGTGTCGATGGCCGCAACTCGAACACACTTGGCTCGAGGCGAAGGTCCTCCCGACCTTCACGACGGTCTTGCCGTACCAGCCGGCCTTATACTCGAGCATCCGATGGAACTCCGACCAACTTACATCAGAGATCGACTTGCTCCACTTGCGGTCCTGCTGCATGTCTTTCACCTGCAGGGTCTCGATGCCGATGACGTCGTGGTTTTTGACGATCTCGGTCGACACCTTGTGCAGGAAGTCGGTGCGTCTGTTGGCGAT
>NZ_JACSKY010000037.1 GCF_018617855.1 Exiguobacterium qingdaonense
TTCGGCTTCCCGCTCGAGGCGGTCGCGCTCGATGCCGGGTATTACACGACCGAGATCGCGAAGGCGCTGACCGAACGCGGCATATTCGCCGTCATCGCCCGTCGGCGTTTCGGCGGGAAGAAGGGGATGTTCCGCAAGACACGGTACACCTATGTCCCGGAAGAGGACGTGTACATCTGTCCGGCGCGTCAGCGCCTCACCTACCAGACGACGGACCGACACGGCTACCATCACTACGTCTCCGACCCCGCCATCTGCCGGAACTGCCCGCTCCTTTCGAAATGTACATCCAGCAAGTCACACCGTCGCGACATCACCCGACACATCGACGAACCCTACCGCGAAGCGGTGAACGCGAACCGCCTCTCGGCTTCCGGACAATA
>NZ_JACSKY010000038.1 GCF_018617855.1 Exiguobacterium qingdaonense
AACAAGGTAGCCGTATCGGAAGGTGCGGCTGGATCACCTCCTTTCTAAGGAAAATGCCCATGTGGCATTGCCCATCGTTCAGTTTTGAGAGACCAAAACCTCTCTATGAGGGCCTATAGCTCAGCCGGTTAGAGCGCACGCCTGATAAGCGTGAGGTCGGTGGTTCGAGTCCACTTAGGCCCACCATTTTTATGAACAATTCTAATACGGGGCCTTAGCTCAGCTGGGAGAGCGCCTGCCTTGCACGCAGGAGGTCAGCGGTTCGATCCCGCTAGGCTCCACTTTTGTTCCTTGAAAACTGAAGATTCATCAAGACATCAAAAACCAATTTCACATATGGTCCGTAACGGACCGTGTGTCTTAGACGCTAGAT
>NZ_JACSKY010000039.1 GCF_018617855.1 Exiguobacterium qingdaonense
CCGGCTTTCAAGTCGAGACGACGGTCGCGCGCCTCCTACACGACGAACAACCAGCACGGTACGATCCGCATCGAGGCGGGCAAGGTCCGTCTGCCGAAGGTCGGGTTCGTGCGGTTCAGCCAACATCGTCCGTTCGAGGGCGTCATCCGGTCGGCGACGGTGTCGATGACGAGGACAGGCACGTTCTTTGTCTCCCTCCTCGTCAAACAGGACGATGAACCATGGATCCCAGCCGAGAACAAGGTCGGGATCGATCTCGGTTTGGACCATTTCGCCGTCATGACGAACGATGCGATGGTCTCGGAGAAGATCGATAACCCCCGACTCCTCCGGAAGTCCGAGGCGAAGGTCAAGAAGGC
>NZ_JACSKY010000040.1 GCF_018617855.1 Exiguobacterium qingdaonense
CCCGTCGTCCCGACGGTTGAAGAAGCCAACAGGCGCTCGGCTTCTTGTCTGAGGTTCAGTCCTGCGTTCACATCACGGTCGTGGTGGGCACCGCAAGCCGGGCAGGTCCATTCACGCAGACCAAGATGTTTCACGTCTTGGTGTCGATGGCCACAACCCGAACACAATTGGCTCGAGGCGAAGGTCTTCCCGACCTTCACGACGGTCTTGCCGTACCAGCCGGCCTTATACTCGAGCATGCGAAAGAACGCCGACCAGCCGACCTCGGCGATCGACTTGCTCCACTTGCGGTCCTGCTGCATGTCTTTCACCTGCAGGGTCTCGATGCCGATGACGTCGTGGTTTTTGACGATCTCGG
>NZ_JACSKY010000005.1 GCF_018617855.1 Exiguobacterium qingdaonense
ATGGGGGCAGAACGCCTCAAGAAACCGAGAACCACAAAAAAGGACGAACCAGGTCGCAAGAGGCGACCTGGTTCGTCAACAAGCTGAAACCGATCGCAATACGATCGGTTTTTGTTTAACATTCTCCAGGCGTCCCAGCATTCGTCGCCGTCCTAAAGCTAGAACCGCAACCACATGTGGCAATCGCATTTGGGTTTTTTATCGTGAAACCTCCGCCGAGCATCGATTGCTTATAATCAATCTCAAGTCCGTCAACGACCCCATGGTCGACTTCAGCCACGATGACACGCACCCCATGATGGTCGAACTGAACGTCTTTGTCCGTTCGTTCTTCATCGAAGCCCATTCCGTACGAGAGTCCTGTACATCCGCCCCCTTGTACTTTCACACGCAAAAATTGCGCTTCCGGACGTTCCGTCTGCTTCATCATCTCTAACACTTGAAGTGCCGCTGATTCTGTTAAATGAATCATCTGAACCCCTCCTCATTTTATCTTCAGTTCAAGTCAATTGACTTGTCATATTGTGCATTATCTTGTATAACTAAACTGTAACAAAAAAAATTAAATCGTTCCATCTTCGGGGCAGGGTGAAATTCCCGACCGGCGGTATTGAAGAATATATTCTTCTCAGCCCGTGAGCGAGCAAGGCGTTGCTTGCTGATTTCGTGAGATTCGAAAGCCGACAGTATAGTCTGGATGGGAGAAGATGGCGGCATCCGACCGATATCCGGATGTTTTCTTTGACGTGGATTTTTCCGCCTCGGGAAACATCTGTTTCGTATGCGCGTAAACTCTCCCGATTGTCTTTAGTGCAATCGGGTTTTTATATGCGATGGGTGCCATTCATCAAGGAGCGACCTAAAGGAGAGATTCTGATGAAAACTACGCGCAACAAACGACTGACGACAATGGTGACTTTGGCAATGCTCGGGACGATTTCGTTCGTACTCATGCTATTCAACTTCCCGCTACCCTTTTTACCACCATTCCTCAAAGTGGACTTTAGTGACATTCCAGCACTCATTGCCGGGATCGTCTTCTCACCACTCGCAGGTGTCGTGGTCGTCGGACTGAAAAACGTCTTATACTATGTCTTTAACGGCGGTGGTGTCCCAGTCGGGGAAGTCGCAAACTTCTTCGCAGGCGTGGCCTTCATGTACCCGGTCGCATGGTTTTACCATAAACGAAAGACAAACAAGGCGCTCGCTTCCGGTTTGCTCGCAGGCACAATCACGATGGCATTCAGCCTCGCGATTTTGAACTACCTCGTCATCTTGCCAGCCTACGCATTCTTCTTCGGCATGGCGGATATGGCCAACCCGGCTGTGAAGACGGACCTTGTCCTTTACGGAATCTTACCGTTCAACTTGATTAAAGCGATCTTGATTAGCGCGCTCTTCATCCCGCTCTTCTTGAAGTTGAAGCCGTGGATCGAACGTCAGCGCATACAACTCCAAGCATAATCGATTTATGAATACAAGAGCACCTCAAACGATTGAGGTGCTCTTTATTGTTGGGTCTACTATATTCTATGCACCCTCGGCACCCCGTGCGAAGCCTAAACAACATTGTAAGAAATGGAGCGGCTCATTCGATAGCCAAGGTGCGACAATCCTTCCAAATAAAACAAGCGACCACATACGTGATCGCTTGTTTGTATTGTGATTAGAGAAGTCCGATCAAAAGACCAGCCAATGTTGCTGACATCAAGTTAGCAAGCGTACCGGCGAGAATTGCGAGAGCACCCATACGTGCGATGTCACCACGACGGTTCGGCGCCATACCACCGAGACCACCAAGAAGGATGGCAAGTGATGAAATGTTTGCGAATCCACAGAGTGCGAACGCTGTCATCGCCTCTGTACGAGCAGACAATTCACCCGACCCGATGATTGGAGCGAACTCAGAGAACGCCACGAATTCGTTCAATACGAGTTTTTGACCGAGGTAGCTACCGAACTGGACCGCATCTGCCCACGGTACACCAATTACGAATGCGAGCGGCGCAAAGACATAACCGAGGATCAACTGAAGTGAAAGAGATTCATATCCGAACCATCCACCGATGCCTCCGAGCATCAAGTTAACGAGCGCAATCAACGAGATGAAGGCGAGGAGCATTGCACCGACGTTCAACGCGAGGAAGAGACCGTCAGATGCACCACGAGCAGCCGCATCAACGAAGTTGGCAGGTTTGTTTTCTTCATCTTCAGCAATTTCAATGTTGTCGTCCACTTCTTGCGTTTCCGGAACGACAATCTTCGCGAACATAAGACCTGCAGGTGCGGCCATGAAGCTCGCTGCGAGCAAGTACTCAAGTGGTACACCGAGTGCAGCGTATCCAGCAAGTACCGAACCAGCTACAGAGGCGAGTCCACCGACCATGACTGCGAAAAGCTCAGACTGTGTCATCGTAGGAAGATAAGGCTTGATGACGAGCGGGGCTTCCGTCTGACCGACGAAGATGTTCGCTGTTGCTGAAAGCGACTCTTTACGTGACGTCCCGAGCGCTTTCGAGAGCGCCGTACCAAGAATACGGATGACCCATTGCATGACACCGATGTAGTAAAGGAACGCGATCAATGACGACATGAAGATAATAATCGTTAAGATTTGGAAGGCGAAAACAAAATTGTCACCTCCAACAGCTGTACCAAAGACGAAACTAATTCCGGCATTTGCCGTGTTCAACACTTGCTGTACCCCTTCAGAGAGCCACTTTAACGCTGCACGACCCCATTCTGAATAGAGGACGAGGAAGGCGAAAATGAACTGTACTGCAAAGGCAGCGAGGACGGTGCGCCATTTGATGGCTTTACGGTTGGTAGAGAAGATGAAAGCGATTCCAATTAACGCCACAATACCAACGAAACTCATGATAATCATTATTGATGAACTCCTTTCAAGATAAAAACGATATATTATGTCATACCCAAAATGAGATGTGTCCTACCGTTTGAAACGCTTTCTTTTTGTCGTTGTTAAACGTCAGACAACCTACATTTGAACCTCTTAGAATATACCATCTCTATTTTTAAAATGCAACGGGTGAAATAAAAAAGTTTGAGGTCATCCCTCAAACTTTTTACCATGCCATCTCTTCTATTTTCTCATACACCTTAGTCACCAGTTCGTCCGGTGTTTCACCGGTCACCACTTCTCCATCGACGAGGCAAAATAAATCAATTGAACAGACACCACAATAGCCCGTACAACCGTATTCGACCACATCGAGATCAGGGTCTGATTCCAATTTAGCACGCGCTATCTGTGAGCCCATCGCTAAATTCGATGCACAAAATTCGATGATTGGATTCATCATATATGTCACCGTCTTTCTTTATGTGAATTATCGGAAAATGGTCCTTCTACGGCAGATTATAACATGATACAGTTGAAGAGTAACAAAGGGGGATTATTATGCGCAAACTAGTCGTCTTAGGAGGCGGTTACGGGGGTATGCGTGTGATCGAAAGAGTTCTTGGACATCAGTTACAAGATATCTCGGTCACGCTCGTCGACCGTTTACCTTATCACGGATTAAAAACAGAGTATTATGCACTCGCCGCAGGGACGGTCTCAGACCGCGATATCCGCATCGACTTTCCGAATGAAATTGATTACATATACGGACAAGTCACAGATATCGACACGGAAGACAAGATGGTTTTGCTCGCGAGTGGAGAAAAGGTTCCTTATGATGACCTCGTGATCGGATTAGGATGTGAGGACAAGTATCATAACGTTCAAGGCGCAGCAGAGTTCACGTACAGCATTCAGACGTTGGAAGAATCTCGAAAGACACAACAAGCAATCAACGGTCTTCGACCAGGCTCCGTCGTTTCTGTCGTCGGTGCCGGACTATCCGGTGTCGAACTGGCCAGTGAACTGCGTGAGAGCCGTCCAGATTTGACCGTACGCTTGTTTGACCGCGGCCCGTCGGTATTGTCATTCTTATCGAACCGGGTCTCGATGTATGTACAATCATGGTTCGAAGAACATGGCGTCGACGTGATCAACAACGCGAACATCACCCGCGTCGATGCCGACGGCCTATGGAATCATGAAGAGTTGTTCCCTTCTGACTTGACCGTATGGACGGCCGGTATTCAACCCGTCGCCGTCGTACGCAACCAAGGTTGGGAACTCGATGGGGGCGGTCGGGTCAAGTTGACGGAACACCATTTCGTTCCTGACTTACCAGACGTGTTCGTCGTTGGTGACAACGCAAGCTTGCCGTACGCTCCGTCAGGACAGCTCGCAGAAGCCCAGGCAGAACAGATTGTGCAAGTGCTCATCTGTAAGTGGAAGGGTGTGGCTTACCCGGAGTTACCAGACATCAAACTAAAAGGGACGCTCGGGTCCCTTGGGAAGAAAGCCGGTTTTGGGGTATTTATGGGGAAACAATCACTCACCGGTAAAGTCGCCCGACTGTTGAAGTCAGGCATTCTGTGGAAACATAAAGTCATCAAATAAAAGAGTGGCAGTCCGACGACTGCCACTCTTTTATTGAATACCGAACCCCCGTCTACCCGTCCGTAATGGGCAGTTCAAAGTTTTTCTGTTGAGACTAATAGTTCTTCGGACGACGTGGCAATTTGTCTCGTTGCGTGTTGCAATTCCAGAATCGCATTGGTCACTTCTTGAATCTCATCGAACAAATGATTCATCTTCCCATCCGTCACCGTCGAATCTGTGGCGATTTTGACGAACAAGTCTGTCACCTGATGCATACGATTCATCGAATCTCTCATGTCTCGTTCTGTAACCATCACCCGTTCAGTCGTTTCCTCGATCCGGCGATTTAGACGATCCGTTAACTGTTCAACTTGTTCGGCTGATGTTTTCGACTGATTAGCAAGTTGCCTCACTTCAGAAGCAACGACTTGAAAGCCTCTTCCTTGTTCGCCAGCACGCGCAGCCTCAATCGCCGCATTCAAACTAAGCATATTCGTTTGGTCTGCGATCCGTTTGACTCCGTTCGTGATTGAAGAGATCTCAGACATCAACTGATTGAGTTCACCCATTTGGTGAGATGAGCTCGATAGCTCTTCTGAGATGGCCGTCAACCGGTTCGTTTCGTTCATTAACGTCTCTTTCCCAAACTGTGATGATTCACGCATGTCGCCGAGTGTCGACTTTGCCTCTTCGCTCATCGAACGCATTTCTCCGACCATGCCGTTCATCAAACTAAAACTAGCCGTCATCTCCTGCGTCATCGAGACGAGACCTTCTGTCGTCGATTGGACTGCCTTACTCATTTGTTCACGATAATCAATCTGATCTTTCATGTTAGATGCCTCTTCATCAAACATCTCTAAAACGATTTGTTGCTCAAAATTAAATATTTTTGTAACGGCTGAAATGAGTTTGATCTTTGAGACCGAGTCAAACGATTCAGATTCAATTTTCACTAAAATATAGTCAAAGATTTTTTGAAAGGCCGCCATATACCATTTTCCTTTAAGACCGATCATATGATGACGTTTCGCAATCCGATAACGTTTTTCAATGTATGCTGAATCGATCACCCCGTCGAACATCTCACCGATATGGGTGGTTAACGTCACTTTCAACCGGTCTGATGAGGAATGTTGATTGATGATGTGATTCACCTCTTCAATTTCCTCTAAGTGTTTATAAAATAAGTCAACCAGTTTAGGTAATGATTCTTGAATCTCAGCTCGGTAACTTCTCAAATAAGCTAAATCTTCTAAAGTCAGTTGAATCAATTGTCGCTGCTGATCCAACTCTGATGACAGTTCGATTCTGACGTCGTCGATTTCACCCGCTTCAAATAATTTTTTCTGCGATTGTACTTTTTTGCGAAACATAGTCATCGCCTCCTCTACCAGTAATATTACAATAAGAAAAACTTATTACCTTTATTCAAAAAATTAATTTTTTGTTATTTTTAATGAAAATAGACGACTTTATAGCGTATAAAATCGTCAAATTTGTCACATATTATTTTAGTACGCCATCGATTGCCGCGTACACCTTCCGTAGTTGAATGACCCCTTCGTCAATCACGTCCCCATCCAACAATACGAGCGGATAGAACCACTCATCCTCTTTCAACGCTCGGGCAAACTCATCTTCGCTCTGTTCAAAATCAATATACTCAAACGTGATTTTCTCAGGATACTTCCGACCGAGCGCGCTCTGTAACCATTCATATGTCTCGGTCGAGCTCGGTGCACCGACACAACTCGCACATTGAGCTTCTGTACCATATACTGTGATTTTCATTTTCCATCCCCCTCACTTTCATTATACAAAATCTGATCGACGACCGAAGTTTAGAGGCTCGGCGTAAATGATTGAGAAACCATCTCAAACTTGCTAAAATAAGATAGAACGAGAAAGGGGTAGATACCATGGAAATGTTTGATCAAGTCCAAGAAGTGCTCGATAAATTACGTCCGTTCTTGCTTCGTGACGGCGGAGACGTCGAACTCGTTGATGTCGAAGAAGGCATCGTCAAGCTCCGTTTAATGGGTGCTTGCGGCAGCTGCCCATCTTCAACCATCACGTTAAAAGCCGGGATCGAGCGTGCTCTCATTGAAGAAGTGCCAGGAATCCTTGAAGTAGAGCAAGTATTTTAAAAAAGGGAGACATTCGTCATCCCTTTTTTTCATGTTTCCATTCATCTAAGCTCTCGACCATAAAGGTTGGGAGTTTTTCTTGTTCATGAATAAATGCCGGTCCATGTACTCCTGAGTTGACATGAAGCGTGCGAATACCACCATTGATCCCAAACAAGATATCCGTATGATAGTTATCCCCGACCATCACAACATCCTCTTTCGATAACCCGATCATATCGAGTGCGACATCCACCATGACCGGTTCTGGTTTACCGATGAAGAACGGGTCTTTTTCTGTCGTCACCGTCAACACGGATGTGAGCGAGCCATTCCCTGGCAAAAAACCGCGTTCAGTCGGAATCGCAATATCCCCGTTCGTCGAGATGAATCTTGCCCCTGAACGGATGGCAATCGCACCTCTCGCCAATTTCTCGTAAGTGATGTGACGATCGAGACCGATGACGACATAATCCGCTTTCGGCTCGTCCGTAACATGAAAACCACGAGATTCCAAGGCCAGGCGGAGTCCATCTTCCCCGATCATATAAATCGTTGCCCTAGGAGACATTTTTTCAATGTAAAAAGCCGTTGCCATCGCACTCGTCAAGACGTGCTCCGCTTTTACGTTCGCCCCCATCGAGATCAACTTGTCTGCAATCTGTTGTTGTGTCATCGAAGCATTGTTCGTGACGAATAAATATGGGACGTTCATCGCTTCCAACTCATTGACGAAATCGACCGCCGCTTGAATCGGCTCTGTCCCAGCATACATTGTACCGTCTAAATCAAACAAATATCCTTTAATCGGTTCCACCCAATCACTCGCTTTCTGGTAAGAATGCGGACACTGGACCAAGTTCGACCTCTAAGTAGCGACGAACTTGCGCGGAGAACGGTGTGAAATCTTGGATTGACGTCCCCATCCAATCATCAAATCTTGATGCGTCGGCATCGACAAACTCCCGAACGTAATACGCACGTAACCCGACGAGTGCTTTCGTGGCGCTTGCTGTCGCCTCATCAAGAACACGTTCATCTAGTAGAATGTCGACAATGTCTTCATAGCTGCCCGGGTCACGCATGATGAACCCGTCAATCATCGAGTTGCCAACGTCGATGACACCTTCAATAAGCAGTACGGCCATCCGTTGTTTCGCAAGCTCTACAGTGAACGCATCCCCGTCCAATCGATCGATATGCGTCAACATCGTCTCCATTTGTTCCAGTGTCTGATTTATCTTTTCTCTATTCACAAAATACATGATGATCCCCCCTGCTGTTAATACTAATCCTTTTTCGATCTGGAGAAAAGAACCTCTCCTATTTACATCATTTATAAAATTGTGTTACACTAATCAACGGGTTTAATTCGAAAAAAGTATAACACATTTAATAGAGATAACGTGGAGGGTACAACACTATGGAACGTGAATTAGCATTAGAAATCGTACGAGCAACAGAAGCGGCTGCACTCGCTTCATCAAAATGGATCGGGCGCGGACAAAAGAACGAGGCTGATGACGCGGCAACGTCAGCGATGCGCGAAGTTCTCGGGACGGTCAACATGGACGCGACGGTCGTCATCGGAGAAGGTGAGCTCGATGAAGCTCCGATGCTTTACATTGGAGAACGGCTCGGTACGACGTTCGGCCCAAAAGTAGACATCGCCGTCGACCCGCTTGAAGGGACATCGATTGTCGCTAAAGGGCTTGGCGATGCGATGGTCGTCATTGCTGTCGCCGATGAAGGTGCCCTCCTCCACGCACCTGATATGTACATGGACAAACTCGTCGTCGGACCAAACTTGAAAGGAAAAGTGTCTCTCGACGAGCCGCTTGAGTCCATCATTGAAAAAGCTGCAAAGTACAACAATAAACGCATTGAAGAAGTGACCGTGATCATGCAAGACCGCGATCGTCATGAACATTTCCGTCGCGCCGCCATGAATGTCGGTGCACGCGTCAAACTATTCGAGGACGGTGACGTTTCTGCCGGAATCGCGGCTGCGGTCAAATCAAACCCAATCGACATCTTTATCAGTACCGGCGGGGCTCCTGAAGGGGTCATCACTGCCGCTGCGGTCAAAGCGCTTGGTGGCGACATGCAAGCCCGACTTCATCCGATGAACGAAGAAGAGTCTGCCCGTGTGATCGCGATGGGGTTAGCTGACCCGCTTCAACTTCTCACACTCGACGACCTCGTCAAAAGTGATGACTGCATCTTTGCCGCGACTGGTGTGACATCTGGCGAGTTGCTCGATGGGGTCAAGTTCTTAACAGATGATATCGTCGAAACGACTTCACTCGTCATGCGTTCGAAGACACGCACCATTCGTAAAGTCGTGGCCGAACACCACTTGTCATTGAAGCCATACTTACAAAAATCTGAAGTCAACGCCTAAACGAACGCCCCGCTCAATAATGAGCGAGGCGTTTGTTTGATTAAAATCCTTGATCTGTCTCATGAACCGGCTCGTCTGCGCCGATCCGATTGTCACGAATCGAATCATAGAACGTTGCATACGTCGTCGAATAGTATGGCCCGATGAAGAAGAAGCCGATACCGAGCGTCAAAATTCCGACGAGGAACCAACCGAAGAATGACAAGAAGAGCATGAACGCTTCCATCTTGTGACCGTCCATGAGGCGACGTGATTCCGTAATCGACTCGAGCGCCGAAAGTTCTGGCTGGTCGCGTAAAATGTACGGTGTGAGCGAATAAGAGAATCCTTTAATGATGCCAGGCACGATGAGGAGAAGCGTCCACAAGAAGAGGAACAATCCCATCACAAATGATGTGATGACATGTTTGACGTATTTCGTCTGGAACGGCTTGAACATCGCTGAGAGCGATGCGCCTTTTTCGCGTGATACATTTAACGCGAGCCATGACCAACCGATGGCAAGTGGCGCAATCAAGATCTGAAGAACGTTCGATACAAACGTCAACGTGACGTCTGTCGATGTGAACGCTTCCGGTGAATTGGGGTCCATCTCAGGGGCGAACCACTGCGGAATTCCGTTGATGATCAGGAATAAGAGCGCCAACCCTGCCATGAGCCACCATTTCCCTTTCAATGCTTGACGTGCATGTTGTTTCCATTCTGTTCTCATATGAACCCATCCTTTTTCATAGTCTTTCTATAGTGTACGTGAAAAAGTTACGATACGTTTCAAAAAATATATAAAAAAGGGAAAGGAATTTCTCCTTTCCACCTTACCGAATCATCACATTACCTAAAAAGAACTGAGACATGGATAAAATCAACAGCAACACCCCGATTGATAAAATCAAGTGAGATGTGATTTTGAATACGTTGCTCCGTAAAAAAGTATGGCTATACTCATAACGACGGATGAGCAATACGTGAACGAGTTCAAATAAAATAACGGCTGCTGTAAAATAAAACGTCATCATGATGTGGAAACTAAAAAAGAGCATCGCCAATATCCCGAGTCCGAAGTTATGAATTCGATTATGGACGTCATCCCGATCCCCAACGGTTGTTTGTATATGTTGCATCCAATCACCTCACCCTGAAAACCAATACTACGTAGCTATCCTTAATGCCAATTTATCACATTTTTCCAACCTCTAAACGTTATGTCATGACTTTTTACCTAAACGAAATATTTGGAAATCAAATGTAATAAAAAAAGTGCTGATGCTTCAGCACTTTACGTGTTTGTCTCTTCTGACTTGTTGAACTTTCGTTTTAACTTTAATTTTTGTTTCGTTCCACCAAAGACAGGACCACTTTCTTCCTCGTTAATTTCGGTTTCTTTTTTCAAGACGAAATAAGGACATCCGAAATTACAGTATTCATACACATAGTCCATCACGTTGTCGATCCGGTTCTCATATGTCGCCAATTTAGACTTTGGTTCATAGAACCCTTTCAATCGCAATTGACCGTGCCCCCAATCGCCGACGATGTAGTCATACTTGTCAAGCACATCGCTATACCTTGCGATAAACGCCTCTTCGTTGAATCCGTCGCGTTTCTCTTCTAAGACGGTATAACCGTGGCGATTCACTCGTATCATCGTTCCCACCTCCGCTTCCTTATCATAGCACGTCCCCCTCGAATCGGCTCTACCCTTTTCGGAGAATCTCATGTCGAGTGACGATCGCTTCTCTGAGCACGTCACGTAACAATTCGGGCATAAAATATCGTTTCGGTTGATCTTTCAAATACGGAAGAAGGGGACCAAACGTCAACATATCGACCGTCGCGACACGGTACGTTCGATTCGGTTCCAATCGTTCTCCTAACACAAAATACTGGCCGTCACGTTGTTCAATTTGATAGAAGCTCGGTTCTCCGAGCACGGTTCCTCTAAAGCCTAAACCTCTCACATGCATGTTCGTGAACGTCTCTTCGCTCACATCGTGTAAAAAACGTGTCAGCGTCTTTCCATCCAATGTGAGCACACAAGGATTGATCGGATGCGGACAAATCCGGTGCAGCATGTTGAGCGTCACTTTTCCAGGGGGGATCCCTTCAAGAACCACACCGGAAGGAATGATTCCGACGTCCGCCGTACACCATTCAACCATGCTTTTCACGAGCAGGTCACTGAGCGGGGAATGCCCGAACCAATTCGATACATAGCCGTCCGTCTCAGCAATCGTCACATCGAGAAGTCGTTTTGCATCGGCTCCTTCGGAATGCAAGATGGACAATGTGTCCGGACTATCGGATCGATGGGATAGCTCATGGAGGCGAGCTTCTTTCTCAATGATTTTCGTTCCATCAAGCCTTAACGTGACTTCCCCCACATACTTTCCATACTTGCCTGCCTGCGCGATCAACACCCCATTCGTCATCACACCTTCATCTAAGACGTGATGTGTGTGCGCGCCGAGGATGACATCGATTTCGGGGTACATCTCGGCCAATCGCTCATCTCCAAAAAAGCCGAGATGACTGAGCGCGATGATGACATCACAGTGTTCCAAACGCTTCAATGCTCGTTTGGTCGACTCATACGGCGATTCAATCTGCCAACCGAGTTCTGGATACAACTCTTCGTAAGGCGCGGTCATACCAAACAAGCCAATCTTTACACCATCTTGCTCGATCACAAGCGTCTCCTCAACCCAATCCGGTCGGGAGCCGTCCGCCTCATACACGTTCCCGAGCAGGACCGGAAACGTCGCCTCCTCGTACAGTTTCGACAGCCAATCGTGTGGAAACGTGATTCCTTCATTGTTTCCGATTGTGACGGCCGTCGGCTGAAGCCGTTCGAGCAAACGAACGTTCAACTTGCCACGGGTCACTTCCGTCGCCGGATGCGTACGGTCCGCGTGATCCCCTAAGTCAAAGTAGAGCGTATTGTCCGTGCGATGTTCTTCTAAAAAGGAAACAAGTTTCGGCCATTGGTCGAACTTTGAATGAAGATCGTTGTAATGAAAAATCGTAAGTGTCGTCACGGCCATCCCTTCTTTCTAAAACAGACTGATTTGTCGGGGTGCAAGCTCGTATTCGAGACCAAGAATCTCAATCAAGCGCTTGGCATTCGGAGCCGCGTCCCCGGCAGAGTTGTTGTTGAAGTACACATATACGTCTTTCGCCTCACGGTCAATCTCACGAAGTGAAGTTGCCAACTCTTGAAGTTCCTCCTCGCTGTAACGGTACAAGCAACGGACATGCCGCCATTCTTGACTCGTCATTCCCGGCTTTTTTAGCCATCCAGATGTATTTCGTCCATGTAATCGAACGACCGCGACGTCAGGATGGGTAACGACCGGGACGAACGGGATGCTACTTTCTTTCGTCTGTGGCTCATCACAAATCGTGTTGATGAATCGTTGTTCCTTTAAAAATTGTAGTGTCCGGTCCCGAAACGCTTCAGAGAACCATGTCGGATTACGGAACTCGATGGCAATCTCATAGTCAGAAAGCTCGGCACGGATCGTTCGCAAATAATCAAGGTATGGTTTTGAGACATCGAACCAAGGCGGTAGTTGAACGAGAACAGCCTTCAGCTTCCCGGCCTGCTTCAGCGGTTCGACGGAGACCCGGTAGCGTTCAAACAGTTCGGACAAAGGCACTTTTGGTTCACGGTCGTGTCCACTCATTTCCCTGGAAACTTTCACGACGAACTGGAAATGGTCCGGTGTCTCGGCATCCCACTTCTCGAAATTTTTCACAGGTTGAATTGCATAGAAGGTCGAGTCGACTTCGACGGTCGGAAAATGTCCTGCATATGTCGGTAATTTGTGTTTTCGTTCTTCTGGGGTCGTATACAATAAATCGTGGTCACCCCATCCGGTCACCCCTACGTAAATCATAGCGTCCTCCTTAAGATTCTGAAATGACGGCTGCTTTCCGTTTCGACCAGTTCCATGTCCCCGTAAACGTGACGAGCAATAACACGAGCCCCATGATGAACGGGTAGCGCATGTCGATATCAAAGGCAATTCCCGCGAGCGTCGGTCCTAAAATGTTTCCGATGCTCATATATGCGTTATTCATACCCATCGCAAGTCCTTGTTCGTTTCCGGCTAGTTTCGAGACGAGCGTATTCAACACCGGTCGTAAAATCGATGTCGATAGGAAGATGACGAGCGTCACCGCGAAGAAGAGCATATACGTTCCTGCGAACAGGGACATGAAGAAGCCGAATGACGCGAGCGCGATAAAGGCGAGCACGACCTTCACCTCTCCCATCAGTGCGACGAGACGGTCCACCGCGAACAGTTGGACGATGACGCTCACAATCCCCGTCCCGGTCACCATGATGGCAATTTCTTGTGGTGTCGCACTGAACATCTCACTGACATATAGTCCGAGCACCGATTCGTAAGCCATGAGACCAAATGCCATGACTAGGTTGATGACCAACACGAAGAAGTATGGCTTTCGTGTCGACATCGCCAATTGTGTCGGTAAAGATTCTTTCGTCTTCGGTGCCTCGTACGGGGCACGGTCAGGCTCTTTCAGAAGCAGTACAGACGAGATCACGGCGATAAACGATACAATCGCTGAAACGAGTAGCGGTGTCTTCAATCCGAACTCGGCAAAGAATCCACCAATCCCTGGTCCAACAACGATTCCAAGCGACATTGCCGCGGAAATATAACTATTCCCTCGAGCTCGTTGCTCTAGTGTTGTAATATCTGCCACGTAAGCGAAGATGGCCGGAATCAAGAGCGCCGCCCCCACGCCTCCGATCGCACGAGACACGAGTAAAACCGTCAAGTTATCCGATAGATAAAAGACCCCCATCGAGATGGTGAACCCGATGAGACCGAGGATAATCATGAGACGGCGCCCATAGACGTCCGCCCATTTCCCGGCAATCGGTGACATCACGAGTTGCGCACCCGCAAACACGGAAATCATTAGTCCTGCGGCCGTCCCTCCCTCGCCAATCATCTTTAAGTAGTCCGGAATAATCGGGATGATAATCCCAAATCCGGCAACGGCAATAAACATGTTCAACATGAGAATCGCCAATTGATTTTTTTGTTTTGTCGTCAATGCATGTCACTTCCTTTTCATCTTTCCATTTTACTGTTTGACTTCGCATATGGGCAAACAATAAGACAGAAAAAACCCATCCTTGACCAAAGGATGGGTTTGACTTAAGAGATGCGTGACTGAGCGAGTGACTCTCGTGTCCCACTCTTTGGAAGAAGAAGCGTGATCACGTAGACGATCATCGTCGGGACTGCCCAAGCTAAATTAATGTCCGCCATCGGTAAGCTCGAAATCCAAGACGTGACAGCTGAAGGTTGAATCCCGTTCCACGTCTCAAAGAGCGAGAGCACGAGGGCTGTATAAATCGTCGCTTTCATCGCCACACTAGGGTTGCGTTGGATACGCTCTGTCACCGACACGAGCACGAGGGCAATCATGACCGGATAGAGGAGCGTGAGAAGTGGCACTGCGATTTGAATCAATGTGTTCAATCCGACAAGGGAAATCAAATAACCGAACAACGTCGTCGCAATGACGACATGGTGGTATGTGAGTGACGTGAATTGGTTGCTGATGAAGCGTGAGAACTCAGAGATGAGCCCGACCGCTGTCGTCAAACAAGCGAGGAAGACCGCTAACCCGAGCGCGAGCATTCCGACTTGTCCGTATGACGTACCCGCAAACGCTTGGAGAAGACTCGCACCACTCGTCGTCCCTTCAGCGACCGCCATGTTCGCCCCGATTGACCCGAGCGAGATATAGACGAGCATCAAGCAGGTGACCGCGAGCATCCCCGCCGAGCGAAGGAGCGATGATGCCTCTTTTTGGTCACTCAATCCGTTAGCTTTCAACGTGACGAGGACGATTGCCCCAAAGACGAGAGCCCCGAATACGTCCATCGTCAAATAACCTTGTTGGAAACCTTGACCGAGTGCGCCAACCCATGTTTCAAACCCTTCCGCTGGAGATCCTGGTTCTCCAAGCGGTGCGACAAGGTTCGTGATTCCGATTGCCGCAAGCAAAAACAGGAGGATCGGTGTGATGATACGCCCGATGATTTCAATCAACTTTTGGGCACGAAGCGTCAAGAAGAACGTCAACCCGAAAAAGACGGTCGAACTGATCGCTAATGTCAAAGTAGAGGGTGCGTCGAGAAAAGGGACAAGTCCCATCTCATAAGTGACCGCTGCCGTACGCGGAATCCCGAAGAATGGCCCGATGGCCACGTACATTAATCCCGTCAAGATAAGCGCGAGACGCTTTGGAATATAACGAGCGATTTGATCCGTTCCGCCGCCTACCCGAGCGACTGCGAACAGAGCAAGAAGCGGTAAACCGACACCCGTAATGACGAACCCGATCATCGCCGGTACGAGGTTCTCACCCGCCAAGGCGCCGAGCTCAGGTGGGAACAGTAAGTTCCCGGCCCCAAAGAATAAAGCAAAAATCGTAAACGCTAACGGGAATAATGTCGATTTTTTCATACAACTACCTCCACATACTTGGTGTTCAATAAGCTTAACAAAAAAATAATAACTAAATTTTCTGACAATATATCGCTTGGTCTACTCCATTATACACACTTCCTATCGTTTGACCACCCCATCTCCAAAATTCAATTGTACTTTTTTATAAGTGGACGATATAAAAAAATCCCCTTAATCCAAGGGGATTTGTAAGCTTTCAGTAGCGGATATCGAATGAACGAAATGCTTGATCTTCCGCTTCGCCTTCTTCGATACGGTCGACACCGACAAAGCGGTTCCCATCTTTTAACGCTTGCTTGAACGTATCGATGTCTTTCTCTGAGCCTTCCACGTGAAGTTCGACCGTCCCGTCACTCTGATTTCGAACCCACCCTTTGATGCCGATTTGTTGAGCGGTCTCTTGTGAAAAATATCGAAACCCGACACCTTGGACACGTCCCGATACAATCAAATGTTTAGCGACTTTCATTCTATTTTCCCCCTTTATTTTGACAAAGATGTTTAAAGGTCCTTCCTTTAGGAAACAGTATTTAAGTAAAATAATGGAATTGGAGTGGTTGTATGAATGATGTTATTACGCTTGTCACGAAAGTTTCCGACTGGCTTTGGGGTGTCCCCATCATCTCGTTACTCGTCTTATCCGGTGTCTTCCTCACCATCAAGCTCGGTTTCTTTCAGTTTCGTTACCCGATCTACATATTCAAGCAAACGTTCGGCAGCATCTTTAAAAAGCCAAAAGGTGAAGGCGACATCAGCCCGAGACAAGCCTTAACGTCAGCGCTCTCTTCAACAGTCGGGGCCGCGAACATCATCGGTGTGCCCGCAGCGATCATGTTCGGGGGACCGGGTGCCATCTTCTGGATGTGGGTCATCGCCGTCATCGGCATGGCAATCAAATTTTCAGAGAGTGTATTGGCTGTTCACTATCGTGAAAAGAACGACGCCGGGGAGTTTGTCGGCGGTCCGGTCTACTACATATCAAAAGGACTTCGTTGGAAGTGGCTCGCGACCTGGTTCGCCTTCGCCCTCATGATCGAACTTATCCCGAGCATCATGGTACAAGGGAACGCCGTCAGCTCGGCCGTCCGTGAGACGTTCAACGGGAACACGCTCATCACCGGCATTCTCGTCGCTGGTCTAGTCGGCATCATCGTCTTCGGTGGACTGAAGCGCATCGCGAAAGTGACAGAGGTCGTCGTCCCAGGGATGGCTCTCATCTATGTCGGAGCCGGATTCATCATCGTCTTGATGAACTTGTCCGAGATCCCAAACGTCCTCGGTCTCATCTTCTCCTATGCATTTGAGCCGATGGCCGCGTTCGGAGGATTCGCCGGGGCCGCCGTTGCCGAGACGATCCGCTGGGGCTTCGCCCGTGGACTTTACTCGAATGAAGCGGGTCTAGGGACGGCTCCGATCGCCCACGCCGCGGCACAGACAGACCATCCTGTGCGACAAGGATTTTGGGCGGTGATTGGGATCGTCATCGATACACTCATCATTTGCAGTACGACCGCCTTCGTCGTCTTGTCTTCCGGTGTCTGGGCGGCTGACGGGGCGATGGAAGACCCAGCGGCATTGACGACGATTGCCTTCCGTGAATACTTCGGTTATACGGGAAGTTTACTCGTCACCATCTCGCTCATCTTCTTCGTGCTCTCGACCATCATCGTCATCATCTTTTACGGCTCGCGCCAGGCCGAGTACTTATTCGGGTTGACGGCAGGGAAGGTCATGAAGGCAGTCTATATCGTTTCGATCGTTATCGGATCGATCGGAGGCGCTCAAATGATTTGGAACTTCCTCGACTTGATGCTCGCGATGATTCTCATCCCGAACGTGATTGCCGTCTTGCTCTTAAGCAGTGAAGTGAAGCGATTGACGACCGAGTTCTTCACATCTGAGAAGTATTACAAGAAAGACATCGCCGAAGAAAAGGCATCATAATGACAAACCCGGCCACGTGGTGAGCCGGGTTCATTTTTATTGATTCGCCTCAACTTTTTCGATCGCTTTACGAATTCTTCCGACCGAGGCGTCGAACTGTTTTTGTTCTTCATCTGTCAGCTCGATCTCGACGATTTGACGAACACCGGTCCGGTCAAGCAGGGCAGGTACGCCAATGTGAAGACCAGAGGCACCATATTCGCCATCTAAATGAGCTCCGATTGTGACAACCGAGTTCTCGTTTCGAACGATGGCCTGAACGATCCGGAGTAGGCCAAGTCCAATCGCGTAATATGCCGCGCTCTTATATTCGATAATCTGATTCGCCGCATTGCGAACCCTTTCATAAATCGCATCCAAGTCTTCCTGATGATACATATCGTTCTCCTCAAGCAACTGTTTGATGGACTTCCCGTAAATGCGGGCGTTGTCCCAGGCAACGAAACCACCGGCACCGTGCTCCCCCATATAAAAGACATGACAATTTCGCGCCGACAAGTCAAAATACTCACCAATCTTATAACGGAGGCGCGCTGTATCAAGCACCGTACCCGAACCGAGGACGCGACGCTTCGGCAAGTTAGACGCTGTCCACGCAACGTGCGCCATTACGTTCACTGGGTTCGTCGCGACGACGATGATACCATCGAACCCGCTCGCCATGACCTCGTTCGTGACATGACGAACGACTGTCGCATTCTGTTCGGCAAGGTCCATCTGGGTTTGACCAAGTTTTTGTGCGGCACCGGCTGTGATGACGACGATGTCTGCATCACGGCAGTCCGAATAGTCACCTGCCCAAATCCGGACCGGTGTCGATGCGAAAGAGATCCCATGATTGAGGTCCATCGCCTCACCTTCTGCCTTGGCATGGTTCGAATCGATCAAAACGAGCTCTTCACAGAGAGCTGCGGTCGATAGTTGATAGGCGAAACTGATTCCTACCCAACCGGCACCGATGACGGCGATTCGGGTGATATCTTTTGGATCAATATAATCATTCTGCGGTTTACGTGTCATGTGTATCCTCCTTTTTAAATTTTTCTAAGTGCTCTACTTCTCCACCAGCATCGCATATTTCGGCTAATATTTATTTACGATAATCGTGTTTTTGTGCAAAAAGATTCATTATAAATATAGTTCCGATTGCACATGAATTAAATTAACTTCTTGATTATCTATTTTCTCAAATTTATATTTCATAAACATAGCATTGATATCACTATGGGTTGACAAAATCAGTTGGTATTCTTTTAAGAACTCATGACGAGTTAATTCAATAAAGGAATGGATATTCATAGTATCTAGATCTTGAACTGGATCATCTATAGTCAAAATTTTTAAGCCTTTTGAAATATTATAGGTTTTATTGATTGCTAGTGTAAAAGCTAATGAAATTACCGCTAGCTGTCCTGAACTTAAATGATGCATAACGTCATGGTCTGTACTTGGATCCGAAATAAAGCGAATCGACTCACTTCCCTCTTTCGTGTGTAAAAAGATGCCCATTCCTTGTTGATAATTTTGCAACATTTTAGCAGTATAAATGTAGAATGGTAACTTAATATTTTTAGCCATTTCTATTTTATGATTAGTAATCTCAGATTTATATACATCTTTTACTTTCAATAAATTTGAATGAACAAGATTAAATTTTTCTTTTCTATCTTTTAAATATCTAACAACTGAAAATTGCACATAATCATAGGTATATTCAACATACTTTCGTTTCTTCTCAATATCATTCAAACTCAACTTCTCAAATTCTTCAGCACTTCCATTAAAATATGTCTCAAAGTAATTATTGTCGTTTCGCGCTCTTCCACTATCAAATTTAAGATGTTTTTTCTTACTATTTAATTCAGATATTAACTTTATTCTATTAACCTCTATGATATCAAAATTTAATCTTGAATTTGTATTTATTTTAATAACAACTTTATTTAACTCTTCTTCTGACATTATACTCTTTACAAAAGAAATCTCATTATTAAAAGTACGGTAATATAGCATATTTATTTTTTCATACACTGAATAATCAACATACAAATAGTTTTCTAAGTAAGCTTTTAGTTTAATAACTGCTTCATTCAAATTACTGATTGATTCAATTTCGACCCAAATAAACTTTTGAATAGTTGGTATATTATTCAATTCTGATATTAAGCCCATTTCAAGATGCTTAAAGTCACTAATCTTTCTCAATACCTCGCCATCTATTTTTAGATGAGATTCAATTTTTTTTGACAAGTTATCTTTCAATGGTATAAAAATTTCACGTTCAAAATCAGTTTTAAGATTTAATAACTCTTTAGATTGTTCACTTAATACAATCGATAGATTTTCTGTTCTCTTATCAAAAGCTAGCATTAATGATTCAAAACTATTCCAGTTATGTCCGCAATAAGGACATTCACTTTCTAAATTAGGATGGTTACACTGTTTACTAGTCTCATCTCTTAGCAATTGACGCAATCTTAAAATCTCTCGCATGGTTTCTTCTATTTCATTTGTGGTTTTTGACAATAAATTATACTTTTTAATAAAATCGTTATACTTTTCAGATAAATCTGGTTTCAAATCTTTAATGATTTTCTCGATTTCATTTAAACTACTATAAGCATCATTTTTTTCTAATATTTCTAGATATTTGTTAAGTTGAGTGTATCGTTCATCATTTTGAATATATTCATTTGATTTAGAAATTATTTTTTGCAAAATAAATCGTTCAAGCAAATCGCGGTTCTTGATTAGATTTACATTTGAACGTATCTTTTCAAATTCATTTTGGAGCATAAAATCTTTCAATACAAAATAATATAAAAAATCTTGGTTCTCTATTAATTTATCTATCTCTAACAGTTTATTTTTCTTTTGAAATTCTTCTGGTGAAAACTCTTGTTTGAATTTAATTAGTGTGCTTAGTTCTTCTAAATATTCTTCTTTTTGTATCGGCCACAAATCACTGACCTTCTTATCAAATAGTGTTTTTCTATCAAATAGAAAGTCATTTTTTTCAAACAGAGGTTCGTAAGGTACGCTTTTAACTTTCTCATTACCTTCAATGGACTCTATTTTTTTATCAAGATCTTTGATTATTTGATTTATATCAAAAATTAATGTATCAATTTGGTGTAATTTTTCTTCAGCTTCTGATGTTTGAAAGAGAAACTTTAACTCATCCTTTCTTTCATTCTCAGACTTTTTTAAAAAGTATGTATTCTCTTCTTGTTGCAAATAATTGAATAAATAATATATGTCTTCTATTTTAAATTCTGTATCTCTAAATTCAAAAAAAGAATTAATTTGACTTTGGCTTAAGTTTTTTTCTGGATAAAATAGGTCTTTTTCAAAGTCCTCAGTATTTTCTGTAAATGTTTTTAACAAACCAAAGTCATTCGGTTTATTCTTCCTCCCTCTTCCATCGACAGTTCCAGAATTGTCTTTATCCAAAAATTTTACAATTATTAAATTTTCATTATTTTCTTTTTCTAACCATAGTTTAACGACCACATCTTCCCCGCTAGTATTTTGATAAAAAGGCTTTTTATAATCCTTAGCATCATTTGTTACACGTTGTTTGACAAATGTTCTATGAAGTTTTCCTGTAAGGCATAATTCAATCACATCATAAATAGTAGTTTTTCCAAATCCATTTGGTCCTATCAAAAGTGTAGTACTATTTTTAAAGTCAATTATTCTTTTTTCTTTGATTCCTTTAAAATTTTTTATATATACTTTTTTAATTTTCATTTTTTATTCACCTCAAAATGCTCAAAAAAACTACTTAATAAATCTGATTCATCAAAATCTAGAGCAGAATCTCTTAATAGAGGATATCTATCGATGCTACTATTTCTGATATATTCAAAAACTTTTTTCTCATATCTCAAAAGATTATTCCTCAGAATAACTTCATTTATTTTACTTTCCAAAGTCCGGTATTCTTCAACCTCTAAATCCAATTGTACAAATGGAATTTTCACAAATAATTGTATAACTACAAAATATTCTTCTTCTAAATATAAATTTTCTTGAAATTTTTCTAGTCTACTTTCTTCAAGAAGTATTATATGTAATTCTTTGAGCATGTTTTGGTAATCCTTAATTTTTTTAATACTTTCAGAGGTATATACTATGAGATATTTTCTGAAAAAATATTCATCTTCTTCAATCCTTAAAACTTGGTTCTTATACTTCTTATAAAATTCGTTTATACTCTCAACTTCAAGCAGCAAAATTAAGGATGTGTTCTTTCCTGCTTCTGTATCATTTTCTTTCATTTGATTAAACAAGTTTATTACCTCATCAGTCTTTTCACATTCAAAAAAATTAATAAACTCATCTATTGAATAATCTACTGTGATCAAGAATTCTTTATTTTCTCTATTAGAATTTATTATCCCTGATTGAGATTCAACACTTTCAAATTGACTTTCTAAATAGATTTTTTTGATAATATTTTTCATATACTATTACTCCTTCTCATTTAACTGTTTTATAGCGTTTTCTAAGTTAATAAACTTCAGATCAGCATATAAAAAATGATCATCTTCTATTATTTTTCGATTCCAATTCTCTTTTATATCTTCATTTTTAAAAGATTGCAAACCTTCAAAAATTTTAATGTTATCTATTTTTTCATTGACCAGATATTTCCGCTCAAAAATTGATGCTGTTACTAATTTGTTTGAAATCATTTCTCCAATAACAGATTTTATTGCCTGTGGTTTTCTGTTAATTAAAGTTAAATGATACCCTCCATTTGCTTTATATCCGAAATAATCAATTTCATAATCATTCTCTTTAACATTAAGTAAACAGTCAAAGAAAATATCTTTTAAGCTATCTACTTTAAATAAATCTATAACAGTTTCAACTGAGGCAATACTCTTATCGCTATTTTTATCAGGATTTAAATTTATCAAAAATTGAATAAATTCTTCATCTTTTAGTTGATATAATCTGGATACAATATCTTGCACTTTGTCTTCATGACTCTTTTGATACTCAACCCTCGACTCTTCTAATTCTTGAATAAAATCAATCCAAGATTGGACAAATTTTTGCCTCAATATAGAGGTATTGACTTCTGACTGAGTAACAGTATCAATAATTGTTGACTTTATTCTTTGAAAACTAAGACTAGGATATGTAGATTTTCCTAACAAATGTTTACTTCTTATTTCTGTGTCAAGTTCACTTAACAACAATTGATATATCCTTAGGTGTTGCTCTTTATTATCTTGAAACTCATGATTTATTTTTTTCAAAATACTTTCAATTTTTTCTAAGCAAAACATCTTTAATTTATCCTGATTATTCGTTCCTGACAAACTACAATACTTTAAGTTATCAGGATAAGTATAGAGTTGAATATTATTTGGATTTTCTATATATTTATTATTTGGATACGCTTTCAAGAATTCTTCTTCTGTAAGATCAAACCCAATTGTTTCTGTGATAGTATGAAGAAATCTAGAATCTCTTTGGACTTCAACATCTCCTAAATTTCCATGATTATCAACTTTATGTATTTGAAAACCTTTGGATTTGATTTTTAATTTTTTATCTTTAAACTCATATTCCAAAATTCCTAGCACATCTGAATAAGAAGAAGGATACATAGCATCTTTGTATGCCTTCACCTGATGTCTTGATACTACTATTGCTCCGTTTTTTATATCAATATCTTCTGCGGATTCATACTGAACTTCCCATCCCGCAATACTATCATCACTACTTGTTAAATCATCCAAATAAGCTAAAGCTAAAAAAATTCCCACTTTCCCCTGATGAAGATACCCACTCCAGCTTCCAGTTGCATTTCTACTATTCAAATCTGTTCTAACCTCCATTTATATTTTTGTAGAGTAAACGAAACATTCTTTTTAATGGAATTAAATATTATTTTTACCAGGTGCCTACATTCTATTTTTAACCATTCTACCAAAATATAATCAAATAATCTCATGATAATCAATATAATATTTCTGTCTTATACTTAGTTGCAACTATACTACTATACTTAATTTATTTTTGTTACCCTAAATTATCTTTGTTATTTTCAAACGGTAATGATAAATGTTTCAAGCTACTTTCAGTCGTTCACTGAACAGATGCTACTTTAAGTTATTAGAGTGTGTCCAGTTGAAATCAATCTAAAGACATGATTTATTTCTAATGTGACGTCTTATGATAATACATATAAATTTTTAAAAACTGCACCCCTAATGGCTAAAAATCTTAACCATCAGGGGTGCAGTTTATTAATTATTATAGGCAATCTATACTCATTTTGAGTTTTATCCAATCGAACCTTCCATCTCGAACTTGATGAGACGGTTCATTTCGACCGCATATTCCATTGGCAATTCTTTTGTGAACGGCTCGATGAAGCCCATGACGATCATCTCTGTCGCTTCTTCTTCCGAGATTCCACGGCTCATGAGGTAGAAGAGTTGCTCTTCTGACACTTTCGAGACTTTCGCTTCGTGCTCCAGCGACACTTGGTCGTTCAAGATTTCGTTGTATGGGATCGTATCCGACGTCGACTCGTTGTCCATGATGAGCGTGTCACACTCGATGTTCGAGCGCGCGCCCTTCGCCTTACGGCCGAAGTGGACGATTCCACGGTACGATACTTTTCCGCCTTGTTTCGAAATCGATTTTGAGACGATTGACGACGACGTGTTCGGTGCGAGGTGAATCATTTTCGCACCAGCGTCTTGGTGCTGTCCTTTACCAGCGAGGGCGATTGAGAGTGTCATCCCACGTGCGCCTTCCCCTTTCAAGATGACAGCCGGGTATTTCATCGTAAGTTTCGATCCGATGTTTCCATCGATCCACTCCATCGACCCACCCGCTTCACAGACGGCACGTTTCGTTACCAAGTTGTAGACGTTGTTCGCCCAGTTTTGGATTGTCGTGTAACGGCAGTATGCGTCTTTGTTGACGAAGATCTCAACGACCGCTGAGTGAAGCGAGTTCGTTGTGTAGACCGGTGCCGTACATCCTTCGACGTAATGAACCGATGCGCCTTCGTCGACGATGATGAGCGTACGCTCGAACTGACCCATGTTTTCCGAGTTGATGCGGAAGTAAGCTTGGAGCGGTTGCTCGAGTTTCACACCTTTTGGTACGTAGATGAACGAGCCACCCGACCAAACGGCTGAGTTGAGCGCTGCGAACTTGTTATCCGTCGGCGGGATCAACTTCCCGAAGTACTCTTTGAAGATTTCTTCGTCTTCTTTGAGGGCCGTATCTGTGTCTTTGAAGATGACCCCTTTCGACTCGAAGTCTTCTTGCATGCTGTGGTAGACAACCTCAGACTCATACTGAGCCGAGACACCTGCCAAATACTTTTGCTCTGCTTCCGGGATACCGAGCTTGTCAAACGTACGTTTGATTTCTTCTGGTACCTCGTCCCACGAGCGTTCTGTCTTCTCAGACGGCTTGACGTAATAAGTGATTTCGTCGAAATCAAGTGCCGAGAGGTCTCCGCCCCATGTCGGCATCGCCATCTTGTTAAAGTGATCCAACGACTTCAAACGGAAGTCGAGCATCCATTGCGGCTCTTCTTTCATGCGCGAGATCGTCTCTACGATTTCTGTTGTCAAGCCGCGGCCTGAACGGAAAATCGAAACGTCCCGATCATGGAAGCCATATTTATAATCGCCAATTTCCGGCATATTCTTTGCCATATCGGTCTCCTCCTTCTCCTTACGCGTCCTCATCTACCCCTTTTTCAAGCGCCTTCCACGCAAGCGTGGCACACTTGATGCGAGCCGGGAATTTTGATACGCCTGAGAGTGCCTCGATGTCATCGAGGTCAAACGTATCTGCATCGTACTCTTTACCTTGAACCATTTCAGAGAAGATGTTGGCGAGTTGAAGCGCCTCTTCCACTGTTTTCCCCTTGATGATTTGGGTCATCATCGAGGCTGAGGCGATGCTGATCGAGCAACCCTCACCTTCAAACTTCGCGTCTTTGACGATGTCATCTTCAATCTGTAATTGAAGTCGAAGCGTATCCCCACACGTCGGGTTGTTCAAGTTGACCGTCACGCCATCCTCGATGGCGCCGCGGTTTCTTGGATTTTTATAGTGATCCATGATGACCTGTCGATACAACATGTCGAGATTGTTAAAACTCATAATTGAAATACTCCTTCGTTTGACGTAACCCCTCGATGAACCGGTCGACTTCTTCTTTCGTGTTATACACGTAGAAGCTCGCCCGCGCCGTCGATGATTGCTTCAAAAGACGCATGAGTGGTTGCGCACAGTGGTGACCGGCACGAACCGCAATCCCTTGCATATCGAGAACGGTTGCGAGGTCGTGTGCGTGCACGTCCTTCAAGTTGAACGTGACGAGACCGACGCGATCTTCGGGACCATAAATCTCAATCCCCTCAATCGTTTTCATCTGCTCGATCGCATAAGATGCGAGTTCACGTTCATGCGCTTCGACGTTCTCAAGACCGATCTCTTCTAAGAAATCGATTGCGGCCGCAAGACCGACCGCACCAGCGATGATCGGCGTACCCGCTTCAAATCGATATGGAAGGTCTTTCCATGTCGATTCATATAAATCGACGTAGTCGATCATCTCGCCACCGAACTCGACCGGTTCCATGTTTTTGAGAAGTTGTTTCTTCCCATATAAGACACCGATCCCAGTCGGTCCGAGCATCTTATGTCCCGAAAAGGCGAGGAAGTCACAGTCGAGTGCTTGCACGTCAAGTTTACGATGCGGTGCACTTTGTGCGGCATCGACGACCATGACGGCCCCCACTTCATGCGCGAGTCGAGCGACGTCAGCGATCGGATTGATCGTACCGAGCACGTTTGAGACGTGGCTCATCGCGACGATTTTCGTACGGTCCGATAAGACTGATTCGACCGCATCGAGCGTGACGCGTCCGTCCGGCGTAAGTTCGACGAATCGAAGTGTCGCACCTCTCCGTTTGGCTAGCTGTTGCCACGGAATCAAATTCGCATGGTGCTCCATCGGAGTGAGGACGATTTCATCACCTTCGTTGACATTCGCATCCCCGTAACTCGATGCGACCAAATTGATGGCCGTCGTCGTCCCACGTGTGAAAATGATTTCTTCAGGAACCGTCGCATGAATGAACGAGCGGACACGTTCGCGTGCTCCTTCATACGCATCCGTCGCCTGCGTCCCGAGCGTATGGACGCCACGATGCACGTTCGAATGATTACGACGATAATAGTCCTCGATCGCCTCGATGACAGCGAGCGGCTTTTGAGAGCTCGCCGCGCTATCAAGATAAACGAGCGGGTGTCCATTGATTTCCTGATTTAAAATCGGAAACTGTTCACGAATCGAGGCGTTCAACATCTTAACGCACTTTCCCTTCGATGACTTCGCGGAGACGGTCTTTGACCGAATCGATTGCGAGTTCTTCGACGACAGGCGTCAAGAATCCGTGGATGATTAAACGCTCTGCCTCTTGGCGAGACAATCCACGGCTCATCAAGTAGTACAATTGAACATCATCGACACGACCGACCGACGCCGCATGCCCTGCCATGACGTCGTCCTCATCGATGAGAAGAATCGGGTTGGCATCGCCACGTGCTTTTTCAGAGAGCATCAAGACGCGCTCGGTTTGGACACCGTTCGATTTTGATGCACCATGGTGAATCATCGATGTTCCGCTGAAGATCGCAGTGGCTGCGTCTTTTTGGACACCGTGAATCAAGATGAACCCTTCAGATGCTTTCCCGAAGTGGTCGGTACGGATGTTGAAGTTTTGTTTTTGTGCACCGCGACCGATCGTCACGGCTTTCGTATCCGAATACGTGTTGTCGCCGACGAGGTGTGTCTTCGTTTCGACGACCGAGTTCCCGTCGTTCATGTGACCGAGCGCCCAATCGAGGCGACCGTTCGCATAGACGACACCACGACGATTCATGAACGTGAGTGCTGACTCAGCGAGTTGATCGACACCACCGAAGACGACTTTCGCGTTCTCTCCGGCGAATACTTCCGTCACGACGTTGACCGTGTGCGGTTCGTTCGTTCCTGATAGGAAGTTTTCGATATACGTCACTTCACTGCCTTCATCCGCGACGAGGATTGTGTGGTGGTAAAGGGCACCGTTCGCCTGTTCCATCGTGAAAATCGCTTGAAGCGGGTCGTTCAATTTCGTGTTTTTCGGCACGTAAATAAACGCACCACCGTTTGTGAGGGCGGCGTTCAATGCAGAAAGACGTTCTTCGTCGACACGTACGCCTTCTGTCATGAAATATTTCTCAACGAGCTCAGGATGTTGTTCCATCGCTTCTTTGATCCCCATGAACAAGACGCCTTCTGGCATCGACAATTCGTTGTAGACGACATGACCGTTGCGTTCAACGAGCACGTTTGTCCGATGGTCTCCGAGAAGTGCCTCGATGTCAGCCGTCAAACCGTCTTTCGTTTCTAGTTCGACATCACCGGCTGTGAAGTCCCATTTATCTATTTTAATCTTTTCAACTTTTGGTAAAGCAAGTGTCGGCGCAAGTTCTGCTGCTTCTTTACGACGGTTGACCATCCATGCTGGTCCGCCGAGCGCTTCTGCACGTGCCGACAACGCTTGTGCATCCAATTCAAATTGTACGGTCATCGTACGGCCTCCTTACGCTTCTGTGTCTACTGTCATGCCGAGTTCTTGTTTCACCCAGTCGTAACCTTCTGCCTCGAGTCGTTGCGCGAGCTCTTTTCCACCAGACAAGACGATTTTCCCGTCCATCATGATGTGTACGAAGTCTGGCTCGATATAGTTGAGAAGACGTTGGTAGTGCGTGATGATCAAGCAACCGAATTCTTCTGAACGCATTTCGTTGACACCTTTTGCGACGACTTTGAGGGCATCGATATCGAGACCTGAGTCGATTTCATCCAAGATGGCGATGTTCGGTTGAATCATCATCATTTGGAGAATTTCGTTACGTTTCTTCTCACCGCCTGAGAATCCTTCGTTTAAGTAACGGTGTGCCATTTCTGAAGGGATTTCGAGAAGTTCCATCTTCGCGTCGAGTTCACGGATGAACTTCATGAGCGAGATCTCTTGACCTTCTTCACGACGTGAGTTGATTGCTGAACGTAAGAAGTCTGCGTTTGTGACACCGCTGATTTCAGCCGGGTACTGCATCGCGAGGAACATTCCAGCTTGCGCGCGCTCGTCAACTTCCATTTCGAGGACATCTTCGCCGTTTAAATCGACGCTTCCCCCAGTGACCTCATAGAGTGGATGACCCATTAGTGCTGATGCAAGTGTAGATTTACCAGTTCCGTTTGGACCCATGATGGCATGAATTTCGCCACCTTTAATTTCTAGGTTAAGACCTTTGACAATCTCTTTTCCTTCGATTGAGACGCGGAGGTCATCAATTTTCATTTGTGGTACGTTTGACATTCGGATACCCCTTCCGTATTTTCTCGCCAAAATGATTGACGTAGATTAGATATATTCTAATCTTAGACTAGTCGATTTTTTATTTCAAGCGACTCACCTTACGATTCATTCTCAATAAAATGATAAAAGTTGAGAATGCTAATAGTAGGAAATCAAGACATTATCCAACCGTCTCTTCAACGAGTGCGAGTGCGGCTTTCCGTTCCCGTAAGGCGGCGGCAAAGAAGAAGGTGCCACACCCCGTCAAGATCGCCAAACTTCCGAACACCGGGAGCGAGGATTGACCGAATGTATCGAGTAACACGCCACCGATAATCGGTCCGATTGTCTGTCCGAGCGATGTCAATCCCATCGCCCCGAAATACGTCCCTCGTAAATGTTTCGGTGCGAGTTCATCCGTCAAGACGTCTGTCATCGTGAACATCAATACCTCACCGATTGTGAAAATGATCATTGCCACAAAAAGAACCCACTCGACCGTCGCCAACCCAATTAACAAGAGTCCGAGTGACAACGTTGAAATGCCGAAGAAGAGCGATTTGATCGGTGAGACACGAATCCCGAAACGCATGATTGGATATTGGACGATGAGGACCGTGATTGCGTTCGTCGTCAATAGGTAAGCGAACAATCTTGAACCGTCTTCTAATCCGTCACTCAGCGCGATGAATTGGGGAAGGGTTGAATTGAACTGACTATAGCCGATAATCGCAAAAATCATCCCGATGATGACCGACCGAAACGTCCGGTCGTCCCGTAAGACACGAAACGTCTCCGTCAAGCGCGGGCGTGCCTTGATTCCGTCCCCCTCCTCGAATGAGTATTTGTAAAATAGCGTCGAGATGATGACCCCATACAATATGTAGACCGCCGTCACGACGAAGAACGCGGTCTTCACACCGGTGAGCGACAAGACGACCGCTAACAATGGTCCGATCGCCGCGGCAATGTTGATCATGAAGTAACGGACGTTATAGACGATGACCCGCTGGTCCGCCTGTGTCGTATCACTGATGAGCGCGCGCGATGCCGGCTCTAAAAAAGAACGTGACACCCCCATCAAAATGGATAATGCATAAAACCAGACGAGCTCCGTCACGACGGCAAGACCTGTGAACGTGATGGCATTGAGCGCGATGCCGATGAGCATGAGCTGTTTTCGGCCATATCGATCAGAAAGTGTCCCTCCAAAAAAACTCATGAACAGACCCGAAAGTGCCATCACGGCAAAAATCGTTCCAATCACACTCGCCGAAAAGCCAAGCGTGGCCAAATAAATCGCAAAAAATGGCATGACGAAAAACGTTGCCAGTCGTGCAAAAAACGTCCCGAACAGGACTCCCCACGTCAGTGGATGAATCTGTCTGAGCTTCATCCAAATCCCCCCTTTTCTTTCATATATGTAGTGTACTTCTCTTTATGAAAGAACACTAGACAAAAAAAGGCCCAGGAGAAAGTCTCCTGGACCAAAATCGTTTACTGTTGTACCGGTACGACCGCACCTTTATATTCGTCCAAGATCCACTGTTGTGTCTCTTCAGACGTCAATACTTCGAGGAGTGCTTTGATGCGCTCATCTTCTTCGTCTCCTTCACGCGTGACGATCAAGTTGACGTATGGTGAGTCTTCGCCTTCAAGTGCGATTGCATCTTCAAGTGGGTTGAGGCCTGCGTCGATCGCATAGTTCGTGTTGATGAGGACCGCATCGCCTTCTCCGTTCTCAAATGCCGTCGTGAGTAATGTCGCTTCTACGTCCGTTTTGAACGTCAAGCCTTTCGGGTTGTCGACGATGTCAGCGACCGTCGCGTCCACCGTTTTACCATCCGCAAGTGTGAGGAGTCCTTCTGACTGGAGCATCGTGAGGATTCGTCCGTGATCAGCGACCGATGAGCTCATGATGATTTCTGCCCCTTCAGGAAGTTCGTCGAGCGATTTGAACTCTTTCGAGTAGACTCCGATCGGCTCGATGTGGACGCCACCCGCTGACGCGAATTTGTAGTCTTTGTTTTCAGCCATTTGCGATTCGAGGTACGGCTCGTGCTGGAAGTAGTTCGCATCGAGTTCTTCGCTCGCGAGCGTCTTGTTCGGAAGCACATAGTCTTGGAACTTTTTGATTTCGAGTTTGTAACCTTTTGCCTCATATTCTTCTTGTACGTGCTCTAAAATCTCAGCGTGCGGTACGTTCGAAGCACCGACGATCAATGTTTTTTCATCGCCAGAACCTGTTTCCGCTTCTTCCCCGCCACAAGCCGCGAGAACCGTGAATGCTGATAGTGCCGTCAATCCAAGTACTGTTTTCCAAGTTTTCATAATGAATCCCTCCAAATGTATGTGTGATTATGCTGAACGTTTATCAATGGTCGTGACGAGTCGGTCACCGATGAACTGGATGACGAACACGATCAACAAGATGAGCACCGTCGCCACGAACGTGACGTCGTTTTGTGAACGCTGGAATCCTTCCAAATAAGCCAAGTTCCCGAGACCGCCGCCTCCGACGACTCCGGCCATCGCCGTATAACCGACGATTGCGACAATCGTCACTGTAATCCCGGAGACGAGCGCCGGTAGTGCTTCAGGAATTAACACTTTATAGATGATCTGCCATTTCGTCGCACCCATCGACTCTGCCGCCTCGATGACCCCGCGGTCGACTTCACGAAGCGCAAGTTCTACCATTCGGGCATAAAACGGTGCCGCTCCGATGATGAGCGCCGGGAGCGCCGCCGTCGAGCCGAGCATCGTGCCGAGTAGGAACAAGGTGAACGGGATGAGTAAGATAATCAAAATGATGAACGGAATCGAACGAAACACGTTGACGATTGCGCTGACAAAGACGTAAATCGGACGATTCTTCAATAGGAGTGACTCGTTCGTAATGTATAGAATCAACCCTAGGGCGAGTCCGATCACAAACGTCGCCACACCTGCGACGAGCGTCATGTAGAGCGTCTCCCATGTCTGTTCCATCATGATTTGCCAGTCCACGTTAGGAAACATCGCTCTCCACCTCCACTTCTACGGATTGCGAACGAATCGACGTGATGGCACGATCGATTTCATTCGCTTCCCCAATCAATTGGATGAACAGCGTGCCGAGCGCACCGACTTGCGACTGGGTCACATTCCCGCCGATGATGTTGAATCCGATCTGATGCGTCTTGAGGACGTCAGACAAAATCGGTTGTTCCGCCGTTTCGTTCAAAAACTTCAATTTGACGATTTGACCGCTCGGGTACCGTTCTTTCAAATGTTCGAACGTGAGCGACAGATCGTCGACCGCCCCGATCTGTTTGACGAACTCTTTTGTGATCGGTTGTTCCGGATGTTGGAACACGTCCGAGACTTGACCCGTCTCAACGACTTTCCCAGATTCCATCACGGCGACCCGGTGACAAATCTTTTGGATGACGTGCATCTCATGCGTGATGAGGACGATCGTCAATCCGAGCTTCTTGTTGATGCTGACGAGCAGTTCGAGAATCGAATCCGTTGTCTTCGGGTCGAGCGCGCTCGTCGCTTCGTCACAGAGGAGCACCTCTGGATTTGTAGCGAGCGCGCGGGCGATCCCGACTCGCTGTTTTTGACCGCCTGATAGTTGCGATGGATAGCTATCCTCGCGACCGGCCAAGCCTACGAGCTCGATGAGTTCCTGGACACGTCGTTTCCGTTCACTTGCCGGCACCCCGATCAGTTCGAGTGGAAAACTGATGTTCTCTGCGACCGTGCGCGACCACAGAAGGTTAAAGTGCTGGAAGACCATCGAGACGTTCTTGCGGACTCCTCGTAATTCTTTCGGGCTGAGTTTCGTCAGCTCGCTCCCCGCGACCTCGATTTCACCGCTTGACGGTGACTCGAGACGGTTGAGTAATCGGATGAGCGTTGATTTTCCCGCTCCCGAATATCCGATTATTCCAAAAATTTCACCGCGATCAATCGTGAGTGACACATCATCGACCGCCTGGACACGACCATTCTTCGTATCGAACCATTTGGCGACGTTTCGTAATTGAATCAATACCTTTCCCTCCTGACAACAAAAAAAGCGCGCACGTTTGAGCAAACGTGCGCACTTTATCGTACGGACAACGATTGCTCTCATCTGTCAAGGTTAATCACCTTGCTGGAATTAGCACCATTTCGGATTGCTCCGCGGTTGCTGGGCGTCATAGGGCCAGTCCCTCAGCCTCTCTTGATAAGAGTGTTGTATATTCGATTAGCTTTATCATAGCGACAGCTTTTTCTGCTGTCAAATCCTTTTTTCAAAAAATTAAAAAAAAGGTGCCGTCCGAGGACGACACAGAACGTAGCACCTTGAGTCACGGAAGGACAGCCCATAGATGAAAATCTTTTGCCCGTTCAAGATTTTCACCCTCACATGGGGGAGATTCGCCAATCATCACTCGATCTTGGCTTGGACCGTGCAATTATACGAAACGTCCTGCTTCGCTTGATTTTTTTGGGGGACAATCGAAGGGAAGACTGACGTGTATTCGTATAAAATGTAGCAGCGGCTTCGCCAAAACGTCTTGATGACGGGAATATCGCGTCCTATATTGTGTTCAAGTAAGATGTTGTAATGAATATACCATTCGTGAACTTTCTGTGTCAACTGATTATTTAAAATTTTCAGATTATTCTAATTTCCCTCTCTTATTTTATGAAAGAGAGGACGTGTTGCACGTTTTGAAATGCGTAGAGACGTTCTTTAACCTCGCCATTTTCAAGCTTTAAAAGAGCCGGTACGCTCATCACCTGATAGGCTTCGAGTTCATCCGGGATAAAGTTCGCATCACGTTTTTCGATTCGGACTTCAGGGTCGACCGCTTCGACGACCGTCAACATTTTCTCCGCCACAGCGCATGTACCACACATTGGGGCGTATATATATAAGAATCCGTCTGTAATCATTCTTCTCACCTCTCTTGTCATTATAAGGGTCGATGGATTTCCATTCAAAAATCGTGCTTTTGTGAATTTTCTCTATCGCATCTTCGAACGGGCGACGCTCGTCAAGTTTGATCACTACCGTCTCGATTTCGAGTAATCAAAAAATCGGCCTCTCCTCAACAGGAGAAGCCGATTTCGATTATCCTTGAATCATCGCTTCATATTCTTCCGCAGACATGAGCTTGTCGAGGTCCGACTCTTCCGTCAACTCGACTTCGATCATCCACGCATTTTCAAACGCTGACTCGTTGACGAGTTCCGGAGAATCCGCGAGGTCCTCATTCACAGCAGTGATGCGACCTGATACCGGCGCATACAACTCAGAGACCGTCTTGACCGATTCGACCGACCCGAATGGCTCGTCGAGCAAAATCGTCCCATCTACTTCTGGGAGTTCGACAAACACGATATCCCCTAGTTCGCTTTGTGCGAAATCCGTGATGCCGATGCGGGCTTTCGTTCCGTTCACTTCAACCCATTCATGTTCTTTTGAATAACGTAAATTTGCCGGTACTTTGCTCATCCTAACTTCCCCCTCAAATAAATTAGACTCACATCTGTATTATAGCACTTAGCCCCAAACGTCCGTAAAGGACTTTTCTGAAAATCCGACGGTCGTTTTTTCACCATTTGTGACGATTGGTCGCTTCAAAAGCATACCATTGCTCGCTAACAGCTCAAGTTGTTCGTCTTCTGATAAAGTCGGCAACTTGTCCTTGATCCCTTCGTTCCGATACACCTGTCCGCTCGTGTTAAAGAACTTTTTGAGTGGTAGACCTGATTGTTTCCACAGCTCGGCGAGTTCCTCTTTCGTCGGCGTCGATTCGACGATATGGACGTATGTATACGTGATGCCTTGTTCCTTCAACCATTTTTCTGCTTTTTTACATGTACTGCATGGTGGGTAGCCGTATAGTGTCACCATCATTTCATCACCTCTTTCATCAATGTAGCACATCCAAGGAAATCAAATCACGCCTGAAGTAGCCGTTCAATCTCTCGCTTCATCGTCGTGTTCACTTCGTGCCTCGATTCGATAAAACGTAAGATGGCCGCTGCCGCCTCACCTGACCTGCCGTATCCTAATACCCCGCCTGAAAGGAAAGGAATCATCTCGGGGAACCTCGACTCGACCCGGCGTGTCGGATTGAACGGGTCTCCTTGTTCACCGATCGCTTTCAAGACGTTTTGAACGGCCGCGACTTGCACGAGTTCGAATCCGGCGAGCGCCTCGCCCCGACGTTCGCGTAACAAGCCGACATATAGGTTCGTCAACGCCTCTTCGTAATAATAAGACGACTCATTACGCTCGATGGCAAGGTGCGGTGTCGCGAACGCCTCGAGCGCCTCGTCCCGTCGCCAGACGATACGTCCCGGTGTGTAGGCGATGGCGGAAAGTTCATGCACTTCAAAGACAGCAAACTCACCGTAGATGCCGTCATGATACATGACCTTATGTCCGTCTTTCGTGTTTTGGAACTGATAGTGGAGCGGTTCGACCTCGAGCCAGTCGAGTCGGTCGATAAAGCGTGCTTTCTGTCCATCTTCGACAATCAAAAAGAAATCAAGGTCAGAATAATCGTCCAACCGCTCCGTCTCTTGGCCAATCGACCCGAGCGCGAGCAGCATGAGCGTCCCGTCAAGTTCAGCAACGGATTGTCCGATCCGTTCCATCCGGTCGAGTAATACATCTCGTTTTTTCATCGTCTCTCCTCCTCGTCTCTATTGTACGTGGCAGAGCTCAAAAAAAGAAAGGGTCGACCGCGTCCGGTCCACCCTTTCTGTCAATTTGATTAAACGATAAATTTGTTCGCTTTGATGAGGCTCGCTGCGACTTCGCGCTTCGTCCCGATCACGTTGATCGGCTGATAGCGGCTGAATTTCTTCATGGCCGAGAGAAGCATGCGCTGTTCGTCACCAGACGCCGCCGCGTACAACACTTCTTTCGCCATAAGCTCGACTTGCTTGAACACCTGTTCCGCAAAGATTTCAGTGTAGCGGACTTTTTGCGTGTTCTTCTCTTCGCCTGAACGGGCAATCGCTTTGTCCGTACGGGCGATGGCTGCTTCAAGCGCATAGATGGCACTGATCATGTCCGCAATCTTCGCCAAGATCTCTTGTTCGTTTTGAAGGTCTTGTTGATACTTCTGAACGGCCGTACCTGCGACCATCAAGTTGATTTTCTTCATGTTCGAAAGGAGCATCTTCTCGCGTGCGAGTGGTGAGCCGTCCAATTCTTGTGGCATGTAGCTCATGAGCTCTTTTTGAAGCTTTTGTGCTTCTGCGAGGAGTGGCAATTCCCCTTTCATCGCTTTCTTGAGGAGCGTGCCTGGGACGATCAAACGGTTGATCTCGTTCGTTCCTTCGAAGATACGGTTGATGCGTGAGTCGCGGTAGAGGTTCTCGACTTCATACTCGGCCATGAATCCATATCCACCGTGAATTTGAACCGCTTCATCGACGACATAGTCGAACGTCTCAGAAGCGAATACTTTGTTGAGTGAGCATTCGATCGCATATTCCGCGATCGCTTGTGCGACTTTCGATCCGTCACGCATATTCTCGTCACCGAGTGCATCAAGACTGTCTTGGAACAATCCGCCCGTACGGTAAACCGAACTTTCCATCGCGTAAATGTTCGCTGCCATCGTCGCCAATTTCTCTTGGATGAGTGGGAACTGGCTGATCGGCGTCTTGAACTGCTTGCGTTCGTTCGCATATTGCACCGAGAGGTCGAATGCACGTTTTGAAGAACCGACCGCTCCGACCGCGAGCTTGTAACGACCGACGTTCAAGATGTTGAAGGCGATGACGTGACCTTTGCCGATTTCACCGAGAAGGTTGTCGACTGGTACTTCGACGTCTTCAAGGATGAGCGTACGTGTCGACGAACCCTTGATTCCCATCTTCTGTTCTTCTGCGCCTGTCGAGACACCTTTGTAGTCACGCTCGACAATGAAGGCACTGAACTTGTCGCCATCGATTTTCGCGTAGACGACGAAGACGTTCGAGAAACCGGCGTTCGTAATCCATTGCTTCTCACCGTTCAAGACATAGTGCGTGCCGGCCTCGTTCAAGACAGCCGTCGTTTTCGCACCGAGTGCGTCAGACCCTGAGCCCGGCTCTGTGAGGGCATATGCCGCAATCCATTCGCCTGTCGCGAGTTTTGGCAAGTACTTGTGTTTTTGTTCTTCCGTTCCGAAGAAGACGATTGGAAGCGTCCCGATCCCGACGTGTGCGCCGTAGCTGAGTGCGAATGAGCGTGCTTTCGCGAAGCGCTCCGTGATGATCGAAGATGAGATTTTATCGAGCTGGTAGCCGCCGTACTCTTCTGGAACGTCTGCTCCGAGGAGACCGAGCTCGCCCGCTTCTTTCAATAATTCGACTGACAGGTCGAACTCATGTTTCTCGATACGCTCAAGGACTGGCATGACGCGGTCATCAACGAATCCCGCAGTCGTGTCACCAATCATCTTATGCTCATCCGAGAAATCCTCTGGTGTGAAAAGACGCTCTGCATCGAGTGCGTCAATGACGAAGCTACCGCCTTTAATCAATTCATGTTCTGTACGTTCCATATCCGATTCCCCCTTAAAGTAATTCGAAGACACCAGCCGCACCCATACCGCCGCCGATACACATCGTGACAACTCCATACTTCTCATTGCGTCGTTTCATCTCATGCAAGATTGAGACCGAAAGTTTTGCTCCGGTGCAGCCGAGTGGATGACCGAGGGCGATGGCGCCGCCGTTTACGTTCACTTTCGACGGATCGATTCCGAGTTCACGGATGACACCAAGTGACTGACTCGCGAACGCTTCGTTCAATTCGAACAGTCCGACTTCTTCTAATTTCACGCCAGCCATCTCGAGCGCTTTCGGAATGGCGACGACCGGACCGATCCCCATCACTTCCGGACGGACACCGCCGACTGCGAACGAGAGGAACTTCGCCATCGGTTGCAACCCTTGCCGTTCCGCCTCTTCACGTTCCATGACGAGCACTGCTGCCGCCCCGTCAGAAACTTGCGAAGCGTTCCCCGCTGTGACCGAGCCTTTGATTTTGAAGGCCGGACGAAGCTTACCGAGCGCCTCAACCGTCGAATCGGCACGAACTCCTTCGTCGTGCTTGACGACTTTTTCCACTTCAGCGACTTTGCCGTCTTCACCGAGCACGTGCTCGATGACCGTCACCGGTACGATTTCTTCTTGGAACTTGCCACCGGCGATCGCTGCCGCCGCCTTTTGGTGACTATTGATGGCGAACGCGTCCTGGTCCTCGCGCGAGATGTTGTATTCCGCTGCGACACGTTCTGCCGTATGACCCATGCTCATGTAATACTCTGGTGCCGTTTCCATGATGTGTGGGTTGGGACGGATGACGTGACCACCCATCGGCACTTGACTCATCGACTCCATACCGCCGGCGATGATCGCCGTCGCTTGACCGATCATAATTTTTGCCGCCGCATCCGCGATCGCTTGAAGGCCTGACGAGCAGTAGCGGTTGATGGTGATCGCTGGAACTTCGTGCGACAGTCCCCCCCGGACCGCCGCATAGCGAGCGATGTTCATCCCTTGCTCCGCTTCTGGCATCGCACAACCCATGATGACGTCATCAATCGGTCCTGTATATCCTGAACGTTCAAGCGTCGCCTTGATGGCATGTCCCGCGAGTTCGTCTGAACGAACGTCACGGAATGAACCGCGTTTTGCTTTTCCGACCGGCGTCCGTGCGCCGGCTACGATGACTGCTTCCCTCATCTGTTTTGTCCCCCTTTATCAGTTCCGTAATGGTTTGCCTTTCACGAGCATATGTTGCATCCGTTGTTGTGACTTCGGCTCCCCGATGAGACTCAAGAAGGCTTCACGCTCGATGTCGAGGAGGTACTGCTCGTCGACGAGTGTACCGTATGCTAAATCACCACCACTGATGACGTGTGCGAGTTTCTTCGCAATCTTCAAATCGTGCTCTGAAATATAACCACCGTAGAACATTTCGTACGCCGCGAGTTCGAGCGTCGCTTTACCCGTTTGACCGACGACCGGCAACTTCTCACGTACCGGTGCCGTGTACCCGTCAGCCAGTTCAAGGACCGTCTGTTTCGCATCGAACGTCAAGTGGTCACGGTTCATCGAGATACCGTCGACCGCACGGTGATAACCGAGCGTCTTCGCATCAAATGCCGACTTCGATACTTTTGCCATCGCAATGTTCTCGAACGTCTGTTGCGCAGCCTTCTCGATGTTTTGCATCGATTTTGGTGTCTGTTCAAGGAGACGACGATACGTGTTGACGTTCCCGCCGCCACCAGGGATGAGGCCGACACCGACCTCGACGAGACCCATGTACGTCTCGAGTGCAGCTTGCATGCGTGCTGCCGGTAGACTGATTTCCGTTCCACCGCCGAGCGTCATACCGTATGGTGCGGCGACGACCGGGCGACTCGAATAACGAATCTTTTGAACGACTTGTTGGAACTTGTTGATGATCCAATCGAGTTCGAACCAGTTCTCGTCTTCCGCTTCCATGAGCATCATCGCAAGGTTCGCGCCGACACAGAAGTTCTTGCCGTCATTGGCGAGAATCATTCCTTTGTAGTCTTGCTCGACACGATCGATCGACTGTTCGATCATCTGCATGATGTCGACTCCGATTGCGTTGTTCGGTGATGTGAACTCGAGTGCGACGACGTCATCGCCGATGTCGACGAGGCGTGCGCCACCGTTTTCTAAGATGATGCCGTTTGATTTTGCGAGCGGTTTGAGCTTCAATTCTTTCGGGTTGACGGTCTTCTCGACATACGCCTTCGACGCTTTATCGTAATACTGGTCTCCCTTGTAGAATGACGTATTGCCTGCAGCAAGCATCTCATCGATCCATGCCGGGACGTTATAGCCTTCTGCTTTCATACGCTCGACTGATTTTTCAACACCGAGGGCATCCCACATCTCGAACGGGCCAAACTTCCAACCGAAGCCCCACTTCATCGCGTCGTCGATGGCGACGATCGTATCTGCGATCTCACCAGTGAGACGTGCCGAGTAAACGAGCGTCTTCGCCGTGATCGGCCAGAGTAACTGTCCGATGCGACCTTTGTTCAAGATGGCACCTTTCAATTTCGCCTTCGAACCAGAAAGCGATTTGATTTGATCGAGTTCAGGTCCTGTAATCGCTTTCAATTGTTCGTATTCGAACGTCTGAAGGTTCAACTCTTGGATGACCTTGCCTTCTTTTTTATAGAAGCCTTGACCGGCCTTTTGTCCGATCCAACCTTTTTCGACGAGTTGCTTCATCTCTGTCGGTACGTCGAATGTGTCCTTCTCTTCCCCTGATTCGAGCGTCTCATAGACGTTACCTGCCACGTGGACGAACGTGTCGATTCCGACGACATCGAGTGTACGGAACGTCGCTGATTTAGGACGACCGATGAGCGGTCCTGTGATGGAATCCATCTCCCCGATTGAAGCGTTTTGCTTCAGCATCTCTTCGAACGTGACGAGGAGACCGTACGTCCCGATGCGGTTGCCGATGAAGTTCGGCGTGTCTTTTGCTTCGACGACACCTTTTCCGAGGCGATCTTCTGCGAAGCGTGCCATGAAGTCGATGACCGGACGGGCTGTCTTTTCCGTCGGGATGAGTTCGAGCAACTTCAAGTAACGCGGTGGGTTGAAGAAGTGTGTGCCGAGGAAGCGTGATGTTAAGCTTTCTGGAAGGGCGCTTGCCATCGCTTCGATCGAGATTCCTGACGTGTTCGAGCTAAGGATTGCGTCTTCACGGATGTAAGGTGCAATCTTCTCGAAGAGCTGTTGCTTCACGTCGAGACGTTCGACGACGACTTCGATGACCCAGTCCGCTTCTTTCAAACGCTCCAAATCATCTTCTAAGTTCCCCACTTCGATGAAGTTGAGATGGTCTGCTGTCGCAAGTGGTGCCGGATTTTGTTTCAATAGCTTCTGACGGTTCTCTGATGCGATGCGATTGCGTACTTCAGGTGACTCGAGCGTCAACCCTTTCGCTTCCTCTTTCGCTGTCAGTTCACGTGGTACGATGTCGAGCATGAGCGAACGAATCCCCGCATTCGCCAAGTGAGCCGCAATCCCCGCCCCCATTACTCCTGAACCGATGACGACCGCAAAACGAATCGAGTTCGTCAAACGGAGGTCGGTTGATTGTTCGATGTGACTCGTCATAGTGTTCCCCCCTAAAATGAGAATGAATAGTGATTCATTTCACGCGTAAAAAAAATCGCAATCACCATCGTGTTTACTCTTCTATCATAAATGAATGAACATTCATTCGCAAGCGTTCATTTTTCAATTTCATTCCATTTTTTGATTGAACGATTAGTTTTTAATCCGTGTGGTATAGACAAAAAGAATCACATTTAGAAAGGGGAATGTACGCATGCGAGAGAATCGCCTAAACACTGTCGGTAGCCGAAAGGATTTTGAGTCGTTTAAAAAAGATGCTCAAGAACAGGCGCATCAACCAGGAATCGATTCGAAAATGGAGCCTTTTCCGATTTACGAACGGGAGGACTATAAAGGAAGTGACAAATTAAAAGACAAGGTCGCGATCATCACCGGCGGGGATTCTGGCATCGGAAAATCGGTCGCCATCTTCTTCGCCCATGAAGGCGCGAACTCCGTCATCGTCTATAAAGATCAAAATGAACTCGAGGACGCGGAGGCGACAAAAGAACGAATTGAAGACCTAGGTCAAGCCTGTCTTTTGCTTCAAGGAGACCTTGGGGAGTCTTCATTCTGTCAACAAGTCGTCGAAGAGACGCTCGAGACGTTCGGGCACGTTGACATCCTCGTCAACAACGCGGCCGAGCAACACCCACAGGAATCACTCCTCGACATCTCGGACGATCAACTCGAGAAGACGTTCCGCACGAACATCTTCAGTATGTTCTACTTAACGAAAGCCGCCCTCCCTTATTTGAAGGAAGGTGCGAGCATCATCAATACGACGTCGATCACGGCGTATGAAGGAAACGACCAATTGATCGACTATGCATCGACGAAAGGTGCGATTACCGCGTTCACCCGCTCGCTCGCCAAAAACTTGGCTGACAAGAAGATTCGGGTCAACGGGGTCGCCCCGGGACCGATTTGGACACCGCTCATCCCGTCAACGTTTGATGCGGAGAAAGTGAAATCGTTCGGTGACTCATCCGGTATGCAGCGACCTGGACAACCGGCCGAACTCGCACCGGCCTACGTCTATCTCGCAAGCGATGACTCGACGTATGTCAGCGGCCAAGTCATTCATGTCAACGGTGGTACAGTGATTAATGGATAATTGGTGAGACTCAGTTTGTAGCTGAGTCTTCTTTATGTGCAGTGCGTCCTTTCGGTGCCCATGCTTTCAGCAGGCGATCCCGAAGCCACCTCGCACTACAGGGTCTTCGTCGGATTGCTTTTCTGCATATCGGTCCAGATTTTTGGGTAAGTGAGGACGAGGACAAGAAATCGTAACACATCCGCTATATAGAAGGCCGAACGCATCGACGTGATCCATACATCAAAAAGCACGAACATCCTCGACGGACGTTCGTGCTTTTCTCATTTCTTCACCATTCCTTTTAACACGAACGCCACGTTTGCCGGGCGCTCTGCGAGACGGCGCATGAAGTAGCCGTACCAGTCACGGCCGTACGGCACGTAGACACGGACTTTGTATCCTTGGCGCACGAGCTCGAGTTGACGCTCGACGCGGATGCCGTATAACATCTGGAACTCGAACTGGTCGAGCGAGATATCGTTCTCTTTAACGTGCTCGATGATGGCATCAATCATATGGTCATCGTGTGTCGCGATAGATGCGTAGTTACCGTGCGCTAGATGGAGTTTGACGAGCTTCACGTAGTTGTGGTCGACGTCCTCTTTTTCAGGGAATGCGACCGTGGCCGGCTCTTTGTATGCCCCTTTGACGATGCGAAGGTTCGGCTTGAGCGGTGCGAGATGATTAATATCGTCCTCGGCGCGGTACAAGTACGACTGGATGACCGTCCCGAGACCGTCGAATTCAGCCTTCAGTTTTTTGAACAGCTCGAGCGTCTTCTCACAGCGCTGCTCGTCTTCCATATCGATGGCCACAAAGACCCCGACCTCTTGTGCGACCGTCAAAATTTGACGCATGTTGTCTTCAATCAATTCGTCCGAGATGTCAAATCCGAGCGACGTCAATTTGAGTGACATGTATGCATCTAATTGCTCTTCTGCCATAATTTCAATCGCTCGCATAATTTCTTCGCGATTCGTATTCGCTTCTTCGACCGTCGTGATAAACTCCCCGAGATGATCGACCGTCACCGACAACCCTTTCGCGTTGAGTTCGCGAATCGTCGGGACAGACGCTTTAAAATTTTCCCCCGCTACAAAGCGTGATGCACCAAATCGTAGACCATATTTCTTCGCCAAACTGTTGAGTGTTTTGTTTTGTGACATATAGATAAATCCATCGCGCAACACTTTTTCCATCTGATTTTCCCCCTTACTTTTACACCCATCTATCTCTATGATGATGTCTGAAATTATTATGACACACAAACGTCATTTCGTCTGTATTTTTGTAACCGTTTTCAATACTTTCTTCCCAACTTTTAAAAAAAAACAGACGCCCCTTAGGACGGCTGTCTTATAGGCTTGTCGAAGGTGCGACATAGAGCAGGATACTTAAGAAAATGAAAACGCTCCCGGCTAGGACGAACAAGTGCCAAATCGCATGGTTGAACGGCAGTTTTTGCCACACATAAAATACGATTCCAATCGAATAGGCGAGCCCTCCTGCGAGAAGAAGCATGAACCCTTGATGCCCGAGTGATTCGTACAAGGGGCGGATGACGATGATACACATCCAGCCGAGTGCGAGATACGTCACATTCGACACCCACATATACTTACCGGTCGAAAACAATTTCCACACGATCCCGAGAATCGCCACACCCCATACAATCCCGAATAAAATCCAGCCAAGCGTCCCGTGAAGTGTCACGAGGGCAAACGGCGTGTAACTCCCGGCGATGAGTAAGTAAATGCCTGCATGATCGAACACTTGCAACACCCGCTTCGCCCGTGGATGCGGGATGGCGTGCATGAGTGTCGAGAAGAGATAGAGTAAAATCATCGATGCCCCGAACACGCTGACCGCGGTGACGTTCCACGTGCTCCCACTCTCTGTCGCGTTCATGACGAGTAAGACGAGGGCGACGACACTGAAGATGACCCCTAGACCGTGCGTGACCGCGCTCGCAATTTCTTCTCCGAGCGTGTCGGCATGGAGCATCTCTTTCAATTTATTTTGTTCCATATGCTCCCACCTTCCGTAATGGTTCCTTCTAGTATGGACATTTCCCGATTTGAACGCAATCAAAAACACGGGCTACCGATTCGCCCGTGTCGAGTTTATGCGACTTCCTTCACCGGCACATCACATTCCATCCGGGCCGCCCGCATCGACCGCGCCCGTCTTTTAGACACTTTTGTTCGACAAAAAACGACGCCCGATTCGGACGTCGTGAAGCATCATTTTCATGATCATTGTTTAATTCGTACAGTGAACGGTCCATCGCCTTCAATATCTTCAAATGTGACCGATACCGGATAAGCGTGTTTGCTGTGGACCGGCTCTTCGAGACGAATCATCGTGAAGCCGACCACTTCATCCCCGTTCACGAGTTCAAGCGGAAGTTTTTCGACGTTCAGGTGACGGTCGTACCCGTTGCGTAGAAGAATCGTCGCTGTGACGTTCGTCTCTTCCTTTTCCACAGACACGAGCATCAAGTTGAACTCGTTCTCTCCGACCGGCGGCGTCGAGATGTTCGTCCGCATGAGCTGTTGCCATGCACGTTTTGAGAATGTCGCCTCCTCTTCCGGAGACACGAGCTGAAGCTGGTCGATTGGGTTCATTTGGAAGACGAGTCGGAGCGAGTCAAACGACTCCACCTCGCCGAACATCTCATCCAAGAAGAAGTCCAAATATACCGGCTTACTCGTCCATGCCTCGAAACTTGGCAATTCGGAGCGGCCGAGCACTTTGCGTCCGATCGGGACGTTGTTCGCGTCCAATAAGAGGACCGGTAGCTCGTTAATCTCGAACGAGCTCGGGAGCGTGTTACGGAACAAGGCGACGATGGACAAGTCATATCCGAGCGACTCGGCATTCAACAACTCGATCGAGAGCTGGTTGTCAAGAAGCGGCGGAAGCCGTTTCGCGTGGTAACGGAAGACGTACTCGTCCTCTTTCGGGATGCCCATCGCGTCGTCGATGACGAGCGTCAATTGGCGTCCCTCCTCTTTGTTTCCTGTTTCAATCTGTTTACGTTTACGAAATCCTAACATTATACTTCCTCCTCTGCCATCTCAGCGAAATAACGGTCGAGCTGGCATAGTTCCGTCGTGACATCCCGTGCGATATTGATATACGTCTGTTCGAAGATTTCCAGTCCTTCTTTTCCGAACTGACGGCTCGGGTCTTCCTGACCGTAGCTGCGAAGCCCGATCCCTTCTTTCAATCCGCTCATCGTCGTCAAATGATCCGTCCACTTCATGTCGACGGCACGAAGAAGCGATTCTTTGGCGAAGAGGACGATGTCGTCCTGTTCGAGGCGTGACGCCGTCGTATCGATGATCGCCTCCATCCAGTCTTTTAACGCATCCTTCAGTTCATGCGTGTCGGCGATATCATTCGCCCATGTCGGCTCCTGCATCGTCAAGTAGCGCAAGTCCTCTTTCAACTCATCGATCGGCCATTCTTCTGGCACGAGTTCGTCGGACACGTGCATATCGACACTGTTCTCGAGGGCGAGACGCATCATGCCGAGGACGTTTTTCGTGATCGCGTCCGCGTCGGCGTTGACGGCCTGGTTGCGAATCGTATAGATGATATTGCGTTGTTCGTTCAAGACGTCATCGAGTTTGAACAAGTAGTCCCGAATCGAGACGCCGAGTCCTTCGATCGTCGTCTGCGCATATTCGATGACCTCGATCGCGTCTTTCGATGAGACTTCACCTGTCGCGTTCGGTTTCAATTTCTTCTCCACACGCTCTAACTTCTGCGCCGCATAACGTTTCACGATCTCATCTTCAAGTGAGACGAAAAACTCGGTCGCACCCGGGTCACCTTGACGTCCTGAGCGACCGCGGAGCTGATTGTCGACACGCTTTGACTCGTGGCGCTCCGTCCCGATGACGAAGAGACCACCCGCCTCCTTCGACTTCGCGTCGAGCGTGATGTCCGTCCCACGCCCGGCCATGTTCGTCGCGATCGTCACTCTGCCGAACTGACCGGCATCGGCGATGATGTCCGCTTCTTGCGAGACCGTCTTCGCGTTCAACACGTCGTGCTCGATTCGCTTCTTCTTCAAGTGCTTACTGATAGCTTCTGACTGCGCGATCGAAGTCGTCCCGATTAAGACCGGACGTCCCGTCGCATGCAGTTCCGCCACTTTTTCAGTGACTGCTGCATATTTTTGCTCGATCGTCATAAAGATGCGATCCGAATGGTCGATGCGTTGACGTTCACGGTTCGTCGGCACTTGGACGACGTCCATGTTGTACGTCTTCAAAAACTCTTGGCGTGACGTCTGCGCCGTCCCCGTCATCCCACCGACGAGCGGATACATGCGGAAATAGTGCTGAATCGTGATCTCCGCCGTCGTCTTGTTCTCCTCGGTGATCGTGACGCCTTCTTTCGCCTCGAGCGCCTGATGCAACCCTTCCGACAGGCTCCGCCCTTCCATGATGCGTCCCGTGAACAAGTCGATCAGCTCAATCTTGTCTTCACGGACGATATAGTCGACGTCAAGCTCGAACAAGACGTTCGCCCGGAGCGCCTGGACGAGATAGTGGTAGAGCACCTGGTGCGAGGCGCTGAACAAGTTGTCGATGGCGAACAGCTCTTCAATCTTGACGATCCCTTCTTCGGTGAACGTCGCAGATTTCGACTCGAGGTCGACTTCGTAGTCGGTCTCCTCGAACTCGAAAATGATTTGTTGTGCCAACTGCTTCAAGCGGATATGTGACCGGTCCTTCTGCGCGATGATGAGCGGCGTCTTCGCCTCATCGATCAAGATGCTGTCGACTTCATCGACGATGGCGAAATGGAACGGGCGTTGGACCCGCTCTTCCGGTTTATGGACAAGGTTGTCACGCAAGTAGTCGAAGCCGAACTCCGTCCCGACCCCATACGTGATGTCCGACTGGTACGCGGAACGCTTCTCGTCCGCCTCGATATCCGGGACGTTCAAACCGACCGTCAACCCGAGGAAGTCATGAATCTTCCCGATCTGCTCTGCGTCACGTCTCGCCAAATAATCGTTCACCGTGATGACGTGGACGCCTTTTCCTTCGAGCGCCTTGACGTAACTCGGCAAGGCGGCGACGAGCGTCTTCCCTTCCCCGGTCGGCATCTCCGAGATGTTCCCTTCGAGGAGGGCGAACCCACCGATGAGCTGGACGTCATAGTGACGCATCCCGAGCACACGGACTGACGCTTCGCGGACGAGAGCGAAACCTTCTTCCGCGATGTCATCCACTTTCTTCCCATCCAAGAGACGTGCTTTGAGCGTCTCCGTATATGTACGCATCTCGTCATCCGAGAGGGCTTTCATCGTTGTCTCTAATTCATTAATACGCGCGACCCGTCGTTCGTACGCTTTCAAACGCCGGCTTTGATCATTCGTTAACTGTTTTACAAATTGGATCACACTAATAGCCTCCATCTTTCTATCAATTCATCACTTACATACTCGTCTATTATAACGAAAATCGAACCAATTCGGAGACTTTTTTACGAAAACTTCCTAAAAGTTGGTTTTTAGTCATCTAAAAACCTATAAATTTTGGTTAATTTTCAAAAAGTATTTGTAAAAATATTTTCAATTCACTATTTGAGATGACGTGAGACCGTGTTACGATGAAAAAAACAGAACATTTGTTCGTAAAAAGGAGTGGTGACGATGCGCAGACGAATCTTCTGTATCGATAGCGTCTCGTTCTATGCCAGTTGCGAGTGTGCCGCACGCAACAAAAATCCTTATCAGACGAAGCTCGTCGTCCTCTCGAACCTCGAGGATAGCGGGGCGCTCGTCCTCGCGGCGACCCCGAAGATGAAACAGCTCGGCATCAAGACCGGGGCGCGTCGCTTCCACATCGACCGCCTCCCGTGGCATGAACGACGGGACGTTCTCTATGCCGAGGCGCGGATGAGTCATTATTTGAACGTCTCCATCCAAATCATCCACATCCTCCATCAGTTCGCCCCGCCCGAGGCGATTCGCGTCTATTCGATTGATGAGACGCTCGTCGACATGAGTGGGACGGAGCGGCTGTTCGGAAGTGACGAGCACGTCGCCCATCTCATCCGTGCGACGATTTTTCGCTATACGGGCATTCCCGTCACCATCGGCATCGGGCCGAACAACGTCCTCGCCAAGCTCGTCCTCGACTTGCATGCGAAAAAGAACGGCGTCGCCACGTGTCTTCTTCACGACGTCGAGCGGCTCATCCATCCGGCTCCGATTGAGAAGATGTGGGGCGTCGGGACGAAGATGGCGGTCCACCTGCAGCGGCTCGGAATCTGGACGATCGGGGACTTGGCCCGTTATCCGCTCGAGTCCCTTCATGAAAAGTTCGGTGTCATCGGTGCAGAACTGTGGCATCACGCCTGGGGCATCGACGAGTCCCCGACCATCCTGCCCGCGAGCTCCCTGTTCGGGGCGAAGCGGACGCGACCGAAGTCGATCGGACACGGCATCACCCTCATGAAAGACTACACGACGTATTCCGCGATCCGGCTCGTCCTACAGGCGATCGCAGTCGAAGTCGGGATGCGGACCCGACAAGCGGGACTCGTCGGGGGAACGATCCACCTCGGGGTACGCTACACCCGGACGAGCGACCGGGGTGGCTTCAGTAAACAAAAGAAGCTCCCCCGCTTCACAGCGGACGAGCAAGAGTTTCTCCCGATTTTATTGCAGCTATTTTTAGACGGTTGGGAAGAGACGGAGGCCGTCCGCTACGTCTCGGTCGCCCTCGGCAAACTCGAGCCACAAAGCGACCACGTTCAGTTATCGTTCTTCGAAGACGAATGGGCGAAAGCGAAACGGCTCGACTTCCTCGATTTGATTGACGGCCTGAACGTCCGGTTCGGTCGCGGCACGATCCGACCGGCGTCGAGCCTACTAAAAGACAGTCCGCTCCGGACGCGCCAACGTTTAATTGGCGGACATAAACAAGGAGGCGATTCCTCATGAGCAAGACCCGCTATCGTGACCGGGGTGAGTTGAAATGGATCCCATTTCTCATGCCCGAGCACGTCGCCCTACTGAAACGGTATTATGCCCAAATCCAAAAGATCGAACTGCCCGACTTGGACGAACAGCTCCTCTATCTTTGGCAGACCGAGCTCGAACGGGCCATCCGTGAAGGCGATCAGGTCGAGGTGACCTTATTCGTGGACGGCTTGACGAAAAGCATGCGTGGCTACGTCCACGCCATCTATTACGCCGAGCGCGAAGTCGAGCTGTTCGACGGCGAGGTGCGCCGTGTCCCGTTCGGAGATATCTTGTCCGTTCGTTAAGACGCCTCGATCGCTTCCTGGGTCGTCTCGAACGTCTCGATCCCGTCGAGCAGACCATAGTGAGCAAGCGTCGCGCGGACCGATGGTGACAGATGCGCGAAGATGACATGACGTTCGGCCACTTTCAGCTCGGTGACGACACGCCGCAACTCTTCGACCGCGGTCACGTCGATGACCGGACAGCGGTGGAAGTTGAAGATGAACACGTTCGGTTCCCGATGAATGTGATGGAGAACGTGCTCGAACAACTCGACCGCACCGAAGAAGAGCGGACCTTCGACACTGAAGACGATTTGGCCGTCTCGTGTGACGTACCGTTCTGTCCGTTCGCGCACATCAATCGTATCGGCCATTCGTTTCGCAAAGAGTGCGAGCGCACAGATGACGCCGACCTCGACGGCGACGACCAAGTCGACAAATACCGTCAATAGTAATGTGACAAGAAGGACGAGCGACTCGGATGAACGATGACGCAACATCGCCATCACGTGATGGCGTTCGGACATGTTCCAGGCGACCCGCATCAAAATCGGAGCGAGTGCGGCGAGCGGCACGTAACTCGCGAACGGCGCGAGGACGAGCACCGCAACGAGCACCGTGAGCCCATGGATGACACCGGCACGTCGACTGACCGCTCCCGCCTGAATGTTCGTCGCCGTCCGAGCGATGGCACCTGTCGATGGGATTCCTCCAAAGAACGGCGTGATCACGTTCGCGAGCCCTTGCCCGAACAGTTCCTTGTCCGGCTTCATCTTCGTCCCCGCCATCCCGTCGGCGACCGTTCCCGAAAGAAGTGACTCGAGTGCACCAAGGAAGGCAATCGCGAACGCGGACGGGAGGAGCGTTGTGATCAAGTTGATGTCGATCGCGAGCCAGTTGAATTCCGGTAGTCCGCTCGGGATGCCACCGTATGCACTTCCGATCGTCGCGACCTCACCCGGGATGAGGAGACTGACGAACGTCGGGACGAGCATCGCCATGAGTAAGAGCGGTAAACGGAACGGCAGCTTCGGGACGAGCCAAAGCGTCAAAAAGCCGATCCCAGCAATGACAATCGGCCAAGGGCTCGCTTCGGGCAACGCCTGACCGAGGCGAAGCAAGTTCTCGTGAAAATGTGGTGCCTTCTCAAAGGTGACCCCAAACAACTCATCGAGCTGGTCGACGAAGATGACGACGGCAATCCCGGCCGTGAAACCGATGGTGACGGCCCGGGGCATGAAGCGGATGAGCCGTCCGACCCGAAGCACGCTCATGAGGAGCAGCAACATTCCGGCGAGGACGGTCGTGACGAGCAATCCCTCATACCCGTATGCGAGGACGACACCTGAGACGATCGGGATGAACGCTCCCGTCGGTCCGGCGATTTGGAACGTCGAACCTCCGAACAGGCTGACGAGGATTCCAGCGAAGATGGACGTGTAGAGCCCATATACCGGCGGGACGCCTGAGGCGATGGCGAATGCCATGGCGAGCGGGATGGCGACGACACCGACCGTAATTCCGGCCGAGATATCCTTTTGCCACATCTCACGTGTGGAGAGTGAGTCTTGCATCATACATTCCTTCTTTCCAATCAGTTCAAAAACGAGTTTAGTGTACGCCTGGAAAGAGGGCTTGTAAACGGATTGAGAAAAACGTTAACAGAATGTACAAAAGAAAAAGACGCACCTTTCGATGCGCCTCACGTCAATTCGTCGGAGCCTCCACGACTTGATCGCCGTCTTCTGCGTCTTTTGCCAGCAACTTCACGTGTCGACCGAACAGCCACATGACGACGAGATGGGCTTTCGCCTGCGTCTTCGTATAGAACCACCACGGGAGGGCCGGCACGAACTCATGGATGGCGACGAGTCCTTCATCCGAATCCGGTAAGCGTCTAAACTCGAGACGCCCTGTCTGATCCTCTTCACTCAACTTGACGAACTTGCCCCCGTCAATCGCAAAGGATGCCATATCGTCCGTCGCTTCCTGTTCAAGCGATAGATGAAGCGCGACGAACGAAGGATCGAGCAGCGCAATCTCCCAATCATCATCTTCTTTCGTCGTCTGGATGAGCGGGTACATAAAACGACCGAGCCACTCGAAGTACGTGTCCGCCATCCAAAGCGCCGACTTTTCTTCAGGCAGACCGAACCGCTGAATCGAACGGACCGTATACGATTTCGGCTGTTTTTTCTTTTTGCCGCCCGAGGACTGCTTCTCTTCTTCCTCAAGCGCATGTTCGACCGCCTGTTTGAATGGAATCTCACCTTGGCCGATACCTTCGACCGTGTCTTCTGCGACCATCGCGTGCCCCATGCTCTCGACGAGCGGATAGACGGTCGCCTTCGGTTCACCCGTGACAGCCATGACCCACAGGCGCGACAGTTTGATTGTCGGGAACGGGAAGTCGATCAAGACGCGACGCTTGTCCATGACCTCGGCTGTCTGTTCGATCATCTTCCGATACGTCATCACCTCAGGACCTCCGATGTCGATATGACGGTCGTAGAGCGACTCGGCACCAACGACCGAGATGAGCGCCTGAACGGCTTCCCGGATGTCGATCGGGTGTGTTTCCGTCTTCGTCCAGCGTGGCAAAATCATCGTCGGCAATCGTTTGACGAGCTTCGCTAAAATCGGGAACGATGAGCCTTCCGGACCAATAATCAGTCCAGCCCGAATCGTTGTTACCGGTACTCCTTGTCCGCCGAGGATGCGTTCGACTTCGAGTCGACTCTTCAAATGACGCGACAACGTCTTCTCTTGTTTCGGGATGATTCCGCTCAAATAGACAATCTGTTCGATGTCGTTCGCCTTCGTCGCCCGGGCGAAGTTGTCCGCAATGAGCGCGTCCATATCCTCGAACGTCGCTTGTGTCAAGCCGCCGTCCGGAATCATCGAGTGGACGAGGAACATCGCATAATCCGCACCCTCGCATGCTTCTTTCGTTGCTTCGTATGAGAACAAATCACAGGCACGCCACGTGATATGGGCCTCATCTTCTTTATTCTTCGTCGATCGCGATAACGCGATGATGTCATACTCTTCCTTCAGCTGCTCCATCACGTTCGAGCCGATATAGCCGCTCGCCCCCGCAATGACAATCGTTTTCCGCATAATGGTCACTCCCCTAATTATTCGCATAGAGGTAATGTACCCGTGTTTAATAGGATATAAATCCCCCCTCACATTTATAGATTGTAATTCACTCCTTTTCTACCCATCCGTAAGCAATTAATTTTTCTTTATATTCTGGTGACAACATCGACTCTTCAATTCCAATGGCTAACAAATGAGTTGGACGACTAAATGCAACATAGGCTAACTTCAAAAATTTTATAGTGTCATTAATTAAATCTTTCTCAATTTTATCTAGAGATTGGTACTCTCCGATTAAATAAGGTTTTAAGATATCAAAAATGTGGTTATCAAGTTGAGTATTTAGTAATAACAATGTAGATCTATGAGTTTCACCTTTAACTGAATGTATAGTTCCTATATAAACACCTCTTTTTGAAGTTGAAGGAACAGAATCGGGTATATTAGCAGCAACAGAAGTATTCGAAAACATTATTTCTAATTTCTTCTTAATTTTTTTATCTTTAAAATTACTAATTTCTTTTTCACACAATGATTTAATTTGAGATATCAAAAAATCAACATTATTTTGAGAAAAAGCTTGTTTAATACCTAAAGCGATATTGATTCGAGTTTTATAATCTTCTCTTAACATTTCTTCTGATTCGCGAAGCGAAATGTCAGTCTCATACGCAAAAGTTTTAATAATAAATTTATATAATTTAGTAATCAAACTTTGAGAAATTGAGATATCAACATTATTTTTTTCATAGTGCTTGAATATGGCCTTTAAATCATCATGTTTAAGCGAAATTATGGAATCCTTATTTTGGGACGTATTATACGACCGATCTTTGTCACTGATAAATTTAATCAACTCATCATATTTTCGTATTAAATCCTCTTCTGAATTATATAAAATAAAATAAGGAGAATGAGATTCATTAATACTTGCTGAGGTAAAGGCGTCATATTTTTCTAGGGCTACATTTCGAACGTGTTTTGCAATTTCTTCACTAAACCTTACAGTCTCAGTGATTTCAATTTTTTCAACTTTTTCTATAGATGGGAGCCAAGCATCTTTTTTTCCACCAAAAATTGTATACAACGCTTGATAAGGATCACCAAAGCGTTGGAAAGGAATATTATCCAAAAAAATTTCATTTAAAATAGTTAATTGATCATCGCTAGTATCTTGTGCCTCATCTAATAAAATAAATCGAAACCTGTTTTTTAAAGCCTCTATAATCGAATCTTGATAATTATTAATATACCAATTTGCGAACTCAAGACATTGTGAATTGTTAATATATCCTAACCTTAATAAAGTTTGAATACTCGAGTTAAATGCGTCTCTATAAGAAGGGGGTGCATTACTAGTAATATCAAATTTAAAATTTGGTTTAAAAGTGATTTGAGGATTTTTGTATTCAGGACGTGGAGCATCCCATTTATACCATCTTGGTTTTAAATAAGAAAATACCTCATTGAATTTTTGAAAATACTCTTCACCATCTAGTACTATCATTTCTTGGTTCTCACTAAACAAATGAAAAGATTTTTTGCTAAAGTATTGAATAATAAATTCTTGGATAGTTCCTATGAAATTAGGAAAACCCACCTCTTTAATGCCGACTTTGTGCAATCCGGATAATATTTCATCGACTGCGATATTAGTATGAGTAATTACGCAAATCCCTTCATCATTGCATTGATTTTCTTCACTTAGCAAAAGTGCACATTTAGCTATTAATACTGTAGTTTTACCAGATCCTGGACCTGCAATAACGTTTGCCGTATCGCTATTAAAAATCACATTCTTTTGTTGAACAGAAAAGTGAACATTACTTGGCAATAAGTTTCTCTCTATCTCATTAAAAAAATCATCATCGTATTGAATCATAGTTCTCCCCCGGCCTCGTGAGTATTTTCGGGCAGAATTTCATCAATTGTTTTCCCGGATACATGTAAAATAGCAGAAATTAAATATGATACGTATTTATCAGTTAGCAATCTTTCCTTTATAAAATCTGTCTTTCCACCAAAATTGCTTAACAATAACAAACTAAAATTTTGAGCTAATTCAGCTTTAGAAACTAATTTTTTAAAGACTGGGTAAAATATTTCCAAAGCAGTTTCATCATCAATATTTGATAGTCCTTTAAAATATTCAACGCGTTGATTAAACACTGTTTCATTTTTACCTTGAAAAGGATTTTTATATCTGAGAGTATGGATTGAAGTGTACAATTCCTCATATAGACAGCTTTTTGCCAAGCTATATTCTAACGTCCATTCTGGTGTAATAAACACTTCATGATTACTATTGTAGACATCATATTTAGCCTTAATAGATTCTTGTTTGCGTTCAATTTCTCGAGAAATAAATTGCTCCGTTACACTTATCTTTAAAAGTTTTTCCAAATCAGATTTATTGTCATTACTAACGTTCAGATTATAATAAGCAACTAATTTATTTATTGTAGCGAATTCTAATTCTATGTCATCAATTTGAATATCATCTTCCGTCACTTCTAATATCTCGAAAATTTTTGCCAATTTTTCTGAGCTTTTAATAGAAAATATATCTCTAGATTGTTTTTTATCGTAATAAGTAAATGGCTTAACATCTAAATCTGTAATAATTGCTATTGGGATATTTATAAATACATTAGCAAAACGCTCTCTCCATTCAGCAGATCTAGAAAATAATTTTAAGTACCTTTCAAAAGATGTACCGTGAACATTAACCACTGAAATACCATACTTATGTAACGGTATTCCTATCAATTCTGCTAGAGCAGGAAGTAACAACATTTCCGATTCGCCCTCAACAAAAATTATACCTTTTGCAAAAAACAGATTACTTTTTGTTGCATCTAAAAAACGATCTAAAAAATTATAATCTTCTTCTTCAAGACAGGTATATTTCTCATTCATCGGGTAACAATAATTGTTTTGAATCATCAGTATACTTTTTGGACTAACAGATGCTACTAGATCAGAACTGTGCGTTGTAAGAATCAATTGCCCTGAAACAGAATCATTAAAGATAGCATTTTCTAAATACTTTATTAACCTGATTTGAGCCTGAGTATGAAGATGTGCTTCTATTTCTTCTATTAAAGTTAGGTTTGGACCTATATTGCTTCCTTCATCGGAAAAATTATTTAAGAGTAATAATTCGGTTGCTATAAATAATAAATTTTGATTCCCTAAACCTAAGTTGATTTCCTCATTTTCTAAACTTAGTTTTCTTAAAATTGAATTTAAATCACTTTGGGAAATACTAAATTTTGATTTAGCTTTAGTGTTATCCGTTTCATCGTAAAAGTCTTTAAGGATATTTTCGATGTCTTTCACAACTGATTTTCCCTTTACATATTCTGTTTGAAAAAAATCCTCTATTTTCTCATTAGCTTCCTTCATAACAGTAATTAACTCTTGAGATCCCTCACCCTTCAATAATTCATGTGCCTTCAAAATATTTACTAATCTAGACTTGACACCTGATTTTAATTCAGAACCAGCATCTCTCAAAGGTTTTAAGTAGGTAGTCTTTAATAATTCTTTCGCATTATTATTAAATCTTAGTTCACAATTTTTTTGACCCGCTACCAATTTTTTTTCGAAATATTCTCTTCCATTCTCGCTAATTTTTTTCTCTACACTTAAAACAACTCTTAACTCATAGTTTTTGTTATCATCAAAAGAAAGCCATTCTAAAAATAGACCTGCTTCTATTGGACTCAAGTCTGAAAAAATACCCTCTATTACAAATTTATCAGCATAAATCCCACTTTCAATTTGAGAAAAATCTTCTTGCACAACTTTTTCATAGTCATCACTTGAAGTACCAAGCAACAACTTAATTGAATCGATAATGGCAGTTTTTCCAGAATCATTTTCTCCGATAATCACATTAAGATTCTTGTTAAGTAGAATTGAAATACCTGGTTCTCCATCAAGAGACATAAATTTCCTGAAGTTATACAAATTTAATTGATTTAAGTACATATATCAAACCTTCTCTCAAAAAATTAACATTAATAGTTAGTTCCAATATTATTATAATTACAACATACATTTAGGTAAAAATAAAATTGGAAAACAAAAAACTTTTACAATTGTAAATGAAATACCATCAAATATCTCTATAAGGAGGTCATTATGTGAAAAATCAAATTGATGTAAACTCTTCCGAAAACGAGCAAAATATAGCGTTCTATGTATATGAGTTCTATTTAACAAAGTCAAATGAAGTTTTTTATGTAGGCAAGGGTACTAAACAAAGAGCTTGGAGAAATGCTAGAAATGCAGCTTGTGAACAAATTAAACAGCAATACGATTGGGATGTCCGAATTGTAGAGAGCAATTTATTTGAAGAAGACGCCCTGTCTTTAGAAAAAGAACTAATTTTAAATTACAGAGAAACAGGTGGAATACTAACAAACATCTTACCCGGAAACTCGAAAATCACAGATACTCAAATTATTTCACATATAAAGTATGTATTATTTTTAATCGAACAGAAAGTGATTGCAATGAGCCTTAGTGAACTAAGTAATATATTCTTTTTAAATAGCTCTACTGTGTGGAATATAGCAAATACAGATACCTATTCTAACATCGAACCATTAATACCTGACAATATCGAACAAATTGTAAATACATATCATTATAATTCCTATAATGAAGATCGAACCAGAGCAGGTAATATTAAATATGTTTTATCTTTGCTTGAAAAAGGAGTAATTAAAACTACACAATCAAAAATCGCAGAATTTTACGGAATGACTGGATCAAATGTAAGTAGCATAAAAAAAGGACAAACTCATAGCGAAGTTCCACCGCTTTTACCAGAAAACATTGGAGAAATACTAACATTATTTAATCCCTTTGATCTTTCAGAAGAAGAAAGATTAAAAGGATACATTGCATTTATTCTTAGATTGAGAAATGAAGGAATAGTCGAAATAAATAATACAGAGTTAGCAAATTTACTAGGTACTACAACTTATATGATTTCAGAGTTTACAAGAACTAACGAAGATAGACGTTATCAGTTTCAAGAAGTTAGACCAACAAAGGATATAATGACCGAATTGTTACCCTACTTTGTAATAAACTAAATTAAAAAATAGGAGTTAGACAGTAAAATCAATCACCTTGTCTAGCTCCAATTAAAATCACTATAGATGGAAGAAACCAGGAAGTTGAACTCGCGTCCGCAGGCATCGCACTTATGCTTCTATGTGTGTAGTTTATCTATTGAATCTCGATATAACATTAACGATCAAAAATCTGTCTCTTCTAGATAAATGACTTGTAATTTGAAGCTTGTTTTAGTGATTAGTGATTAGCAAATACAGAAACAAAAAGAGGATCATCCAGGCAAAAACACGCATTGGTGACCCTCTTTCTTTAGTTCGACTTTTTTAAAATCACACTTGAAGATTATTAAAGTTTTTTATCCGTTACTAGATTGTTTCTTCTCTTGTTGCTTTTGCAAATACGCTTCACGAAGCTGGTTCAATCGTTCTTTCTTGTTCGAGACTGTCGGCTTTTTACCGTCTTGGTACTTCGCCGCAGCTACTTTGCTTCTCTTGTCTAATTGATATTTCCCCATGCGTTTCACCTTCCTTTCTTTTTGGATTCAATCAAAAGCAAAGACCCTCTAATCTCAATGAAATTAGAAGGTCTTCATGAAAATCATTGATCGCAGTCGTTACAGACTGCTTCAAAATGGAGACGGCGGGAGTCGAACCCGCGTCCGAAGGCATCGTAACGTATGCTTCTACGTGTGTAGTTTATCTATTGAATCTCGATGTGACACTGCCGATAAACAGGCGTTGTCGCATCCAGTCTGTTTCATCTCTTCTTCGCGCCCTCAGACGGCGAGGTTGAAGCGTAGCTTGCTTAGTTTGAGACCCTGAAAGTCATCCACACAAGCGATGGATGTCAGGATCCGCAGGGCACTTAGGCTGCTGCGAGTTGTGTGTTAGTTTTGCCAGTTATAGGCGTTTGCGTTTTAACGAGGCCGACCCCTCGACACGCCACATACGACCGACCTACCCCCGTCGAATCCATAACGTCCCCGGGGTGGTAATTGGTACTATATTTAATATACCACAATCAGGATTCGTTGTCAGTATTTTTGCCGATCGCGCATGGCACGGTCGACGTCACGCTTCGCGTCTTTCTTCTTCAAGTCCTCGCGTTTGTCGTACTTCTTCTTCCCTTTTCCGACGCCGAGCAGGCACTTGGCGAACCCGTTCTTGATATACACTTTGAGCGGGATGATCGTGTAGCCGTCACGCCCTGACGCCCCGATGAGCTGATTAATCTGTTTCTTATGCAACAATAACTTTCGGACGCGGAGTGGCTCATGGTTGAAGCGGTTCCCCTGGTCGAACGGGCTGATATGACAGTTGTGAAGCGTCGCCTCGCCCCCGTCGAACCGGACGTACGCATCCGCGATATTGATCTTCGATTGACGGACCGACTTGATCTCCGTCCCTGTGAGCACCATGCCCGCCTCAATCGTATCCTCGATCGCATAATCGAAGGACGCCTTACGGTTTTGGGCGAGTGCGTTCGAATCTTTCTTCTTGGCCATACACATTCAGTCCTTTATCTACAAGATACGGAGGAAGGGACGAGCCCTTCCCCGTCAGCGACGCTTCTTCGCACCTCGTTTGGCGTCGCCTTTTCGTTTTTGCTTGTCTTTCTTCTTCAGGTCGAGCGCCGAACGGCCTTGGGAAGACTTCTCCCCGCTCCGTTTCGGTTTCTCGCCTGGTTTGCCCGGCTTCCCAGGTCTGCCTGGTTTGCCGCGCTTCTTCTTGTCGTCCCGACCGCGACCGCCACGACGGTCTTTCTCGTCCTTCTTCGGACGACCGCCTTTCGCTTTGATTGTCGTCGGTTGGCGACGGCTCGACTGTTCCCGTTTCGGCATGCCGACGACCGTGAAGTCGATCGTCCGCTCGTCTAGGTTGACGGCGTCGACTTTGATTCGAACGGCGTCCCCGATGCGGAACTGGCGTTTCGTCCGCTCTCCGAGGAGCATGAGCTGCCCTTCATCGAAGTGGTAGTAATCATCCATCGACTGGAGACGGACGAGCCCTTCAATCGTATTCGGAAGCTCGATGAACATCCCGAAGTTCGTGATGCCGCTGACAACACCGTCGAACTCTTCGCCGAGATGGGCTTCCATGTACTCGGCTTTCTTGAGCGCCTGTGTCTCGCGCTCCGCGTCGACCGAGCGACGTTCCCGTTTCGATGCCTGTTCGGCGATCGCCCCGAGACGGTCCTCGTACTTGGCGATCGTCTTCTCCGATAAATCATTATTGAAGACATACGTGCGCATGAGACGGTGGACGATCAAGTCCGGGTAACGACGGATCGGTGACGTGAAGTGTGTATAGAAGTCAGTCGCGAGTCCGAAGTGACCGAGCGAGACGTCATCATACTTCGCCTGTTGCATCGAACGCAACATGATCGTGCTGATGACCGGCTCTTCCGGCTCCCCATCGATCGCCTTCAAAATCTTTTGAAGCGTCTTCGGTTCGACCGTCTGCCCTTTGAATCGCTCAATGTGAATGCCAAAGTTCGCGACGAAGTCGAAGAAGAAGTCGAGCTTGTCCGATTTTGGGTCATCGTGGACGCGATAGATGAACGGCACGTCCATCTTGTGGAAGTGTTCGGCGACCGTCTCGTTGGCCGCGAGCATGAACTCTTCGATCAACTTCTCGGCGACCGAACGTGGACGGAGCACGATATCTGCCGGCTTCCCTTCCTCGTTGACGACGACTTTCGCCTCGGCGAAATCGAAGTTGATGGCACCGCGCGAGTTGCGTCGTTTCCGGAGCACTTCTGCGAGCTCGGCCATGAGGTCGAACTCACCGATATACGGCTCATACTTTTTCAACGTCTCCTCGTCATCGCGCTCGATGATCTCACGGACGTTCGTATACGTCATCCGCTCCGTCGTCTTGATGACACTCGGGAACAAGTCATGGCTCACGACCTTCCCGTTTTGTGGGGAGATCTCCATGACACAGCTGAGCGTCAAGCGGTTGACGTGCGGGTTGAGGGAACAGATCCCGTTCGAGAGCCGGTGCGGCAACATCGGAATGACGCGGTCGACGAGATAGACACTCGTCCCGCGCTCGAGCGCCTCGACGTCGAGCGGTGAGCCCTCTTTTACGTAATGCGAGACGTCGGCGATATGGACACCGAGCTCGTAGTTGCCGTTATCGAGTTTTTTGACGTGGACGGCATCGTCCAAGTCTTTCGCATCTTCGCCGTCAATCGTGAAGATCGTCTCGTCGCGAAGATCGACGCGACCGACGAAGTCTTTCTCGTCCGCCTCGTCCGGTACGGCGTTCGCCTGATTGATCACGTCTTCTGGGAACTCCGTCGGAATGCCGTGCTTGTAGACGATCGACAAGATATCGACGCCCGGGTCGTTCTTATGCCCGATGATGCGGACGACGTCACAGGCACCGGCGAAGCGTCCGTCCGGATACTTCGTGATGCGCACGACGACTTTATGCCCGTCGACGGCACCGAGCGACTTGTCCGGGTTGACGACCGGCCAGAAGTTGATGCGCTTGTCATCCGGCTCGATGAAGGCGAACTGGTCGAGTCGACCGCTCGGGAGTGTATACGTCCCGACGAACTCAGAGAGTCCGCGCTTCAATACTTTCAATAAAATGCCTTCTGTCTTGCCACGGTTGTCCTCGCGTTTTTTGACGAGGATCGTATCGCCATGGTAGACGTCCTTCAGTTGGTCGGGCGGCAAGAACACGTCTTCCGCTTCCCCTTCGACCGACAAGAAGCCGAAGCCGCGTTGGTGAATCGAGATGATTCCCGCGACTTGGCCGAGCGTGGCGAGCGTCCCGTAACGGTTCGTCCGCGTCCGGCCGATGGCACCCTCTTCCTCGAGGGCATTCAATGTGCGGATGAGCTCTTTGAAGTCATCCGCCGACGCGAGCTGTAGTCGCTCGGTCAGTTGATCGACAGAGAGCGGTTTCTCGCTCGCCTGTAAGATCTCTAATAATTGGTCACGTAAATTCAACGTGACACCTCCTTCTTAGACTGACCAGTCTAACGTTTCGAGAAAATCGAGCACGTCCTGGTGCAGTTTCTCTTTTTCTTTGTCGAGTGTGATCACATGTCCCGAGTTCTCATAGATGAGCAACTCTTTTTGGAACGTGTTGACCGCCTCGTAAATCTGATTCGCCGATTCCGGGTCGATCATGTTGTCTTTGGCGCCTTGGACGACGAGTGTCGGGACGAAGATGTCCTCGAGCTTCGAGGCCGTGTCGCGGACGAAGGCACGGAGGTCTTTTAGCGTCGGCATCGGTTTGAACTCTGCCATCTCCTGCTCAATCTGTTCCGGCGACTTTTCTTCTCTACCCTTATATTCTCGGGCATATGCCTGGACTCCTTTATACAGACGGTCCTCGGCATCGATTCCCGTCGGCGAGCACATCGGGATGACCGCCTTGACATCCTTCTCCTCGGCGAGACGGAGTGACATCACGCCACCTAGCGAGAGTCCACAGACGACGATCTCCTCATGCCCTTTGTCGACGAGTGTCTGATAGGCGTTCAAGACGTCTTCCCACCAGTCCTTTGGTCCATATTGGAGTAACTCTTCCGGTGGGACGGCATGACCTCGATAGATCGGTCCCATACATGTGTATCCTTCTTTTTGAAGGAAGCGGCCGAGCATGCGGACATCCGCGCTCGATCCAGTGAAGCCATGTAACATCAACACGGCACGTGGTCCGCCTTCGAAGAAGAACGGTTTCGGTGCAGTTACTTTCATGTCGTACGTCATCTCCTCGTCTCTACATTATTCCCAAAAAATAATTCGAAAAAACAAAAGCTGACCGCCTCACGTGAAAATCGAGAACGATCAGCCTTATCATCATAATGATGCGACTAGTAATCCTAAAATGAAAAACAAAGTGCCTAGTACAGCTGCAGTTCGGTTCAAAACAGCATCGAAGCCGCGTGCTTTCTGGCGTCCGAACAACTGCTCCGCGCCACCTGCAATCGCTCCAAGACCTTGCGACCGACCTGACATGAGCAGTACGACGACAATCAATAAGACAGCCACGACAAGTAGGCTGATTGTAGCGATCGTTTGCATAGTAGTCAGTTCCTCCTTCTATTTACACGCCTTTTATTATATAGAAGTTATCAATAAAACACCAGCATTCAAATTATCGGGACGGGTAGCTGAACCCTTCCCCGATGACTTCCTTCACCTGGTGGATGACGACGAAGGCGCGGTCGTCCGTCACTTGGACGATTTTTTTGAGCGGCGCGATCTGACGTTTGTCGACAATCATATACAGCATGTTCTTATCCTGCTTCGTATAGTAGCCATGTCCATGGATGATCGTCGCCGAGCGGCCGAGCGTCTCTGTCAAGACGACGGCGAGCTCTTCTTGCTTGTCGCTGATGATCGTGACGGCCTTGCGGATGTTGAGCCCTTCCGCGACGAGGTCGATGACCCACGAACCGATGATGATGGCGATGAGCGTATAGAGGACGACCTGTTCCCCTAAGAAGAAGCCGGATGTCGCGACGACGATCGCGTCGATGATGAACATCGAGACGGCGACGCTCAAATGGAGATAACGCTCCATGAGCCGGGCGATGATGACGCCCCCTCCGGTCGTCCCGCCGACACGGAGCACCATACCGATCCCGGCCCCAATCATGATCCCGGCATAGACGGCCGCGAGCAGCTTATCCTCGGCCGGGCTCCCCCAGTCATGCGTCAGACTAAGGAAGAATGACGTCGCGACGACGGCGACGACCGAATAGACCATTGTCCGGCGGTCGAGCAGTTTGTAGCCGACGATGAAGAGGATCCCGTTCCCGATGATCGACGTGAGCCCAAGGTCCCAGCCGAACACGTAGTACAGGATGATCGTGACCCCGAGCAGGCCACCTTCCGAGAAGTCGTTCGGTACGGTGAAGTAGTTGACCCCGAATGAGAGAATGAATGAGCCCGCGATGATCCAGGCGATGTCCTTCACCGAGATGGTTTGTAGCTTGCGCCATACTTGTTGACGCAATAGATGTTGCTGTTGACGTTTCATATATGTCCTCCTTCCACAGAAAAAAGACCGCGGCCAAAGCCGCAGTCTTAAGATTATACTGGCTTTGGCGCACCGTCTTTCATAATCGGCAACTTGCGTTCCGCGGCGTTCGCGTAGACGTTCAAGAGTGCCTCTTTTTCCAAATCCCAGTTGTATTTCTCACGCGCGGTCTTCGTGTTCTCTTTGACGCGCGCATAAAGTGCTTGGTCTTCAAGCAATCGGTTGACGCCGTCCGCGATCGATCGTGGATCGTGCGAATCGACGAGCACCCCGACGTCGTTTCCGGCGACGACCCGTTCGATTTCAGGGAAGTCACATGAGACGACCGGTACTTCGGCCATCAAATACTCAAACAATTTGTTCGACGAGGCCGAGTAGTGATTGAAGCAGACGTTATTCAATACTTGGAAGCCTAGGTAGGCGTTCATCGTATAGTAAGGTAACGCTTCGACCGGTACTTTGTCAATCATCTTGACGCGGTCACCGACCCCTTCTGTCTCGATCATCTGTTGAATCGTCGGTTTGAGTTTCCCGTCCCCGATCATGACGAGCGTGCCTTCTTTGAAGTCTTTCGCCGCGAGCACGAGCTGTTCGAGACCGCGCCCGGCTTGCACACCGCCTTGGTACAAGAGGATCTTCTCGTCTTTTGGCAAGTCGAGGAGCGCATGCAAGTCCTTACGGAGCGAGAAGTCGAGCGGACGGTAGAACGGATAGTTATGGAGCACGTACGGATAGAATCCGTATAACTCTTCGTTATGTGCCGCACGCGTATGGTTCTCGACCATCATCGTATCGACGAACGGCAAGAGCCAGCCTTCAAGGTTACTTTGGATGTAGCCATAACCGGTACGGTCCGTCTGTACTTCGTGTGAATCATAGACGATTCGACCTTTATTGAACACTTTTCCGGCGAGGAGCGCCTGCGGGAGCGTGTTCAAATCGTTCGCATGGTAAAAGTCATACGATTTTTTCGTCGAAGCGAATACCATCTCGAGCATCGCGCTCGCATTGACGATCTGCTTCCGTACTTGTGGCAACAAGACCGCCCCGACGGCCGCCCCGAGCGCAAGCATCGTGAACGGCGCGAGCAAGAACAACCCGGCACCGACGAGTCCGGCACCGATCTGACGGGTCCGCTTCTCGCTCACCCATTGATACGTCTTCTTCGCGAACTTGAGCGCGTTGACGAGAATTGACGGCTGACGCTTCACGCGGATGACGCGGAATCCTTCCGGACGCATCTCTTCTTTTGGAAGCTCTTTATTTTTCGGGTCTTGAAGCGCGATCAAATCGACTTCATAGCCTGCCTCGGCGAGTGCCGAGCACTCACGAAGGACGCGCGCATCATTCGTAAAATGGTTCCATACAAACATACATACTGACTTCATCGTGTTTCCTCCATCACTAACTGTTGTACGACTTGATCTAACACGTCGATATTCTCTTCCCAACATAGATTCTCTTTGACGTAACGAATCCCGTTCGCCCCGAGCGCCTCCCGTAGGTCCGGTCGGTCGAGGAGTTTCCGCAGGATTCGCTCAATCTCATCGATGTCACGCCTCCGTGACACGTAGCCGACTTCCGCCGCTTCAATGACATTCGCCGCATGGCCTGACACTGCTGCGACAATCGGTTTGCCGACCGCCATATAGTCGATCAGTTTCCCAGGGATGACCGTATCGAACACTTCTTGCTCGATCAGGCTGACGAACGCGACGTCCGCATTTTTAATCGCCTGGAACGCCTCGGTGCGTGGCATCGCCTCGAGGAACAAGAAGTTTTGGAAGCCACGGTCTTTAATCGTCTGCTTCAACTCTTCTTTCCGATAGCCGTAGCCGATCAGTTTGAAGTGAATCCGCGGTTCGTCCCGGAATCGTTCGGCGAGTTCGAGCAGTAGGGACACGTCCTGGGCAAGCCCCATGTTCCCGGCGTATAAGATCTCCATCCGGTCGTCCGGCGGAATCGTCCGCTCGAGCGTGCGCTCCGCTTCCCGAATCGAGTTCGGCATGTAGTGGATCTTCTCGTTCGGCACACCGCGCTGACGAAGATAGCTGCGGAACCCTTCCGAGTTGATGATGACTTCATCGGCGACACGATACAGTCGCTTCTCCATCCAAAACGCCGGCGTGAGCACCCAATCGTACTTGAACACACCGACCCCTTTCACCGACTCCGGCCAGAGGTCACGGACGTCCAAGATGAACGGGACGCCATATTTTCGTTTCGCATAGGCACCGACAAACGCCATAAAAAAAGAAGGGGTCGTCGCAAAGACGACGTCTGGCTTCAATTCGAGCTTACGGACGGCACGGATTCCTTTGACCATCTGTTCGAGGAACAGGAAGAGACGACTGACCATGTTGGACGTATGTTTCCGTTTCTTCGTGATGAGTCGTTTGATGAACGGTTGGTCGTTCAACTCCCGGTCGTTCCAGAAGCGGTCGTCCTGGTACATATCAAAGCTCGGGTATGAAGGAGCGGCCGTGATGACCTCGACTTCATACCCGCGCTGTTTCATCAAATGCGTAATGTTTTGCATCCGGTTGCCGGCACTGCCGATCTCCGGATAATAGTTTTGACACACCATAAGCATTGTTTTCAAGAATAACACACCTTACTGTTGATCAAGTTCGTCCACGAGCCGTTTCAATAAGGCATGGACGTCATCTTTTAAATCGGGATCGCTGAGCGCATGACAAATCGTCGTCTCGACGAATCCGATCGGCTCCCCGACGTCGTAACGTCGACCGTCGAACTCGTAGGCGAATACCGTCTGCTCCTCATTCAAGCGTGCGATCGCATCCGTCAATTGAATCTCGCCCCCGGCTCCCGCCTCTTGCCCGGATAACGCCTCGAAGACGTCCGGCTTTAAGATGTAGCGGCCGAGGATGGCGAAGTTCGACGGGGCCTCATCGACGGGCGGTTTCTCGACGAACGTCCGGACCGGGATGAGCTTCCCTTCGACGGCAAGCGGGTCAATTATACCATATCGATTCGTCATTTCATACGGGACACGCTGCACCCCGATGATTGAACGTTCATGTGCCTCATACTGGTCAATCAATTGCTTCGTCGCCGGCACATCCGATTCGATGATATCGTCTCCAAGTAAGACGGCAAACGGCTCATCTCCGATAAATTTTCGGGCGCACCAGATCGCGTGACCAAGACCTTTTGGCTCCTGTTGGCGTATGTAGTGAATGTTCGCCAAGTTCGAAGAGTGACGGACCGATTCGAGCAGGCGCGTCTTCCCTTTCGATTCGAGGTTTTGTTCCAATTCGAGCGCACGGTCGAAGTGGTCTTCAATCGCCCGTTTGTTCTTCCCCGTGACGATGATGATGTCCTCGATGCCTGAGGCGACGGCCTCCTCGACGATGAACTGGATCGTCGGCTTGTTGACGATCGGCAACATTTCTTTTGGCATGGCTTTCGTGGCAGGAAGGAAGCGGGTGCCGAGACCGGCGGCTGGGATGATGGCTTTTCGTACTCGTGTCATAAGCATTGGCTCCTTTATTCGTTATGTAGAGAGTATACCCAAATATTGTGTGTTCTGACACAAAATAGAGGTCGTGACAAAAACGTCACGACCAATCGTCATCTCGCGGAGACCCCGCAAGCGCTTAAGCGCGAGGAGGCTCCGTGGATTGCCTGCAGAAAGCATCGGTGCCGCAAAGACGGGTTGACGACCGAATATCGTCCCACCGTCGATTGTGCGGATGTTCCACACAAAAAAACAGGCCCGCCGATTGGCGAGCCTGAAACAATCAATTATTTTTTAAGGTTGTAGAACGACTTGATGCCGTCGTATTTCGCTACATCGCCGAGCATGTCTTCGATGCGGAGAAGTTGGTTGTATTTCGCGATACGGTCTGTACGTGAAAGTGAACCTGTTTTGATTTGACCAGCGTTTGTCGCAACAGCGATGTCCGCGATTGTCGCATCTTCTGTTTCACCAGAACGGTGCGAGATAACTGCTGTGTAACCAGCTTTTTTCGCCATTTCGATCGCGTCGAATGTTTCTGTGAGCGTACCGATTTGGTTAACTTTGATGAGGATCGAGTTTGAGATTCCTTTTTCGATACCTTCAGCAAGTTTTTCAGTGTTCGTTACGAAGAGGTCATCCCCAACGAGCTGAACTTTGTTACCGATTTTGTCAGTAAGCAATTTGAAGCCGTCCCAGTCGTTTTCGTCGCAACCGTCTTCGATTGAGATGATTGGGTACTTGTCAACGAGCTCGGCGTAGAAGTCTACGAGCTCAGCAGTTGTCATTGACTTGCCTTCGCCAGCGAGTTCGTACTTGCCAGTTGACTTGTCGTAGAACTCAGAAGACGCAACGTCCATTGCGAGGTAGATGTCTTCGCCAGCTTTGTAACCAGCTTTTTCGATTGCTTCAAGAATAACTGTGATCGCTTCTTCGTTAGACTTCAAGTTTGGTGCGAAACCACCTTCGTCACCGACAGCTGTGTTAAGGCCCATGCCAGAAAGAACTGATTTGAGCGCGTGGAATACTTCTGCACCCATACGGAGCGCTTCACGGAATGTTGGTGCGCCGACAGGCATGATCATGAACTCTTGGAAGTCCACGTTGTTGTCCGCGTGCGAACCACCGTTGATGATGTTCATCATTGGCGTTGGAAGCGTCTTCGCGTTGAATCCACCGAGGTATGTGTAAAGTGGAAGGCCAAGCTCGTCTGCTGCTGCGTGTGCTGCTGCCATTGAGACACCAAGGATCGCGTTCGCGCCGAGTTTACCTTTGTTTTTTGTACCGTCGAGTTCGATCATTTTCGCATCGAGTGCGTTTTGGTCGAAGACATCGTACCCGATGAGTTCTGGTGCGATCGTGTCATTCACGTTCGCCACTGCTTTCAAGACACCTTTACCAAGGTAACGTGACTTGTCGCCATCGCGAAGCTCGACTGCTTCGTGCTCACCTGTTGATGCGCCTGATGGGACGAGGGCACGGCCGAAACCGCCGTCCTCTGTGAAGACTTCTACTTCTACTGATGGGTTACCGCGTGAATCTAAAATCTCGCGTGCGTAAATTTCTGTAATCATTGACATGAAAAATCGCTCCTTTTCGTTTGAAAAATAGTTGTATTATTTTGTGACAATCGATGAACCAGTCATTTCAGCTGGTTGCTCTCCACCGAGAAGGTCGAGAAGCGTTGGGGCGAGGTCGCAAAGTGCGCCTTCGAGAACTGGTTTCAGTTCGACTCCCTCTTTTGTGATGATACACGGAACAGGTTCCGTCGTGTGCGCCGTCATCGGCGATCCGTCCGGGTTCGTGACGATGTCCGCGTTCCCGTGATCCGCTGTGATGATGGCCGCGCCACCTTTGGCAAGTAATGCGTCCACTACTTTACCGAGGCATTCGTCGACCGCTTCGATCGCTTTCTTCGTCGGCTCAAGCTTCCCTGAGTGACCGACCATATCCGGGTTCGCGAAGTTGATGATATAAGCATCATACTCATCCGACTCGATTCGCTCGAGCAAGCCGTCTGTGAGTTCGTACGCACTCATTTCAGGTTGGAGGTCGTATGTCGCGACTTTCGGTGAAGGGACGAGGAGACGATCCTCACCTTCAAATGGTTTTTCTTTCTGTCCATTCAAGAAGAACGTGACGTGTGGGTACTTCTCTGTTTCTGCGGCGCGGAGTTGTTTGAATCCTTGCGCAGAGAGCGTTTCCCCGAGTGTGTTTTTCAAATCTTCCGGTGGGAAGACGATGTCTGTGTCGACGTCATCTGAGAACTTCGTCGTCGAGACGAGGAGAAGGTTCTCAGGATGGTTGTCCGAGAGAGTGAATCCTTGGAATCCAGCCTTCTCTTTGAACACTTTCGACAACTGGATCGCCCGGTCCGGACGGAAGTTGAAGAACATGATCGCGTCGTTGTCTTGAATCGTTGCGACCGGCTTGCCATCTTTTTCGATAACCGTCGGCAAGACGAACTCATCCGTCAAATCGTTCTCGTACGACTTTTTGAGAACATCGACTGCGTCCGTACCGACTTCACCTTTACCGTTTACGAGAACGTCGTATACTTTCTCGACGCGCTCCCAGCGGTTGTCGCGGTCCATGGCATAGTAGCGACCAGACACGCTAGCGACTTGACCGACACCGAGTTCAGCGAGCTTTTCTTCTGTTTCTTTGAGGAAACCGGCTCCTGACTTCGGATCACAGTCACGGCCGTCCGTGAACGCGTGAATGAACACTTTTTCGATGCCATGAAGTTTCGCGAACTCCACGATGGCATACATGTGATTGATGTGCGAGTGAATCCCGCCATCTGATACGAGACCCATGATGTGGAGACTCGAATCATGTTTCTTCACATGACCTGCCAAATGGTTCATCGCCTGACGGTCGAAGAGTGAACGGTCTTTGATCGCGTTGTTGACGCGTGAAAGTGACTGATAGACGACTCGACCGGCACCGATATTCAAGTGACCGACTTCCGAGTTGCCCATCTGTCCTTCCGGAAGACCGACGTACTCGCCTTTTGCGTTTAGGAGCGTATGTGGATACTGCTCCCAGTAGCGATCGAAATTCGGCTTGTCTGCGGCCACGACCGCGTTTCCGAACGATTCGTCACGCATCCCGAAACCATCTAAGATGATGAGGGCGACTGGTCTAGCCATTTAAATCGCCTCCAACAACTTGAGGAACGAAGCGGCTTCAAGTGAAGCACCGCCGACGAGTGCGCCGTCGATGTCATCTTGCGCCATGTACTCTTTAATGTTCTCAGGTTTTACAGATCCGCCGTATTGGATGCGTACCGCAGCCGCTACGTCTTCACCGTAAAGACCTTTCACCACGTCGCGAACATACTTACAAGAGCTTTGTGCGTCAGCCTCGTCCGCTGATTTACCCGTACCGATTGCCCAAACTGGCTCGTATGCGATGACGAGTTGTTTGACTTGGTCAGCAGAGAGGTCAGCGAGACCGCCTTCGACTTGTGTTTTGATGACTTCCTCGAACTTGTCGCCTTCGCGCTCCTCGAGTGTCTCACCGACGCAAACGATTGGCGTAAGACCGTGTTCGAACGCTTTTTTCGTTTTGCTGTTGATGAACGCATCGGATTCGCCGAAGTATTCGCGACGTTCTGAGTGACCGAGGATGACATACGTCACGCCAAGGTCAGCGAGCATCACTGGGCTGATTTCGCCAGTGTAGGCACCGCTATCTTTGTCGTACATGTTTTGTGCACCGAGCAACAAGTTTGACCCTTTCGCTGCTTCTACCATCGGTGCGAGGAAAAGTGCCGGAGCACCAATCGCTGCATCCACTTTGTCAGTAGATGGGACGTTGTTTTTGACTTCCTCTACGAAAGCGACCGCTTCCGAGAGTGTTTTGTTCATTTTCCAGTTACCTGCAATAATCGGTTTACGCATCGATATTCCTCCTCTAAATTACTTGTCGTTGAGCGCCTCGACACCTGGAAGTTTCTTGCCTTCCATGAATTCGAGTGATGCGCCACCACCAGTTGAGATGTGACTCATCTTGTCAGCAAGGCCAAACTTGGCTGCCGCAGCGGCTGAGTCGCCACCACCGATGATTGAGTATGCATCGCTGTCCGCAAGTGCTTGAGCGACACCTTTCGTTCCGTTTGCGTATTTATCGAGTTCAAATACGCCCATCGGTCCGTTCCAAACGACAAGTTTCGATTCGCGAATCGCATCCGCGTAAAGTTCGACTGTCTTCGGTCCGATATCAAGACCCATGTGATCCGCTGGGATCGAGTCGATATCGACTGGGCCGACATACGTTTCTTCGCCGAATTCTTTTGCGATGACACAGTCGACAGGCATCAAGAACTTCACGCCTTTGTCTTCTGCTTTCTTCATGAATTGACGAGCGAGGTCAAGCTTATCCTCTTCAAGGAGTGACGTCCCGACTTCGTGCCCGAGTGCTTTCGAGAACGTATACGAGAGTCCGCCACCGATGATGAGTGTGTCAACGATGTCAAGAAGGTGGTCGATGACCCCAATCTTGTCCGCCACTTTCGAACCGCCGATAATCGCCGTAAACGGACGATCTGGGTTTAAAAGAGCTTTACCGAGGACTTCAAGTTCTTTTTCCATCAAAAGACCTGATACGGCTGTGTCCACGTGGTGTGCAATCCCTTCAGTCGAAGCGTGTGCACGGTGAGCCGCGCCGAATGCGTCGTTGACGTATACGTCAGCAAGTGCTGCGAATCCTTTTGCAAGTTCAGCGTCGTTCTTCGTTTCACCAGGGTAGAAACGAACGTTCTCTAAAACGACGACATCGCCTTCAGAGAGTTTAGCGACCGCTTCTTCTGCGACCGGACCATATGCTTCTTCGACGAGCGGTACATCTTTTCCGAGGAGCTCAGCGAGACGCTTCGCTACTGGAGCAAGTGAGAACTCAGGGTTCTTCTCGCCTTTTGGACGGCCGAGGTGGCTCGCGAGGACGAGTTTCGCACCACCGTCAAGCAAGTGCTTGATTGTTGGAAGTGCGGCTTGGATCCGAGTTTCGTCTTGGATGACGCCATCTTTGAGTGGAACGTTGAAGTCAACGCGGCAAAAGACGCGTTTCCCATTTACATCGATGTCACGAATAGACTGTTTGTTCATAACTTTCGCCTCCATATGTCGTGCGTGTTATTTCATAAATAGAGCGGATAACAATCTCTTGTTTCCGCTCCTATTTGATTCTATTTAGTTCACGAACTTACTTCGCAATGTTAGCGAAGTGCTTAACTGTGCGAACCAATTGTGCAGTGTAAGACATTTCGTTGTCGTACCAAGAAACCGTCTTAACGAGTTGCTTGTCGCCAACTGTCATTACTTTTGTTTGTGTCGCATCGAAGAGTGAACCGTATGTGATTCCAACGATGTCAGAAGAAACGATTTCGTCTTCAGTGTAACCGAATGACTCGTTCGCTGCCGCTTTCATTGCTGCGTTTACTTCGTCAACAGATACTTGCTTGTCGAGTACAGTGACGAGCTCAGTGAGTGAACCTGTAGCAACTGGTACACGTTGTGCAGCACCGTCAAGTTTTCCTTGAAGTTCAGGAATTACGAGACCGATTGCTTTCGCAGCACCTGTCGTGTTAGGAACGATGTTTGCTGCAGCTGCACGCGCACGACGGAAGTCACCTTTCGGGTGCGGAGCGTCAAGCGTGTTTTGGTCGCCAGTGTAAGCGTGGATTGTCGTCATGAGACCTTCAACGATTCCGAACTGGTCTTGAAGAACTTTAGCCATTGGTGCCAAGCAGTTTGTTGTACATGAAGCACCTGAGATGACTGTTTCAGAACCATCAAGGATGTCGTGGTTCGTGTTGTAAACGACAGTCTTCATGTCACCTGTGGCAGGAGCCGAGATGACAACTTTTTTCGCGCCAGCTTTCAAGTGAAGCTCAGCTTTTTCTTTAGAAGTGAAGAATCCAGTACATTCGAGAACGATGTCTACACCGAGGTCTCCCCATGGAAGTTCTTCAGGGTTACGGTTTGCAAGCGTAACGACTTTCTCTCCGTTTACGAGGAAGTGATCGTCATGAACTTCAACGTCTCCGTCGAAACGACCTTGTGTCGTGTCATACTTGAGAAGGTGCGCAAGCATCTTCGTGTCCGTCAAATCGTTGATCGCAACAACTTCGATTCCTTCGTTCTTGATGATCTCGCGGAATGCTAAACGACCGATACGTCCAAATCCGTTAATACCAACTTTTACTGCCATGTTAATTTCCTCCTTAGGGTAGAAGCTATTTATTGAAGAGCCAACGGGGGTCAACTCTTTAATAACAAGTTAATAATTCTTTCGCCGCTCCCTCGTCTGTGACGAGAATGATGTTCGGCGTGTGTTTTGCATAGGCGGCAATCGCCTGTGCCTTCGATTTTCCTCCGGCAACCGCGATGACGGTGTCCATGTCATCTAACTCTTCAAGTTGGATGCCGACCGTCTTGACGCGATGTACGATTTCACCTTCGGCATTGAAGTAATAACCGAATGCCTCGGCGACGGCGTCATGCCGTTCAATCATTCGCAGGTGCTCCGGTGATGCATGACGGCGTTTTGCCATCGTTTCTGCCTCACCAATTCCATGTACCACAATTCGCGCCGCTCTAATCATTTCCAGCACATTTTTTATGCTAGGTTCCTCCACCATCCGATCGAATGTTTCTTGTGACACTTCATCCGGAATATGTAGAAGATGATAGTCTGCGCGGGCCCGGTCCGCCATGCGTGAACAGACGGTGTTCGCTTGAAGTTCAAGCGTTTCTCCTAGACCTCCACGCGCCGGCACAAAATGCATCGGGCGTTCTTTTTTGTCGGGCGACATCATCGCCGCGACTGATGCCATCGTCGTACCACCCGTTACCGCAACCACGTTATCATCCGGTGCGAGCCTCGCTTTTAGTTGCGTGACCGCCGCCCGTCCGATATCACGTTGGACCCAGAATGTCTCATCTGAATCACCCGGTACGATGACGACTTGGCGAACCCCTAACTTTTCTTCGAGTTCTCTTGCCACTTCTGAGATTCCGAGAAGTTCTCCCATGATCTCGTGCAAGTCCCGTAAGACATTCCTTCCCGTCTCACTGAGGGATATTCCTTGAGTAGCCACATGAAGAAGACCGTGATCTTTCAAAAAGTCGACTTCTCGTCTAAGTACCCGTTCGGTCAATCCCAAACTCGTTGCTAGCGTCCTGCGGCCAATCGGCTGCATCAAACGGACATAGTGTAAGATATCGTAACGATGTCGGAGCGTATCGAGCAGGTCAGGGACAATTTGCTTCTGAACGTGAATCAGTTGCTGGATCATGCTCATACCCCCTCGACTTTAAGTGTGGACAACTTCCGTCCCACTTTTTTATTTGCGTCCCACCGCTACGAGTTCATCTTATCAATCACTTTTCCGTCTGACAACCCCTTCAAACGTTTTTTTTCGATGTAAGCGTATACTTAACAAAATCTTCAACTTTGTTGTCATCATATCGCCCTTGACTGATGACCTCTCCTTCGTGTATAAGAACCGGGATCTCAAATAGATACTTCGCCTCTAGCACCTCATCTCCCGTAATGTCGACCTGTACGAGCTCGATCGGATAGTCTTCTCCGAGCCATTCAAGCATGACGACCGCCTCGTCACAGAGTGAGCAATTCTCTCGTTTATATAATGTTAGTTTCATCTGAATCACCCTTTCCATAACTGATGTTCACGTTCACGGGAGTTTCCGAAACCAAGCTCTTCCCGGTAGTTCGTCACGGTCCGTCTCGTCACTTGATAGCCGTATCGGGCCAGCTCAAGGGCGAGCGCTCGATCACTCCGCGGTGCCGCCTCTCGTTGAATCAGTTCTGCCAACTTCCGTTTAATCATAAACGGGGAGTGGCCATGACTCGTCGAGCGGACGAAGAAATGTCTCCACTCCATGATGCCGCTCTCGGTACTTGCGAACTTTCCTTGGATGGCACGACCGACCGTCGATTCATGTTTGCGAATCAAGTGTGCGACGGTCCGACGGGTCAGCGGATTGAGTACGAGTTCCCCTTCCAGCCACTCTGTCTGACGCGCCTCGATGACGGACCAAATCTCTCGTAATGTCTCATTTCGCATCGAGAGGGACGTCATCCACCACTTCGCTTCTCGGTCGTCTCCCACACGCGACTCATCAAGTTGTGGACTGAGCCATGTCGTGGCAAGCTTTCCGTTTTCAAGGCGCACCTCGACTTCCGGGAAGACGTTCCCCGTTTCTTCATATAATAAAGGACGCTTCGGAAGCGTTGCGATAATCCGCTCCAGACGGGTCAGTTCTTCTTCTGAAATCGCGAGAGCTTCTACTATCATCTCGTGTCCCATCCCACTCTCGATTGCATCGAACACATCGACGACGCGTGGGTCTTCCTGTTCGATCGCATGTCGATATTGACACTCCCGTTCCGTCCTCGCACCGATCCCCGTCGGCTCAAGAAACAGCAAGGCTCGTCTAGCCTGTTCGATTCGCATAGGATCGACTCCGAGGCGTTTCGCCAACACCTCGTCCGTGTCGGGCAATAACCCTCGATGGTCAAGTAACAGGACGAGCTGTCGTCGAAGCTCCTTCTCCGACTCGCTCCCGCTCCCCTCGTGAATCTGTATGAACAGACTTTCTTCAAACGCACTTGCCGCATCCACAACCCATCCGAGATCCCCACTCCCAAGATGAATGTTCTCATTATGTCGCGCGAGTCGTGCCAGTCGGAACGTCAGCGCGAGACGATCTGCCTCAAGGACCGGTAGCCGTTGCACAAGGTCTTGCGTCATCTGTTGCTGCTGGACTTGCTTTTGCTCTTGCCGTTGCATCGTTCTCCCCCCTCTTTCTACATTTTAACGGACTCCAATCATCCATACATGAAAAAAGGTTAGATGACAGGATTGCTTTTTCAATAAAACAAATGTATAATAAATTCGTGTCACACACATGCACCCGTAGCTCAGGGGATAGAGCACTGGTTTCCGGTGCCAGGTGTCGGGAGTTCGAATCTCTCCGGGTGTATCAATTAAAATGGACGAGGACCTTACGAGGTCTTCGTCTTTTTTGTTTTTCTAATTCCATTTTAAACCATCATGATTTCAGTTATTCTTAATATAGTATATTTAAGTAAATTAATCGGAAAAGAGGTGTCACCTAGTGGCTCATGCTGTTCCCGAAACGATTCGTTCTTCTGCAACGGCTGGAGAGCGTCTCGTCTTTCGTACGTTGAAACGTTACCTCCCGGATGATTACATTATATATTATGAACCTAACATACACGGACGAAAGCCGGATTTCGTCATTATCGGTCCCGATTTAGGACTAATCGTTTTAGAGGTGAAAGATTATACTCGTTCTACTCTCTACCAACTGAATCATGAAGAATGGATTATCACTCCTACAAACGGATCTCAAAAACAAATAAAGAGTCCATTTCTACAGGCTCGCGAAAATATGTTTAAACTGACAGATGTATTAAAACGAGATCAAAACTTGATTCAGCACGAAGGGAAATACGCGACGACATTAAAATTCCCTTATGGTTCAGGCGTAATTTTTACGCGATTAACACAAGATGACTGCATCAATTATGGCTTGTATCAAGTCATTGACCCTTGTTTCTCGCTCATGCGAGATGAAATCAACCCTGAGGACCCACAATTCTCAGAGGAAATCCTCATCGAAAAAATTCTGAATATGTTCACTGTCCCTTATCGTCTGCGAGAACCACTCACTGGAGAAGAAATAGATGCAATCCGTTATCATCTATTCCCAGAAGTTCGAATCAGCGCAGAATTTAAAAAAGTCACACCTTATCAAGACCAACTTTTACTATCTCTTCACAACATCCGAGCGATGGACTTACATCAAGAAAACTTGGCCAAACAACTCGGTGATCAAAATCGATTGATTCGAGGTGTTGCTGGTAGTGGAAAGACTCTCATATTAGCGAGTCGCGCCAAACTATTATCAAAACAACATCCTGAATGGAAGATTTTAATTCTATGTTACAATATCTCACTAGCCCGTTTTATCGAACAGATGGTGCAACAAATGATGTTAGAGCCGGATGACTTATTCGATTTTGACCCTCGTATGAAACGCAAAAGTCATTTGATTGAAGTTCGAAATTTTCATGCCTGGCTACAGAATGATTTACACATCTCGGAAAGGAAAATCCCGGCGACTCTTGAAAAGCTAAGAAAACGAGAAATCATTTTTCCGACTTACGATGCCATTTTGATTGATGAAGGACAAGACTTCGAACCCGAATGGCTCGAACTCGCAAGCGAGGTCTTAAATCCAGATACGAAATCGCTCCTACTCGTTGAAGATCGAGCACAGTCCATATATAAACGTAAACGTAGCTATGTACAGGATACTGGTCTTGATTTCCGAGGAAGATCAAAAATTTTAAATATAAACTATCGCAACACATCTCAAATCGTATCATTCGCTTGGTCGTTTTATCAGTCGAACTCCTCTTTAAAAGATAAAGTCGTGACGAAGGAGTTAGATGGCGAAATCATTGCTCCACAGAGTACACTTCGAAAAGGGCCTGAACCAGCCATTATTAAATGTGATCATTTCTTCAAAGAAGCAGATCTCGTTGCTCGGCAAATTAAAAAGTTACATGAAGAGAGAAATGTCCCTTATTCTGAAATGTTGATCCTCTATCGCGTCCAAAAGTTTTCAACGATGCATTACGTCGACACTTTACAACGAGCATTAAACTATTATGATATCGAGCACTTTTGGATTACAGAGAGCAGTGAAACGAAACGTACTTTCTCAAAAGATGATCAAAGCGTCAAAATCAGTACGATCGACAGCAGTAAAGGTCTTGATTTTCAAGCAGTTTTTATTGTCAATGTTGATAATATGCCTTTTAAATATGAAGAAGATGTCGAGCGCGAAGTTTCTCTCCTTTATATTGGGATGACACGCGCTAAAGAGTATCTCTTCCTATCCTATTCAGGCAACTCCAGCTTCACCCGTTATTTTGAATCAAGTCAGATTGTCATGTCGGCTCGCTCTAAATTAAATGGATAACGTCAGCACTTGAGACGTTTTACACATTATGTGTTGTGGAAAAAGCAGTGGAAAGGGTTTCTGTTTGACCAACATTGACTATACAGGTATGATGAAATTACAACCTACATAAAGGAGGCAGATTCAATGTTAATTCCAACAGTTATCGAACAGACAGGCCGTGGGGAGCGCGCGTATGACATCTATTCACGCTTGCTCAAAGACCGTATCATCCTTCTCGGAAGTGCGATTGACGACAACGTCGCGAACTCGATTGTCGCACAGCTCCTCTTCCTCGCAGCTGAGGACCCGGAGAAGGACATCTCGCTCTACATCAACAGCCCAGGTGGTTCGATCACAGCGGGTATGGCGATTTATGACACGATGAATTTCATCAAGCCGAACGTGTCGACGATTTGTATCGGAATGGCCGCATCGATGGGTGCCTTCTTGCTCCAAGCCGGTGAAAAAGGAAAACGCTTCGCACTACCGAACGCGGAAATCATGATTCACCAACCACTCGGCGGCACACAAGGTCAAGCGTCAGACATTAAGATTCACGCAGAACGCATCATCAAAATGCGTGAGAAGTTAAACCAAATCATGGCAGACAACACTGGACAGCCACTCGAAGTCATCGAGCGCGATACAGAGCGTGACTACTTCATGGCAGCTGATCAGGCGAAAGACTACGGTCTCATCGACAAAGTCATGTCACGTTAATCAAAAGACGTTTCCCGATTAAAATTGGGAAACGTCTTTTTCATTCCGTTGACTCTCCCCTCATTCAACGACTCGAATCCCGAACACGTACCGACTGTCGCCTTGCCCCCACTCACCACCGACCTCATAGAGATAGATACCAGGCTCGTTCGGCACGACATGCTCGGCTTCGACGAGCTCCCCGTCCTCGATTCGATGAAAACTCGATGTCATCGGTTCGGCATGATAGACGACGTCGATTCGGTCTCCGGGCTTGACCGTGATCAGTTGCAGCTCATCCGCTTCCGGCAATCCGTAGTCGGCACACGTCGCTCGTTCGCCTGACTCCCAACAATACGTCGACTGTTCCACTTCCGCAGACATCGAACCGACCCGAACCGTCGGGAGTGGCGGTTTGACCTCATCTGGTCCAATCAACATCGATACGGCGAGCAGGCTTCCCACACCGACTAGAACGATCATCATGATGATCCATACACGTCGATTTCGTTTCACGGTCTCATCTCCTTTTTTGACTCATTCCCCGTCCAGGCGCGAAATTCCTACCATTCAAAAAAAAGACCCACTTCCGTGAGTCTTGTGCATCATTTCGGACGTCGTAGCCCTTTCATCATATAGCCGCCCTTGAAATCAATCGGGTCAAATGCGACAAGAAATGCTTTCGGTTCGTGCTTCTCAACGAGTTCACGCAACTCTTTCATCCGTGTCCGCGCCGCCAGTACATCGAGACGATAACGAACCCCGTCCCGTCCTTGACCTTGATAGTGCGTGACGCCGTAACCGTTGTCGCGCATCTGCTGGATGAGTTCAGCCGGGTATTCTTTCGTGTGGACTTGAATCATGTTGTATCCAATCGCCAGTTTGCGTTCGACGAAACCACCAAGTAAAATCCCGAGTCCGAAACCGACCGCATACACAATCATACCGACCGTCGTCAAATCTTGGAACACGATGCCGAGTGCGAAGATGTAGATGAGCGTTTCAAGTGTCCCAAACATCGCTGCAATCATCGTCTTTCCTTTAACAAGCATAATCGTTCGAAGGGTCAGAACCGGTACGAAGATTAATTGTAACAGTAAAATAAGTAGCAATTGACTTGCTTGTCCCATACTTTTGCCCTCCTCTTCGTTCAGTACTTCAACTATTCCAAATTTCTGAGAGAGATGCAACTAAAAAAGGCTGACCGCAGTCAACCTTTCACTTAGTTATCTAGATTCTTGACGCTCGTGAGCAACTCGTAGTCTTTACGAATGACTTCGTAGATTGCATTTTTATCCCCGTTCAACAACTCTTCAGCACGAAGTTGGTTCAAGAAGAGGCTCGTCGCGAACGTGACGAGGGCGCTTTTCGGAATCCCGATCTCTTTTGCACGCTCTGTGATGACTTGGTCGAGCTTTGCGTCAATCGTGAGCGATAATCTTTTCTTTTCATTCGACATAATGATGAAGCTCCTTTAATTCACATTTCATAAAACCTATACACAATTGCTTATTATATAGGAAGAATGGTTTTGGTGCAACCGCATCACGAAGAGGCGATCTCGTCACCGCTGCGCACACGCTCGGCAATCTGATCGATTTTACGAAGTCTATGGTTGATCCCAGATTTCGAAATCGGACCAGACTCGAGCATTTCCCCGAGCTCCTGTAGGGACACGTCTTGATGCGTGACACGAAGTTCAGCGATCTCCCGCAATTTTTTCGGCAACACCTCAAGTCCGACCGTACGCTCCAAAAATTTAATATTCTCGACTTGACGCAATGCCGCCCCGACCGTCTTGTTCAAATTGGCCGTCTCACAGTTGACGAGGCGGTTGACAGAGTTGCGCATGTCTTTGATGATTCGTGCGTCTTCAAATTCCAACATCCCGCGTGTCGCACCGATCAACTTGAGGAAGTCAGAAATCTTCTCGCTCTCCTTCATATAAAGGATATGCCCTTTCTTTCGTTCGAGCGCCTTTGCGTTCAAATCAAACCGGTTCGCCAAATCACGTAGCGCCTGGTTATGGTTTTCGTACAGACTATAGATTTCGAGGTGATACGACGATGTCTTCGGATGGTTGATCGACCCGCCCGCGAGGAAGGCGCCACGCAAGTAGGCACGTGCCAGATTCTCATCCCGTGTCATATCTGAGTTCAGTGTCCGGATCATCTCATACTGTTCTCCGAGGATCTCAAGGTCCCGAAGCATCGTCTCTGCGTGCTGTGACACCCGTACGATATAGACGTTGTTTTTCTTCAAACGCATTTTCTTCCGCACGAACAAGTCTAACGGATGGTCATATAGACGTTTCATCAACGAATACATCCGCCGGGCGATCGAGGCATTCTCTGTCGAAACGTCTAGGGTCATGCCTCGTCCAAGGGCGAGCGAGATGACTCCGTTCATCCGGACGAGTGCCGACAGTTCCGCCTTCGCTTCTGCGTCGTTCACTTCGAGTTGTGTCAATTCTTTCTTCACGTCTGATGCAAAGCTCATCGATTCCCCCTCCTTTCTTTCACAATCTTTATTTCAATTCCAGTTCTTGAAACGACCTAGGTTTCTTGATTCGGAGCACCCGCTGCATAACAAGTCCGGCGATGGCGTCGGAGTCGTGACGGATGTAATCCCGGTTATAGTCGACGATGTCTCCAGCGAGCACGTTCGTCCCATAGTTTCGAAGCTTCTTCCTGTCGAAGCGGACCTCTTCGGATCCGTCCTCCCGGTAGCGCTCTAAATATTCTTCTTCGATCGGCTCATTGTTGACGACAATCGTATCAATCGACGCCTTTTCAAGATAGGATTCAATGACCTTCAAGTGCTTCATCGCGTCATATCCCTTCGTCTCACCCGGTTGCGTCATGACGTTGCAAATATAGACGACCGGGACTTTCGAACGGGTAATCGCCTCCCGGACTGCCGGGATGAGAAGATTCGGGATGATGCTCGTATAGAGACTTCCCGGACCGAGTACGATGACGTCCGCCGCTTCAATCGCCTCGACGACTCCCGGAGCCGGCTTGATACCGTCCTCGAGCAGAAACAATCGTTTGATCGGCTGCTCATGGAGTGGAATTTTGGATTCTCCTTTGACGATCGTGCCGTCCTCGAACTCGGCCGCGAGGGTCATAAGTGTCTCAGTGACCGGCAAGACCTTCCCTTGCGCGTTCAAGAGCTGTGACATGACGTCGATTGCTTTCACGAACGAACCCTCACAAATATGAGTCGCCGCTGTAAGCATCAAGTTTCCGAGCGAATGTCCTTCCAAGCCGTAACCTGTGTCGAAGCGGTATTGCAAAATTTTGTCCATCAGCGGCTCGACTTCCGATAGAGCGAGGATGACGTTGCGGATGTCCCCCGGGGGTAACATATGAAACTCATCGCGCAGACGTCCCGAGCTTCCACCATCGTCTCCGACCGTGACGATCGCTGTGATATCGAGCGGATAATGTTTCAAGCCACGGACGAGGGTGGACAATCCGGTCCCTCCACCGATGGCGACTACTTTCCGGTCTCGTCTCATGTCATTTCTCCTTCGTCGCGTGGGCGAGATCCCGATGAACCGTCTTCACGTTGTATCGTTCTGCGAAATGCTCTGACACTTTTTCAGCGAATGTGATCGAGCGGTGTTTTCCACCGGTACAACCGAACGCGACGACGATTTGTGTCTTCCCTTCGCGTTTATATTGCGGAAGAAGAAATTCGAGCATGTCGATCAACTTTTTATAAAACGCCCGTGCTTCAGGATGGGACATGACGTAATCTTGAACTTCCGACGTTTGACCTGTGAGCGGTCTCAGTTCCGGGATGTAAAACGGGTTCGTGATGAAGCGGACATCGAACAATAGATCGACATCGAGCGGCACCCCGTGTTTGAATCCGAACGACATGAAGTTGACCGTGAACGGGATTCGTTCCTCGTTGAACTGTTGGAGGATGCGGTCCTTTAACATCTGCGGCTTCAAATCACTTGTGTCATACAAGGTGTGGGCCCGGTCACGGAACCCTTCTAACAGCTCACGCTCCATCTTGATGCCGACGAGCGGCGCATCTTCAGGTGCGAGCGGATGGGACCTCCGCGTCTCCTTGTAGCGGCGAACGAGCACATCGTCCCGCGTCTCTAAGTAAAGCAGATGTGGATGAACGTTCTTTTGTTCCAAGTCGTCGATGACAATGAACAGGCTATCGATAAAATCTCTCGTGCGTGTATCAATGGCGACCGCGATTTTCGGTCGGACCGAGCTGATGACATCGATCAATTGTGGCAAGAGGACCGGCGGAAGGTTGTCGACACAAAAATAGCCGAGGTCCTCGAAACTATTCATCGCGACCGACTTTCCAGCCCCGCTCATCCCACTGATGATGATCAATTCTTCTAATCCTTTAAAATCTTCCATCTCGCTGACGCCCCCTTAAATTTGACAACCGAGCCGTGTGTGTAGCTCTCTTTACCTAGTATAACGAACGTCCGAAAAAAAGAGAAGGACCGCGGTCCCCCGCAGTCCTACCTCCTTGAATCATGCGTTTTGTCCTTGCAACGATTCGAGGAGCCCCTCGATGAAGTGTTGCGCGTTTTGAGCGGCAATCGAACCATCGTTCGTCGCAGTGACGACTTGACGGAGCGTTTTCTCGCGAACGTCACCGGCAGCGAAGATGCCAGGGATATTCGTTTCCATCGCCTCGTTCGTCACGATGTAACCTTGTTCGTTCGTGATGCCGAGGTCCTGGACGAATCCAGTGATCGGGTTCATCCCGATATAGATGAAGACACCGTCAATCTCATGGTCAGTCTCCGTACCGTCAACCGTATTGACGAGACGAACTCCGCCGACCTTGCCGTCGTTCTCCGTGATCTCTTTTACCGTATGGTTCCAAATGAAATCGATCTTCTCATTGTCGAACGCACGTTTTTGGAGAATCTTTTGAGCGCGAAGTTCATCGCGACGGTGTACGATCGTCACTTTGTTCGCAAAGCGTGTCAAGAAGACACCTTCTTCAACGGCAGAGTCGCCACCGCCGATGACGAATAGATCTTTTCCTTTGAAGAATGCGCCGTCACATACCGCACAATACGATACGCCGCGTCCGCCGAGTTCTTCTTCACCCGGTACACCGATTTTCTTATACTGGGCGCCAGAGGCGAGGATGATTGCGCGTGCTTTATAGTCACGATTGTGCGCATGGACGATTTTGTATTCTGTTTCATCCGAGATGCTTTGCACATCGCCGTACGCATACTCCGCACCGAACGCTTTCGAATGGTCGAACATTTTTTGAGACAAATCAGGACCGAGGATGCTGTCGTAACCCGGATAGTTCTCGATGTCCTCCGTGTTGGCCATCTGACCACCTGGAATCCCTCGTTCAATCATAAGTGTCGAAAGGTTCGCACGTGAAGCATATAGCGCAGCGGTCATTCCGGCAGGACCGGCACCGATGATAATGACGTCATAAATTTTTTCTTCTGTCATGTTGATTCCACCTCTGCAAGAAATTGATTGCCTTTAGTATAAGAAACCTGTGTGGGTATCGTCTATTTTTATGCTTGTTCGAGTGTCCGTTTGAACGAACGGACCGTCTCTGTCAACGTATCGACCGAGATGTGGAACACATTCGCACAGTCTTCAAGAATCAATGCGTCTCGTTTCGTATAAAACATCCAGACGAGCGCAGCGGCCGATGCCGTTACGTCCATGAATGATTCATCCGCCAACAAGAGAGTCGCAAACCGTTCATAGAAGTCCCCTTCTAAACTCATCCGTTCCGCCTCTGACACATGCGCTTCAGCTAACACGAGGGCATCAAATGCACGCTTGATCCGCTCGTCTCCACTGAATGCTTGACCGCAAAGGTCGGCCCGGCACGCCTCCGCAAAGGCACGGACCGTCTCGTTATCTGTCACCGCGTTCGTCAGCGCGAGTGCTTCGAACGCCTCATCGTCTCTAAGATTCGAAATCATTCGAATGATCTCGATTCGAGCCATGTCGCTCTCTTGACGAAGTCCTTGAACGAGCGCCGAACGGAACTCGAGGTTCTCTCGAATGTCAAAGCTCTGTTTCTCTTCGAACCGCTTCATCTCTTCATTGTTCAAATAGGTGGCCGCCTCTTCTAATCGTCCTGTCTTATAGGCGGACACGCTGAGCCAATGCCCAAACAATGTGTCTCCGCGAAAACCACGATCCTTCAATAGACGCAACTCTTCATACGCACGGTCGTAATGCCCGACGATTGCAAGCGTCGTTGCCAGTTTATAGCGTAAATCGAACTGGATTGGACGGATTCGCGTGAGCGGTGTCGACAACTGGATTGCCACTTCGGACTGTCCTGCTTCATGGAGCAAGAGAATCGTGTTTAAAAGGGCGTGCAAGTTGCCCGGATTTCGGTCGAGAACGTATTCGAGCGTTCGAAACGCCGCTTCGTCATCTCCGAGATAAAAGTTGACGACCGATAAATTGTTATACGCTGGCCAAAACGAAGGATACTGCCCGATCAGACGCTCGAGCGTCGCCTTCGCAGCAAACAACCGCCCTTTGTCGATTTGATGTTGCGCTTCCGTATGCCATGTGATCAACTCATCTTCTTCCTCGTCTTCGAGCTCTTGTTCGAGTTCGATCAGTTCAAGAAGGGACTGCACGGCTTCCGTATAGTGACCTTTCGAGTCACGAACGAGATATTCGGACGCATAGTTCGCCGCTTCTTCGTATTGAGAGACATAGGCACAGTTGCTCGCCAAGTGATAAAGTGCTTCCGTCGCGGTCTCGTCGAGCTCTAATACTCGCTTCCACACATCATTGGCGTGGTAGACCTCCCCTACTTCAAACAACAGTTCTGCATACTGTTTATGATAGTCGACGCGGTGTGTGGCTACCGCTGTCGCTTCAGCCATGAAAAAAGTCGCTTCATCTAGGCGACCTTCACGTAACGCACGACGACCTCTATAGTAGTGGAGCTCCGCAGCAAGCGGAGATTCTGGTTCGGGTAGCGTCATTACTGCTTCATAGTTCGCTTCCATATTCTAAATCCTCCACATCATCTCTAAATCTTTTTTTAGTTGCAGGGATAAGAATACCGCACTCGAACAGCGAGAGCAACTGAAAAAGTTAAAAAAAATAGCGACTATATTCGCTCTATAATGAATATTTTTTGCTAGGTCTAAAAATTGTTTTTTAGCGAAAATATGATTGCTACTTTTCTGGACATTTATCCATCAAAAAGCGGTATCACCTATAAATAAAGTGATACCGCACAAATATTCTATACCTCGTCTTTATAAAATGGCCATGAAAACATTTTACGAAAAACTGTGTCAAATATGTGACAGTGATTGTAGCTTTGAACCGATGACCCGTTCTCCTGGCATGACGTCACGGTGTACGACCGCGCCCGCTCCGATGACGGCCCCATCTCCGATCGTCACACCGGGCAGGATGGTCACGTTCGCCCCGATCAACACTTCGTCTCCGATGACGACGTCTCCGATTCGATACTCGTCCACGAGATACTCATGACAGAGAATCGTCGAGTTGAATCCGATGACCGTATTGCGTCCGATCTTGATCCGTTCCGGGAACATGACGTCCGGCGTGACCTTGAGGGCGAGGGCGCTATACTCCCCGATGTTCATCCCAAGAAACGTCCGGTACAACCACCGCTTCGCTTTCACCGAAGGGAAGTAACGACCGACCAGGACGACCGTCGTGTTTTTAAAGACACGTAGGAAGCGAATCGTTCGATACATCTGCCAAAGCGGGTTCGGCCCGTCGATGCGAAACCGTTTCGTCTTACGCATGGACGCTGACCTCGTCGAGCCATGCCTCAAAATGTTCCATCGAGTCGATGATGACGTCCGGCTCGAGTGACTCAAGGAATGGGCGTCCTTTGAGCGCCCACCCGACGGCGACCGTCTTCGTCCCAGCGTTTTTCCCGCTGAAGATGTCCGTGTCGTTGTCACCGACCATGACAGCTCGCTCCGCTACCGAACCGAGTGCCTGTAGCGCGCGTTCGACCGGTTCGGCGTGCGGTTTTTCATTCTCGACATCGTCTGCCGTCACGACGACGTCAAACAAATGGTCGATGTTGAACAAACGAAGCCCTCTCTCGACGACCGGGCGACCTTTTGATGTGACGATGCCCATCTTGTACCCTTTCGCATGAAGGCGATATAAGCCTTCGATGACACCTGGGTACTCTGCGACGAGCTGGTCGTGCATGGCGATGTTGAAGCTCCGATAGAACGCCTGCATCTCTTTCCATTCCGATTCGTTCAATTCACGGAACGACTTCTCGAGCGTCGGTCCGATGAAGCGATAGATGTCCTCATCCCGATACGTATGTTCCGGGAAATAATAGTCGAACGTATGACGGAAGCTGGCGATGATGAGCGGGTTCGTGTCGAGTAACGTACCGTCTAGGTCAAACAAGAGCGTATCCATTAATCAAACAGTCCTTTCTCTGATGAATCGTTGTATCGTTTAGCGTTACGGCGAAGAATCATCATGACGATACCGAAGAGGATCAGAACAATCGACACCATTTGGGCCGCACGCAAATCGCCTGACATGAGACTGTCCGTACGAAGTCCCTCGATGTAGAAACGACCGATCGAGTACCAGACGAGGTAGGACAAGAAGATGTACCCTCGTCTTGGGTTTCCGATCATGCGCCACGCGACGAGGAGGATGACCCCGATGATGTTCCATACACTTTCATACAGGAAGGTCGGGATATAGTAAGCCCCATCGATATACATCTGATTGACGATCCAATCCGGCAACATGAGCGTCTCTTCTAAGAAACTACGTGTCGTTTCGCCACCGTGTGCCTCCTGGTTCATGAAGTTCCCCCAGCGCCCAACAGCTTGCCCGAGGAGCAGTGACGGTGCCAAAATGTCCGTCACCTTCCAAAACGACATCGACTTTCGCATACAATAGACGATGACGACCAGGAGTGCCCCAAAAATGGCACCATGAATGGCAATCCCACCTTGACGGATGTCGATGATTTGCCCGAGGTTCTCTGAGTAGTAATCCCATTGGAACGTCACGTAATAGATGCGTGCGAAAATGATGCTGATCGGAATCGACCAAATGATGACATCGACGAGTCGTTCCGAATCATAGTTGATTCTCTTCGCTTCAAACAAGGCAAGAACGAGTCCAAGCATCGCCCCGAAAGCGATAATCATGCCGTACCAGTAAATCGGAAGTGAGCCAATCTCAAACGCTACACGATCAAATGTCGGTTCTACCATGGTCACAAGTCTCCTTCAGTGTCCTGAATCGCGTTCGCGAGACGTTCCGCAAACTCTTCAGCCGTATTGATTCCCATGTTTTGCAGGCGATAGTTCATCGCCGCGACCTCGATAATGACCGCCAAGTTACGTCCTGGGCGTACCGGGATCGTGAGGAGCGGGACCTCGCTGTCGATGATTTTCATCGTGTTGTGGTCAAGTCCGACACGGTCATACACTTTGCCCGGGTCCCAATTTTCCAAGTTGACGATGAGGCTAATCTTTTTATGCGACCGAACCGCACCCGCACCGAACAACGTCATGACATCGATGATGCCAATTCCTCGAATCTCAAGTAAGTGACGGATGAGCTTAGGTGCTGAACCGACGAGGAGTTGGTCCCCTGTTTGACGAATCTCGACCGAGTCATCGGCGACGAGTCGGTGCCCCCGTTTGACGAGTTCGAGCGCGGTTTCAGACTTCCCGACACCACTTTGTCCCTTGATGAGGACACCGACACCATAAATATCGACGAGCACACCGTGCATCGCCGTCATCGGCGCAAGTTCCATCTCGAGGAAGTTCGTGATTTGCGATTCAATCGAAGTCGTCACCGCATTCGTCCGCATGAGTGGGACGTTTGCCGCTTCCGCTTCTTTTTCAATTTCCTCCGGGATGTCAAAACCACGTGTGATTAAGATTCCTGGTGTCGATTCCGTACATAAAATCCGAGCGCGCTCACGGCGCTTCTCTTCAGACAAGCTCGCATAGAAAGTCAGCTCCGTCTTCCCTAACACTTGCAGACGGTTTTTTGCGTAATGTGTATAGTATCCGGCAAGGACGAGACCCGGTCGACTAAGGTCAGGTGTCGCGACCGGACGATGAAGTCCTTCCTCTCCCGCAATGACTTGAAGTTTAAAACGCTCAACGACTTGAGCCGTACGTACGATATTTTGCATGAGTATCTGCCCCTTTCACGCTCATTATTGTATCATAGCTCTTTCAAAGAAAGGTTAGAGAAGTGATGAACAACGTGTCGAAAATTTGATGAAACTTCCTGACGTGTCGTTCGTATGAAGGGTATAGTCATAACAGGAGGTGAAGGAATGGAAGGATTGTTTGGAATCGCCATCTTGTTTGCGTTAGTCATCGGGATCGGCTCGCTCGTCTATATCATCAAGTCGTTGATTGACATGTGGAAGGACTATGCTGCGACGAAAAATGAGACGGTCTTGCTGTTGTTCATCTTGAACATCATCGGGTTCTTCTTATCAGGCGCCCTTATCTCGATGATTGTCGCCATCATCTTTTACTGGAATCGTTCGAAGTCGATGCGTCTGTTCGGTATCATCCTATTGATTGCCGGACCTGTCCTTTTCATCGTCTTCGCGGTCAGTGCGTTCACGCTGTTCGATACACAGATGATGGATTGGCAACAGATCGAGTATGAAATGAACCTGTAAACAAAAAAATCCGAAGGCGGCTGCCTTCGGATTCAGCTTGTTGACTAACATGAATTCTGTCGCTCGCCTTTCCGGCGCCCACGCTTTCCGCAGGCAATCCCGGAGCCGCATCGCGACTAAAGAATCGCTGCTGGGTCTCCGTCGGATTGCAATCCTGTCGGAGTCGGGGCGCCGTCGGGCGAGCAACGCAAACGGTCGTCATCTGGCGGCCGTTTGTCTTTTTCTGAGGCCTCGACGGCCGAAGAAAAATCATCAAAAGAAGGAGTCGGACATGTAACGCGCCAATCTGTTAGCAGTCACCGCGCAAAACACGAAGAAGCTACCCAACCTGTCGACTAGAAAGGAAAGTCTACATAACATGTCTTCAATTTTGTGGGGCGAAACGACCCAATAGATTGAAATCTACAAAAAAGACGAACCAGATGGCAAAATGCAATGTGGTTCGTCAACAGTCTGCCGAAGGCAAATCGCCTTCGGTTTTTATTTTTGATGGAACGGGTTATTCAGATCGCCTGGGTCGACCGGGTCAACCGGGTCTGTCGGTTCCGTCTGTTCTTCATCAAGGAACGTCGATGGCGTGTACACCGAACCATGTTCCAAGTCGATTGTGCCAGTACGCGTCCCCGCCTCGACTTCGATCCGTGGCGTTTGACCACGACCAGACAAGAATTCGAGACGACGCTGCGCAACGTCTTTTCGGTCACGGATAATCTCGAGTTCGTCGAGCAAGCAGTGGAGACCACCGAAGTTCGTCTCAAGTTCCCCTTCGACTTCGACGCCGTGTGGCAACACGAGGCGAATGTTTCCGGCGAGTGAGGCGAGTTCGAATTTTGCCGGGCGGGCCGTCGCTAGTTCAGCCCGGATGTTCCCGTTCCCCGTCTTGAGAGACGCCTTGTCGTACTTCCCGCCAATGATGACGGCACCGTTCCCGGTACGGACGTGCACGAGTTCTGCCTCGACGCCCTCGACTTCGACCGTCCCGTTCCCCGTATTTAACAGGAGTTCGGATGCGTGCATCTCATGTAAGACGACACGACCATTGGCGGTCTGTACCCGGACGTTCTCGACATCAAGACCGTCGGCACGAACTTCTCCGTTCAACGTCTGAACGTGAAGATGGTTGAAATGGTGATGTGGGACATACAGTTCCACATGGGCCCGTACAAGCTTGTCACGTAGCGAAACGACGAGGCGGTTTCCGATGACGGAATGCTTGACCGCTGACTGTAATTGCTCGAGCGCTTTGTCCGCATCTTGTTGACGAAGTGGACGACCGGTGACGATGAGCTCACAGTCCTCGGCGTCCGACGAGACGATGGTCGCCGATGCGTTGAAGAGGTCGAGTGAGATGTCGCTACCTGTGAACGGGAACGACTTGGAGTACGTCACTTCCGGACCAAAATTCGAGCTGAACGAGAAGTCGCTGTCACGAAGTTTCGTGACGAGGCCATCTACCGCGGATGTCAGTTTGGTCGTGAGTGATTCGACCGAATAGGCGTCGACTTTTTCCGTGTCTTGTCGCTCCTCTAGCGCCTGAACCTGTTCCGGTTCGAGCCGCTCGAGACGTTCGAGTTGGGTCATCGCCTCTTCAATCGTCAGTTTGCCGTCTTTCACTTGCTGGAGAATCAGTTCACGCATTTCTTGTTTCACGTTCGTTTCCCCCTTCAATTTGGTTACACGTCAATTACCTTCCCGTTTCTCATCATTTCTATACTTGTTTCTTTTTTCCTGCTTTCGATTTCACACGGGCCGAATCGCGTTCAAGCACCGGCTTCAAATACTTCCCGGTATACGAGCCAGACACTTCAGCGACTTCCTCTGGCGTACCGGTCGCGACAATCATACCGCCACCGTCACCGCCCTCTGGTCCGAGGTCAATCAAATGATCGGCCGACTTGATGACGTCGAGATTGTGTTCGATGACGAGCACCGTGTCCCCGTTCTCAACGAGGCGCTGCAACACTTTCAACAAGCGGGCGATGTCGTCGACATGCAGACCCGTCGTCGGTTCGTCCAAAATATAAATCGTCTTCCCGGTCGAGCGCTTATGGAGCTCCGAGGCAAGTTTGACGCGCTGTGCCTCCCCACCCGAAAGTTCCGTCGCCGGTTGCCCGAGTTTCATGTAGCCGAGCCCGACGTCATAAATCGTCTGAATCTTCCGTTTGATTTTCGGAATTTTGTCAAAGAATTCGAGCCCTTCCTCAATCGTCATGTCGAGGACGTCCGCAATCGTCTTTCCTTTATACTTCACTTCGAGCGTCTCGCGATTATACCGTTTCCCGTGACAGACCTCACACGGCACGTAAACGTCCGGTAAGAAGTGCATCTCGATTTTAATGATCCCGTCACCACGGCACGCCTCACAGCGCCCGCCTTTGACATTGAAACTGAATCGTCCTTTTTTGTAGCCTCGCATCTTCGCTTCATTCGTCGAGGCGAAGACATCCCGGATATCATCAAAGACACCCGTATACGTCGCCGGATTCGAACGCGGTGTACGTCCGATCGGAGATTGGTCGATATCGATGACCTTATCGATATGTTCGAGTCCTTCAATCTTCTTATGCTTCCCTGGCTTCGCCTTGGCACGATTCATGTTATGGGCGAGCGATTTGTAGAGAATTTCATTGATGAGCGTCGATTTACCAGAACCGGATACACCCGTCACTGCAACGAACATACCGAGTGGAATCGAGACATCGACATCTTTTAAGTTATTCTCCCCTGCCCGAACGATTTTTAAGAATCGCTCGTCCGGCATCTTTCGTTCAGGCGGAAGCGGAATAAACCTCTTCCCGGCGAGATATTGACCGGTGAGCGAGTTTTTATTTTTCATCAGCTGTCTCGGGGTCCCGGCTGCGATGACCTGTCCTCCGTGCTCCCCGGCACCCGGTCCGATATCAATCAAATAATCGGCTTCCATCATCGTATCTTCGTCATGCTCGACGACGATGAGCGTGTTGCCGATGTCTCGCATCTGTTTGAGTGTCGCAATCAAGCGGTCGTTGTCGCGTTGATGGAGACCGATGGACGGTTCATCCAATACGTATAAGACACCCGTGAGGCGTGAGCCGATTTGTGTCGCGAGACGAATCCGTTGCGCCTCACCACCTGAGAGCGTCCCCGCGGCGCGTGAGAGCGTCAAATAGTCGAGACCGACATTATTTAAGAAACTGAGTCGTTCCCGGATCTCCTGCAAGATGAGGCGTGCGATGGCCAAATCTTTTTCGCTCAACTGTTCATCGAGCCCTTCAAAGAAAGCAAGCGCCTCAACGACTGACATCTCGGTCACTTGCCCAATATGTCTTCCGGTGATTTTGACGGCGAGCGCCTCTTTTTTTAAGCGATACCCATGACATGTCGGGCAGGCGTGTGTCGCCATATACATCTCCATCTGTTCCCGGATGTAATCAGATGTCGTCTCCCGATAGCGGCGTTCGATGTTATGAAGCACCCCTTCAAAGAAAATCGTGTTCGTCCGCACTTGGCCGAAGTCGTTTTCGTACCTGAACAGAAACGATTCGTCTTTAGACCCTCTTAAGACAAGTTCTTGGTCGCGTGTCGACAGACGTTCGAACGGCACGTCCATGTCAATCCCAAAATGTTCACACATCGCCGCCAGAAGTTGCGGGTAATACTGTGAGCTCGTCGGTTGCCAGGCGGCAATCGCCCCTTCTTTCAACGTCTTCGAAGGGTCCGGAATGACGAGTTCTGGGTCGACATCGAGTTTTGTTCCGAGACCGTCACATGTCGGACATGCCCCGAACGGCGAATTGAACGAGAACATGCGCGGTTCGAGTTCGCCGATTGAGAATCCACAGATCGGACAGGCATGGTGTTCACTGAAAAGGAGCTCGGTACCGTCCATCTTGTCGATGATGGCACGTCCATCCGCAAGGCGGAGCGCTGTCTCGAGCGAGTCAGCGAGACGCCCTTCGACGTCAGGTCGGACGACGAGTCGGTCGACGACAACTTCAATCGAATGTTTCTTATTTTTATCGAGCTCAATCTCATCGGTCAGCTCGATCGTCTCTCCGTTCACGCGGACACGGACGAACCCTTCCTTTTTCAACGAATCGAACACCTTCACATGTGCTCCCTTTCGTCCTGATACGATCGGCGCCAAAATTTGGAGACGTGTCCGTTCCGGCAATTCCATCACCTGATCGACCATCTGTGAAATCGTTTGGCTCGTAATTTCGATTCCGTGTTCAGGACAGACCGGTTTCCCGATTCGCGCGTACAAGAGACGGAGATAATCGTAAATCTCGGTCACCGTCCCGACCGTCGAACGCGGGTTCCGACTCGTCGTCTTTTGGTCAATCGAGATGGCCGGACTTAAGCCTTCAATCGTATCGACGTCGGGCTTATCCATCTGTCCGAGGAACTGACGGGCATAAGCGGACAAGCTTTCGACGTACCGTCGCTGTCCTTCAGCGTAAATCGTATCGAACGCAAGTGACGATTTCCCGGAGCCGGACAAACCCGTCAGGACGACGAGCTGGTCACGTGGGATTTCGATGTCAATATTTTTTAAATTGTTGACGCGTGCCCCTTTGATGACAATCGCATTTTTCTTTTCAGCCATTTAATTCCCTACCTTCAACTCCAAGATTAAGTCACGCAATTCGGCCGCACGTTCGAACTGGAGGTCGCGCGCCGCTTGCTTCATTTCTTCTTCTAATTTGGTAATCGCCGCCTCGCGTTCGGCTGGCTTCATCGTACTGAGCGATTCGAGTGCCTCTTCTTCCGCCTCGACCGTCGCCCGAATGACCCCTCGAACGTCTTTTCGAATCGTCTGCGGGGTGATGCCGTGCTCTTCATTGTAAGCTTGCTGAATCGACCGACGCCGATCCGTCTCTTCGATGGCACGCGCCATCGAGTCGGTCATCTTATCCGCGAACAGGACGACATGTCCGTTCGCATTACGCGCCGCTCGCCCAATCGTCTGGATGAGTGACCGATCGGACCGAAGGAACCCTTCCTTATCGGCATCTAGAATCGTCACGAGACTGACCTCTGGAATATCAAGGCCTTCTCGTAGCAAGTTGATTCCGACGAGCACATCATACTTCCCGAGACGAAGATCACGGATGATCTCAATCCGTTCAAGCGTCTTGATCTCGGAGTGCATATAGTTTACTTTGATTCCCGCTTCACGCAAATAATCAGACAAGTCCTCTGCCATCTTCTTCGTCAGCGTCGTCACGAGGACGCGCTCATCCCGTTTGATTCGTTCGCGAATTTGGTCCATCAAGTAATCGATTTGTCCTTTGATCGGATGAATCTCGACGGTCGGGTCGAGGAGTCCGGTCGGACGGATGATCTGTTCGATCATATGCGGCGTATGCTCGAGCTCGAACGGCCCAGGTGTCGCCGAGATAAAGATAGCCTGTGACACTTTCTTCTCGAACTCGTCGAACTTGAGTGGACGGTTATCTTTCGCTGACGGTAGACGGAACCCGTGATCGACGAGTACTTGCTTCCGTGCCTGGTCCCCGTTGTACATGCCGCGTACTTGCGGGAGCGTCACGTGTGACTCGTCGGCGACGAGTATGAAGTCTTCCGGGAAGTAATCGAGTAGCGTGTACGGGGTCGAGCCTTCCGGCATCAGGTTCAAGTGTCGCGAATAGTTCTCGATACCAGAACAATATCCCATCTCGCGCATCATTTCCAAGTCGTAATGCGTTCGCTGTTCGAGACGTTGCGCCTCAAGCAATTTTCCTTCTTCCCGGAACTTTTCGAGTTGTTCCTCGAGTTCGGCTTCGATGTTGACGATGGCTTTTTGCAGTTTTTCGTCACGGGTGACGAAGTGGGATGCCGGGAAGATGGCGACGTGGTCACGGTCGGCGATGATTTCACCCGTCAACGGGTCCATCTCGCGAATCCGATCAATCTCGTCACCGAAGAACTCGATGCGCATACAATGTTCGTCACGCGACGCCGGGAAGATTTCGACGACGTCCCCACGAACACGGAAACGCCCACGTTGGAAGTCGATATCGTTCCGTTCATATTGAATGTCGATGAGTTTGCGTAACATCTCGTCACGTCCCATCTCCTTGCCTACCCGCAAACTGAGGACGAGGCTTCGATACTCTTCCGGGTTACCGAGACCATATATACAAGAGACGGATGCGACGATGATGACGTCATCACGCTCGAATAGAGCCGACGTCGCCGAGTGACGCAGCTTATCGATTTCATCGTTGATCGAGGCATCCTTTTCGATGAACGTATCCGTCGATGGTACGTATGCTTCCGGTTGATAGTAGTCATAGTAACTGACGAAATACTCGACGGCATTGTTCGGGAAGAACTCTTTGAACTCGGAGTAAAGCTGACCGGCGAGCGTCTTATTATGGGCGAGGACGAGTGTTGGTTTCTTCACTTCTTGAATGACGTTTGAGACGGTGAACGTCTTCCCTGTCCCGGTCGCCCCGAGAAGTGTCTGATACCGATCACCCCGATTCACGCCTTCAACAAGTTGTCGTATCGCTTCAGGCTGGTCGCCTCCAGGTTGAAATTCAGATTGTAATGCAAACGGGATCGATTCCATAAGCTACTCCTCACCTTCTCATTTCATAGTGACTTGATTATACCATAGACACGAACAAATATTCGCTTATCAACTATCGGGTAAATTCATTCTATTCTTATTGAAATATGCGCATCGTTCATTCTTTTTCCGTTACCGTCTGAAAAGAAACATTCAATTTCATGAAAAAAGAATCACTTTATTGACATAGTGGATGAACGATCACCCAGTAGACAATCTACCTATCCGATTCACAGCCTGTCCGACTCCGTGACCGCATACGTATCGATCAGTCAAGATGCTTCATGACAATAAATCATCGAGATGTTTACAGGTGTAAATGTGAACATTCTTAGGAAAAAAGTAGGAATTTTAAAAAACACTGTTTTAAAACGCTTACATTTTGGGCATATAATGAAGTGGTAAGTCAAATTGCATAAGGGAGAAAGGGGAGTATCACATGTCAGCATTTGTCAGTGAAATCATTGGTACGATGCTATTGATTCTGCTCGGTAACGGTGTGGTCGCCGGCGTCGTCCTCCGTCATTCCAAAGCGGAAAACTCTGGCTGGATTGTCATCACGATGGGCTGGGGTCTTGCCGTTATGATCGGGGTATACGCAGCCGGTATTTACGGTGGCGCACACATCAACCCTGCCGTCACAATTGGTCTTGCGACAGCAGGAGAATTCCCGTGGGCGGATGTCCCGCTCTACATCTTAGCTCAGTTTATCGGAGCCATCATCGGGGCATGTCTAGTGTTTATTCATTATAAACCTCACTATGATGCCACGGACGACCCTGGTTTGAAGTTGGCGACATTCTCGACAGCTCCAGGCATTCGAAGCACACCGTTCAACTTGATCGGTGAGATTATCGGAACGTTCGTCCTCGTCTTTGCGTTGTTGTCATTCGGGGCAAACACATTCGCAGATGGACTCAATCCGCTCATCGTCGGCTTCTTGATCGTCTCAATCGGTCTTTCGCTCGGAGGTACGACAGGATATGCAATCAACCCGGCACGTGACCTCGGCCCGAGGATTGTACACGCTCTCCTCCCAATCAAAGGAAAAGGATCATCCGACTGGGGCTACTCATGGATTCCGGTCGTCGGTCCGATCATCGGTGGCGTCATCGCCGCACTTATCTACAACATTCTCGTCCCATGACACCACATTTTGAAGGAGGAAATCACATATGGCGAAAGAAAAACGTTATATTTTAGCATTGGACCAAGGAACGACGAGCTCAAGGGCAATCATCTTTGACCATGACGGAAAGATTGTCACGGTCGCCCAACGCGAGTTCAAACAGTACTTCCCAAAACCAGGCTGGGTCGAACATAACGCCAATGAGATTTGGGGTTCTGTCCTTGCCGTCATGGCGGAAGCATTCGGTTCGGCCGATATTGACCCGAACGAAATTGCGGGAATCGGCATCACGAACCAACGGGAAACTGCCGTCGTCTGGGACAAAGAGTCAGGACGCCCCGTCTATAACGCGATTGTTTGGCAATCACGTCAAACTGCTGACATCTGTGAAGAACTGAAGTCCGCCGGCCACTCTGACATGGTTCGGGACAAAACTGGTCTTCTCATCGATGCCTATTTCTCGGGAACGAAAGTCAAATGGATTCTTGACAACGTGGAAGGCGCACGCGAAAAAGCCGAGAACGGCGAGCTGCTTTTCGGAACAATTGACACATGGCTCATTTGGAAACTCTCGGGTGGGCAAGCTCACGTAACGGACTACTCGAACGCCTCACGGACACTCATGTACAACATCTATGAACAAAAATGGGATGACGAGTTGCTCGACATCTTGACCGTGCCGAAATCGATGCTTCCTGAAGTCAAGCCGTCGAGTGAGGTGTACGCAAACACGGTCCCTTATCACTTCTTCGGGTTTGAAGTCCCAATCGCTGGCGCGGCGGGTGACCAACAGGCCGCCTTGTTCGGTCAAACATGCTTTGACAAAGGCGAAGGTAAAAACACATATGGAACGGGTTGCTTCATGCTCATGAATACAGGTGAAGAAGCCGTCAAATCAGACCACGGTCTTTTGACGACGATCGCATGGGGCTACAACGGCAAGGTCGAGTATGCGCTAGAAGGATCAATCTTCGTTGCCGGTTCGGCGATTCAATGGCTCCGTGACGGGTTGCGGATGCTCAAATCGGCGAAAGACTCGGAACAGTACGCGACACGGATCGAATCGACAGAAGGGGTTTACGTCGTACCAGCATTCGTCGGTCTCGGTGCCCCATATTGGAACTCTGACGTGCGAGGTGCCATCTTCGGCCTCACTCGCGGAACGGAGAAAGAACAGTTCGTCCGCGCGACGATCGAGTCACTGGCATACCAGACACGTGACGTCCTCACGTCGATGGAGAATGACTCTGGCATCAACTTGAAGACGCTCCGTGTCGATGGCGGTGCCGTCAGCAACAACTTCTTGATGCAGTTCCAAGCGGATATTCTCGATGTCCCGGTCGAAAGACCTGAGGTAAGTGAGACGACCGCACTCGGTGCCGCATATTTGGCCGGTCTCGCCGTCGGTTTTTGGAAAGACCAAGCGGAAGTCAAAGAGCAATGGAAGCTCGACAAGAAGTTCGACCCGAACATGGACGAGACGCATCGTGAATCTCTCTATAAAGGTTGGCAACACGCTGTCGAGGCAACAATGGGATTCAAACCATCAACACTTGACGTATAAAAAGAAAGGGCATCCTCAGCGGGTGCCCTTTTTGCATGCAAAAAAGAGTACCCTTGACGGATACTCTCACAGTTTACGAAGTCGGACACGCGGGCTCGTCGGTTCCCCGACGAACAAGATTCCAAGTTCATGTGGATCAGTCTCATACATCGCCCGTTGAACGAACCGGATATCTCCGTTCAGGTTCAACACTTCAAGCTTGATGTATGGCTTATGTCGCTGGAGCGCCTCATAAAAGCTATGCCCTCCGGTGATGACCGTCCCGTTGACTTTGTAGATCGATTCACCCGGGATGAGTTGCATCGCCTCCCCTGGCGAATCCGGGAGCGTATCGATGATGACCGCCCCACGGTTCCCATTGATGAACACAGGCGTCGTCCCCCGGTTTTCCCGTTTGATCCACTGAAGACCGAGCTCATAGAGGACGAACAAGGCGATTAGCGCATAGTCGACATACGGAATCTCCCATGCATACGAGATCCCGAATAGGCCAAGCGCAATCAAGGCGAGTACAGTCCGATAATTGCTCAACCGTGCGAGGAGTGTCCCCGGCAAGGCGCCGGTCGATAACAAACTGACCCCGATTGGAATCGGGAGAATAATCGGCACCATCGGCCAGTCGAGACCAAGCGTCGGTGGCACGAACACGACGAGCGGGAAAAACCAGATGCGTTTGACGACATGCCCTCCGACGAATTGTCCACGTTTCGATAAGATCAAGGTCGGGGATGTCTCTCTCGGACCGTCCCATCGTAACAATATCGCTTCCGCAAGCGTGACGAGACCGAACGTGAGCGCATAAACCGTCCAATCGACCCGGGCGAGCTCTCTCACCCAATCGCTGAGCGCCCCGTATGCGACAACATCCCGCAACAGGACGATCGCAAACAGCACGAGGAGCGGCAACACCGGGTTGAAAAATCGCGGATGCATCGTTAAGACGACGAGCGTATACAGAACGGTGAACGAGACCGCCCACTCAACTGTGATCGTCGTCTCGAGAAAAATCGTCGCGGTGGAGGAGAGGACCGCTAACAGAAGACTCGGCCAAATGAAATGTTTCCATTCCGACTTCGGTGGGCGTCGTCTCGAACGGAACATGGCCCGTTCTCGCTTGACCCGTGTCATCGATATGTATGTAAGGGCGACGAGCGTCACCCAAAACAGTGGACTACCTAACAACGTCAATAAAGCCGTAATACTCATTCTTACAACTTCCACGCGGTCCAACCCTTTCTTTCATACAACGTTATTTTGCGGCTTCTTCTAGCGCTCGGTTCAACTGGGCATCATTCGCCTCATCTTGAATCGCCTCGAGTAACTTCGATTCGAGCGCCGATGCCGTCTCTTCATCGACCGTCCCGGAAGCGGTGAGGTCATTTTCTGCCTGGAATGCCTTGACCGCCTCGGCCATCGTGTCCCCGTAGTAGCCTGGTTGACCGCCTGGTTCATAGCCGATTCCCGTCAAGATTTTATGCAAGTTCGAGACGGCATCACCGTAATCTCCAACCTCGAGTGACTCTGCGTCTACCAGTACGCGGGTCACGTTAAAGTAATCCGGTTGTGTCACTTCAATATCCGGCTCGATTCCTTTTTCGTTGATCCAATTTCCGTCCGGCGTGAGCCATTTGCTCGTCGTCAGTTTTAAATTACTACCGTCCTCTAAATCGAACGCCGTCTGGACGACACCTTTCCCGAACGTCTTCGTCCCGATAATGGTCGCGCCCGCCCCTTCTTTCATCGCACCCGCCAAAATTTCTGATGCGGAAGCCGAGCCCTCGTCCGTCAAGACGAAAAGATTGTATGGCTTCGCTTCACGGGCCCGTCCGTTCTGAGCGTCGCGGTCCCCGTCCGCATTCTCGATTTGGACGACCGGTTTCGACGTGGGGACGAATCCTTCTGACATCTCGATGACCGCTGGCAGGAGACCACCAGGGTTTCCACGTACGTCGATAATCAAACTGTCGATCTCTTCTGCTTCAAGCTGCTCGAGTTGCTCGAGAAACTCATCAGCCGTCGGTTCTGAGAACTGTGTGACCTGAAGATAACCGATTTGTTTGCCACCTTCTTGCTTCACTTCCGAATAGACCGTCTCAATCGGAATCGTGTCACGTGTAATCTCGTAATCCGCCGTCTGACTGCCTCGGCGGATCGTCAGCGTGACGGTCGTCCCTTTTTCCCCACGAATGAGCTGGACGGCTTCTTGCACATCCATCCCTTCGATCGACTCCCCATCGACCGCCGTGATGATATCACCGGGGCGGAGTCCTGCCTCCTCGGCTGGAGCACCTTTGATTGGAGCGACAATTAAGATGTCATCTCCTTTCTTCTCCAAAGTTGCGCCGATTCCTTCAAAACTCGATTCAATCGAGTCAGTAAATTGTGATGTTTCATCTGCGTCCAAGAAATCAGAATACGGGTCCTCAAGTGCTCCGGTCATACCATCGAGCGCTCCGGTCAATAAATCCTCTTCTGAAATGTCTTGTAATGAGTGTGCCTCAATCAAATCACGTACTTGGTCGACTTTATCCCAGCCTTCTGCATTCGTTTGAATGGGAAGGGAAGTGTCTGTAAACGCCATCGTCGCAAGGCCTGCACCGGCCCCAGCCACGAACGTTGTGCCAGCGAGTAGTCCTGCGGTTGAATTTTTCACGGGTTGTTCCCTCATTTCTCTTTGTAAGTCTTTTCATTAGTATAGCAAAAATGAAAGGAAAAGCGGACGCGTTCCACATATTTGGGACGCGTCCGCTTCAATCAGTATCCGATATACGGGCCAGGGTCGATCGCATTCGGCTGTCCCGGACCCCATTTTCCTCGATGCAACTCAAAATGAAGATGGGGACCGGTCGACCAGCCCGTGTTTCCGAGTGTGCCGACCGTCTGTCCGGCCGATACGTGTTGACCGGCTCCGACCGTGATGGCATGTAAGTGGGCGTAGACAGTCGTCCAAACCTCACCGTTAATGACGTGTGAGACGAAGACGACATTTCCATATCCCGTCGCAGGCGCAGCCTTGATGACAACCCCCGGGGCGCTTGCGACAATCGGTGTCCCGAGCGCATTGACGAGGTCAATGCCTCGATGGAGTTCCGGGACCCCTGTCAACGGGTTGTTCCGTGGACCGAATGGACTCGAGACATAGCCAGAAACAGGACGGACGAACCCGGTGGACGTGGAAACATTCGTCGGTGTTTCGGCCGGTGCGGTCACTTCAGGTGACTCCACTTCTGTCTCCGTTTCTTTCGCTTCAGCCGCAGCTCGAGACCGTTCTTCAGCGGCGCGTGCCTCGGCTTCACGCTTGGCACGTTCGGCTGCCTCCGCGGCTTCTCGTTCAGCAGTCGCGATCGCCTCGAGCTGTTCATTGATGATCCGGTTTTGTTCGGCCATGACCGCCTGTTCTTCGCTTCGTGTCATCTTCTCCAGTTCGAGTTGCTCGACTTGTTCGTTTAGTTCGGTCAACAAGTCACGTTTCTTCTCGGCCGTACGGTCGAGGTCTTGTTTCGTGATGACGAGCTCCCGCTCTTTTTGTTTGATGAATGACAGTTGGGTACGCTGTGTCGACTCGAGCGACTCAAGGCGCTCCATCTCACTCATATAATTATGTATGAGCTCCCGGTCCTGCTCAGCGATCGTGCGGGCCGTCATGACCCGTGTGACGAAGTCGCCGAAGGAACGGGACTCAAAAATGACTTGTAAATAGGAAGTGTCTTCGTGAACTTGCAAAACGCGAAGACGCTCGTTCAAGAGTTCCTTTTGGCTTTCCAAGTATTCTTCCTGAACGGAAAGTTGCTGGCGGGTCGCCTTGAGCTCTTCACGGGCCGTATCGACCTCATGTTGCTGAATCGCGATTTGTTCACTCAAATCATTCAGTCGGTCATCGACGATGTGAATTTCCGTCTTCACGGCATCACGCTCCGCCTCGGTGACCTCAAGCTCGGCATCCGTCTTAGCCTGCGCTTTTTTCGACTCCTCTAATTCATTGGACAGTCGATCTTGTCGAGCCTTTAACGTGTCTTTCTCTGTTGCCATGACAGGCATGGCAAGTAACGATACACACAACCCTAGCGCAAGCGAACGTTTCATCCGCCAACTCCTCCTCATTTAAGTTAAATTTTCAAGAAACGACCGAGCGATGTCGTCGATCCCCAGATCCCGATGAACGCACCGAGCGCAAGTAAGACGAGCGATACTTGAACCGTGAGCGTCGATGGATCAATCAACTTAAATATATCACTATTCAATTGATCAAGCGATGGTTGTAAAGCACTATATGCGACGTCATATCCGAAATAAATGACAAGAATTGGGACGAGAGCCCCAAGCATTCCGAGAACCAACCCTTCGATGAAGAAAGGCCAACGGATAAAGCTATTTTTCGCACCGACGAGTCGCATGATTTCGATTTCACGGCGGCGTGAGAAAATGGTCATTTTAATCGTATTCGAGATGAGGAACATCGCCATCAACGTCAATCCGACAATCAACGCGAGTCCACCGATGCGAATCCCGTTGAAGAAGGCAAACATTTTATCGATGTAGTCTTTCCCGTACTTCACATCGTCTACGTTCTCGAGTGAACTGACCGATTGGGCCACTTCCTCTAACTCTAGTGGATCTTGCGCCTTGACGATATAACGGGCGTGGAGTGGGTTGTCTTTCTCGACCGTTCCGTATGCCGCGGCATCGTCTCCGAGTTGGTCTTGGAATTTGGCCAACTCATCTTCTTTCGAGCTGAACGTGACCGTCGAGACGCCAGGTACTTGTTCAATGTTCTGTCCGAGTTTCTCGACCGAGCTCTCATCCGCTGTCCGGGTGATGAACACTTGAATCTCGACATCATTTTCGACGTTATCTGAAATTTCGTTAATGTTGAACATGACGAGTGCGAACACACCGACAAGTAACAACGTGATCGTTACGGCACTGATTGCCGCGAACGACATCCATCCATTACGAAGCGTCCCTTTGAACCCTTCACGCAAATGGCGCAAACTCGTTTTAAACATCATAGCCATATGCTCCTTTCTCTTCATCGCGCACAACTTTTCCATTCTCAATCGCGATGACGCGGTGACGAATTTTATCTACGATATCACGGTTATGTGTCGCCATGACAATCGTCGCTCCGCGGCGATGAATCTCTTCAAACACTTCCATGATGCCCCATGCCGTCTCTGGGTCTAAGTTCCCTGTCGGCTCATCGGCGATGATGAGTTTCGGTTTGTTCACAATCGCCCGTGCGATGGATACGCGCTGTTGTTCCCCGCCTGAGAGCTCGTCTGGATAATTACGCGCCTTGTTCTTTAATCCGACAAGGTTCAACACGTCCATGACTTGCTTACGAATCGATGACGTGTCCGCCCCTACGACTTCTAAAGCGAAGGCGACGTTCTCATATACGGTGAGTGACGGAAGAAGTTTGAAGTCTTGGAAGATGACGCCGAGTTGTCGGCGTAGCTTCGGTACGTGACGGTCTTTAATTTTGCCGACGTCGAGTCCGTCAATTAACAGTTGACCGCCCGTCGGTTTCTCCTCACGATAAATCATTTTCATGAATGTCGACTTTCCGGCACCGGAAGGTCCGACCACATATAGAAACTCGCCATCGCGAATCTCTAGGTCAAGGTCATCCATGGCGACGACGCCATTCGGATATACTTTGCTGACTTTTTGCATCGAGATCATAACGTATTCCCTACCCTTTTTTAAATTTTTGTATGCATCTATGACGAATTCAAATAAATTGATTTAGTTACTGTATATTTCGCCTAGAGTCTTTTTTACAGGAATCGACCCCCTCTGTCAAGGCGTCATGTCATTTACCTCCTTGTCAAAAAAACATCTAGGGCATAGCTGAAGCGACTACAATTATATCAACCCGACTTTTAAAACACCATTACAGTATTGTTTCAGTTCGATTGAGTTTGATGTGAAAATCACGTCATGAAACTTTACTTCATGACCTTTATTTTTACGATGAAATTCTATTGATTCTCATGGCTAAAAGTACTTACTCGATCCTTTGTATAAAAGAGTGTCGTCCGGTCCTTTGAAGGTTCATACGCGGATCAGTTCACAAAAAAGACGAATCTGGTCATTTTTCTGACCAAATTCGTCAATCGTTTGAGGAATCCGTGAAAACGGGTTCCACTCCCATTAATCAATTTTGTCTTTTAACACGTCAAACGGTGTACGTTTTTTCTTGCGATATTGAATATGAATCGTCGGTGATTCGTATTCATCTTGCGCTCGGATATCACTGCTTGATACGCGCATAAATGACCATCCGAGCAAAATCATAATAAAGATCAGAGGGAAGCCGCCAACGATACTTGCCGTTTGTAAAGTTTCAAGTCCTCCGAGGAACATGAGCGTGAGTGGCATGATCGATAAAGCGAACGCCCAAAACAGGCGATTCCATACAAGGGGCTCATCTTCAACATGCTTTTGAGTAACTGACGCCAAAATGTATGATGAGGAATCAAACGTCGTTGCCAAAAAGATAATCGCTAGAACAGTGAAGACGGCAACTACCGCACTACCAAATGGCAATTGACTAATGATGGCGATGATCGTCGGAGCAGGTCCGTAGGCCGCCATGTACGAGATTACATCGAATGTCCCACTCAAATGTAAGTACAAGCCGTAATTCCCGAGGACTCCAAAGAACAACACACACCCGAACGTTCCATAAACCATCGTTCCGATGATCATGCCACGAATCGTTCGTCCTCGCGAGATACGTGCGACGAACAATCCGACGAACGGAGCATAGACGAGCCACCAGGCCCAATAGAAGACGGTCCACGATTCAGGGAAGCCGGTTGTCGTGAACCCGCCGAAGTCACCGAACGGTTCCATCCATGTCGCCATGCGGAAGAAGTTGTCCATGACGATCCCGACCCCATTGAACGTCGTCTCTAAAATGAAACGAGTCGGGCCGAACACGAAAACGAATGTCAATATACCGAGAGCGAGCCAAATGTTCAAGTCGCTCAGTAATTTGATCCCTTTGTTTAGTCCGACATAAGAACTGACCGCAAAGATTACCGTGCAGACGAGCATAATCAACGCCTTCATTCCGAGCGTGACGGGAATGCCGCTTAGTTCGCTAATTCCTTCGGCAATCATCGGCGTACCGAGGGCGAGCGTCGTTCCTGCACCCCCAAGCAGTCCAAAGATGAACAGAATGTCAATCACTTTTCCGAGCGGCCCGTCTGAACGCTTACCAAGGATGGGGCGAATCGCCTCACTGACCTTCAGTACGGATACGCGCCGGACGTAATAGAAATACGCAATCGGGAGCGCCGGGAGCGCATAAATCGCCCAAGCGATCGGTCCCCAGTGAAACATGCCATATGCTGTCGACCATTGAATCGCTTCTGTCGATTCGGCAGTGAGACCAAATGGCGGCCCCTCGTAATAATACACCCATTCAATAACTGACCAATACAGTATACTTGACCCGATTCCGGCAGCGAACAACATTGCTGCCCATGAAAAGTTACTAAATTCAGGTTCCTCATCTTCGTCGCCCAACTTAATGTGCCCGTTCTTACTGAAGGCAACGTAGATCAAAAATCCGAATGCGCCGAGACCGAGCGCCAAGTATAATATTCCAAAGTTTGATGTCATATACGTATTGGCTGCTCCTACTAGAGCCTTACCTGTCTCTGGAAAGAACACGAGAGGTAACGTTACAGCTAACAACAGGACAACTGACCCAATGAACGTCGGCCAGTCTATTAATTTTGTTCTCAAAACTAGATCACTCCATTTCTTTTTACTCCTACTACCATAACAATAAAACAGAAAATTGCAACTTTTTATCAAAAAAAAACCACAGAATCGCCAAAGCGACATCTGTGGTCAGTGTCTTATTTTTTCTCAGCGAGCCATGCGGAAACCGCCGTGATCTCTTCATCGTCTTCAATCAAGTTCGCAGGCATCGCCCCTTGACCGTTTCGGATAATATTTTCAATATCCTCTGCCGACAGACGAGCTCCGACTTGCTCGAGTGACGGGCCGCTCATCCCTTCAAGGTTCGCACCGTGACATGCCGCACAGTTTTGCGCGTATACCGCCTCAGCGTCAACCGAAGCCGTGTTCGAGCCTGAATCCCCGTTGCTCGACGTATCCTCGTCATCACCGCCACAAGCACCGAGCGTCAACATCGCGCCAAGGCCAATGGCCATCATCCATTTTTTCATAACCACGTTCCCCTCCTAAGTTGTAGAAATGACCTACATTTACCATTATAGCCTTTAACGTATACTTTCTAACCTAATCTCACGAAAAGTACACAAAGATTCCACAACTTACGGCACATTGATGTAGCGTTTGTCCGATGTGAACCCTTGTCCGAGCACCTCGTGCGCCTCGCTGAAGACGAGGAACGCCTCTGGGTCGATTCGGCGAATGATTTCCTTCAGTCGGCTCACCTCGCTCTGACGGACGACGATCATGAGCATCGGACGGTCGAGACGAGAATAGGCCCCGATCGCTTGGATTTCTGTCGCGCCACGATCGAGCTCCTCAAAAACGGCACGGACGATAAAGTCCCGCTTCTCCGAGATGATGTACGCCATCTTGTCTTGTGTGAATCCGAGTTGAACGAAGTCGATCATCTTGACCGTGATGAATAAAGCAATGAGCGCATACAATCCGGTCGAGAACGAGAACGTGAGGGCTGCGGTCAAGACGACCATGCCGTCGAGAATCGCGATACAGAGATAGAGCGGGATGTGCGTGAACTTATGTAAGATCTGCGCAATCAAGTCCATGCCGCCCGTCGAGGCGCGTCCACGAAAGATGAGGCCGAGCCCGACACCGACGCCGACACCACCAAAGATAGCCGCGAGCAGCGTGTCATCCACGGCAGCCGTCGCATCGATCGCCTCATAGAATAGAATGACACCCGGCAGGAAAATCGATCCGACGAGCGACTTCACCCCGAACCCGAGACCGAGGATGGCCCAACCGATAATCAGAAGTAACACGTTCGCCACGAGTTGGAACGCCCCTGGCGAGATCCCGAACAGTTCATACGTGATGACGGAGATCCCGCTCACCCCGCCTGATGCCAGGTTGTTCGGCAACAGGAATAAGCTGAAGGCCGAGGCAACGAACACCGACCCGGTCAACAAATACAGATAGTCTTTGACGATTTGCTTCATTAAAGAAATTCTCCTTTACACACAACGTGGCCCAAAGACGAGTGTCTTTGAGCCACATGCATCACATATTTGTTTTACGAAGGTAGGCATCGATGAACGGCATGACGTCGCCATCCATGACCCCGCCCGTGTTCCCGACCTCGTGGTTCGTCCGGTGGTCTTTGACCATCGAATATGGGTGGAAGACGTACGAACGGATTTGGCTACCCCAACCGATGTCTGTCTTCTCGCCACGGATCTCGTCGAGTTTACGTTGTTGCTCGTCGAGTTCACGTTGGTACAATTTCGCTTTCAACATCTTCATCGCCGACTCCCGGTTCTTGATCTGTGAACGTTCGGTCTGACATGAAACGACGACGCCCGTCGGAACGTGCGTGATCCGGACCGCGGAGTCCGTCGTGTTGATGTGCTGTCCGCCGGCACCTGACGCGCGATACGTGTCGATGCGAAGATCTTCTGTCCGTACTTCGATCTCGATGTCGTCATCGAACTCCGGCATGACGTCACATGACACGAACGACGTGTGACGACGACCTGACGAGTCAAACGGCGAGATGCGGACCAAACGATGAATCCCCTTCTCCGCTTTCAAGTAACCGTACGCGTTATGACCGACGATGCGGAGCGTGACGGACTTGACGCCCGCTTCCTCGCCCGGAAGATAGTCGACCGTCTCGACTTTCCAGCCTTGCTTGTCGGCGAACCGTTGATACATGCGAAGGAGCATCGATGCCCAGTCCTGTGACTCGGTACCGCCCGCACCCGGGTGCAGTTCGAGGATCGCGTTGTTCGCATCATATGGTCCGTTCAAGAGGATCTCGAGCTCGAAGTCATCAAACTCTTTTTTGAGCCCTTGAATCGTTTCAGCGAGTTCTTCCTGCATCTCGGCGTCCGGTTCTTCTTTGATGAGTTCAAGCGTCACTTCGCCGTCCTCATGTTGGTCCGCGAGGTCTTGGTACTTGTCGACCATCGCCTTGAGACCGTTTGATTCGTCGATGACTTTTTGCGCCTTCTCCTGATTATCCCAGAAATCAGGATACGTCATCTCGTTCTCGAGCTCGGCGATGCGCGCTTCCTTCTCCGTCAAGTTGAGAGAAGCCCTGTAGTTCTCGAGGCGTTTCGCCATCGCCTCAAGTTCGTTCCGAATATCTGAAATTTCCATAGTGTGATTCACCTTTCCGTAGGAAAGAGGCGAGCGCACCCGCCTCTTCAATAATTAAGCCTGTTGTCTACCGTGACAGTTCTTATATTTCTTGCCAGAGCCACACCAGCACGGGTCGTTACGGCCGATACTCTGTTCTTTCGAGCGACGGACCGGTTTTTTCTTGACCGGCGCATCACTCTTTCCAGAGACGGCGACCTCCTCTTCGACGACCTTCTCACGTCGGAGATTGTCCCCGACCTCGGCACGGAGCACGAAGCCGGTTACTTCCTCTGAGATGGCCGCGTTCATCGCGTCGAACATGTTGATCCCTTCCGCCTGATATTCGCGAAGCGGGTCGTTCTGTCCGTAAGCGCGGAGGTGAATCCCTTGGCGCAACTGATCCATATGGTCGATATGCGCCATCCAGTGCGAGTCGACCGCACGGAGCACGATGATCTTCTCGAACTCGTTGAAGCGTTCAGGCGGTGCGAGTTGACGTTTCGCCTCGTACTGCTCGCTCACGCGCTCCATGAGAAGTTCCACAATCTCTTCTCGCTCTTTGCCGAAGAAGTCTTTGCCTTCGACCGTCTTTTCGAGCGCGAGCGTCTGGTTCGCCCAGTGCGCGAGCTCGTCGATGTTCCATTCTTCCGGTACGAGTTCGAGCGGCGTATATTGACCGACACCGAGCTCGACCGTCTGTGCCATCATCGAGCGTACGATATCGGTGACCGACTCGTTCTCGAGAATGCTTGCACGGTCTTTGTACATGACCTTCCGTTGGTCGGCCATGACGTTGTCGTAACCGAGAAGCTGTTTCCGCGCATCGTAGTTGTTTCCTTCGACACGTTTTTGAGCCGACTCGACCGCTTTCGAGACCATGCGGCTCTCAATCGGTTGGGTATCGTCCATCCCGAGACGTTCCATCATGCTTTGGAGACTGTCCGTCCCGAAGCGGCGCATGAGTTCATCTTCGAGTGACAAGTAGAACTGCGATTTACCCGGGTCTCCTTGACGACCCGAACGACCACGGAGCTGATTGTCGATACGACGTGACTCGTGCCGCTCTGTCCCGACGATGTAAAGACCACCGAGGTCGACGACGCCTTCCCCGAGCTTGATGTCGGTACCACGGCCGGCCATGTTCGTCGCGATTGTGACCGACCCCTTCTGTCCCGCATTCTCGATAATCTCCGCCTCACGGGCGTGGTTCTTCGCGTTCAGGACGTCGTGACGAATCTTTTTCTTCGTCAAGAGCTTGCTCAAGTATTCAGACGTCTCGACGGCGACCGTCCCGACGAGAATCGGTTGACCGGTCGCGTGAACCGCAGCAATCTCTTCGACGACGGCTTTGAATTTGCCTTCCATCGATTTGAAGATGAGGTCTGAACTGTCATCCCGCAGGATCGGCTTGTTCGTCGGAATCGACACGACCTGCATGTTATAGATGTTACGGAACTCTTCTTCCTCCGTCTTCGCCGTACCGGTCATCCCGGCAAGCTTCTCGTACATGCGGAAGTAGTTCTGGTATGTGATTGTCGCAAGCGTCATCGATTCGCGCTGAATCTCGACGCCCTCTTTCGCCTCGATCGCCTGATGAAGACCTTCCGAGTAGCGACGTCCGTCCATGACACGACCCGTGAACTGGTCGATGATCATGACTTGTCCTTCACGTACCATATAGTCGATATCGTGATGCATGACCGCGTTCGCACGTAGGGCAAGTCCGACGTGGTGGTTGACCGCGACGTGCTCGATGGCGAACAGGTTGTCGATGCCGAAGAACTTCTCGGCGAGGTCGACCCCGTTGTCCGTCAAGAGGACCGACTTCGTCTTCACATCGACTGTGTAATCTTCTTCTACTTTCAGCGTACGGACGAACGCGTCCGCGCGTGTGTAGAGCTCTGTCGATTTTTGAGCCGAGCCCGAGATGATGAGCGGGGTGCGCGCCTCATCGACGAGAATCGAGTCGACCTCATCGACGATCGTGTAGTAAAGCTCTCGCTGGACACGGTCTTCTTTATAAAGGACCATGTTGTCACGAAGATAATCGAATCCGAGTTCATTGTTCGTCGAGTACGTGATGTCACAGTTGTAGGCAGCTTGTTTCTCGACGCGGTCCATGTTCGACACGTTTAGGCCGACCGAGAGGCCGAGTGCGAAGTAGAGCGGTTCCATGAGCTCTTTATCTCGCTTCGCCAAGTATTCGTTGACCGTCACGACGTGGACGCCACGACCCGTGAGCGCGTTCAAATAGACCGGTAGTGTCGCGACGAGCGTCTTTCCTTCACCGGTCTTCATTTCAGCGATATCGCCGTTGTGGAGCACATAACCCCCGATGAGCTGAACGCGATAATGACGCATCCCGAGCACGCGCTCCGATGCCTCACGACAGACTGCGAACGCCTCCGGTAACAAGTCGTCGAGCGTCTCTCCTTTATCTAAACGTGCGCGGAACTCCTCCGCCTTCGCTTGAAGCTGTTCGTCTGACAATGCTTTGATTGGTTCGGCGAACGACTCGATCAAGTCGGCCGCTTTCTCTGCTTTTTTCAACATTCGTTTCTGTGGAGCAAATAACTCTTTCAAAAAGTTCGCCATACTCATATCTCCTCTGCACTCATTAAAAAATGCATGTTTTTTCCCTAATGTACAGTTTAACCGAAGTGATGCCACCTTTCAAGGAAAGGCAAAACGAAACGACCCCCCGAAGCCGGGGGGTCGTGAAAGGTCAAGTTCATTATTCAGGTTCGATTAGACCGTACTTCCCATCTTTACGACGGTAGACGACGTTCGTGTTGCCCGTTTCCGCGTCAGAGAAGACGAAGAAGCTGTGACCGAGCATATCCATCTGAAGAATCGCCTCTTCCGTGTCCATCGGTTTCAACGTGAAACGCTTCGTCCGTACGAGTTCGAGTTCTGCCTCGTCCTCATCGTAGACGACCGGTGCATCATCAGGTCCTTCGAGCGACTTGAAGTACTCCCCGACGCCACCTTCTTTCCCGCGTCCTTTACGGTTGAGTTTCGTTTTGTGTTTACGGATTTGACGTTCCAATTTATCGACGACGAGGTCGATTGCCGCATACATGTCGAGGTTGATGTCCTCGGCACGGAGCAACAAGTTCGGCATCGGGATCGTCACTTCTACTTTTTGTTTCTCGTTATACACTTTCAAGTTGACGTAAGCCGTCTGTGCATCCGTAGGAGTTGTGAAATACCGAGTCAACTTCTCCAGCTTCTTCTCGACATAGTCTTTGATTGCTGGTGTGACCTCAATGTTTTCGCCGCGAATGTTATAAATCATCTGAACTCCTCCTTAAAATAACCGCTTGAACCAATGATTCGTCAAACGAGACGGAATCTCCTGCTTCGTTTCGAAAGAAAGTGGAACCAGGTGGCTCATTACTAGTATACCCCGAAATCAACAGGAATGAAAACGTTATCATCAGAAAATAATGACAATTTTGTTCCGAAACCGATATTCCTTAGAGAGAGCGGTTGGTATAGATAAAAGATACCCATCTCACTCGTTTTTAAACCCCTTTTTTTACTATGCAGAAAAAATAAAAAGCCGACTCCCAATGGAGCCGGCTTCGTGGTTTGAAATTATAATTTTACAACGTTAGCCGCTTGTGGGCCACGCTCGCCATCAACGATTTCAAACTCTACGTCTTGACCTTCGTCAAGCGATTTGTAACCTTCAGATTGGATTGCTGAGAAGTGTACGAACACGTCTTTGCCGCCTTCAACTTCGATGAATCCAAAACCTTTTTCTGAGTTAAACCATTTTACTTTACCTACCATGTGTAAATCCATTCCTTTCACCATTGGAGAATACAGAGGGTTTTCCTCTACGGCTAATATTACCACCTTCTTGTAAGCGTGACAAACACTTTCTCAAATAATTGTAAACGTTTCGCCATTTGGCTTTCATTGGAATAATATTTCCCTACTTTTCATATTGACTTGTTGAATTTACATTTTTTGTGATATATCATTAAAGGGATGATTTAGGTTTGTGCCGCTTGTCTATAGCCGATCCTGAAAATCTTATACGAGGAGGATGGTGCAGCGTATGCGCTCCTACTATTCTGAGGAAAAATATCGCATCACGAAGCGAACCGTGGCGATTCTCCCTTGCTTCGACATCATGAAGCAGTCACGGATCATTCTCGAGGATGGCACCGAGATTTCGACCCCGCTCCGGCCGTACCAGTTGTTGCAACTTTCTTGCCGCCAGTACAACAGCTCGATCGAGGAAAGAATCTTCATCGCCAAACGCGTCGCCGGCGTAAAAGGGAAAGTCCCTGTCGTGATCGAACCGACAACCGGACTCGTCTTCTTCCCGACGAAGTCTCCGAAACGAGACGATTGTGAATGGTATGCCTGGTCCCATATTCGAGACATACTGAACATCGAGGGTGAGCCGAACGGACTCGTCCTCACAACCGATGGACATCAAATCCAGACGAACGCAACACCTTACGTCCTCCGGAACCAGCTGAAAGCGACGGGTGAACTCGTTGCACGGTTCCAACAATTGAACACGAGCCCTGTGCTCGAATCATGACATGCCTTCCGTCGAAAAGACGGAAGGTTTTTTTCTATTGTTTCGCTTCATTTTTTAAAAAAGAGGTCGATATTATGGTCGAGGTGACAAACATGCAAATTCAAGCCCAAGCGACCGCCGTCAGTTCGGTCTTACCAGGCATCCAGACGAACCGGACGTACAAGGCCGAGCTCGTCAAACAGACAGGACCCGACTCTGCGATCGTCAAAATCAACGGTGAAGAAGTCGAGGTTACATTCAAAGACGGGCTTCCGAAGACGAACCCGTTCCACGTGACGCTCGCCGAACAGGATGGTGTCTTATTGGCGACCGTCGTTCCCCAAAAAGAAGAGACGCTTGAATCTGCGCCACCTGCGTCCGCGTCGTCAAAGCTTGACGCAAAGATTCAGACGCTCCTCGCTTCCCTTCCACCTGAAGTGCGAAGCGCCGTCAGTCGTCTGCTTCAATCCGGACGCTTGCCGATGAACGAAGACACGGTACGCCTTCTCGAGACGGCATTCAAAGGCGACATGCGGGATGTCGTCCTTCATTTGAAGACGCTCGATACTCAAGTCGTCCCTCGTGAGATGGCACGCGACATCGCCGTCCTCTCATTGAATGAGGCGAGACAACAACTCACACCGCCGGCACCGAATGCTCCGTACACACAAAAAGAGCGTTACGTCGAGCTCGTCAACTTGTCGCGCCCCGTGAGCGAACGCGTCACACCGACACCGGAGACGGTCGACCGGGTCATCCGTGACATGCCCGTGCCGCCGAGGACCGAACGCCCTGAGCCGATGACACTTCCACCCGTCAACGGACGTCAGGTCATGGTGAAGGAAGTGACAAGCCACCTCGCGTCGGTGACGAACACGTTCCGAGGCGAACAGGCGACGGTGACGAAACAACTCGGACAAGTCGCGGCGTTGATCGAGACGAACCCGCATGCGGCGCGCCCCGCTCTCGAGACCGTATCGACCCGTCTGACGCAACTCGTTCAAAAGACGGACGCCCTGCTCCATACGGATATCACGCAAGAGAAGCAACTCGTCGCCATGACGGCCAAACTCGATGTCGCCCTGTCACTCCTTTCGACAAAACCGCAAGAGAGTGCCGCACTCGTCAAAGAAGTTCGGGCCACATTGAACGACTTCCGCTATGCGCCGAACCAGGTACGCATCGAATATATCCCGCACGGGGCGGCACGTGCCGGAGAGATGCCGACCGTCGCTCCACTCAAGCTCGATTCGACATTATCTGGACGACACGTCCAGGAAGTGGCGCAACGTGTGCAGGCACAGGCACAGCTCGCCCAAGCGAGCAACACCCCGACGTCGGCATTATCCGTGCGAGGCGACACGACGAACCCCGAGGCACAGCGACTCGCCTCGTTCTTCCAAGTGCAACAGACGCTCAACCGACTCGACGGGGGACAGCTCCATCAGCTTTTGTTCGCCCTACCGGCTAAAGTGCAGGAGATCGACACCGGCATCCACGTCCATATCCAAAACCGGGAAGCGGGAGACGTCGTCGACTGGGAGAACAGTGTCCTCTACATTCGATTGGAGACACCGCGGCTCGGGGAGATTGGCGTCAAACTCGAGGCGAAGGACCGGAACCTCCGACTCACGCTCGAACATGACGATTCAACGGTCGAGCGACTCGCCCGCCCGCTGCTCGGTAAGATTGAACAGACGCTCGAGACGATCGGCTATAAGAGTGTCGTGACCCAATTCAAACCGCTCACGAAAGTCGAGCGCGTCATCGAGGAGCCGACGGTGACGAAGGCGACCGGTTATGACTTTAGAATCTAGGAGGTCCCCATGTACCAACGCACGGATTTGACGAAACGGAAGACGGCCGCGGTCGTCCGCTATGACGAATCGACGGACAAAGCGCCCGTCGTCGTCGCCCGCGGGACCGGAGCCGTCGCTGAAAAGATTTTACAGGAGGCCCGTGCCCGGGGCGTGGCCGTTGAGAACGACCACTCCTTGCTCGGACACCTGCTCGACCTCGACTTAGGGGACGCCATCCCGCCGCAACTGTATGACGTGATGGCGGAAGTACTGTTATTAATAGAAGAACTCGATTCGATTAAAGGAGATCAAGGATGAATTCAACGCAACTATATGAGATGAGGCCAGAAGAACTGACGCAGGCGATGCTACATGCGCTCGTCTATCATTATGAACAGGCGCAAGACACGACGATCGCCGAACGGAACCGCCACCTTCGCCAAGCCCGCGAGCTGTTGGTCAAGCTCCACCAAGGACTCCATGACGGCGGGGGGATCATCGCGGCACAGCTTGATGAGATCTATTTGTATATGGCGAACGCCAGCGTCGAGGCGATCATCGATCAGGATATGAAAAAAATCGCTGAACTACATTCGCTCGCGAGCGACCTCGACAAAACGTGGAGCGAAGCGATGGAACGTGCCAAAATCCAACCCGTCCCGACTGGAGGAAACCGTTATGAAAATTACCAATAACGTGCAAGCCTTAAAGGCCTACACATCCCTATCCTTGAATCAGGCATCGATGAAGAAGACGATGGACCGGCTCTCGAGCGGCGTTCGCATCAACAAGGCGTCGGACGACGCGGCTGGCCTCGCCATCTCCGAGAAGATGCGGATGCGACTCGACTCGCTCTCGATGGCCGAACGCAACACGCTCGACGGCATCTCGCTCACCCAGACGCTTGAAGGTGGAATGAACGAGACCCATTCCCTTCTTCAGCGCATGCGCGAACTGTCCGTCCAAGCGGCGAACGGAACGCTCAGCGAGGAAGATTCGAAAGCCGTCCAAGAAGAGATCAACGCGTTGACCGCCGAAGTGACACGGATCGCCGAGACGACCGAATTCAACTCGAAGAAGATCATGAACGGGGAATACATGCAAGGGAAGAGTACGCTCTTCTTCCAAATCGGTGCCGGCAACAAAGAAGCCGTCATCTTGAACGTCGAAGATATGCGGGCGCATGCGCTCGATATCACGACGACAACAGCAAGTGGCGGGGAACTGCCTGCCGTCGATCACGACAATGATCAGGCGACAGCGTCTGAAACATACTACGCGCTGAGCGTATTGACACCATCAGATGCGGCCGATGCCATTTCGAAATTCGATGCGGCCATCAACAAGGTGTCGCTCGAACGTTCGAAGCTTGGTGCCATCCAAAATCGACTCGAGGCGAACGTCAGCGTCGTCGCCATCGGCTCAGAGAACTTGACGGCGTCCGAATCCCGAATCCGTGATGCCGATATGGCCCGTGAAATGATGGACTTCGCCCGTCTGAACATCTTGAACCAGTCCGGCATGGCGATGATTGCCCAGTCGAACGCATTGCCGCAAGGCGTGTTACAATTATTGAACTAACCTTTAAGAAAGGACGGTTGCCCATATGGACATTCGTCGCATCATGGAGACGCAATCGCTCCTCGGCTCGGGTAAGGCGAAACGCCCCGACGTCGAACCGGGCGTCTCCTTCCAAAACGTGATCGGCCAGAAACGCGAAGACCGCGAGCACGAGCGCTTCCAGCGTCAAATCGCCGCAATCCATGAACAAGGAGAACTCCTCGCCGAGAGCCAGACTGTCGAGGCGCTCGCCGAATATAAACAGATGATTAAAGACTTTATGAAAGAGGCCGTTGACGCGGCACTCCGCCTCGAGGACAAACGCGGATTCAACCGCCGCGGGCGTGCGAAGATCTACAAGGTCGTCGAACAAGTCGACCAAAAACTCCTCGCGCTGACGGATCAGGTCATCTCAGGGGAGGCCTCCCGCCTCTCCCTACTCGACCAGGTCGGTGAGATTCGCGGATTGCTCGTCAACGTCTATGTGTGAGGTGTCGGAATGGCAGAACATTTGTTTTTGAAAAAGGTCAAATGCCCATATTGTTTACAGGAAAGTAAGACGAACCGTGTCTTGTCCCGTCACATCCGTCCGCTCGAAATCGAGAAGGACGGGTATACGACGTACGATGGCCCGAACCCATACTTGTATGAGCCGTCCGTCTGCGGCCATTGTCATCTCGTCTTTCACGATTCGTTCGACAAGGTACGAAAACACAATCGTGAATCGCTTGAGACGCACTACTTTAATCAAGTGAATGCGGATTTGTTGAAAGGTGACCGTACACCTGAACATGTGATCTTCTTGTATAAGTTCGCGGTCATGACGGCCCAATTGAGCGGTCAAAAGCCGTCTGTCGTCGCCATGCTCGGGATGCGGATCGTGTGGATGTACCGATTGATCGGGGATACGGCGTCTGAGAAGGAATGGATGCAGCGGACGCTCGATAAATACAACGAGGTGCAGGAAGCGTATACGGACCCGGTCCGGACCGGGCTACCGTACGACCAGCTCATGTTGCGAATCGCCGACCTCTCGGCCGCGCTCGACTACTATGAGGATGCGCGTCGTTGGTATGGGATTCTCCTTAGCAGTAAAGAAGTATCGGAGCGCATCCGGAATCAGGCCCGCGATCATTGGGAGGATTTTCGGTTGGAGCATACATAACGAGAAGTGTGGGACCTTGTGTCTCACACTTTTTGCATACAAAAAAATCGCGCTCATCCACTCTCGGACAAACGCAATCGGCACGATTGATAGGTGAGCCTCCAAACCGAAAAGAGATACACGCGACATGACTCACGTGAAAACCAAAACAAGGCACCCTCATGCCGACTACGCGGTGGCGTCTTGCACGATAAGTTTAGTATAACGTTTTTTATAATATTACTATAGTTTTTGACCGAGATGAATGTGGGGTATAGTGAAAGCAGATACATACGAAAAGGAGGATGTTTTTATGTTTGAAACAAAGTACCTCGAGACCGTACGTGCCACATTCAAAAGCCAGAAACAACTCGCCGAGCGCGCGCTCGTCCAAGTGAATGACGAGGACCTGTATAAGACGCTTGCACCGGATACACTCTCCCTCGCCCTCATCATTCAGCATATGACGAACAATATGAAGTCACGTTGGACCGACTTCTTGACGACGGACGGCGAAAAGCCGGACCGAAACCGGGACGCCGAGTTCGAGGACCAGCATCTGTCCCGTGAGGAACTCATGCACGTATGGGACGAGCGTTGGCAGCTGTTAGACGATGTCTTGGCCGATCTGACGCCGGACGATTTAGGGAAGGACGTGTTCATTCGCGGGGAAGCCCACTCCGTGATCGATGCGATTGAGCGACAAGTGTCGCATTACGGGTATCATGTCGGGCAGATCGTCTATCTGTCGAAGCTATTCGCCGGAAGTGACTGGGACGTGTTGTCGATTCCGTTGCCGCATCAGCGGAAGTGAGACGTCTTTGATTGGGAAAGTTCGAGGAGACGTCGCTCTAAGGAACCGTCAAACGGGAATTGCTGATGCTCGATTCGTCTTTTCACCTCAGCGACGGTTTTCCAGACGTAGGAAATCAACGCATTCGGATAGCCATATCGTACTCGGTTGAACTCCAACTCTTCTTCGTCGACGAGTCGCCACTCATTCGGTTGCTCTGCAACAAAGTCTAGATCCAAATCAACAAAGTGAATCGCCTCGTCGGTCATGGTCGGTGGAAGCCCAATATTCGAGTACCAACGCATCGTCCCGTCGTGCTCTAAATCGAGTTGGAGCGTGAATCCTTCATGTCGCATAAAGCACTCGAGCGAATGAGAATCATATGTATAACAGGCACCTCGCGTATGATGTTGAAGCGTTCGCCCCGGTCCTGCATACAACAACACATAATCATCCGATTCTTCAATGACGTGACTCGACCATTCATAATGGAGCTGTTGGTCGTATTTGAGTAAAGAGATGTTCTTCATCACTGACCTCCTAAAAGATGGGTTTTCTTCATTATCCTCTATCGCTCGGGTTTAGACTAGACAAATAGGGCGTGCCGATATCACTCGGTACGCCTACTTTCATTTTGTTACATTGATGGTGAATTCGTATCGCTCTTCTGCCACTCTCTCAAACGCTTCGTTCGAAGGTCCACTCGTGAAAAATTTCACTTCAGTCAGCTCTTCAGGTTTTGCTTTGACGAAGAAGAGAACATTCCCTTCCTTCTTCACTTTCCCTAAAAATTCGCCACCAACGTCGTCCGAGAAAAAGAGGTCTGCCTCGACCTGCTCGCCGGTATTCGTGACAATTGTACCTTGATCGGGGTAAAAACTAATTGCATCGTCGATAGTATTCTCTGCAATCACATTCATGGCAACGACCGTCACTTCCTCAGCTCCATCAAATGAATCACGATATACCTCATTTACTTGCAAGCGTGACGTCTGTACCTTGTCGATGGCGAACTGGATTGGTCCCATCGTCTCCGTGATCGTGAGCGCCTTATTCTTCATATAGATCTTGTTTGTGCCGAGTTCACTCTCTTGAACGTCCGTCTCTTCAGTTGATGATTCTTTAGCCGTACTCGCTTCCGCCTCTGCCACTTCTTCCGTATCCGTGGCCGTCGTCTTCAGTTCATCTGCTTCTCCGCATCCAACAAGTAGTGCGAGCGGCACCGCCACCAGTAAGCCAAATCGTTTCATGTTCATCTTCATCTCTCCCTTTCCAAAATCAAAGTGATGTGGTTAAGACGAATATAACGAATTGATAAACGGTACCGTATTAAGAAAAAGTTCCAGGTAAAATAAAAGCCAAGGTCCGGAATCGAACCTTGACACATATACTTATCCTCTTGATTTCAGCTCTTCTTCCTCGTATGGGTCAGGACGATCCTCAAACGGCGTATCGTCCTCGACGTACGCCTCGAGTTTCGGGTCCCGTTCGACGTATTCATCGTACGCTCCCTCTGGACCATAGACGAAATAACGGCGCTTCCGTGACGATACCGGTTTAGACTCTTTCTCACGCATCTCGTTTCCCTCCTCTTTCCAGAAAAGAAGCAACGGCTACATTGATGTTTACCCGATTATAGCGGAAAACAGACGTCATTTCACCCTCGCTTTTAATCCGAAACCTTTTTTGCATGATGTTCGTATATATTCATACCAATCCAACGAAGGGATGATACATATGCAATTATTAAAGAAAGGGTTCGTACGAAGTCTCTTATGGTCACTTCCGTTTGCGATCCTCGCGCCCTACCAAGGATGGTCAGGAAATACAGGCGGCGTACACGCCATGCTCGTCTACGCCGGGGTCGCGTTCTTTCTCGGGCTGACGAGGGTCATTTATGAAGTTAAACAGTGGTCGTTCAAAAAACAGATTTTCATCCACTGGAGCGTCATGCACGTGACGATCTTGCCACTTCTCTGGTTCGGTGGGTCTACGCCAGTCACGTCACTTCAAGACGCCGTGCGCCTCTATTTAAACTTTATGGTAACTGGTTTGATCTTGTTTACCGTCTCGTACTTCATCATCCGGATACGTCGACAAGTCAAAGCCTCTTAACACAAAAGCTCGAAGGCATGTGCCTTCGAGCTTTTACGTCTGCTGGTCGAATAGACCAGAAAAGTTGGAATCAACGTCTTCATAAGGGTCGACGTAGGACTTGACCGTCTTTCGTTCCATCCGGGCCGTCCCGAGCGTCATCCCGAGACGCTGATGTTCGGCCCCAATGAGACGGGCAATCTTTTGACTGTCGTCGACAAGTTGTCGGAGGACCGTCTGATCGGCTTTCTCCAGATCAGGACCGTGCGCCGCGAGCAACTGTTCGCGGTCGTCCAAGAGCTCATGGATTTGTTCCATCCACGTATCATACGTCGGCTCTTCTGGGACTTTCGCCAGCAACTCTTTTAAGCGCTGTGTCTTTAAGATAATCTCATCGATTGGTCTCATGACTGCTTCGCGAGTTTCATCGCTTCCTTCCACGTGTCACGGAGTTCCGTTGTGAAGTCGAGCACCTCGTCGAGGATGGTCGTGTCGTTCTTGACGTTCGCATCGACGAGACGGCGCCACATATAGTCATAGAGCGAGTCTAGGTTTGCCGAGATGGCGATGTCTTTATTGAGTGTGAGACGAAGTTCTTGGAAGATGGCTTGCGTCTTTTGAATGTTGATGTTCTTCAAGTCAGGGTTTCCCTGGTCGATTGCAAGCTTGGCGAGGCGCATGAACTTGAGCGCCCCGTCATAAAGCATAAGCGTCAGTTCCTGTGGGTTTGCGGTCGTGACCGCGCTGTTTTGATATGTTGCGTATGGATTGGCTACCATTTAAATTCCTCCTCTTACATGCCTCCGCCTAAAAACTGTTGAAGTGAAGCGGCTTGTGAGTTCGCCTGGTTCATCGCCGTTTCCATCGCGGCGAAGCGACGGTAATAGGCGTTTTCTTTATCGATGAGTAAATCATTCAGTCGTTGAATTCGTGAGTCGATTTGGGTCATCTCGCGACCCATCGAGTATGATGGGGCGCCTGCTCCATCTGCGCCCGCAATCCGAGTGATGTTTGACCGTGAAGCAGCTGCCGTGTCACGGATTTGCGGAAGGAGTCCCGTTTCTTCATCCGTGAAGAGCTTATACACTTGTTCCGGATCTTTCTCAATGGCTGCTTTTAACTTCTCTTCATTCAGCTCAATCTTTCCGCCGTTCGTAAAGTCAGAACCCGTGGAGAGACCGATTTGGAACAAGCGAGACATGCCTACATCATTCGTGCTCGATGTCGCGCTCGACCACTTGCTACGAAGCGTGTCCATCGCCCCGCGGAGAATTGTATCCCCTCGAAGCATCCCGCTCATCGCTTTTTCTTCCCATTTCTTGATCTCATCTTCAGACAACTCATCACGCTGTGCCTGTGTGAGCGGTGCAAAAGAACGGAATCGTTCTTCGCGTGTCTTCTTGTTCATGAGATCAATCGTCTCATTATACTTATCGACAAAACCTTTGATGTTGTCAAAGATTTTTTGGGTGTCAGTAGCGGCTGATAGTGTGACAGGTCCTCCTGTTTCGAGGAAAGATGATTTCAGTGTCAACGTCATATTGTCAATCGTCGTCGTGTTCGAAGCACGTTCGACTTCAATTCCATTCACTTTAAACTTCGCATTTTGTCCAGTCGAAGCAACCGTCCCCATACTAAAGGCAGATTTGAAGTTAGTATCAAATTGAATGGTCGAAGTGGCTCCGGTCTCTTTCGTCGACAAGGAGATTTTTCCGGTAGAGGATTCAAAGAAAGCAGAAAGTCCTGTTTCTTTACTATTTAACTTGCTCATCAATTCTTTTACCGTTGCGTCCGCACCTAATTCAATCTTTTGATATGTCCCGGCTGTACTAGATTTGTACTGAATTTCAAAGCCAGTCCCAGAGGAGAACGAAGCAGAAACATCTTTTGGAATGACTCCACCAGGATAGTTTGTTGTATTGGTGGCAGTGACTTTACCAGCCGCTGCGTCATACGCAAAGTCCGTAGAATCTAAAACGTTTCCTGCCGCATCTTTTAAGACGACTGTCGAAAAGTCCAAATCTTTCGGAATCGTTAACTCGGTTCCAGCCGTCTCTTGAATGACACGCTTTTGTCCGGCAACAAATCCATTCATGTCTGATAATTTTGTTGTACTCGTCAACTTTTGTCCATTACGATCGACAGCATCTAAAATCGTCGTCGCCGAACTGGCCAACTGTGTAACCGAGTCAATCCGAACCGCACTATTACCACTTGATGGTCCAGCAGTCACGCTGATTTTTGACTCATCCGACGAGCTAGACGTCTTCGCATAGAAGTTTCGGCTGAACATCAAGTCGACCGCACTATTCCGCAATGTCATGAGGGACCGGTTGATTTCGCGATACGCATCGCGCTTCCATTCTGTCGTTTGTTTCTTCTGCTCAAGTTTATCAATCGGCGCTCGCTCGACCTGCATCAGTTGCTTAATAATCGTATCCGTATCGATTCCACTGGCGAGTCCGCCAAATCGGATTGGTGTCGTCATAAGAATCCTCCTTTATACCCGTTCATCGAAGAGTTGATTGAACTCCATGAACGCCGCAAAGAAATCGAGGGACTTCTTGCTTGGGATTTCGCGGATCACTTCGTTGTTCGTATCCACGATTTGAATATAATAGTCGTTCAATTTTTCATGCTTCATAAATTTTAAACCTGTACGCTGTTGTTCTAGGACTTGATTCGCCTTCTCGACGGCCGCCTCTAGCTTGGTAACGTGTTGAGGCGTCGGAAGAATGACGATGCCTTCGTCGGCGAGCTTCGCTTGATTCGCTTCGACGAACACGTTTTTCGTTTGTTCATACGGCAAGACGGAAGAAGGTAGGTGAAGCCGGACTTCTGAAATGGTCGGGTTCATATAGGTCTACTCCTCTTATAATTGTTCTCATGGACTTTATCGGTAGAAATGTAGTGAGTTTATAGTAATTTAGTCAATTGACTATCGTTTCTGAGCTTCAAGAAATTTCACTTGTGCTTGTAGATCTTCAAATTGCTTTTGTAAATGATCTCTTCTTTTCTCATCACACGTTATCGCTTCACATGCAATCGATCGCATCGTTATTAGTAGGTCTTCTAATTCAGCTAATCGCTTTTGTTCGAAAGATATAGCTTTTAATTCTATTAATAATTTTTCCAATCGACAACACCTTCTCTCGCTCTACTTATCGACATGTCAATCAAAATTTGAACGTAAGTCCATGAATTATTAGCACAGGTCATTCGAATAAATCGGGAATGATTTAAGAAAGGTAAAAAATTTGATGAAGGAGAAACACGTCATGGACTGGGAAGGACTATCCGAAGAACAAGTCGCTATTTTGGTCGCTAGTATTTTGGGGGATGGGGAAATCACAAAGTGTTATGCGTATGACAGAAGAATAAACAACAGTTACCGGGAACATTTTAGTTTAGGTCAGTTGAGTTATCGGGAGTGGAAACAGCGAAAACTTCCAAATTTGCTTTATTTACGTAGAGACAATTTAGTGTCACGATCGATTCCACTCATGACAAGACTATTTCCTCTTTTTTATCCGAACAATAAAAAGCACATCCCCTTCGAACTACTGAAAGATATTCATCACCCAGCATGTATACTGACACTTTATTTAGACGACGGTTCGCTTCTTCTCAGCAAACGTTTTAATCATAAAAAGAAGGAAATTCAATTTACACCACATATCGCTTTCTATTTACAAGCCTTTTCGAAAGAACAATTAGAGCAACTCGCTGAATGGATGAAAAACCATTACAATATCAACGTCCGCACATCAGGTACACCGAGCGGAACCGGCTATTACCTAAAGACGACAAAAGTGACCGATACATTTGATATTTTAAATTTACTTCAACCTTACCAAGCTGAACTTCCGGACTTTATGTACAAATTGTCATGGGAAAACCGTTTAGACGCTGAGGTGAATCACTATAAACAAACACACCCTGACTATACGATTCGCGTCTCGATTCCTGCAAGACCTTATAGTCATGAAGACATCGCATCACTGATTGAATGGAAACAGCAAGGTGTGACCGATAAAGAAATTGCCCAACGTTTAAATCGAACGTATTGGTCCGTCGTTTATAAATGGCAAGACGTGAAAAACCGTGAAGCATAAGGCTCCACGGTTTTTAGTATAACGATTAAATACTCAATTGCTATATTAACGGAGCAATTGAAGTACAGCCTGAGGCTGTTGATTTGCTTGCTGGGACCCATATTTTTCAATATGGCCTAGACTATATCTTCACCCTTTTACAATATAAATATATTATTTATTACTATTGCAAAATAGGGGCTGGGCACTTCCCTCGCCGTTTACGAGGTACGGATCTCATAACCATGGACTAGTCAGTCGGTAGGTCGTTCATCCTAGTCGTTGAACCTTCATCACAGTTTCCTGACAGATGCTTGGCTGCTGATTGTCCAATCCCTTCCTTTTTTTCAAAACGTTCACGCTCACCGTTTCCAGTCACGTTGTCGTAAGGAGGGCTCTAAGGAGTTCCAGCAATTCACCCAGTTATATTCTTATCCGTTACCAGATAAGACGCCCGTCATTCCTTACCGAAGGAGTTGAAGTACTGCCTGCGGTGCAGAGTTGGCTTGAGCTAACATTGCTTGTGAAGCTTGGTTGAGGATGTTGTTCTTCGTGAAGTTCATCATCTCTTTCGCCATGTCTACGTCGCGAATACGTGATTCAGCTGCTTGGAGGTTTTCTGCAGATGTGCTCAAGTTATTGATTGTGTGTTCGAGACGGTTTTGAGTAGCACCCATTTTTGAACGTTCTGCAGAAACAGTCTCAATTGCATCATTGATTGTTGTGACTGCCGCACTTGCTGAAGATTGGTTTGTAACATCGATATTTGCTACACCTAATGATTTAGCTCGCATATCATTGATGCCAACACTGATGTCTTGTCCTGCATTTGCTCCAATTTGTAGTTTTAAAGCATTATTTGAGTTGACAGTGATACTAACGTTAGCATCTGCAGTTAATGTGAATTCGAGTCCTTTGTAATCTCCACTAGTCACGGTAACTTTGTTTCCAGTAGCATTGTAAGAACCTCCTAATTCACCAAGATCCATTACTGCATCTGTACCTGTAGCGTTATTTGTAGCAGATGTGCCTGCAAATGTTCCTGTACCAGTTCCAAATTCAATTTTTGTAGCAGAACCTTCACCAACCGATGTAAAAGTAAAACCAGTTCCATTTGCCCATTCTGCTGTTACGCCTGTAGCTGTTGCTTTTTCATTGATTACATCTAAAACATCTTGAACTGTATCAGTTGTTGCAAAGCTAAACGATGTCCCGTTGATTTCAAGAGTACTTGCCGAACCAATAGCTGTACCTGTGTTTGCTAGTGAAGCAGAAGTTGCATCAACATGTGATGCTTTCGATGCTAAAGTAGTATTAGCTGCAGTCAAATTGATTACCCCAGCCTTGGTATCTGCTGTTCCAGTAACATTCTTGACTGTAGTGTTTGATGCAGTAATGTCTACACCAGCACTACCGTTCAGTAATTTTTTAGTGTTAAATTCAGTGTTTTCACCGATTCGATCGATTTCTTGTGTAAGTTGATTAATTTCTTTTTGAATTTCTGTACGATCTGCATCAGTGTTCGTGTCGTTCGAAGATTGTACCGATAGTTCACGCATACGTTGAAGAATTGAATGGGTTTCATTCAAAGCACCTTCAGCTGTTTGAATGAGTGAAATTCCGTCTTGAGCATTACGTGTCGCTTGATCTAAACCACGAATCTGTCCACGCATTTTTTCAGAGATTGCAAGACCAGCTGCATCATCTCCAGCACGGTTAATACGAAGACCTGAAGACAATTTCTCCATTGCCTTACCAGTTTGCGTTGTGTTGAACGACATATTACGGTGTGCGTTCATTGCATTCATGTTATTGTTGATAATCATTGTGATTTCCCTCCATAGGTTTAAAGTTTTTCCGCTCTTCCAAATCCTTTTGTCCGAGCATACAAGGTTTAGGCCGGCCCCTCACCTTGCATTGTTTGGAACGTTTTAGCGTTTCCATACTCTATATCGGAGTCCATCACCATCTGTTTAGTCTTTTTGAAAAAAATCTTCTCATTTTGTGGATTTCTCTTCATTTCGTGTGATTCGACCAATTCTCGTTTGACGCCACTCTCTTTCCTATCACTCACGACACATCCCCCTCTCGGTATGATTGATTCGATACCAAAAGGGGGACTCTTTAGTTCACCATGATTTCTTTCACAAATCTCGTTCCTGTCTTCCCTTCAATCGCCTCGCCAGCTCGTTCGAGCGACGTGATGATGGCTTCACGAACTGGACTTGACATGACGAACGATAGGGCCGACTCTACTTTCGGCAACATACTCCCAGGAGGAAACTGTCCCTCTTGAATATATCGTCTCGCTTCTTCGATTGATACATGATGGAGACCGCACTGCGTCGGCTTTCCAAAATCGATTGCAACTTGATCAACGGCCGTCAAGATGAATAGGACGTCCATATTTAGTTCTCGTGCGAGCAGTTCACTCGTCCGCTATCTTCAACGAAGACCATCCCTTTCTTTTCAAACCGCCCAACTTCATCTTTCTTGTAAAATTGGCCGATTGGCTTAGTCGGCTTTTGAAACGCCGAATCGTCAGAGTCGACGAGCGTCTGCGTCACGACCGAGGCGACCGCCTTGTCGATGCCGCGCTTTTGCAATTCTTCGCGGAGCGCTTGCTGCAGGTGATAGCCGATATACCCTTGACTCATCGCCACGGCCTCCGCCATCGGAACGTTCGGCATCTGTTCGGCTTCATCAAATGCTTGGTGAATCATTCCCACTTGTGGCCCATTCCCGTGTGCGATCACGACCCCGTGTCCCGCTTCACAATGTGCCATTCACGTATTGATGACTTTTCGAATGTCGATGCCAAGTGGTGTACCACGAAAGTCGAGTGTCGGGATGGAGAAGAAAAAACAAGGAGCGTCACCCTTGATTGGGACGACGCTCCTCTGTTCAAAATTGTTTTGAGTTTTTCAGTACCTTCTTAAATATTGGCTTCTCATTACCGACCAACAATGAGATAAGTCATTTCCTACACTTCCACCTTCACTTGCCCCGTCTCATTCTGCAAACTCTCCGCAACCCGAACGAGCTCTGTCATCGCCCCATTCACTTCACCAAGACTTGCCGCTTGCTGGCTCGCCGCTGACGTCACTTCATTCGCATAACGCGATGCCTCTTCGACCATGCCGACGATGCCTGCCGAGTTCGTCACGACCGAATCGATTTGACCGCGTGAGTCATCGAGGAGTGAATCGACCGAATGGACATGGCTGTATACTTCATTTGCCGAGTTGTGGATCGACGCGAACGCACCGCCTGCTTGTTCAACTAAACCGACACCTGTCTCCACTTCTGCTTTCACGTTCGCCATCGACGATGACGTATCGCCAACGAGACGTTTCACGTCGACGATGAGATCTGTGATTTCTTGAGTCGAGTTCGCTGTTTGTTCCGCGAGCTTTTTCACTTCTGCCGCAACGACTGCGAATCCACGTCCATGCTCACCGGCACGTGCCGCTTCAATCGATGCGTTCAAGGCAAGCAAGTTCGTTTGTGCCGAGATGTCACTGATGACATCCGTAATACGTGAGATCTCACCAGTCATTTCTGTCAACTGGCTGTTGAGTGTCGAGGATTGCTCCACTTTCCCAGCAATCGCATGCATCGCGTTGACGGAAGACGAGGCGAGGCCTTTCCCGCTCTCCGCTTCTTGTTGCATCTCGCTCGCCGAATCAAGCGCCGACGACATCTCTTGGCGGATGCTCTCCATCGTCCGTGCGACCGCTCCGAGTAAGTCCATCGAGTTATACGTCGCACTGACGTTGTCCTCTAACATCTTGTTGAGCGAATCCATCGCCGAACGGATGCTTTCGCCGGCAACATTTCCTTCTTGTACGGAAGCTGCAATCTCTTGTGCCGAACCTGTCAATTGGTCTGCTGTGTAACGCATGTTCGTGCCTTGTTCCCGAAGGTGTTCAACCATGTTGTCCATCGACAAGAGCAGACGTCCCATCTCTGAACGATCTGTCGTCTTCTCGCTTGCGAACTGTACCGTCAAGTCGCCGTTCCCGACCTCGACCGCTTTTTCAGACGCCATCTCGACCGCCTTCAATGGACGACGGGCGATCAAATAGATGACGATTCCGCCGAGTGACGAGATGAGTAACGCCACGACCGTACCGACGAGCATGACCTGTCCTTGCTCCATGTCGAGTTCAGTCAACAAGAGTAACGTGATGTAGCCGACCGCCCCGCCTGTAACAAAGGATGTGACCAAAATCCATGCAAGCAATTGCGTCGTAAAGTTTTTAAATACTTTCACTGTGTGTTCCTCCTCATTGTGTTCATCACTTACTATATCGTCCATTTTCCAAAGAATGTATAGCGTTTTCAGTTGAACGTTTGGTCAATGAAAAAACGTACCCCGTAAAGGAGTACGTTCCGTCAAAACGCTTCATCGTCACGTTCGACGTGCGCCAGACGGCGTGGCGTCGTCGCCGCATCAATCGCGAGCGTGATCGCTGCCGCCCAGTGGAGCATCATTCCGACAAACGGGATAATGCCGAGGACCGACGCCGCAATTCCGACTGCCGCCCCGTACGAGAATCGATTCAGTCGAGTGAACGACAGAATCAATACGATCACGTGGTACACGAACATGAATCCGAGGGGAGAATAGCCCATACTGATGATAAACAGACCACCGAGAAGTGGGATTCCGAGAAATGCTTCAAACGCCGCGCCGAGCCATTTCATATTTTTCACCATGTGATTCACCTCATATTTCGATCATATAAAACTCATAGCCGCCATTTTCCGCAAAACCGGCACGTTTATAAATCTCGAGCGCCGCCTTGTTTTCCGTCTCGACATCGAGCTCGACTTTCGTCCGGCCCATGCGGAACAACTGCTGGACCATCTGCTTCAACATTTTCGTGCCGTAGCCCTTGCCTTGCTCACCCGCTTTGACACCGAACGCGTGGATGCTCGCCGCATCCTCATCTACGAGAAGAGCACGGATAATGCCGATCGGCTTGCCGTCGACTTCCCCGATGTACGTCACACGGTCCGGTGTGTCGATTTGTTGATAGATGTTCTCCGTCACATCGACCGGGTCGCCGAACGCCTCGCTGAGCGTCGCGATGATGAGCGGGCGGTCGTCTGCCGTCGCCTCACGTAGCGATACCTCATCCGACTTCAAGAAGAGCTCCGCCTTTTTCAAGACGAGATTGTATTCCGAGAACTGGTACGTCGCCTGAAGATGTTCGAGTACCGCCTTCCCAGATGCCGAGTTTCGGTCGATGACGAACGTGAACGCTTCGCAACCGTTCAGTTTCGCGTCCTGTTTCGCCGTCTCGAGAAGTGCCGTGAAGACACCTTGTTTCCGATATTCAGGGTGGACGAGTGCATTCACCTCATACTCGTTCGGGAGATACGGGAAGAGCATGAGATAGCCGACGAGCGTCTCCCCGTCGTATACCGCATAATCGTTCTGACCGACCGACTCATGACCGACTTTGACATCAATCTTGTCGTTTGCGTTGACCGCCTGTTCTAACGCTTTGACGTCATCTGCCTGTCTTACTTCTTCTACTGTCCAATTCATTCACATCACCTCATCTGTATTGTAGCACAAAGGAAAAAGCCCGCCGTAGCGAGCCCACTTACGAGACTTATAACGTCCGAAACTCTAGCTCAGGGAGCGTCCCGATCAACTCGGCAATCTCATCCGTATGTGCCTCGGCACCCGGGACGGCCTCGGTCGGTTCGACCCAGAAGAACGTCTTATCGTTCGCCCCGAGGTAGTTGCCGTATCCGACCTCTGTCGCGAATGCCTCTTCCGTCAACTCACGGTCGATCAAGTCCAGGTGGAACAGCAGTTGGTCGTCCCCGTCTTCGACATCATAGTACAAATCGAACGTGCCGTAGCTCTTCGTGTCCCCGATGTCGACGACATCTTGCGCCTTCTCGATATAGACGTCCCCCCGCTCGATCGCCTCGACGATTTTTGACGGTAAGACGATCTCATAGCCGAGCTCACGGTCACGAATCGTCTGCGTCGTATCCTCGGTCCGCCCTCGGGACGAGACGACACCGACCGTCGCCACCAATGCACCTGTCACACCGAGCGCGAGCGCCCATCTCATCGATTTGTTCACAAGAACCACTCCCTATTTGTTTATATCCTCACTTGATTATCCCATAAGTCGATGACTTTTCATTAAATATTCTGAAAAAATGTTTCCCCTTACATTGACGACTGTCCGTCAATCCCATACGATGGTAATAACGTACTATAGAAAAGAGGAACTGACATGTCTAACGAAACTACTTTGACGCGCGCCCAGCTCGACGCGCTCTTGAAAAACGTCTTCGCCCTTCAAATCCCGGTCATCGAGAAATTCATGACGGATTTATTTAAGCAGTATGTCTCGACGGCATCCACGTTCAAACAGGATATGGACACGATGAAAGCGACAGACTGGCATAAACACTATTTCGGTCAAAAAGTGATGCCGCACCTCTTCATCGAGAACCTCGGCTTTGGCGCATCATTCCGCCATCAAGGTCAAGAGAAGGTCGTCAACATCCCGGAGAACATGACGGTCGTCAAACCGGACTCGGACGCACAAATCAAAGAGATTCTAGAAAATCTCGACAAGACGCTCGCGTCGATGGACGGCGTCAAAAACAAAGGGCTGGTCAAAAAGTTCTATAAAGAGACGCTCGAACTCATCTGCCAACTCGGTAGCCGTACCGGTATGATGGATGACTTCTATGACAAAGTAAAAGGCAGTCTCACGTCCTGATCCATCACCTCTCGCCTCTCGTATAGGCGAGGGTTTTTTATGTCCGCAGTTCGAGCGCGGCGACCCGCTCCACCCGATCGAGGATTGGTTTCGCCTGATCGATATATTCCTTCACCTCAGGTAGTGATAACGACGCCGCATGAGCCTCCTCACTACGCCATACCTCATAGATGAAGACCGTGTCCGCCTCGTCGAGCGATACATGGACCCGATACGATTCACAGTCCGCTGTCGCCTCCATCTCACGCGCCGCTTCCGACAGAATCGCCACGAGCCTGTCGCGTTGCCCCTTTTGCGTGACCATCTTCCCAATCAATGCATACATCCCTCATCCTCCCCTTTCTCTTGCCTCGTCTCATTCCACTTTCCATGTCAGATTTCCTGCTTTGGCGGTTCATATGTCTCTTTGCTATACTGAAGGAAATGAAAAGGGGGCAACACGTATGCAGCGTACACCCATGCCTTCCCCGACACCAGAGGAAGTGCGGCGCTTAAAGCGCGAACATAATCCGATCAAGGCGTCCGAGCTGTTTGCGAAAGCCGTCCTCTTGCTACTCGGCTCCCTCATCTTCGCCGTGGGACTAGAGGCGTTCCTCGTCCCGAATCAGATTATCGACGGCGGGATTGTCGGCGTTTCGATCATCGTGTCGTATCTGACTGAAACGAAGCTCGCCATCTGGCTCGTCTTGTTCAACTTGCCGTTCATCTATTTCGGCTATCGACAAATCGGGAAGACGTTCGCCGTCGTCACGTTGACGGCGATCCTGCTCATGTCGGCCTTCACCATCGTCTTCCATAACATGAAACCGTTCACGGACGACCTGTTGTTATCGACCGTTTTCGGCGGTTTTTTACTCGGGGCCGGGATCGGGCTCGTCATCCGGGCCGGTGGATCACTCGACGGGACGGAGATTCTCGCCGTGTCCTTCACGAATCGGTTGCCGTTTTCGGTCGGGGAGATCGTCATGTTCTTCAACATCTTCATCCTCGGGACGGCCGGGTTCGTCTTCAGCTGGGACCGGGCGATGTACTCCCTATTGACATATTTCATCGCCTTTAAGACGATCGATGTCGTCTTGGAAGGGATCGATCAATCGAAGGCGGCATGGATCATCACGACCGCTCCTGAAGAGATCGGACAGGCCATCATGGACCGACTCGGCCGAGGGGTGACGTACTTACACGGAGAAGGTGCCTTCTCCGGAGACGGGAAGAAAGTCGTCTTCACGGTCATCAGCCGACTCGAAGAGACGAAACTGAAAGACATCCTCGATGACTATGACGAGACGGCATTCCTCGCCGTCGGTAACATTCATGACGTCCGGGGTGGACAGTTCAAGAAAAAAAACATTCACTAAACGTGAAATCCCCTATAACCGTTGGACAGGATTCGCCAACGGTTATAGGGGAATTTTCATGCAAACCTAACCTGGTCTCGACCATTTCGCTTCGCCACGTAAAGCGCCTCATCCGCTCGCTCGAACACGACCATGCTCGGTTCGTGTCCCGCGACCGCCGCCCCGATGGAGACGGTCATCGGGATGACCTCGTCTTGAAAGGTGAATGTCGTATGTCGCACCGTCTGCACGATGTCTTCTGCCACCTTTTCCATACCTTCACTACCTTCGATGACGAGCAAAAACTCTTCTCCGCCATATCTTCCGACAAACCCAGATGGCGGACAACTCCGCTCCAATGTCTGTCCGATCTGACGTAACGCCGCATCCCCCGCCAAATGCCCATACGTGTCATTCAATTGCTTGAAATGGTCGACATCGATGACCAATAGCGACCACGGCTTCCCGGACATCTCCAAGTCGTTCATGTGTTCAAGTGTCCGATATCGGTTCGGCAGCCCCGTCAATTCATCGATGGTCGCCCGATGCGTATGTAATAGATACATCCAGAGATGCGTCTCGAGCTTCTTCGAGCCCCAATAACAGAGCCATGCCCCGAGCGACAACATAAGGAAGTACGGGACGAACACGTGGAGGAATACAGTTTGATCCACACTCGCGGTCACCTGGATCAAAACGAGGAGCGCACCAAACCCGACATAGATGGCGTACCCTCTTCCCCGATGAATCGGGAAGCGTGACACGACGAGAGAGAATAAGTAAAAGACGATAAACATGAAGATCGCGTCAACGAACGGGGCGCTCATCCCGTGGATCGTCATGCGGCCGATGAAGATGAGACCGAGCGTGACGATTGTCCCGAACGGACCAGCGTACGCGGCCGAGAGCGCAATCGGAATGAGTCGAAGGTCGATTCGTGCGTCACCGAGTTCGATGGCATTGATGCTTAACAGGATGGCCGTCAACCCGTTCGACACCCCGAACCAAAATCGGACGAACCGCGGTGAGGTCGGTTGAATCGGCAAGACCGTCCGCATCACGTAGAGCGTGAGTGACGTGAATAAAAAGAGAAGACTAATATTGATTACAAAGTGGTTGATGACGACTCCCACCGTTTCCCCTCCTTTCGTTCCGTTTCCATCCTATCCCAACCTACCGAGCACTGTCACTCCCAAAGATTGATTTTATAGAAAAAGTCGAAAGCTCACGCTTCCGACTGCTTTTGAATCATCTGCTTCATCAAGTTGGCACTGTTTCGTGCTGACTCGTTTTCTTCCTGCATTTGAATGTACACTTCATGACGATGGATGTCGATATGACGCGGGGCATCGATACCGAGCTTCACTTGATCGCCTTCGATGGCGAGCACCGTGAGCGTCACATCGTCCCCGATATGAATCGCCTCGCCCTGTTTTCGTTTCAATACGAGCATCAGCGCACCTCCGCTTTCGTGCCGCCGAGCGGATAACGGGCCGGATACGCATCGTCTAGGATGACCTGTTTCCCGCGACGTTCCTTCGTCTCGATGACGATCGGCGCCTTCAAGTTGAGCGTCGACGATTCGAACGGTTCGCGAAGGGTGACGATTGAATAGACCGAGACGTGTTCCGCCTCCTCGATCCCGAGCTGCTCCTTCGCGCCATCCGACAATTCGAACGCATAGTCCGACTTATGCCAGAACGGATTCGTCACGACGAACGCGCATGCCTGTTCCTCGATCGACTGAAGCGACCAAAACGGCAACTCTTTTCCGTATGGGATCAATACGAATGTCTTCGACTCCGGGAATCCCGGAATCTCACTGACGAACGAGATCGTCTCCGCTTCATTTATTTCAATCTTGCCAAAGTAGTCTGTTTCAATGAACATGGATTGTCCTCACTTTCAACGCGTTTCATCATACATCCCACCGACTGGCCATATCTCGAGCGACGCCTGTTGACGGAGCGAGATGTCCGTCGTCCATGGTGTGAACGAGATGTCCGCCGGTGTGAGCGATACATCAATCTGTGGCGGTGTAATATTCCATTCGATTTTCACATCCGCCGGTGTATACGTCAACTTGACACGGTCGATCGATTTCGGCATATAGCCCATCTCGACGATCGGATACGGGTCATTCACTTTCTCCGCCGCCATCGACGGGATCGGATTCCCGTTCTCGATGCGCATGAGACGGTCCCCGTCCCGGGCGATGTTTGCCATCGCCTCACGGGCCCCTTGCTCTCCCAGCTGACCGAGGTGTTTCCCAAGTTCAAGCGTCCCTTTCAGGTTACTCTCACTTCTTGCCACCGACGAGTCGACCTCGAGCTTCCCGGGTGTCGTCTGTTGCGTCATCTCGGCCTTCCCTTGCTGAATGGACAGATCGGCACGCCCTTGCCGCATCTCGAGCACCGGTCGATTCGATGTCATCTGGATTGCGGCATGGGTCTGCCGCATCTCAAGCCTCGCAAGATTCATGAGCGCTTACCGGAGGAAGTCGAGGAGCGTCGGCTGGATGATGCGGGCACCCGCAGAGAGCGCCGCACGGTGTACGGTCTCATGCGACTTCAGCTCCATGATGACTTTCTCGACGTCAATGTCTTCGTTGTCGGACATGATCGTCTTCGCGATAATCTCATGGTCTTGCAGACGGTTGTCGACGAGTTCTAGTCGGTTCGCTCGGGCACCGAGTTCGGCACGCTCTGTGATCAAGTTTTGACCGAGTGTGTCAAGCGTGTCGAGTTCAGCCGATAGGTCGGCGCCACCCGTCGCCGGATCATTCAGAAGGGTACTCAACTTATGAAGTCCTTCGAACAGTTCTTTGCCAAACACTGTCTCGGGTTGCATGTTTACTTGAACGTTGATTCCTTTTGACACTTCGAATTCAATCTTCCCGCTCGCTGCCGGGGCCGTCCCACTCTCATAAATCGAGTCGACAGAGCCCGTTGGATTCGCTAAATAGGCTTTCAATTGGTCGATATCAATCAATGGTTGATCCGTTTTCGTCCCGTTGTAAATATATTTCTCGCCCGCTTTCGAGTTGGCGAGAGAGCCGATATGTTCGATTAACTGATCGACCTCACTCTTGATGATGGCGCGTTGCGATGATTCATACGTATCGTTCGCCGCTTGTGTCGTCAATTCACGAATCCGTTTGACGGCCTCCGTCACTTCATTCAATGTCGAGTCCGTCATATCCATCCAGCTCGTCGCCTCGCTGACGTTACGGCGGAATTGATCGACTTCTCGTACCTCGGTCCGGTACCGGATCCCTTGCATCGCGACGACCGGGTCCTCCGATGCTTTTTGAATCCGTTTCCCGCTGATGAGTTGTTCCTGGACACGAGCGAGCGTGTTATAGCTACTTGATAAGTGTTTCAAGTTCGTCTGTGTGAGCATCGTCTGTGTGACACGCATCAGTCATTACCTCCCTACGACACCCATGCCGTTAATGATTTTGTCGAGCATCTCGTCGACAGCCGTGATATTACGTGCCGCCGCGTTGTATGCGTGTTGATATTGGATCATCATCGTCATCTCTTCATCGAGCGACACCGCGCTCACCGACTGGCGGCGCTGGTCCGAGCTACTCAAGAGGGCGAACGTGCTCTTCGCGAGGTTCGCGTTCTGGCTCGCCTCGACAGCCATGTTCCCGATGACGTTTTGATAGTATTTTCCGATCGAAGTCGAGGTCGTGACGGATCCATTAAAACCGAGCGAACTTTCTTTCAACTTCGCGAGCTCAAGAGCTCCGCTCCCATCCCCGATATTCCCGTCTTTCGATGCGGCAATCAAATCTAAGTTCTTCATAAAATCATCGTTGACAGTGATGGTCGCAGCGCTTGTCATTCCTACGAAGAAGTCAGTTCGTCCAGCGTTCCCGTCAGCGTCCATATTCGTTCCGTGCGCCGTGTTGAAGGCTGAGGCGAAGACGTTCGCCATTTCATCCAAATCTTTCAACATGTTCGTATACGAACCATCTACTCCTTCAGGACCACTCGCGCTTCCGTACATTTCAACTAAAGCTTTCCATTTCCCGTTCGGCATGTCGGCATGCGTCAAAGAGGTGTTCACACCCGCCGCGTCCGTCATGGTCATATCTTCCATTTTTCCGACGCCGCCCGTGAGACCGTCCACGAGCTTAACTTCTGTGCCTCCGATGACCACACGAATATCAATCCGACCTTCCGCAACACGTTGCGAGTTCCCACGTGTGCTCCCGTTCAGGTAATCGACCGGCACTCGCTCGAACTCGATGTATTGCGACAACTCATCCATATAGCGGTCGCGCTCGTCATACAGTTCGTTCGGCAGGACACCAAGCGGTTCCGCGTCCCCGATTTGACGATTGACGTCACCGATTTTTGTCAACAGGTCATTGATTTTTTTCGTAACGACGCCCGCTTCTACTTTCAAGTCCTCTTGTACTTTCGATAACGAGGAAGACATATAGTTAAACGTTTGAGCGAGCGTCAACGCGCGCTGCCGGACGACGCTTCGTGCACCCGTATCGTCCGGGTTGACCGACAAGTCTTGGAGCGATGCCCAAAACAAGTCGAGTGATTTGGCGAGCCCGTTCTCCGACGGTTCGTTGATGATATCTTCCATCCGACCGAACGCCGCCTCTTTCGTCGCATAAAATGCGTTCTTCACCGACTCGTCACGATACTGTTGGTCGATCATGAGGTCGCGAATCCGGGCGAGCGTTTCCCCGCGCACCCCGGTCCCGAATTGTCCGGCTTTCGTCCCGCCGAAGTTGACCGAAAGCTGTTCGGTCATCCCGAGTGTGAGACGTTGGCGTGAATAACCAGGGTTTGAGGCGTTCGCCACGTTGTTCCCGGTCGCTTGAAGCGCCCATTGGTGTGTCGATAGACTGCGGCGTGCCGTCTCCAACCCCATAAATGTTGAACCCATTCCACTTCCTCCTTAAACGTCACGGCTGAACGAGCGTGTTTCGAACGCCTGTTGTCCGTATGTGAAATCATCTGCTTCCGGCATGAGCATGTCCAAATGCCAGGTGATATACCGAAGGGATTGTTCGAGTAGCGTCGCATTCAATTCATTCTGTCGCTTCAACTCGAACAACACCGTTCTCAATTCCTCTATCTCTTCATCGTCCATTTCATACGTCCCTTGAAGTCGTTCCGCTTCTTTTTGTGAGATTTGTCGGACGAGTTTCGCTTCTTCTTTGACGAGCGTGCTAAATGCGACCATGTCGTTCCCAATGAGAAGCTGTTCTTTTGCGTAAGCTAATTCGAGTAAACGTTTATGTAATGTGAGCATGAGTCTCTCCTTTTCCAAAAAAAGAGCCGACTAAAGAAAGGGGTGCCCCTTATTTAGTCAGCTTCCGTGCCGTGTTATTCAGTGCGAAGGCCTCAAACGGACCTCGCTTCCATTCATCCTTGTAGAAAGCGTTTGGCGATATCGCGCGCGTCCCGTGAATACGTCCCCGCATGAATCTCCGCTTTCAAAGCGTCGATTTTTGCGATACGGTCCGGATGTTTCACCGGTTCTTCAAACCGGGCGCGGGCTTCCGCCGAGATTGACAATTGGTCCGTTTGGCGTGATTGCGCGGGCTTCGGCTCGACTTGCGTTTTCTTTTCATAAGTGTTTGGTAAATGTACCCACTTGGCTGAATCGATGCGCATGCGTCTTCCCCCTCTTCATGATGTTAATCCAAACGATAAGCGCGGTGACTTGACTGTTTCGTCAAGCTATCCTGTAGACTGGTCAGTTCGTTCTGCATCTCTCTTTGGCAGTTCGAACAAATCTTCCCTTCGTTCGTCGGTTGACCACAACGGACGCAGCTGATCGCAAGCGCCGGATTGTCCTTGATGATCAAGCGTCCTTCATGGATATATCGCGTGATATCAAGTTCAGATACACCCGTCGCTTCGACGAGGGCTCCGATGGTCGTTTGTTTGTTGGCCGGCTCACGAATGAAGTCCCGGACTCTCAAAAAATTTTGAAAGTCGATCTCACTGCATGACGGACAGTACGGTGAACGACCCTGCTTTATAAACAAGCGTCCACACATTTGGCAAGTTGCTGCATCCATTGGTTTCACCTCTGCTCTTTATATCGGACGCGTTTTTGATTTGTTTAGCGCCCGAAACAAGCAAATCGCAGAAACTTCTGTCGCACCTGCCTGACGTAACGAAAATGCCGCCTGATGAAGGGTCGTCCCTGTCGTATAGACGTCATCTACGAGAATGATTTTCCCACACTTCACCGAAGTCGGTACAGTGAAAGGATTCGTTCGGTGTCGTCTTTCTTCTTTCCCGAGTTCACGTTGACTTGAAACATCCAATTTTCCCAGGTAATTTTTTGTCATACCGATGGACCGCGCGAGCACCTCCGCCTGATTGAATCGTCGCTCACGAAGCCGTGCCTCACCGAGTGGGACGGGAACATAGGTCACGCCAGACGAGCGCAACCGCCGTAATGCTTGTGCCACCGACGAAGCGATGACGACATCTCCACTAAACTTGAAGCGGTGTAGCCATTCCACGCCCGCCTCGTCATAAGCGTATAGGCATCGAACGGTCAAATCGAGACCGAGCGCGAGCCAACGGATGCAGTCCGGGCACGTCTCACCGGTCTCGTTCGGTTGACCGCAACGTGGACAGCCCGTCCCGAGCGGCGTCAGTCTCGTCTCACATGAGGAGCACACCCAGTCCCGTCGCCATAGCGTGGCGGGCGTCCACGGGACGGTCATCGGTTCGTTACATAGAAGGCATCTCACCGCCGATTCGCCTCCTTGATCTTCTGAATGGCAACATCTTGACGGAACGTCCGCTCCCCGTAAAAGAAACAGACCTCTCCTGTCGGCGCATCCGGCTTCCTTCCGGCCCGGCCTGCCATTTGAATGAGTCCTCGTGCTGAGAAGAGGCGATGCTCGCTCTCGACCACCCCGACTTGCACGTCCCGCACCGTCATACCCCGCTCCCAAATCGAGGTCGCGAGGACAATCCCGTTCGTCTGTTGGAGCCAGTCTAGCGAGTCCGTCCGCTCCTCAGTCTCGGCCGACACCGTCCGACACGTAAACCCAGCCTCTTCTAATGTCTCACGATATCGTTCCAAGCCCGACTTCGTCGGCACGAACAAGAGGCGCGGTTTCGAAGCATGTCGTCGACAGAAGTCGAAGAGTTGCTCGTCCGACTGTTTGACGAGCGTTGGGACGGGCAAATCAAAGCCGTGATAGCGCCGTGACAGATGGACGGTCGGGAACAGGATCTGCCAGACGGTCGGAGTCGCCGTGATGAACAAGAAAATACCTTTCCCCGCCCGTCGTATCGTGTTCCATAATGACAGATCGAAGGCGAACGGGAACGCGTCAGATTCATCGACGAGCACGTAATCGAATACATTCCTTAAATTCATGAGTAACGGCGCGGTCGCCACTGTGATCATTCCAATCGTCTCTTTCTCCCCGCCCCCGTAACGTCTCGTGACGGGCACCGTGAACGCCTGTTCGAGCCGCTCGACCCATTCAAGCGCGACGTCCCGTCGTGGAGACACAATTAGCACTCGCCCTCCTTCGTTCACGACCCGCTCGATCACGGGGAACGTCATCTCGGTCTTCCCTGCGCCACACACCGCATGGACGAGACCTGTCTGTCGTTCTTCCCACCAAGTGAGCAGTTGACTCGCGACCCGCGCTTGGTCGGGTGCGAGCTCGAACGGCATCGTGAGTTCTGTCGTTTCGAGTGGTGTCGTGATGTCCCGTTCTTCTAAAAAGTCACAACGACAGACACGTCCAAGATAAAGACAGTTCCGACAGTACGCACATGTTCCGTGATGACAGGTGAACGTCCGGACGTCCGTGCTAAGACAGCGTTGGCAGATGCCGAAGCGGATGGCCCGTTTCCCTGTCGGAGCGATACTGATTTCTCCCATAATCGAACTCCTTTTTGTCATCACGCTAGCATAACGGCTATATGAATGCGATTCGACTTATATGGGACAACACATCCTATTCAAACAAATAGGACCCAACGAAAAGTCGGGTCCCTCCTGTTATTTCTGTTTGTAGAACATGATCGCCTCGTACGGACGAAGGGATAACGTCGCACCATCGAGCTCAGGCACGTCGTAGTTGTGACTGACGACGCTCACCCGCTCAAAACCTTCTGGAATCGTGTACGTCGTTTCGGTTCCATAGAAGTTGGCGACGACGAGGATTTCCTCGCGGTCGGTCTTCCGTGTATATGCCCAAACGTCTAACGAATCAGGCGTGAGGAGCGTGTAGTCCCCGTCCGTCAAGACGTCAAGTTCTTTTCGTAATGCAATCAAGTTTTTGTAGTGATAGAACACCGAGTTCGGATCATCGAGCGCAGCTTCGACGTTCACATCTTCATAGTTCGGCGCCACGTTGATCCACGGCGTGCCGTCTGTGAAGCCGGCATGCGGACTCGCATCCCACTGCATCGGCGTCCGCGAGTTGTCACGCGATTTTTGTTTGATGGCGGCCATCATGTCCTCATGCGATACGCCCTCTTCCCGCTTCAACTTGTAGATGTTGAGCGTCTCGATATCACGATACTCGTCAAGCGAGTCAAAACCAGGGTTCGTCATCCCGATCTCTTCTCCTTGATAGATGTACGGTGTCCCTTGGAGGCCGTGGAGAACGGTCGCGAGCATCTTCGCGCTCTCGACGCGGTGGTTCGTGTCATTGCCGAATCGGCTGACGACACGCGGCTGGTCGTGGTTACACCAGAAGATGGCATTCCATCCCTTCCCATGCATCCCGCGTTGCCACGTCGACATGATGTCTTTCAATTGAATGAAGTCAAACGGTGCCGCGACGAACTTTTCGCCGTTCGGGTAGTCGACTTTCAAGTGGTGGAAACTGAACGTCATGCTGAGTTCGTTCTCATCCGGATTCGAGTATCGGACGCAGTGGTCGAGCGTCGTCGACGACATCTCGCCGACCGTGATGACATCGTGTCCGTCGAACACTTCGCGGTTCATCTCTTTCAAATATTCATGGATGCGCGGCCCGTCCGTATAGAACTTCCGACCGTCCGACTCGTCTTCTGGGAAATCCTGTTCCTTTGAGATGAGATTGATGACGTCGAGTCGGAACCCTTTGATTCCTTTCTTACGCCAGAAGCGCATCATCTCATAGACGTCCTCGCGCATCTGTTCGTTCTCCCAGTTCAGGTCGGCCTGCGTCACGTCGAACAGGTGGAGATAGTATTGTCCGCTCTTCTCATCATACTCCCACGCGTTTCCGCCGAACTTCGATTCCCAGTTCGTCGGTTCGTCGCGCCAGATATAGTAGTCACGATACCGTTCGTCTCCTGCCAATGATTTCTGGAACCACTCATGCTCCGTCGACGAGTGGTTGACGACGATGTCCATCATGAGGCCGATGCCCCGCTCCTCCGCCTCACGAATCAATTCGTCGAGGTCTTCCATCGTTCCGTAAGACGGGTCGATATCATAATAATCACTCACGTCATATCCGTTATCATGTTGCGGTGACTGATAGACAGGCGTCATCCAAATATATTCGATGCCGAGTTCTGCCAAGTAATCCAGCTTCGCCGTCACCCCTTTAATCGATCCGGTCGCGTTCCCTTCCGGACTATAAAAGCTTTTCGGGTAAATTTGATAGACGACTGATTTGCGCCAATTTTTTTGTGTCATCAACGACATCTCCTTTTGTAAGAGTTTTCATTTCAATAAGAAAGAGGGAAGAACTGCCGTCCCTCCCTCCCGAGTCATTCATTATGCGACTTTATTTTCTTCAAGTTCACCTTTCTTCATGTAGCGCTTCGACAAGATGAATGTGAGCGCGAACGGAACGATGATCGCGATGAACATCCCGACGATGAAGAGAAGGATTTTATCTGTGAAGATCGAGAGGAATCCCGGGAGTCCTCCGACACCGATTGCGATCGCTTGCACATCGTTCAATGTGATGAAGATGGCAGCAGTCGCTGACCCGATCATGGCTGAGTAGAACGGGAACTTATTCGGTAAGTTGACCCCGAACATCGCCGGCTCCGTAATCCCGAAGTAGGCCGAGATCGCTGAAGTCGATGCCATGCTCTTTTGTTTCGCGTTGTGCTTGTAGATGAAGAACATTGCGAGTGCGGCCGAACCTTGCGCGATGTTTGAGAGCGCGATCATCGGCCAGATGAACGTACCGCCCGTGTCTGCGATCAACTGAAGGTCGATGGCGATGAACAAGTGGTGCATTCCTGTGACGACGAGTGGTGCATAGAACAATCCGAAGAGGAGTGCCCCGACGACCGGTACCGCTTCAAACGTGTTGACGAGTCCTGTCGCAATCAAGTTACCGATTCCGCGTGTGACAGGTCCAACGATTGCGAGCGCGAGGAAACCAGTGACGACGATTGTCGTGATTGGGACGACCAAGAGCTGAATCGCGTTCGGTACACGTTTTTTCAAGAAGATTTCAATCTGACTCAAAATATATGCTGCTGCGAGGACCGGCAAGATTTGACCTTGATAGCCGACCTTCTCGATTTCGAAGAGTCCGAGGATATCGAACGTTGGGACTTCACCTTCAAGTGCTGCCGTCCCGTAACCCCATGCGTTCAAGAGGTCCGGGTGGACGAGCAAGAGACCCATGACAATACCGAGTACTTCGCTTCCCCCGAAACGCTTCGTCGCCGACCAACCGACAAGTGCCGGTAAGAAGACGAATGACGTGTTCGCCATCATGTTGATAAGATCCCAAAGCCCTTGTAGGTTCGGGTATGCTTGGATGAGTGTCTGTCCTTCGATGAAGAGACCTTCTGAAGCGAGTAAGTTGTTGATCCCCATGAGGAGACCGGCTACGATGATGGCTGGAATGATTGGCATAAAGACGTCAGAGAACACTTTGACGAGTTTTTGAAGCGGATTCATTTTCTTGCCGCCTGCTGATTTGACCTCAGCGACTGTTGCCGCCTCAAGTCCAGCGAGCTTGATGAATTCAGCGTAGACACGTTCGACATCACCGGCTCCGATGACGATTTGATATACCCCTGAGTTCTCGAACGCCCCTTTGACGAGATCGATTTCTTTTACACGTGCCTCGTCAACTTTTGATTGATCTTTTAGCGAGAGACGAAGACGCGTCACACAGTGTGCGGCCTTGTCTACATTGTCTTTGCCACCGATCGCTTCTAAAATATCCGCGGCAATTTGGCGATAATCTGCCTTCATGTTTATTGTCCTCCTTTGTTTGAAAACTGCTTATGAAAACGGTTACTTATGATTACAAACAAAGTATAACTTATCTATATAAGTTAAGTCAACAACTTATATAGATAAGTTATGTGTGAACTTTTTGTGACGTGCCCTATTTGAAAAATACCCCTATATCCCGTTCGTTCAAACAAAAAACCTCCTTCTTTTCGAAAGAGGTTTACCGCCTTGCGACGTCGCTGAACTGAAACTTATCCAATCGGTGGCGCGACTCCGTATATTCAAATTGTTGTCCTTCATATAAGAACGTATCGTTCGTGATGACGATCACGTATTCGTAGTCGTACAGATCGAGCCGCATCCGATCAAGCTCGGTCACGTCCTCGGCCGCGATTTTCCGCTTGGCGTAACTGATTTGTTGGCCGAGCTCCCGCTCGATATATTCATAGATTGATGTCGCCGCAATCTCTCTCGTCAATCCCGGGACAAGGTCTTTTACGAAATAATTGATGTCTAGGATGACATTCTCCCCGTCAAAGTTTCGGACCCGCTCGATCCGGAACACGTGCGTCCCCGGCGTCAGGTTCATCCGCTCAACGAGCCAGGGCGGTGCCTCCATCTCTTCGAACGAGGCGACATCGGTTCGGATGGATCGGCCGAGCATACTCGCGTACACTTCCGAGAAGCTGACGATCCCATTAAAATGAAATTCGATCTGGTCTCGCTTCAAGACGAAGACGCCTTTACCGTGATGCTTCCTGACGTACCCGTTTTCCTGCAACAAATCGAGCGCCTTCCGGACCGTGCCGCGGCTCGCCTCGAACTGATGCATCAACTCCGTTTCAGACGGGAGTTTGGAGTCTGCGGGTCTCGTACCATTCCGCATCTCTTCGGCGAGTTTTTCAAAAATGTGTCGATACTTCGCCATCGCATTCCCTCCTCCATTGAAAAAGACGACCTTAAGCGGTCGTCTCCTTTACCATTCGCGACGATACCATGTGATGCCGATCGCACCCGGTCCGAGATGTGTCCCGATGACCGGCCCGAAGTGACTTCCCGAAATGTGTGCTTTCGGGAATTTCCGTTTCATCGAAGCAATCTCTTCTGCCTGACGCTCGGGGCAGTTCGCATGAATGATGCCGATGCAATATCCCTCGCCGTCCCCGGCAATGGACTCGTCCATCATCTCTTCGATTCGACGTACAGCCTTCTTATATGTCCGAATCTTTTCAAACGGGACAATCAATTTATCTTGGAAGTGAAGAACCGGTTTAATTTGTAAGAAGGAACCGACGAGCGCTTGCGCTGCGCTCAGGCGCCCACCACGTTGTAGATGGTCGAGGTCGTCGACGACAAAATAGGCACGAATCGAGTCGCGCACCGTTTCAAGTCGGGCGACAATCTCCTCGGCCGTGGCACCGGCTTCACGGAGGTGTAACGCCTCTTCCACAAGAAACGCTTGCGGCATACATGAGATCTCTGAATCAAACGCATGAACGGTCACATCGACCATGTCATTTAACGCGACCATTGATTGGTATGTACCGCTAATGCCACTCGAGAGCGTGATCACAACCACGTCCGTCACATTGTCCGGCAAACTCTCAATCAGTTCGACCGTCTCGCCGATGACCGGCTGGGATGTCGTCGGCAGGTTACCCGCCTCGATTCGCTCATAGAACGTATCAGTCGACATATCGATCGACTCACGGTATGATACGCCATCGAAGATGACACTGAGTGGTGCGACATGGACGTCGTGTCGCGCCAAAAAATCATCCGACAAGTAGGCGGTACTGTCGGTTAAAATCGCAATGTTTCCCATACTATATCCTCGCTTTACATCGTTTCATTTTTCCAACTATGTTAGGATTCCATTCCATATTGTAACACAAAAACGAGGTAAAGCATCGGTGACGCTCAAATCTCGACCCAACCTCGGCGAATTGCATCCACAACGGCTTGCGTACGGTCGTTCACATCCATTTTACGAAGGACGGAAGAGACGTGGTTTTTGACCGTCTTTTCGCTAATAAAGAGCATGTCACTGATATCACGGTTCGAGCGCCCGTCTGCGAGCAGGTGCAACACTTCGACCTCACGACGTGACAGAAGTTGATAGACCGGATCGTCCGTACGGCTGTCGACGCCGCGTCCTGCCTGTTCCCCTCGTGATTGTAAGAGACGACGATACTCTTTCAAGACGTTTGTCGTCACTTTCGGATGAAGGTAAGCCCCATCCCGTGCGACGGCACGGACAGCTGAAATGAGTTCTGTGGATGCGACTTCTTTAAGCAAAAATCCGCATGCGCCCGCTTCGAGCGCATGTGTAATATACGATTCATCGTCATGAATCGAGAGGATGAGGACACGGGTCTCTGGTGAGAGGAGTGACAACTGTTTCGTCGCCTCGATTCCGTTCATGTCGGGCATGTTGATATCTAAAATCATGATCTCAGGTTTTTGTTCTCCCGCGATCCGAATCGCTTCGCGCCCTGTGCGGCCTTCCGCGACTACTGAAAATTCATCCTCTAAATCAAAAATCCGCTTCAATCCTTCACGGAACAATTCGTGGTCATCCACGATCGCAATACGTGTCTGTGTCAAGTTCATGTTTGTCTTCCCCCTTGTTCTCTCACGGAATCGGAATCGACATCCGGACTGCCGTTCCCTTACCGATTTCCGAGTCGATGGTGATACTCCCGTTCACCAACTCAATCCGTTCGCGCATTCCGACGATTCCAAACGACGATTCGCCAATCGCATGCGGTTCAAAACCGATACCATAATCGCGAACGTGTATGTGGATCACATCGCTCGCCTGTTCGACGTTCACGATGATTTCCGTCGTCTTCGCATGTTTGATTGCATTCTGTACCGCTTCTTGAACGAGACGGAACACGTTGATCTCTAACTTCTCAGGCAGACGGGCGCGTGACCCGCGATAATTGAGGCGCATTTTGATCGAGGTATACTCCTCTGTTTGATGGAGATAACGCTCGAGTGTCGGTAAAAATCCTAAATCGTCAAGCGACATCGGGCGCAGATCATAGATCAAGCGACGCACATCGACGAGAGCCCCCCGGATCAACTTTTTCAAATCATGTAATTCGGCAAACGCCTCGTCCTTTCCTCGCTTGTCGAACGTCTTTTCAATCAGGTCGGCCCGAATCAAAATATGCGCAAGCGACTGCGCGGGACCGTCATGCATCTCGCGGGCGAGGTGGCGCCGTTCACGCTCGGCCGCCTCGAACACACCGATGGCCATTTCTTGCTTTTTCATCATGTCCGAATACTCTTGTTGCAGATCATCGCGTAGGAAGTTCAGGACGACGCTCACACGACCGATCAACTTTTCGGCACGTTCGATCGTATCCTCTAATACGAGCAGGCGACGTTCTAAGTCGTTACGTCTTTGTTGCGCCGCCATCTCCTCTTTTTGAGCAAGAAAGCGTTCGAGTTGCATTTGATTCGCCCGTTCATACGCTTCACGAATCTCTTGTTCACTATGTATATGAAACTTTTTACTCACTTGCACGAGCCTGGCCTTTGCAGCTTTCACGAGTCGCTCGAGTCGATCGGACTCCTCGATGTAGAACTCGATTTTATCCGACAATTCTTTCAACTCGTTTTGAATTGCTGAATATTCAGTTGCTGAACTTTCGGTTATACGGACAATCTCTTCTTTACTTTCCGTCACCGTATCAATCATATTTGTTATGATATGTTCTAGAGCTGTCCGATCGGTAATATGATTCACGATGCCATCCCCTAATAATTCAATAGTTAATCCTCATCTATCCTTATATATCGTCCACCATACATAGGTTTACAGTGGCCATGAGAGATTTTCTACATATTCCATTCGCTATATGAAGCGTTTGTGCCTACTTAAATTCTAAAAAAAATAGTTGAAAATAGAAAGGAGAATGTTCAGAAATGTCTAGTGAGTTAAATTATACTATAAAACAAAGTGGAACATACGAAGTCATTATACAAAAGTCAAAATTTATCGCTCATTTTAAACGTGTCGAGACAGAGGACGAGGCGCAAGCGTTCATTCAAGCGATCAAGAAAGAGCATTGGAGCGCGAATCACAACTGTTCTGCCTATATCATCGGAGAGCGAAACGAGCATCAAAAGGCGAACGACGACGGGGAGCCGAGCGGCACCGCCGGCATGCCGATGCTCGAGGTGTTGCGCAAACGGAACTTAAAGGACACGGTCGTCGTCGTGACACGCTATTTCGGAGGCATCAAATTAGGAGGTGGCGGTCTCATCCGAGCATACGGCGGCACCGTAAGCGAAGGGCTCGACGCGGTCGGTATCGTCGAGCGTCTACAGATGCAACAAGTCACACTCACCGTCGACTACACATGGATCGGTAAAGTTGAAAACGAGTTGCGACAGTCCACATACCTGCTCGATGACATCACCTACGCCGACCTCGTCACGTTTCATATCTCGGTACCCGTGGAAGAGACAGATGAGGCGCTCGCTTGGTTGACAGATTTGACGAACGGTCAAGGTCAGCTTCAAACTCACACTGTTCGCATCATCGAACGTGATTTCAAACGCTGAAACGCCTATAATAAAAGAAACGACTGAAATGAGGAATTAACATGGACACACCCCCACGCAAGAAAAAAACAGCTTGGAAGATCGTCCTCATCGTGTTGGGTGTCATACTACTAATCGGCGGTTCCGCTTTCGGCTATTTTGTGTTCAAAGCGAATGAGACGGCCGACATCACGAATAAAGAGCTAGAACGCGGCGACAAGTCTGAGCGCCGCGAGGAGACCATCGATTTGACGAAAGACCACTTCTCCGTCCTATTGGCAGGAGTCGATGGCGGCGCCTCACTTGAAGAGGGACGGAGCGACTCATTGATGGTCGCGACGTTCAACAAAAAGTCTCGTCAAGTGACACTCGTCAGCATTCCACGCGACTCGTATGTGGAGATCGTCCTTGACGACGAGGACCCGTTCAAAGACAAAATCAACCATGCATATGCATATGGTGGCATCGACGTGACCATCTCGACCGTCGAGAACCTGCTCGACATCCCGATCGACTATTATGCGACCATCAACTTCGACGGAATTGAAGACTTGGTCGATGCAGTCGGCGGTGTTGAAATCGACGTCCTCGTCCCGATATCAGGAAAGGCGACCGGGAACGTCGAGCTCGAACCAGGTGTACAAGTCTTGAACGGAAAAGAGGCACTCGCCTACTCACGTATGCGAAAGCAAGACCCTGCCGGCGACATCGGTCGAGCCGGTCGACAGCAACAGGTCATCGAGGCCATCATCAATGAGGCAACGACGATCAACTCCTTCACAAAATTGAACCGAATCATGAACGCGGTCGGCGAGAACATTCGGACGAACATGTCATTGTCAGAAGCCGCCCAACTTCAACCGTACGCAAAATCACTCAAGTCCTTCAATCGTCAAACACTCGAAGGAAGCGATTTGACGTTGAATGGCGTCTACTATTATGAACTCGACCCCGCCGATTTACGTGACACGCAGGCTTTACTGCAAACAGAACTCGGTATGCCTGTCACCGCGGACGAACCGACAACGGATGAGACGGATGACTCGATGACAGAAACGACGACCTATTAAAAAGAACAGCCGCTATCGCTTGGCGATGTCGGCTGTTCTTTTGTGTTCATGTCCGACCGAGTAATCGTCTCGACGTTCGGATAATCGGCTTATAGTTTGGATGGATTAGTTCTGTCGACTCGACAATCAATTCGATGACAATGAGGACGACAACGAATGTAATGACCGCACCGAGCATCGTCGTCTTCGCGAACAGAATGGATGAGATCCCAAAGAACAGGGTCATCCCATACATGAGCAGGACGGCTTGTCGCGTCGTGAAACCCATGTCAATCAACTGGTGGTGCATATGCGATTTATCAGGCGACATCGGCGGCCGCCCTTGGACGAGTCGGCGCACGATGGCGAAAATCGTATCTGAAATCGGTAACCCGAGCAATAAGACCGGTACGACGAGCGAGAACAACGTCACATTTTTAAATCCGATCAGCGAGAAGACAGCGAGCATATACCCGAGAAACAAGGCCCCCGTGTCCCCCATAAAGATCTTTGCAGGGTAGAAGTTATGGACGAGAAAACCGAGCGTGCTCGCAAGGAGCAGGAGCGCCATCATTGTCAAATAGACGTTCCCTTGAATGATGGCAAGGACGGAGATGGTTGCGAGCGCGATGCTCGAAACGCCTGCGGCTAGACCGTCGAGACCATCGATCAAGTTGATCGCGTTGGTGATCCCAATCAACCAAAGGACCGTGACCGGGATACTCCATGACCCGAGATACAGTTGCTGGTCGAACGGAAGGTTGACAAGTTCGATGCGCATCCCCGAGTTCAAGACGATGACCGTCGCAATCATTTGGCCCATCAGCTTCACACGGGCCGATAACTGGAATCGGTCATCGATCAGTCCGGTAAGGAGAATGACGACTGCCCCGATCAAAATGGCATCATTGTACCGGCTCGTCGGAAGCAACAGCGCATAGCCGATGAAGAAGGCGATGAAAATCGCGAGCCCACCGATTCGTGGCATCGTTCGTAAATGTACTTTTCGTGCGTTCGGATGATCGACCGCACCAATGAAAAATGCGAATCGACGAACGAGCGGTGTAATCAAGATGGCCATCACAAAACTGACCAACATGGCAATCCATAACATGGGCCGACAGTTCCTCTCTCAAAAAAATAGACTCTGGCGCATTATATCATATTTCGTATCGATGAGTGGAAAGTCCGTTTACAACAAAAGCCGATTGGGCATTCCCCATCGGCTCAGACTCAAGAAAGTGTAGCTGCCACTTCTTCTTTTGGTTCATATGTATATAGGCCGCGCCCGATTTTTTTGATGTCAGGGTTCACCCCTTCAATCTTCACCATCAGTTGATAAATATTGCTGATATGGTGACGGTAACGAAGCTCAAGCTCCATCTGGATATCACGTACACTCATCGTCTGACGCTCCTTCAATAGATCCGTCACTTGATGTACGTATACTTCAAGCGGATAACGTTGATTCACGCGCCGTGGACGTAGTCGTTTCGACGCATCGGGCATCGGGTCTTTTTCCTCTTTATCCCGGCTCAATTCCGCGAGCAAGTATTCCGCACGGCGTTGCAGTTGCCGATACGATTCCTCGATCTCCATTAGCTCTCGATAAATGTGATCGTTTACATTCGTAGATTCCATACACAAATCCCCTTCTACATCCAATTATAATTCGAGATTCCCTATTTTAATTCAGTAATTCCTAATAATCCCTTCTTATCTTCTATAAAAGTGTAACGGATTTGTAATGAGTTTGTCATCTCTTTTTGGGCAATTTTGTCTATTTAGGACTTTTGACTCAAAATAAAGACGGCGACTGTTCGGGGCAGTCGCCGTCTCACGGAAGATGATTGTAGTCCTTTACACTTGAACGCGTTCGAGGATGCGTTCGAGTGAAAGTTCGTCAGTCGAATGGACGATGAGGTCTGCATGACCGAGCATCGCTTCTTCTCCGACGGCGACAGCAAACATGTTTGCCGCTTTGATTGCAGTCACGCCTGCAGCCGCGTCTTCAACGCCGATGGCGAGTTCGGGTTTCACGCCAAGGGCAGATGCGGCCTTCAAAAACACTTCGGGGTGTGGTTTTGACTCGGCAACGGTTGCTGCATCGACAATGTGCTCGAAGTAATGACGGACGCCTAATGCGTCAACGACCGCGAATGCGTTCTTTGAAGCCGAAGCCATTCCGATTTTGAGTCCCGCCTCTTTGATTTCATCGAGGAATGAAACGATGCCTGGGAGCAGATCGTCTGATGAGATATGTTGAATGAGTTCAACGTAGTGCTCGTTTTTCTTTTGCGCGAGTGCTTCTTTCTCTTCCGGTGTGAAGTCGTTCTGTCTTCCGCCGAGCGCAAGAATCCGCTCGAGCGATTCGGTCCGACTCACGCCTTTGAGCGTTTCGTTGAACTCGCGGTCAAATGGAATCTCGAGCTCTTCACCGAGCTGCTTCCAAGCGAGATAGTGGTACTCTGCCGTGTCAGTGATGACACCGTCCAAATCGAAAATCACTGCTTCAATCGTTGACATACATGCTTTCCGCCTTTCCTTCAAATGTCTGTGTCGTCAGACTACATTTAGGGAACTTGACAAGTACCCGTCGCACGTTTGGTCATTGATGCAAACGGTTGCACTTGTTCGATTTCTATTATAAATGAAAACGTTATCTTGATGCAACCGTTTTCGCAAAAATCAAAAAAGGAAGGGCTCATCGCCCTCCCTTCCACAATTAAAGCTGAATGCCGACCACTTTCACATTCACAGAACGTGGTGTCATTGCAAGCATCGTATCCATGTCTTGCGTGATCCGCTCTTGAACAGCCGTCACCGTCTTGATAATCGATCGCCCGTATGCGATGTAAAGAGACAGGTTGATCGTAATGCCTTCCTCTGACTCTTCGACTTTCACATGCTTCATGAGCGCTCGCTCTGACAATTTCGTGTCTTCTTGTGTGAACGAGACGTATTTCGTTTCCTTGACCGCGACCGCGGCAATCATTTCAACGACATGACGTGATACATTCACGTCGCCTTCTGTGCTGTACATTCCATTTTCGTATGGCATAAGGTCACTTCCTTAACTCTAATTTCGTGTCTTCTCTATAAAGTGTAGCTGAAATGATGTGTTTAGAAAAGACTTTACCCTTTAACACTTCTCGTATTTTGAATGCGTTTCACGTCAATCTCGACGAGCGGGCGCAACAGACGGACCATCGGCGGACTAATAATGAACAGGACCATCACGAAGGCGACAGCGAACAGGACGAGTAGCTGCATCCAGGATGTCGGCATAAATCCGGCCGGCACGAACGCCTTCCAGGCGACGACGAGGAATACATGGACGAGGTACACATACAAGCTATATCGTCCCGCCCTCGAGAAGACCGGTAGTTTTCGTCCCGGAATGATGAGTGCGAAGCTAATCGACATAAGGAGTGACACCGTATAGACGATCAAGAAAGCGAACGGTCCCCCCCACATCGCTTCCGGCAAGGCCGTGTCATAAGCGAAGCGGAACTTGAACAAGTTCCCGATATGATAGAACGTATCGGATTGTTGGACACGCATCGAAATCAAGAGCCCGACCGTGAGCGTGAAAAATACAATCGCTCCGCCGATCCGGTAACGATTACGTTGTTCGGCCCGCTTCGGCAACTCAAAGAAGTTGAGCGTATTGCGTTCGGACATCCAGTTCCCAATCAAAAAGAACGGATAGAACATGATCACCTTACGCAATGCGAAATAGCCTGTCGCCTCGGCTTGGAACCCGAAAAGAAGCGCAAACAAGAGCGCGTATAGCACGTACCCTTTCAATTGCGTGACATACGGGGTGATGATGTACCAAAAGATGATTGCCATCAAGTACCAGAGCGCCCAGTATGGTTTCAATAGATTGAATCCCGGGTTTTCAAGCGAAAAGATAGGGATCCCTTCCGTGAAAGCGAACCACGACCCGAGAATGATCTGCCAGATGACATAGACGATGAACAACTGGATCACGCGCAAATACCGGTTCTCCCGATAAAAATAACCGCTGAGCATGATGAATAGCGGCATATGGAACGTATACAAGAACAGATAAACCCATTTCGGAAGGATGTCATCATAAACGCCACGTACATCGGTCAATAAGTGCCCGAACACGACGAGCAGGACAAGCACACCTTTAATATTGTCATACCAATAATTTCTCATCATATTTCCTCTAGTTCTTTAATCGATATTTTCTTTCACCCATGCCTTTTGACGCTCCCAAAACGCGACGATTTGTTCGCGCTGATGGATCGGGAACTCATCGAGTAAATCGTCTACTCGACCTTTTATCAAATAAAGCGTGTACGGGTCTTCCTTCATCCGCTTGAGCACTTTGTCAAACTCACCAAAAAAGATTTCGAGCTCTTTCGGGGCACTCACTTCTAACAAATCACCCATTTCTTCAACATACGGACTAAAATAATTTAAATAAAAGACACGAACGCCTTCCGAAAATGCTGGCTCTTTGAAGTAGTCCGCTTTCTTGACGATGGCAGCGCCGTTTTTTAGAAGCGTCAGATTATTTGAACCCCGCGAGGCACTTTCACTTAACCGAATGATATCCCGGATTAGCTCATTCATGACATCGCCTTCAAACTCTTCGATGAAATAACGGTTCAACGTCGTCTTCACCTCGGCGTGTTGTTTATACAGACTGACGACGAGTTCAATCAGTTCCTCTTGAGTAAATGATTTCAACTCTTTTCTTAGTTCTCCGACCTTCATTTTTTTCATTCCGCGCCACCTCACTCCATTTTCCTTCACCTATCATAATCGATTCCTCTTCAAAGTGAAATTACGTTTCAACAAAATTTTCATGTCTTCACTGTCATCATTCCCATAATTCGACGAATACAAGCCGAAACGTCAAGAAATCCTCAAGATATAGCGTGCTTTCAAAGTATTCAAATGGACGGGATTGGGTAGAGTATAGTATAGTGGTGTTACTAAATATTCTGAATATTCTAACAAAGGAGGTGGAGAGAATGGCTTCGATCATCCGGAATCGACACCATATGGTGCATGACCCGAAACGTTCATTCTCTAATTTCGGATTTTGGTGGTTCGTCAGCATCTTTTCCGTCGGGCTACTCCTTGTTGCCTTTGAGTCAGTGCGCAGCGGTTTTTCTGCCATTCACCCCGTATTGTCCGGTATGGCCTTCCTCGGCCTCACATTCGTGCTCGGTGTCGGTGCCAAATTGGTCCGTGACGTCTGGTGGCTCAATCACTTGTTAGAGCGTACGCAGAACCGTTACTTATACATCGGCGGAGACACGCTTCAAAGTTGGCAGTATACGCTCGACTCGATTTGGTTACTGACGCGCACCTCACAAAAAAAGCTCGGCCGATTGTATATTCAAATCGACCGAACTGTCCGTGCTGAGGAGGCGAAACGTTTGTTTGCCGCCTATTTGATTGACCGTGGTGTCCTCGTCGTCTATTCTCGTCCGAGTAAATTTAAAAAAATGGCTTGAACGACTTAGTCGAGGTGAGCAGCGATCCATGACCGGGCTGCCTCGACTTCTTCCATGCGAAGTTCATGACCGCCCGTGTGATAGAAGAGTTCGACGTCCGCTCCGGCATTCCGGAGTGTCGATGTCAGCTCTTCTGTTTCTGTTTTCGGGCAAATCGGGTCACGCTCTCCTGCCGAGATGAACACGTTCGTCCCTGACAGGTTCGGTAGTGTCAACGAGCGATCCGGTACCATCGGATGGAACAAAAGAGAAGCGGTGAAAGCCGGTTGACGATAGAGTGACGAACCGATCAAGTTCGCCCCGTTCGAGTATCCGATTGGGATCATCTTCTCCCGGTCGATGCCGTACTCTGTCGCCGCCTCGTCCAAAAAGCTTAAAAAGCGCTCCGTTTGCTTCTTTAAATCTTCTAAGTCGAGCACCCCTTCTGCATGACGACGGAAGAAACGTGACATCCCATTTTCAATGACGTCTCCTCGAAGCGTCAAGATGTTCGCCTCTGTCGACAATTCTTTCGCGAGTGGGATCAAATCTTGCTCGCTCCCTCCTGTTCCGTGCAACAAGACGAGCGTCGTTTCTTTCGTTCCTTGAATGAATTGATGAATCATATCCGTTCTCCTTTCGGTAATTCAATGGTTGGCAATGTACGAGAAATGTGGTCCCGTTTTTCTTCTAGCCATGATGGCAAACGAAGCGTCTCACCGAGTGAATCAATCGACTCGTCAACAGTGAATCCAGGTACGTCTGTCGCAAGTTCGTGCAGGATGCGTCCGGCATCATGGAAATAGACGGAGCGGAAATAGTTACGTTCCTTCACCTCGGTCGGTCTTAGCCCAAGATCAAAAATCGCATCTTGCCATGTCGGATACTGTTCACCGTCCGCAACGCGCCATGCGATGTGGTGAACCGTTCCTGTGCCTGGAACCCCGTTCGGTAAAACCGTTTTCTTCACATCGATGACGTTCGCGTAATCGGCTGACCCGATCAGACGGACCCATTCCCCATCTTCCGCGACCCGTTCAAAACCTAACAGTTCGGTCAACAGACGAATGGTCTCGTCCGGATCCTTTGACAATAACGTCGCGCCGGCGAATCCGACAATCGCCTCGTCCTTTGTGATTCCTTCGACGACCCAACGTGTCTGTTTCGAACTCGGTCTCGCGACGAGCTCGACGACGAGTCCGTCCGGGTCTTCAAACAGAAGCGACGCCTCATCGAACCGTGTTGTCGCAACGGTCGCGATGCCGTGCTGCTGTAATCTTTCTTCCCAAAACGGCAAACTTCCTGCCGGCACGAGATATGTCGTTACGCCGACTTGACCGCTCCCGACCTTCCCTTTCCCTAATCCTGCGATTGGAAAGAATGTGATGACCGTCCCCGGCTCGCCGGTTTCGTCCCCGAAGTAAAGATGATACGTGCCCGGGTCATCAAAGTTGACGGTCTGCTTGACGAAACGAAGGCCGAGCACCTCGCCATAAAAATCTAGTGTACGTTGGGGGTCTTGTACCATCGATGAGATGTGATGAATCCCCGTGGAGTGCGTTTTCATAATCATCCTCCTTTGTTATCTTGATTTCAAGATAAATCATTGACCAGAAAAAGTGAAACTTTTTGCTCACAGTGGCGTACGATAGAGGTGAGACTTTTTAAGGAGGTACATGAACATGGCATTACATATCGAACGTGTCACGAAAGAGTTTGGTGACTTTAAAGCCGTCGACGACCTCACCTTCCGTGTCCCACAAGGTGAAATGTTCGGACTGCTCGGCGCGAACGGCGCCGGAAAGACGACGACGTTCCGGATGATTCTTGACATCTTGAAACCGACGGATGGAAGCATCACCTGGAACAATCAGGCGGTCGACCATCGAATCGTCGGTTATTTACCCGAAGAGCGAGGTCTATATCCGAAGTCGCAAGTTCGCGAACAGCTCGTTTTTCTCGCGAGTCTGAAAGGTATGCGATCGAGCGACGCCAAGCGTGCCGTCAAATCATGGCTCGAACGCCTTGAAATCCCCCAGTATGAGACGATGCGCGTCGAACAGCTTTCGAAAGGGAATCAGCAGAAGATTCAGCTCGTCGCCGCCCTCATTCACAATCCTGAACTCCTCATCTTAGATGAACCGTTCAGCGGACTCGACCCGGTCAACGTCGAAATTTTAAAACGCGAGGTGCTCGCGTTACGTGACTCCGGGACGACCATCCTCTTCTCGAGTCACCGAATGGAGCATGTCGAGGAGCTCTGCCAGCATGTCGGCATCTTGAAAGGCGGACGTGCCGTCGTGAGCGGTGACGTCCCGACAATCAAGTCACGCTATGCCGAGCCCGCCCTCTTCATCGAGACGGACCAGATTCACGTACTTGATTCGCTCCCTGTCATCGAATCGATCGAGCCGCATAAATCTGGTCATTTAGTCCGTCTCCGTTCATTCGATGATAGCGACGCCGTCCTGTCGGCACTCGTCCGTCATCAGGCGAACGTCAAGACGTTCATGCGTCAACCTGTATCGCTCAACGATATCTTTATCAAGGAGGTCGGTCAGCATGTTTCATAACTTTGGGCCACTCTATTCGTTCACACTCAAATCCCGGATCCGTTCGAAGGCGTTCATCATCTCGACGGCGTTGACGATTCTTTTCATCTTTGGTTTCACGAACATCGACCGGATCTTGTCGACATTTGAAGATTCCGAGCAAGCGAGCGCTCTCGTCGTCTCCGAGAACACAGAACTCGTCGATACGATGCAGTCGCTCGGTTACGAAGACGTCGCCTCAAGCGAGATCACGGAAGAAGAGGCGCGCTCCGGTATAAGCGATGGGGAATATGGCGTCGTCGCGTTCGTCGATGGGTATGATGCCCGTGTCATCTCCGAACGCCCGGAACAAGAATTTACGACCGTCTTGCAAACGTCGTTGCAACAGTTGCGAAATGCAGAGCTGATCGAATCATCGGACGTCGACCCGGCAGTCATCGCCGCCCTCAGCGAACCGATCCAACTTGACGAGTCCTATCTCGGACGTGGAGGAGAGAACTCGGACGAACTCCTCTCTTCATCGGCACTCGTCTATGTCATGCTGATGCTCCTCTATATTTCCATCATCACGTACGGGTCGATGATTTCAACGGAAGTGACGACCGAGAAATCATCACGCGTCATGGAACTTATCATCTCGACGACACACCCGGTGACACACATGCTCGCAAAAGTGACGGCGATCGGGACGCTCGCTCTCATCCAGATCGGGATTTTTCTTGGATTCGGTTATGTCAGCGCGAGAGGCAGTGAGCTCGCGACGACGGTCCTCGAGAATGCAGGGAATGCCAGAGCTGTCATCTATTTGCTCGTCTTCTTCCTGCTCGGCTACTTGTTATATGCGTCCCTCTTCGCCGTCCTCGGGTCGCTCGTCAGCCGCGTCGAAGAGTCACAGCAAATGGTCATGCCGGTCATCATGCTTCTCGTCGCAGCGTTCCTCGTCGCGATGTTCGGCTTGAACAATCCAGATGCGACGATTGTGACGGTCCTCTCGTTCGTCCCGTTCTTCGCACCGATGCTCATGTTCCTACGCGTCATGCTCGTCGATGTGGCCGTTTGGGAAGTGGCGCTCTCCATCGGATTGCTCATCGGAACGATTGGGCTGACGTTATGGATCGGCTCGAAATTCTACCGTGGCGGCGTCTTATTCTATGGAACGAACGCCATTAAACAATGGCGACAAATATTACAAAACCGTCAATAACGTTTACAGCAAATTCGTTTTCGTTTACTCTAAAGAATGTGCAAAATGAGGAGGAAAACGAACTATGCGATCACGATTACTCGCAGCCCTAATCTTTACGTTTATGACGACGCTCACGACGTTCATCTGTTACACCGTCTTCTTAGACGCGGATGCGTTATGGCAAATCCTGCTTGCTTATGCAGGCAGTACGTTCATTGGAACGCTCGCGTTTTGGTATCCGGTCAGCAGACGTTCACAGACGTCTCGCTTCGGCGGCGCATGGATCGGCATCATGATTACTGCAACGACACTCATTGGCTTCACCGTCATCCGCTTCACTTTCCGTGGCGACGCGGCAGCATTGCTCGAGTGGCAAACGATGCTCGCGAGTCTCGCCTACACATTCGGATATGTCGGATGGGTGCTCACCATCTTGAATATCGTGCTCGGCTTCTTGCTTGCCGGTACACGGCCAAAAGTACGCTATGAAGCGCGCCAGGCGCGCCCATAATGTAAAGTGACCAGGAGAATCGCTCTCCTGGTCATTTTTTCATATTTACATCATTGTAATTTATACGATTTGTCGCTGACGCCATGCTCTGCATATTGGAGAGAGCTCCTCCCGGGTTGATCGGGGACGAGCCGCTCGACATAGCGGGCGAACGGGACGATGTGGTGATTTGAATCGTGTGACCGCCCAAGGTCGAGGACCGCATCGACGAGTGCTTCGAGCGCGTGATGAGACGACGGCTCTTCATCGTCTTGAAAAATGCGTTGCAGTTCCTCTTCATGCATCAAATCAAAGATGCGCATCCGTTCTTCAAGCTGACGCTGCATCTCTTCGACTGACTTCCCGTGCATCGCTTCTTCGTAGGCGAGTTTCATCTGCTCGAGCTCAGGCACTTTTCCTCGCATCAACACTTTGAGCGATTCGCCCGTCCATATGTGGCGTGCCAAGTAGTTCGGGTCGATTTGTAGCGTTTCGGCGAGCGCCTCTATGTAAGGCATTGTCGGATAGACCTCGCTCAGTTCGGTGCGCCGAATAAAATAAGGTGCCACACCAATCTGTTCTGCAAGCGTCTCAATCGATAATCCGGCCCGCTCTCGTAATATTCGAATCCGGTCTCCATATCCCCGATAAGGTGCATTTTTTCCATCCATCTCATTTCCCCCTTCCCTCTCTCCATTATAATTCCCGCATTCACAAAAAAATACTCGGAAGCATAAGCTCCCGAGCACGAAATCATCATCTTATTTCTTTGTCAGTTCGACAACTTCTGAAGAACCGGCTGTCACAGCGTCGCCTTCTGCGACAAGTTTGTTCACGCCGAAACTGTCGTGGTTCGTAATAATGATTGGCGTGATTGTTGATGGGGCGTTCGCTTTGATAAAATCAAGGTCGAATGTGACGAGCGGGTCTCCTGCTTTGACAGATTGCCCTTCTGTTACGTGCGTCTCGAAGCCTTCCCCTTTAAGGTTGACCGTATCGAGACCGATGTGAATCAAGTACTCTGCTCCGTTTTCAGCGTTGATGCCAATCGCGTGTTTCGTCGGGAATACCGTTGCGATCGTTCCGCTGACCGGTGAGACGACTTTTCCTTCTGTCGGCTCGACAGCGATCCCGTCACCCATCATTTTTTGCGAGAATACTTGGTCCGGTACGTTCGTGATGTCGACGACCTTTCCTGTAAGCGGTGAAACCGCGTTGAGTTGTTCTTCTTTACCACCAAAAAGTTTTTTAAAGAATCCCATAGCTTAATCCCTCCAACATGTTCTATTCAATCAAAGTCTCCACTACAATACCCGAAAAGCTAAGACTTCAATCCCTGCCTTATTCACGGTATAGTGGTAACAAGGCAGTGCGAAATCGTTATACACATCGTAAGAATACGAGTGTGCAATCGCTTTTGCAAGTCCTTTTTACGCTTTGTAAAAAAAACACACAATGGAGGCGCTTACAATGACGACTTTCACAAAATTGTCATATGAACGACCCGACTTGGACGCTTTAAACAGCAGATTGTCGGACTATTCTGCCGAATTACAGCAAGCGAGTACACTCGAAGAAGCGAACGAACTCATTCGCCAAATCAACAAGGAACGTAACGACTTCGAGACGCACAGTCAGCTCGTCGCGATCCGACATTCGGTCGACACACGCGATTCGTATTATGAAGAGGAGCAGGCCTTTTTTGACGACGCACTTCCGGTCTATGAGAAGGAAATTCAAGCGTACTACCGTGTCTTGACGAACCACGAGCTTCGCACCGAACTCGAGGCAGAATGGGGAAGTCAATTGTTCTCTCTCGCCGAACGCGCTCTCGAGACGTTTGAAGAGTCACTCATCCCGAAATTACAAGAAGAAAACCGATTGGCGACAGCTTATCAAAAAGTCATGTCCGCTGCAGAAATCGAGTTTGACGGCAAGACGCTCAACTTGTCACAGTTCGGTCCGTATCTCCAGTCACCAGACCGTGATGTCCGAAAAGCCGCATCCGTCGCCCGTTATACATACCTTTCAGACAACGGTGACGAGCTCGACCGGATTTATAGTGAGTTGGTACGCGTGAGAACAGACATTGCCCACGCACTCGGCTTCCCGTCGTTCGTTGAACTCGGGTATGCACGGATGCAACGCGTCGGCTATGACGAGTCGATGGTCGACAACTTCCGGAAACAAGTCCGTGACGTCATCGTCCCACTCGCATCTGCTTTGAAAGAAAAGCAGGCGAAGCGAATCGGCGTCGACCACCTCTATTACTACGATGAGTCGTTCGTCTTCCCAGACGGAAACGCGACACCACAAGGGGATGAGTCGTTCATCATCGAAGGCGGAAACAAGATGTATCGCGAGCTCTCAAACGAGACGGACGAGTTCTTCCAATACATGCAGGAACGCGGCGCCCTCGACTTGACGGCAAAGCCAGGGAAATCCGGCGGCGGATACTGCACGTACTTACCGTCTGAAGGACTTCCGTTCATCTTCTCGAACTTCAACGGGACGGCCGGCGACATCGACGTGCTCACGCACGAAGTGGGTCATGCCTTCCAAGTGTATGAAAGCCGTCATTTGACGACACCGGAATACGCCTTCCCGACGTATGAGGCGTGCGAGATTCACTCGATGTCGATGGAATTCTTCTGTTGGCCGTGGATGGAGCTCTTTTTCGGCGACCAGGTCGACAAGTATAAGTTCAACCACTTGGCCGGTAGCATGACGTTCCTTCCATACGGCGTGCTCGTCGATGAGTTCCAACACGTCGTCTACCGCAACCCGGAAATGACGGCGGCGGAGCGTCGCCAGGCGTGGCGTGACTTGGAGAAGGTTTATCTCCCGCATCGTGACTACGAGACGAACGACTATCTCGAATCAGGTGCATGGTGGCACCAGCAAGGTCATATTTTCCAAAGCCCATTCTACTATATCGACTATACGCTCGCACAAGTGTGTGCGTTCCAGTTTTGGGTGCGCATGCACGACGATCGCGAGGCGGCATGGAGCGACTACCTCACTCTCTGTCAGGCAGGCGGAAGCCGCTCGTTCCTCGAGCTCGTCGAACTCGCGGGTCTCAAGTCCCCGTTCGCAGACGGTGTGTTGAAAGAAACGATTGATCAAATCGAAGACTATCTCTTGAAACATCCACTCGCGAACTAACAAGTAAGACCATCGAAAAAATCGATGGTCTTTTATTCTGGATTCACTTCATTCTGTAGTTCGAACGGAATGTCCTCAAGATCAACTTGACGACTGTCGAACAAGTTGAACTGTTGCAGTCGACTCTCTAAATATTGTTGCAAGATTCGGGCAGCCTGTTCGCCGGATAACCCATTCAAATCAGGCACTTGCGTCACGGAGAGTTCAATCGCATGCAGTCCATAGTCAGGTAACCTCGACTCGATATCCGCCAATTCTTCCTGGGTCAACCGCTCCCCTGTCGTCGTCACGAGAAGAAGGTTGTCATCCTCTTCATAGTCTTGACTAATAATAATCGCTTCTGAAAACTCTTCTTCAATAAAATTGTTGATTCCGGTGCGAATGATACTGTCTTGAACGAGTGTCGCCGCCGAAACAAGACTCGGTCCGACGATGAGAACCGAAACACCGATTAAAATGCGATTGATTTTTTTATGGTTCGCGTCCTGCTTCGTCAATTCCTCTGAGATACCCATGAACTTGACCCCGATGAACGTCGCAATGGCGATGAACGCACAATTGATGACGAACAGATAGCTCGACCCGATCAAATAGTCGAGATTACGTGTCGCAATCGAATAGCCGACCGTACAGAGCGGAGGCATCAAAGCGGTCGCGATGGCGACCCCTGGGACGATATTGTTGCTCACCTTCTTCTGCGCCCCGATAATCCCGGCAGTCCCCCCGGCGAAGGCGATGATGACATCCCAAATCGTCGGTTCGGTCCGGGCGATGATTTCATTGCTCGCATACGTGATGGGCGAAATCGCAAAATAGATGGTCGCTACCGTAAGACTGACCGCGACCTGAACGAGTAGTAAACGTACGCCGGCTCGAAATAGTTTCATGTCATAGAGCGACAAGGCGAGCCCGATACTTAAAATCGGCGTCATGAGTGGCGAAATCAACATCGCTCCGATGATGATTGGAATGGAGTTCATATTCAATCCGATCGAAGCGATAAAAATCGAGCACATTAAGATGACGGAATCACTCGGTCGTACTTTTAGGTTCGAATACATCTTATCTTTGAATTCTTCAGCCGTGTACGTCTGTTCCATTCTGTTTTCAGCTCCCTTGTCGTTCCATCTCCTCTACAAACAAGTCATTCCTTTATTTACCCGCAACCTGGAAATGACAATCGATTTCGTCAAAAGAAAAACTGGACCGATTGATTGGTCCAGTTCACTCCGTCAAATGACGTCTAACGGCTGTTTCGTCGTTGGTGGCGGGAACGCCTCATCGAGCGCTGCAACATCTTCCTCGCTCATGTCGAGTAAGAGTGCCGCCGCATTCTCTTCGACATGTTCGGTCTGCCCGGCTTTCGGGATGGCGATGACGTTTCCGCTCCGAACCGTCCAGGCCAGGAGAATTTGAGCGACAGAGGCACTATACGTCTCAGCGAGTCGATTGACCGTCTCGTTATTGAAGACGTCCTCTTTCACGTCACTTCCTTCTGCGAGTGGTGCATACGCCATGACGGGAATCCCCTGCTCTTTCAAATAAGGAAGCAGGTCATATTCAATCCCTCGGCTACCGAGATGATAGAGGACTTGATTGACGGCACAGTTATCTCCGTTCGGTAAGGCAAGAAGTTCTTTCATATCTTTGACGTCGAAGTTTGAGACCCCCCATGCCCGAATCTTGCCGTCCGCCTTCAGTTGTTCCATTCCGGCAATCGTCTTCTCGAGCGGGGCATCGCCTCGCCAATGAAGCAAGTACAGGTCAAGATAGTCCGTCCCGAGCCGTTCGAGCGACGCGTCGCATGCCTTGACGAGTTTGTCACCGTACGCATTGTATGGATACACTTTTGAGACGAGGAAGACGTCCTCTCGACGGTGTTGGATCGCTTCACCGACCAACTTTTCAGATTCCCCGTCCCCGTACATCTCTGCCGTATCGATGACGTGGAGTCCGCAATCGAGTCCTGTCCGAAGCGCCTCGACTTCGGCGTCATGTTTCGATTTGTCTTCTCCCATCCGCCACGTGCCTTGCCCGAGTGCGCGCATCACCCGCCCATCTTTCAATTCGACGACGTTCTGTTTGAGCGCCGCAAGTAATAAAGAATGGGGTAGTCGTTGATTCATATCGTTTCCTCCTTTGTCCATGCTTCATGCAGCGGTCCCGTCGTCCCAAAGACGGGGTCAAACGTCGGCTTCTCGACTTGTTCAATCCGATTGATGTTATCTGGGCGTTCTTCCGGTTTCCCGGTCAACGTGTCGTAGTCACGACCGTCCGGATAGGCCCCGACCACTTGAAAACCTTCACTCGCCTCGATGCGACGATGCCCTGTCCCCGCCGGCAAAATCAGGACATCGCCTGCACAGACGCGTACGAGGTCACCGTTTGTCCCTCCGAGTTGCAGCGACGCTTCACCGTGTAACACGCCCAACACTTCATGCGTATTGCTATGGTAGTGATGATAGTCGAACACCCCGTTCACCCAACTGTTCGTCCATTCATTATGGGCGAACGTCTCTCTCATCCCGCTCGGGTCATCAAAGACACCGCGATAGAGGAGCGCCGGATAATCCGGGTGGTTCGGGATGGATCCATCATCTGTGAATCGAAAGGTCATTAAATCCATCAAAACTCCCTCCTTGTCTCTGTCCATTTACCCGACTTCTCCATACAAAAAACGGTCGCCCGTATTGGACGACCGTGATTGTTATGAAATGACCTCTTCACCGGTCTGATCGATATGGCACTCGCCCCAGGCGCACATGGCGTCCAAGATTGGCTTGAGTGACCATCCGTACTCCGAGAGCGAATAGATGACTTTTGGCGGGACTTGTTCGTATACCGTACGTACGACGACGCCATCCGCTTCGAGCTCACGCAACTGTTGAGTGAGCATCTTTTGGGTGATGTTCGGCATGAGCTTACGCAGTTCACTCGTCCGACGCTCACCTTTAATCAAGTGACACATGATGACGACTTTCCATTTACCGCCGATGACGTCGAGTGTCGCTTCAACCGGAATATTATATGGCATATCATTTCCTCCATTTCTCCCATAGGCACTTTTTGGTGCCTACCGCACTAAAAAGTACGTACTTCTCAAACTGTTTTCATGCCCTTATGATAGCGACTATAGCAAATCAATACAAGTTCATTTCGCTCGTAACATCCTTTTGAGACGGTAGGGTACTTTTTCGACCGTACTGAACAATAGAGGAAAGTGAAGTGTCTTTGCTATCCGGAGACGAAGGGCCCTCGTCTTCCAAATCATTTTTATTCAACTAGGAGGTACTACTCATGAATCAACCATATACGCAACCTGTTGAAGAACAGGCACCTAAAAATGGAGGATTGGCGTTACTCGCTCTCGCCATCAGCGCTTTCGGCATCGGGACGACCGAGTTCGTTCCTGTCGGATTGCTCGCATCCATCGCAAGTGACTTAAACATCGGCATCACACTCGCCGGTCTCATTATTTCAGGATACGCCATTGGTGTCGCTGTCGGTGCACCGATTTTGACGGCACTGACGAATCGGATGAACCGCAAGACGTTACTCATGGCACTCATGGTCGTCTTCATAGGCGGAAACTTAGTGTCGGCCATGTCGACCAGCTTTGAACTGTTGATCGTCGCCCGATTTATCACCGCGTTCTCGCACGGTGTCTTCTTCTCGATCGGTGCAACCATCGCCGTACAGCTCGTACCACCGCATAAAAAAGCGAGTGCCATCGCACTCATGTTCACAGGTTTAACTGTCGCGACCGTCACAGGGGTCCCACTCGGTACCTTCATCGGACAAGCGTTCGGATGGCGCGCCACCTTCTTCGCCGTCGCAGCACTCGGTATCGTTTCAATCATCGCAAGTTCCTTCTTGATCCCGAAAGATTTGAAACAATCACCACCTGCGAAGTTCTCAGATATGAAGAAATTACTCACAAACGGTCGTCTCATGCTCGGGTTCTTGATCACAGCACTCGGTTACGGCGGAACGTTCGTCGCCTTCACGTACTTGACTCCAATCATGCAAGACGTGACAAAGATTAGCCCGAGCTTAATCAGCGTCGTCTTACTCGTCTACGGAATCGCGGTCGCTATCGGGAACGCGGTCGGCGGAAAACTAGCAAACGAAAACCCGGCGAAAGCATTGTTCTATATGTTCATTGTTCATGCAGCGGTCATGATCCTCATGTCGTTCATGATTCCGTTCAAAGTGGCAGGTCTGATCGCCATCGTCCTGATGGGTCTCCTCGCTTTCATGAACGTGCCTGGACTTCAACTGTATATTGTGCAATTGGCTGAAAAATATGTACCGGCCGCTGTCGATGTCGCATCCGCACTCAACATCGCGGCCTTCAACATCGGAATCGCCCTCGGTGCGACAATCGGCGGATTCGTCGCCGATTCAATCGGACTCGTCCACACACCGTGGGTCGGTGGCATCATGGTCATCATCGCCGTCATCTTGACAGCCATCTCTCGTCGTTTGGAAGCAAACTAAGGAGGCGCTTATGTTCAACAATCATACAAGCTACAATCGGATGTATCGGGAGGACGAGCTCACGCTCGGTCTCCACATCCCTTTAGAAAACTTTAAAATGCGTACCCCGACACTTGAACGTCAAGTCGAACTCGCTCAAAAGGCAGACGACTTTGGCTTCACGGCGCTCTGGTTACGGGATGTCCTACTAAAAGACCCGAACTTCTTAGACCCTGCCGTCGGTCAGATTTATGACATGTTGATCTATGGGACGCATTTACTCGGTCAAACGAAAAACATCGCGCTCGGTACGTCCGCGCTCGTCTTGCCGCTCCGTCACCCGCTTCGCTCGGCGAAGGAAGTCGCAACGATTGAAGCGTTGTTCCCGGAACGATTGATTCTCGGGATATCGTCAGGCGACCGTCGTGCCGACTTCAAAGGACTCGGAGTCAACCATCCGACACGTGGTGAACAGTTCAAAGAATCACTCCGCGTCATGGAGCAGGTGCTCTATAACAATTACCCAACGATTGACTCGCCTTACGGGGAGGTCGAACAGGCGACGCTTGTGCCGCGTCCGAAGAAACGGATCCCGACGATGATCACCGGATTCGCGCAGCAGGACATGGACTGGCTCGGAGCGAACGGAGACGGATGGATGTATTATCCGCAGGCACCTTTCGCGCAACAGCAAGTGCTCGACGCGTGGCGTACGAGCGGTGAAGCGCATGGTCGATCGTTCCGTCCCTTCTCGATGCCGATGCATCTTGATTTGGCGCACGACCCAGACGAGCCACCGACTCCGATTCGTCTCGGTTTCCGCCTCGGTCGCAACCACTTGATCAAGTTGCTTGAAGCATATCGTGCCATCGGAGTGAATCATCTCTTTTTCGCCCTCTTCGACGGAGAACGTCCGGCTGAAGAAGTCATCGATGAATTAGGAGAATATGTACTCCCACATTTTCCACCGCTTGATTGAAGTTTTCCTGTCATTCTCGAAATGAAGGGTTTTTTAGAAAACATAAGGGTAAATAGAAATGAATCCATGAAAAGGAGTTCTCCTATGCCCCCTCATCACGAAAAGGTAGAGAAAATTGAACTATTCTTTGATTTAGTTTTTGTTTTTACGTTCATTCAACTCACGTTGAAGCTAGAACATCATCTTACATTGCATACGTTTTTAGAGGTTCTCGTCCTCATGGCCCTGATTTGGTACATCTTCGAGGGGTATATCTGGTTGACGAATACGACTAAACTGACAAGAAGAAACCATCAAATCTTTATGACGCTCGGGATGATCGGATTTATGTTGATCTCTGTCGCCATTCCAAAAGCCTATGAGGAAGACGGGTTTATTTTCGGACTTGGCTTTTTAGTGATCGTCGCCGTTCATTCGACGCTTTTCTTGTTGCACAGCAATGACGACACAAAAAAAGCAATGCTCGCCGTCGTTCCGTATAACGTTTCGTTCAGTATCATCATCCTTGTCGCTTCGCTGTTCGAAGGGGACGTTCGCCTGATTGTATGGGGAATTGTCGCGATTGTCGCGGTATTGGGGCCTCTCGTGCAAAAGAACAGAGGTCAATTCGAAGTCGCATCTTGGCACTTCCTCGAGCGTCATTACCTCATCCTTGTCATCGCCCTTGGCGAGACGATTGCCTCGACCGGCCGAGCCGCGATTGATGAGGATTTAACGTCCGACGTCGTCTTGACGATGACCCTCGCGCTCACTCTGACCGTTCTTCTTTGGTATTCCTATGTGAAAGATGATGAAGAACGAGAAACTCGGTTTTACGACATGCATACAGATAAGCGAGATCAGACAGCCAAGGCCGGGTTCTATTGGTCACACCTTTCCATGTTCCTCGGCATCATCTTACTCGCCGTCGTCAAAATCACCATCGTACACGATCCGATGCAGACGCTCGACTTGGCACATCGAATCACGTTGTATGCTGCCATCGTCCTGTTCGGATACGGTGTCATTCACTTCAATCGTCTGTTTTTCAAAGTATCTTGGAAGCGTCTCGCTCTTCTTTCGTCCCTACTCATCATTCCATTGATTGCACCCTATCTACCGGCAATCATCCTTTTACTCGTCATCACCTTGATTTACTTTATCGCGATGATTGCCCCGTTTCCGTTCTTAAAAACAAAACGAGGCGACACGTAAAACAAGCCAGAACCGCGAGTCGGTTCTGGCTTGTCGATTATCGGACTTCATTCTCTAGTTGTTTCAACTTTGTCGAGTAATATTCGATGACGTCACGGCGTCGGATGATGCCGATGAAATACTTCCCGTCATCGACGACCGGTACGAAGTTTTGGTCCGTGATCGCATCGACGAGTTCTTCAATTTGTGCCGTAATCGAGACCGGCTTATAACGAACGCGTTGTTTAATGTCTTTCAGACGTGTTCGGAGCACTTTTTCATAGTCTTCTTCTCCGCGAAGCTGTTCGGCGAGTGCCCAGAGCAAATCCCCTTCTGTCATCGTCCCGGCATAAAACCCGTTCTCCGAAACGAGTGGGACAGACGTGAATCGATGATGCTTCATCTTTTCAAGCGCTTGTCGTACCGTTGATTCGGGGTCCAAATATTTGACGTCTTCTTTCGGATATAAAAAGAAAGCGATGTTCATTTAAATCTCTCCTCAATCTGTTAATCCACCACGTTATTGTACCACGAATGGCAGGACAGGTTGAACTATTCAGACAATCCGTTATCTTTTCTTCCCCCTTTCGTCAACACGGCACAACAAAACATCGTGATTCTAGTCACAGCGATGTTCCAGTGATTCAAAAAATGGAAAGGAACTCCAATTGATTTATACCCGTTTTCGTTGGTTCTTATCCATGTCGACATACAAATGACCCCCGATTCGGAGGTCATAAATTATTGAATAAACTGCAACAACGTATCGTTAAATTTCTCTCGTTCATCGAGCACGGTCCCATGTCCACTCTCTTCAAAACGTTCGATGCGGGCGTTCGGGATGTCTTCTTTCATTTGCTCGGCGAATGCGAACGGGCAGATTTTGTCGTGTACCCCATGAATGATTAGCGTCTCGACGTCAATGTTTGGAAGAGCGTCTCGTAGATCCTCGTCCCGCAGCGCCTGTGCCGAAGCGATCGTACCGTGGCTCGAGGCCGCGAGGGCGAGGTGATGGAACCAGTTTTGCATCGGTTCCGAATGTTCTTTTTCAAAGAAGATCTTTCCGAATCCTTCGAGCATCTTCGGTCGGTCTGTCCGCGTATCTTCAATCAAAGAGTCGACTTCGTCTGTCGTCATTCCGTACGGATAGTCTGAACGTTGCGTGAAAATCGGTGCCGCCGCGCCGGCCAAGACCAATTTTTTTAGACCGTCCTCTTTATAGTCGGCCGCATAGCGGACTGCAATCGCGCCACCCATCGAGAAGCCGACGAGTGTAAAGTCTTTTAGTCCGAGCCCATACACGACCATATGCACATCAGACGCCATCGTCTCATAGTCATAACCTGTCGCCGGGGCATCAGATTTTCCGTATCCTCTGAAGTCGATTCCGATGTAACGATATCCCGCCTCGACGAGCGCATTCTTCTGATACTCGAACATGTTGTTGTTCGCCGGCCAGCCGTGTAAGAAGACGATCGGTTCCCCAGACCCGACATCCTCTACGTATAGATTTGTACCGTCATGTGCTGTAATGTATCCCATCCTCTAACCTCCACAATCATCATTTTTAGTACACCACTGTCATTGTTCCCGATTCTCGTTTCTCGTAACCTGTTTACACATCGCGCCAGAGCGACTCTCCTTTCAAATACCCTTCCACGGCTCTCGCCCCTTCCCGTAACACAGCTTCTCGCCAACTCGCATCATCCGGATAGAACATTGCCATGAACTCATTTTGAATCCCATTCCGTGCTTCAGGGTCTTTCGTCCCTTCAAAGTACAATTGATTCTCCAAAATGATTGTCAAAAATTCGCGAATCAAGGCTTTTGTCGACGTCCCGAACGTACCAAACTCAAACAATGCGGAGACGAGACCTTTGTCCGGATATTCGGTATCACGAACATGATAGAAGTGATTCGTCGAGTCGCCTAACGTCTCGTCTGGATCATATATTTTAACGTTTTCAAGACCGTACGTTTGTTTCAACTCGTCTTCGGTTCGACCGTCCCGTTTACTGATGACCATCGTGACCTCGTTCGTCGGACCGAGTGCGGTATGCCAGTCCATGTGCACGACCCGTTCGTAGCTCTCAAGCAAGTCATGCTGTATCCCTTTCACAAACATGGCTGACGGTTCATCCGCTTCCCCTCCGTAATAGACGCCTTTCGGGAATTGGTATTGCCCCATTCCCTTCGCCCCGCTCATCGCTTTGAATCCATCGAGTTTGATTCCTGACCCAAGAAACGAATAAATCCGCTCACGCGCCTCATGGTACTCGTCAATCACTCCGTCCGGCACGAACAGGTGACGCATCAGTTCGTATTCACGGTTGATGTTATAAGGGACCGACTCACGGTCGATGACATAGTTCCGATTCAGATCGACATTGTGCTCATTGACCCGTCGAAAATGCTTCATTCCCCACGGATTGACGGCATGGACGAGACAAAGACCTGTCGTCTCGTGACGAACATGTGCGAGTTGTGTCTGTACGAATTGGTGGGTCACCGCGGCACCCGCATAGCCTTCAATCCCATGTTCCCCAATCGTCATGAGAAGCATCGCTTTACGTGCTCGCTTCGGTTCCCCTAAAATGATGTCGATGCTCTCGTCCCCAATTGAATGGGTCAACAGCTCTGCTTTTGGGTAATATTTTTTCACTTCGGATAACAGGCTGATAAATTTTTCCCTAGATTCTTCATAGGATGATGAAAAATACTGACTCATCGCACTCTCCTCCAATCTATACTCTCTACCCCATTCCCATCCAAGCGCAATCTAAAAACGCCTCCCAAGTGAGGAGGCGTTTCGTTCAAGGTGTACGGATTCGTTTCGTATGCTGTCGTCGGAACGCCATCAAATAGAAGACCGGGCCGATGAGGACGGCACCGAACAACCAGTACAGACCGGCGTTCGCATACAATCCTTCAAAGGAACGAAACACCCAGGCAAGTATCGTGAAGGCGACGATCAACTCGATGGTCCATAACAATCCACGACGAACCGCTAGAAACACCGTATTCGTTTTTTGGAAATAGGCTGCAACGAAGGCAATCAAAAACGCTGGGAAGCTAGAGAACCATAACATTCGATTCAGTGATTCCTCGGCAAAGTATGCGTTTCCGAGAGAGACGGTGATGAGAAAGTGCACGAACATGACGAGTATGACGACAATCCATCCGACGAACACATCCCGTTCCATTTTTTTCATCACAACCAGCTCCTTTATGTGAAGAGGTGAATACTTGTATTTACCCGTTTTTCAGCCTTCTTGTCCTCATGAATTAAAAAAACGCATCCTGCTCACAGAATGCGCCCGTGCATCATTTAACCAACTCCCGTGCCCACACTCGTGCGCGTTCGAGTTCGCCTTCTTTCAGCATCTCCGTCTCCCCATCGACGAAAAATGACTCTTTTTTTACGTCCGTTGCCCCTTTTTCAATCATTTCTCCTTCGACACGGTTAACGGCATGACCGAACCAATCGATGATTTTCCCAATAATCGGATTCCGATTTTCTTTCACGACGCTCGTGTCAAACGCGGCCGTCCGCTTCCCACGTAACGCATTGTCCGAGATCTTTTTTAAGAACAGTTTGATGTCCTCCATCTCAGACCCACCGTTTGTCGGTGAACCGATGATGACGAGGTCGACATGCGCGAGATCTCCAAGACCTATATTTAACACATGTTCCATACGTGCCTCATGGTCTTTCGACAGTTCTTCTTGCATCACATGGGCAATCTTTTCTGTGTGACCATACAGCGAGTCAAAAATAATCAGGATGTTCATCATGCTCCCCCCTTCCCGAACTTCTTTCTAACCCCGTTCCCATTTCAACGTTCGTTCATGCTTCTTTTTTGTAGAGCGAACTTCGCTTGAAGAGCGTCCAACTCAACATCATGATGCCCATCCCAAGTAGGCCATAACCGAAGAATTTGATAAAATCTCTTGAATGGTACGGAGCTTCAAACCGGTACTCCGCCCGTCTCCATTCTGAACCATCCTCGACCGCAATGACGTCCTCTACCGACTGCCCATTGACTTCACGGTACGTTGTTCCAATCGGATATCCGTTCGAGGCATTCCCGTAATATCGTCCCGTTTCGTCGTTGACGGTCGTCTCCACTTCACCGATCACGTCACCGAGTACCTCCTCATCGATCGTCGTGTCGAGCACTTCATATGCGTTTCGGTCGAACACGACAAACGTATAGGCAAAGGAAAGAGCGGATACAGGTAGCGCAATCGAGAGTGAAACGAGGATCAAAACAGTCAGTCGCCTCATTTCAAACTCCAAACGAATGTTGCCGAATCACTGACGTCAATGTCATCCGGTTCGAGTTCAGGCATCCGTGATTCCGAATAGACGACGTCCTGGCTATAAAGGACGTTTGTCGGCGAGAACAGGTGAATCTCTCCCCATGTGTAGTCAATTTGAAGCAAGTCCCCGAGTTCGGCGCCTGCTCCTTTCGCAAGAAGCTCCGCTCGATTCAATGCATTCTCCGCAGCACTCACCAATAGCTGATCTTCAATCGCATTCGGGTCTTTCATCGTGAAGCGAATGGATAGTTTCGGATTTGCCCGAGATTGACTGATTTGTTCGATGACGTCCGATAGCTTGGACGTGTCGAGCGCAAATTCGAGCTTCGTCTTCTGTTTACAGACGTATCCGACAAACCGTGATCGAACATTCTCATCTCGATCACGATAGCTCTCGTATTCCGTATCGATCGAAAAGTCACTCGTTTTGAGATCTGTCTTGTCAAAACCAGCGCGCGTGATGGCTTTTTGAAGATGTGACACCGCACTTGCTGCCTCGGTCATCGTATCTTCGTATCGTGGCGCTTTTGAGACGAGGTCCATGTGAATCACAATCAAATCCGGTCGAGATGAGACGTTCCCCGTCCCTTTCACGGTAATCTTCCGCTCCATATTGATCCGCTCCTCTGTCGTTTGTTACACAGAATTTCGGTAAATTATTCAAATTATCCTTTATATGAAATTGTCATTTTTTCAAAATCGATGCGACAAGTCCCCCGACATATCCAAGCATCGCCCCGCTCGCGATCCCGTATACTAGCTCGATATTGAAGAAGAACGAGAGGATCACACCGAGCGTCGTCCCCGCAATCAAGCCAAAACAAATCATACAGTCTTTCCATTCTAATGAATCCATCTTGCTCCTCCTAACCCTTGCGTTCAATCTGATGACTTCATCTCCCCAATCACTTTGAGACCTTTTAACGTTCTAACTTTTCGTGTATGATGCTGAACCGCGTAGGCCAACATCGCGACGACGATTATGTTCAGTAGAATGACCCACTGTGCATACGGATTCGAAAGATTCGCTACGATCACAACAAAATTGGCGAGTCCTACTGCGCCGTACAGTTGAATGATTCGCTTTTCCCGCTGAATCATCGAATCAAAATCCGAATACAATTGAAACGGCCCGTCACTCGTTCGTTTTCGTAAAAAGATCCACCGATACGACGTGTCGACCACTTCGATGCCCACTTCATCGAGGAATGTCATATACGCCTTCGACTCGGGGTGCGAAGGTAGGTTGGACAATAGTTCGATTCGATACGTGTACGTCCCAGGTTCGACTGGTTTGAACACGTATCGCATCAAACGAAAGGATTCGAGTGCCCATCCGCTTTGAGACATCTCGTTGAGCCACTTCTCTTCTTTCTCATAATCAACAAAGATGCGATAGATCGCTTTCGTCTTCATGTGTCCAACTCCTTCGTCCATTCATGACCGTGTCGCACCAATTCTTCAAGTCGCCTTAATTCCGACCGAAGTGCCTCTCGACCCGATTCCGTGATCTCATACTCTTTCTTCCGCTCCGTACCTTTGAGCGCCTGAATCCATCCGCGCTCTACTAGACTGCTGAGGGCACCATATAATGTGCCCGGTGCGAGTTGGACCCGCCCATTGCTTAATTCTTGAACGAATTGCATCATCCCATACCCATGTCTCGGGACTTGGAGAGACAATAATATATAATAAACTGCCTCGGTTAAGGCTCCTTTACTCGACTGTTGTGTCACGTATCCTACTCCTTTATATCGCGTTTCGTTATATCGTCATCCGATATATCAAAAATATCCTATTTTTGGTTATAAGGAAAGAAAAAAATGCCAAAGACCATGTCTTGGGCATCACTTTATGATTGATCGAGTTCAGTTGAAGCAAGTTCATACTCTCGTTGACTCGGTAGCACTTCTTTTTTCTTCTTCGAAAACGTAGCGTCGTACGCCTCTAATTCGGCTTCATCGACTTCCAATCCTTCTGTAAACATCGCAACCCCATGAATCCCGTTTAGCGCTCCTTCATATAAAGGTAGTACGAGCAGTCCCTTATAATACTGTCCGTCCGGCATCGCGATGTCGAATCGCTTCCCGCCTACAAATCCATATGGTTCATAGTGATATGGATAGCCTAGCGTCAGGATTGCACGATAACCGAGCGAACGTGCATGTTCAATCGAATGCGTTATGAGATGTCTACCTACTCCTTGTCGATGGTACCTCGGGTCGATGAAAACTGGACCGAACGTGATCGTATCCACCGATTTCTCTCCATCTACAATTTTCGACTTTGAGAAAAAAATCCCGCCGGCAAGCTCTCCATCCACTTCGATGACCCATGACAATTCGCGCAAGTAATCTTCATGTTTTCGCAGTTGATGAATCGCATAATGCTCATGACATCCCGGGAAATATAAGTTCCAAAACGCTTCCCGAGCAATCTCTTCGACGCGACGCTCATCTTCTGGTCTTTCCTTTCGTATGTTGATCATCTGCCTCACTCCTTTTTATTCATTATACGAAAAAGGCCCAGCTTTCGCTGAACCTCATCGTTTATTCGGCAGCAAGCGCTGCCTCTTCTTCATGATATTTCTCGACAAAGGCATCAAGCAACGCTCGTACCTCGTCCGTCGATTTCGTTTCCATCAAGTTGTGACGGAGCTCGCTCGCCCCACGGAATCCTTTGACGTAAATCTTGAAGAAACGGTGCAAGTTCGAAATTGAGCGTGGCACGTCTTCTTGGAACTTATCCTGAAGGTCCAGTTGCAGACGCAACAGATCGAGGTGTTCCTCCATCGAGTGTTCGCGCGGCTCTTTCTCGAATGCGAATGGGTTTTTGAAAATCCCGCGACCGATCATGACACCATCGACCCCATATTTCTCAACGAGCTCGAGTCCCATTTGACGGTCGAGGATGTCCCCGTTAATCGTGATGAGCGTATCCGGTGCAATCTCGTCCCGTAGCTTCACGATGTCGGGAATCATTTCCCAGTGCGCATCGACTTTACTCATCTCCGAACGTGTCCGCAAGTGAATCGACAAGTTGGCGATGTCTTGTTTCAAGATATGCGTCAACCAGTCACGCCATTCATCGAGCTTCGAGTAACCGAGTCGTGTCTTGACGCTGACCGGAAGTCCACCGGCTTTCGCTGCTTGAATGAGTTCTGCTGCCACTTCCGGACGGAGAATGAGGCCGCTCCCTTTCCCACGTCTTGCAACGTTCGGGACCGGGCAACCCATGTTAATATCGAGTCCTTTATAGCCCATCTCAGCCATGCCGATACTCATTTGACGGAAGTACTCCGGGTTATCTCCCCAGATGTGGGCGACCATCGGCTGCTCGTCCTCGGTGAACGTCAAACGGCCACGGAGGCTGCCTTTCCCTTCAGGGTGGCAATAGCTGTCCGAGTTCGCGAACTCTGTGAAGAAGACGTCCGGGCGTCCCGCATGGGCGACGACGTGACGGAAGACGACATCGGTCACGTCTTCCATTGGGGCAAGTATAAAGAATGGACGCGGCAGGTCGCGCCAAAAGTTTTCGTTCATCGTAAAATCAGTTCCTTTCATCCATACAATCCAACAAAATCACTCATCCATTCTATTATGTCCGTCCGATTGTATCAACTGGCATTACTCATAATCCGTCTCTTTCGAACGAATGAGCTGAAAAAAGTGTGGAAAGCCTTCGGTCAACAAGTAATGAAGCACACGATTCGTATAGTCCGGTTCAATCGTTCCCGTCCGAAGTAGCGTCTGGAGCACCATGCCGTCAATCCCAGCCATCGTCCACGTGGCGACCGCTCGGGTCATCGGTCCTTGATCAACACCGTAAGCCCGTACAAAGATCGCCTCAATCCGTGTGATCCAGTCTTCATACTTCTCTTTGAATTTTTGCTGGATTTCTTCATTGCCAATCATCGCTTCATGGGCGAGATAGAACTGAAGTCGGCTCTCCGCATCTTTTTGAAGGCGTTCCTGCATCCCTTCGTATATTTCTTGGATGATTCTTTCCGCTTCTTTCTCATCCTCACGTGAGACGGTCGCAATTCGTTTGACCTCACCGAGCCCCTCGTCCATCACATCATACAAAATCGCCTCTTTGGACGTGTAGTAGTGATAAATCGCCCCTGTGCTAAAACCAGCCCGCTCGGCGATTGCTCGGAGCGTTGTGCCTTTGATGCCCTGTTCGACGATGATTTCACGCGCAGCTTGCAAAATTTTTAACTTCCCTTCGTTCATCATCATCTCGCACCCTCCTTTATTCTCATCGCTCATTATACCACAATGATGTGGCGAACTTTCGACACTTCCAAGTGAGTTCACAATCGTATTGACAGCGCTTTCATAAAATTGTTACACTTTTCACATAAACATAACGAACGTTCGGTATGTTTATATATCGCATTCATTACTTGTCATTTCACTTTTGAAAGGAGTGTCGTTTTATGTTTTTCTTCGAGTCGATTCCTTGGCACAACGTCCTTATGTGGTTCGTCGTACTCGGTCTTTTGATTGGATTGAACGAATTTGTCCGTTCCGGTAAACGGGCGAGTCAACTGATGTTCATCGCGCTTCCGATTGCTTTGACCCCGATTTGGCTGTTCGTCGTCGAATCAGAAATCACGTCTTGGTTTCATTGGGTGAAAGTGTACTCTGCACTGGCGGGTTCACTCATCTACATGGTCATCCGCTTCACGAACTATCATAAGAAGCACCCTTGGTATTTAATACTCGTTCCAGCCATTCTCGCTATCAATATCATCGAGGCGGTCATTCGGGAGTTCCAAGTCGGCTTCATGGGCTTCGAAGGAATCGTGGATGGAATGTATTACATCTCAGGTGGTTGGAACTATGTGAACGCCGTCGCCGGAATCTTGAACGTCCTTTTGATCTGTGGATGGTTCGGCATCTTTGCGACGTCCGGTAAGAAAATCGATATGATTTGGCCGGACCAGACGAAGTTGTGGATTATCGCGTACGGGATTTGGAACATCTCTTATGTTTACTCTTGCGCACCCGGTAACGCGTTCTATTCCGGATTCGCATTGAACATCGCCGCCACGATTCCGGCCCTTCTCTGGGCGAAAGGGACGTGGATGCAAAACCGAGCCCAAACACTCACGATTTGGATGATGTGGGTCATGACGTTCCCCTACTTCTTTGCGGTCGGCAGTACGTTTAACGTGAGTGTTTCATATAACCCAGCAGCGAACTGGACGCTCGCAATCATCAGTCTCGCCTTAAACGTCGTCCTCGCCGTCATGCAGGTGTCACGTATCGTCAAACGACGTCTCAATCCGTTGAAAGATGAGATGTGGACCGATACCGAAGAATATAAACAAGTCGATGCGTTGCGTGAAACAGAATCTCCTAATCCAAAGACAGCATAATGAGTGTTAAGCGCGGATAAACATTCATTTTATAAATTTGTAAGAATGATGTTTAGGCAACTCGTATAGTACTCGATTGAGCTCTAATTAAGAAAAAAATGAGACAACATTTCAAAATTAGAGCTCAAATTATATTTTTTTGCCCTCTTTAATATTTTTCATCATCAAATATAAACAGAAAATGACGATAGCCAAAAACAGCGGGAACAAAATCGATTCAATTACACCTACATTTACTCCAGAATTTTTTTGACCGATAAGCATCGCAATAATCGCTATTAAAAGTGCTGCCTCTTTTACGATGATTACTGAAGATAATAAATACCCATAAGCATTTCGTTTCATTAAAAGTACACCCGACAAAATCGCAATTGGGACGACAAAACCTAAATCGAGTGCCTGAATAACAAGAGTCGTATAATGATCTAATCCATCAGGAACACGATGTGTCAACATTTCGAGCCACATAAGAGCGACTAATAACGCTATAAAAATGAGCACACTACCAATGAATTTGACAGGCAGTTTTGAACTGAATTGAGTATGCATCTTTTTCAAGTCAAAAGAAATCATAGTAAGTGTGAACGCAAAAAAGCTACATGACATAATAGCAACATATACTAGAAAAAGTGAGTTATACATGGCATAAAAGGTGTACGAAACATAGGTGTATAAAAAATATCCAAGTATTCCCGCAAAAAGCAATTTTCCTTTTAAAAGCCCTTTCCTTGTTAAAATTAAAGCTACCATGAGCAGTGGAACTCCAAAACATAAGGTCACCACATCTTGTGCAACAGCTTGCGCTACCATAGAAACTGATTCATTCTTGTATAGACCACCCCCATGTAGCTTAACAACTTCATCATGCAAAGATGTAAATTCAATACCTTTTTGTCCTGCGCTAGAAAACACGCCATAGACAGAGGCAATTAATGCTAAGACACCGATTGCTAAAGTTAGTATAGTTATTGATTTTCTAAATTTCATAAAAAGCATCTCCTAAACCATTATTTTTCATACTCTTCAAACTGTTTATTATGAAATCAATGTGATGTTCTACGATGCTTTGCTTGAATTGTTTGTCTTTATGACCTTCTAGAATAAGTCTTGTAATAAGGCCAAACATTGAACTCCATACAATTTGAGCAACAATCTCAACATAATCATCCGAACAATTTTCACAATAGCTATTTTTTAAGAGTTTGCAGAGCATTTGTATGGCTGGTCTTTCAAGTGAAGCTCCTTTAAATAAAACAGAAGTGTGTTTGAGCACTACATGTGAATCGCTGAGCATAACAATTTTATATTCTTCAGACATAGCCAATGCTACTTCGATGTAATTCATCAGACTTTCTTTTAGTATTTGTTCAGGCGTGCTATCTTGTGGACCAAGACTTTCAAGTGCTAAAACTATTCTTTTATAACCTTCCTCCAGTAAAGAATCTACTATTTCATTTTTATCTTGAAAATAGTGATAGATTATTGCTGGGGAGTGCTCAATGCGATTTGCGATTTTTCTAATCGAAAGATTCTCAATCCCCACCTCCTCAATGATTTCTTTCGCTGCAGAAAGAATAAGTTCTTTTTTTTGATTTCTCTCTCTTAATTTACGATCTTTCACACCCAAAATTCGCACCTACTTTAACTGTGTTTATTTTTTTGAACACTGTTCAATATAAATTTTATATTATTCTGTCTGAATAAAAATGAGCAAGTTATTACAATATTTTGTCGCTTTTCATTAATTTTTTTGAGTTATAGTCGATTTATTCTGATAACGAATTGAAAGAAATCACAAAAAACTATTAACTTGATTGTACTTACACGAATCAAATGAATAGTTTTTAAGTGAGGACGTAACATCCGATTTATTTTATCTGAAATCGCTTTTTAGGGACGCGTTTTATTTTTTTATATTCTTTTCCGAAACACATAATTCTCCCCTTGTTTCGTATACTTAGGACCTTTCATCGACTTCTTCACTTCTGTGGTATCGACGTCCTTTCCTTTCGGCAATCGGAAATACTCATCGAGCCCCGTCTGATTGATTTCATTCGTACTACTCATGACCCCAATCAGCTCGAACGTTTCATCGACTTGCGCCAATGTCGCGTCTCCATGACTATCGTTACAAAGCAAGATGCCGCCCGGCTTCAAATACTGTTTCGTCGCCTGACCGACAAATCCCGCATATTGCGAGATGATCAAATCGACCGGTCCGATGTCGAGCGGCTGTGTATAGTCCTGACCAAAGAATTCAATGATGCACGGCTCATCATATTCCTTTCGTTGATCAATCAGTTCCTGTACCGTTTCAAGGTGCTTGAAGAAACGAATCGTCCCTTTGAAGCTGTCGACATAGATGACATGCGGGATGACAAGGGACGGGGCGATATCGACGTGACTTCCAGGATAGAGCGCCCGCTTCACGTTAAAGGTACTCGCAATCGTTTCATACATGCGCTTCCGGTCCCCGATTTTTTGTGCATACGTGTCGTACGTGTTTGTCACTTGTTCAAGGTTCATCGGTATCCTCCTAGTATAAGTATCCGAGCAAATCGAGCTTTCCGTCGGTCCATCGTTTGTCTCCCACCTGACGAATCATTAACTCTTCAAATCGTGCCTCCCCAATCCCTCGTGTCGTCTGGTTTTGGTCATCGATTTGAAGCCACGTGCATATGTTCGATACCGTGTGAAATCCGATCCGTTCGTAAAGGTCAGGTCGGTCAGCGAATAACAGGAGAAAGTCAATCCGATGCTCGTCACCGAGAGCAATCACCCGTTCCATCAGCGCTCGTCCGATCCCGCCTCCTTGCCATTCTTCTTGAACGCATAAGTCGATAATCCCGAGCACTCGAATCGGGTCCCCGTTCAAATTCATCATGCGAAAGTCTAAACCGACTTGTCCGATGACGTGTTGCTGTTCATCAAATGCAATCAATCGGAGATGCGGCGACTGCTTGAAATAGCTCCGTGCATGATAAAGTGGCTCAAAAGACTTCATGAGCAACTCGGTCAACTGTTTGTCGAGTGCCTCCCCGATCTCGAATTCCATCATCTGTTGAATATTCATGTCATTCCCCCGACTATATGTTTTTCGATCATACATTCATCATATCAGACATGCTCTTTGATTCTTTAGTAACTAACAAAAAAGCACTTATGCTTGTCATAAGTACTTTCTCGCTACGTCATCATTTTTTAGGTTGCTTCACCAATAACTCACCCATCAGTTCAGAGACGACCCATTCCTCAACAATCAATCCATTCTGAAAACGGGAGACGACCATGTCCACCCATTCGACCTGTTTCCCGCTCGCAGGAATGCCCATCATGTTTCGTTGATGTGTCCCACTAAGTGTGCGCTGCCACGTGATAGTGTCTTCTGTCTGAACGAGTACCTCAATCTTCTTCACCTCGACGTCAGGAATCGCCGTCTTCATCTGTTTTGAAAAACGTCGAATGAATGCATGCCCGTGATACGTCCGTTTCCCTGCATGCGCGACATATTCTGTAGCGAACACTTCGGGGACGACTTCCATGTTTCCGAGCTCCATCACTTGGTGAGCCGCAAAACGAATCTGTTCCTCTCGATTCATACGTCCACTTCCTTCAGGTCAATTGAACTACCCCCACCTACGCTTCGCTTAGAGGTGGGGGATTCCTGAGTTATCCGACCTGACAGTCGGAACCTGATCAGGCTAGCCCCG
>NZ_JACSKY010000041.1 GCF_018617855.1 Exiguobacterium qingdaonense
CGCCAGCGTTCGTCCTGAGCCAGGATCAAACTCTCCAAAGAATTTGATATAGCTCTTAGATTGACGAAGCTTGCGCTTCATTCAAAAATGGTAAAACTTATTTTTGCCTCATCGTTCAGTTTTCAAAGTTCGTCTGTAAAAAAAATAAAATTGGTGGAGCCTAGCGGGATCGAACCGCTGACCTCCTGCGTGCAAGGCAGGCGCTCTCCCAGCTGAGCTAAGGCCCCATATAAGTGATGATGGTCGGGAAGACAGGATTCGAACCTGCGACCCCTTGGTCCCAAACCAAGTGCTCTACCAAGCTGAGCTACTTCCCGTTAAAATGGTG
>NZ_JACSKY010000042.1 GCF_018617855.1 Exiguobacterium qingdaonense
TCCATCGGGGATGTCAGTTGGTACGAGTTCGTCCGGCAACTCGAATACAAATCAAGATTCTACGGACGGACGCTCATCAAGGCAGACCCCTGGTACGCATCGACCCAGATCTGTTCCACTTGCGGCGTAAAAGGCGAGAAGAAGACGGTGGATGTCCGTGAATGGGCATGTACTTATTGTGGTGCGCATCATGACCGTGACATCAACGCGAGCCTCAACCTATTGATGTTGGCCGACTGACAAACCATTCAGGGCAGGGACTGCCCGACGAGCTTGGTCCATAACCGTGGCTGGTAAGAGCAC
>NZ_JACSKY010000043.1 GCF_018617855.1 Exiguobacterium qingdaonense
GTGCTCTTACCAGCCACGGTTATGGACCAAGCTCGTCGGGCAGTCCCTGCCCTGAATGGTTTGTCAGTCGGCCAACATCAATAGGTTGATGCTCGCGTTGATGTCACGGTCATGATGCGCACCACAATAAGTACATGTCCATTCACGGACATCTAACTGTTTCTTCTCGCCTTTTACTCCGCAAGTGGAACAGATCTGGGTCGATGCGTACCAGGGGTCTGCCTTGATGAGCGTCCGTCCGTAGAAGTTTGATTTGTATTCGAGTTGCCGGACGAACTCGTACCAACT
>NZ_JACSKY010000044.1 GCF_018617855.1 Exiguobacterium qingdaonense
GTGGAGCTGAATGATACTAATCGGTCGAGGCTTTGATCTAGTCTAATGGTTCGTGTTGATGAATCCTCAGTTTTCAGGGAACAAGCCCTAAACAATATTGACATGCGTATGACGCGGTGTTAATATTCATTTTGTCTGGTGGCGATAGCGAGACGGCCACACCTGTTCCCATGCCGAACACAGAAGTTAAGCGTCTTAGCGCCGAAAGTAGTTGGGGGATCTCCCCCTGTGAGGATAGGACGTTGCCAGGCAAGATCGTTCCGCAATAGCTCAGTGGTAGAGCAAC
>NZ_JACSKY010000045.1 GCF_018617855.1 Exiguobacterium qingdaonense
AACAAGGTAGCCGTATCGGAAGGTGCGGCTGGATCACCTCCTTTCTAAGGAAAATGCCCATGTGGCATTGCCCATCGTTCAGTTTTGAGGGTTCGTCCCTCGATTGTTCCTTGAAAACTGAAGATTCATCAAGACATCAAAAACCAATTTCACATATGGTCCGTAACGGACCGTGTGTCTTAGACGCTAGATCAAGGTAGAAAGGGCGTACGGTGGATGCCTTGGCACTAGGAGCCGATGAAGGACGCGACGA
>NZ_JACSKY010000046.1 GCF_018617855.1 Exiguobacterium qingdaonense
ATCTTCTCCGAGACCATCGCATCGTTCGTCATGACGGCGAAGTGCTCCAAACCGAGGTCGATCCCGACCTTGTTCTCGGCTGGGATCCATGGTGCATCGTCCTGTTCGACGAGGAGGGAGACGAAGAACTTGCCCGTCCTCGTCATCGAGACCGTCGCCGACCGGATGACGCCCTCGAACGGACGATGTTGGCTGAACCGCACGAACCCGACCTTCGGCAGCCGGACCTTGCCCGCCTCGATGCGGATCGT
>NZ_JACSKY010000047.1 GCF_018617855.1 Exiguobacterium qingdaonense
AGATCCCCCAACTACTTTCGGCGCTGAGACGCTTAACTTCCGTGTTCGGCATGGGAACGGGTGTGGCCGTCTCGCTATCGCCACCAGACAAGTATTATATTAACATTATTTATCGATAATGTCAATACGTTTTTTGAGATTGTTCTCTCAAAACTGAGGATTCATCAACACGAACCATTAGACTAGATCAAAGCCTCGACCGATTAGTATCATTCAGCTCCACGTGTCGCCACGCTTC
>NZ_JACSKY010000048.1 GCF_018617855.1 Exiguobacterium qingdaonense
CGGACCTTGCCCGCCTCGATGCGGATCGTACCGTGCTGGTTGTTCGTCGTGTAGGAGGCGCGCGACCGTCGTCTCGACTTGAAAGCCGGGAAGCCGCCCGTCCCGGCGAAGAACTTCGCGAAGGCGGTGTCGAGGTTCAGCTTCGCGTTCGCGAGCGCGAGGCTGTCCGCCTCGGCGAGGAACGGGAACAGGGGCTTGTAGGAGGCGGGTGTCGCCG
>NZ_JACSKY010000049.1 GCF_018617855.1 Exiguobacterium qingdaonense
TCTTGGGAAGACCGTGCTCTTACCAGCCACAGTTGTTTACCAAGCTCGTCGGGCAGTCCCTGCCCTGAATGGTTTGTCAGTCGGCCAACCTCAATAGGTTGATGCTCGCGTTGATGTCACGATCATGATGCGCGCCACAGGCACACGTCCATTCACGGACATCCATCGCCTTCTTCTCGCCTTTTATGCCGCAAGTGGAACAGATTTGAGT
>NZ_JACSKY010000050.1 GCF_018617855.1 Exiguobacterium qingdaonense
TTCTTTGCCAGAAGTAATTTGGCTTTTTCACGATTCTTACTCCCAATCTTCTTGCGTGACAAAGCGCGCTGCGCCTTCTTGACCTTCGCTTCGGATTGTCGGAGAAAGCGAGGGTTGTCAATCTTCTCCGAGACCATCGCATCGTTCGTCATGACGGCGAAGTGCTCCAAACCGAGGTCGATCCCGACCTTGTTCTCGGCTGGGATCCA
>NZ_JACSKY010000006.1 GCF_018617855.1 Exiguobacterium qingdaonense
ATGCCGACTTCTCGCCATAAAAAAACACTCCCCAATTAGAATAAACAGATTTGTTATTTCATCTGTCTACCTATTGGGGAGCATATCATTTCTCGAAGGGGTGTTTGTCATTTGTTGATCAAATCTTGTTTCAACTCTTCGTTCCGTTTTTTGAAAGCCCGTCGCTTGAGCACTTCCTCAAGTCCCCGACTGATTGCCCACAATGCGACCAAAAGCAGACCGAGCATCGACAAACGGAACGGACTTTGGATAAACTCTTCCCATTGGTCTCCGATGACAGAAAAAATCACGACGACGAGCAGTTTACCAAACCCGGCCGCCAACACGAACGTGCGAAGCTTCATTTGAATGAGCGCCAACAAATAAGTGATCAAACTGACCGGTATAAACGGGAGCGAGTACAAGAACCCGAGCGAAATCGGACTCATATGATTGATTCGCTCTAGCCAATATACCGCGGTCTTATGTTTCTCTAACCATCGTGTCATCGGCTTTCGGAAGATGTACCTTACAGCTACGAAGACGACGACCGTCCCGAGTAAGCTGCCAATCCACGATAAAAGAACTCCTAATAAAAAGCCATATGTGGCCGCATTGGCTGAGATGATTAAGACGAGCGGCAAAAATGGAAAAATCGCTTCCAAAAAAGGCGCGCCGAGGCCGGCCCACGGGCCACCAGGTAAACTTTGAAGCCATTCGATCAATTGGATGATGTACTGTTGGAGAGAAGTGAGCATAGTCGTTCCACCTTCAACTTTCGTTACTACCCTATTCCCCAAATTCGATTTACAAGACGCATCTCCCTGCATTCACGAAAAAAAATAAAAACCATTTGCGAAAACTCGCCGTGATATTTATCATATAATAATGGACTTGTGGTTGCAGGCAAGTCTATTCGTCGAACGACACAACCCAACGTTCGTTTTCCTGCAAAAAACTGAACACAGGGGAGCAACATAACATGGAATCAAAACCAATGCGGGTCTTGTTGTACTATAAGTACGTCAACATTGAAGACCCAGAAACACTCACGCAAGAGCATTTGAAGTATTGTAAGGAGCTTGGGGTCAAAGGACGCATCTTGATTTCCTCCGAAGGAATCAACGGGACGTGCTCTGGTACTTGGGAACAAACCGAGCAATACATGAATGACTTGAAAGAGAACCCACTTTTTAGCGACATCGAATTTAAAATCGATGAGGTTGAAGAGCATGCTTTCAAGAAAATTTTTGTCCGTCATAAGAAAGAGCTCGTGACGTGGCGCTTTGATGGTGAGTTTGACGTGCCGAAACAACACGGGGCATATCTCGAACCAGCAGAATGGAAAGAGATGATGAATCGTGATGATGTCGTCATCCTCGATGTTCGTAACAATTACGAGTACGAGCTTGGTCACTTTAAAAACGCGATCAAAATTGATGTCGAGGCGTCGCGATACATGCCAGATTGGCTCGAAGAGAACAAGGACCTTTACGAAGGAAAAACACTTCTCACGTACTGTACCGGCGGTGTCCGTTGCGAGAAATTTACAGCATATATGCGTGACCAAGGTCACGACAACATCTTCCACCTTAAAGGTGGCGTCGCGATGTATGGAAAAGATGAAGCGACAAAAGGAGAGGACTGGGAAGGTGAGCTTTACGTCTTTGACGAACGCATCAATGTACCAGTCAACTCCGTGAACCCGAATGTTGTCTCACATTGCATGCACTGTGGGAAAGAGACGGTTCGCTACGTTAATTGTGCCAACCCGGAGTGTAACTTACAGCATTTCTGTTGTGAAGAATGTGAACCGAAACATAAGCGTTCATGTTCAAAAGCGTGTGAAGAACACCCTCGCAACCGTTATGTCATTGACAACATTGCAGAGAAACTTCAAGAAACTGAAGAAGTTGCCGGGTAACAAAAATCGACCAATCGGTGTCATGGAGAACTTCTCCGTGACACCTTTTTTGACAAAATCTTAACGTCTAGCAACAGCCGCTTTCGGGTATAGTGAAGATACTATGTCAGACAGGAAGTGAATGTATGTTTAACGAACCTTTACTCGCTGCGATGCTCGCTTGGTTCATCGCCCAAGCAGCCAAGCTCGTAACCGAACTCATTAAAACGAGGGATTTTGAACTTGAAATTATGTTCGCTTCTGGTGGTATGCCGAGCTCACACTCGTCCACGGTCGTCGCGCTCGCAACGGCTATCGGACGCATGGAAGGGATCGATTCGAGCATGTTTGCCCTCGCAATCGTCTTTGCGACCATCGTCATGTATGATGCGACAGGCGTCCGACAGGCGGTCGGATTTCAAGCTCGACTTCTAAATGATTACTTTAAAGGAATCAAACATGAAACCCCCATTTTGAATGAACTCGTCGGACACACTCCGTTTCAGGTCATCGTCGGAGCATTGCTCGGTCTTGTCGTCGGATTGCTTTTCCCAATATAAAAGGTATGTCATTTCTCACACTTCTGATTCTTTTTGTGAAGTTTCACAAAGAAGACGTTATACTCAGAGTGAGGAGGAATCGACATGCCTTTTTTGCAAAAATCTTATGAGTCACTTGATTCACTCGCAGAAGCAATTGGTCAAGCGATTCGAGCACCCATTACAATCGAAAACCGCCATCATCAATTGCTTGCTTATAGCACACATCCTGATTCGACCGACCCGGCCAGAATCGCAACCATTATCGGTCGGCGTGTCCCCGAGCCCGTCATCGAGGACTTATGGGAAAGCGGCATATTAAGAGAGGTCATCAATCAACATGACCCTGTCGTCATCCCGGCCCGCCTCGCCGTCGGACTCGGGGAACGTGCAGCTGTCGTCATCAAGCAACATGATGAAGTCCTCGGCTATATATGGAGCTTGGCACGGACAACCCCGTTTACCAATCAAGAATTAGCCATTTTGAAAGAAGGAGCGACGATCGCAAAAAAACTACTCATGACGATTGCGATGCACGAGCGGCGCATCAATGCCGAACTCGAACGCTTTTTGTTAGACGTCCTCGCCTCCCCGGCACTCAATGACTCCAATCGCGAACGATTGAACGAACTCGCGCCCATTGCGGTCGCAAGTCGTTTGACGATCATTGAATGCGCCCAACCGATTACCCCGCAGTTGGCAGAACGTCTCCACTATGTTCTCGCGACTCAAGAGGCAATCGAAGTCGTGTTACACGCCATCGACGGGCAACAGTTACTCATTTGGCACTATATGAAATCAGAACTCTCCGATGAAGAGACGGCGTTACTCGCCTGGGCAAAACGTTTCGAACGATTGCTTCAAGACAAATTCTCCGAATCCGAACCACGACTCGGCATCAGCCGACGTTTTTTCGAAAGTGATATGCTGTACGCCGCAGCCGAAGAAGCGAGGCGCGTCACCACGTTACGTCGCAAATTCCCTTTGGAGCTTTTGAACTCTCATGCATTTGAGCAAATCGGGATTTATCAACTCGTCCCCGAACTCGCAAGGCGCATCGGTCTACGTCTTGAAACCCACCCGACCGTCGAACGTTTGCAACAGTATGATTCATCGCATCAGACCGAACTCGAGACGACACTCGAATGGTATTTTTATTTTGAGGGTAACGTAAAAAGGGTCGCGTCACACCTACACATTCATCCGAATACCGTCTTGTATCGGATGCGTCGGATCGAAGAATTGACGAATATTACTCAAGTTTCTTTACCGGAACGTGCGATGATTTATTTAGCAATCAAAGCCGGTCAATATCGATTAGAAGACTAGACAACCACTTTGTGTTTTTTCACAAAGTGGTTGTCTTCATTTTTAGAATCCATGATAAAGACAGCGTTTTCAAATGGGTCTATACTAAGGGTGTGAACAATTTGTGTCAACGGAATGAAAGGGGAATGTTCCATGAAAATCGGGGTATTAAAAGAGATTAAAAACAATGAGAATCGGGTTGCCTTAACGCCGATGGGGGCAGTGATGTTAACGGAGCTCGGTCATGATGTCTACGTCGAAACGAACGCTGGTCTCGGTAGCGGTTTCACAAATATAGAATATATCGACGCTGGTGCAACAATCGTCGAGACAGCGAAAGAAGTATGGGAGGGCGTTGAACTCGCACTCAAAGTAAAAGAGCCGCAAGCATCGGAATATCAATATTTCCGTCCTGACTTGACCCTCTTCACCTATTTGCACTTGGCAGCAGAGCCAGAATTGACAAAAGCGCTCGTCGATTCAGGCATCACGGCCATCGCATATGAAACGGTAGAAGTCGATCGGACGCTACCGCTCCTCACACCGATGAGTGAAGTCGCAGGTCGTATGGCTGCACAAATCGGAGCACAAATTTTAGAAAAACCTCATGGTGGGAAGGGCATTCTTATGTCCGGCTTACCTGGTGTGCCTCGTGCGAACGTCACGGTCATCGGAGGCGGTGTCGTCGGAACGAATGCAGCCCGTATCGCAATCGGTCTTGGGGCGAGCGTCACCTTGATGGACATTAGTCCAGCCCGACTCCGTCAAATCGACGACTTGTTCGGAAATACGATCAATACGTTGATCTCAAATAAATACAACATTGCGAAACAAGTGGCTGAGAGTGACCTCGTCATCGGGGCGGTCCTCATCCCGGGAGCAAAAGCACCGAAGCTTGTCACAGAAGAAATGGTGCAACGCATGTCACCCGGGTCGGTCATCGTCGATGTCGCGATCGACCAAGGAGGCATTTGCGAAACAATCGATCATATCACGACACACGATGCCCCAACGTATGAGCGCTATGGCGTGCAACATTATGCTGTTGCCAACATGCCAGGTGCCGTGCCACGCACATCTACAATGGGTCTGACGAACGCAACGATGCCGTATATTATCGAATGTGCACAAAAAGGTGTACTTCCGGCACTTCAACAAAACGATGCGCTTCTAAAAGGATTGAACGTTATAAACGGGACTGTCACGTATGAAGCGGTCGCTCGTGATTTGGAGTATCCGTTCATGCATCCTTACGAAGCGGTCACTAAACAAAAACAAGTGTAAACAAAAGGCGACGAGATGCCTATTCTCGTCGCCTCCTTTAATATGAAAGAATGGTCCGAACGACAGCGCCCGTCCCCATTCTTCGCTTATGCATTTTCAACGGTGATGTCTTCCCCGATAATCTTCACTTCCGGTTCTAACTCCACTTCGAACTTCTCTTTAACGATTGCTTGCACGTGACGAATCAATGAAATGTATTCCGTCGCTGTCGCCTCCGCAATATTGACGATAAATCCTGCATGCTTGAGTGACACTTCCGCTCCCCCGATCCGCTTCCCTTGTAAGCCTGAGTCTTGAATCAACTTGCCGGCAAAATAGCCGGGAGGGCGTTTAAACACGCTTCCACAAGAAGGATACTCAAGCGGTTGCTTCGATTCGCGTTTATACGTCAAGTCATCCATGACTTCTTTAATCAGTTCGTCGCTCTTCGGTTCAAGCTCGAACGTCGCCTCTAAGACGATCAATCCTTCTTTAGAAACATAGCTCGTCCGATAATCGAGTTCTAACTCGTCTTTCGATAAATGAAGGACTTCCCCATCCGGTGTCAATACCGTCGCAGAAGTGATGACGTCTTTCGTCTCTCCGCCGTATGCGCCTGCATTCATATAGACCGCTCCACCGACTGTCCCAGGAATCCCACAGGCGAACTCAAGACCGGATAAACCTTCCGTAAGCGCTTGGCGCGATACATCGATAATCGCTGCCCCTGCTTGGGCAATCAATTGATTCCCGTCTCGACGAATCGTGTTTAACTCATTCAGGTTCAATACGATTCCACGGATTCCGCCGTCACGGACGATCAAGTTTGAACCGAAGCCAAGAATCATAAACGGCATCGCCTCTTGATGAGCTAATTGTAGGACGGCCTGTACTTCTTCATATGTGTGTGGTGCTACGAAGTAATCTGCTTTTCCACCTAGTTTTGTATACGTGTGTGCCGACAACGGCTCGTCTTGAAGGACGCGCTCGGGCGAAATAATACTCTGAAGTTGCTGTAAAAAGCTCATGCGTTCACTCAATCCTTTACGTTCTATTTAATCAGTGCTTCGGCTCCATTTCATCCGCTCCGAGCACGTCACTGAATGGTTTCAGTACGAAACACAGTATACAAATGATTGATGGACGTGACAAGCAACGTTTTTCTTACAATATGGCGATTAGTTTATAACAATAACGATGTAGCGATCGCAACTATAATCGGAATTGTAAAGTTATCCCAATCACGATATGAAATCGCTTCAGTTAACGTAGCTATAATGGAAATGATGAATCCATAAGTTACCACTTGCCACATGACAACATCATTCCACAAAAACAATAAAAATAAGACTGCATACGAACTTAGGAACATAGCGATGCTTCCTTGAAAAGAACGCTTTTGACCGTATAAATCATAGATGACCGTGCCATATTTACGTCCAATGAGCGCGGCCATCCCATCTCCCCACGCAAGGACGAGCGACCCGGCTAAAAATGCGATCGGCTCCGACTCAAAGAAGAAGTATAAAATGACGAGTAACGCAATCGGGTAGTATACCGTACCGAGTGACTTTCGTTCTGTTTGGTGAACCGGCGACGGACTCTTATATAGCAAGACCGCATTCGCAAAAGTGAAGAAGAGGAGTGGGACTGCCGCGACGTACCATGAATCCATTAACCATACCGCCAAAAGCGACCAATGTCCGACTGCGATATGTACACCTTTTCGAATCGTTTCATCTGTCCACCCAAGACGTTTCCCGATTTGTTCGATTCCTACGAGAAACACAAGGACGACCGCAATGGAAAGAATCGAACTGAGCCATTCATTCATTGTTTGACCACCTCTATGTACAGAATGTTTATAATACCGTCATTATACCTCATTCAGTGCCCATCCTAGCTTACTTTTCAAACATTTGGTAGAATGAGGTCAAATGACTGTATAGCCAACGTACGATGTTGGCGATAGAAAGGGTGGCCGTATGCGCGACGCAACTTCAATTCAAACTTTGGCAGATTGCCTTCATTTCATGCAAGTTGGAGAAATCGAGCGAGCCATCGCCCTCTTCCCGGAGGACGTACGTGAGCATTTCCCAAAAGAACTTCGAAAAATCCACTTGTTCCACATTGAAAAAAACGGCTTATCCATCAACCAAATCGTTGCTCTCGCAAACACATTGACTGGAGAACATCTATCCGCGACAACGATTCAAAACTGGACAAAGCGTGAAGTCCGGAAAATCATCGGTGTCCCGCGAATCGGTAAAAAATATTCATTACACCAAGCGGCAATTATTTATCTCCTTGACGACTTAAAACACCTTTTTTCATTAGAAGAGACGAGTTCTCTATTGGCGCTCATCTTCAATAACCCCGACCGTGATGAGGACGACTTTATCAAACCGATTGATTTTTATCGCCTGTATGCGGAGTATGCAAAGTCAACGAGCCCAATCGACCTGCTCGATACACGAGCGAAACGATCGCTTGAAAAGATGGAGTATTCACACCCAAACATTATCCACGTCTTGAAGCTTTGTTTGTATGCACATCGGGTGACGACACTTGAACTTGAGGCGAAGCATTACTTAAACCGTTTCATTTGATGGAACGAAAGAAAAAGGACGATTGTCCCGACACAAGTCGGTCCAATCGTCCTTTTTCTGTTCACGTTCGGATAGAGAGAAGGTTTTCAGTACCCTCTCTTCTGACCGGTGTTCTTCATCGTTATGAGACAGATACCGCAAGCGGCATCCGTGATTTAATCGTCAACGTTTTGAGTACAGAAAGAAGTTCAAACATCGATAACTGATCTGCTTCTTTCGTTAAGCAGAACGTGTCGTCCTCTTGTTTTCGTAGCTCTGCTACGAGCTTACCTGCTTTGTCCCGAACGCTGAATTTATGACGTTCCACATCGTATTGAATCGTGAAGAGTCCGCGTTCATAGACATTGTACTCACACTTTTTCCCGAACAACGAGAATTTGTCTTTCAATTGACCAATCGCCTGCCCGTCATGGTTCATGACGACCCATTTCTGGCAATTCGGGATATACTTCCCGTGAGCGATTTGTCGTCCTGACAAATTGTGCACTTGGACACTGCCTTCCGCGTCGCGGTGAACAGATCCGATCGCATCATTTGACTCGTCATAAATGGTCGCCTCACCTTGCGTAAAGACACAACCTTTTACATAAATTAATTTGCGCACCGCTTTTTCCTCCTAGCACGTTCCAACCGTGATTTTTTATATGTGTACGGTCGGGTATTTCTGAAAACCCCAATCGTTTCTCTCTCATTTTTATCTCGTTTCAACTACTACATATTTCATATGACGAAGATGATTATTGCATCGTTTAAAGAAAAAGACAACCCCTTTTTTTCGACACGATTTCGGATTCTGTCGAACTTGTGAACAAGCCTGTTCTTAACGCCTGTATCCCGCTTCCTTTAAGAGTTCTTCAAGCTCCATTCTTGCAATCAGACGAACTTGATTCGGTGCAGCCAATTCATGCGCACTGTCCGTGAAAGTTGAGTTCGTCACGACCCAGCCTTCGTGCGTCCCATAATACGGAACAGCCGCCGCGATTTGTTGAACCGCTTCAAGACCGACTACCTTTTCATAGCGTTTTGCTTGAACTGCAATCGACCATCCATCCGGAGTCTCAAGTAATAAATCCGCTCCAAAATCGCGAGATGCGGGGGTCACCGTGACTGTATAACCGAGGGCTGTGAATACTTCTTCTAAGAATAGTTCAAACTCACGACCATCCATCCGATCGATTCGATCGAGGGTCGACAATCTGAACTTCCAAATCAACCACACGATGCCGAGAATGAGGAGCAATATGCTACTCCAAAGTGGTGCCTCGAACCACCATAAACAAACCGCACCGATGATGCTTAAAAGTAAACCGATCAACTCCATCCTTCCTTTCCAATTCTTCTATCTTACTTTACCGTTTCACGGGCAGGAATTGGAAGGGGGAGCTGTCGAATGATATAGAGGATGTGCTCGTTTAACACCACGAAGGAGGGATGACCGTTCATGGAGAACCACGCCAATCTCCAAAGTGAGTTACTGCATGCATTACCTTACGGGGTTGCCTTAATACAAAAAGATGGAGCAATCGTTCAAGCAAACCGACCATTTCTAGAAAAGTTCCCAGAGAATCTCCAAACTCGTACGAACCTGTTTCATATGGTCAATCAGTCTCCCATCACGATGGAATTGTCTCGCCGGATGGAACAAGGACTTCCTTGGATGTATGAACTACCAACGATGCGCGTGCATGCCATCCCTTGGGAGAACCATTACCTCCTCTCGATTGAACCACTTCCCCATGATACACGCGTGACGATTCAACACAATGCTTTCGAGGCAATGATGCACACCGAGCTCGACATGGCGATGATTATGACAGATGCCAATATGTTGATCACCCGTTTCAATCAAGGGGCAATGGAACTGTTCGGCTACGCGCCTCATGAAGTCCTTTATGAAATGACGCCGTTCGCTTTGTTTGAGTCGAGAGAGTTGAGCGAAAAACGCTCTGCTTATCAAGACGAGACCGAGCGATTGCTTTCGTTTGAACAAATGTTGCGCCTTGCGCTCGACCGAGGAAACCGTGAGTGGAAATTTCAATGTAAAGACCGGACACACTTCATCGGTAAACTGTTTATGCATCCCGTTTATGAGAAAGAACAGCTCATCGGTTTCTTCTTCTTCGTGTTTGATGTGAGTTCCGAGATTGAGTTGAAACGGGAACTTCGCTATAAAGAGCAGCGTTATCGCATGTTTGCCGAGTCCGTGATCGAAGCCGTCCTGTTTCATGAAGGTGGAGTGATTCTCGACGCGAACAAGGCGGCCGAGTCGATCTTTAAAATTCCTGCAGAACAGATGGTCGGGCGCCAGACGATTGAGTTTATCGCCGAGGGATACCGAGCAGACGTATTGCGACGCATTCGAAATCACATTCAAACGCCTTATGAAGTCATCGGACGACGGGACGATGGGACATTTTTAGAGATGGAAGTCTATCCGAAAGAAGTGACCTACCAAGGTCAAACGTTGCGAGTAGCTGTTATGCGTGATATTAGTGACCGTAAAAAGATTGAACGCATGCTCGAACGTGAAAAAAATGCGATCGCCCGTCAACGGGATATCATTCAATCCATTTTACAAGCGTCAAACGAAGCGTTTGTATTGACCGAATCGAATGGGAGTGTCTTGTTCATGAACGTTCATGCGAGACGTCTCATGGATTTGCCAGGCATCGCCCCGAACAAAATCCAAGAGAGAATCCCCCTCCTCTCCACGTTCCGTCCTCGTGACAGAAGCGAGATGTTACGTAAAATGGACCAGTTGTTTGACGGAACGGCTCGAGAGGTGTCGATGCGATTCTCAATCCCGCAACCAAACGATCGAGATGAAGAATACTACGAGATGTATGGGACAACGATGGATACGAAACGGCAAATCGGAATGGATAGTGGTTTCTTGTTTGTGTTTCGCAATCGTACGGAAGAAGAGAAGATGGATCAAATGAAAAATGAGTTGGTGAGCACCGTATCCCATGAATTGAGGACGCCACTTTCTTCGTTGTCTGGATATATCGAACTGATGCTCGCTCGCGATTTGACACCTGAAAAACGAGAGCGCTTTTTAAACACAATGTCGCGAGAAGCGAAGCGACTGACCGCATTGCTAAACGATTTTTTAGATATTCAGCGGATGGAGGACGGCCATCAGGAATACAAACAAAATCACTTCTCATTGAATGAACTGACTTTGGAAGTGATTGAACGATTCCGTGAAACGAGTGATCATGCCATCCATTTCGATCACACCGATGACATTCAGTTGATTGCGGATCGAGACCGAATCGAACAAGTACTCGTCAACCTGATTTCAAATGCCATTAAGTATTCTCCAAATGAACAAGAGATTGAAGTGAAAATCCGACAAGAGCATAATCAGGCACACGTATCCATCCGAGATTTCGGAATCGGCATTCCCGAGCATGCGTTTGAGAAACTGTTTAAGAAGTTTTATCGAGTCGATAATTCAGATACACGTAAAATCGGTGGGACGGGCCTCGGATTATCCATTTGTAAAGAAATCATTGAGTCACACGGCGGAATAATCGAAGTGGAGTCAACTGTCGGAAAAGGCTCTACGTTCACATTCACATTAGACTTAGCGGAGGACATGTCATGAACAATTATGCTTTTACCGGATTCCCTGGCTTTTTAGCGGGAAAATTAATTGAACATCTCGCTTCGTTACCGCATCAAATCGGAATCATCTACGCCTTGCATCTTCCAAATCAACAACGTGAAGCGGAATACTTGCGTGACTCTTTGCTTTCAGCAACGTCCCTTGAACCGCATCAGCTCGTGCTCGTGGAAGCGGATATCACATTACCTGAAGTGATTCTCGATCCAATCGTACGGTCTGTCGTTGAACGCGATGTACATTACGTCTTTCATCTCGCTGCCGCTTACGATTTGAGCATCCCATATGACATCGGTTATCGCATCAATATCCTCGGAACGAAACATGTGACCGCGTTCGCCAAACGTTCGAAACAATTGAAGCGTTACGTTTACTTTAGCACAGCCTATATCGCCGGACGTCGGCGTGGAACGGTCTATGAGAACGAACTATGGCACCGGGTCCAGTTTAAAAATCATTATGAAGCGACTAAGTACGAGGCGGAAGCGCTCGTCTCCCGTGAGATGGGAAACATGCCGATCACCATCATTCGCCCTGGTATCGTGATTGGTCATAGCCGAACCGGCGAAACGAAAAAGTTCGATGGTGTTTATTTCGTCTTGAAATTGATGGCACAACTTCAGCAGATGCGCCCATTGCCCTACATCGGGCGAGCGAACGTCGAGGTAAACCTCGTCCCGTACGATTATGTGGTGGAGGCGACCGCCTTCTTAGCCCACTCTCCGACCGGGATGAAGCGGACGTTCCATTTGACGGACCCATTCCCTCACGGCGCACGGGAAGTGTACCGTATGTTGCATGAGGCGATGTTTGCACGTCCCCCTCGTGGGACTATTCCTCATACGGTTGCCGATGCGGCATTCACTGCATGGAATGGTGGCAAACGACTCGAGGTTCCTCACGAACTACTGGACTACTTTAAACATCCCGTTCACTTTGACACGACCCAAACGATCCGTGCACTCGACGGGACGGGAATCGTTTGTCCAGACCTAAAGGACTACCTCCCGGAAATTGTCCGTTATTTTATGACACACAAAAAGCCCTGATTCGTCAGGGCTTGAAGCGAGGATTGACGAAATGCATGAGATTCATACATCAACGGCAAGTGTACTCCGCAAACGGGAGTACACTTTTTTACACTTGATTCGCGTCTTTACGAGAATCCGCTTGGTCGTGTAGCAGACGCTCGAAGACGAGAATATAGACCAATGCCACAAAAAGCCCAACGATACGAGGGAGCACCGCAACGATTGCATCCTCCATATACGCTGTTGGAATTAGGTAGATCAGTAACGACTTCACGCCATACATCAAAATCAATGACGAAAGTAATACAAGCGTTACCGCTCGTTTCGACACATCCCCGAAGAATTGTCGCCCTGTTTCCTCTCCTTTTGTCATACCGAGCCAAGATAACAAGTCAAACCCCTCCTTGATCGATTCAGTCAAGTTCCGTATTCAAAAACCCATTATATACCAATCTATGAATCGAATAAAGGTGATTACAAATCATGTCACCATCTGACTTCTTTAACTCGAAACAGCTTCAATTTTTTCGTTGGGAATACAGCCTGCGACACACGATTATCCAATCAAAATTTTCTCTTTCGGATAACGAATCTTTCGGTTGGCTTGCCGTGCGACCGTGAACAGAATCGTCAACGACCCGACCCGTCCAAGAAGCATCATGAACATGATGAACCCTTTACCGGCGTCATTCAGCTCGGCCGTGATCCCGAGCGATAAACCAACCGTACCGAATGCTGAGACCGTCTCAAACAAAATCGATCCTGCCGGAATGTGACCGTTCGTCAAAATGACGAGCGCCGTAATGATGAGAATAAACAAGAAGCTTGAAATTGCGACCACATACGCCTTTTTAATTTGAAACGGGTCAATCGTTCGCTCCATGATCACCGTTTCCTTTTTCCCTGCAATGAACGCCCACATGTCTGCAAAGATGACCGCAAGCGTCGTCACTTTAATTCCAGAACCGGTCGAGGCCGCACCTGCCCCAATATACATGAGAATTAAAATCAAGCCGATTGATGCAGGGGCCATCGTCGAGATATCGATTGTATTGAAGCCTGCCGTTCGCGTCGTCACCGCTTGAAAGAACGTTACATGTAACGCCTCACCGAACGGCTTTCCGTACATGACCCCTTTGTTTGACACCCATTCAAACAACATGAGGATGAACCAAGCCACACCGTTGATGATGAAAAGAGACAAAATCATGATTTTTGAGTGGAGGGCGAGTCGTTTCCACCCTCTCACCTCCGTCACGTCAGCAATCGTCGTGAATCCAAGACCTCCAATCGTAATCATCATCGCAATCGTTACAACAATTGCCGTGTTCTGTTCAAACGACATGAGACTGTCCGGAAACAGGGCGAACCCTGCGTTATTGAACGCAGAAACGGCATGAAAAAATCCGTAATGGAGAGCTGTCCCGAAAGAATAGTCCCCGGTTCTATATAGCTCGAACGTCAAAAACATCATTCCCATCCATTGCACGATAATCGTTGTGAAGACGATATTTCGAACAAGTCGAACTGTCCCGCCTGGTCCTGCCAAATTCAATGATTCTTGCAACAGAATCCGCTGTTTCAATCCAATTTTCTTCCCTAGTAGACTGAGGAGCATCAACGCAATCGTCATGAACCCGAGACCTCCGATTTGGATGAGGGCGACGATGACCAGTTCACCAAACAGCGTAAAGGATGATCCGATGTCGACTGTGGATAAACCAGTCACGGTTCCCGCCGATGTCGCAATGAACAGACAATCAATCCAAGAAACCGGTTGTTCCTGAGAAAACGGCATATATAGAAGTGTCGCCCCAATCAAGATCGCCAGCAAGAAACCTCCCGCGATAAAACGAGCGGGTTTTTCGAAAACGATTCGATAGAGAGCCTCAATTCGGTTCATGAGTAATTTACGCGTTGATAATCTATGCCGCATCACGACATCTCCTTCACTTTTTTTGTTCTAAGCCTCATATTACTCTCCACCCTTATAAATGCCAATACAAAATGTATCTCTAACGCTTTCGATCATTTTTTGGTATTATGAGAGATAGACTTTAAGAATGTTGAGGAGGTTGAATGAAACCGTGGACCCTAGTACGGTAGATCATTCGATAGAGGATGTCTCACGAAGGCTGGAGCGCCAATCACAATGTATGCCTGCCCACCTTTATTTTCAGCTAGAAGAATTGCTTCATTGGTCACTTGAGCAAGAAGTCGTGAATCAATTGTATGCATTGTTAAAAAAATACGACGTATTAACCGATATAGAGCGTGAAGAACGAAATATCAGCATTCAAATGTTGATTGATGAAAACGGCGCTTAATCATCGGGAACGCATGTTGCGGGAGACGAGAAGCGTCTCTCGCTTTTTTTGTCCTGATTTATTTTGGAAAGGTGGAAAACAAAGACATGGATGTCGTTACGTTAGTCGGACTCATACTTGGGTTCCTCACCCTCGTCGGTGGAATGCTATTAAAGGGCGCAGGTATCGCACCGCTGATCAACCCTGCCGCAATCGTTATTATTTTCGTCGGTACAGCTGCCGCGGTCAGTATTGCCGTATCGAAAGAACAACTGCAAAACGTTCCGAAACTGTTTAAAATCTTGTTTAAAAAGCAAGAACTGCCAAGTAAGCCCGTGTTGCTCACTCAGTTCGTTGACTTGTCGACACAAGCGAGGAAAGAAGGGCTTTTATCTCTTGAAACGGCACTCGAACAAGTCGAAGAACCGTTCTTGCGCCAAGGTATGATGATGGTCATCGATGGTCAACCGTCCGAATACATCGCCGAGGTGATGTCTCGTGATATCGAGAATATGGAAATACGCCATAAAGCGAACGCTGACGTGTTCACACAAGCAGGTACGTACGCTCCGACACTCGGTGTACTCGGTGCCGTAATCGGACTTGTCGCCGCATTGAAAGATTTATCGGATATCGACAAACTTGGATATGCGATTTCAGCTGCCTTTGTTGCGACGTTATTCGGGATATTCAGTGGTTATGTGTTGTGGTTCCCGTTCGCCAATAAGTTGAAGCAATATTCAAAGAGCGAGGTCGTCGTTAAAGAAATGATGATTGAAGGGATCTTGTCGATTCAGAGCGGCGAATCTCCTAAAACGCTAGAAGATAAGTTGTCTGTGTATTTGTCTCCAAAGGAGCGAGCTGACTATGAAGCGCAAAAAGAAGCATGATCATGAAGAACATATCCCGGAAGGATGGCTCATTCCTTACGCCGACTTGTTGACACTCTTGCTCGCGCTATTCATCGTACTATTCGCATCAAGTAACGTCGATCAAACGAAACTTCAAAAAATGTCACAGTCCTTCAGTCAAGTATTCTCTGGAGGGGTTAGTGTCTTTCAGGCTTCTACCGCTTCAAACAGTGATATCAGTCGGACAGATCGAACAGATACGACCGCGAACCCGCGGACGTACGAACTGGCTCAGCTTGATGAGTTAAAAGAAGAAGTGAACCAATATATTAAAAAGAATGGTCTAGAAAGCCAAATCAAAGCGACCATTAACTCGAGTGGTCTTGTCTTAACAATTCAGGACCGCGCCCTCTTCAATCTAGGAGAAGCGACGCTTGATGCGGACGCTCGAAGTGTCGCTCAAAACATTAGTCAGATATTGCAGAAGGCCGGTAAGCGAGAAATCGTCGTCTCTGGTCATACCGACAACATTCCAATCAACACGCCTCGTTTCCCATCAAACTGGGAACTCAGTTCGGCGCGAGCAACCGCGTTCATGCGAGGACTTCTAGAGAACGAGTCATTGAACCCCGCTCAGTTCACATTAGCGAGTTATGGTGAGTTCAAGCCGATTGCGACGAACGATACGGAAGAAGGTCGTTCAAAAAACCGACGTGTTGAAGTGTTAATCAAACCACTCGTCAACCTTTCTGAAGGTGAACCGAAAATGATTGAAACTATCATCTTGCCAAACTAAAATCACCCACTCTCGAGTGGGTGATTTATGTTATTGCGTCAATTTGAAGTAACGTCTCGCCAGTTCAGTAAGCGGACTTTCAAACAAGCGTTTCCGCCAATACAGGTCCGTCACCTTCTTCACAGCCTCGCTTCGGGATGGATATGGATAAATCATTCGTGATAACTTTCCAATCTTATCACCGCGCTGCATCGCATAGACGACGATCTGCATCCAATCTCCCGAAGACATCCCAACTGCATGTCCGCCAAGAATCTTACCGTTCTTACGTGTAATTATTTTTACGAATCCGTTTTCTTGACGATCTGTGATGAAACGGTCAACTTCGGATAAGGTCGCTTTATACGTCTCGATATCGTCCCCGTAACGCTCGCGTGCCTCCTGTTCAGTCATCCCAACATGAAATACTTCAGGGTCTGTGAATGTAATCCAAGGTAGCTTGCTATAATCTACCTTGTTCCATAGTCCAAAGAGCGCGTTGGCGACGACCGCCTTTGCCTCTTCCCCTGCCGCATGTGTGAACGGTAGCGTTTTGATCGTATCTCCAATTGCAAAGATATGCGATTGTGACGTCCGATACGAAGAGGAGACGTCGATATACCCTTTCGTGACTTGAACGTTTGCCCGGTCGAGACGGAGTTCATCGATTCGAGGCACACGTCCCGTCGCCATGAGCAATTTCTCGGCTTCATACTCAACCGATTCTCCATTCACCTCTGCCGTCACTCGAACATGACCATCGATTGAATCGACCCGCTTGACCTTCACGCCAATCTTTAAGCGCATCGCCATCTCGAGTTGGGATTTTAAATAGGTCGAGACCTCTTTGTCCTCTTTAGGGAGAAAGTCATCCTGCGCTTCGAGCACCGTCACTTGCGAGCCAAGCCGAGCGAAGGACTGGGCTAACTCGAGCCCGACCGTCCCGGCACCGATGACTATCAGGCTCTTCGGTAGTGTCTCTTCTTCAAACACCGTTTCATTCGTTAAGTATTTCACTTGGTCTAATCCATCAATCGGGGGAACGGTCGGCTTTGACCCCGTCGAGATGACAAATTTCTTTCCAATCAACAACTCGTCCCCGACCTTCAATTCATATGGACTTTGGAATGAAGCCTCTCCTATATAAATATCTACCCCGATTTTCTCAAACCGTTCTCTTCCATCATGCTCTTGTATGATGGCACGAGCCTTGTCGACCCGCGCTTTTGACATATGGTAATGTTCGGCACCATCAAACTCGGTTCCGAGAACTCGTGCTGCTTGCATAATCGAATTCGCTTCTTTTGAAGCAGCAATCAACGCTTTTGATGGTACACACCCGACGTGCAGACAGTCGCCCCCTAAATGCTTATTCTTTTCGACGAGCGCTACTTTCACGCCTAAATTTGCCGCCCCAGCGGCTACCGTCATCCCTGCGGCGCCACCACCGATAACAATCAACTGATAATCCTTCATCAAATCAACCTCCGATACTGTTCGCTTACATGTTCCATCCGTTTTCGGTTCACTCCAAGGTCTGAGTGACCGACACGAGACGCAGACCGAAACTCGATTTGTTGCGCCGTGTCATCAAATAAAAAATCGACATCATCTTTGAATCGCATCACCTTCGAAGTGACCACATAATGAAGTCCATCCTCTGTTTCCTTCATCAATTCGGTCCTCGGTAATTGATTCATTATCATCTTGATCGCTTCAACTGATCGATCGCGACTCCCTCCGTATGGGAGGGGATTCATCCGCAAATTTTCAATAGAGGTTTGCGTCGAAACAGCGTTCGGACTTCCTTTTAACGGTTTCAAAGATTGATTGGCCATCGTGAAAAACCTCCCTCTCTGTGCATACATCTATATGTAGCCTGAAATCGGGAGGTTTAATCCTATTAATGTAATTCACTCGGGTCGAGTGGCAACAAGACGGTCACGGTCGTCCCATGTCCGACTTCGCTCTCGATTACGAGTTTTCCTTCATGCGCCTCGATCAATTCTTTTGAGATTGCAAGCCCTAGCCCGCTACTCCCTTCTGTCACGTGAGCTTGATAAAACATCTCTGTGATTCGCTGTAAATGATCACGTGAAATGCCGGGACCCTCATCGATAATCGAGATGAAAGCGACACGTTCTGACTGAACGAAGCGAATCGTCAACGTCCCCCCCTCTGGTGAGAAACGGATGGCGTTCTCCAGAATATTTAAAAACACTTGTTTTAACCGATTCTCATCAAACAGCCCGACCGACTTTTGTGGATAGCGCTCGACGAGGGTGATGCCTTTATCTTCAAGTGACTGCTTTAATTGCAACGTCACTTTCCGTAACAAGGAGACCAAATCCAGTTCTTGACGATATAGGACTAGGCGGCTCTCTTCAATCTTTGTGTAATCGAGCAGTTGCTCCACAAGACCGATCATGCGCTCTGTTTCCGAATGGATAATGCTCAACCCAAGCTCCGTCTCATCCGACAATTTTTCATCGCCTCCACGAATCGTCTCGGTCCATCCTTTAATCGAGGTGAGCGGTGTTCGCAGTTCATGCGACACACTAGAGAGAAACTCGTTACGTGTCGACTGGTGTTGTTGCACTTTCGCACCTAAATACGTGAGTGTTCGAGCCAAAGCCCCGAGTTCGTGTTTTTCGTTTGATTCAACAGATACGTCAAAGTCCCCTTGTACCATCTCATCTGCTGTTTCGATGATTTGGCGAATCGGTCTGACGAAGCGTTCGGCGATTCGTATGACCGTATACAGAGCGAGTAACCAAATGAGAACCCCAATGGTCACGACCGTCATCCAAATTTCACGAATGAGCGTGTCTAAATCTTCAAGTGGCCGTGTGAAGCTAATCGCAAACTCTGACGTTTCGTTTGTCATGATGGGACTAGTGACCGATAAGTAATGTTCATCGCCGACATCATAGTCTTGGACGACCGACTCCCCTTCTGAAAGCTTCTGTAACTGCTCTGGTGAAAAAGATGCCTGCCGCGTCCGCTGTCCCGTCGTTTTGACAATCGAACCGCTTTGGTCGACAATCGTCAAATCGGTCCCGGGATAGCCAAATGTCCGAACGAGGACCGAGAATGCGCTCGGGGTCTCAAATCCGACTTGGGCTTGAGGGTATAAATATGCACTTGTGGTCGCATGACTGAGTAATGCCTCTGACTCATACTCGTAATAGTATCGATATGTCCCATAAGACAGCACGCTGACGAGTAAAAGTAAGACGATGGTCACGACAATCATCATGCGAATGACTAACTGTTGCTTCATGCTTCATGTCTCCGCCATTTGTATCCGTGACCCCACAACGTCTCGATATAAATCGGATGGCTCGGGTCGTCTTCAATTTTTTGACGCAAGCGGCGAATGTTGACGTCGACCGTTTTTCGATCCCCGAAATAATTGATCCCCCATACAGCGTCAAGAAGCGCATCACGTGATAAGACGATTTCTTCATTTTGAACGAGGTGACAAATCAAATCATATTCTGTCGGCGTCAAATCAATCGATTGTCCGTACTTCGTCACTTGTTTCGCGGCGAGGTCGATGGCGAACGGTCCCGATTTCAATCGTTTGGAGTCTTTTCGTTTCACTTTTTCCACGCGACGCAACAGCGCCTGGATACGTGCCACCAATTCGCCCGGACTGAATGGTTTGGCAATATAATCGTCTGCTCCTTTTCCGAGTCCTTCAATCTTATCTTCTTCAAGCGTTCTTGCTGTCAGCATGATAATCCCAACATTTTCGTCGATATCCCGAATGGCCGCACATGCCTCGAACCCGTCCATCTCTGGCATCATCACATCTAACAGGACGACATCGAACGGTTCACGGTCAAAAGCGGTGACCGCCTCTCGTCCATTCGTCGCCTCACACACGTCAAAACCGGCCCGCTTTAAATTAACAATAATGAAGCTGCGAATCGCATGCTCGTCCTCAGCTACTAAAATTCGATTCATATTTCCACCTCTTCTAGAGTTCACTTCTCTACATTATAGTTACGTTTTTGCGACAAGGTTGTCAATTGACCTTAAAAAGGTTTAGGATGGAGTCATTAGAATCTGAAGGAGGACCCCCTACTACTATGAGTTACAAGATGATTGTATTGGATATGGATGATACGCTTCTCACGAGCGACCATAAGATTTCCCCTAAAACAAAAGAAGCGCTTCTTGATGTACAAGCACGCGGCTATAAAGTCGTTCTTGCGAGCGGACGACCAACGTTTGCGATGTGGGATGCAGCCCGTGAATTGGAACTTGCGAAATACGGTAGCTACATCCTATCGTTCAACGGTGCTTCGGTCATCAATTGCGCGACAAACGAGGAAATTTTCTCGAGCACGCTCCAACCGGATACAGTCGCCCATCTCCATGATATCAGTGAACGTGAAGGAATCGCGATTCATACGTACGTCGGTAACGAAATCGTAACCGATCGTCCGAACCCGTATACCGATATCGAAGGTGAATTGACGGGTATGCCGGTCGTACATGTCGACAATTTCAAAGAAGCCGTGACAGCCCCGGTCGTCAAATGTTTGATGCTTGCAGATGGTGATACGCTCGCCCCAATCGAGACAAAGCTACAAGAAGAGTTGGCCGGGCAGTTGGCCGTTGCTCGTTCTAAACCATTCTTCTTAGAGTTTACAGAGGCTGGTGTCACAAAAGGGACAAGCCTCGCCTTCTTAGCCGACCAACTCGGCATCGCACAAGAGGAAGTGATTGCTTGTGGCGATGGGAACAACGATTTGACGATGATTGAATGGGCCGGTCTCGGCGTTGCCATGGGTAACGCAAACACGATCGTCAAAGGGAAATCAGACTTCATCACAAAATCAAACAATGATGACGGCATTGCTCATGTCATCGACACGTACATGACGGACGTACTCGTCACGCAATAAGCTTCTTGTTGCAAGAAAGGGAGGAAGTAAGATGAATAAAGGGTTGAAACGAGCTGGAGTCGGTTTGATTGGAACAGCGATCGCAGGAGCGGCGTATGTGTTCCTCTCGCCTAAACCGGCAACGCGTCTCATCAAAACTTCGTTCGCGGGGGGGAACGAAGTGGAGATGAAGGGATTTGAGGAAGTCGTTCAAAAGACGTCTGTCCGAAAAGACATCGACTATTTGTCTGCTTATGAAAACGGAACGTTCGACTTGATTCGCTATGAAGGAAATGGACGCAAGGTTCCTACGATTTTTTGGGTACATGGCGGTTCATTCGTCGGCGGTGACAAATCAGACGTATTGAACTACGCGGCTTCGATCGCGAGTAACGGATACAATGTTGTCAGCATCAACTATGCGCTCGCGCCTGACGTGACATATCCGACTCCACTCAAGCAGATTGAAGAGGCGTATACCTTTATCGCGGAAAATAACGATCGATTCCATCTTGATTTGGAACGTGTTTTCTTTGCCGGAGACTCAAACGGTGGACAGCTTGTAGCACAGTTCGTCGGGATTCAGTTGAACGACGACTATTCGCCTTCTGCCGATGTTTTGCAAGTCGTACCAAAATCATCAATTCTTGGAACCGTCTTATTATCTGCTCCGCTTGATTTTAAACGTGCATGGCTTGAATCATCGAAGTCCATGAATCGGTTCTTATTTAAACGAATCGGTTGGGCTTACTTTGGCACGTATAATTGGGAGACACTCCCTGTCGTCGCCGAGGCCTCACCTCTAGTCAACGTGCCTGCAACGTTCGTGCCGACATTCATCACCGATGGGAACGCCCACTCGTTTGAAGATCAAGCGAAAGAATTTGCGACGATCCTCTCCGGTCGAACAGATGTCACGACCGCTTTTTATGACCGAAATGAACACGAGCTCGGTCATAACTACTATTTTGAAATGGACCGTCCGGCTGCTAATTCCACGTATCGCCGTTTGATCACGTTCTTACGTGAAACGACGAATCCATCCTCATAACATAAGCGACGTTCGCCTTTTACGGTGAACGTCGCTTATTTTTTAGCGCAACAGTTCAAATGCGCGTCCAATCAGTTCATCACGAGAAGGTGATGTATGACGAAGTGCTTCGAGTCGGTCAATCAATGTCTGCTTCAACCTTTCGTCTTTCACCATTTCGAGACACTCGATGTGCAGTAACCAAGCGTCTGGATGTTCAGATAAAATAGTGGGGACGAGACCATCAATCGATTCTCCTCGCTCACGCATGAGATGAATGCGGTTGAACATTGGATCATCGTTCGTCCATACACGTTCGTCTCGCTCGATGATCACAGGCTTTTCAATCATCATCAACTCTTCTACCGTCGTTCCTGGGAAAACGGATGGAAGCGAGTCAACTCGTACCTCGAGTGAGTCGAGTGAGATCGTCCGTCCTTCCAGTTGAACCGTCACACTTTCGAGCGTGTCGGACGCACATGCTTGACGAACGGTCATCCCGTCGAGGAGGTCGTCTCGATTTAGCGCGGATTCCGTATCATGTACAATGAGAAGTCCGTGACGCTCTCGTTTCGTCAACTGACCACTTTTTACAATGGTGCACGCATCCCATTGAATGAGCGTATGTTCTTTCGACTCCGTCATGTGGCGAACGATGCCGACGCGCTCTGACCCGTCCTCAAGTCGAATCGTCGATTGACTTCCCGACGCCAATGCTTTCGCTACCGATTCGATCCCACCTTTTTGAATTGCCATTCTCCCTTCTAACTCATCTAGGACAGACGATAAAGCCTCGAAATCCGGGATGACGAACAATTCTTTCTGCATATTCGTCACGTCTTGTTTCGTCTGTAATGCGTGCTCTAAGTCGAATGGATGCTTGACGACCGCGTCAGTGAGACAGTGACGACTCTCTCCGACAGATGATAAAAGACCCGCCCCGTAGATCATTGGGCTCTCGAGGTCTCCAATCAAACCGAATTCGACAGTCCACCAAAAGATGCGTGCGACTTGTTGTGCCTCAGAAAATCCTGTCACTTGCGCTTTCGCTTCATGTACGGCTCTTTCCGCCGCCTCGATGTCTTCTTCCGTCGAATTGGCATTCTCTTTCACGATCGTCAAACGTTTCAATGCCGCGAATGAAGCATGCTCTTCCCGGTTCATGAACGCTTTGGCACCTAATTGGCCGAAACGCTTGACGATTCCCGAGAATGTCGGGTCCATCAACATCGGTGCATGTCCCGCTGCCTCGTGAATGATGTCTGGCGCCGGACTGTATAAAATGTTCTCGACTTTTCGGATATCCGTTGCGACCGGTAGCATTCCGTTCCCCTGGAAGTCGAAAAAAGCAACGCCGGGGATGAGTCCATCCACCGCGACTGTCGACCATCCTGCCGCCTGCATCTCATCGGTCATCTGTTCGACGTTTGGCAACCGGTCCGGCCCCATTCCTGTCCGGTTCAATCCTTCGATGTAAAATGGATGCGCCTTTCCTTCTAACGTATGCAGGTTTAACCGCAACACGAAGCGCCACACGGCGTGATCTGTTGGTGTGTATTCATTGTAAAACTGTGGAGAGATATGTGGGGCTAGGTGTTTTGGAATCGATTGTGTCAACATGTGAAGTCCTCCTTTAAATTAAAAAAAGTCCCTATCGATTGAATCGATAGGGACGACGAAGCCGCGGTACCACCCTAGTTGCCAAACAATATCTGGCCGCTTGATCCGATAACGGGGGACCGCTCAAATTTGAGAGCTCAAGAACTGTAATTCGATTCATCTTTTGGGCGTATTCGCAGCACCACACGCTCTCTGGGCCAGGGAAGATGTCTCTACTTCGGTTCTTTCTTCGCTTTATTTACATATTTTCTTTTTTACAGTCATGCTGTTATGCATATATGCTTTTAAGCGCTAAAGTGACGTCTTGCTAGTTACTTTACCAAAGGTTTTTTGACACGTCAACAAAAAACAGCCTACGAATTTTCGTAGACTGTCAGAGGCACCACTCAATCGGGGATTTCCCCCACTCGTTCAACGCATCATTTACTTGTGAAAATGGCTTAGAGCCGAAGAACCCACGATGGGACGACAACGGACTTGGATGTACCGACGTGAGCACTTTATGTTGATCTCCGATCCACTTCATCTTCTTCTTCGCGTCATTCCCCCACAGGATGAACACGATTGGTTCCTCACGACTCCCGAGTCGCTCGATGATAGAATCTGTAAACTGTTCCCACCCCTTCCCCCGGTGAGAACCTGCCTTCCCCGCTTCGACTGTCAATGCGGTATTTAACAGAAGGACCCCTTGTTTTGCCCATTTCTCTAAATTTCCATTCTTCGGGAGGTCACATCCGATGTCATCTTTTAGTTCTTGAAAGATGTTTCGTAATGATGGTGGCAAACGAACACCGTCTTGTACTGAAAAGCTAAGTCCATGTGCTTGGTTCGGTCCATGGTAAGGGTCTTGACCCAAAATGACACATGTCACGTCACTGAACTTCGTGTAAAGAAATGCATTCCAAATGTCTTGTCGGTTCGGATACACTGTCGTCTCTTCATAAGCTTGGTCGACGAACTCTTTCAACTGTTGAAAGTAAGGCTGCTTCATCTCTTCTTGGATGATATCCGTCCAATCCCCAAGCAGTCGACTCGATAACTGATCTGCCATGGCATACTCCCCTTTCCCTTTGTATCATACCCAAAATAAATGCATACAAAAAGGCGAGTCGATTGACTCACCCTTTAAGGTCATACCGTTACTGCGCCTGCCACTTCTTTCGCAAGTGCCTCTGCTTTCGCTTTTGCGTCCGCAACAATCTCTTCCACTTTATCCGGGTATTGACTCACTCCTTCGACCGCCACCGTCGTCACTTCAGATACACCGACAAACGCAAGCGCTTGACGAAGGTATGCGTCCGCGAAGTTGAGGTCTGTTCCTGTGTAGATTCCACCCGTTCCTTGAATGTGTACCGCTTGTTTGTTTTCAAGCAATCCGACAGGACCTTGTTCTGTGTAACGGAACGTTTTGCCCGCCATGAGGACGCTGTCGAGGAACATCTTCATGCGTGCCGGGAAAAAGAAGTTCCACATTGGAGTCGCGAATACGTATAGGTCCGCCTGCATGAACTTCTCGAGCATACCGCTCATCGTACCCACTTTTTTCGCCTCCACATCCGTGAGCGCTTCACCTGATGCGAATTTGCCCCACGCACTGAGCACGTCTCCGTCGATCTCTTGGACATCGACATCATAAAGCTCGATTGCTTCTACTTCGATGGTTGCATTTTCTGCTTGAAGTGTTGATACGAATGTCTCTGCCACTTGTTTGCTGTATGAAAGTTCAGTCGGTTTCGGGTTAGCCGATACGTATAATACTTTAGTCATCATGTCATCCTCCATAAATGTGTTTTCTATTTCAAGAACAGTTTGAACTATATCATCCATATATCTCATCGTCAATTATTTCAACTTCAAGATATTACACAAAAAAAGCAACGGACATTATTTGCCCGCTGCGTTATAACCGACTCGTTTCAATAGCGAAATCAATTGTTCCGTCTCGTCATCACTTAACGGTCCGTATATATCTTTGAAGATTTCGATGTGTTGCGGATAGACGACATCCATGAGCGCCTTTCCATCGTCTGTCAACGAAGCATACGTGACGCGACGGTCAGAAGGACAGGCGATTCGTTCGATCAGTCCACGTTTTTCCAACTTATCGATGACGTATGTCACACTACCACTCGTAATCAAAATCTGATCTCCGATTTGTTGTAACGTGGTATCTCCGCGTTTATACAGTACGGATAAAACACCGAACTCTGTTGAATTTAACTGGTGGCTTCGCAAGTCTTCTTTCACACGATCACTGATGGCATCCATCGTACGTGCGAGAACGACCCACGCCTTCAATTCAAGGGATTCAATCATGTCGGTTTCACCTCAATTCGTTCATCATATATCACTAGTATAGCAGGACTTATGCAGTATAAGCCTGTAAAAAAGCTTCGTCAAGAGACTTCTTCATTGTCGCACATGTCGTAAACGTTTAGAATGGTAGTATTGTGATTTTAAGAAAGGGTGGACCGTATGCGTGAGTATTACGAAATTTCATTGACGATTAAACGGGAGTTTTTGCATGCTGTCATCGATTTGTTGAATCGGGAAGGCATCGCACCGGACTATGCGCTCGAAAAAGAAGGCGCGGTCTTTTTGTTATTCAATCATTTACCTTGGCCAAACGTGACCCGTGAACCGCATGCCGTGGAACGTTTTTTATTGACGTTAAAACGATCGGACTACTTATTCGTCAAAACGAAACGTAAATCACCGGTCCCCGATCACGAACCGGTTGCATGCATGGGCGCTCTCGTCTCCCCGTTCCACGAACACTTGCGAATCGAGCTTGCGGTTGACGAGTCCGAGGCGAGTCATTTAGATATGTCCGCATTCCGACATTACTAATCAAATCGTTTGTAGATCCTCCTCATGAAGGTTAGACCGAAACGGCTAATCGACATGGGGATTTTTTGGAGTAGTTGTTTTTTTAGAGGGGAATAAAGGACTGTACCCGAACTGTAAAGGAGATATGTTGGAATGGACACAGTCATGCTAATCATCAACCCCTCTTCCGGAAAAGAGTTGGGGAGGCAACACGCAACATATGCGGAGGAGGTATTACGCGAACGATACGGACACGTCGATATCCGATTCACCGAGAAAGAGCAGGATGCGACTCATTTCGCAAAAGAAGCGGCTCAAAAACACTATCAGGCCGTTATTGCGATGGGTGGAGACGGAACCTTGAACGAAGTCGTAACTGGGCTTGCCGAGATGACCCATCGCCCTGATTTCGGTATCATTCCGCTCGGAACGGTCAATGACCTCGCCCGTGCCCTAAAGATCCCAAACAATCCTAAAAAAGCGATTGAAGCCCTTCGTGACGCTACACCGGCACCGATGGATATTGGAAAGTCTGAGAATGGTTATTTTATGAATGTTATCGCCATTGGACTGATTGCTGAAGCAGTCGATGAAGTCAGTGTGGAAGAGAAGACAAAGTGGGGACCATTCGCCTACCTCATCGAGGGCGTGAAAGCGTTCCGCGAACATAGCCCATATGATTTGACGATCGAAAGCGCCGACGGTCAATTTGATGGAGAGGCTTACCTCGCTGTCATCGCCTTGACGAACTCCGTCGGAGGGTTTGAAAACTTCGAGCCGGACGCGCGACTCAACGACGGACTGTTACACGTTTATATATTTGAAGAGCTCGGTCTAAAAGACGCCCTCCAATTAACTCCCGCCCTTTTCACCGGAAAGTTGAAAGAGACGGACAGCGTCACCTCGTTTTGTACGACACGGGTAAACGTGACCTCGTCTGAGTCGCTTCCCGTCAATGCGGATGGCGATACAGGAGGCACTTTACCGCTCACGTTTACTATTTTGCCGAGCCACTTGAACGTTTTGAAGCCACTCTAAAAGCAGGATTTACGTCAATTGGAACGAATATGTTCAAGCGAGAAAGGAGAATGACCTATCAACATTTCGCTTGTTCCATTAACAGTCGCATCCGGCGATATCGTCGACACATTCAATCGTTGGAATAACAATCCTGAGATTGTACATCTCATTCGTCCATGTCGTTCTGAAGAAGAATTGACCGCCTATCACGAAATGACACTCGAAGACTTAACAGAACGTCTCCTGACGCATGACATTTTCCTTATATATGTGGATGACCTTTTAGTTGGTGAGATGAATGTCATGTATGACCCACCTCATCTGTATCGACAGGAACCTGGTACAGCATGGCTCGGTCTCGTCATCGGAGAAACCTCCGGTCGTGGGAAAGGCGTCGGCACGGAAGCTCTTCGTTTGCTCGAAGAGACATTGCGAGCCAAGCAAACACCTCGAATGGAACTTGGCGTATTCGCCTTCAACCATGCGGCCCATCGCCTCTATACGAAGTGTGGGTATGAAGAAATCGGACGAATCGAGCAGTTCACATATTGGGACGGTCAATTGTGGTCCGACATTCGAATGGAGAAACGGCTATACTAAAAAAACCTTCCACGCGGTGAACTGCTCCCCAATAGGTAGACAGATGAAATAACAAATCTGTTTATCTGATTGGGGAGTGTTTTTTATGGCGAGAAGTCGGCATTCAATCGAGAGTTTTTAGGGTGCCTTGAAAGTGGAGATGTACTACTTGCACGAGTTCCAGGCCTATAGCGAACTCACAACGGCCATCGAGACCTACATATCGTTTTACAACCACGATCGTCTCCAGAAACGACTAAACGGCTTGAGCCCTGTCGAATACAGGTCTCAAGCCGCCTAGGCTGGTTTTCATTATTTGCCCTGTCTACTTGACGGGGAGCAGTTCACGATGTGGAAGGGGTTTGCTCAATTGTTTAAATTCTCAACTTCAACGATGCGGAAGCCTTTTTGTTCGAGCTTGGCCACTACTTTGTTTTTCATGTCTTCGTCACAATCAGGTGGCAACGTCATCAACACTCGACGCAACACTTTACTTTTTGCATCAAGCGTCATTAAGCTTGCAATCGATGTGTATCTATTTACAATCTTCGTGATTTTTTCGAGCGCACCGGTTTGTTCACTTAGAGCAATCGTCAAAACGTAGCTGCCCGTGTCACGACTCCAAGCTTCTTCGAGCATCCCGAGCATTTTACCGTGTGGAAGAATGCCATAGAATTCATTGCTTTCATCTTTTAATACTGCGATGTATGGTAACTCTTTGATCGAGAAGAATACTTCGAAGAAACCATCGGATTCATGAACATACTTTTGTGTATTTTTAATGAGCGTCATCACGTTATCGTCCATGTTTTCCCCGTTCATTCCATGACGATACATATGCATCTTATAAATGTTACCTCGGAAAAATGTTCCCGTCTCATCTAAAACAGGTACACAGCGATATCCTGTTTCTTCAAGCGTATGAAGCGCTTCCCGCAATGTTGCCTTTTCGCTGATGGTGACAACATCCTTTTTAGGGATACATAAACTATGCACTAACATGCGTTTTCCTCCTAGCCAAAAATAAAGTGGTCTACACCCTATTCATTATTATTCCCCAAATATGATGAACATCCTGCATGTTTTTCCTGAAAAATTATGATTACGCCTTTTAATCGTCGCATTTGTCGGAAATCAAAAAAGTCGTTATAGTGAAACTATCCAAACAGACAAAGGGGATGGACGATTATGACGATGAAAAAAGCATTGACGATTGCCGGTTCTGACACGAGCGGTGGTGCTGGGATTCAAGCTGACCTGAAAACAATGGAAGAACTCGGTGTATATGGAATGACAGCTTTGACTGTCATCGTGGCACAAGATCCACATAACGCATGGAATCACGAAGTCTTTCCGATCGACACGACTTTGATTGAGAAGCAAATCGATACGGTACTCGCCGGAATCGGAGTCGATGCAGTAAAAACGGGGATGCTCCCGACGCCAGAAATCATCGAACTCGCTGCACGGAAAATTAAAGAGTATGGCATTCAAAACGCGGTCGTCGACCCCGTGATGGCATGTAAAGGTGCAGATGAGATTCTCGATCCGAACGTGGCGGTCGCGATGCGCCAATACCTCGTTCCTGTCGCGAAAATTATCACACCGAACCTATTCGAGGCGCGTATGCTCGCTGGCCTCGACAAAACACCATCGACGATGGATGAAATTAAAGAAGCCGCCCGTTTGATTCATGAGCTCGGTGCTGAGATTGTCATTGTCAAAGTCGGTGGCAAACTCGGATTCGATACCGCGTTCGACGTCTTATACGACGGAAACGAGTTCCGCCTACTCGAGAGCGAAAAAATCGAGCCCGCTTTCACACACGGCGGCGGATGTACGTTCTCTTCTGCAATCGCAGCCTCACTCGCAAACGGTCATACGGTCGAAGAGGCGATTGAAATCGGAAAAGAGTTTATTACAGAAGCAGTCCGTCATTCATTCCGTCTCAACCAGTACGTTGGACCGACGAACCATACCGGATACCGCAAAAAAGTAGCAACACAATCGTAAACAGATGACCCGGGACTACGCGTTTCGGGTCATCCTTTCCATTGGAGGGACAGACGTGAAAACGATACAACCTGATCACATTCAGCAATATTTAGACAATCACGTCGCGACACCACTTTTCGTCCATGTCGAGACGACAAACGGTGCCTATGCGACACATAATGACCCGGACTTTCATAACGCCGGGATGTTTATCCGTAATGCCAAAATCGAATACAGCATCGGTCAAATCAAAGGAAATGGTCCGTATCGTGTCGGTTTGAAACTCGACCACGGCTGGCTCTATGTCGAAGGATTGACCGACTATGAGATGCACGAAGAACAGTTGTTGCTCGCCGGGCACGATCGCCTCGGTCGTCTGGCATGTGCGCTTCATATCGATATCAAACCGCTCCCGCAAGGTGCATCGGAGGTGGAAGAACAATGAATGGTCCATTACTCGTCATTTTCCCACACCCGGACGATGAGGCGTTCAGCTCAGCCGGAACGATCATCCAACATCGTCAAAAGGGTCTCCCGGTCACCTATGTCTGTTTAACACTTGGTGAGATGGGGCGTAATATGGGTTCCCCTATCTTTACGACACGTGAAGAGCTACCTAAGATCCGAAAACATGAGTTAGAGGACGCATGTCGCATGATGGGCATCGAAGACCTGCGCATGTGGGGGCTTCGTGACAAGACCGTCGAGTTTGAGGATGAGGCAGAACTCGCCGGTCGCTTCCGCGCATTGATTGACGAGGTGAAGCCGGAAACAGTCATCTCGTTCTATCCAGGATACGCCGTTCACCCGGACCATGAAGCGACAGCACGTGCCGTCGTGCGAGCACTGCAAGAAATGGGAGAGTCGCGTCCAGAATTCTTAGGTGTGGCATTCGATCACCGTACCGAGGATGAACTCGGACAACCACACGTCATCGTCGACGTGACGGCAGAAAGTGAACAGAAAAAAGACGCATTGTTCGCTCACCGTTCCCAGACGGAAGGTCTTCTTCGTGCAATCAATCAAGCAGAAAACGCCCACGTCATGGAGTTACTCCAGCGTGAGCGCTTCTATCACTATTCATTTTCATGATTCGTAGGCTAGACGGGTCACATAAAGCAATGCCCCAACGGTTCCAAGACCGATTAACGTTCCGAATACGACAACGATTTGTCCCATATCCTCACCTCTTCTAACAATTACGAACGTTTCAAACGATTGGTTTCAAACAGAGCACCTTTGATTGGTGTTCTGTTTTTTTTACACAAATTGATTGTTCTAAGCATACACGCTTCTTTTAATTTTTTCGTCCGCCTTAAGACGTAAAAACAGACATGGCTTATGACCCATGTCTGTAAAGATTAGCGGATAGTCGCATGAACGAACCAAACGACAAGCCCGATTAAGATGAACGCCAAAAATAGCGACGCTGTCGTTCCTACAATAAAGACAAACCCTAACACAAGGATACCGAGATGCCATAGCATCGAGACAGATGATTCCGTCGTCGCTCGGATATCGGAAGGCACCTGATGATGCAAGAGCCCAAAATAGAGTGGCTCCATCGCACCATACAATAGAGCTAGGAGTCCCATCACACCGATTCCAATCGGACTCGGGAACAACCCGACGAGGAGAAATCCACCGCCCATTAACCAACCGAAACCGTTTAACCAACGCTCGGATGACGCAAATCGTATAAGCGTCCCCGCAAAAAGTTGACCAGGTAACTGAATCAAAAGCAGGACGCTTGAAATGGCACCGAACCAATAGATTGGGATGGATACATCACGTGCATACAGTTGCCAGAACTCATCGATGAAATTGAATGCGGACACGGCTGCCAAAAATCCGATGGTGACGTTACGAAGGGATGTGTGCGACCACACAAATTGAAATCCTTTCAACAAGTGCCGCCACGTCAATCGGTCTTCTCCTTCGCCGTGAACGGGTTCAACGAGAAATAAGCTACACACGGTCGCCATCAATAAACTGAGAATTGAAAGTCTGTAGTTCCACTCCAATGGAAGGTATTGAGCCAACATACTGCCACTCCATGCTGCCGTCACAGCGGCCATAATCCCAATCGCGTTCAGTCTTCCGAGGATGCGCTCGAACGATGAAGCATCATGGCTTTCCTGTAACGACTCATACAATAAGGCGTTCTCCGCACCACTTCGAATGACCGACCCTACAGCCGAACAACCGATGGCGACAAAGAAGCCGATGAACGTGAACGAATACAAGATGACCAAGAACGACAGCCATTCTAACGCGACACCGATTTGAATGAGTCGACGTCTTTCCGTATGATCCGCCCAAACACCGGTCGGCACTTCCAACAGCACGACGATGAGTGCATATACCATCTCTAAATAGACAACTTCTTGAATCGAGATGCCTCGTGATTCCCAAAACAATCGTTCAATCACATATGCGGGAATCAGTCCTTCAAACCAACGAATCCAGCCTATCCAAACGATATTTCGACGAACTTAACTTGGTGAACGTGCCCGTTTTCTCATCTGAATCTCCTCCTTATCTTCCTATTCCCGAATACACAAAAAAACCACGAGATTTCTCTCGTGGTTGACGTGTTATTTCAATAGCTTCAGAATCTCGCGATTGAATGCCGGGATGTCGTCTGGTTGACGGCTCGTCACGAGCTGATTTTGACAGACGACAACTTCTTGATCCGTATATTTCGCACCAGCATACTCCATGTCGACTCGAATCGATTTGTATCCGGTCGCGTCACGCCCTTCTAACGTCTTCGCTGTAATTAACAGCTGTGGTCCGTGACAGATGGCAAACACGGGTTTCTTCGCATCCATGAACGATTTCGCGAACGAGACGAAGCGCTCGTCTTCACGCAACAAGTCAGGTGAGAATCCACCCGGTAAGAGAAGCGCGTCAAAATCTTCCGGTGATACATCGTCAATCGCCTGATCGATGTTTACCTTCGCCTCGCCTTGTTTTCCTTCCACCGTGTTACCCGCTTTCTTCTCAATCGTCACGACGTCATGTCCCGCTTCCACCAATGCGTCACGAGGACCCGTGAATTCTACATCTTCAAACATATCGGTAATGAGCGTTGCTACTTTTGCCATATTCTAAACACTCCCTCTGTTTGTTTTATGCACATAGGGACTGTTCCACTGGCATGAATCAGTTAAACATCTCAAAAAGCATTCAACGAAATTTTGAAACGTACGGGTTATCGCGTTCAAAGAAGCGATACGGATAATCGCGCGCCTCACCCGTGTTCGGGATTCCAATGCGCGGACCCGACTCGATTGCTACTCCCGTTTCGCCTTCCGCGAGATAGAGTGGGTCTCGTTGAAACGAGTGACCGTATAGATCCATCGTGATTCCAAGTGCTTTCGTCAACTTCCCTGGGCCGTTCGTTTGGTCATATCGTTTCACCCCGGGACGGTTCGCCGCAATAAAGGGCTGCCCTTGAATCGGTTCGACGGCTCGAATCAATACAGCTTCCGGTGTGCCGATCGGTCCGCTGACCACGTTCAGGAGCGTGTGCGTATGCATCTGATACGTATACACATGTCCCGGGTTCCCGAACATGACTTCCGTCCGCTTCGTTCTGCGTCCTCCGAAACTGTGTGCCGCCCGGTCGATGGCTCCGAGGTAAGCTTCCGTTTCAACAATCTTTGCGATGATGTCGCCTTCCGGATGTCGCATCACCAAATATTTTCCGAGTAAGGCACGCGCCAAATCGAGTGTCGGTTGTTCATAAAATGATAAATCGAGTCGCTGCATGGTTCCACCTCCGTTTTTATTATTTTCTCAAAAGTCGTGTTTCACACACAAAAAAGATGCCCTCGCCGAGGACATCTTTTCGTTATGATGCGATTTTGAGTGATTCACGTTGCTTCCCCAAACGGACGTATCCCAAAATAACCGAGAAGACCGGGCTGAGCCAGAGGAAGAACGCGAACGGTGCGTATTCCAATACTGGCACGCCGAGTGTCGCTGCGAAGAAGGCGCCAGAAACACCCCAAGGGATGAGCGGGTTGATCACAGTTCCACCGTCCTCAAGTGCCCGTGACAAGTAGCGTGGGTCGATCCCGCGATCGATAAACCCTTGTTTGAACGCCTGACCTGGCAAAAGGATCGACAAGTACTGTTCTCCCGCGAGCAAGTTGACACCGATTGAACTAAGGACGACCGATAAAACAGAGCTCCCTGGTGATTTCAAACGCTCGAGCAACGATTCGACGATCGCTTGGAACACACCGAGTTCACGTAACAAGCCTCCGAATGCAAGGGCGATCAAGACGAGACTGACCGACCAGAGCATCGATTCAAGACCCCCACGATCGAGTACCGTCGCAATCGTCTCGTTCTCGACACCTGACTTGAAGCCAGACTGCATGACACCGAGCCAGTTCGAGATGCTCCAGTTGCCTTGAACGAAACCGGCCGTCAACACACCGGCGAACATCCCGACGAGCATCGTCGGCAAGACCGGCATGCGCCGGAACGCGAGCACTGCGACAAGGACCGGGGCAATCAACGTGAGCCATGAGAGGTCGAATCGTCCGCTTAGTGCGGCTTGCGCTTCTGCGATTTGTGTCGTGTCAGCAGTTTGACCGCTTCTTCCGAGGAACGTGAATAATATCAATGTGATGATGAACGCTGGAATCGTCGTCCCCATCATGAAGCGAATGTGGTCGAACAGTTTGACACCCGCCACTGCCGGCGCAAAGTTTGTCGTATCCGACAACGGGCTCATCTTGTCCCCGAAGAGGGCACCCGACACGATCGCACCTGCGGCGAGTGCCGGTGAGATCCCTAGTGCCGTCCCGATTCCGAATAAGGCGACACCGACCGTCCCGACGGTTGTAAACGCACTTCCTGTGAAGGTCGAGACGATCATCGTGATCAATAAGACACTTGGTAAGAACCATTCAGCAGAGATTGTATTTAGACCGATGGAGAGGATCGTCGCGACCGTCCCGGACATTTGCCATACTCCGATGAGCATCCCGATCAACAACAAAATCAATACCGGCATGATCGCTTCACGGATCCCGTTGATCATCGCCGTTTCAATCTGTTTGAAGTCGCGTGAACGATAATACGCGTATCCACCTACCATTACCATTGTGCCAAAAATCGCCATATGTGGCGTCGCTTTGGCCAAAAACATCAGTGCGAGCAAGGTGATCCCGCTCATCAACACGACGAATACAGCTTCTTTTCCTTTCATCTGCATCGACGTCCCCTCCTTTCGTTATAAGCTAATCATTCATTATTTCGCCTAACCGCTTAAACGCTTTTATGCACAAAAGCATGTCAGTGATGTTTTTTACTATACTCGCTTCCTTTCTCCCTGTCAAACGTCTTTTTATGATAAATTATATGCTTGAGGGTGACCTCCGGAGTTCGTAACCTCCTCCGACATCAAAACTAGCGAAAAGGAAGTGTGCTTCATGCAACACGAAAAAGCTTTGGTCGTCTTTAGTGGTGGCCAAGATTCAACCACTTGCCTGTTTTGGGCAAAACAACAATTCTCCCATGTGGAGGCGGTGACGTTCGCATACGGTCAACGCCATGATGCGGAAATCGAGGTCGCAAAAGAAATTGCGGCAGAACTCGATGTCCCACACCACATCCTCGACTTGTCCCTTCTCGGACAACTCACATCGAACGCGCTCACGAGACACGATCTCGACATCGACAATGCGGACGTCCCAAATACGTTCGTCGATGGACGCAACCATCTATTCTTATCATTTGCGGCCGTCATGGCCAAACAACTCGGTATGCATCACATTGTGACAGGTGTGTGTGAAACGGACTTTTCAGGTTACCCGGATTGCCGAGACCAGTTCATCAAATCACTCAACGTGACACTCAATTTAGCGATGGATTATCCATTCGTCATCGACACACCGCTCATGTGGCTCGATAAAAAAGAGACGTGGGCACTCGCCGACGCGCTCGGTGCGTTCGACTACGTCAAAGAACGCACGCTCACTTGCTACAACGGTGTCATCGGTTCAGGTTGTGGAGAATGTCCGGCGTGTATTCTTCGTCAAAACGGACTGACAGCCTACGAGGAGGTGCGCGTATGAAACATGCTCCATTCCTCGCTCCGACCAGTGTCGAATCAAAGCAAGAAGGATCGCTCATATACTGTCCGCATCGCGTTCAAATCGTCAAAGAAGTGACGTTCGACGCGGCGCACCATCTATTTGATTATGATGGCAAATGTCGTGCTCTTCATGGTCATACGTATAAGCTCCAAATGGGTGTCAGCGGCTTTCTCGACAATCGCGGGATGACGCTCGACTTTGGTGACTTGAAAAAGATCTTCAAAGAAGAGCTTGAGCCATATCTCGACCATCGCTATTTGAACGAGTCACTCCCTTATATGAATACAACTGCAGAAAACATGTGCTATTGGATTTTTGAACAGTTGGCGACACACTTGCCGAATGAACGCGACGTCCGTGTCGAGTTCGTCCGTCTGTATGAAACGCCGACGTCTTACGCTGAGTTCCGCCGTGAATGGTTGGTGGAATCGTGAAAATTCCTGTTCTTGAAGTGTTCGGACCGACCTTCCAAGGCGAAGGCCGGGCCATCGGACAAAAGACGATGTTCGTCCGGACCGCCGGTTGCGATTATCGCTGTTCGTGGTGCGATTCCGCCTTCACGTGGGACGGTTCAGAAAAACCGGACATGCTGACAGCCGATGAGGTCATCGCTCGCCTGGATGCACTCGGTACGTACGATTACGTCACCATCTCGGGTGGCAATCCGCTTCTCATCGCAGCTATGGGAGGCCTCGTCGTGAAATTGAAAGAACGTGGTGTCACACTCGCTGTCGAGACGCAAGGTAGCCGCTATCAAGACTGGCTCACACAAATCGATGACGTGACCCTCAGCCCGAAGCCCCCGTCGTCTGGTATGAAGACGAACTGGGAACAACTCGACGACATCGTCGAACGGTTACGCCCGGAGCAGACGACATTCAAAGTCGCTGTCTTTGATGAGGTGGACCTCGCCTATGCGAAAGAAGTGCAACAGCGCTACTTACCGGACGTCATGTATTTGTCGGCCGGTAACCCAGAGCCTGGTGCGGACGGAGACATCACCGATGCCCAGCTCCGTCGCTTGAAACAACTATGGGAAGACGTCGCACGCGACCCGTCATGGCAAAGCGTCCGCGTCTTGCCACAACTACACACATTACTGTACGCCAACGAACGTGGCGTCTAAGGAGAATGAACATGAGACCAGAAGACTTACAAGACCTCTCGCTCCTCGGACAGAAGAGCGTCCCTTATATTTTTGAATATACACCTGACGTCCTCGAGGCGTTCCCGAACCGTCATCCGGAGAACGACTACTTCGTTAAATTCAACGCACCTGAATTTACATCGTTGTGCCCGATCACGAACCAACCCGACTTTGCGACGATCTACATCTCATACATCCCGGATGAGAAACTCGTCGAGTCGAAGTCGTTGAAGTTGTACTTGTTTAGCTTCCGTAACCATGGTGACTTCCATGAGAACTGCATCAACGTCATCGGGAAAGACCTCGTGAAATTGATGGAGCCCCGCTATCTCGAAGTGTGGGGGAAATTCACGCCCCGCGGCGGCATCTCGATCGACCCGTACTACAATTATGGAAAACCGGGCACGAAGTATGAAAAAATGGCAGAACATCGTCTGTTCAACCATGACCTGTATCCAGAAACAGTTGATAACCGGTAACTGAAAAGTAGGCGCTCCATCTGGAGTCGCCTACTTTTTTTGATAGCGATGAATCTGGCGCTTTATCGGTTCGCGGAACACCGTTGCGATGAGCGTCAACACGAGCATGATCCCAAATGCCAATGCGATGAGCTCCCAATCCCCGCTCGCGATACTGCTTCCAAGAAAGTTATTCGCGAACGCCCCAGGGACCATACCGACGACGGTCGCGAACAAATATGCCGTTACGTTTACTTTCGCCAGACCGGAAGCATAGCTGACCAAATCAAAATTGACGAGTGGGATGAGTCGTAAGATGAGGACATAAAAGAAGCCGTCCTCTTCGATTTTGTGTTGAATGGCTTCATAATTTTTTGATTCGAAGTGATGCAAGAAGCGGTCACCGAAATAGATTGCCACGTAATAAGCGACCAGGGCACTCAATGTCGCCCCGATGACGGTATAGATGACACCTGGTAACATTCCGAACGCCAAGCCACCGGCGACCGACAAGACCGATGTCGGAAATAGGATGAGCGGACGAACGGTGAACAGCAAGATGTAAATGAGAGGAGCCAACCATCCGAATCGAATGATGTAATCTCGAATATCGCCTGGGCTGACGTCAATCCACTGATAAAGAAACGTCGCCGTCCCGAATAGGAGTAGGATGAGTGCGATCATCCATTGTACTTTCCACTTCTTCATCGTCCTCCTCCTCTCTATTTGATTATTCCCTTAATCCAGGATGTCATCCACCTTTTTTCAGCCATCCCGATGTGGTACGGTTAGAAAAAGCATAAGGAGGAAATCCGTATGAACCTTGCAGATGCCCTAACATTGAAACAGTTGCTCCATGAGCAAATCGATACATTGACCGAAGAGATTGAACACGTGGCGTTCATCTCGCTTGAAGCGACTGAATCCATTCCGACGATTCAGTCTCGCTCCCTTCAAGACATCGAAATGGAACTTGAACACATCCGTCTAGACCTACGCCAGCTCGACCGGCTCATTCAAGAGGCGAACGTTCAAGCCATCGTTGATACACATGACGGTCCACTCCCGCTCGTAGAGGCAATCGAGCTCGCTGTTCAGTTGCGTGTTCAGGCGCGGCTCTATGAGAAGCTGTCGCTTCGTCCGAAGAAAGAATACGTACACGGGGTCGCCGTGATCAAACATGCCCTATATGACCCAGAGCTATATCGCTTGAAAGCACGCGATATTAAGAAGCGGGCCATTCGAATCGAAAGTGCCATTCGGACCGTCCGTGTTCAAACCGATATTGACTTTGATGCTTCACGATATATGTAAAAAAGCGAAGGGGTCCCTTCGCTTCAGACTGTAGACAAAGTATAGGTCCAATGTCTTTTTTATGCCAAATCCGGACACGGCTCGCTTTCCTAGGGGCAAGCAGGGAGCCGCATCGCGACTGCGTCACTGCTGGGTCTCCCTTTGCTTGCTATTCCCTCAGGAGTCTCGCCTGCCCGTTCTCGGTCACCCCCACATAATGGTGTGAGAAGAACACACAGGGGGCGGATCTGATAATCAACAAGTCGACACCATCCATCCTTCACGGTCTGACGAACGGAACGGATGTTGAACGGCGGCCCGAGGAGGATGATTTCGGGATCGATGACGGGCGGGCTCGGCGTTTCCCTTCCCTTCCCCTTGATACATCGATTCAAAGTATGTACCGAGCTTTTTTTTTGGCCGTCGAGGCCTTAGAAAAAGACAAACGGCCGCCAGATGACGACCGTTTGCGTTGCTCGCCCGACGGCGCCCCGACTCCGAAAGGATTGCAATCCGACGGAGACCCAGCAGCGACCTAGGTCGCGATGCGGCTCCGGGATTGCCTGCGGAAAGCGTGGGCGTCGGACAGGCGAGCGATATGATTCATGTTAGTCAACAAGCTGAAGCGAAGGAATCATTCCTTCGCTTTTACATATGGTGATTGTGATGAATATCGTGATGACTCGATGAGGAACGGCTACGTGGAGGTGCTTCATCAGCAAACCTCTCCCCGTCCAAAATCCCGAGACGCTTGTATTGACGACCGACCCGCTCTTTCGTCTCCTCGCGAACCGAGCTTGACTCCATCACCAATTGATAGCATCCGAGCGCGACACGGAACGGTTCCATGCGCGTCCGTTCAATCGTGAAGGAATCGACGCCCCGTAAATAGTCTGCCAATCGCTCGGCCGCGTCGTCACTCGGATAATCGGCTAACTGTGAGGCAAATCCCTGTAAATCTTTCAAGGTGTTCGATGTCTTGGAATAACTCCGACTTGATTTAACGATGACGAATACGATAAATCCAACAATGGCGAAGAAGATTATTGGAAAGAGTAAATTCATGATACTGAAAAATGGATCCGCCCCAAATTCTAAAACTGACATCCTACATTCCCCCTTTTCTTTATGTACGTTCATTCAGCAGAATCGGTTTCATCAAAAAAACCGCGATCACAAGACCGCGGCATCGATTCAACTGTTCAATTGCTTCTCCATCATGATGCGCGGCTCGCCGTCTTCTGTGTAGGCGCCCATGATGTCATACCCGCAAAGAAGGTTCAGGATGATGACCCCTTTGTTCGTATTACGTGCTTTCGTTCGAATCGAATGGAAACCTTGCGCTTCGACCCATTCGAGTTGCGTATCCATCAGCTTGCGGCCGATGCCGTGCTTTTGGAAGTCCGGGTGTACGCCGCCCGCCCAGCTATAAAACCGATAAGGCTCTGCTTCATAACCGATTTTAAAGCCGACCAACTGATCTTCTGAAAAAGCCAGCAACACTAACGGATTGGCGTGACGATATAGGCGCTCTTTGAAGCGCAACTGATCAAGGTCACCATACAACGTGCGATACAGTCCGAAGAAATCCTCTTCAAAATCTTTAAAATTGTTCGTCACATCTTTTACGATAAATGAACTCGTCGTACTCATCATTCCATCCCCTTTCAGTTTATGGACAAAATTCCGTACGTCTGTTCCATTCGCCATTCATTCCGTTTTTCCTGTCTCCCGCTCAAAAGCCGTGACACCTTTTTGCTTGTACAGACCAAGCGTACGTTTCGGTAAACTTTTGATCATCCAATCCTTGAAAATCCTTGCCTGCTCATCAACAGGCAGTTCATAGCCGTCCGTCACGATGTGTCGCGACCGTGTCGTGACATCATATAATGAAATCGCGGCAGCAACCGAGATGTTCAAACTTTGTACGTACCCTTGCATCGGAATGACAAAATTCCCGTCCGCCTTCTTGAGTGCGGCTTCCGATACACCACTATGTTCGTTCCCGAATAGAAGGACCGTCGGCTTTGATACATCGACTTCTTCGAGCGGGATCGCCTCCTCACTCAATGCCGTCGCATACACTTGATAGCCCTTTTCCTTTAACACGTCAATCGCCTCTTCAATCGATCCATGCTCCACGACGTCCACCCAGCGGTCGGCACTTTTGGCGATAATCGAGTTCGGTTTAAACTTCGCGCGTCCTTCGACGACGTGCAATGTCTGCACCCCGAACGCATCGGCCGAACGTAAGACGGCCGATTGGTTGTGCGGGTCGTCCACACCTTCCGTCAAAATCGTGATGTGGTTCGTTCGTATATTCAACACTTCATACATCCGCTTGACCCGGTCAGGCATGAGCATCTCGTAAAGAGGAAGATCATTTCTTCGCAATACACCCTTTTGTAACAACTCTTCTTTTAGTTCAATCTGCTCTTCTTTCGTCAAAGCAGATGTGGTCTGTCTCCAACCCATCTTTCTCGCTCCCTTCAACCTATCATATTGTAGCTAGATTCAATCCGACTGACAAGTTCACCCCATACATCCATTCCTTCATTCTTTTATTGGAAAATAAAAGTAAATAAATTTGCGAAAACGGTTGCATGAATCTATGCAATCGATTACAATCATTAATGCAAGCGATTGCACTATTGGTAGAGATAAAAATTAGAAAAATTCCCTCACAGGAAGGAAGCGTATAATATGAAACAATTGATCTCATTCGATTTCTGGCAGAAACTCGGGAAAGCATTGATGGTCGTCATCGCCGTCATGCCAGCTGCCGGTTTGATGATTTCCATCGGAAAACTGATTGGAATGTCTGCAGGAGATGTCGGGATTCTTCTAACAACCGCTCGCATCATTGAAGACTTAGGTTGGGGAATCATCGTCAACTTACATATCCTCTTCGCGGTCGCAATCGGTGGTTCGTGGGCAAAAGATCGTGCAGGCGGTGCGTTCGCAGCACTCCTCGCTTTCATCTTGATCAACCGCGTCACAGGTGCCATCTTCGGTGTCAACGGGGCCATGCTTCAAGATCCGGAAGCGACAATCGAGTCACTCTTCGGTGCAAACCTTGTCGTTGCTGACTACTTCACATCTGTACTCGGCTCACCTGCCCTCAACATGGGTGTGTTCGTCGGGATCATCGCCGGTTTCCTAGGTGGTGCCCTTTACAACCGTTTCTACAACTTCAACAAGTTACCGAACGCCCTCTCGTTCTTTAATGGGAAGCGCTTCGTACCATTCGTCGTCATCCTTGGTTCGGTCGTTGCCGCGATTGTCTTATCGATTGTATGGCCAACGATTCAAGGTGCACTCAACAGCTTTGGTGAGTGGATTGCGACATCACGTAACACGGCTCCGGTCCTCGCTCCGTTCATTTACGGTGCGCTCGAACGTCTCCTCTTACCGTTCGGCTTACACCACATGCTCACTGTACCAATGAACTATACGGAGCTCGGTGGGACGTATACAATCTTAACTGGGGCGACAGCTGGATCGGTCGTCGCTGGGCAAGACCCGCTCTGGTTGGCATGGGTAACGGACCTCGTCAACTTACGTGCTGCCGGTGATACAGCCGCATACAACGCCCTTCTCGCTGATGTCGTTCCGGCCCGCTTCAAAGTCGGTCAAGTCATCTTGTCATTCGCTGCCTTGATTGGTGCCGCGTATGCGATGTATCGCAACGTTGATGCGGAGAAGAAGGCACAATACAAGCCGATGTTCCTATCAGCTGGACTCGCCGTCTTCTTGACAGGTGTCACAGAACCAATCGAGTTCATGTTCATGTTCGTCGCGCCAGTCCTTTATGTCGTCTATGCGCTTATGGCCGGTGCCGCCTTTGCATTGGCAGATATCATCGACCTCCGCGTCCATGCCTTCGGTGCGATTGAATTATTGACGCGCATCCCGATGATCGTGAAAGCGGGATTACTTCAAGACTTAATCAACTTCATCCTCGTTTCCGTCGTGTTCTTCTTCCTTAACTTCGGTGTGTTCAACTTCTTCATCAAGAAGATGAACTTACCGACGCCAGGACGTAACGGGAACTACATGGAAGAAACGACAGAGAAATCATCCGTGACAGGTAACGAGCAAGTCATGGGGATTATCACACTTCTCGGTGGGGAAGAAAACATTGAAGATGTCGATGCATGTATGACTCGTCTTCGTGTGACCGTCAAAGACATCACACTTGTCTCAGATGAGCAAGAGTGGAAGAAAAATGGCGCGATGGGACTGATCGTGAAAGATCGTGGAGTCCAAGCCATCTATGGCCCGAAAGCCGACGTATTGAAATCAGACATTCAAGATGTCATCGGTGCATAATCTAATGGCCAACTCGTTCGAGAGTTGGCCTTTTTCTAAAGGAGGACTATCGTGAATATTTTAACGCTCAATTGTCATGCCTGGTTAGAAGACCGTCAACAGGAGAAAATTGATGCCATCGTCGAACGGATCGCGAGCGAAGAGTACGACCTCATTGCGCTTCAAGAAGTCAATCAACATAAAGAAGCCCCTCTCATCTTGGAGAATATCCGTGAGAACAATTTTGCCCACGTCCTCGTCGAGCGCCTAAAAGAGGTAGACCTTCATTATCATATGACATGGGACTTTGCCCATTATGGATATGATATTTATGAGGAAGGAGTCGCCATCTTGTCACGTACACCATTCCTCTCGACAGAATCGTTCTTCGTCTCTAAGACAACGGACCCAAACAACTACAAATCGCGTAAAATTGTCAAAGCCGTGATTGAAGGAGTCGGGGCGCCGACGACCGTCTACTCATGTCATCTCGGATGGTGGCACGACGAAGAGGAACCGGTGAAGCATCAACTCGACGAACTGTTGCGGCGTGTCGAGCATGATGATCACGCCCTTTTACTCGGTGACTTCAATAACGATGCCTTCATCCGTGGAGAAGGATACGATTATTTGATGGACAACGGACTCCAGGACTTGTTCCATCTCGCAACGGAACGGGAAGGCGAAGCGACCGTTCAAGGGAAAATCGCAGGGTGGGATGAGAATAAAAAATCACTCCGCATCGACTTAATGTTGACGAACGCCCCGATTCACGTCTCTCGACATGCCGTCGTCTTCGATGGCGAGAACGGCCCCATCGTCTCTGACCACGCCGGTGTCGAAGCCACTGTGTTTTGGCGCTGATTCACCTTTTTCTTCCTCCATGGGAGAAAAGGGTTTTTCTTTTGGAGAAAATCTTGTAACGTGATAGAAGACTGATGTCTAACTACTAAAGATAAAATAGAAAGAAGGGTTTGCACATGAAGACGAGCTCGCTCAGTCGAAGCGACTGGACTCTAGTCTTATCCCTATCCTTATTGACGTTCGTTCTCGGAACGAGTGAATTCGTCATTGTTGGCATTTTACCTGATATCGCAAGCGGCTTATCGATTTCCATTGCGACAGCGGGGAGTCTCGTATCCGCATTCGCCATCAGCTTTGCCATTGGAACACCAATCACGATGTCTTTGACAAGCCATCTACCGAAACGTAAATTGATGCTTGGCTTGACGATTTTCTTCACTGTCCTGAACTTGTTGAGCAGTCTGGCACCGATGTATGAATGGCTCCTCGTCTTACGCATGCTGACGGCCGTTGCCACTGGTGTCTTGATTTCACTTGCCATGCTCGTCGCCAGCGAAAGTGTCCCTCCGGCAAAACGTGGTATCGCCGTATCCTTTATTTTTGGTGGATTCACGATGGCTAACGTGTTCGGTGTGCCGATTGGGACGCTGATCGGACAACGGACAGGCTGGGAATCAACATTCCTCTTGACGACCGTGCTCGGTGCGGTCGCCTGGATCGCCATCTACCGTGTCTTGCCAAACCAGTTGTCTCAAGACAAGGCATCACTCCGCGAACAGTTAGCATTACTGACGAACCCTCGCATCTTAATCGCCTTCTTGATTCCCGCGTTCGGTTTCGGAGCAACGTATGTTGGCTACACGTATCTCGTGCCTATTTTAAAAGATGTCCTCGGTGTTCCGATCGCTTGGGTCAGTCCGATTTTATTCGCCTACGGATTCATCTCGATTTTCAGTAATATCGCTGCCGGTAAGATTGCTAATCATAATCCGATCGGGCGCTTACGGTTCGTGTTTCTTGTCCAGGCGTTTGTCTTGGCTGCGCTATTCGTGACGACATCGAATGTGACGCTCGGTCTCCTTAATATCGCCCTCATGTCGTTCATGGCAATTTTATTGACGACATCGACTCAAATTTATTTGATCGATTTGGCGGAGAAGTTCAACCCGAACGCCAAAGGTCTCGCCTCGTCACTCATGCCGGTTGCGAGTAATGTCGGAATCGGGATCGGGTCCGCTCTCGGTGGTGTCGTCTATGCGACGAGCCCCATCATGACACTCGCTCTCGTCGGTGGACTTGTAGCCCTCGTGACAGCCGGGTTGACTGCGGTCAGTTATTCGCTTGACCGACGCTAAAACGTGTGCACCTCGATGAAGGTGCACACGCTTTTTCATAACCATTCAAGAATCGCTGATAGCACCTCGTCCAATTGCTCTTTTGATGTGAGCGGGCTTTCCTGATCTCCTGTTTGTGGACCATACATTCCAAAATTCGCATGGTTCCCACCTTCAATTTGTACGAACTGACTATCGTCAGGGAGGTCGCTTCGACTTGCTTCGATATCTTCCGGAACGGCGAGCCCATCCAATTCACCGGAAATCGATAACACGCGTAAGTCACTATCGACCATCGAGCTGATTGGATACGAGGCGAGGAAAATGACACCCTCCACCAGTTCCTGATGCTCAAGCGCGTACCCCGATGCAGCCGAACCTCCGAGCGAATGACCGGCCACGATCCAGCGTTCAATCTCCGGATGCGCCTCGATAATCGGGGCTGCTGCATCGATGTCTAAAATACCTAAGTTGAGACGAAGTGATGGAATGGCAACAAAGACCCCTTCTTCCGCTAATCGTGTTCCGTAATAGGCATACGCCTCTTTCTCGACTTTCGCCCCTGGATAAAGAATGACCCCAACCTCACTCGTCGTGTCTCCGAATTCGAGACGGTCGTCGACCACTGTCCCCTCTGTTGCATACTGCGTCGCTTCATCGGTCGGTCCATACGTGAATTGTGTCCAAATCAAAAATCCAGCTACCGCGATGACAAGTATTCCTATGATCGAGAGTGCAGCCCACTTGAAGAATTTCTTCATTATATAGCCTCCATTTGCATCCACTTCATCATAACGTTACACTAATAAGAAAAAGCATGATCAGGGGGACACCATGACCAAAAGCAATGTAACCACGACGATTCAGTGGTTTATTTTTATTTTAGCTACAAATATTGTACCACCACTTTCCATCGCCGCCTTGTTCGAACTGTCACCAAATGAGACGATGACCTTCATATCTCGCTCACTCTTCATCTTCGCACTCTTTAGCATCGTCCAGACGTTACTCGGTCATCGTCTTCCGATCCTTGAAGGACCCGCAGGCATATGGTGGGGTGTCTTCACCCTATACGCATCCATCGGTCCCGCTCTTTACGGAAGTCAGCAGGAAACGTTACAAGCGCTCGGATTTATGTTGTTCTTAAGCGGTGTCCTCGGTGTGTTGTTGACCGTCACCGGTATATTAAGAAGAATGCTATCCCTCTTTACACCACAAGTGCTCGGCGTCTATATGATTTTACTCGTCCTCCAGTTATCAGGGGCCGTCATTAAAGGTGGCTTCGGGGTGACGGAAGACGGGATCAACATTATTCAGGCCGTCGCGACGGCAGGTCTCGTCTTGTTTGCGCTCACGCTCGAGCAAAGCAGATTCAAACAATATGGACTCGTCATGACGTTACTCGTCGGGTTCGGTCTGTTCAATTTGCTCGATCTTGGGAATCCAGTCGTCCGTTCAGAATCGTTCTTCCTCGTACCAGACCTCCTTCCGTTCGGTAATTGGGTATGGGACTGGAACTTGTTGCCGACCGCGTTCGTCATCACGCTACTTCTCATGACGAATGTGCTCGCGAACATCAAGTTGATTGAGCGGATTATCAGTTCTCGTGAAAAACGAGAAGTGAAAGGGAATGTCCCCGCGTCCGGTGTCGTTAGTGGTGTCAGTCAAATCGTGGCTGGTCTGTTCGGGACACCGGGTCCTGTCGCCATCTCAGGGACGGCCGGATTCCTCTCTTCGACGGAGAGCGTCCAGCGCGCCCCTCATTTGATTGCCCATGCCCTCATGATGGGACTAGCGCTCATCGGTCCATTCGTTTCGTTGATTGCAAGCATTCCGGCTGCTGTCGGCTATGCGATCGTGACACCACTCATTGCGACGATGATGATTATCGGAATCAATGAGGCTGCCTTTGAATTAAAACAATCGACGGCTTCCCTCACGGTCGGACTTCCGCTCGTCATTGGTGCCGGGGCGATGCTCCTCCCGCCAGGTTCGATGAATGATTTGCCGCCGCTCCTTGCGACCGTCTTCTCTAACGGGCTCGTCCTCGGAACGATCGTCGCCTTGACGACAGCCATTTTGAGTAAAATCAAGGATTGAAAAAAAGAACTGGCCTATGGTCAGTTCTTTTCGCGTACATGCATATCGTATCGGGCGTCATGTGGTAACACGGCGCCTTCTTCTTGTTCAAAATGCGCACGGTCTTTAAAGTAACGAATCGATGACTTCGTATCGCGGTAGACAGCGCGCTGGAACGCCTGCTTCGCCGTGACAGCCGTACCATCATCATTTTTCAACTCGAGCCCCATCAATCTATACCCGATCGTCTGTCCGCCTCGACTCATTTGACAGGCTTCCATTGCATACGTGAGCAGTGTCGGTGTGACGACCGCATGTACGAACTCACTCTTCACTTTCTTTCTCACGATTAGTTCAACACCATAACTGACGAGCCCTGCGATGACACTATCAATCAAGACCGCTTTCGTTCGTTTCTTTGTCAATGGATTCATCGGCTCATCCTTTGCATCATCCCCGACGTCAACACTTCGATCCCTTCGCCCTCTTCAGACGCCATGATTAAGGCACGTGCGACGTGTAGCGCTTGAATCGGCGCGACTTCAGGTGTTTTCTCAAGTAAAAGTGACTGGAACGGTCGACTGACGACCTCGGCCGCCTTCTCTCCAAGTCGGAATGAATCACGCTCTCCGAGTAATAGAGACGGGCGCGCGATAATCAAGTGATGGAAGTTGAAGACGCGTAACGCGTTCTCGAGCTCCCCTTTGACGCGATTGTAAAAGAAGGATGAACGTAAAGACGCACCCTGTGCCGATACGACCACATAACGTGTCGCACCATGCGCCTTGGCGACACGAGCAACTTCAAGTGGCAATTCTAAATCGACTTGTTTGAATGCCTCCTGTGAACCGGCGACCGCAATCGTCGTACCGAGCGCACAGTACACGTCGTCGATGTGCGGAAGTGCCGCATCCATCTCTTCAAAACCAACGACTTCATGAAGCTTTGAATGACTCCATCGCTTTGAGCGACGGACGACAATCCAGACCGCATCATAACGGTCACTCTCTAACAACTGTTCAACCAATTCGCGGCCAATCAAGCCGGTCGCGCCTACGACAAGTGCAGTTTTCCCCATTCGTGACTCCTCCTAGACTACTGTTTCCTTCAGTCTAGCTGACTTGTCGTTCCTCGGCAATGATTGTCCTGGGACGGAAATGGTCCATCATGCGAAAGAAACCGTTCCGTGCGATGGAAGGAAATGATTCGACTGTTTCAATAATCAGATTGATGAGATAGGAGGAGACGGTGACATGTCCGATTTTTCCGAAACTGCTGTATACTGTAACTATTGGATATGAGAGAGGAGCCCTGCCCTTATGAAGTTATTCGTATTAGGCGCAACCGGTCGGACCGGACATCAGTTCATCGATCAAGCCATCGAGCACGGTCATGATGTCACCGCGTTCGTTCGTGAACAGAAAAAGCTGATTCGGACGCCACAACTCGAAATCATCGAAGGCGACTTATATGATGTCGACGCATTGACTGAAGCGATGCATGGTCACGATGCGGTCGTCAGTTGTCTCGGAACGGATTTGAGCGACCCAGACTTTTTAGCGAGTGTCACAGACAAGCTCGTCCCCGCGATGAAGGCGAACAAAGTTTCACGTATCATCTATCTCGCTTCAGCGGGAATCGACAATGAGATTCCGGGACTTGCCGGGAAGGCCGTTACGTTCATGCTTCGGAAACCCCTCCGCGATCATCGGGCGGCCGTTGACTTATGGCGAAATTCGTCATTCGACTATACGATCGTACGACCGATGCAATTGACGGACGGTCCTCGCACCTCGACGTATCGCACGGCCATCGACGAAGTACCAGAGAACGGGAAACACATCTCACGGGCAGACGTCGCCCAGTTCATGCTTCATACGATTGAAGAACAAGAACACGTACGAGAGTCAGTCGGACTGGCGTACTAATTTGATTGGATTCATGCTACAATATCGGGTAGTTTACTTTGAAAGGAACGAAAACGAATTATGAGTATATTAACGGTACAAAACTTGAGCCACGGCTTTGGTGACCGCGCGATTTTGAACGATGTCTCTTTCCGCCTCTTAAAAGGGGAGCACATCGGCCTCGTCGGAGCGAACGGTGAAGGAAAATCGACGTTCATGAACATCATCACACGCAAACTGCAACCGGATGAAGGGAAAATTGAATGGGCGAAAAACGTCCGTGTCGGTTACCTCGATCAACACGCGGTGCTTGAGCGCGGGATGACGATTCGGGACGTCTTGAAAGGCGCATTCCAATACTTGATCGACATGGAGACGCGCATCGGCAAACTCTACATGGAGATGGGCGACGCGACACCTGAACAGATGGAAGACATGCTCGCAGAAGTCGGTGAACTTCAAGAGACGCTCGACTCGAACGACTTTTACATCATCGATGCGAAAGTAGAAGAAGTCGCACGCGGTCTCGGCATTTTAGATGTCGGTCTCGACCGTGACGTCACGGATTTGTCAGGTGGACAGCGTACGAAAGTATTGCTCGCGAAGTTGCTTTTGGAGAAGCCAGATATCTTGCTCCTCGATGAGCCGACCAACTATTTGGATGAAGTGCATATCGAGTGGTTGAAACGCTATCTCCAAAACTATGACAATGCCTTCATCTTGATCTCACACGATATCCCGTTCTTAAATAGTGTCATCAACTTGGTCTACCATATGGAAAACCAAGAGTTGAACCGCTACGTCGGGGACTATGACAAGTTCATGGAAGTGTATGAGATGAAACGCTCCCAGCTTGAAGCCGCCTATAAGCGCCAACAAGCCGAGATCGCGGATTTGAAAGACTTCGTCGCCCGAAACAAGGCGCGCGTGTCGACACGAAATATGGCGATGTCTCGTCAGAAGAAACTCGATAAGATGGATGTCATCGAATTGAGTGCGGAGCGTCCGAAACCGGAATTCCGCTTCTTGCAGGCCCGTACGTCGGGACGACTCATCTTTGATGCGAAAGGTCTCGTCATCGGATACGACGAGCCGCTCTCACGTCCGCTCGACCTTCAGATGGAGCGCGGTCAAAAAATCGCCCTCGTCGGAGCGAACGGAATCGGGAAGACGACGCTCTTAAAGAGCTTACTCGGATTGATCAATCCGCTTGAAGGAACAGTCGAACGCGGTGAGTTTCTTGAAATGGGTTACTTCGAACAGGAAGCGGCAACGAGCAACAACACATGTATCGAAGAGATTTGGAGTGAGTTCCCGTCACTTAACCAACAGCAAGTGCGCGCGATGCTCGCGAAGTGTGGACTCATGACGAAGCATATTGAAAGTAAAATCTCTGTCCTCAGTGGTGGTGAAAAGGCGAAAGTCCGCCTCTGCAAACTCTTAAACAACGAAACGAACTTGCTCTTACTCGATGAGCCGACGAACCACTTGGACGTCGACGCGAAGGAAGAGTTGAAGCGTGCGTTGAAAGAGTACAAAGGAAGCGTCCTCCTCATCAGTCACGAACCAGAATTCTATGAGGATATCGTCACAGATGTCTGGAACTGTGAGTCGTGGACGACGAAAGTATTCTAATTCAGTAAAGGACGTGTCGTATGGCTGGCCCAATTCAAACGAATGAACGGATTATCTTGTATGACATTATCCGAGGGTTTGCCCTCTGCGGCATTTTCCTCGTCAATATCCCGAGTATGCTCGGGAGCGACTGGATGTTCGGTCGCCCTGACTATGCGGGGAGCGATCTATTCGTCCGGACACTCTTCGACTTGTTCGTCCAGACGAAGTTTTATACGATTTTCTCCCTTCTATTCGGGATCGGCTTTTCGATTTTCCTCGAGCGTTCTTACGCTCGTGGCGAATCGATCAGTCGTTACATACGCCGGATTTTGATTCTCTTCTTGTTCGGTCTCGCGCACTTGGCGATTTGGTCAGGAGATATCCTCCATACGTACGCCATGTGGGGCTTGTTGCTTCCCCTCTTTTACGGATTGAGCAACCGCGCCATTCTGGCGTGGGCGTGGGGATTACTGATTGGGAGTTTCTTCTTGTTTTATGGATCATCGGCGCTTGTAGAATGGGCAAATGGGGGTGACTTCAATAGCGGGGCCCCATTCCCGACACCCTATAATATGGGATTCGGTACTTGGTTCGACTACCGTCTACAAATTGAGATATTCACTGCCATGTCGAATTCACTCCTTGTGGGCATTGAAATTTTAAGCTTGTTCTTGTTCGGTCTTTATATTGGACGCGAACGAAAGCTTCTCACATGGTCGATTCAAGGACTAACTCGAACTGCGATAATATGTGCCCTGTTCACCTTGCCATTTTTCGGGATCATCATCTGGCACCATTACGGTCAAGGCGAGGCATATTACTGGGTAAATCTCGTTGCCGTTCTCGTTTCCGGAAAGCTACTCGCTACGACATACGTCTGTCTGTTCACCATCGCCGTTCGAAAAGGTCGCACGTTCGCCCCGCTTCAAGCGCTCGGACGAATGGCACTCACGAACTATTTGACACATACGTTGATCATTGTCTTGCCAGTGATCGCACTCGGGGCGTACGGGACGCTTTCATTAACCGAAGGTCTATTCCTCAGCATCGCCATTTTGATTGCCCAATCGTTCTTCTCGATGTGGTGGCTAAAAGATCACCGTTATGGACCGTTTGAGAAACTATGGCGTCTCGGAACATACGGACGCCAAACGAAATCGTCTTAAGATCGGACTTTATTGTCCGGTCTTTTTTCAAACAAAAACTGCAGACGTATGAACGTCTGCAGTTCCGCTCGAGGCCACGGCTTCGAGTTTTTATTTTGTCGCGGCTTCAGTCAAGAATGGCACGATTTGCTTCTTACGTGAGACGACGCCAGGAAGTGTCGCCAATCCGTTTTGAAGAGTCACGTTGAACGCTTGTTCGAAGAGTTCTGGTTTTGGTCCAACGACGATAGCTTCCGAATCGTTCGTCAAAATGTTCGTGATGGCGAATACGAACAAATCCAAGTTTTTTGCTGCAACCGTGTTGGCAATCGCGGCTTCGACTTCTTCTTTACGGTTCAAGACATCATTCGCATCGACCGTGTTCACCTGTGCGATTTCGACACGATAGTCCCCCATCGCAAACTCCTTCGAATCGAGTGAGATGAGCTCTTCAATCGTTTTTTGACTGAGGTCCGCACCCGCTTTGAGCATCTCGAGACCGTATGTTTCCGCATCGACGCCAGCGATTTCAGCAAGTTCTTTCGCCGCTTTGATATCCTCGTCCGTACATGTCGGCGATTTGAAGAGAAGCGAGTCCGAGATGATGGCTGAAAGCATCAAACCAGCCATGTCCGCTGCGATGTCGATGCTATGCTCTTTATACAACTTCAACAAGATCGTCGCCGTACATCCGACTGGCTCCGCACGATAGTAGAGCGGGTCTGCCGTTTGAAAGTTCGCGATGCGGTGGTGGTCGATGACCTCAAGGATTCGCACGTCTTCAATGCCATCCGCACTTTGCTGGAATTCGTTATGGTCGACTAAGATGACTTCTTCTGCCTCGCCTTTCACGCTTTCAATCAAACGTGGTGCTTTCACGCGGAAGTGATCGAGCGCATATTGCGTTTCCCCGTTCACTTCACCGAGACGGACCGCTTCTGCGTCCATCCCTAATTTCTTTTTCAACTCGGCATAGGCGAGTGCTGATGTGATCGTGTCGGTATCTGGATTTTTATGTCCGAAGACTAGTACTGTACTCATATCTCATTCTCCTCACTAAATAGTTTTCCCTTATCCATTATAACGTCCACGGCATTTCTTTCAATTCCCAAACAAAAAGAGCCATGTCGGCTCTTATGATTGTTCGTCTTCATCTGTCTCCTCGAGGTCGGAATGATCTCCTTTTGAATCCTCTTCGTGGGAGATATCCGGTTGATCTCGTTTTAACTTCTCTTTCTCTTCTTGTTCACGCTTTTCTTTGTCTGACATATTACGTCATCCTTTCGAAAATCTGACTTGTCGTAATCTGTTCCCCAAGCTAGATTTCACGAAACGACATTTCATCAAACGTAAACAAACTGAAACGTCAGGCCTGTACGAAGACGATTTCTTCTCCGCGGAGCTCGACTTTCACGTCTTGCCCCTGGAACAACCACTCATCTTGTTCCGCCACGACGAAACGAATGCCGTCTTCTTCTGTCTCAACAGCCGCATTGCTCACGTCTTCCGTGATGACCCCGACGGAGAAACCGTGTGTCAAGTCTGTTGAACCCCCGTATTTTGCAAACAAACGAACCGTTTGGCCCGCTTCGACTTCCATCTCTTGTTTGAACCATTGGAGCGCTTCTTCTGTTACTTGAATCTTCATAACATCTCCTCCTCTCGACTACTCCTTTCATTCTAAACGTTTCAAAAGAGTCGAGCGAGGAAGTTGCCTAAAGTGTTGTGCCAACTTGATAGCTCACCGTCATGCCATGCGTTTCCGGTTGAGCCCCGTTCATCTCGGCGAGCGTCGTTTCAAATAAGCGTCGCCCGATTTTTTCATTCGGTGAGAGCATCGTCGACAGTCCGAACGCATGACCGATTGGATGCCCGTCAAACCCTAGCATGGCGACTTCTTCAGGGATGGCGATATGCCTTCTTTGCATCTCTCCTAAAAATCCGAGGGCGACATAATCAGACGAGAAAAAGAGCGCTCGAGGACGCTCTTTTTGTGAGAGGAACGTTTCAGCTAACCGAATGCCGTCCTCGCTCGTCAAATAACCGGTCCAAATCCATTGCTGACGCGCATGCGCTACTTCATCGAAATAGGCTTGCTGACGCGCAAGGGAACTGGGACTATGGCTTCTTGACAAGATGATTCCAATCTCTTCATATCCGTGTTCCTGTAACACACGAATACCTGATATGAACGACGCGTAATGATCAACATGAATCGACGAAATTGTCTCCGGTGCGCCGACAGTCGCCACAGCGATTGGTCCATAGGCGCGATACGTCTCCATTTCCTTAAAGGACATCTCGTGGGACAAAACAATCGCCCCATCGACTTCGCGATGTTTCAATAAATCGAGCGCTTGCCGTTCTTCATTCAGTTTATATTCCGTTTGCCACATGACGAGTCGGTAGTTATGCTCGAGCGCCGCCTTGGCGAGTCCATTAACGAAGAAACCGTAATACGGATGATCCATGTACGGCAAGATAACGACGATTCGTTGTGTCTTTCCTGTTGACAACGTCAACGCCTGTTGATTCCGCAAATACCCGAGCTCCTTCATCGCTTCATGGACACGGACCCGCTTTTCTTTCGATACGTACGGATGCTCGTTCAAGACGCGCGAGACCGTCGTCACCGAAACGTCAGCGTGCTTTGCGATATCTCGAATGTTTGCCATTCGTCTCACCTCAACTTGTCAGTCTTTGCATATAGTGTACCCACTCTGCTTGCTGACTGTCACCTCTTTCGACGACTTGACAACGAATCGCCTGAACGAGGCGGAAGCGCTCTTCTATCGGTAAATGGAGAAACTCTTCACGAAAACGGGTACACAACATCTTTCCAAACGGTGTATACAACTGATTGATGACGAGCTCGTATACGATTCCACTGCACCATGTCTTCCACGTTGTCGATTTCATATCGGTTCCCCTCCCTTTGTCTATACCGTATCTTCTGAAACGCGTTTCAGAGCAAGCATCATTTTAAAAAAAGTTTATTTCCGAACATTATTTATTCTTAACTTCCATTTTTCACGTTTTTTACTCAAAACAATTGACGGGAATTAAACAATTTTGTATAGTCATCAAGTTGATAACGTTAATTTAAACATTTTTATTAATTAATGTTCGGAAATAGACCGAAATAAGGAGTTTTATCGATGAATATCTTTCAACTGAAACAACATGGAACGAATGTTAAACAGGAAGTGACCGCCGGAATCACAACGTTCGTCACGATGGCGTACATCTCTGTCGTCAACCCGGCTATCCTTTCTGATGCTGGGATCCCGTTCGCTCAAGCATTCACGGCAACAATCATCGCCATCCTCATCGGGACAGGCTTGATGGCGTTTTATGCGAACTTACCGATTGCGGTGGCGCCAGGGATGGGGCTCAACGCATTCTTCGCTTACACGCTTGTCGCCCAAGAGCAGATTGCCCCGTCCGCCGCGCTCGGCGTCGTGTTCGTCTCGTCCGTCTTCTTTTTGATTTTGTCGCTCTCACCGATTCGGACAAAACTGATTCAAGCAATACCGACTTCGTTGAAGCATGCCATCACGACCGGAATCGGTCTTTTCATCGCTTCACTTGGATTAAAGTTATCAGGCTTGATCGTTGCCGATGAAGCGAACTTGGTACGTCTCGGTGACGTGTCCTCGCCAGAAGTACTCCTTGTACTCGGTGGTTTGATCGTCTCGGCACTTCTCTTCTCACGCAACGTACCCGGTTCTTTACTTATTGGGATGGTACTCACCGGGATTGTGGCGTACTTCATGGACATCTTACAAATCGACGGCGTCACGGCGATGCCGACGCTTCCGGAAGGGCTCATGGTCAACCCTGTGACGGCATTTAGTGACGTCATTCAATATGGTTTGTTCGGGGCTGTCCTCTCGTTCTTCCTCGTCACATTGTTCGATACGACAGGTACGCTAGTCGGTGTCGGAAAACAGGCGGGGCTCTTAAAAGAAGATGGAACAATCGAAAACGGTCACCGTGCACTCTTTGCCGATTCGCTTGCCACAATGGGTGGATCGCTCGTCGGAACGAGTCCGTCTACGGCATACATCGAGTCTGCCGCCGGTGTCGCCCAAGGTGGACGTACAGGTCTCACGACGGCCATCGTCGCTGGATTGTTCGGATTGACACTTTTCTTCAGCCCGCTCATCGGCGCGATTTCTGGCGTCGCGGCGATCACGGCTCCCGCCCTCATCATCGTCGGTGCACTCATGTTGACGAATGTCCGGTACATCGACTGGAGCGATTTTAGCGAATACTTCCCAGCATTCATGACGATTTTGATTATGCCATTGTCAGGCAGCATCGAACGCGGAATCGCATTCGGATTCATCCTATACCCAATCTTCAAAGCGATGAACAAAGAGACGGTTCACCCGCTCATCTACTTGTTCGCCGCACTCTTCATCTTGGAAATGTTCTTCCTATGAGTTAGACAGAAGATCCTTGTCATGTGACGAGGATTTTTTTCTGTTATACATGCTCCTTACCTGTTTCATATCAGAAAAGAGATGAATATCGCTTCAATGAGATACGTTATCAATTAGACAGTATTTTACAAATAAATCAGTTTTTCTCCCCATTTTTCTGTAATTTTTCTACTCATTGTGAAATAATGACGTTGAAATCGCTATCATGAGAAGAAAGAAGGAATGGTTATGCCGAATGTGGCTCTATTCGTTACGTGTTTGTCCGATACGTTATTTCCATCTGTCGGACAAGCGACAGTCGAACTACTCGAACATTTAGGGTGTGATGTGACTTTCCCGTTTGAACAGACTTGCTGCGGGCAACCCGCTTACAATAGTGGCTATCATGAGGAGACAAAAAAAATTGCCAAACACATGATTGAAACGTTCGAGAAGACGGATGCAGAGTATATCGTCGGACCATCGGGATCGTGTGTCATGATGATGCGCGACTATCCGCATTTGTTTCAAGATGATCCGGTGTGGGGCCCCCGCGCAGAAGCGCTTGCCGCCAAAACGTTCGAACTGACGCAGTTCATCGTCGATGTGCTCGAAGTTTCCGATGTCGGTGCCAAGTTTCCCGCTACAGCGACCTATCACGCGTCTTGCCATATGACCCGCCTGCTCGGAATCGAAGCGGCTCCCGGAAAGTTACTCGGAAATGTCGATGGACTGACGATGGTCCCCCTCGCGAACGTACATAACTGTTGTGGGTTCGGCGGGACATTCTCCGTCAAAATGCCAGACGTGTCGGTGCAGATGGTAGATGAAAAAGTCGAATCGATTTTGCAATCAGGCGCAGAGGTGTTGATTGGAGCGGATGCGTCATGCCTGATGAACATCGGCGGACGTCTTCATAAACAGGGACATCCAATTAAAGTGATGCATATCGCCGAAGTCTTAAATGAAGGGGTGAAGCAAGCATGAGCATGGGGATTCGGTTAGATGAGAAGTTTCAGGACCGTCGGAAAGACGGGATTGAGGATGCGTTTATGCGTCAAGCCGTCAGTTCGGCTCAAAACCGGCTACGGGATGGACGGTTGCATGCTGCGGGCGAACTCGGGGACTGGGAAGCGTTTCGCAATCATTCGGAAGAAATTCGTCAGCATGTGCTTGAACATTTGGACTATTACTTATATCAATTGAGCGAAAATGTCTCAAAACGTGGCGGGAGCGTCTTTTTCGCAGAGACACCAGAAGAGGCGAATCGCTACATTCGGGAGGTCGTTCGCTCGAAACAAGCCAAACATGTCGTGAAATCGAAATCGATGGTCACGGAAGAAATCGGATTGAACGAGGCACTTCAGGAAGAAGGTTGCACCGTCGTCGAATCCGACCTCGGGGAATGGATTTTGCAACTCGATGAAGACCCACCGTCCCACATCGTCGCCCCGGCCCTGCATAAAGATCGAGACGCTGTACACGAGACGTTCACTGCTCATGGATATACCGGTTCAAATGATCCGACTGAACTTGGTCGTTATGCGCGTCAAGAGCTGCGCAAAGACTTTTTGAAGGCAGAAGTCGGGATCACCGGCTGTAATTTCGCCATCGCGGAGAGCGGGGCCGTCGGGCTTGTGACGAATGAAGGGAACGGACGCATGGTGACGTCGCTTCCTGACACGGTCATCTCTGTCATGGGGATGGAACGGGTCGTCCCGTCCTATGAAGAGTTCGAGGTGCTCGTCAATATGTTATGCCGAAGTGCCGTCGGTCAGCGACTTACGTCATACATCACGACATTCGCCGGAACACGCACGGCCGGTGAAGTCGATGGACCAGAAGAATTCCACCTCGTCATCGTCGACAATAAACGTTCCGGCATTCTCGGGACACAGTTCCAATCGGTTTTGCAATGTATCCGCTGCGCGGCCTGTATCAACGTTTGTCCCGTCTACCGTCATATCGGTGGTCATGCGTACGGGTCAATCTACCCGGGTCCGATTGGTGCCGTCTTGGCTCCGCTTCTTGACGGATACGAGAACTATAAAGAACTCCCTTACGCGTCGAGTCTCTGTGGTGCCTGTACCGAAGCGTGTCCCGTAAAGATTCCGCTACACGAGCTGTTGATCGAACATCGCCGTGTCATCGTAGAGGAGAAAAAACAATCGCCTTTTGTGGAACGGATCGCGATGAAAGGATTTGCCGTCACGTCATCAAGTCCGTTCTTGTTCGAAGCAGCGGAACACGTTGCACCGTTTGCGACATCGCCATTCGCCACATCCGGACAAATCGAAAAAGGACTGCCTGCTTGGACGGATTCAAAAGATTTGCCGCAACCAAATAAACAGACTGTCCGAGATTGGTTCAAGAAACGGGGGAACGCATGATGAATCCTGGTACGATCACAAACCGTGAAGATTTTTTACAACGCATCGCCAAACAATTTGGTCGTGAAGTCGACCTCACGCCACCAAAGCGGGAGTATACACATCGTCCGCAAGACGAGGTGTTGAAAGGCGCGAGCGAAGAAGAGCTACTTGAAACGTTTCGTATGGTCGCCACCCGAATTCATACCGACTTGGTGGAATGTGAATCTGCGAATCTTGATGATACGCTCCGCCTTTTGATTGAGCGTTATGATGGAACACGGATTCTCGCAGAAAACGATGAGCGAATTTCCGCTTGGGCACCTTCAACGAGCGAGACGTTCGTTTGGTGGGATTCAACAAAACCAGAAACGAGTCGAGAACTCGCCGCCCGTGCTGACATCGGGATCACGATTGCGGATGCGGCGTTTGCGGAAAGTGCGACAATCGCCCAATATGCGAAGCCTGGTAAATCACGGACGATCAGTCTGTTACCACAAGACCATATTGCCATCATCCCGAAATCTGTCCTCGTTCCACGTATGACGCAAACCGCACAACAACTTGCTGCACTCGACCGAGACGGTCTCCATTCCCCGAACGGTGTCAATTTCATCTCCGGTCCGTCGAATTCGGCCGACATCGAGATGAACCTGATCGTCGGTGTGCATGGGCCTGTTCGAGTCGCCTATGTTTTAGTGCATGACCTATAAGTACAGCCCCTCCATCATTGACGGAGGGGCTGTGTTTATTTCGATACAGTGACGCTTCCGTTCGAGCTTGTCAATTTCACGTCAATCGACCCGTCTCCAAATACACATTCTTTTGACCGTTCCCCGAACACATCGACTTTTCCATTTCGTGATTTTGCTCGAATGGTGACATCTTTTGGATACTCATCAACGTGCAAGTCAATCTTTCCATTGTTCGTCTTCAAACGAATCGGTGCCTCGATTGCTTGAACGATACAGTCAATTCGTCCGTTCGAGGTTTTGGCATCGATTGCACCCGTAACGTGATCGACGTCGATTCGGCCGTTCGATGAATGAATGTTGATATGGTCTAACAGAGAGCGTTTCGCTTCGACACGACCATTCGAGGAATGGAGTTCCCAATCGTGACCGTGACAGCTTGACGCGAGAACGTTCCCGTTCGAGGTACGCAGGACGCCATGTTTCGCCTGAATCTGATGCGCAATGATTCGACCGTTCTCACTCTCCACATGCAATCGCTCCGTTCGAAGGTTTTGTACATCACTTGAACCGTGACTATTCTTCAGGTGAATCTGATGATAGGCGTGATGTGGTAACTCGACCCGAAGCATCGGCGCTTTCGAGCCGAACCATGAGAACAGGTCGGAGAGACCGAAGCGACGCTCCGATTCGATTCGGATCTCTAGCGTATCTCCAACGATATCCATCATCACCCCATGCTCTGTCTCGGTTTCGAGCGTTGCGTAAGCATAGCCATCTTGAGAGGGTGTGACGAATACTTGCGCGTTTTGTACTTGAATCAAGACACTTTGGAAAGCGACGGCCGAACTTTTGACAACCGCAGGCGACCGTGTCGAATCCAATCCTTCAACATCGACAGAGGCGAGCAGTTCTGAGGCGAGGACGCTCGGTTCGCCTAGCTCGCGTGCCATCTCCTCGTCACTTCTCCCTTCCAAACGACCGCTCGTGAAATATTCAGACACGTCTCGTAAAATATCAAGACGGTCTTTCACTTTCACGTTCATCAACAATTGTTCGAGCTCTGACAAGTATTGTTCTTCATTCATCTGTCTTCTCCCCCTCGGATTAAGTCATTGACGCCGGTCGTGAATACGTTCCATTCCGCTCGCAGTTCAGTCAAATGTGTCCGACCTTGTTCCGTGATCTGATAGTATTTCCGTGGCGGACCTTCCCCGGACTCGGTCAGATAGGTCGTAAAATAACCTTCCGTTGTCAGTCGACGCAACAACGGATAAACTGCCCCTTCTGAAATCGACACCTTTGCCGAAATCGCTTGGACGAGTTCGTAGCCGTAGCGATCACGTTCCGCTACGAGCGCCAACACACACAGGTTCAACACTCCTTTTTTAAATTGAGGATTCATCCTCCCACCCCCTACTATACATAAGATAATAGCACATCGAATACTACTGTTCAATAAACAATAGTTATATTTGTCTGATTTCTCAATAGATAGCATCTGAAGAGTTGAATCTGTACAATGAAAGAATGACACTCGTAGATAAAAGTCACAGTCGGAATGTTCATCATTCTAGGAAGGAATGGCCTTTATGAAGTCGTGGATTGACCAGCGGATCGGAAGACAATTTTTATCCGTCTTCTACTTATTTATTGGACTGATCCTCCTTACATCTCTAATCGTATATGTATATACAGAAAATCAAATTGAACAGACGACGTCATCGCTCGAGAGCATTAGTGAACGGCGCACGAACGCGACCGAGTTGTTTGAGACGTGGCAGTCCATGCAATATGAAATGCGCGGATATGTCCTTCTCGGAGACGAAGCGTTGTTAAATCGTGTGCAAGACAAACAAGTTTTGATTGACGAACAGACGACTTGGTTTGAACAAAACGCCGTGACGGACAAGGAGCAAACGTATGCGAACGATGCCCGTACGCTGTTTGTTGCTTATCAAGAGCGCGTCATGCCTAGCCTCGAACGCTATGTAGAAGGAAAACGGGACGGAAGTGTGACCGAACCATTCTTGAAGATGCCGACACTCGGTAAAGTGAATCCGCAAGAAGAACCGCCTGCAGACCGAAAGTTTAAGATCAATTCGAAAAGTGCGGCGGATATGAGTGCGAGCATCGTTGATATGGAGAGCGTCTTCACGGAATATCGAAACTCGCTGAACGCAGAAGAGGATGCGCTTCGCGCTCAACTTACGACGCATACGAAGTGGGCGCAGGCCCTTTGGCTCCTCTCCTTACTCGGGGTCCTCTTCATCCTCTTCATCGTCGCCCGTCCATATGTAAGACGCTTGACGGGACAACTTCAAGAGTTGATTGAAAACAGTAAGCGTCTTGCCGGAGAGAGACAACCGGTCACGCCAGCAGCCGTCCAGTCTAAAAACGAGGTCGGTCAATTGACGACGTCTTTCCGTCAAATGGCGACATCTCTTACGACACAACGCTATCGAATCGAGGAAGAGCGTGAGAAAACCGCACGCCTCCTTCACTCGATTCGTGATGCCGTCATCTATGTGGAGCATGCAACAAGTGAAAAAGTGGCGAACCAAGCATTGTTCGTCCTATTCAACCAACCGATCACGAAACGAAATGAAGTCGACTTATATCGTTTAGACACGAGTCTTGAAGAACTTGGGTTGCAGGTCGACCAAAAGGATGATTTCTTTGCGTTTATGGAACGCTCCTTCGATGGACAGTGCAAAGAAGAGAGCGTCACCTTCTCGATGAATCAGGAAGAGCGCTTCATTCAAATGTATGCGGAGAAGATTTACTTGAGGGGAACACGCCATGGCACGATGCTCGTCTTCCGTGATGTGACACATGAGACGGAAGTCGACCGTTTGAAAACCGAACTCGTTTCGACCGTCTCTCATGAGCTCCGGACTCCACTTACGAGTATTATCGGATTTACGGAACTTCTTCGTTTCCGTAAACTATCCGCTGAACGTTCCGAAAAATATTTAGGAATGATTCATCAAGAAACATTGCGTCTTGAGGAATTAATTTCGAATTTACTCGATGTCCAACGCATGGAGGCCGGCAAGCAGACGTATCATAACGAACGTGAGCACTTGATTGATATTCTTAAGCAAACCGTCACAGTGTATCAAGGAGCGAGTCAACATCATCACATTGTGTTTGATTATCAAGAAGAGCTTTATGTGTACGGAGACCGGACGCGACTGAATCAACTCTTCACGAATTTGTTACACAATGCGGTCAAATATTCCCCGAGTGGTGGCGAAATCCACATTCGTGTAGTCAGTGACCGACCGGATTGGATCGATATCTCGATAGAAGATTATGGAATCGGAATTCCTCAGACGGCGCTTCCGAAACTGTTCGACAAGTTTTACCGCGTCGACAACTCGGCAAGCCGAAAAATCGGAGGGACGGGTCTCGGGCTCGCCATCTGTAAAGAGATTGCAGAAGGTCATGGCGGGACAATCCACGCCACATCGAGCATCGGCAAAGGCTCAACCTTCACCGTCAGTCTTCCAAAAATGGATGTCACGAGTCAGATGAGTAGCTAAACAACAAGAGGGTGCGATGCCGCACCCTCTTGTTTACTGTACTTTATTCTCTGGACCAAATGATGGATAAAGTGACAGGCCACCATCCGCAAAGATTGTCGTGCCTGTCACATATGAGGACTCATCTGAAGCGAGCCAAGCAGCGACGGCAGCGATTTGCTCTGGCTTCCCAATCGCATGAGATGGAATGAGCGCCTCTAACCCTTCTTTCTCTTCTGGGTCGTTCATCGTCTCTTCATTGATTGGCGTATCGATTGCCCCAGGTGCGATCGCATTGACGCGAATGTGATTCGGCGCATATTCGAGTGCGACTGATTTTGTAAACATTTTTACGCCGCCCTTACTTGCCGCGTAATGTGTATAACCCGGACGTGGGATGACTTCGTGAACAGAAGACATGTTGATGATATTGCCTTCGATTCCGTTCTCAACAAAATATCTCAAGGCGGCACGGACACCAAGGAACGTCCCGTTCAAGTTGACGTCGATAATGTTCTTCCAATTGTCGAATTCCATTTCATGTGTTTTTGCCTCGACTTGAACACCGGCATTGTTGACGAAGATATCCATCTTGCCGAACTCAGCAATCGCTTTCTCAATCATTTTCTCCACGAGACCTTCTTCAGAGACGTCTCCTTTCACGGCGACCGCTTTTCCGCCACCTGCTTCGATGCCACGGATGACTTCTTCCATCTCTTTTTCACTGCTACGATAATTTAGGACAACATTCATCCCTTCTCTTGCGTAACGCTCGCCAATCGCTCGACCAAGCCCCTTTGAACTTCCTGTGACGACAGCGACTTTGCCTTTTAGTTCCGGATAGTTTGCCATATGAATTCCTCCTTCATCTTCTCGTGTTCAGTTCCCGCATTCTCCTCTTTATCAAACATGATTGTCTGCATTTTGAATAATTGAAACAAATCAACTATACTGAAACAAACTATTCGTTTTCAGGAACAGCCTGAAAGACGTTTGATTCTATAATCAATGGAGGTGACTCCCCGATTTTTGGGGGAATTGTTGGACAGTCCCATGTTACTAAGCTTATTCATCGTTGCGCTCTTAATCTTCTTCACCGCCTTTTTTGTGGCAGCCGAATTTTCCATCGTGAAAGTGCGCGGTGCCCGACTCGACCAGCTCGTGCTCGAAGGAAATAAAAAAGCAGTCAGTGCGAAAAAAGTGATTGAGAACATCGACGACTCACTTTCTGCTTCTCAGTTCGGAATCACGCTCTCCGCGCTCGGACTTGGATGGATCGGCGCCGATCAAATTGAAAAATATATTCATACATTGGTCGAACAGCTAAACTTATCTTCTTCTCTCGTGACATTTTTGTCGTTTCTGATTGCATTCTTACTGATTGCATTCCTACACGTCGTCATCGGTGAGTTGGTGCCAAAAACGCTAGCGGTTCACGAGGCTGAAAAAATAACGCTCCTCGTTGCACGACCGCTTTATGTGTTTACAAAAATCTTTTATCCGTTCATTCGCGTCTTGAACAGTATGGCGCGATTTACACTTCGTTTATTCGGGGTGCAGACGACGGCCCAGGAGACGGCTCATTCAGAAGAAGAATTGAAAATTATCATGACGGAAAGTTTTCGTAGTGGTGAAATTAATGAAAATGAATTGGCGTATGTACAAAACATCTTTTCTTTTGATGAACGCGTCGCCAAAGATGCCATGGTCCCACGAATGAACATGGTCACAATCGATGAAGAAGATACGATTGAAGAGATCATTTCAGTCGTCGAAGAGCACCAGTATACACGCTATCCGGTCACACGAGATGGCGACCGGGACGATGTGCTCGGGTTTGTGAATGCGAAACAACTTTTCACCGCCCAACTCTCAAAAAATGACGCTCCATTCGAGTCGTTCATCCATCAATTACCGCTCGTCACTGAGTTCACGCCGCTCCAAGAAGCAATGGTGAAAATGCAGAATGCGCAGACGATGATGTGCCTCGTCATCGATGAGTATGGCGGTACTGCCGGCCTTTTGACAATTGAGGACATTTTAGAAGAAATCGTCGGTGAAATTCGCGACGAGTTCGACCGGGATGAACAGGCAGAGATTACAGAGATTGCCCCGAAACACTATCGTCTTTCCGGACTTGTGTTGACACAAGAACTCGAAGAACGTTTCGGCATCGAAATCGAGGATGACGTCGATACGGTCGGCGGGTTTGTCTTGTCGCAAAAAGCGAATGCCCGGACAGGTGAGCGCTTCACGTTGCCTGGCAACCATGAACTGATTGTCAGCGAAGTCGATAACCACCGCATCGTTTTCGTAGACCTCATTTTAGCGTCTTATAAAGAAGAAGAACCGTTATCCGAATGACCCTTTCACCCGCCCTTCTCCAAAGATTGGAGAAGGGTTTTTCATCTATGAACCGAACTGTCGCTATATTTTCGACTCTTGCCGTGATATACTGCACATATGTTGCTTATTTGGGTGTGATTCACTCAATGACACAACATCACCGAAACATGGCGAGATGTTCGGTTTAAACAGAAAGTAAATAGAAAGAAGGTTACGCATGGAACGCAAACTATTTTTGATTGACGGTAACTCCATGCTGGCCAGTGCTTACTATGGTGCCGCCGCGAGCCGAACGAAAAAAGGACGCGAGGTATCCAAAAACGATCGGAGTGCCGTCATCGGAATGACCGGCCTCATTCGGACGATTTTACGCAGACATCGTCCGACTCATTTTGTCGTCGTCTGGGACGTCTCACGTGAAACATTATGGCGTCGAGAACTGTACCCGGGCTATAAACGCCGCAGACGTCAAACACCGCCTGAATTGAAAGCACAGATGGAGCTCATGCGCCAATTGCTTGAAGATAGTGGAATCCCACAATTTCAAGTGGAAGGGTATGAAGGGGAAGACTTGATCGCCCACATCGCGCGTAAATTCAGCTGCAGTGCCCCTGTGGTCATCATGACAAAAGATAAAGACTTGTTACAGCTTGTCAGTCCACGAATCACGGTTTGGTTGCAGACGCAGGAGCTTCAGCAAATGCAGGCTCGCTGTGATATTCGTGATAACCGTCCGTTACCGCTCAAGCGTCATCTAGAAATTCGACCAGAAGAGATTGCGGCGTTATACGAAGGGTTGAAACCGAAGCAACTGTCAGCCGTTAAAGCGTTGACGGGAGACCGTTCTGACGGAATCCCTCCAGTCGCCGGGCTAGACGAAAACCAATCAGTCCAACTGATCAAGCGATTCGGTTCGCTCGATAAGCTGTATTCTGCCTTGAGCATCAAAGGTGACAAACGACAACAAGTAAATGAAACGATCGCGGCACTGACGTCAGAGGAGGTGCCCCGTAACTTGAGACGAACACGCAAAAAAGCAGAGCGCAACATGGAGCTCGTTCGTCTTGATGTCACGGTGCCGGCACTTGAACATTTGAAACTGGCTCATCTCGAGCTCAGTCTCAACCCGAAGCGAGTCGAGCAAGCGTATCAAAAACGCGGAATTCGTGTCTCGTTTAACGCAAGTCAGAAAAAAGTATCCGCACGTTAAAGAACGGACGCCCTCAAGCGTCCGTTCTTTTGTATAAAGGAAGCGAGAAACATCTCATTTTTCTTCATCAATCAACAGGTAATTCCCGTCAAGTCGACCGTCCTCACAAAAGTCAGTGCAACATGGTATAGTGATTTCAATGATTCCAGAATGTTTGATTTTCTTCATGACACTCGACAGGTCACATCCCCTGCTCAGTGTAAGCTAGTATCATGCCAAAGTGACCCGCTCAGTTGTCCACATGTGGATAACCCATTTTTCCTATTGAACACATCACTTATCCACAGGAGGTCGTCATGATTCGTTATCCACAGTTAACCGGTCATCAAATCGGGGTCACCGCCCCTTCGTCAGGTATACCAGAAGAACTGCACCATCTCTTGCATGAAGCGGAACATACGTTTTCCAATCGCGGGTTCACGTTGCATTTTACTCCGAATGTGTGGAAGCAACGATTTGGAAAGTCTGCCCCGAATCGAGTGCGTGCCCACGAACTGACAGCTCTACTTCAAGATGACAAAGTCGACTTGATCATCCCGCCTTGGGGAGGAGAGCTCTTGATGGAGATTCTCGATCAAATCGATTGGCAATCATTGTCCCCAAAATGGATGCTCGGCTATTCAGATACGAGTCTGTTGCTATTCGTCTATACGCTAAAAACCGGGATTGCCTCGGCCCATGGACCGAACTTAGTCGATTTACGTGCCGATATGTGGGATGAGACGAGTTCACGCTGGCTCGATGTCCTCTCGACCCGGGTCGAAGAGACCGTCATCCAGCGCTCATCCGAAAAGTTTCAAAAAGAATGGCAGTTCGACAATCCGACGCCACATCTGTTTCATCTGACGGAAACGACCGAATGGAAAGCGATTGGCGGTCAGAATGCAACGGGACGCTTGCTCGGCGGATGTCTCGATGTGCTCTTACATACAATCGGGACACCGTATGGAGACGTCGAGACGTTCCAGCGCGAACATCTGAACGACGAGCCAATTCTTTGGTATTTTGAGAACGTAGAGATGAACGTTCCGGCAGTAAAAAGAAGCCTCCTTCAAATGAAGTGGGCCGGTTGGTTCAATCAGACGTCTGGTATTCTATTCGGACGGAGTGAGGCACCGTCTTCGCATCAAGACTATACGATCGAGATGATTTATGAGGAGATTCACGATATGCTCGGTGTTCCCATCTTTTACGATATCGACTGCGGACACGTCCCCCCGCAAATGACGCTCGTCAATGGGGCCCATGCGTCTGTCCAAGTCGAGCATGGGCAAGGGACATTGATTCAAACGTTCAAGGGCTGATGCGTCAGCCCTTGATTTGTTGTAGTAATAATTCTAGACGTTTGCGAAACAGACCTCGTGGGAATTCTGCTACTTTTTCTCTGATGACCGGTACCCAGTCGTCCCCGCATCCGTTCAGCGTTCCTCTTAATAATCCCTCATAGTAAATGGCGATATCGACTAAACTGTGCGTTGTCCACTCGTCTCTGTTTTCCCACAGTTCCAATAAATGTTCCCTTCCCTTGTCCGTTTCACCTTGTAGCGCATAGTACACGCCTTTTGCCATCGCAATCGATGCAATGAACGGATCTTTAGCTGTCGTAAGGGATTCCATCAATTTGATGTTCTTTCCTAATAGTTCGACATATCGAAATTCCATCGCGTAGAGTGCTTCAGAAAGCGCCACTTTGATTTCAGCCAAACGGTCTTCCGTGAATTGAATGTATTGTTTTGCCTTCCGTAACGACTCACGAATTTTTTTCTCATCGTTCAAGTAGAGGGCACAAATCGAAATGGTACGATATACGTCGTCTGCACGATAATAAATCATCGTTCGCTTCATATAGTCGAGCGCGCCTTCAAGCTGTTGAATCGCTCCTTCCAAATCCTCATTACAAAGAAGATTTTTAAAGACGATCAACATGGCATATTCAGTTCTCGTCTTTGTTTTCATATATTTTGCATCAAGTAATTCAATCACTTCAATCCGTTCAATCGATTCTTCATATCGATTCCACATCAATAAATAATAAGCCTGGCTAATTCGTCCCATCGCCAATTCCTCGGACTCACCTAGCTTCTCAAAAATCTCAATCGCACGGTCATAGTAGGCTAGTACTCTCTCACTGTCGCCCTCTTGAAAGTACGTATCCCCATACAACATGTATGCTTTCCCTTGCCACACGGAGTTCATTTCTGTCTGTAAGTAAGGCTTGAGCGTTTCCCGAATTTCTTGATCCGGTAGTGAAATGAGTTGCATCTCCTCAAACTCTAGCTTTTCCACCAGTGACTGCAGTTCGGCCTCTTTCGGATCGGTCAACAACTGTTGCATCGAGACATCCAATCGACTGGCAAGTTCTCGCAAACTGCGCATCGATGCCTCTGCTTTCCCGTTTTCAATCATACTGAGCATCGATTTCGTGACGATGCCTTCCGCCAACTGTGTTTGGGTCATTTTTTTCTGTTTTCGCAACGCTTTAATTCGTTCACCAATCATATTGACACCTCTATAAGTTAAATTATATTGAACTTTATGTTTACATTCCAATCTATTGCCTTTATGATAATGTTAAATCACATTTAACTAATTTGCAAAGGAGTGTTCTCTTTGAAATTCTTTTCTTCCAATTTATCGATTTTATTACTCGGTAAATTCATGTCACTGTTTGCATCCAACTTATTTACGTTTGTGGCGGGACTCACGGTGTTGACGACGACTGGATCTGGACTGCAATTCGCATTCGTCTTACTTGCAGGAACATTACCTCGAGTGCTTTTATCTCCATTCGCTGGCGCTTATGCGGACAAACTGGACCGAAAACGAGTCATCATCAAGATGGAGTCTTTGAATGGGGGATTATTTTTACTCGCCGGTGTCGGAAGCTTGCTTTGGACGTTTGAAGCACCCACCTTTTATGTCATCACGTTCTTCTTGTCGATTGTCTCAACCTTCTTATCGGTCACATTATCGAGTTCGATTCCACTTCTGTTTGAGGAGGAAGAGCTTCAACGTGCCAACTCTCTCATTCAAAGTATCATCTCCATCTCAAGTATCGGCACCCCGCTTCTTGCCGGCGCACTGTTTAAACTTGTACCGATTCCCGTGTTTTTATTCAGCTCAGCCCTATTTTTTATGATTGCCGCCTTGCTTGCCTCCCGACTCACATTTCATCAGAAAGAGATTGCTCCAACCGAACAATCCACATGGGAAGATGTACGATCTGGTCTCTCTTATTTGAAGCAACAACGGGTTTTATGGACGGTCGCCGTCCTGGCCGCATTTTTGAACTTCTTTTTTGTCGCGTCAGAAGTGCTATTCCCGATTGCAGCATTACAAGAGGTCGGTGTCTCCCCATTTCAGTTCGGGCTGCTTGAAAGCATGGTTGCCATCGGATTTTTAGTCGCGTCCTTACTGCATGCCTTACCGTTATTCAAAATCAAACATCGCCTATCGACCATGCGATCTGCCCTGGTCATATTAAGCGTTCTATTTGTCGGCCCTGCCATTCCATTATATTTTAACTTCAACGTCCTCACTTCGATTTTCTTTTTTGCGATATTCGCTTTATTGAGCGGCTTTTTGATCGTACGTGTCAACATTCCGATTCAACTGTTTCTTCAAACGAATACAGATCCGAATTATTTAGGGCGCGTCATCGGTGTACTCGAGTCACTTGCGATGGGAATTACACCAATCGGTTTTATTCTATTCGGAGTATTAAGTGACCTTGTGCCCGTTGCACACCTATACACCGCATGTATGATCGGTCTACTCGTCTGTACGTTCGTTCTTACGTATCGCATCCGTCATGACATTCGAGCAGAACGAGATTCGGCCCAGTCAATGGAACGTGTATCATAACGAAAAAGACATCGAACGAATCAGTTCGATGTCTTCTCTGTTGACGGGAGTACCCGTTTTTCTAATAAGAATGGTCCGAATGGGATAACCGACGCCATGACGGCAAGCGTCAACACTTTGAATCCCCAGCGCAAGCGCCATGCCATGTACATCGCTGCGAGCACATAGGCCACAAACAAGAAACCGTGTGCTGCACCGACGATACTGACCGCAAGTGGAATGCCAGCCATATATTTCAATGGCATCGCGATGAACAGTAACAACAAGAAGGATACGCCTTCTGTGTAGCCAAGCCATTTAAAATGAGTCGTAGTCATATGCGTTCTCCTTTATTTCTGTAGGCTATATCTATCGTATCCGAAACGTGAGAGGTTTGTCACAAGAGAACGCATAAAACTTACGAGGCTATTTGACGATTTGGTGAACGATGTAACACTTTTGACTCGACAAAGTTGCGTAGGAACAAGCCGTCGACTCCGAATTTTCCAGCGTTGTGACCGGCAACCAAAATCAATACGGAGACGATCAACATCGTTGGGTTCGTACTGACCGTTCCCGAGAGCAAGAAAGCCATGTTCATGACAAGACCGAAGAACGCTGCACTACGTGTGAGGGCACCGAGCAGTAATCCTAACCCGACCAGGAATTCACCGTAAGGAATAAGGACATCGAATAGGCCAGCGTTCGGGATTGCAACGTTTTCGAGGAATGCTGCCCACCAACCGGCAACAGCTGGATGCTCTCCAGAAGCGAGTGTCACCGCATTGTTCAAGAACCCTTCTGTTCCAAAACCTCCCGTGATTTTACCCCACCCTGCCGTTAACCAATGATAACCGAGCCATACGCGTAACACCGTCAAGATGGCTGTGGCGATGTTATGATTTTGCCAAAATTTCATGAACATGATGATTCCTCCCCTTCAAGAAGTTAAATAAATGAATAATGTGATTACATTCACAATATAACATCCATGCTCACTTTTTCACATATGTATTTTAGTTTGTTCATAGTTTGTCCACGTTCATGACATAATCTATACACATCCATAAAAAAGACGCCTTTTGGAGGCGTCATCAATCGGTTTACAACGTTACTTCTTGAGGTGACTCACCTTTCTTGTTCATCACACGCATCGATTCTGGTTCGATTTTGAGAATGACGAGTTTCGGATCGTCCGGGCCTTCGAACCACCCTTCGAGTTTGTCGTTCCATACTTTCTCTTTCATCGATTCATCATCCGACACGGTCGCTTTACCGAGGATCTCTAAGTATGTGTCGCCCACTCCATCGCCATCATAACCAATCAAAATATGCGTATATGGATTCTTTTCTAACTCTTCTACTTTATCTGTGTCGTTTGACGTCGCCGTATAGAGCGTGAAGTCGTCATGGAAAAATGTCATATATCGACTATGTGGCTTCACCTTATATACGGTCGCCATCGTCCCGACATTGCTCGCCTCTAAAATTTTTTTTGCCGTGTCTTTTGCACTCATTCCGAATTCCTCCTTCATGATTTGTCGCTCATATACTGTTCCCTCAAACTATATGATTAAACACAAAAAACCTGCTCGCCGATGCGAGCAGGTATCATATTCCTTAGAAAGGAAGATTAGATTTTTTCAACGTTAGAAGCTTGTGGTCCACGAGCTCCGTCAGTGATTTCGAAAGTTACTTCTTGGCCTTCTTCAAGTGTTTTGAAGCCGTCGCCTTGGATTGCTGAGAAGTGTACGAATACGTCGTCTCCGCCTTCCATTTCGATGAAGCCGTAACCTTTTTCTGAGTTAAACCATTTTACTTTACCTGTGTTCATGAATGAACCCTCCTGAAATAAACGCTATGCGTTATAGTAGTGCCTTACTAGAAAAAACTTGACCAAAAAAAATACAAGCCTCTGGATTATCTAATGAAAAATAATCCCAAGCACTTGTGAATTATGATTCCAGCTATTCTTAATTAAGCACATATTGAATATAACACGGCTAGATGCTTCTGTCTAGTAAATACTTCTGATTGCTAAAAATCGGGTGAAAAACGGGTACAACACTTTAGAGAAGATGAAGCTAGGAGGAACAACTATGAATCACTCACCTGATCGACAGTCCGTTGCATCAATGATTACCTCACATTCCGATTGGTCTGAAAGAGACTTGATTCATCAGACACTCGAGTGGCATCGTGCGACACGTGAGAATGCCTTTTCAGAGCAACATCAGTCCATCCCATGCCGCATCCCGTTGACGGAACGGATCACCCCTGTTCGAACCGCACTCCCGCTCGAACAAATCGACGGCGTCGTTCGTCCCGTCTGGATGCGTCGGCTCGATGCCGAGTATTTGAACTTGATGCAAGTGACAAAAGACCGCGTCGATGTGACCGACTACGGAGCTGTCGGAGATGGAAAAACGGATTGCACCCTCGCCTTTCGTCTCGCCATCCGCTCCAATCGTCGTGTCGTTGTCCCGAAGGGCGTATTTATCGTCCGGGGGATTCGTCTTCCTTCTAATTGCATACTTGAAGGGGCCGGTCAAGATATCACGATTCTCAAACTGTCCGACCGTGCACCGAAACATCGTCGATTATTACGGAACGCCACGCCGTTTGCGGGAAACCATCATATCGAAGTCTCACATCTTACGCTCGATTGGAACGTCGACCGTCTAGGGGATGTGAAACGGACGACGAGCGGTGACACGACATCGAGTGCCTTGACGTTTGCACATGTGACGTATGGATGGGTGCATCACGTGACGGCTAAAAATGCTGGACTCCATGCGTTTGATATCACTGCTCCGCATTATCATTACTTAGGTGACGGTCTACGTGCGGCAAACGGGAGCCGGTATGTCCATCTCAATCACCTCGAGGCGACGAACTATGGGGATGACGGAATCACGACACATCATAGTGATGCCATCTATATTACGAACTGTTATTGTCATCATCCCCACGGTCGAACGCACGCCTCAGGATTCTCCAATTCGAATGGAATCGAGATTGATGACGGATCGCGTCACGTCACGCTCGTGAACAATAAGAGTGAAGCGTGTTTTGGAGGAGTCGAAGTGAAGGGACATGGCACCTCGTCCGCGGCTCATGACGTCCATATTTTCGGACATCTTTCCGTTCACGACAACCGCTCGTTTAACTTCCGCCATATCGGTCATCATTTGGCAGACGATCCAAACTCGGAGACGGCACGCTTCTTATCTGGCACGAACTTGGTGTCCATCAAACCAGTCCGTAGCTCGTTATATGAAAAATCCTCACCACGAAGCCTGGTCGTCTCCGCATATCAGGACGTCTTCATCCATGGTTTGACGGCGATTGGCGACCCGACCTACGACTACAAACACCATCCAGCGCTTGCGATTCAATACAAGTCGAGACGCGTTCAATTGAAACGAATCTCCGTGCGCGGGTTTACCACGGCCCGAGCCGACCTCGAACTATTCGGGGGAGATCATCGTACGGATGACGTGACGATCGATGACTTACAGTGTCAAGAGTCCGCGCCCATCGCTTTGAAAATCGGTCGCCAACTTGAACAGATTGCCATTCAACAGATTAAAGGACAGAAAAAGAGTGGAGATGTCCTCATCTCCACGAAAAGTCCGATTGATGCCCAAGAACTACTCGCTTACGGATTCTCGGATCGGGTGCGTTCTGACGTTTGAGCCGCCTCTACAAGTTGATTCAGTTTGGTGTCATCGAGTTGAAGCGAACTTTCTTTCTGTTTGGCCATCATCCGAACGATCGCCTTGTCTAAAAAGCCCATCCGTTCAAAGTCATACCCGCTTCCGACGACCTCGACGAAATAGGCATGCTCGCGCAGCGTGTCACGATAAGCTTCTTCTAGCTCGCGAATCCGCTCCGATTCCGTCGGTGTCCCGGCACATAGATACAAGGCAAGGGGGCGTTCAAGTAAATGTGGTTCGTGACGCGCCAACCATTCCTTCATCTCGTCCTGAATGGTACCCATCCGAATCGAACTACCGACGATGACGTGGTCAATCGTTTCCCATTTGACGTCCGGTTCTTCGACGATATTTTGTACACGAACATCTTCTAGACGTTCAGCCAATAAGGCTGCTACTTTTTCGCTCGTTCCGTACCTAGATGAATACGCGATTAAAGTACCCATGTCGTTCCCTCTTTTCATGTCAGACGTTACTTACACTATTCCCGAATCATCGCGAGACGATACGTATGCACTCAAAAAAGCTCGCCGTCTGGCGAGCTTTTGGTCACAGTTTGTACACTTGTGCTTCGTATGGACGAAGGGTGAACGTTTCAACCGGTTCCATGTTTCCGATGACACGCTCTGTCACGTCATACGGTAAATCAAGCTGTTGTGTTTCATCTGAGAAATTACAGAGAACGAGCCACGTCTCCCCTTCATACGAACGTGTGAATGCATAGACCGCCTCATCTTCCGGTAACAGCAGCTCATACTTTCCATATACGACGAGCGGATTGGTTTTTCGAAGTGCAATCAGCTGACGATAGTAATGGAAGAGTGAATCCGGGTCCTTCCGTGCTGCTTCCGCATTGATGTCAACATAGTTCGGATTGACGTCGATCCAAGGCGTTCCTGTCGTGAAACCACCGTGGGCTTCGTCTGACCACTGTACAGGTGTGCGTGAATTGTCACGTCCCCGCTCATGGATGCCACGGAAAATCTCGTCGTGTGTTAACAACCCTTTTGAGGTGTAGTCGCGATAGGCGTTCAACGTTTCAATGTCCCGATACTGATCAATGGAATCAAAGGCGACGTTCGTCATGCCGAACTCTTCCCCTTGATAAATATAGGGTGTCCCTTTTAATAGATGAAGAAGCGTCGCAAGCATCTTTCCAGAACGGACGCGATATTCAGGCGAATCGTTTCCAAAGCGCGAGATGGCACGGGGCTGGTCATGGTTACTCCAGTACAGGCTGTTCCACCCTTCCTCTTCGAGCCCTTCTTGCCAGCGGGAGAAGATGGTTTTTAGTTCAGTCAGCTTCCAGTCCGTCGGATTCCACTTCCCGAAGCTCCCGTTCCCGACGTCCACGTGTTCAAAATGAAACACCATGTTCAGTTCGTTGCGGTCTTCACCTGTATAGAGTTTCGCCTCTTCCACACTGACACCTGGCATCTCACCGACCGTGATCGTGTCGTATTTCGACAACACTTCTCGATTCATCTCTTGCATGAACTCATGGATGCGTGGTCCGTTAAAGAAGAATGGCGTACCATCACCATATCCTGTCCCTTGCGTTTGACCGTCTGGATAGCTTTCGTCTTTTGAGATCATGTTGATGACGTCCATCCGGAATCCATCGACCCCTTTATCGAGCCAATATGTCATGAGGTCATACACTTCACGGCGAAGCGTCTCGCTTTCCCAGTTCAAATCCGGTTGTTTCTTACTGAAGAGGTGAAGGTAGTATTCATCACTCGCCTCGTCATACTGCCACGCGCTACCGCCGAAGAAAGCACCCCAGTTCGTCGGTGGTTGACCGTCCTTCCCTTTTTTCCAAATGTAATAGTCACGATACGGACTCTCTTTCGAAGAACGCGACTCCATGAACCATTGGTGTTCGTCAGAAGAATGGTTGACGACGAGGTCCATCATGATTTTGATTCCGTGACGGTGCGCTTCTTCAAGCATCTGATCAAAATCGGCCATCGTACCAAACTCGTCCATGATGGCACGGTAGTCACGAATATCGTATCCATTGTCATCGTTCGGTGAATCATAAACCGGCGAGAGCCAGATGACATCGATGCCGAGTTCTGCCAAATAAGACATTTTCTCTGTGATTCCTTGAATGTCCCCAATCCCGTCTCCGTTCGAATCATTGAAGCTCCGCGGATAAATTTGATATACGACCGCTTCTTTCCACCACTGTTTCATGTTACGTCCTCCTTGAAGTTCATTTCCGTTTCAACGCTTTCATCGTACTGCCTGCAAACGACCATGACCATCCATGATATGATTAGCATATGTACAATCTTGCTATAAAAAGAGGGGAACATTATGGAAATCGGCTTTTGTGGCTATTCATATCACACGACGACTTATACTTTTCCATTCGCCAACTTACTCGATACGTACTTGATCCGTTTACAAACGGAAGGGACGTCGCGGATTGTGGTGAACGGGGACACGATTTTCACACGGCCGGGTGACTTGTTGATTGTCCGTCCCGGTGACTTCTATGAAATGCACGTCGATACACCTGCGAGCGGAGACTACCATATCTTTTGTACCGGACATTCGATGGACGCGTGGTGGCAGATGATCCCACGAGAGCGAGTGTATTCCATCACAATCGATTCTCGCCTTCTCTCACTGTGGCAACATGTCACGGAAGAAGTGCGTCGCCCAAAATCTGAACAGAGTTCCGTCTTGATCGAAACACTCGTTCAGGCGCTCCTGCTCATGCTCGATCGCTCGATTCAAGATGTGCATTCCCACGCACGACCTCCCATCGTTTCACGCATGATGCGCTTTATCGAAGCGCACGTCACGAGTGACTTCCATATAGCAGATGTGGCCGATGCGGTCGGACTCAGCGTTTCACGGACTGTCCATCTCTTTAAAGAAGCGACCGGTATGACGATCGTTGCTTATGCACAGTCGATTCGCCTCAAGCTTGCCGAAGAACAAATGCGCTATACAAAGCATTCGTTAGAAACGATTGCGGAGTTGTCCGGATTTCGGAGTTACCCGTACTTCCACAGAATTTTTAAACGAAAATATGGCGTCGCACCAGGGGTTTATCGTACTCTTCAACAAAAAAACGAAAAAAAATAAAAAAAGAGTGATCCATTTTTTGAACCGCTCCGTTAGATGGGTGTAAATAACGACAACACTCACTTACGAAAAGGAGCGATTACCCATGAAGAAGAAAACGTTAAACAAGATCGTAGCACCGGCACTTGCCTTAGGACTACTCGTACCGACAGGCGTACAAGCAGATGACCATATGCCGACAGCGAGTACACCAGCAGGAGACCTTCGCGCAACACTCGACCAACTCTTGTCTGAACACTACGTGCTAGCCGTCACGTCGATGATGAAAGGATATGACGAGGCAGCAGATGCCGAAGCGGCGATGCAAGCACTTGATCAAAATGCGCTCGACATGACACCGGCCATTTCTTCAGTATATGGAGAAGAAGGCGGTATGAAATTCGAAGAAATCTTCGCTGGTCATAACGACTATTCATCTGACTTCGTAGAAGCTGCAAAATCAGACAACGAAGAATTACGCATGGAAGCTGAAGCTGAAGTCGACGAATTTGTAGAGGAATTCTCAACTTTCCTTGATACAGCGACAGAAGGAAACTTGCCGAAGGCCGCAGCAGCCGATGCGATTGAACTTCACGAAGACCAAGTCCTTTCCGTATTCGATAACTATGTCGAAGGAGATTACGAAGAAGCGTACATGACGTTCCGTGAAGGGTATAAGCACATGTTTGATATTAGTAAAGCCCTCTCAAACGCAGTCGTCATGCAAATGCCGGACAAGTTCACAACAGGTGCCGACACACCGGCTGTCGAACTTCGCTCGACTTTGAACAGTCTCGCAGGTGAACACTTCGCCCTCGCCGCGATCGGGATGCAAAAAGGATATGACCAAGCAGAAGACTATGATTATGTGACATGGGCAGAAGATCAGAACACACTCGACTTTAAAGCAGCGATTCAATCTATATACGGTGACGAAGGTGCCGCACAGTTCGAAAAAGTGTGGAACTCAGATCACATCACGGCACAAGGTGACATCGTCGCCGCTACACTTGAAGGCGATGAAGCGATGATTGAAGATGCGCGTATGCGACTCGACCAATTCGCTGTCGACTTCAGCACATTCCTTGATGCTGCAACAGAAGGTAACTTACCACAAGCTGCCGGTGAAGAAGCCATCAAGCAACATGAAACACTCGTCCTCGACACGTTCGACCAATACGTCGCTGGTGATGCAGAAGCGGCTTGGATGTCATTCCGCGAAGGGTATGCGTTCATGTTCGGTGTTGGTGAAACACTCGGTAACGCGATCGTGACACAAATGCCTGACAAATTTGAAGAAACAATGATGCCTGAAGAGATGCCTGAAACAGGTCTCGGTGGCGCACAAGAACAATCAATGAACAGCCTCTACGCTGCACTCGCTGTCCTTGGCGGTATCTTACTCGCCTTCGTGACGCTTCGCAAACGTAAAGTGTCTGAACAGTAATCAATAAGGAGGGAGCCCATGAACAAGCGCCATTTGTTTCTGGCGCTCTCTCTCTTTTGTTTTAGCTTCTGGACGTGGACGAGCGCCCAAGAATCGTCGTCACCACCTGTAGAAGAAAAACAAATAGAGGAGAGCCCGGATTTAACGGCTGAATTCTCACTTCTACAGGAAGAGGTGAAGAAGTTGCGATTAGCCGAGGAAGAAGAAAACGCCAAGGCCGTCACACCTGTTCAAATTCAGATCCCTAAAATCGATGTCGACACCGCCGTCGAGCAAGTCGGGGTACTCGAGAATGGACAGATGGGCGTGCCAAAGGATGAGAACCAGGTCGGGTGGTTCGAACCCGGCGTCACACCCGGTAGCAAAGGAAATGCTGTCATTGCCGGTCATGTGGATAGTAAGACCGGCCCGGCCATCTTTTATCAACTCGACCAACTGACAAAAGGCGATGACGTTCTGATTCGAGATGAAGCGGGTAACACACTCCGGTTCCGCGTCACAAAAACAGAACGATATGATACGAAAACCGCGCCAATTGAAGAGATTTTCGGTGCCACATCAAATCGGAACTTAAATTTGATCACCTGTTCGGGTACGTTCGGGGACGGGGGCTATGATGAACGATTCGTCGTCTATACAGAGCTGGTGGATACCGAATTGAACGAAACTGTCGATCTCGAGACACCGACGGCAGTCGAGCTGAAAGGAAACTTATTGACATGGCACGCCGTTCGTCAAGAGAGCGTGATCGGATATCGAGTCTATGAAGTCGTCGACGGAAAAGCGACTCACATCGAAAGTGTCCCATCCCATGCACGAAAAAGTATCGAAGTCACAAATGAGAACGATGCATCCTACTACGTGACTGCGATTGACCAGCTTGGAAATGAGTCGAAACCGTCGCAAACAACGAATTAAATCATCCGTTTAAGAAAAAGACGAGTACTTCTCTCATATAGAGGAATACTCGTCTTTTGAAAGTGTGTTATCGCGCTTTCCTGAGTGGCGGTAAAATGACTGTCAAAAAAATAAGAATGATGAGTAACAGCGCAATTGGGTACACAAAAATCTCTGCCATCCTCATATCCGAGTAATAAAAATAATCGTCAAGAACGTATGCAACAATAGCAAGAATCGCAATGATGACGGCCCCACTGAGCACCCGCTTATTTTTCATTTCACTCTCCTCCTTTAGTTTAAATATTTCCCATGTTTATCGGATGAAACCATTTCTAATCATTTGAAAAATATTTATGAATTAAATATCTTGAACTGCTATATATTATGTGAAAAAAACGCACCCATTTTATCAATGAGTGCGCGGAACTTATACGAAGCAAGGGATCTGCGGGTTGAACGTCTTGTTGTTCTCCGTCATGACCTGCTTTTTAATTTTGCCTTCTCCGAGGTAGACGATGCGGTCGGCGAGTGCCTCGGCATCTTCCTCGTCGTGTGTCACGAAAATCGTCGTCGTGCCCGTCTGTTTCAAGAGACGGCGCAAATCGTCACGAATCCGGTGTTGAAGTGACGTGTCGAGGTTACTGAACGGTTCGTCTAAAATCAAGAGCGCCGGTTTCGGTGCGAGCGCACGAGCGAGCGCGACACGCTGTTGTTGTCCCCCACTGAGCTCATAAGGATAACGATGACGGAACTCCGTCAAGTTGACGAGGGCAAGCATCTCTTCAACACGTGCGTTTCGTTCCTTGCGACCAAGTTTATGAAGGCCAAACCGAATGTTCTTTTCGACGGTCATGTGCGGGAAGAGCGCATAGTCCTGAAAGACCATCCCGACACCGCGATCTTCTGGTGGCATGAACTGGCAATCATCACAGCAGACGCAGTCGTTCACGACGACGACGCCCTGATTTGGCATCTCGAGTCCCGCAATCAAGCGGAGAATCGTACTTTTCCCCGACCCGCTGTCCCCAAGAAGCGAGATGATTTCGCCTTTTGTGATCGATAGGGAAAACCCTTTGATTGTCTCTTCATGCGCACCTTTATAGCTGAAATGTAAATCATTGATTTGAACAAACATTAGTCGGCCTCCTTATCAAGCACCTTATGGGAAACGAAAATCAACAGACCACTCATGAGCACGATGACAATCGAAGCGAGCGCCGCTTCATGAATCTTCTCATCACTCACATATTTAAACGCTTGTGTCGCAAGCGTCGAAAAGTTAAACGGTTGTAAAAAGAGCGTCAATGGCAACTCTTTCATAATGTCAATAAAGACGAGGATGAACGCGCTCATGATGGCGCCTTTGATCATCGGGATATCGACACGAAGAAAGGTTTGGACGGTGTTCCAGCCGAGCATACGGGATGCTTCGGTGAACGACTTCCCGACCTTCTCGAACCCGCTCTCAATGGAATTATATCCGATTGCGAGGAAACGGATCACGTAAGCGAAAATGAGCATGATGAGCGTCGTTCGAAATACGAACGTCTGACTCAGGTCGAATAGGCGTGCCAAACTGAGTACTTGATCATCGAGCCACAGGAAGAGGGTGATGACCGCAATCGCGATGGCCGCTCCCGGGATTGAATATCCGAGTGTCGTCACTTTGGAGATGACACGCGTCATGTTCGACGGGAAGAGTCGTGTATAGTTCGCGATGATGAGCGCGAAAAGCAAGATGATCATCGTCGCAATAAAGGCGACCCGTACTGTATTCCAAACGAGTTGCCAGAACGCTGCCGTAAATACCGTATCGAACGTCAGGAACGTCCATGCCGTCAACTGTGTGAACGGGATGACGAATGCGATAGCGAAGACGATTGAGACGTAGGCGAATACTGCGTAACGGTGCCAGCCATGAAGCGGCCTCGGTTTGAGCGGTTTCACTTTCGTCGAAGCATAACTGAACTGTTTTCGTCCTCGGACGAGACGCTCCATCATCAAAATCGCGATGACGAGAATCATGAGTGTACCCGCAAGCTTCAACGCTGATGAGGTATCCTTCATTCCAAACCATGTACTGAAAATGGCCGTACTGAACGTTTGAATTCCAAAGTATTTCACAACCCCATAGTCGTTGAGCACTTCCATTAGGACGAGACTGACTCCACCGATGATTGCCACTCGAGAAATCGGGATGACAACCGTGAAGAAAATATCCCACGAACCACGACCGAGAATTCGTGCGTTCTCAATCATCGAAGACGATTGGTTATGCAGGAACGCCCGTGTAATCGTATAGATGTATGGGTAGAGGAACAATGTGAAAATAAACACCGTTCCTTGAATCGACATGATGTTGAAGTATGACTGATCGACGGTGATTTCGAACTGGTTTCGTAGCGTCGTTTGAATCACCCCGGTGTAATTTAAAATGCCGTGATACGTATATGCCCCGATATAGGGGGGAATCGCGAGTGGCAAGATGAGTGCCCATTTAAAAAAGCGACGGAACGGGAAATCATAGACGGTCACGAACCAGGCGAGGCTCGTTCCAATCACCGTCGTCAATACACCGGTAGCCAACATGATGAACAACGTATTCCGCACGTAACGGGGCAACAAATACTCTTGGATGTGCTGCCAGTTGTCATTGACCGGCGCGAATAGTTCGATGAGCACGACAATTCCCGGCAAGACGATCAATAAAATCGCAAGAAAGCTGAGGATCGCCCATCCATTCAATTGTCGTTTTACCGCGTGCCAGTTCATGTCGTACCGCTCCCGTTCTATAAACAATCAATTCCTGTCCCATCATATCAGTTTCTACGCGTACCGTGTAGCGTCTAGGGTGTGAGAAACGCAAAAATCTCCGGCTTGAACTCTCGTTCAAGCCGAAGTCATCTTACTTCCAACCCGATTCATTAAAGATTCGAATGGCTTCTTGTTGATTTTCTCCAAGTACAGAGAGGTTGATGTCTTGCTCTTTGAACTCGCCCCATGATTGGAGAAGTTCGTTCGGTTCAACCGACTCATTGACAGGGTACTCATAGTTCACACCGGCAAACTTTTCTTGTGCTTCAGGTTCTGACATGAACTCCATCAATTTCTGAGCGTTTTCTGTATGTTTCGATGCTTTCGTCATCGCGATTCCAGAAATGTTCACGTGTGTACCGGTCGTGTCTTGGTTCGGGAAGAAGACACCGAGCTGTTCAGCTACTTTTTTCTCTTCTTCATCTTCAGAATTTAACATGAGCCCCATATAGTACGTGTTCATGATGGCCACGTCTCCTTCGCCGGCAACGACAGCCCTTGCTTGGTCACGGTCGTTCCCTTGTGGGTCACGCGCCATGTTATTCACTAGACCTTTCGCCCACTCTTTCGCTTCATCGACACCGTTCACTTCGATGAATGATGCGAGAAGTGAGATGTTGTACATGTTTTCAGATGGACGGACGAGTACTTTTCCGTTCCACTGTTCTTCTGTCAACGCTTCATACGTCGACAAGTCTTCAGGTTGTACACGATCTTTTGAGTAGACGATCACACGCGCACGTTTCGTCAAGCCGAACCACTCGTTATCCGTATCGCGGTACTTGGCAGGAATATTTGATTCAAGCTTGTCGCTATCGACCGCTTGAAGATGACCCGCTTCTTTTGCTTGATACAAATTCCCAGCATCCGCTGTGATGAAGAGGTCTGCTTCCGTGTTCTCTCCTTCAGTGCTCAAACGCTCGAGAAGCTCGTCACTTTTTCCTTCCACGACGTTGACTTTGATACCTGTTTCTTCCTCAAACTGCTTATATAGTTGTTGATCGACATCGTAGTGGCGACTCGAATAAACATTCACGACGTTCGAATCGTCTGAACCTTCATTTGAAGTTGTCTCGTCCGTGCTTGCACAAGCGGCAAGGAGTGATGTCGTTAACGCTGCTGAAATCCCAAGCGCTGCATATTTTTTGTTCATCTGTCATTCCCCCACGTTTCAATCATTTTTCTTGGTAATGATAATTACTCTCAATACCTATCATTACTGATAATCATTCTCACGTCAAGGATTTTCTGTAATCGTTGTCACTTTGAATACATGATTTGTGACAGTTTTGACGTCATCATTTCTTGACTTCAAATCAATAGGAACGATATATTGAACACAAACCGTCTGGTCGGTACAAAAGAGGTGAAGTCATGTCAAACCGATCGAACATCACGAAGCAAAAATTATTGGATGCGGCAACGGATATCATCATGAACCAAGGCATTCATCACCTCACATTAGATGAGGTGGCCAAAGTAGCAGGAATATCAAAAGGTGGTCTTTTGTATCACTACGCTTCAAAAGAAGCTTTATTGACTGCTATTGTAGAACGATTGCAACAAGAGCAAAACGATTTGTACGCTTCCCTACAGCGAGAGGGGTATGGCCCTGTCGAGGCGTTCGTCCGTCTATTCGACGAGACGAATTTGCATCCTGAACGTGCCACCATTCAAATTGATGTCGAGAAAATGATTGCATTTCTCACTCTGTTCGCTGTCGACCAAGAGTACGCCAATCGATGGAAACACGACTTGGATACGTTCTTTGAACAGTTTCAAAAAACTGCCGACCCGGTCGAGACGATGATTATTCGTTATGCACTCGAAGGCATGATGATGTCAGAACATTTCGAGGTCGGGGTTCCACCAGTCGAACTGAAACAAGCCGTCATCGCTCGGCTCATTGAACGGGCACACGACATTGATCGCCAATCATAAAAAACACTAGAGGAGATTACGAATTTATGCAGAAAATTACGTCCTTTTCGGTCAACAACAAGTTCGCCGTCTGGTTGATGACGCTCATTTTGACGGCCGCAGGTCTCTTTGCCGGTCTGACGATGAAACTCGAGACGTTACCGGACATCACGACACCGACCGTCTCTGTCACGACGATTTATCCCGGTGCATCACCTGAACAAGTGCTCGAAGAAGTAAGTACCGTCTTAGAAGACCGACTACAAAGTTTAAACGGTGTCGAGCAAGTTCGCTCTTCATCATTCCAAAACGCTTCAAACATCCAAATCGATTACGATTTCAGTACAGACATGGATGAAGCCGAGCAGCAAGTTAAAGATGCGTTAAGTAACGTCGAATTACCAGAATCAGCTCAAGAACCTCAAGTATCGCGTCTCAGCTTTGACGCTTTCCCCGTAATCGGAGCCGCGATTGCTGATGAAAGTTTAGATTTGGCTGAATTGACAAAACTCGTCGAAGAAGAAGTGCAGCCTGCCCTTGAAGGCGTAGAGGGTGCGCAAACCGTCCAGATTGCGGGACAGGAGATTCGTCGAGTCGAGCTTCAGTTCGACCAAGACGCGCTCGCTGAATACAATTTGACGGAAGATACGGTCAAGCAGTTGATTCGAGCGAACGATGCCCGCATCGCACTCGGATTGTATGAATTAGGTGACACGGAGCAGGCAGTCGTCATCGACGGAAAGTCTGAGACACTCGAAGCGTTCCGTGACCTTCAAATCCCGTACTCACCAGCCCAGGCAGCACCAGGAACCCCGTCTGCCCCGACGGAATTGCCACCCGGTCAAACGCCAGATGTACCGACAGAGATCCCATCGGAGACACCTTCAGCGTTACCGCCGAACGTCCCGACAACGGTCCCGACTGTCGCGTTAAGTGAGCTTGCGACCATCGAAGACCGAGGGATTGAAGAATCGATTTCTCGTTCAAACGGAGAACGTTCAATCGGCGTACAAGTAACGAAAACGCAAGATGCGAACACGGTCGATGTGGTCAACGCCGTCAAAGAAGTGCTGAACGACTTCGAGGCAGAGTACGACACAGCAAACGTTTCAATCACGCTCGACCAAGGTCAACCGATTGAAGAATCTGTCGAGACGATGTTGTCGAAAGCATTGCTCGGTGGTTTATTCGCCATCTTGATCATCTTGGTGTTCTTGCGAAACTTCCGCTCGACAATCATCGCCGTCATCTCGATTCCGTTATCGCTTCTCATGGCACTGATTGTGTTGAAGCAATTGGATATCACATTGAACATCATGACACTCGGTGCGATGACCGTCGCCATCGGACGTGTCGTTGATGACTCGATTGTCGTCATTGAAAACATTTACCGTCGTCTCACACGGAAGAATGAAAAACTTCGCGGAAAAGAATTGATTATCGCTTCAACGAAAGAAGTGTTCATTCCAATCGCTTCGTCGACAATCGTCACGATTGCGGTCTTCTTGCCACTCGGATTTGTCACAGGATTCGTCGGCGAGTTGTTCTTACCATTCGCATTGACCGTCGTCTTCGCCCTTCTCGCTTCGTTGCTCGTGGCGATTACGGTCGTCCCGATGATGGCCGACTCGTTCTTTAAAAATCGAGACAAGTTAAAGCCGGAAGAAGGCCCAGGGAAGCTCGCCGAATGGTATCGTGGCATCTTGAACTGGTCACTCAACCATAAACTCGTCGTCTTCGGACTCGCGACTGCTCTTCTTCTTGGTAGTTTTGCCCTCGTCCCAGCGATCGGGGTCAACTTCTTGAACCAAGATTCGGAGAAGACGCTGTTCGTCACGTTTGACCCAGAGCCTGGGCAAACGCTTGAAGATTCGATTGCCGCAGCGGAAGTGGCAGAAGAATACTTCATGGAAGAACAACCGAACGCAACCGACGTTCAGTTCACGGTCGGTGGAGAAAATCCGCTGAACCCCGGGAACAACAAACAAGGAATTTTCATCGTTCAATATGATCAAGATACGGAAGATTTCGCCGATGTGAAATTGGCCGATATCGAGAAATTGAACGAGCTCGCATCGAACGGCGAGTGGAAAGAACAAGACTTCTCAGGTGGCGGTGCGACGAGCGGTGTCACATATAACGTATATGCCAACACGCTTGAAGATTTAGAGGCGATTGTGCCGACGTTCATCGAAACAATCGAAGAAGAAACGGACTATGTCCGTCAAGCGACTTCTGACTTGCGTGAATCGTATGTACAATACACGTTCAACGTCGACCAACAGGCTGCAGCGGAAGCCGGTGTGTCTGCAGGTCAAATCGCACAAGCCATCGGTCAGTTCCAGGCACCAGAAAGTCCACTTGCGAGCGTAACGGTGGATGACAAGCAGTTAGACGTCATCATTCCGAACGAGCAAGTGACGTACGACAGTGTCGAAGATCTTCAATCTCAAGAGATCACGACACCGTTCGGTCCACGTCCGATCTCAGACTTCATTGAAGTCGAAGAAGGGACGACACCGGACACACTCGTTGAGCGAGACGGGAAACTGCTCGCACAAGTGAACGTTGAACTGAGTACGGATAAAGCAACAGAGGCATCTGCTGCGATTGAAGAGCGCGTATCGGACATCGAGCTCCCATCCGGCGTGTCATATGATATCGGCGGTGTGACAGAACAGATTCAAGAATCGTTCACACAGCTCGGTCTCGCGATGCTTGCCGCTGTTGCAATCGTTTACTTGGTCCTCGTCATCACATTCGGTGGGGCACTCACGCCATTCGTCGTGTTGTTCTCACTCCCATATGCGATTATCGGGGGACTCGTCGCCCTTCTCATCACAGGTGAAACGATTTCGGTCTCTGCCTTGATCGGGGCACTCATGTTGATCGGGATTGTCGTCACGAATGCCATCGTCTTGATTGACCGCGTCATTCATAAAGAAGAAGCCGGTTTATCGACACGTGATGCGTTGCTTGAGGCGGCAGGTACACGTCTTCGCCCAATCTTAATGACCGCTCTCGCGACAATCGGTGCACTCTCACCACTCGCACTCGGTCTTGAAGGCGGTGCGCTCATCTCGAAAGGTCTCGGCGTCACCGTGATCGGCGGACTGACAAGTTCGACGCTCCTCACGTTGCTCATCGTGCCGATCGTCTATGAGTTCTTCGCACGATTCCGTAAGAAAAAACAAATGTAAACCAAAAACATGCGCAGCGGATCAACCGCGGCGCATGTTTTACATTTTGATGATATGTAGGTGTTCCGTAGACTCCGGTTCTTCAAAGAAGGACGTCACATGATGAAAGACGTCTTCCGTGTCAAATGCGGCTCGTTCCGGTTCCAAGCTGCGGCGTTTTTGAATCTGTCGAAGACACTGTTCGTCACTTCGCTCGAGGTAAATCAAGCAGTGACCTGCGCCAATATCCTGAGCAAGTTTGAGAAACCAAGAGCGAGACGCCTTCGTGTTTGCCGGAAAATCCATCACGACGTTCACCCCTAGTTTTAGCAATTGTTTCACATGAGATTCAATAAGTGGCTTAAGAAGATTCGCATGTTTCCGATAATCTTCAAACGTATGGATTTCCTCCGGATATAGCGTAGATAACCATTCATCTTCTGACAAGAGAAGGGCTTGCTGTTCAGTAGCAAGTTGTTTAGCCATCGTTGACTTTCCAGCCCCCATTTTCCCACATAAGAAATAAAGTGTACCCTTTTCTTCCATCGCTCTATCTTCCTCCTTTTCATCGAGTAGAATAAACGTATCATACCCTTTTCTTGACCTATCCCGTCGAATTTGAGAAGATTCATACGTTTTGAATGACGTGAAAGGAAGTCATGTATATGAAATTATTAAAATGGATCATCGGACTTACGCTCTTGTTCGGGTTGAGCACACTCGGCAACTGGATCGTTGAGACGTTCTCTTGGAAAGTACCGGGTAGCGTCATCGGTATGGTGCTGCTACTCGTCCTGTTACTGACAAAAGTCATTCGCGTGGAATGGATTGAAGACAGTGCCGGATATTTGACGAAGCATCTCGCCTTCTTCTTCATCCCAATCGCCGTCGGTCTCATGGCATACGGCGCTCTTTTGAAAGCCGCCGGCATTCCCCTTCTTATCACGTTACTCGTCAGCATGGCGGTCGGAATGGTCGTGACGGCGTTTGTTTCCGGGAAAGAAGGTGAGGCATCATGACGTACTTTTGGATCGGATTGACGATTCTCGTGTATTCGTTCAGTCGGAAACTTTCCATAAAGTGGTCCTCCCCGTTCACGAACGTTGTATTTTTGAGCACCACCCTCTTGATTTTAATATTGCTTGTAACGGGACAATCTTATGATGCCTACAAGCCGGCCACCGATATCATCACGATCTTACTCGGTCCGGCGACGGTGGCCCTAGGGTTACCGCTCTATCGCAACTTACCCGTACTACTCGCTCGGGCGAAGCGAGCGTTAGGCGCGATTATCATCGGATCACTCTCCACAATCTTTGTCGCTGTGCTCTTCGGAAAGTTGTTCTCATTCACCGAAAATGTATTGATTGCACTATCGGTCAAGTCTGCTACGTCCCCGATCGCCCTTGAGTTGGCTCGACAGCTAGAAGGGGATGCGACACTTGCGGCCTCGATTGCCGTTGCCTGCGGTATTTTAGGCGCGATGCTCGGACCGGTATTATTGACATGGATTCGTATGGACGACCCGTTCACACGCGGACTCACACTCGGCACGATCAGTCACGGAATCGGGACCGCCCAGGCGGCGACTGAACATCCGTTGTCCGGTGCGACAGGCGGTGCTGCGATGGGATTGACCGCAATCTTCACATCGTTTATCTTGCCCATTTTATATCCGTTTCTCTTTTAGACAGATCGCGTCCATTTGATGGGCGCGACTTTTTTGTTTCGACTTCGAGCGCGCGTGATAAACTAATGAAGATGAAACTTATTAGAGGAGGGCAATCCATGCAAGCAAAATTAATTGAACGCTTAATGACTTACGCAAAGATTGATACACAGTCTGACTTCACGAGTACAACAACACCATCGACGGCCAAACAATGGGATTTGATTCGCCATTTGGAGAAAGAATTAAAAGAACTCGGACTAACAGATGTCGAGACCGACGAATACGGCTATCTCTTCGCTACACTCCCAAGTAACGTCGATTATGACGTCCCGACAATCGGCTTCCTCGCCCACGTCGATACGGCGACTGATTTTACGGGAACGAACGTCTCGCCTCAACTCGTTGAGCACTATGAAGGTGGCGATATCGTCTTGAATGAGTCGCTGAATGTCGTCTTATCACCAAAAGACTTCCCGGAACTAGACGGGTATGTCGGGCATACGCTCATGACAACGGACGGCACGACTCTCCTCGGTGCGGACGATAAGGCCGGTATTGCCGAAATCGTCACAGCCGTTGAATACTTATTGGCTCACCCTGAGATTCCACACGGACCGGTTCGCATCGCTTTCACGCCGGATGAGGAAATCGGACGTGGTCCACATAAATTCGATGTCGCCCGTTTTAACGCGGATTTCGCTTACACGATGGACGGTGGTCCGCTCGGAGAGTTGCAGTATGAGAGCTTTAACGCGGCCGGTGCGACCGTCACCTTCCACGGGACGAACGTACACCCCGGTAGCGCTAAAAACAAGATGGTCAGCTCGATGAAGCTCGCGATGGCGTTCCAGAACCGGTTGCCTGCTGATGAGGCACCGGAACGCACGAGCAACTACGAAGGATTCTTCCATTTGAACGGCTTCAACGGAGATGTGGAGAAGACGACGCTTCAATATATTATCCGCGACCATGACAAACAGAAGTTCGAAGCGCGTAAAGCGTTGATGGAGAAACTTGTCCTCGAATGGAGACAGAAATACGGGGAAGAGCGGATTGAGCTCAAGATGGAAGACCAGTATTACAACATGGCCGAGAAAATCGAACCGGTCAAGCACATCGTCGATACCGTCGCTGACGTCATGCGCGACCTCGGCATCGAACCGAAGATCGAACCGATTCGTGGCGGAACAGACGGATCGCAACTTTCTTATATGGGTCTTCCGACACCGAACATCTTCACAGGTGGCGAAAACTATCATGGGAAGTTCGAATATATTTCTGTAAACAACATGGAAAAAGCGACAACGGTCATTATCGAAACACTTCGCACATTCGCGAAGCGTGCACAAGCATAACATATGCGCCTCCAATCGTTCTCTTTTACACTAGAGACATTGGAGGCGATTTTTGATGAAACATACATTTAGCATGAACCTCGGCTGGAATGGAGGACGAAATGACGTCGGCACCCTCGAGGCCGAGCGATTGAAGACACAGATTTCAATTCCACCAGAAATGGACGGTCCCGGAGTTGGCACCAATCCGGATGAGATGCTACTCGGGGCCGCGGCCACGTGTTATATCATCACCTTCGCGGCCGTACTCGGGCGAAGTGAACTGACTCACCGTGGCATCACGATTGAGGCGGAAGGCATCGTCGATGTGACGAACGGCATCTTCACGTATGAGACGATTCGCTATGCGACAACGATTCAGGTACCGGCAGAGATGACCGACCGAGAGATCACGCTGGTCGAGCGCATCGCAAAAAAAGCGAAAGATCAATGTATGATTTCACGCGCGCTCGCAGGAAATGTGGCGTTCGAACTCGATACGACTGTTGTAAGAGTCGACTGAAGCCATCATGACGACTCATTTTGAACGCACAATGATGTTAGATGGGATACGACACTGCGCGTTTTTCAAAAACGTGATACAATACACGTCGTAAACTAATCAGAAAAACGAGGGATACCATACATGATTACAGTAAATAACGTCAGCCTACAATTTGGCGGTCGCAAGTTGTTCGAAGAAGTGAACATCAAGTTCACGCCAGGCAACTGTTACGGATTGATCGGTGCGAACGGTGCCGGTAAATCGACATTCTTAAAGATTTTATCAGGTGAGCAAGATACGACGACGGGTGATGTCAGCATCACACCGGGCGAGCGCCTCGCCGTCCTCAAACAGGACCACTACGCGTATGAGGATAGCGCGGTTCTCGAGACCGTCATCATGGGTCACGAGCGCCTCTACAACGTCATGAAAGAAAAAGATGCGATCTACCTGAAAGCAGATTTTTCTGATGAAGATGGGATGCGCGCAGCTGAACTTGAAGGCGAATTCGCCGAGTTGAACGGTTGGGAAGCAGAATCGGAAGCTTCAATGGTCCTTCAAGGTCTCGGCATCTCAGAAGCGCTCCACCAAAAACAAATGAGCGAACTCACAGGTGGAGAGAAGGTCAAAGTCCTTCTTGCCCAAGCACTCTTCGGTAAGCCAGATATCCTCCTTTTAGACGAGCCGACCAACGGACTTGACCTAAAGGCGATTCAATGGTTAGAAGAGTTCTTGATCAACTTTGAAAACACGGTCATCGTTGTTTCCCACGACCGTCACTTCTTGAACAAAGTTTGTACGCACATGGCCGACCTCGACTTTGGAAAGATCCAATTGTATGTCGGGAACTACGACTTCTGGTATGAGTCAAGCCAACTTGCTACGCGCATGGCGGCAGACCAGAACAAGAAGAAAGAAGAAAAGATAAAAGAGCTTCAAAACTTTATCGCGCGTTTCAGCTCGAACGCATCGAAAGCGCGTCAAGCGACATCACGTAAGAAGTTGCTCGATAAGATCACACTCGACGACATTCGTCCGTCATCACGTCGTTATCCGTTCGTCGGATTCACGATGGAGCGCGAAATCGGGAACGATGTCTTGTACGTCGACAACGTTTCGAAGACAATCGATGGTGTAAAAGTACTCGACAACGTCACGTTCTCACTCAACAAGACGGACAAAGTCGCATTTGTCGGTCGTTCCGATGTTGCCATCACGACACTCTTTAAAATTCTCATGGGTGAGATGGAACCAGACACAGGATCGGTCAAATGGGGTGTGACGACAACCCAGTCATACTTCCCGAAAGACAACTCGGAATATTTCGAGGGTTCTGAAAAGAGCATCCTCGACTGGTTGCGTCAGTTCTCGCCAGCCGATGAGTCAGATACGTTCCTTCGTGGATTCCTTGGCCGCATGCTCTTCTCAGGCGAAGAAGTCATGAAGAAGGCGTCTGTCCTTTCAGGGGGAGAAAAAGTACGCTGCATGCTCTCGAAAATGATGCTCTCGAACTCAAACGTGCTCGTCCTCGACGATCCGACGAACCACTTGGACCTCGAATCGATCACGGCTCTGAACAACGGTCTCGAGTCATTCAAAGGTGTGCTCCTCTTTAGCTCACATGACCATCAGCTCATCTCGACGATTGCGACACGCATCATCGAAGTGACACCGAATGGCATCGTGGATAAAGAAGCAACGTACGATGAATACTTGGAGAACGAAGCGCTTCAACAACAAGTTGAATCCCTTTACCAAAATGCATAATAAAAAAATCGGCTCAAACGCGAGCCGATTTTTTTATTTAACGTTTACCGTCTCCATCACGTGCTCATGAATGTCATGGCCTTTCGTAACATGGACTTGAACGTTGTATGCGCCCGACTCAGTAAATGTGTGTGCACCTTTATACATCCCCGCATCTGCTTCCTCTAACTTCACCCATTCATGTTTCTCTGCCCCATCTTGAAAGATTTCGAGTTGTACTTCTGCTCCAGAAAGCATCTCATCTTCCATCATGACGTGCACCATGATCGGTTTGTCTTCGCCTGTCGTCGCCTCTTTCAGGTCAAGCGTAATATCCGCGCCATGGTGGTGATGATGGTCACTATCAGCTTTCGCTTCAGACGTTGTTTCCGGATTTCCGACCGTCACCTCCGTCGTAGGCATCGTATGCATAGCACGAGCTGTCACGTGCACTTGGACCGTGTAGACTGCTTCTTCAGAGAACGTCATCTCTGCTTCATACGTCCCATCTTTTATGAGCTTCGCATTGATCATGTCGCTATCTTCCTTCGTATCGTTCTTCCACACTTCGAACTTGATTTCATCCGCATCATCTACAGGTTGACCGTCTTGCGTGACGCGAACAGACAATGGTACCGTCTCTCCCTTTTCTGCCGTTTCCGCAACTGTCAACTCGGCCTCTACCGGTTCCATGGATTGCGGTAAGGCTGCGCTTTCTTCATCTTTTTCAGTACCGCACGCACCGAGTACGAACAATCCAATTAGTCCAAACACGACCCCAAATCGTGTCATCACCTTTTTCATCATAAGTCCTCCTTTTAAATCGCTTACATCTTTCACACTTTCTTCATGATACCACTCTTTTCCAATGATGGTGTGAGCATTCTGTGAGGTTTCACACGGTTCGTTCTCACAAATTTCACACATATATCCGAATCAAAGTTCATTGATTTCATTTCGGATTTTCAGTCCGTTTCAATTAAAAAAGGGTATATAAGTTATAAATCGATTTCTTATTTGGAAAGTCTTAACATCAAGGAAATAACAACATGAATGGAGGCGCATTTAAATGGGACGTAAAGTCATTCGTGGGGCGATGGCACTGTTCATCCTACTGGCGATGATGATTACACAATCCATCTCCGTCAGTGCCGCTGCTTCTAAACTGATTCCGAGCGTGAACACGACGAGTAAAGTCGTCGCATTGACATTCGATGACGGGGCGGATGGTACAAATACCGATCAGATTTTGAACATCTTGGCGACGTATGACGTCAAAGCGACTTTCTTTTTAACAGGTACCGGCACAAATCATCATCGACAATCTATCCGGAACATAGTCGCGAAAGGACATCAGCTCGGTAATCATTCCTATACGCACCCGGATTTCACAAAACTGACTGCCACTCAAATGAAATCCGAACTCGACCGTACCGAATCCTTAGTCAAATCAGTGACCGGAAAAACGACGAAGCCGATTTTTAGAGCCCCGTATGGAGCCGTCAATAACACCGTATTAAACGGCGTCGGGGCTGCCGGATACGGATATACGATTCAATGGAATATCGATACGATTGACTGGAAAGGGTTGACCGCGAGCCAAATCAATACGAAAGTGCAATCCAATATCAAACCCGGTTCAATCGTCTTGATGCATACAGGTGCCGGGGCATCGGGTACACCGCTCGCACTCCCAACGATGATTTCGCAACTGAAGGCGAAGGGCTACAAGTTTGTCACGGTCTCACAATTACTCACCTATCAAAACACGTCGACGAACAAAACATATACCGTGAAGTCAGGTGACACGTTATATAGAATTGCACGGGCATACGGTGTCACCGTGTCAGCGCTCGCCGTCGCTAACAACATCTCAAACGTAAACCTTCTCCGTGTCGGACAAGTGCTCGTCATACCTGGTACGACCGTCACACCTCCTGCGACGACCGTGACCTATACCGTGAAGCCGGGCGACACGCTTTACAGCATTGCGACGATGTACAAGACGACCGTCTCTAAAATCGCAACTGCCAATAAAATCACGAACGTCAGTCTCATTCGCGTCGGACAAGAGCTCGTCATACCTGGCACGACCGTCACACCGCCCCCTGCGACGACCGTGAGCTATACCGTGAAGCCGGGCGACACGCTTTACAGAATCGCACGGACAAACAATGTCACCGTGTCAGCGCTCGCCGCTGCCAACAACATTACGAACGTCAATCTGATCCGAATCGGGCAAGTGCTCACCATCCCAAAATAAACGTCCGATGAATCTTTTTCTCTTTCGGTACCGTATCCTGTACAAACAGGAAAAGAGGGACCGCTATGACTCGAACCGTAATCCGCGTTAGTATCGCTGCACTCATCGGACTTGTTGTCTCTATTGCCACATTCTCGATTTTGATTTGGCTTGGTTATGAACAGGCACTCACATCTGGTGAGCCGATTCAATTGTTGCATCTCGACATTTATCAATTCGAAAATGCGGTCGGGGTCGCCAATCAGAATCAGATGGCCATCCTTGGTGCTGGTTTTATGGGGATTGCCGTCCTCATTGGCGAGATTGGAATACGCCTCAAACGAAAGTAACCGCTGCGCATGCAGCGGTTACTTTTTTAATGGTGGTGTCCTCCACCATGGTCGTGTGAATGAACGATCGGTTGCTGCAATTGATCGATTTGATCTTGTGGTACGTCGCCGACAATCATCCATGCGGACGGCGTATATACTTTTTGCCCCTCATGCACCATGCCGTTCACCTGATAGATTCCTTGATCGAGTTTTACACTCGTCACGAGGTATCCGTCTTTTTCGATCACTTCATACGTACGTGTATCCTCGGTATCATACGGTGTGACTTGAATATGGCTTTCTGTCACGCGCTCGTCATTTGACACCTTCATCGCAAGCGTCGTCGATCCGACCTCCGCACGTTCAGGAACAATGAGTTGGATGCCGATTGGATCAATCGCGCGGTCGACCGGTTGAAGTTGACACGCACCTAACCACATCGTTGCCATGAGGATAGGAAGAACTTGTTTGAATCGCTTCATGCTGCCACCTCTGCTTTCAGCTTCCGTCGACCGATGACCCAGTCGAATACGAGTACGATGAGGATACTGATTCCTGCGAGTGGTAACGTGACACCGAGTAGTAAAATCAAGATCCCAACGATTCGCTTGATGCGTTCGTCTTCGAACCGTCTCATCTGTTCGATCGATCCGATTTTGCGCTTGCGCCACATCACGAACGAACTGATGACAACAAAAATGAGACCTAAACAAAGGGCAACTCCTACTAATTGATTAAGTAAACCGAACAACCGACCTTCGTGGAAGGCAATCCCGACCGTAATCAGTTTACCAAGAACTCCATAGTCCGCGTACGTCACAGAGCTAAGCGTCTCACCGCTATACTGATCCAAGTTGACCGTTGCTTCTTTGAACGGGTGTCCTGCTGCCGAAGTGACGGTATATACCCCGGTCTCACCTTGTGGCAAAGAAATCGTATACGGACGCGCAATCGAAACATCACTCGATACGCGATTTAAATCAATCGGCAATAACGAACTCGGCGAGGATAGTGGGACAATGTCCTCTTGTGTCGCCCAAGGTACGTCTTCTGCCACATCCTTCGTTGTCAATGTCGACTCTGGCTTGGCACCGAACGCATACGCATACATCGGTGCTCCCGTGTTCGTCGATGAGGACACCCATTGTAACATCGCACCTGACACAGATGACCACGCAAGGCCTGAGCTGATGATGATCACAAGACCTAACGATGACCATAGTGCGACGCTACCGTGCATCTGTTTCCACCACTGCCGTCCTTTGCCAAGTTTCGGCACGAGCATCCGAATCGGATTTTTGCCACGTGGCCAGAATAAGAATGTACCGGTGATGAGTAGAATGATGGCCCATGAGGCCGCGAGTTCGACAATCCAGTTACCGATTTGTCCGCCGAGTAGTGTGCCATGAATCACAACTAATAAATCCATACTACTTTCAGCAGTTCGCGTTCCTAAAACTTCTGCTGTTTCCGGATGTACATATGTATACATCATCTCGTCATTATTCATCCACCCGATTCGAGTTGATTCTCCTTCATCTGGCAAACGAATCGATGTGATCATCGCGTCCGGATGCTCTTTCGTGAATGATTCCTTTTGTGCCTCAATCGGTTGTTCTTCAGTAAATGATGCTGTCATCATGTCTTTGTACTGCATCTTCGTCAATTGTGGTTCAAATAAATAAATGCTCCCTGTCACAGCCAGGATGATGAAAATTGGTGCAAATATAAGGCCTGCATAAAAGTGCCAACGCCAAATCGCCTGATACCAAGCGTTGCGTTTATTCGAGCGTTCCCCTTGCATGAAAAATCCCCCTTTGATGTTGTGTCCAACTTGTGAACAAACTAATCATAAAGGAATTGGAAGCGTTTCAAACTATCAATTTGTGACAACTATTCGTCTAATTAACGGAATTATATTGAACTTATGTTCACTGTTTTTTCACATATTTCCGGACCTTCTTCACATACTTTCACACAAATAGAGAGACGCCAACGAATCAGCGTCTCCAATGTATGATCAATTTGTGAATTGTTCTGCTTCTGTCGATCCAGCCAAAGCGGTCGTTGACGATTGACCTCCTGAAATGACGAGCGACACTTCGTCGAAATAACCTGTTCCGACTTCACGTTGATGCCGTGTCGCCGTATAGCCGTGTACTTCAGCCGCAAACTCTGCTTGTTGTAATTCTGAATAAGCTGCCATGCCACGATCTCTGTATCCGCGTGCGAGCTCGAACATCCCGAAATTGAGCGCGTGGAAACCAGCGAGTGTGACGAATTGAAACTTGTATCCCATCGCGCCGATCTCTTGTTGGAACGTCGCAATCTCTTCGTCTGACAGTTTCTTCTTCCAGTTAAACGATGGTGAACAGTTGTAAGCGAGAAGTTTACCCGGATATTTCGCATGAATTGCTTCGGCGAACTGGCGCGCCTCCGCCAAATCTGGTTCAGACGTCTCACACCAGACGAGGTCCGCATACGGTGCATAGGCGAGACCACGAGCGATGGCTTGCTCAATGCCAGCCTCTGTGCGATAAAACCCTTCCGGTGTACGCTCCCCGATAATGAACGGATGATCGACTGGATCAATGTCACTCGTGATCAAGTTCGCCGCGTGTGCGTCAGTCCGTGCGACGATGATTGTCGGGACACCCATAACGTCTGCCGCGAGACGGGCCGAAATCAAGTTTTTCACAGCCGTCTGTGTCGGGAGCAATACCTTCCCGCCAAGATGACCACACTTCTTCTCAGAAGAGAGTTGATCTTCGAGATGAACACCAGCAGCCCCGGCTTCGATCATCGCCTTCGTCAATTCAAATACGTTGAGCACTCCACCGAATCCTGCTTCCATGTCAGCGACAATCGGTGCGTACCAATGGGTGTCGCCCTTTCCTTCCGCTGTTTGGATTTGATCGGCACGCTGGAGTGCTTGATTGATCCGTTTGACGACGTTCGGTACAGAGTTGGCCGGATATAGACTTTGGTCCGGATACATGTGACCCGACAGGTTTGCGTCTGCTGCTACTTGCCAACCGCTCAAATAGATCGCTTCAAGTCCGGCCTTCACTTGTTGGATGGCCTGGTTTCCGGTCAACGCACCAAGCGCATGTACATAGTCACGCTCGTGCATCAATTGCCACAACCGTTCCGCTCCCTTTGTCGCAAGCGTGTGCTCAATGACGATGGAACCTCTTAATTTCATGACCTCTTCCACAGAGTACGGACGCTCCACCCCTTCGAATCGCTCCGACTTCCAACTGTTCTCCAACTGTTCTCGTTGTTTCATCATGTATACCCTCCTGTATTATATTAATTTTAATAAATTTAATTTGTTATATAACAGTTGATGCAAATGAAATACTTCAATCGAGATATGCACAACACTCTAATGCTGCTTTAAACGTTGAATGCTCCATCCCACAGCAACGGCAGATGTTCGCCTCATCCCGATCCTCGGGTTTACGGAACACAACGACTTCATCGATTGGTTCTTTTGTGATTTGGAGCGAGCCATCTGTCCGATCTAAGACGAGCCGCATCAAATCGTTCCCATACACGAAAGCTGTGTTTGCAAGTGAAGCTGTTGATTCTCCGGCAACGATCCGACGGACGACCCAACGTTCGATCAACTGTTCGCTTTCCATTTTTTTTGTAGTCATGATGAGGTTCCTCCTTCAAGGTTTAACTCTACAGTTTGTCGCTTCATAAATTCACGGCGGCGGCGATGTAAAATCGGTTCTGTATATCCGTTCGGTTGATCCAGTCCTTGGAACACGAGTTCATGCGCGGCTTGGTAGGCGACCGATTGCTCCACATTCGGTGTCATCGCACGATAATGCGGATCTGACTCGTTCTGTTCGTCGACGACCTGTGCCATCCGATAAAGGGTGGCCTCGACTTGTTCCACAGAGCAGATGCCATGATACAACCAGTTGGCAACATGTTGGCTTGAAATACGGAGTGTCGCCCTGTCTTCCATCAGACCAACATCGTGGATATCCGGTACTTTTGAGCAACCTACGCCTTGCTCAACCCAACGAACGACATATCCGAGCAACCCTTGCAAGTTGTTTTCGAGCTCTTCTTTGATTTCTTCTTGCGAATAGATACGTGTTGCGAGCGGGATATCGAGGAGTCGTTGTCGTTCATTCTCAAAAGGTTGTTGAATCAATGATTGCTGGACGTCGAACGCATCGAGTTGATGATAATGCATCGCATGAAGTGTTGCTGCTGTCGGAGAAGGGACCCATGCCGTCGTCGCTCCAGAGCTTACGTGCGCGATCTTCTCATGCATCATGTCCCGCATTCGGTCGGGCATCGCCCACATTCCCTTTCCGATTTGTGCCTGATGATGGAAACCTGTCTCGAGACCAGTCGAAACATTCAATCGTTCATACGCGCTGAGCCAAGGTGACGTCTTCATTTCCCCTTTGCGCCGCATCGGTCCGAGTGTCATCGAGGAATGAATCTCGTCTCCCGTACGATCAAGGAAGCCTGTATTGATAAACACGACACGATCCTTCACTTGCGCGATACAATTTTTTAAGTTGAGCGACGTGCGCCTCTCTTCATCCATTACCCCGACTTTCAACGTATGACGAGGAAGGTCCAACGCATCTTCTACCGCGTTAAACAACTCATTTGTGAAAGCCACTTCTTCGGAACCATGCATTTTCGGTTTCACGATATAGATGGACCCTTCTCTTGAGTTGAGACGACGATGTAGGTGGCGACTCGCGATCAATGAAGTGAAGATGGCATCAACGATCCCCTCTGGTACCTCACGACCTTCTGCATCAAGCATCAAGTCGGTCGTCATCAAATGACCGACGTTCCGAATAAATAAGAGTGCTCGTCCAGGTAATACGATTTCTACACCATCTTTCCCAATGACTCGCTTGTCTTCATTCAAACGTCGTGCGAGCTGCTTCCCGTTCTTTTGGAACGAGGCTTCGAGCGTCCCGTTCATCAATCCGAGCCAGTTTCGGTACAAGTGGACCTTGTCTTCCGCACAAACAGCTGCGACCGAGTCCTCACAATCCACGATTGCGGATAGCGCTGATTCAAGCTCGATGTCCATCAGTCCAGCCGGATCGGTTTTTCCAATCGGATGCTCGTGGTCGAATTGAAGTTCGACGTGCAATGCGTGATGCCGAAGGATCAATGTGTCTAACTGGTCCTGCTCCCCGGTATATCCTACGAACGAATCGTGAGCAAACGCCTGCTCCTTTTCCCCGATTTCGGCATAGGCAACATGATCGTGGACGAAGTATCGTGTCACGTCTTGATGCGAGCCCATTTCGAGCGGGAACGTGTCATCTAGAAACCGTTTAGCCAATCGAATGACTTCACTCCCTCGAACTGGGTTGTATCCCCGCCCTTTCTCCATCCCGTTCTCTTCTTCAATCATATCGGTCCCGTAAAGGGCGTCATAAAGACTCCCCCATCTGGCATTCGCCGCATTGAGTGCATATCTGGCGTTATCGAGCGGAACGACGAGTTGCGGACCGGCTTGATGGGCGATTTCATGGTCGACACCGGATACGTTGATGCCGAATTCTTCGACGAATGGTTCGATATAACCGATTGAGGTCAGAAAGGTTTCGTATTCGACGAGGTCGACTTCATCGTGTCTGCTGTACCAATCCTGTAATAACTGCTCAAACTTCATACGCTTATCCAAGAGTATCTGATTCGATGGAATGAAACGCTCTAGAATGGATTCGACCCCTTCCCAAAATCCGTTGATTTCATGAGATTCCAACACACTTTCATTTACAAATTCGAACAGTTTCTCGTGAACTTGATACATGTTGAGTCGTTTGTAACGTTCCAAGCGCTCACATCCTCCCTTATTAATTGTTATATATCAGTTGAATATAATATAGACTATTATATAACAGTTTGACAACCCATTTTTAAAACTTTTTATTTGAAATTGATTACGAATCGGTTTACTATACATTGTGTGACATATCAATGATTGATTCGTCAATGAATCAAGGAGGTGACGTGAGTGCGAGATTCTTGCTCGCTTCGCGATCAAATTCTTTATCACATCATTACCGTACAAAAAGAGATGGGCCAGTTGTTCGACTCCGAAATGGGCGGTCTCAGCTTGACCCGCTATGATGTTTTAAGCAATTTATATCACGTTGGCCCATTGCGACAGCGTGAACTTCAACAGCGAGTCGATGTCGACCATGCGGCCATCACCCGACACTTGAAACAGTTAGAGACACAGGGACTGATCACACGTAGACGATGTGAGAAGGATAACCGTGTCATCTATGTCGAGTTGACAGACCTTGGTCGTCACCAAATTGCACGTTGGACTGAGCAAAAACAGTGCTTAACGGACCGACTTTTTGTAAATATGAAGGTAGAGGACCAACAACAGTTATTAGCATCACTCAAGGTGTTACAAGATACTATCGACTACGAAAGGAAGACTACAATATGAACACTGCTACACATAAAGACTTTATGGAGATTGTAAAAGGACGCCGCTCGATTCGCGTATATGATGAGAACGTCAAAATCTCAAAAGAAGAGATGACACAAATTCTTGAAGAAGCGACGACAGCCCCTTCATCCCTTAACCTCCAGCCATGGCGTTTTGTCGTCATCGATAGCGCTGAAGGAAAAGAAACACTTCTCCCCCTCGCGAGCTTCAACAAGCGGCAAGTGGAAACGTCTTCTGCTGTCATCGCCGTATTTGCTGACTATCAAATGGCGGATTACACGGAAGAGATTTTCGACACGGCGGTAGAGCGCGGCATGATGCCGACTGAAGTCCGTGATCGTCAAGTCGACATGATCAAAGGCATCTTCAAGGATGCACCGAAAGAAATGATTAAAGACAGTATCCTACTCGATTCAGGTCTCGTCTCGATGCAACTCATGCTCGTCGCACGGGCACATGGTTATGACACAAACCCAATCGGTGGATACGACAAAGCGAACATCGCTGAAGCGTTCGGTCTCGACAAAGAGCGTTACCTTCCAGTCATGCTTCTCTCAATCGGAAAAGCAGCAGAAGAAGGTTACCCATCTGTCCGCTTCCCAGTCGACCGCATCACAGACTGGAAATAATTCAAAAGGTTCAATCGCTGAGGCGATTGAACCTTTTTTCATCCGATATATTTGACGACTTCGTTAAAGTCACGACGTGTTTTTGGTGCGAAATCGCGCGACCGATACCCGAAAGCGACCATGACCGAAAGCGACCATTCGCCTCGCTCCATGACACCTTCTGAGATGAGCAGCTCATCAATTTCCTCTTGATTGAACCCTTCAATCGGGCATGAATCAATCTCGATTTGTGCGGCAGCCGTCATCATGTTTCCGAGCGGAATATATGTCTGACGCTTGATCCATTCCTGGAAGACGCGTTCATCGTCTAAAAGACGGTAGTCGTTCTCCTGGAACTCTTGGACCCGTTTCACGCGTTGCGCGTATTCTTCTTCCGTCCGCCCTTGCACGCCTGTCACGATATGACGAATATAGTCCGCATCGTAACGCATGGCTTTCGGTGTTCTTGCGAGAATCAATATGAAATGGCTCGCGGTCAAAGCCTGCCCTTGCGCTCCCCATGCGTGATCTTTAATTTTTTGGAGCAAATCTTCCCGACGCACGACAACGAATTGCCATGGCTCGAATCCGAACGAACTCGGCGAAAGACGTCCCGTCTCTAAGATGAACTCCATGTCCTCTTCTTTGATTTTACGATCCGCATCGAACTCTTTCGTCGCTTGACGCCAACGATACGCTTCTAGAATGTCTTTCTTTTTCATCGTACTCACTCCTCCATTACCAAGATGACTCCATCATATCAAACCGATAAATCAAAAATCGCTCATGAAGATTTTTGAGTGGGAGTCGAACGGTCTGTACATACTGAAACGGCGTCTCATCGTTCAAATAGTGAAGATACGCATCTGCCGGATAATATAAAATGACGTCGACCGGACGGGGGGCCGTTTCAACAGATTCGATGATGTTGGCAATCACTCGGCGGAAGACGTTCACCGAGAACGGATTAAAGAAATAGAACCGATTCGCATCCGGTGGGATCGTGATCTCTTCCGCAAGCCCATGTACCAATTGAACACTTCCCCGAGTCCGATGTTTCTTCGTATAACTCATTAAATTTTGAAGCGCCTCTTCATGAAACCCGCCGTCCATCTCGACACCGATCGCCCGCACGCGAAACGTATACGCCAAATAGAACGGCAGACGCCCCTTGCCCGAACCAAAATCAACGATGGTATCCGTCGACTCTAACGGATACGCATCCCGAAGCAAATCGAGTGCCTCGTAAGGAGTCGGTTCATAACGATGATATTCTACCGAGGACGGAAATCCTTGCTGTGGTTTGACCGTTTGGATGTGTAGGAGTTGCTCATATTGCTGTTCGTTCATAAGTTTGTCCTTTCCCAATCAATAGTCTCTTCTAGTATATCGTTAGTTTCATTGTTCATTCTTCTTACAACGAATTTTATAAGATTGAGCGTGATTCATTTACTTTAGCGTGGTAACGTGAAATGATAATGATGCGAACTCTTTAAAGTGAGGTGACAGTGTGTCTACCACAGAGCACGAACAAGCGACATCTATTTTGCATCACCTCTTTACCGCCTCTTCCTTTGTCGGAATCGACTTCGGTTCCGGTCCGAATCATCATCTCCTCTATTTCAGTCGCCAAGGACTGGAATCTTGGATCTCTATCGAGGGACCGTGGCATGTCCACGCGACGCAAAGTACGTTTGACGAAGGTGAACAACTCGAACAGCTCATGCGCTTAAGACGAGAGCGCATCCATCACGTACGCCTCGGTGACGAACACCCTCATCTCGAACTGGAATTTGAATCCGGTTCGCTTTTATTCATTAATGGATACCAAGATCAATTTGAATGCTGGCAAGCGGGAGATGCAAGACCGCTCGGTGGAGACGCCTATCTCTTGGTCGCGATGCCACAAGGAGAACTCGCTGTATTTGCCGAAGGAGAAGACGAATGAGCACATGGATGGAGATTGTCTTGTATATGTTGATTGCCGGAGGTGTTAGTCTCGCGATCATCTTATTGCGAAAGATTACGAAAGCATGAAAAAAACGGCCGAGGCCGTTTTTTAGTCGAACAAAATCCGCTGCATCCGCTCCGGCGCTTGTAAATAGTCACGCATGACCCGTACGTGCTCGAGGTCGTCAAACGCTGTCGGGGAAAGTCCCGTCTCCACTTGTAAGATCATCGCACCCGGATACGACATCAAGATTGGTGAATGACTCGCAATAATAAACTGACTCCCCGATTGGACGAGTTCATGCATGCGCGCGAGCATCGTCAGTTGCCGCATCGGTGACAATGCGGCCTCGGGCTCATCCAAAATATAGAGGCCATCGCCACGGAATCGATGCAACATGAGGGAGAGGAACGCTTCCCCGTGCGACTGCTCATGAAGGGAACGCCCGCCATAAGACTCATAAAACCGTTCAGGATCAAGCCCCGACTTTGCCATTTCATCCACATAACTCGATAACTGATACGCTGTCTCGGCACGTAAGAAAAAGCCATCTTTCGGTCGATACGGTCCTCGAATCGGACGCAGCGCCTCATATAACGAACTATGCGTCGACTCCGTTTCAAATTGAAAAGACGGTGCCCCACCTTCCGGATTGAACCCGGCCGCGACGGCCATCCCTTCAATCAAAGTCGATTTTCCACTCCCGTTCTCTCCGACGAGAAACGTGACAGGATGATGAAACGTCAGTTCATCGAGTGTCTGAAAAATGGGTAACGAGTACGGATAGCCCGTCGAATGGATGCGGTCCCTCTCTAACCGTACCCCTCGTAAAAATAAAGTCATGTCCATTCGATCCAAAATGTCGCCCCCTTATCTGAATCTACCCCGTAAGAAAGTCCTTGTGCCTCAAGAAGTAATTTTGTGATAGCGAGACCTAGACCATGTCCGTTTGAACGATCTCCCTTTACATACATATCCCATATCGAATGCTGGATGGCAGGGTCGATCCCTTTCCCTTCATCTATCACTTCTAATCGATTGGATGTCAGTCTAATAGTGATGCGTCCCTCACGAGGACTTGCTTCATACGCATTTCTCAAGAAGTTCGAGAGAACCCGCTCCATCGCCAGTCGATCGGCTTGAATCGTTACAGGTTCCAATTGTAGGTCGAGTGTCACATCTTTTTGTCGGAACCATTCGGACATGCGTGATGTCAATCGACGAATCAAGTCATCCAGTTGAAGCGACTCCATTTCAAGCGGAATCGTAGCGGACGACAACTTTGAATATTCGAGCATCTGATTGACGAGTCGGTCAATCCGATCCACTTCTTCGGTAATACTTTTTCCGGTCGCCTCAATTTCTGTGTCATTTACGACGCCAAGTTCTAACATTTCCGCCTCATTCCGGACGATGGCGAGCGGTGTACGCACATCATGCGTCACTCCAGAGATGAATGATTTTTGAAGCGCTTCTTTTTGTTCAAGTGAAGCATTCATTTGTCCGATGGTGACGGTCAAATCTCCAATCTCGTCATCCGTGACGTTCGGTAGACGAATATCATGGCGTCCCTCCATAATCGATGCGGTCGCTTGTTTCAATTCGACAAGCGGATGTGTGAGTCGACGACTCATCCAAAATGTGACACCGATGGCAACCATCAGTGCCAAAATAAACCCACCTGCTAAAATGAGATAGATTTGTTGGAACTGTGGATTTGAAAATGGCACAGGACTGTATGTCACGATCTGGATGTCGCCTTCTTCTTGTAAATACGTCAAGAAACGGGTTCCGTTCACACTCACTTCGTCTTGAACCGCTAAGTCATCTGGATTGAGGGTAATTGGTATCATACGTTGCATCCGTCCACCACGTTCTAGTTCGATACGTTGCCCGTCTTGAAACAGGATCACGTCAAGTTGACGAGGAATCCCACGTCCTTCTTGAAGGGCTTCATACACGATTGTCGCCTCGCGCTCCAACTGTGTATACGTTTCATTCTCCGCGAAACGTCCGATCAACAGTGACGTGAGGCCGAATGTTAAAAATGCCATCACAGCGAGGGGCAAGATAGCCGTCCACAACAACTTCTTCATCAAGCGATTCATGATCGTTCCTCTAATCGATAGCCCACTCGATGAACGGTCTTCAGTTGTTCTTTAAGTGTAGGGGATTTATCACGCAATTGTTTAATATGCGTGTCGACCGTACGTGTATCTCCGACGAATGCGTAGTCCCATACGTCGTCGAGCAAACGGTTCCGGTCTAGCGCCTCCCCGACGTGCTTCCATAGATACAGCAACAACTCATATTCCTTATTCGTCAAACGGAGGGGTTTACCGTGTTCTTGTACCATTCTCGACTTGATGTTAATCGTGAGTGCTCCGAACTCAATCATATCCGTCTGTTTGACGAGACGTTTCAGACGAATCTCCAACTCTTTTAAAACGATCGGTTTGACCAAATAATCGTCCGCGCCGAGCTCTAATCCGAATACGCGATCATCCGCCTCACCACGTGCTGTCGTCAGAATGATGGCAGGCGATGACTGTTGCGCCTTTAATGTTGGAATCAACGTCCAACCTTCTCCGTCGGGGAGACGTACGTCTAATAAAACGGCATCAAAGCGCTGATGTAACTGTCGCTTTGCCTCACCGAGAGACATGGCCACGGTCACATCAAATCCGGCATACGTTAAAAAACGGGACATCCCCTCCGCCAGTTTCTGTTCATCTTCCACAACGAGTATGTTCATCTCCAAATCGCCTCCACATCCATTATATCGTACACATGGAACGTCCCACCGTTTCCCAAAGACAATTTGCAGAAACCTTGCAACTCTCTCACAACTTCCATCCCCTTCAGTTCTACACTTGAAATATCAAAAGGAGGAGATACACATGAAATCTACTAAACTTGCAATCGCCTTAGCCGGTCTATTGGCTGTCTCAGGCACAGGCGTCTATGCCTCAACGAATGACACGACGACAGATGAATCGACCATGACAGAGTCGACACAATGTGAACATGGTGAAAAAGGGTCTCGCACGTTCGGTGATCGGAAAGCGGGTCATGTAGCCCTTATCGAGGCACTCGGATTGACGGAAGAAGAAGTAAACGCCGCACGTGAAAATCGACAGGCACTTCCTGAGCTCGCAGAAGAGAAAGGCATTTCAATCGAAGCATTCATCGACGCCATCATGACGTCGCATGAAGAAAAACTTGCGACCGCTGTGGAGGAAGGCAAGTTGACGCGAGAAGAAGCCGATCAAATTCTTGCCGACCATGAAGAGCGTTTTGCCGATGTGTCGAGTTACGATGACTTAGAAGATGCACGTGGTATGCGCGGCGGACGTGAAGGCGGTCGTCATGGGCATGGTCACGGACCACATCATGACGATGCTTCAGAGAGCGACAGCAACGTAGAAAATCAAAGCAATAGCTTGTAAGTCGAAAGGCAGCCAACGTGTGTGGCTGCCTTTTCACTAAATGAAAAGCAATAACAATGCGTATCCTAATAGACCAATCAAAAATGCACCAAAACTACTCTCGCGTTCAGCAGGTAACTCTTCCTTCATGACATTCAAAATCACACCTCCTGCTAAAAAGGCGACAACAATCGATAAGCCGAGTTCATTCACTTCCGCATAGGTGCCGACTGCCCACCCTAAAAGCACAGCAAGCGCTAACAAGACACGTCCCTGTCGATCGTAAAGTTTCTGATGATGCTGTCGCAACCCTTGATCGACTGTAACGAAATGAATACCAAGCGCTACAAAGTAGAGGAACATCGACCAGTCTGATTGGAACTCACTCTCTGCTAACACATAGCCGATGCTAAACGTGTAAAATGTAAACGAACCGATGTGAATCCAAAACACATACGGCTTTTGTATACGCTTGTTCGCCGTCGCGAACCGTTCAAGCCCGTAAAACACAGCTAGCCCTAACATGCTGATCATCAATATATGATTCTCAAGAGAAGCGAATATGTTGTTTTCAATCTCCCCTTCTAATTCATGCTGGTATTCATTCAACTCTGGCAACAGATGTAAAAATACATAGGCAACTGCAATTCCACCCGCTACCGATAAAAATCGACTTCTCGGCACTTCGCGTACATGAATGAGCGTCCCCGAGAAAAAGTGAATCATCGCAAAGCCGAATGCAAACCAAAAACTTAATTCGAACAATTGAGACCCTCCCTTGTCGAGACTTTCTTTCTATGTGTTCTTACCCATTCGTTGTATGCCGCATTCATTTCCGCTTCGATTGCTCTTGCTTCTTTCTTGCCCGAATCTCTTTCTCCACTCGCCGCAACGCTTTCTTCGATCCCCGGGCAAAGTCGTGTGCTTCCTTACGTTCTTGATACGTCGTGAATAGCGTTTCCAAATCATAGTCAGCCGGATAGAGTTCCGCGGCACGCGCTTCTAGTCGAACGCGACGACTCGGCAATTCTACATACTCCCCGTCTACGAATACTCGGACGTGCCGACGGGATGCATCAAACACGTACACAAGTCCGACTTGATTCGTCTCTAACAAGCGGACACGGTCACCTTTTTCATACATATCTGCCTCTTCAAGCGGGACCTCTTCTACTTCTCGCGTGACTTTAGAGTCATCGACTTTCGTGACGTCATACGCTTTCTCATTCATATAACGAGATGCCTGTTTCAAAATCGCCTCGGGCAATTTCATTTTACGGGCGATAAACAGGGCGTTACTGTCACCGGACTGACCCATAAGCAATCGATACTTCGGTTCAAGTGTTTCCGGGTCAAACTGCATCGCGGCATTCATGAAATCAGGGTGCGCTTCAGAATACGATTTGATTTCACCGTAATGGGTCGAGGCCACCACGATCGCACCCCGTTTATATGCCGCTTCTAAGATTGCAATGGCAAGAGCGGCCCCTTCGTTCGGTTCCGTCCCGCTTCCGATCTCGTCAAATAACAATAGCGAACGCTTCCCGGCGGTTTGCATAATGTTCGCTACGTTGTGCATGTGTGCCGAGAACGTACTGAGCGCTGATTCTAGATCTTGATTGTCTCCGATGTCGACGAACACTTCGTTGAATGTCGAGATGACCGTGTCAGCGTGTGCCGGGATATGCAGACCCGTCATCGTCATGAGACTGAGAAGTCCAATCGTTTTTAAGACGACCGTCTTGCCCCCGGCGTTCGGTCCGGTGATAATCAAACCGCGATAGTCCGTACCGATGGCAAAATCGAGTGGCACGGCGCTCTCTAAGAGCGGATGTCGCACTTGCTTCAACTCGATGCGACCTGTCGCGTTCACGTGTGGCGTCACGCCATCGATCGACTGACTGTACTTCCCTTTGGCAAAGACCATATCGTACTGGGCGATGACGTCGAGTGTCGACTCGATGTCAGGAAGGACTTCTGTCACCCCACCAGTCAACGTCGCTAACACTTGATATACCTCTACCGCTTCTTCCGTACGCTTGACGACGAGTTCGGCGTTTAATTTCGATATGGCTTCCGGTTCGATAAAGACCGTCGTTCCTCGATTGGATGTGTCTACAATCGTCCCCGCCACTTTATGCTTATAAGAGGCTTTGATTGGAATCGTAAAGCGATCCTGTTTCTTCGTGACGAATCCGTCTTGGATCATCTCACGATTAGCGGCACTCTTTAAGAACTTGGTCAATCGTTCCTCGATTCGTCCTTCAAGAATATCGACTTGTTTGCGAATCCGCTTCAATTCTTTCGACGCCTCATCAACGACCTGTCCGGCTCGAATCGCTTGTGTGATGTCCTCTTCAAGCGTCCGCCATTCGCCCATCCCAGCAGCGTAGGTGGACAAGAGAGGTGCAAAAAATTCATGTTCGAGCATGAATCGCTTCAGCTTGCGCGCTCCCCGTAAAAACTCGGCGACCGCTTCAAGTTCTGTCGCTTCGAGTTGGATTCCTCGTTGCAGTTTTCCGATGATGGTCTCCATGTCAGACACGCCGATAAACGGCACGTGTGACGTCGCATCTAGAATCGCGCGGGCTTCAGACGTTTCCTGTAGACGCTTCTTCACTGTCGCCAAGTGACTCGTTGGACGATGTTGCCTGAGTAGTCGTCTTCCGAATCCACTGATACAGAAGCGTTCTACTCTCGTCATCAATTCGTTGTATTGTAATTTTTCAAATGTTTGTTCGTTCATGTGTCTCTCTCCTCAAATGATAGAATCGAGATACCGCACAAACAAAAAGCGTCGGTCGATGGCGACCAACGCAAAAAGACAGACGGGTGTCTGGCAGTTTTTGATGGGCGGTATCTGTAACGGAACATGACGGCATGACAAATAGACATGTCATCCGACATTTTTCAGTTCGTTAGGCAGATACAACCTCACTCATCAACATGCAACACCTTTCTCATTTAGATTCGTCCTTACTATACAACAGATTCACTACCTTGTAAATTTTTAGAGAACGCTTTCAAAAAAAGACTTGTGTCTCAAATCAACACATGTTATGTTGAACGTGAAGAAACGAATAGCGATCACATGTGACTGATTCGATCAGGCATGGGGTAAGACGTACGGTGCATGCCACCCGTCTATACTCCATGCCTGTTTTGTTTTTCTCGGTGTTTTGTTTCAAGAAAGGATGTAAAAGATATGCTATGGAATAAGTTGATGAATCGACAAAAAACAACCTTACACTCACCAATGGAAGGAGACGTCATTCCACTCGAACAAGTAGCGGACCCTGTCTTTAGTGAAAAAATGATGGGTGATGGCATCGCCATCACACCAACAGACGGAGCCGTTGTCTCACCAGCTGACGGGGAAATCATACAAATCGCTCCGACGAAGCACGCCATCGGCATTCGGACCGAGGATGGTGCTGAGATTTTGATTCATGTCGGACTCGATACCGTCGAACTCGAAGGTCGACCATTTGACCTTCAAGTAGATGTCGGCGACCATGTCAAAATGGGTCAGCTACTACTCACCGCAGATTTGGTACAAATCCATCAAGCTGGTAAAGACACGGTCACGCCAATGGTCGTGACGAATGGTGGCACACTTGCCCATCATTACGCCTTCACGTTCACGAAGGAAGCTGTTCCGGGTAAGACGATTGTTGCCCGAGTGGAAGCGTGACTCCGGAATAAGGAGGACACATGATAAAAATCAAAAAGATTCTAAACAACAATGCGGTCATCGTCTCAGACGAGGGTGAAGAAAAGATTGCGATTGGTCCGGGCGTCGCGTTTAAAAAAGCGAAGAACGACATCGTGAATCCTCATAAAATCGAAAAGCTGTTCATCATGCCGGAGAATGACAAGTTCCAACAATTATTGAGCCGCATCCCGGTTGAACACTTTACCGTTTCCGAGGAAATTATCTCGTATGCTGAAAAGCGGCTTGAGACATCGTTTAATGAGCACATCCACATCGTCTTAACCGATCATATCTCGTTCGCCATCGAACGAGAAATGGATGGCATCTCACTCCGAAACAAACTGTTGAACGAGATAAAAATCCTCTACCGGAATGAATATGAGATTGGACTATGGGCGATTGAACAGATTGCCGAAAAACTGAATGTGCAAATGCCAAAAGACGAAGCTGCGTTCATCGCGCTTCATATCCATACGATGAAAGTGAAAGGAGGTGATTTGCGCAAGACGGTCAAACAGACAACGATTGTCCGCGACATGATTCAATCGATTTCACGACGACTCGATGTATCCATTGAAGAAGATGACTTATCCTACCAACGATTATTAACCCATTTACGGTTCGTCATGGATCGGGTCAACCATTACGATCATCACACGATTGATGAAGACATGCTTCGCATGATTCAGACGAAGTTTACGTTTGCTTATGCGTGCGCATCTGATGTCGCAAAAGAAGTGGAAGAGACATATGGCATCGTCTTGCCCGAGTCAGAACTTGGTTATATTACGCTTCACATCCAACGTCTACAAGATCAGCATCACCAAAAAGGAGGAAATCAACAATGATGAACTATTTACAACGTCTCGGACGTTCCCTCATGTTACCGGTCGCCGTACTTCCGGCTGCTGCCATTCTCATGGGAATCGGATACTGGATCGACCCATCTGGTTGGGGGTCAGGAAACATTGCCGCTGCATTTTTAATTAAAGCGGGTGCAGCCATTATCGATAACATTCCAATTCTTTTCGCAGTCGGTGTAGGTCTCGGAATGTCAAAAAACCGCGATGGTTCGGCAGCCCTCAGTGGACTCGTGGCTTACTTGACCGTCACGACACTTTTAGCGGCTGGAACGGTTGCGTTGTTCCAAGGAATTGATGTAGAAGCCGTCAACCCGGCATTCTCGAGAATTGAAAATGCATTTATCGGTATTTTATCTGGATTAATCGCTGCTAGTATGTATAATCGCTTCAGTCACGTTAAACTACCGGATGCTCTTGCTTTCTTTAGTGGGAAGCGTCTCGTTCCAATCATGACAGCCTTCTCGATGATTCTCGTATCGGTCGCGCTTTACTTCATCTGGCCGGTCGTCTTTACAGGTCTCGTCGGATTCGGGGAGTCGATTTCAAAACTTGGCGCATTCGGTGCCGGACTTTACGGATTCTTCAACCGACTCTTGATTCCAACGGGTCTTCACCACGCCCTCAACTCTGTATTTTGGTTCGATGTCGCCGACATTAACGATATCGGTAAGTTCTGGTCAGGTGAAGGTGAAAAAGGTGTGACAGGGATGTACCAAGCCGGATTCTTCCCGATTATGATGTTCGGTCTTCCGGCCGCAGCACTTGCGATGTACCACACAGCGAAGACGAAACGGAAGAAACAAGCAGCTTCACTACTATTTGCTGCAGCGTTTGCTTCATTCTTCACAGGTGTGACAGAACCACTCGAGTTCTCATTCATGTTCCTCGCACCCGTTCTTTACTTTGTACACGCAGTCCTTACCGGAATTTCGCTCTTCGTTGCAGCAACATTCCAATGGACAGCCGGTTTTACATTCAGTGCAGGTCTCGTTGACTTCTTCCTCAGTTCAAGGTTACCTCTTGCCAATCAACCATACATGCTCATTGTGCAGGGTCTATTTTTCTCAGTTATTTACTATGCGATTTTCCGCTTTATGATTGTGAAGTTTAACTTAATGACACCAGGCCGCGAATCAGATGAAGTCGTTGATGCCGTTACAAATGAAGCAACAGACGGCGAATCAAAAGTCGCCCCGGTCGCTTCTGCTTCAGGTAATGAATTCTCAGCGATGGCAAATATGATTTATGACGGTCTCGGTGGTGACAACAACGTCACGGGAATCGAGTCTTGTATCACGCGTCTACGCGTCGATGTCAAGGACATGGATACGGTCAACCAAGATCAAATCAAGAAAGCTGGTATTCCTGGTGTGAAAGTCGTCAGCCCAAACCATATTCAAGTCATCGTCGGCACAAACGTTCAGTTCGTCCTCGATGAGATTGAAAAAATCCGTAGCCATCGCGCCGGATAAACGTCGAAAGCCACCTCATTCAGGTGGCTTTTCTTGTTTTAGTGCATATTGTTTATAGAATTGAATAAAATAGTAGAGGAAAATCCATGGCAAGATGTATTGTGTAAGCCATGTGAAAACCTTAAGTACTGTATGCACAACATATGGTCCCAGTCCTAACAAAAACAATACGACTAGTAAAGCAACTCCTAAACCTATGTATATCTTTTTACTCAACTCATCCACCCCCTTATTTTCCCAGTTCAGTGTAACACAAAGAGCCTGCCGCAACCGGACAGGCTCTGACTACATTTGACGAAGTCGGGAAATGCGTTCGACTGGATCGGGGTGTGTCGAGAATAAACCGCTCACTTTTTTCTTAAGTGGATCGGAGAAGTAAAGCGGTGCCGAGGCACTCGACGCTTGTTCGACCGGTGTCTCGACATTGGCAATCTTCTCAAGTGCCGAGGCGAGCGCATCCGGATTTCGGGTCAGTTCCGCTCCACTCGCATCCGCCAGGAATTCACGATTACGTGAAATCGCCATATTGATGAGCATCGCAATAAGCGGAGCCAACACCAACAAAACGAGTCCAATGATGAGAAAGATCGGGTTTTGATTTTTGTCACGTCGTCCCCCACTGATACTCCGGAAAAATAACATGCGTGACCCGATATCACTCATGATGGCGATCACTGACACGAGTGCGAGCGTGACCGTCGAGAGTCGCACGTCATAGTTTTTAATGTGTGCGACCTCATGCGCAATCACACCTTCCACTTCTTCACGCGACAGTTGATCCAACAGCCCGGTCGTGACAGCGACGGCCGCCTTATCCGGTTTCAATCCGGTCGCAAACGCGTTCGGTGACGAATCATTGATGATAAAGATGCGAGGCATCGGTACTCGCGCGACCATCGCCATGTTTTCGACCGTATGCCATAAAAAGCGGTGCTCTTCCACCGAAGTCACTTCTTGCGCCCGATTCATCTTCATGACGATATTCGTGCTCGACATGATGACGATACCGACATAAAACAAAGAAAAGACGGGTGTGAAAATCAATCCTGGAACCGCATCTCCATAGTTAACATAGGAAATGGCCGCTCCAACGAGAAGGACGAATAAAACGAACCCTGTCACGATGAACACCGTCTTCACTTTGTTTTTTCGAATTTGTTCATAGAGGAGCATATGTGCCACCTCAATTCATTAAAATGAGACGCGAACGTTTTCGCGCTCTTCGGCACGTGCTTCGAGCATGTCGCGCTTTTCAAAATGATGGACGGACGCGATGATATTCGTCGGGACCGATTCGATTTTCGTGTTATACTTCATAACCGTATTGTTATAAAGTTGGCGGGAATATGCGACTTTGTTTTCCGTCTGAGTCAACTCTTCCTGCAACATCTTGAAGTTCTCGTTCGCCTTTAAATCCGGGTACGCTTCACGAAGCGCAAACAGATTCTTTAGTGCCCCGCTCAGCTGGTCGTTCACCGCCATCTGATCTTGTCGATTCGATTTCTCACCGAGCTGATTTCTCAGTTCGACGACTTTCGTGAGCGTTTCTTGCTCGTGTTTCGCATAGCCCTTGACCGTTTCGACCAAGTTCGGAATCAAGTCATACCGCCGTTTCAACTGCACATCGATTTGAGCCCACGCCTCGTCGACCCAATTTCGATATTTGACGAGCCCGTTGTACATTGAAAAATAGATGAGTACGAGCACGACGACCGCTACAATCGCAATAATCCACCCCATGTTGACACCTCATTTCTTCATTTTCTTCTGTATTAATTCCCTTTACTCGTATAAGATAAGCTTAACTTTCATAGAAATCAGTAAATGAATCCAATTCTTGACGCGGCAGACCTAAAGGAGTGTACGCCATGATTGTCACACATGCTGAAATTCGCTTGACCGAGTTATTCGAAGAAATGGTGTCTCTGCGACGGTATTTTCATCAATACCCGGAACTCTCTTTTCAAGAAGTCGAAACGCCAAAGACGATCGCCTCGTACCTCCGCGAACTAGGAATCGAGGTCCGTGAACATGTCGGCGGGAACGGTGTCATCGGGCGCATCAAAGGTGGGGACGGTCCGACCATCGCATTGCGTGCCGATTTTGATGCCCTTCCCATCCAAGACGTGAAAGATGTCCCGTATCGCTCAAAAGTGAACGGGGTCATGCATGCATGTGGACACGATGCCCACACCGCGACCCTTCTCGTTTTAGCGAAAGTGTTGACCGAGATGACGTTACCTGGGGACGTCGTGTTGATTCACCAATTCGCAGAAGAATTGGCTCCGGGTGGTGCAAAGCCAATGATTGCTGACGGCTGTCTCGACAATGTGGATTATATTTATGGTGCACATATTTGGACACCGCTCCCTTTTGGAACCATCGGTGTGAAAACGGGACCTGTCATGGCTGCCGCCGATCGCTTTGAATTGACCATTATCGGAAAAGGTGGGCATGGTGCAATCCCACAACATACGGTCGATGCCCTCATGGTCGCCGTAAACGTGGCGAATCATCTCCAGCAAATCGTCAGTCGGCGAATCGACCCGCTCGAACCTGCCGTGTTGACAATCGGCACGCTCCACTCCGGACAAGCGTTCAACGTCATTGCCGAAGAAGCCAAATTATCTGGTACGGTTCGTACATTCATTCGGGAGACGCAAGAAAAAATCATCTCCGATATGGAGCGAATCATCCGATCCGTCTGTGAGGCGAGTGATGCCGCTTACGAATTGGAATATATAAAAGGATATCCGGCTGTCGTGAATCATGTGACCGAAACGGAACTCGTCCGCGAGAGCGCGGTGGACGTCGTCGGTTCAGACGGCGTCATCGAGATGGCGCCGCTCATGGTCGGAGAAGACTTCGCCTACTACTTAGAACATGTTCCTGGTAGCTTTTTCTTCACCGGAGCAGGAAATCCCGCGCGGTCAGCCATATTTCCACACCACCATCCACGCTTCGATGTGGACGAACGGGCGATGCTCCACACGGCACACGTTTTATTAGGGGCATTACAACGAACGTGGGCGGCTCACAAAAAAGAGGGCTGATGCATCGCATCAGTCCTCTTCTATGATTGGTTCTTGTAGTTTTGAGACAAGCACTTGGTCGACACGCTTACCATCCATATCCACGACTTCGAAACGAAGACCATACGCTTCAACAACGTCGCCTCGTTTCGGGAAATCGCCTAGTGCATAAATGACGAGTCCGGCAAGTGTGTGATACGAGTTGCGGCCTTCTTCGAAACGATCGTCCCGAATCTCGAACGTTCGTTTCAAATCTTCGATCCCAAGTAACCCGTCCGCCAAATACGATCCGTCTTCACGACGAACCACTTCGGGCGTATCCTCTTCAATCATGACCTCGCCGACGATTTCTTCCAAAATATCGAACAAAGTGACCATTCCGAGGAACCCACCATACTCATCTAAAACAAAAGCAATCTCGACACCATTTTTTTGCATCATCTGAAGCACTTGGCTCGCCTCTCGTTGTTTCGGGACGATGAGCGGTTGCTTGATGCGCTTCAAAATTTGTGACGGCTCACGCAATGTCGGTAAGGTGAGAATGTCACGTACGTCGATGTATCCGACAAAATCGTCAAGTGAGTCGCGCCCTACCGGCAATTTGTTATGTTTACTTTCATAGATTGATTTTTTCATGTCGTCCATATCGTCCTCTAAATCGACCCATTCAAGTGTCGTCCGAGGTTGCATGAGCTCATAAATCAACTGATCGTGAAACGCAAAGACGCGTTCCACTTGCTGGACTTCTTCGTGGGCAAACTGTCCTTGCTGGGCTCCTTCAAAAAGAAGTTGCTTAATCTCGAGCTCCGTCTCCCCACTCGTCTTTTCAGCTCTCAAACCAAGGAGTTTATATAGGAAAAGTGTCGATTTTGATAAAATCCAAATGAACGGACGCATCAATTTACTAAACAAATCGAGCGACGGAATAATCGCCATCGTTACTTTTTCTGGAGACACCAACGCAATTCGTTTCGGTACCAACTCTCCGATAATGAGAGACAAATACGTAATAATCGTAACCACTACTACATAGGCAACCGTACCAGCATATTGTGTACTCATCCCAGCTTGTTCAAATGCGGATGCGAGCGGTGCGGAGAAGCGTGCACCCCCGTAAGCCCCGTTTATAATCCCAATCAATGTGATTCCGACTTGAACGGTCGACAACAAATCTGTCGGGTCTTTTGAATAGCGAAGCGCAATTTTAGCACTTCGTTTCCCTCGATTTGCTTCAACCTCAAGTTTTGCAGGTTTCGATGAGATGAGCGCAATTTCTGTCATCGCAAAAATCCCGTTCAACACAATCAAAAACAAAACAATCAACAAATCAATCACTATGGAAGAATCCACTTTTTTCATCACCTCAGCTATTTTTTAAACCATACCGCTTCATTTTACCAAAAAATCATTACAAACCTGTACCCGTTTTACTCGAAAAAATAGCCACTCCTCATGAAGTGGCTTCGTTGACAGCTTGTTTAGTCATTGCTGCCGTCTGAGATTGTTTAAACAGGATGACCCCAATGAGGAGGATCGTGAGTCCAACCACTTGCCCGGATGACAATGTAATTTGGGGCATCCCGAAAGCACCGTATAAGTCAACGAGCAATGCCCAAATCAGTTGTGACACGAGAATGAGCGAAACCGATAATGTCGGTCCGAGTAGTTGGATGCTCCGCATGACACAGTACACGACACCGACTCCAAGCAATCCACCGAGCCAATACATTGGAGATAGCTCACGTAGCCCTGATAGATTTCCTCCGAATAGCACTAGCGGAATGATTGAACCGACCAGACCGACGATGAAAACGAGTACTGTTGTCGCCCAAGCCCCTAAATTCACATTCATTTTCGCATTGACCGCCGCCTGAATACTAATAAATGCTCCAGCCACGGCAGAACAGATGATTCCAAAAATCATATAACCTCTCCTCACTCATAAAACATGCCGTTCGCACGCTCTTTCAATCGTTCACTATTTAAAATAATGACTTCTTTTCTCGTTCGTTCGACCAATCCTTCGTCAACAAACGCCTGTAACGTCCGATTCAGGTGACGATAGCTCGTCCCAAGCCATTCTGCGACTTCTTTTCGCTTCAACTGACTCATCTCGGCTTGAAACAGTTCATTCCCAGACTCACTGAGAGAAATCAAGTAACCGGCCAACCGCTCTTCGAGAGTTGACATGAGGTGGTTCGATGAAGCGTTCGCCTCGATGAATAACTTTTCGGACACGCCTTGTAACAAATGCTCCGTGAACTCGACCGTCCGATTGTGACGCCGCAGTACTTCGAACGGGACACGTAGGCATGTGACGGGACCGACCGCTTCCACCGTATGCAACACATTGCGCCCACTCGCATACTCAATATCTCCAATCAATGTCGGGGCTGCCTTCAGACGTAACAAACGCAACTTCCCCTCTTCACTGAGCGTATAGATTTTGACACGCCCTTCAAGGACGACGAATAAAGATTCGATGTGTTGATCGTTCGAACATAACATCGTTCCCGATTCGTACGTCACCACGGAGGAAGCTTCAAGCGTTTCTTCCGAAAAAAGATGATTCCACTGTAGTCGTTTCAGTGCATCCATTGTATTCATCATTGAAAGTGAACTCCTTAAGAAAATGTATAAATCCCGATTCCAACGACCATCAAGACGAGTCCCATGACCTGTCCCGTATTGACCGGCTTTCGTTTGACACCGAACCAGCCGTTCATATCGATGATGAAGGCTCCTAACAATTGTGCCACAAGCAATACACAAATCGCCCATGTGACACCTAACTGTTGAATCGCTGTCAATTCGCCGAACACAACGAATACACCGAACAATCCTCCTAAACTATAATACCAAGGCACACGTTTGAAGGCCGTCATGTCCGCATCTCGTTTGAAGAAATAAATCGTGAGCGCCAACAGGAGTCCAATAAAGTGGACGATTGTGACGGACATCCATGCCCCTACCGCATCTCCGAGTTTTGCATTGAAAATTCCTTGAAGGGCGATGAACGTCCCAGATAAAATAGCAAATAAAATTCCCATGTCATTCCCCTCTCTCTTCGTCTGAGTTTAAGGAAAGACAAACCGTTTGAATAGGACATATGTCCAAAAAAGAAGCAACCTCAGATTCACTGAAGTTGCTCTCTACTTTTATCCGATTATTTTGACAAGCTCTTTTCCGACTTCTTCAGAAGACTGAGGATTTTGTCCAGTGACGAGTCGATCGTCAACCGCGACGTTCACAGCCCAATTGTCAGCCCCTTTGAACTGTCCACCTTGGTTACGTAATCCCGTCTCAAGTAAAAACGGTACGACAGAGTCTAGTTGCATTTCTTTTTCTTCTGCATCGGTGAAACCAGTCACTCGTTTATCTTTGACGAGTGGTTCATCGTTGCTTAGTTTCACATTGACCAATCCGATCGGTCCGTGACAAACGGCTCCGACGACATTTCCATTCTCATATACGTTCCGAATGACGCGTTGCAACGTTTCATTCCCTGGGAAATCTACGACCGTCCCGTGACCGCCTGGTAAGAAGATTGCATCATACGGTTCGTCTGCGACTTGGTCGAGACGGGCTGTGTCTTTGAGCAGTTCACGTGTGTTTAAAATGTCTTCTGACAAATTATCCTCTAAACTATTCGCATCGATTGGCACGTCTCCGCCTTCGATACTTGCAATCGTTACTTTATATCCTTCTTTTTCAAACATCAAATAAGGAACGGCAAACTCTTCAAGCCAAAGTCCCGTTTCATGACCATTTGATAACTGATTCGCTGACGTCGTGACAATTAGTACATGTTTCGACATACTCCATTCCTCCTTCAAAATCTACATACGACTCTATTGTTCCCGATTCATCATCCATTAAACCCGATGACCTGTCTGTATAGGATAAGGTACATCTTTTTTTAACCTGGTCCTTTATTCATCCTACCTTTTTTCTTTGACCTTCTATACTGAAAGTAGATCGCCACTTTCTTTATAAAGGAGACACGTGCTATGACGAAACGAATGAACGACTGGGGGTTTCTCATAATCGTCGCCATCATCATCTTGTTACTTGTGCTCGGTCAGTTGCCAACCTTCATGTAATCTTCATGGTCATTCCTTCACAAGCTGTAGTATGATGACGTTGTAAGCACTTACACTAAACTTGATATGAGAGGATGAAGTTCACATGTCAGAACGTATTTTCATCAGTCCGGCCAAGTACGTGCAAGGAAAACAGACGATTGATCGAATCGGAGAGTTTGTTGCTCATTTCGGTTCAAGCGCTTTACTCATTGCTGATGACGTCGTATGGGACTTGGTAGGCGAACGCGTGACAAAATCTCTTCAGACGAGTGATGTAAAGGCGAGAAAAGCTGATTTTGTTGGTGAGGCATCAAAACACGAGATCAATCGGATCACAACCGACGCAAAAGACAATGAAACAGCGTTTGTCATCGGTCTTGGTGGTGGTAAGACGCTAGACACGGCAAAGGCGGTCGCAGATGAACTGGATGCGCGCATCGTCATTGTACCGACCATCGCTTCGACGGATGCACCGACGAGCGCACTTTCGGTCATCTATACAGAAGAAGGCAATTTTGAGAGTTATCGTTTCTATAAAAAGAACCCGGACCTCGTCCTTGTGGACACGGAGTTGATTGCACAAGCACCGCCACGCTTCCTGGCGTCAGGTATTGCCGATGCGTTAGCGACGTGGGTTGAAGTGCGAAGCGTCCTTTCATTCGGCGGAAAGACGATGGCCGGCGGTGTCCCGACGCTTGCGGCGGAAGCGATCGCTGAACGATGTGAAGAGGTTCTCTTCACGTACGGCATCCAAGCGTATGAAGCCGTCAAAGCAAAAGTCGTCACGCCTGCACTCGAAGCGGTCGTCGAAGCCAACACATTGTTGAGTGGTCTTGGCTTTGAAAGTGGCGGCTTGGCTGCAGCCCACGCCATCCACAATGGGTTTACCGCGTTAGAAGGAGACATCCATCATTTGACGCACGGCGAAAAAGTTGCGTTCGGGACGCTCGTACAACTCGCACTCGAGGGACGTCCACAAGAAGAATTCGAACATTATGTCGCCTTCTATATGGCACTCGACTTACCGGTCACACTTGAAGATATCAAATTGAAGGATGCGTCTCGAGACGACATCTTGAAAGTCGGGAAAGCGGCCACGGCAGACGGCGAGACGATTCACAGTGGTTTCGATGTCACACCAGAAGAAGTCGCAGATGCAATCATCGCGACGGATCGATACGCCCGCCTTTATCAAGAACGGTTATAAAAATAGCGAGAGGAAGCTCACACGGCTTCTTCTCGCTGTTTTTTAGTTGGAATGAAAGACAGGACGATCCCGATCCCCATACAACCGACCGTTACTAAGAAAAACGTCAACTGGTTCATGTAAATGATATTTGTGAATTGATTCCATCCTTCTACAAACGATTCGTTCGTAGATGCTCGAATCCCGTCCCGAAGAGACGCCGCTTGCGATTGGTTTGTCACGAAAGCGACCGCGGCCATGATGAAACTACCGAAGCCTAACAACACTCTTCCGATTGGACGAACGGATGCGACGACTCGTCGTGTCAATCGGACGGTAATCCAAATGAACAATAAAAGGAACGGCCATCCAATCAAGAGGACGATCCAGTACAGATTCCCTTCGCTCGGTGTTTCCGAATAAGGAGTCGTCATCACTTCGCCAAGCTTAAACATTCCGAACGTGATCAACGTCACGATAAACCATGCTTTTATCAATTTTTCCATCTCAACACCTCGTCCTTAGTATAGCAAAAACACCGTATGCGTCTGCATACAGTGTTTAGTCTTTCGGTCGGACGACGTAGTAAATCAAAATGACGAGCCACGTCCACACCCCTGTGAATATCCCAATAATCCCGACGATGAAGAACCCGAGCGGAATCATCGATTTCGTTCGATTATAGTCCTTCCACATATTCGATAGCCCTTTGATATTGAAGTATAAAAAGGCAAAGAATAGGACGAGCAACAAGAGCGGTAATCCAAATAAGACTTCCATTCGCTCACTCCTTTCTACGATCTCATTCGTTATCTATATTGTAACGGATTTCATGTTTCGCTTCATCGGACCGAAGGTGTATCCTTATCCCACCTCAAGATGGATAAAAAATGCGCAGTCAATCAAAAAAACGGGAAAAGAAACATCATCTAACTCATGAGGAGGCGTTTTGCCATGAAGTCCCTGCGTATCTTAATCATTTGTCTGCTCCTGTTGCAAACCTCGCCGGTGACAGCGGCATCATCGTCCCCACAACCAGGTTACACGATAAAAACGACGTATTTATACGGTCGTGCCATGCAATCTTCTCCTATCCTAAAGACGCTACGGACGAACGTCCCAATCCGCTACACGACCTATAACCGGAGCTGGTCAAACGTATATATCGGAAAGACGAAATACTTCACCCCATCTGCCAACTTAAAAGCTGGTATCCCTAAAATGCCTACTGCCGACCGTTTACGACTTGTCAACAAGGCGAATGGACTCCCGTCCAATTATCGTTCCCCACAACTTGTCACTCTAACCGTTCCAACTGTTTACCAAAAAGGGAGTGAACGTACCTTGATGACAGCGGAAGCTGCTTACGCGTTAGCGAAACTATATTACGCAGGTCGAAAGCAAGGTCATACGTTATACGCACTCAGCGCCTATCGTTCCTATTCGACTCAAAAATCGCTATATACCTACTGGGTCAATACACGCGGAGTCGCATACGCTTCAAAATATGTTGCCCGTCCCGGTCACAGTGAGCATCAAACGGGTTTAGCAGTCGATATGACGAGTCAACGGATGCGCCTAGGGTTGTACGAATCCTTTGACCGATCGCCTGAAGGAAAATGGATGATTCAACATGCACATCTCTATGGCTTCATCGTCCGCTATCCGAAAGGAAAAGAAAGAATCACAGGATACAATTACGAGCCTTGGCATTTGCGTTATGTTGGTGTCAACGAGGCCAAGATGATGAAGCAGAAAAACTGGGCGTTTGAAGAATGGTGGAGCAGACGTTGAGTGAGCATCCTTTTTCAGACCCATCCCTGTTCACGCTATAATGGAATCATCTTAAGTATAGGGGGATATGCGGGATGTGGATTGTCATGAATAAACTAGACGTTGAAAAAGGGAAGGCGGACGCGGTCAAAGCACGCTTCGAAACGACGAAAGGAATCGAAGCGATGGATGGGTTCGTTCGCATGCAAGTGTTGACGGATACGTCCGATGCGACGATGGACCACGTTGTCATCATGACCACGTGGCGTGACGCCGTCAGTTTTGAGAACTGGCGCGACAGCAATGCATATAAGCATGCACATAAGAAACGCGATGACGGAACGTCGGAAGTGAAACCCATCGTCCTCGGCAATACCGTGACCCAATACGAGGTCGCCATTGAACATCTCGCCTCAACGGAGCGCGGTCAATAAATCTTGGGGTCGGATGATTCCGAGTAACGGTTCGTCTGGATTTCCGGTCTCTGTAATGAGAAGGGCATCGTATCGCGCGCCCTCTTTCATTTGCGTGAAGCAATGTTGTGCCTCGATGACCGTCGTGTCCTTTCGGATAAACCGATACCGATGCACGTGCGGGTCATGGTGGAGCACATGCTTCACCCGAACGCCTTTGAGTGACAAGTTGGTTCCGTCGATCGTTTCGGCTAGCCAACTCGTCACTCCTTTTTTCGTCAACAAACCGCGCCAAGAACCGTTATCGTGATAAACGGGGAACTGCGAGTAATGTTTATCTCGAATCTCTCGAAGCACTTCCGTCAAAAAATCTTCCGACTGAAACGTCACCACTGATTTCTCAAACAATGGAATGACGAGACGCGGATGGAGTAACTCCCGCTCCACTTCTAAAATCAACTCAACGAGTGACTCATGAGGCTCAGCGATAATAAAGTCAGGTTCACGCCGCTCATGAACGATTGCATTTCGCAGTTGACTCATTTGATGCAAATCTTCTTTGTACCGTTCGATCGTTCGGTTTTGTTTCGCAAGGCGATTCACCATGTTACTGAAACTGAAATGCTGACCATTGCCCATTTCTCGACTTAGATAATCTTCAATCCGATGATATGATGCCAAAAAAATTTCAGCACGACTCATGAGACCAACCTCCTTAACGGTACATGTATACCCTCTTTTTTATCTTTTGAGCAGGAAACCGCCCATTCATCCCGAATGACATAGGAATCATCTTGATTATTGAGGAGGGCTATCATGGCGACTTCTGTTCAACCAACACCTTCAGCTTCACCACAACCTACGTTCCGGGCAGGATTGCGGGCTGGTGTGCCGATCGCAATCGGGTACATTCCCATCGCCATCGCCTTTGGTCTTTTGGCACAATCGTTTAACCTGCCTAATGCCATCACGTTATCGATGTCTTTTTTCATCTTTGCCGGTGCGAGTCAGTTCATTACGATTCAGCTGTTGATGAACGGTTCGATGTATTGGGAGATCATCTTGACGACGTTCATCTTAAACTCTCGTCATTTTTTAATGTCGGCCTCTTTATCGCAACGCATTGAAACGACATCTCAAAAATTATTGGCTGCCATCGCATTCGGTGTGACCGATGAAACGTTCAGTATCGCATCCATTCGAAAAGAAACCCGTTCCGGTGTCTTTGTGTTCGGCTTAAATACAATCGCTTTTCTCGCTTGGAATGTGGGTACGTGGATGGGAGTCTTTTTAGCATTCGGTCTACCCGATGCGTTACAGGCAAGCATGGGCATTGCGTTATACGCGATGTTCATCGGTTTACTCGTACCGTCCTTGACGACGCGACCAGTCTTTATTGTGGCAAGCGCAGCTATTGTGATTCAAGCTATTCTCCATTGGGGAGTCTCCCCGTTTTTTCCGATTTCGGACGGGATTCGAATCATCGTTGCGACCATCACGGCAGCTGGAATCGGCGCAATTCTGTTTAAGGAGGAAGAAGTCGCATGATGTCGTTATTTCTACTCGTTTTGGGCTTGGCCCTTGTCACCTATCTTCCTCGACTCGTCCCGCTCCTATGGTTAAAAGAATTGGCATTACCTGCATACATGAAACGATTTCTCTCATTCATCCCTTACGCAGTGCTGGCCAGTTTGATTTTCCCAGGAATCTTGTCGTCTACAACCACCGCGTCCTCCGCCTTGTTCGGTGGGGTTGTCGCCACGGTCCTTGCCGTGTTCCGAGTCAATCTCGTCATTGTCGTCATCGGAGCCGTTATCGGGGTTTACGGCTTTCAAACGATACTCTAAAGGAGCCGCACACAAGGTGCTGCTCCTTTTCTTATGCCGATATAGCCTGGCGACGAAGTTTCACGAACACGTCTACATATTCCGCATCCCATTGCGTTCCGCGACCACTCTCTAAAATAGAGAGGGCCTTCTCGACGGGCATCCCGGAACGATAAGGTCGATCGGACGTCATCGCGTCATAGGCATCGGCAATGGCCATGATTCTCCCAAACAACGGAATGTCGGTCTCACGTAAGCGATCGGGGTATCCTCTCCCATCAATTCGCTCGTGATGCGACCGAACTCCGGCCAAAATCGGTTGAAGTGATGCAGGTAAATGAATTTGACTCAAAATATGGATTCCGATGGTCGGATGTTCTTGGATTTTTGCAAACTCTTCGTCTGTCAGTTTCCCTTCTTTTAACAAGACATCATCTCGAATCCCAATTTTCCCGATGTCATGAAGCAGTGCTGACTTGTTGAGTAAATCGATTTGTGTTTGAGGCAAATCGATGGCACGGGCAAGTTCCACCGAGTACATCGCGACACGCTCCGAATGACCTGCCGTATACGGGTCACGCGCATCCAGTGTCGCCGCAAATAAGATGAAGAGGCTATCTAACAGTTGCGCATTCTCTTGTTCACGAGCATTCACTGTCTCGACCATCTGATTGAACCCTCCGATCAATTGAGCAAATTCATCCAAATAAGGGTTCTCGATTTTCTGAAGTTGCCCCGCCTCTATCTGTTCGATACCCGATGTCAAAAATCCGATCGGACGTTTAATATTGTCATATAGTAAGAAGCTACATAAAACGGCAATTCCGATGATGATGACTAGAATGACGAACGCCCAATTCCAATATGTATCCGTTCGAGTCGAAGTCGAAAGTTGAACACTCGACGCCAACATGAACAACATGATGGGAAAAACGCCCGTGATGAGCATACTGATCATAAGTTTCGTCCGTACACTGAACGACCGGTATACGGTCTGAATCGGTTGACCATACAACTCGTCATGTCGATTTTTCATATACACAAGCAAAGGCTCAATCGCTCGAACCGTTAAAAAATATTCAATCAATGCGTGTAATACCGCAATCATGACAGCACCGATTGCGGCTAATCCGATGAGACGATACGGTAGATCAATCCAACTATAATACATACAAATCGTCGTCAACGTGATAGATGGAATGGACAATCCGAACAAGTGCGGACCTAGAATCCGTTTTACCGTTAAAATGGGGAAACGACTCGCCTGTTCGAACGCCGACGTCAACTCATCTGTCGTCGGGGATTCAGTCGAAAAGAATTGACGAATCGGATGGATATGACGACGATACAATAGAAGTTCTGACGTCACCATGATGACACCTGAGCCTAGCATGATTGTCAGAAGCAGTAGCACCTCACGTATTGACAAATCAAGCGTCTGAAAAATAAAGACGCCCCCCACCCCGAAAACGGCTAGCCCTGAGCCGATTATATAGTTCACAACGAGTGTTCGTTGAAATCGTTCAAACATTCCCCTCACCTCTATACTCTTTTCTTTTACTATCGACCAAACCGACACCCGAGTTGAACATAAAAAAAACAGATCTCCACGTGGGAGACCTGTCAATGAATCGATTGTTATGGGCGTAACGGACCATCGTTGTCATCAAGTGAGCGATTGTCTTCATCTGGAGTGATATTATCGTGGAACGGATTTGATTTCGGTCCGTCCACGTGGTCTCCCTCTGAATCTTGAATGTCTCGCTTCATCTGTTGCTTCGACTGTTCCGCTTCGTGCTTCGTTTGTTCGACACCTTGTTTCGCCTGCTGTTTCGCTGCTTCCGACTCGCGACTCATCTGTTCTTTTTCTCGCTCGAGTCCTTCTTTTGAAACTTCCGTGTCGTCAATACGATGCTCTGCCTTTTTCAAGTAACGTGCCGCCGTCTCGCGACCTCCAAGACCGAAGGCGAGGCCAAAGGCGAGCGCGACCGCCCCAAGGATGAGGAGGAAGGCTGTATTGACAATCATCGGCGCGATTCCGAGCTGACTGATTGCCATGAAGAAGACGAGTCCAAGAATCGCATACTTCGCCACGTAGCGAAGCGCACTCGGTTGCCCGGCTCCATCGACAAGTACACTTCCGACCAAGCGCTCTGCCATATTGGCCAACCAGAAGCCAATCGCTAGAATGATGAGCGCCGCAATGACCATCGGCAAGTAGGCGAAGATGGCCGTTGCGAGAGATGCCATAAACTCAAGGTTCGCGACTTGAAGCGCTTCAGATACGAAGAGCAAGATCACGATGACTTGGACGATGACACCGACCACCTGTGCAATCGACATCGAAGTCGCACGTTCTCCAAAGCCCATTTTCTGAGCCAATGAATTGACACCAAGGTTCTCTAGAAGCGATATGACAATCTCTTTCAACCATCTTGCCACGAACACCCCGACAAGGACGAGGACGATTGCAACGAGAATGTCTGGAATCATGACGAGCACATCATTGAGCATCGCAATCGCAGGCTCTGAAATACCTCTGATATCAAGCGCTTCGAGCGCCGAGATCGTGACAGGAATCATGATGAAGATGAAGACGATTGTACCGATTGCTTTCGCAAGACTCGAACCTTTCACATAATCCGAAAGATGGAGTTTCTCTGCTAGTCGATCTAACCCCGCCGCTTCGAGGAACTTCGTCAAAATATCGCGTACAATCTTCGCGACCACATAACCGATCGCAAAGATGAGTGCTGCCGCGACAAGTTTCGGAATGAAGCCGAGGAAGCTATTCAACAAGTCTTCAAATGGACCACTGACCCCACGAAGTCCGAGTGCATCAAGCACTGCCGGTAACGCTAGTAATAGGACAAGATAAAAGACGATGTTTGCGACCGTATCGACCCATTTCGTTTGGTTGACACTCGTCGATTCTTGCCCCGTCTTTTCCATCAACTTGCTCAAGTTCAAACGGTGGCCCGCCATCTGAATTCCTTTTTTCAAAAGGGTGGCGATGACCCAAGCGACCAATAAGATTAAGCCGGCTTTGATGACACCGATAATTAATCCAGAAAATCCTTCATAAATCTGACTGAACGGCTCCGTGATTGCAGGAACGTTCATAAATTCAAAGATGATTAGGAATGAGAGAAGTAAGACCCCAAAGAACACGACTTTCGCGATAATGCGTTCAGGTGTCCACTTATCCCCTTTCTCTCCTTCTTTTTTAATACCAGCCCGCTCGTCGAGGCGTGCTTTCTTCAATGCTTTTCGTGTCACATTCTCCAATACTTTTGCCAAAATATAACCGACTACGAGAATAACAATTGCCAGCAAAAGCTCGGGTAGCCATGACATGAACGTATCAAAGTTGTACGTTGTGTCGTTCATCTGATTTCCTCCTCTATCTTAAGATGGTTGTGCCGACTTGCTTTGTTATTCATTACATACCTATATTTCAAAACCATCAAACCTGTCGGGTCAGTCATCCCTTTTGCGAGACTATTACGTTTCTTTTGAAATGGGTACGTAACATTTAAGAGACAAACCGTGTCAAATCGGGTGAGATATGATACGAATAACTAGAGAAGTCATGTTAGGAGGAATTAGGATGAAAATCGCTTTAGTAGCTCACGACAAAAAGAAAGACGATTTAATTGTCCTCATTAAAACGTACGCTCACATTTTAGAAAAGCATCAGTTGTTTGCGACCGGCACAACCGGCAAGCGTATTGCAGAGGCAACCGGCTTGCCCGTTCATTGCTTCCGTTCAGGACCGCTTGGAGGCGACCAGGAAATCGGTGCCGCTGTCGCCCGCGGTGAAATGGATATGATTATTTTCTTCCGAGACCCATTGACCGCCCAGCCACATGAACCAGATGTGAGCGCATTGATGCGACTTTGTGACGTCTATTCCATCCCGCTTTCGACAAATATGGGAGGGAGCGAAATTTTGATTCGAAGCATCGAACAAGGCGATTTCGAGTCACTTCAACTCTCCCATAACGACGAACCACCTGCTTGACGATGACAAACCAAGAAAGGAGAGGAATCTCCCTGGAACCGAATATGATTCATGACCCGAACGTCCAACAGTTTTTCAACGAAGTGCGTCAACGACTCATTGAACTGACCGATGATGAGGTGGAAGCAGACCGTCTCCTTCTAGCACTCGCTGGCTACATCCGCCATGCGGAGAAAAGCGGACAATCTCTAGATAGTCTTCTAAACCAAGATCCTCGTGAGTACGCCCGATTCCTAATCGAGCAACCTGAAACGAATGAGGAATACCGTCGGCGCTATCACGTGTTGATTGATGCCTCGGATGAATTGAAACCTCATGAGAAATCCCAAGCGAACCGAGATTTTGACTGGGCTGTCAATCAGCTCGACGAAGCCAAATTGTCATTGAAAGAAATCGAGGTGCGTGACCTCGCATTTCTCGCCTATACAAAAATTGAAGCACTCAAATCGGCACGCACGATTTGGAACCGCTTCGGTTGGTTGCTCGGTATGATTTTGGCATTTGCTTACGCGAATTTACTGCTCGTCATCGATGATGTGTTCAGCTTACGTTTATTCAGCGCCCCGATGTCGACTTATCCAATTGACTATTTAGCGTTTCTGTTGCCCGTCATGGTGACCGGCGCCATTTTTGGAGTGTTGACTCGCTTTCGACACCACATTCAAACACTCGGACGACGAATCGCCTTCGCCTTGCTCATCGTCGTCGTCTATATCACGTCCATATTTTTGATTCAACCACTTTTATTGACGCTCGGCTGGTCATTTGTTATTCAACTGACTCCACTCTATGCGCTCATTTTATTGGCCATCAGCGGCTTTATGGCGATTTGGACGCTAATTGAATTTGTATGGAAGAGTACGCGTTGTCCACTCGGAGATGACACGCTCATGCTTTATTACTAACCTGCGCCATCCCCAAGATAGGGATGGCGTTTTATTGTTTCAATTATGAACGAAACGGAAATTACTGTTATTGTGACACTAGTTGAAGATGGTTGACTATTGAAGGGGGTATTCGATGTCAGATCGAAAAATGATTGGTCTGTTTCAGACAGAACAGGAAGTCATGCACAAAGTAGAAGAGTTGAAGGCTGCAGGGGAAGCTGAAAAAAATATGCATGTTGTCGCTAAGCGAGACGGAGAAATCTCTGCGTTACGCGACCATACGGATGTAAACGCCGAGTCTGGGATTCGAGACGTGAATTTACTCGATCGGGTCAAAGCATTTTTACATGGGAGTGACCGGGTGCGAGACGAGTTGCGCAACATGGGGCTTAGTGACGCTGAAGCAGAGCGATATTATGATGCCATCGATGAAGGGCAGATTCTGCTATATATCGATCGCCATTCTTATGACCGCTATCCGAACATGTACAAAAAAGATAGCGAACTCGATCATGATCAAGGAGAAAAAGCGGACGGAATCGCCTTTGATGCGAAACCATTCAATGACCATGACGAGAAACCGAAAGGAACAAAGGATGATCCGATTGTACGAGGACATTCAGGTTTAGAGGACCATCGCCGACTATAAGGAGGAACTGTCATGAGCGAGAAACGATTCATCAGCATGCATGAAACACAAGATTCGGCATTAGGAAAGATTGAAGAGTTACGGGCCAAAGGACATGATGACTCACACATTTACGTCGTCACAAAACACGAGGACGACGTATCAATCTTAAGACGTGACACGGATGTCCATACGGAAGCTACCCATCAAGCGAGTTGGTTCGATAAAGTTCGATCGTTTCTTAGTGGTAAAGAAGACGTTCACGCAGGTTTACGCAACATGGGACTCAGTGAAGAAGAAGTGAAGCGTCACTATGACGATATCGAGGCTGGGAAACTTCTCATTTACGTGGATGAAGACTTTGAACGACGTCATCAAGATGGAGTGACCGTCGATGCAAAACCGTATCAAGACGCGTCTGCCAACCATTTAGGCAGTCACACCGAAGACGGTTTAGAAATCGATTCAAAGCCGTATCACGAGGCACAGACCGTCGATCCAAACCATCCGGTGGACCCGGAGCAAGACAAGCTAGATAAAGAGACAAAAGATCCAGATCGCGAAGAAAAACTACGTGGTCTCGATGACCGCGCTTATCGAAATGACGTGGAAGATCCAGACAATATTAGACGCTTTTAATTCAAAAGAGCCTGACGCGCGTCAGGCTCTTCTTACGTCAATCGATTCTTCGGTTCTTTGCCTTCGAGCACACTCGTGATTGCGTCTCGATTCAATGTCATCATTGCCAGACGTGTGCGAATCGAGGCACTTCCTATATGCGGAAGTGTCGTTACGTTCGGAAGCGTCAAGAGTGGGTGGTCGAGGTCAATCGGTTCTTTTGTGAATACATCTAATCCCGCTCCCCAAATCCTTTTCGCCTCGAGCGCTTCATACAACGCCTGCTCATCGATGATTTCGCCACGTGCCACGTTAATGAAAATAGCCGTCTTTTTCATCTTGGCGAACTCCTCAGCTCCAATCATCCCTCGCGTCTCATCTGTGAGCGGCGCGAGGACGACGACGAAGTCGGACTGTTGCAATAATTCATCAAGTTCCGCATAAGTGAAGCCATACATAGACTCCGACTCATGACGACGCGTTCGATTATGGTACAGCACGTCCATGTCAAACCCCCGCGCCCGACGTGCGACCGCCTCTCCGATCCGACCCATTCCGATAATCCCGAGCTTCGCTTGATAAAGGTCCATCCCGACATATCCCATCGGAAGCCACGACTTCCACTCACCCGCACGCAAGTCGCGCTCGGCCTCACCAAGGCGTCGTGCCGTCATCATCATGAGTCCAAACGTGAGGTCCGCCGTCGTTTCCGTCAAGACATCCGGTGTATTCGTCACAATCACACCGTTCTCTTTTGCCGCATTCAAATCGATATTATTATATCCGACAGCCAAGTTCGATACGACCTTCAATTGCTTTGCCCGTTCAAACACCTCACGGTCAATCGTGTCACTAAGCATCGTCCATAGCGCATGTGCCGATTCAACTTCCTCGAGTAATACTTCCCGTGAGACAGGCTCACCTTCGTGCTCCCACATTCGTACGTCATATTGATCGCGAAGTGATTCGACCGCCTCATCCGGTAAGCGACGAGTCACATAAATACGTTGTTTCATCATTCTCCTCCTCTCTACTGTGTAGTCTAACAAATAGAATGGTTATGACGGTTGATCCGTTTTCGGATTTTGTTTCAAGTACTGTTCAAACAATGACCCGAACTCTTGGTTTAACAGCTGTTCAATCGTTTTCGAAGAATCCATCGCATTACGATAGGCGATTTCATTGATTGCCAGTCCGATGGCCCATGTGATTCCTGAAGCAACGGTCGCATTAATGACACCGGCGGCGGCGTTCGCTCCCGGGAAAAACTTCATCACGTTTAATAAGATTGTCTTAGATAACGTGCGACCAATTTGTGGAATGATTGTACTCCCGATGAGCGTCTTCAGCAAATCATCACTCGCCTTCACGCCCCAATAGCGAAATAGATGAACACTCATCGTCACTTGAATCGGTGTCAACGCCACGGCATCGGCAAACGGGAGCGGCACCGCAGCGGCCGTCCCTGCGCTTGCCACATAGCCTGAGATGATCCGATTCGCCTTCTTACGCTTCAACTTGAGCGTCGCTTCACTCTCGGCATGAATTTCCATCAAGAGTCCTTCCTGTAAAGAGTGATCTAACTGTTCGACCGACCACACAATCAATCGTTCCCAATCCACATACTGTCGCAATGATTCGTCGTTTAATATTTCCGAAGAAATACTCACTTGAAAGATTGCTTCTTCCGGCAGAACCTCGTTCAATTCATTCCGCAATGCCGTCAGTTCATCCAAATCAACTTGATCGATTTGTGTAAATAAAACAGCGACAGCGGTCGATTCACGAAGACGGCGAATGAGAGCCTTATCGAGTGAGGTGACACGTTTTGTCGCGGCGTTGACGGTATACCACACGAGATGAATTCGATTCAACTCTTCGTGTCGATTCGCATTTTCCACAAACCCGATGATTTCATCCTCGTAATGCTGTTGCCGCTCACTCCCGATTTCGTACCCTTCGCTATCAAACAACGTGACCGCAATATCGTCACTCTTATACTGATGGATTCCTCTCGTGACCGGTTCACCGGCCGCCACTTTCGTCAAGTCACGACCGAACACATGGTTCACGACAGAACTTTTTCCCGCTCCTGTCGCACCGGCGATGAGGATGTTTGGTTTCTTCACCTTGCCTCGTAGTCGTTCGAGCTCTGCCTTTAAATCATACTCTTTGAAATCAAACCGTCCTGTCGATCCCATTCTAGTTCCCCCTTAAGAATTGAGTGTTTGACCGAGTTGACGCATCTCGCGTTCAAAGCCACGTCGGATTTCTTCTTCAATCGTTTGCTTCACAGATTCATATTGCTGTTCGATCGCCTTCTTCATGCCTCGCTCTGCCGTCCTGCGTTTGAATGCCCAGTAAATAAAGTGCACGCCAGGAATCATCCCAAGCACCATCTTTCGCACTGTTTTTCCGAACGAATAGTCAAATCCGAGTTCGACTCGTCTCGTTTTAAATAAGTGATCTGCCTGTTCACCGACTAGCGGATATCGTTGCATGAGTTGGATATAGTGGCGAACGCCTTCCGCCATCGCCTCTTCTGTCGTCAAGGCCGCCTGTTCAAGTGTTTGTTCTAAATCTTTTTCGATCTTCCGAGCTTTTAAACTAATCATCGCTTGTGGGGTCAACATGCGAATCTTTTCCGCGGATTCGATACTCCGAGTCCTCCAATTCTCTAACTCCTCTACAAGATGACTCGTCAGATTGATCGGAAGCTTTCGCTCGATGTCTTTCCATAAGTTCGTACGATTTCGCTTCCATACCTCCTCATACCCTTTTACAGGAATACGCTTCCCCGTCAGGAGCTTCTTTTCGACACTGTTGACTCGAATGATGTTCTCTTCTTCAGTTGGAAGCTCACGCAATAACAATTGCTCCATCGCCTCCGCCTTCTGTACACTCATTGAATCTTCTGCGTTATAGTTCGTCAGAATGAGGGTGACGTTGCTTCCACGTTCATAAAGCGGCTTTAAAATCGACTCGATTTCGTATGCCTCGACTCGTCCCGACTGCACTGACAACAAGTAGTAAATCGTGTGAAACCACTCGGCGATGTCAAGTGCCCCTTCACGTTCATGAACGACGGATAAAATCGCTTGATGCCATTCCTCGGAACGGTCCGCCTCGAGTCCCCATGTGTCAAAAAATCGAAACAAAATTCCCCGCTCCAAGTCGTAATACTCGTATTCATGCAGTCCTTCTGCGGTGACAGGACTTCCTGCCCTCGATTCGGCGACGTCGTGTCCGTATATATAATTGATGAATGCACTTTTTCCAACGCCCGTCTTACCGGCAATCAAAATATTCGAGACAAGCCCTGTCCGATTCATATCCTTCCTCCCCCATTCGTTGTATAGTTCAATTATACCGAACGGACCATTCTCAAACGTCCATCGAAAGGATGATTCTTATGCTCCACCACGTTGAATTGTATGTATCGAACCTGAACGAGAGTGTACGTGCTTGGGAGTGGCTTCTTTGTGACCAACTAGGGTACACACTCTATCAATCCTGGCCGGAAGGTCGAAGTTATCGCTACGGTGATACATACCTTGTGTTCGTCCAAACAGAAGAAAACCACCTGACACCACCCTATCATCGGAAAAAGACTGGTCTGAACCATCTGGCGTTTCACGCTTCATCGCTCGCACAACTAGAAGAGGTCCGACAGCAACTCACGTCAAACGGTTTTCGTGAACTATACGCCGACCGTTTCCCTCATGCAGGTGGCCCAAACTATACGGCACTCTATTTTGAGGACCCAGACCGGATCAAAGTTGAACTCGTGGCAATGATGTGAACGGTTTCATGATAACTTCTTGAAAGTTTGTGAAAACAATTGCAAACTTTTTCTTGAACTCCTAGACTGAAAGGGTCTAAAGGAGGTCTTCTCATGGAAAAGCAAGTCATCGATTATATGGAAGAAGCCGCATTCAAGAAATCATCGTTGCTTCAGCATTCATTTTCTCAATATGTATTGCGGTCGATCATCGCCGGCTTTTTGATTGGGATTGGCGTTGTCTTCTCATTCACCGTCGGAAACATGTTCATCGATGTTCCCGGTACGATGCTCATCGCCGGAGCCAGTTTCTCGGTCGCACTCGTCTTCATCGTCTGGATGGGTGGAGAACTATTCACGAGTAACACGATGTATCTGGTTACAGGGGTCAAACGAGGAAGAGTCGCCTGGCTGGACCTAGCAAAAATATGGGGGATCAGTTGGGTCGGAAATTTGATTGGTGCCGTCACATTGTCTCTGCTCGTCATCGGGGCTCATAGCATGGGTGAAGTGACGAGTGATCATTTGTTGGCCGTTGTTGCCTCGAAGAAAATCGGCGGAGATGCGCTTGCGATTTTTCTAAAAGGGATCTTATGCAACGTTCTCGTCTGTATGGCGATTTTCATGCCACTCAAAACAAGCAATGACGTTGCAAAAATCATGTTGACGATGATTCCAGTCGTTGTCTTTTTCGCAGCCGGATTTGAGCACTCCATCGCAAACATGGGGGTTTTCGCACTCGCTCTCCATTATGTGCCATCAGATCTCATCAACGTCAGCGGAGCGTTGTTCAACCTACTGTTCGCAACACTCGGTAATATCGTAGGTGGCGCATTGTTCGTAGCTGGAAGCTACCTATATTTGAATAAATCAGCAACAGAACACACAGTTAAATCGATGCGTAAACATGCATAAAAAGACAGGGACCCCGATGCGCAGGGTCCCTGTTTATTATGTGATGATGATTAAGCTTTTGAAGAATCAGCAGCCGCTGCTTGCACAGACCCCTGTGCCACTTCGTCTTCTTCCACATCCCAACACTCCGTATTCTCGATCCCGAGTTTACGTGCTGAGAAACGTGGGTTGAGACCTTGAGCACGTTGCTCTTCGTAGTCTTTGAGAACTTTGAAGGCAATACCACCGAGTAACGTGATGGCCGCGATGTTAATCAATGTCATACCCGCCATGAAGAGGTCAGCGAGGCTCCAAACAAAGCCGAGGCTTGCGACCGCTCCGATGAAAACAAATGCCATCGTTGCAAGACGGAATCCAAATACAGCTTGTTTACTCTTCTTAATGAATTCAATGTTCGTCTCCCCGTAGTAGTAACTACCTGCAATCGAGCTGAAGGCGAACAAGAAGACACTGACGGCGATGAATGCTGGAGCAAATGCACCGACTTGTTCAGCGAGTGCGTTTTGAAGAAGGACGATCCCTTCACCGTTCCCTGAAGCGTAGCTATCAGAAAGGAGAATGATAGCCGCTGTTGCCGTACAGACGATCAACGTATCTAAAAATACACCGAGTGATTGAAGGAAACCTTGTTTCGCCGGGTGCGACACTTCAGCTGCTGCAGCTGCGTTTGGTGCAGAACCCATACCAGCTTCGTTCGAGAAGAGTCCACGACGAACACCCATTGAGATGGCAGCACCGATTGAACCACCGACCGCTTCGTCTAAACCGAATGCGCTTTGGAAGATCATTGCAAAGACAGCCGGAATTTCAGTGATATTCACAACGACGACGTAAAGTGCGATAGCAAGGTACAATACCGCCATGACCGGTACAACGATTGCCGAGAAGCTTGCGACACGTTGGACACCGCCAAAGATGACGAGACCTGTAAGAACGACTAATACTGCTCCGCCGATCACCGCGTCGACACCGAACGCATTGTCAAATGCCGCAGCAATCGTGTTCGATTGAACAGAGTTGAAAATCAAACCAAACGTGACAGCGATGAGAATCGCGAATACGATTCCAAGTGCACGGTTATTCAATCCCTTTTCGATGTAATATGCCGGACCGCCACGGTACGCGACATCATCTTTCACTTTGTATACTTGAGCCAATGTACTTTCAATCATGGCTGTCGCACCACCGAGAAGGGCTACGATCCACATCCAAAAGACTGCTCCAGGTCCACCGAGCGTGACCGCTACCGTGACACCTGCAAGGTTACCTGTACCGATTCGAGTCGCGGCGCCGATAAAGAAAGATTTCATCGGTGTGATACTCTTCCCATCTTTTGATGGCGTCACGTCTGACTTATCCGTTACCGTACGGAGCATTTCTTTTAAGTACCGGAACTGCATAAATCGTGTTTTGACTGTAAAGTAAATCCCTGCTCCTACAAGCACGGCAATCAATACATATGACCATAAGATGTTGTTTAAAAAGTCGACGCTTCCCTGTAACATACTTTGAATCGCTTCCATGAATAAGTTCCTCCCTGTTTGTGTGAATCTGAAGTTGAGAATTTTTATGATGTCTTAGTTCTGAATTATACAAAGATTCTGACAATTAGCAATATTTTTTTTATAGGTAACTTCGTTCTTTTTTCACATAAATAGGTTAAGAATCCTAATAAACAGTCATTTAAAGCGCTTACATAAAAATGTTTAGAATTTTTAAATCATGATCACATTAGATAACATTGAAACGAATATTCAAAAAAACAGCCACTCTTTTCGAGTAGCCGCATTCTTAAATACCAGTACGTTTCTTCTGGTTGTTTGGTTTTTTCGTCAACTGGCTCGTCAATGGTTTCTGTTTCGTACCATGCAAACCTGTCGGAACTTTCGTTTGATTCTGCTTCTTCTCTGCCAGCTTTTGTTTCATCGCTTCTTGAAAAGATAGTTTTTTCTCGCTCATCTTACTCACCTCCAGCTTCGATCACTTTCACACGACCGACCTGTCCATCGCTCAAACGCACTTTGATTCCATGCGGATGACGCGGCGAGTTCGTCAATATATCTTGAACGACGCCTTTCGTCAGCTTTCCGCTTCGTTGATCTTGCTTCAAAACGATTTGGACATGGAGCCCTGGGCGAATGTCAGCACGTTTCGTTCCATCCATACCCGACACCCCTTTCCATTTAGTCAATCTCTATCATATGCTCTTTTCCCGTATTTGTCACAGCCTATTCCAGATGCCGATTTGCCTCATCGTCTCCGTCATGTAGCTTTGGTCGGTCTGTAGCGTCTTCTCCGCAAAGGGATGGTGAAAACCGATACGTACTCCCCGATGTGAGAAAGTGACGTCGATGACCTCGTTTCCGACTCTGTCGCAAAGTATAGCTGTTCCTTGAAGAGAATGAAAAGCATCTATGAACGCTTCCGCAAAATCGAGATACGCTGTCACGGAAGTCATCATGTCGCTTTCACCAACTTTGAAGAGTATGTGTTCGCGATCGGCACTTGCGATTACGACGCGTACCGCATCGTTCCCATTCGAAAATTCAATCGTATGCATCCACTCCACCTCTCATTCAAAAAAGGTACCCTCCTAAGAAGGTACCCCCCTATATCATAAACGATATAACCGTGCTGCGAACGGGCGCAACATAAACGTCTCGGTATCAATCATTTCTGGATCGATTTCATTCGTCAGGACAAGCGTGGCACCTGCGATTTCTGGAATGGTCACCTCAGCAGGGTTGGCAGTCAAGTTGACAATTACGAGGAATCGAGTATTTTCAAATGTACGTTCATAAACGAAGGCTTGCTTGTGCTCGGGCAAAACGTCGCGATAACGTCCATACGTAAAGGTTTCTTCGGCCCGACGAAGACGAATCATCGCCTTGTAGAACGACAGGATGGAGTGCTGATCGTGGCGCTGCGCCTCAACATTGAGCGACTCATATCCTTCGTGGAGCGGCATCCAAGGGGTTGTCTCAGAGAAGCCAGCGTGTGGTGACGCATCCCACTGAATCGGCGTTCGCACGTTGTCTCGGGACGTACCCCATACTTGTTGCATCGAATCACTTTCGCTCATCCCATTCGCAATCCGCTCGAAGTATTCATTCTTTGTCGCGACATCGTCATAATCATGAATTGACGGGAGCGGTACATTCTTCATCCCGATTTCCTGCCCTTGGTAGATGAATGGCGTCCCATGCATAAAGAAGTACATCATGCCAAGCGCCGTAGCGCTCTCTCGCCAGTAATGGTGCTCATCCCCGACAAGGGAGACTGCTCGCACCATATCATGATTCTCGATATATAATGCGTTCCAACCTGTTTCGAGTAGACCTTGTTGCCATTTATCAAAGATTCGCTTCAGCTCGACGACATCGAGCGGGGCGAGGCGCGAACGTCTCATGATGTCGACATGATCGAAGTGAAACGCCATATTCATCGCACCGTTTTCCGGACCCATCCAAAGATCGGCCTCTTCCGGTTCGATTCCATTCGTTTCACCGACGGTCATAATATCATATTTAGAGAAGGATTCCCGTTTCATCTCTTGTAAATATTCGTGAATCCCCTCGATGTTTGAATACATCGAGAACGCCGTGACGACCGGTTTCCCGTCCGGTGAAGGTAGCATCGTTCCGGTCGGCTTTTTTTTAATGTGACTGATTGCATCGACACGGAACCCGTCGACGCCTTTATCGAGCCACCAGTTGATCATGTCATAGACAGCAGTCCGAACTTCACGGTTCTCCCAGTTCAAATCGGGTTGTTTCTTCGAGAAGACGTGTAAGTAATATTGATCAGTCCCTGCATCGTATTCCCAAGCAGAACCGCCAAAGATACTTGCCCAGTTGCTCGGTGGCGCGCCGTCTTCTCCGTCTCGCCAAATGTACCAATCGCGTTTCGGGTTGTCCTTTGAGCTTTTGGATTCAAGGAACCACGGATGTTCATCCGACGTATGGTTGACGACGAGGTCGAGCAACAGTTTCATCCCGCGCGCATGCACCGCCTCTAACAATGCATCGAAGTCTTCCATCGTCCCAAACTCTTCCATAATGTCTTGATAATCACTGATGTCATATCCATTATCATCATTTGGGGATTTATACATCGGACAAATCCAAATGACATCAATCCCTAGTTCTTCTAAGTAATCGAGCTTTTCAATGATGCCACGAAGATCTCCAATCCCATCTCCGTTCGAGTCCTTAAAACTTCGTGGATAAATCTGATAGGCGATCGCCTCTTTCCACCATACACGACTGACTTCCGATTGCTTCGTTTGGCTAAACAACATCTCCATGTGATACGTGCCTCCTACGCTAAGGTGTGATTTACATATACCATAGCACTAGTGCAAACGCTTGCAAAGAATGAGAATTTAAAAATGCAGAATTTACACTGCATTTTGATGAATTGCCTCAACTTGTTCACAGAAGATCGCGATGAGCTTCGATAAATGTCTCCAATCATGGTCCATCGTCGCAACGTGATATGAATTCGGAAGCACCGCGTATTCTTTTGAGCCTTTCAATTGATCAAATAACCAGATGGAATCAGCCGGCGGCACGACGTTGTCGACAGCCGAATGGATGACGTATGTCGGGACATGGATCGATTCGACTTGCGGTCTCACTTCATCAATTAACGCAAGTAACTCTCGAATCGCCTTTGTCGGCACACGGTCATAGACAATCTCATATACACCTTCTGCCAAGATGTCAGGCGCGTCTTCGTCGATGAATCGACACTCGGTATGTGACGCATGACATGCATACCCAGGTACCGATAAAGCAGCATTGATCGTGACGACCGCATCCGCCTTCCCTTCAAGTGCAGCTTTAAGCGCTAGCGTTCCGCCCATCGATTGCCCGACAACGATGACAGTTTGACAAGATTCGCGTAGCCGCTCGATGCCTTCAGTTACACTCTTATACCAACATCGATGCGTCGAACATCGAAAATCTTCCGGGTCCGTCCCATGTCCCTTCAGACGAGGCGCATAGACGGTAAATCCTTGCTTCATCAACTCGACCCCGACATCTTGTACACTTTGTGGCGTCCCGTTGAAGCCATGACAAAGTAGAATACCAATCTCATTTCCTTCAAAATAGAACGCACCTGCCCCCGGAATGACTGGATAATTGACTGCCTTCATTATTGCCTCCTTTAATTCTAACTTAACCGATACAATTAATTAGTATTAGAAGAGTGTAAAAGCTATTCATGAAATCGTCAAGTACTTCTGTTTGCAATCTCTTTGTTGCGAGTCAAACATAGCGTAAATCGGCAACTACACTTTCACTTGAATGGATTGAATATAAGAACTTGTAAATGTTTAGTTTGATGACACATCGTCTGCGATTTTCAAGGTTTTACCCCACTTAAAGCGGGGATAAAGAGGAAGATACTGAATCATGGAGGATGAGATCGATGGAATTGTATAACGGAGAATTATATTGGCCAACGACTGAGTCGGACAACGTAGTGTTGAAACGACCTGAGAAAAAAGAGCATTACGATGTACTCGTCATCGGGGCCGGTATGTCCGGGACGTTGACGGCCTATACGCTACAGCAGGATGGTGTCGACTTTGCTGTGCTCGACGGACGAAAAGTCGGGACAGGAAGCACGTCGGCAAACACCGGACTCATTCAATACTCCAACGACATCATGTTACATGAACTCGCAGAAAAAATCGGAGAAGCGGCAGCGGTACGCTTCTATCGATTATGTCTCGACGCAGTCGAGTCGCTCGATCAAGTGGCGAAAGATGTCGATGCATCCGATATATACATTCGACGGGACAGCCTTTGCTTTGCAAGTGAAGAGGACGATGTTGCCAAATTGCAACGTGAGTATGAGATGCTATCCAAACACGGTTTTGACGTGGAATGGTTGGATCGTGATGCATTGCGTGAACGTTTCCCATTTGAAAAACCGGCGGCCCTCATCACAAAAGGCGATGCCGAGGTCAATCCGCTCACGCTCAGCCGTCAAATCATTCGTCACTTATCAAAACACCACGTCCCGATTTTTGAAGAGACGTCCGTGGATGAAATCGTATCAGACGGTGACGGATGGCTCGTCCTCACCTCAAACGGAACATTTAAAGCGAACAAAGTCATCTTTGCGACAGGTTATGGTCCAGCTCCCCTGCTCGACTCCCATCGAATCGATTTAAATCGTTCGTATGCCATCGCTACGAATCCGATCGCTGAATTCAGCGATTGGGAGGGGCGCGCGCTCATCTGGGAGACGAAACGACCGTACCTTTACTTACGTACGACCCCGGACGGACGCATCATTGCTGGTGGACTCGACGAAGACAAGGCAGAAACGCCACACGACGAGTCGCTCATGAATGAGCGGGCAGAACGGGTGAAGGAAAAAATCGCTGAGCTCTTCCCGATGTATGACCTTGAAGTCGATTACGCCTGGGTCGCCTTGTTCGGAGAATCGGTAGACCAGCTCCCGTTCATCGGAGAGCACCCGAATCGACCGAACTTGTTTTATCTGCTCGGATACGGGGGAAATGGGACGGTGTATAGCATGCTCGGTTCTCGTATTTTGAGTGCCCTCGTTCGTGGTCAGTCGCATCCAGATGCAGACCTCGTTCGTTTAGATCGAACGTAATCCTCAGCTTATTGGGGATTGTTACATCATTGAAGGAGTGTTTTTAGGTTGAAGAAGAAAAAAAGAAAAGCAAATGGGGTATATCGACTACGTCGTCTCGTCGTAATTCTCATCCCCTTCGGCTGTGCCCTCTGGTTCTGGCCACAGGAATTGGCACCTACAACGCAGTTAAAGTCTGAACAGCACTCCATTTCCGAGGAAATATATACGATTGAAGAACGTACACCAATTGAAGAAGACGGTGTCATACGATATGAATATGACATCGTCGTGCATGATGAACCGAGTAGCGATGAACTACAGTCCATCAGTCGTGACGTCGTAGATGAAGCAAAGGGATCGGATCAGTTTCAAGCCGCACTATTGCGATTTTACGACGATGCCGCCTATATTGGGACCGAACCCCCGCTCGGTGAAGCCGTATTCGCTCCTGAAGGCGATTATGCACTTGCGGACTGGGTGGAACCTGGTCAAACAGACGACATGATGTTCGGCTGGCAACTTAGAGAGAAAGAATGGACGACCAAATTGACCGACAAAGAGATTCAAATTTGGAGGTCATGGCAAAATCAGTATGCGAAACAGGACCGTGACGACCCCGATGTGAGAGCGAAAGTGACAAACGTCGTCGCCACTGACTACGAACTCGACCCAAAAGTGGTGCAACAAATCGTACTGAAACAACATGTATGGGCCACTTTATAAGTAAATCTCTCATTTATGTAAAATCTCTCTTTTTTTGAAAAAGAGGGATTTTTTTATATCGGTTAGGGAACACCGATACAGTAGGTCAATTCATGACTTACGACGGTCACTTACTTAAGGGAGGCAATCACATGGGGAACAAGAAAGAAGAACAGTTAAAACAACATACGATTGACAACGAACAACAAGCTGGCCTTACGACAAACCAAGGTCTGAAGATGGCCGAAGACGAATTCTCGCTGAAAGCAGGTCGTCGTGGTCCGACGTTGATTGAAGACTTTCACTTCCGCGAGAAGATGACGCACTTCGACCATGAGCGGATCCCGGAGCGCATCGTTCATGCACGCGGCGTCGGAGCACACGGGGAGTTCCAGGTGTATGAACCGCTTGCCGAGTTCACCAAAGCGGATTTCTTGAACGACCCTTCGAAGACGACCCCGGTATTCGTCCGTTTCTCAACGGTTCAGGGGTCACGCGGTTCCGGTGACACCGTTCGGGACGTCCGTGGATTTGCGACGAAGTTCTATACAGACGAAGGGAACTATGACTTGGTCGGGAACAACATCCCGGTCTTCTTTATTCAAGATGCGATCAAGTTCCCGGACCTCGTTCACGCCGTGAAGCCTGAACCACATACGGAAGTGCCGCAAGGGGGAAGCGCGCATGATACGTTTTGGGATTTCGTCGGACAAAATCATGAGACTGCTCATATGGTCATGTGGGCGATGAGTGACCGAGGAATTCCGCGCAGTCTACGCATGATGGAAGGATTCGGGGTTCATACGTTCCGTCTCGTGAATGCGGAGGGCAAAGCCCATTTCGTCAAATTCCATTGGAAACCGAAGCTCGGCGTACATTCACAAGTATGGGACGAAGCTCAAAAAGCACTCGGAAAAAACGCAGACTTCCATCGGGTCGACCTGTATGAAGCGATTGATAAAGGCGATTATCCAGAATGGGAACTCGGATTACAGATCATACCGGAAGAAGACGAGTTCAAATACGATTTCGACATTTTAGATCCGACCAAACTATGGCCGGAAGAAGAGATTCCGGTGAAACTCGTTGGGAAGATGACACTCAACCGAAACGTCGACAACTTCTTCGCAGAAACCGAACAAGTCGCCTTCCACCCAGGTCATCTCGTACCAGGAATCGACTTCTCGAACGACCCGCTCTTGCAAGGTCGCCTGTTCTCGTACACGGACACCCAGCTTTCGCGTCTCGGTGGACCAAACTTCCACCAGATTCCGATCAACAAACCAGTTTGTCCGTTTCATAACAACCAGCGTGACGGGATGCATCAAATGGCTGTCCATAAAGGACAGACGAGCTACCACAAAAATGCGCTCAACAACAATCAGCCTGAGCCCGTACCAGCTGACCAAGGCGGATTTGAGCATTATCAAGAGAAAGTGGAAGGGCATAAGATTCGTGGGCGCAGCGACAGCTTCCTCGACTTCTATTCACAGGCGAAGCTCTTCTACAACAGCATGACCGACGTCGAGAAGCAGCATATTCAGGATGCCTGCAGCTTCGAACTCGGAAAGTGTGAGTCCGACATGGTAAAAGAGAACGCTGTCGATCTATTGAATCGAATCGATCGTCATCTCGCCGAAGTCGTCGCCGACAATTTAGGGGTACAAGTGCCCGAGGAGAACAATGAGGTCCAATCGGATAAGACGTCTCCTGCCCTCTCGATGGCGAACACCATCAAAAAGCCGGACACGAAGAGCGTCGCCCTTCTCCTAGCCGGTGACGTGGATGCGAATCAAGTGAAGCAGTGGGTGCAGACGCTAGCTGAAAACAACGTCAACTACAGTCTCGTTGGAAAGAAAGCGCATATGCTTGGTGACCTAAAAGTGAAAGAGACGTACGATACGGTCGACTCGAGCCTCTTCGATGCCGCCTTCTTAGTGAGCGCCGCCACCACGGTCGAGGATGACGTGCTCGAGTTTATCGAGAATACGTACAAGCACTATAAACCGCTCGCCCTTCACGTGCATCATAAAGAGGCACTCGCCACATGCCGCGTGAAGACGGACCAGCCTGGCGTCTTCCTGTTTGATGAACATAGCCTCGATGGATTTGATGCGTTCATCGACGGAATTGCGACTGCCCGCTTCTGGGACCGGGCCTAACGACTTCTCTCGACTCGTATCACGAGTCGACAGGCTGTTGACTAACATGAATCATATCGCTCGCCTTTCCGGCGCCCACGCTTTCCGCAGGCAATCCCGGAGCCGCATCGCGACCTAGG
>NZ_JACSKY010000051.1 GCF_018617855.1 Exiguobacterium qingdaonense
CCACAGGCACACGTCCATTCACGGACATCCATCGCCTTCTTCTCGCCTTTTATGCCGCAAGTGGAACAGATTTGAGTGGATGCGTACCAGGGGTCTGCCTTGATGAGTGTCCGTCCATAGAAGTTTGATTTGTATTCGAGTTGCCGGACGAACTCGTACCAACTGACATCCCCGATGGACTTGGCGAGCTTATGGTTTTGCATCAT
>NZ_JACSKY010000052.1 GCF_018617855.1 Exiguobacterium qingdaonense
CATCACGATCTTCTGGAGGGAGGAGGGACGGACATGCTGAAAGGCTATAAATACAGGCTCCACCCGACGCCGGCACAGGCCGAGTTCCTGGTCCGGACGATCGGCTGCGCCCGATTCATCTACAACAAGCTGCTCGAGGACCGCATCGCCATCCGCGAGGAGGCGAAAGCGGGGAGCGGAACGAGACGGAAACCGGCGACACC
>NZ_JACSKY010000007.1 GCF_018617855.1 Exiguobacterium qingdaonense
CGAACTTTTGTTCGTCCTATCTGTCACAGGGGGAAAAGACGTTTGGACCGGGCGATTCATCTCCCACCTACGCCGAGCTTCGCCCCGAGTCGCTTAGAGGAGGGAGAATTCTCGCCTGATTTAGTTAAACAATCGTCATTTTTTCCCCACGTGTCGTGTAAGATCTAGTCCGTTTGAACATTTCTGTATGTAATCGGAAAATCTTCAGCATATAATGAAAGAGATATACAAAATCATGAATCAATCGAGGAATTATAACTATGGACCAACTAAGCAGTCACACGATGAGCCATAACGGGTTTTTAATGACACTCGCATTCATCATCGCCAGCGTATCTGCCTTCATGGCGCTAGAACTGGCGAAGCGCGTCACAGGAGAAACAACCTCGTCCCATCGCGTTTGGATTTTATTTGGGGGCACGACGCTCGGACTCGGGATTTGGTCGATGCATTTCGTGGCCATGCTTGCTCACACTTCACTTCATCACAGTACGTATTCCATCTGGCTCATCATCGGCTCGGTGATTCCTGCGATTGCCGGATGTGTTTTATCTTTTGGAATCATCTCTCGACACCCAACATGGCTAACACTCTTTCAGTCTTCTGGACTGATGGGACTCGGGATTGTCAGTATGCACTATATTGGCATGTTCGCTATTCAAGGTGTTGATTTGGCATTCGATGCCTCTCTCGTCCTCTTATCCATTGTCATTGCGTGCGGGGCTTCATTCCTCGCCTTACGGGTCGGCTTCTTCTCGTCTTACTCCGCAAGCCGCTTCACCCTACCAGTGAAGTTGACCTTCTCGCTCTTGATGGGGATGGCCATTTTTAGTATGCATCTTGTCGGTATGGAAGCCACGACGATTATACCGGATGCCTCTCAAGTGAGTCGCATCCCGATTGACCCAACTTTACTCGCATGGCTGATTACAGGAATCATGTTACTGCTGTTCGCGATGTACTTTATTGTCTATGCGTTAGACCGACAAATTCAAAAACGTGATTTCTTTCAAGCGACCATTTTAGAGTCGACACTTGAAGCCGTCGTGACGACAACGATTGATGGGGAAATCCAATATCGAAATCAAGCGTTCTCCGACCTATTCGAAGGATGCACGACAGAGACTTTTTTTCAGGATTATCACCCTTTACTGTCTATCCGACAGCCGTTCTATCACCCGACACAAATTGAAACAGATCATCGTATACTAGAAGTGATGTCTTATCCACTTCAGGATGATTCAAAAAGCCAAATCCTTTGGTTCATACGAGATGTGACGAAAACAATCACATCGCAACGGATGATTGAGCACATGGCATTCCATGATCCGCTCACCGATTTGCCGAACCGCTATAAACTCGATGCGTTACTTCAAGAAAGTGTACGACAGGAGCGTCCTGTCGCTTGTTTATACATCGATGTGAACCGTTGGCGTTTCTTGAGCGACCTGCTCGGTCACCATGGTGCTGACGAGTTAGTCGTTCAAGTCGCCAAACGTCTGCAGCATACGATTCATTTAGATGATGTGCTGACGAAGATCGGACCGTCCGAATTCATTATTTTGTTGTTCGCCCAGCGTAGCTCGATGGCCCAACAAAAAGCGGAAAAGTGTATGAAAGCCATCTCTTCTACATTCGATGTGGACGGAACGACACTCGAATTGACGATGAGCGCGGGAATCAGTCACTATCCAAAAGACACGCATTGCCCGAATGAGTTGATTCAGTTCGCTCGTCTGGCCGCGCACGAATCCGAACGTAATGGTAAAAATCAAATCAAAACGTTTGAAGAGGCGTCACGCTCTCACATCATACGCACGATTGAAATCGAAAAATCTCTTGTCACGGCCTTGAGCAAAAATGAGCTCTCTCTCGTATACCAACCGAAAATCGACTTGAAGCAAAATCGATTGGAAGGCGTCGAGGCTTTAATCCGATGGCATCATCCACAACTCGGGAAGATTGCCCCGTCTGATTTTATCCCGATTGCGGAAAATACCGGATTGATTCACACAATCGGTACGTGGGTGATTCGGGAAGGCTGTCGCACTTGGGTGCGTTGGCAGCAAACCGGCATTCGTCCATTCACGTTATCGCTCAACGTCTCCCCGCTCCAATTTGTACGTGAAGACTTTGTCGATACGTTGCAATCCATTCTATTAGAAACGGGGATGGACCCCATGTTTTTGGAGCTAGAAGTGACGGAGTCCTCGATGTTATCTTATGAGGCTTCGACCCGGGAGAAATTGACGCAGTTACATCAACTCGGGATATTGATCTCCCTTGACGATTTTGGTACCGGCTATTCTTCGTTCAGTCAGCTGCGTGAACTACCGGTGCAAGTGCTAAAAGTCGATCGGTCGTTCATCGTGAATCTGTTCACTGACCGCAATCAAGAGGCTATCGTTCGCTCGATGATTCAACTCGGTCATAATCTTGGGATGAAGGTCCTCATGGAGGGTGTAGAAACGTCCGCCCAACTCGAATGGCTACTGAAGGAGTCGTGCGATTATGTACAAGGTTACTATTTCAGTCATCCTTTATCCGAGACAGACCTTCCACTCCACGTGAAGGAGACGACCACATATCTCGAATTCGGGAAACACTAAAACAATCGCCACTGTCTTTGCGACAATGGCGATTGTTTATTATGATACGCGTTCTTTTTCCTCTTCCCGAATCAAATGGTATTGATCGAGAATCAATTTCGTCAACGTGTCTCCTTCATGCAGATGAAGGTATTTTTCAATCGTCAACGAAATGCCGTTCTCCTCAATCGACGAATGGAGCTCCGATGATTCCGAGTCATTCGGATTGTCATAATGGAGAGCCGCTGCAATTCCATAAGCGAGTTCGTTCGGCTCGATCCCGTTATCCATCAATTCGCGCGCCGGTTTGACGAGACGGTCGCTCGGTCCGAGTTTACGAATCGGAGAACGGGCTACGCGTGACACTTCATCTTTCAATTTCGGGTTCTCAAAACGCTTGATGATCTTTTGGATATATTGGCTATGTTCTTTCGCCTCGAACCCGTATTTCTCGAGCAACAACCATCCTGTCTCATACAATGCGCCTTGGACGACTTGACGAACGCGACGATCTTGTAACGCCTCATCAATCGTCGCCTTCCCAAACAATGAACCGATATATGACGCAATGGCATGTCCTGTATTGACCGTGAAGAGTTTTCGCTCGATATACGGCCCAATCTCCTCGACCCATGTCACGCCCTGAATCGGTGGTTGTTCGTTGAGCCCTTTTGTTTCGATGACCCATTCATGGAACGTTTCCACTTCCACGTATAATGGGTCTTCATGTTGTTGTTGCGGGACGATGCGATCGACCGCGGCGTTCGGGAAGAAGGCGTTCGCCTCCCCGACACCACCACACGTCTCGACTTCCTGACGAAGAATCGCGCTACCATCGATCATATTCTCACATGCGATGACGTAGACCGGCGCATCCTCGACCTCACGTGCACGAAGCCCTTCACTGATCAACGGTGCCACTTTTGAAAGAAGTGACGGTCCGACAGCCGTCGTCACGAGATCCGCTTCTGCAATCAAGTCCACGACACGAGCTGGTTCTTTCAAACTGTTGACACCGCGAACCCGGTCGACGACGATGCGGTCAACACCATCCTCTGCGAACCCGACTTCATAATGACGTTTTGACTCAAGCGCTTCGATGACCGTGTCATTCACATCGACAAACGTCACGTCATAACCACTCTGGTTGAGCAACAACCCGATGAATCCTCGTCCGATGTTCCCCGCTCCAAAATGAATAGCTTTCATTTACGCCACCTCTTCCATAAAGAGCGTCAAGATTTCTTCTTCCGTCTGCGCCTGAACGAGGCGCTCCACGTTTCTTTCATCTGAGCAGAGGATCGCGATTTGCGACAGGAGTTCCAAATGCTCATCATTCACTCCAGCAATCCCGATGACGAGTTTGGCCGTTTGGCCCCCGAAGTCGACACCGTCCGGTACTTGCAGAAACGAGATTCCCGTCTTCTGAACCGCTGATTTCGCTGCTTCTGTACCGTGTGGAATGGCGACGTGATTTCCGATATAGACGCTCGCCATCGCTTGACGTTCATGCATCGCTTCTACATATTCTGGCGTCACGCAACCGGCCTCCTGTAGGACGGCTCCGGCTGCTGTGATCGCTTCCTCTGTCGTTGCGAATGTTTGGTTGAGTCGAATCATCTCTGTTTGAATGAATGGCATTTTAATTTCCTCCTAATGGCTAAACCGTGTCTCTATTTCTGAATTCAAGAAATTTTGCTACGTTCCGCTTTAATTTCTTCGATCAATTGGTCATAGTAATCCGCGTTCAAGAAGTTCGTGACCGAACGATGAATCGCATTCGGTGCTTGTGCTTCCGCGCGCTCTGTCAAGTCTTCATGCGTGATGACGAATTGGGCATCTTTCGGCAAGTTGCTGATGGACGTGTTCGTCACTTTGATTGGCAAGTTCGCTTTGTTCACCTTGTTCCGGAGAACCGAGGCACCCATCGCACTTGACCCCATTCCAGCGTCACATGCGAAGATGATGTGGTCGACTTTATCAAGACGATCTGTCACGAGAGCTGATGCGTAAGACTGTTTGCCTTTCATCGCACTCACGTTCTCTGTTGCTTCTTCGAGTGATACTTCTTCTGCTGCGCTCGATTTCAAGATGACGCTCGCCACGGCGAATGTGACCGCTGCCGATAAGAAGATCCCTGCCAAAAGTCCGATATATGAACCGCGTGACGCCATCGCGAGAATCGCGAAAATACTACCTGGTGAAGCCGGTGCGACGAGACCGACATCAAAGAGTACGAATGTGAAAATCCCTGTTGCGCCCCCTGCGATCATCGCAAGGATCAAGACTGGCTTCATCAATACGTATGGGAAGTAAATCTCATGAATCCCACCGAGGAAGTGGATGATGGCCGCACCTGGTGCCGTACGCTTCGCTGCACCTTTAGCGAAGAACATATAAGCGAGAAGTAATCCAAGACCTGGTCCTGGGTTGGCTTCAAGTAAGAAGAGAACTGACTTTCCTGCCTCTGCCACTTGATCGACACCGAGCGGGCTCAAGATTCCGTGGTTGATGGCATTGTTCAAGAAGAGAACTTTCGCTGGTTCGATGAACAAACTTGCAACCGGAAGTAGTTTCGCACCGACGATCCAGTCAACACCTGCCGCCATCACTTTATCGAGGGCGCTCATGATCGGTCCGAAGATTTCGAATCCTCCAAGCATGAGAAGCCCACCGATGATTCCGACAGAGAAGTTGTTGACGAGCATTTCAAATCCTGCTTTAACTTTGCCTTCAAGGGCACGGTCGACTTGGCGGATGATATAACCACCGAGTGGACCTACAATCATCGCACCGAGGAACATCGGAATGTCTGTCCCGACGATGACCCCCATCGTGGCGAGCGCCCCGACGACACCACCTCGAACGTCGTGAATTAATTTACCACCTGTGAAACCGATGAGTAATGGTAAGAGATATGTGATTGTTGGACCAACGAGTTCTGCTAAGTTTTCGTTTGGCCACCATCCTGTCGGAATGAAGAGTGCCGTGATTATCCCCCAGGCAATGAAGGCACCGATGTTCGGCATGACCATTCCACTAAGGAAACTACCAAATCGTTGAACTTTGACTCGGATCCCGCCCGAGCTCGCTTGCGTATTCGCCATGTATAAAACCTCCAGTCGTTTAAATGTGAAAGGTTGAATGTGTAGTGTAGCTAACCGGTTTGTGCTCTACACCCATATTGTATGCCTGGAGTAAGCGCTTTCTCAATTCAATCCAGTTCACACTTTGGCAACATTTTGTGCCAAACAAAAAAATGACCATGGTTCGGTCATTTTTCGTACAATGTCTCATGAATCATTTTCTTCATGCATTCGTGCAGGAGCAAGCGAACGTCTTCTTTCGTCCCCGTGCTATAGAGGCGCATATGTTCCTCACTCTCAATGAGTGATCCACTGATCGCACTTAAGAACTGAAGTTCGACGTCTCGCGCTTCTTCTGGCGCAAGCAATACAAGGAGACGTGTTACGGGTTCGGTCGATTGATCCATCATGAGGAGCGGGATCGATGTCGTTAAATCAAACGCAAACACACTCGCCTTCTCAATCGAGGCATGTCGCCCGTGGAATAACGCCAGTTTCGTACCCGGTACCCCGAGACCCGCCACCTCATGCCGACGTAGCAGTTGCGCGGATAACTGAATCCCGCTTTGGACAAGGTCCCGCTCTTCGAGATGTGTCCCGATGTCGACTAAAATATCCTCCAAACGATCCGTATTGTTAAGTGTGACCAAGTCAAACTGGTCATCCATCCGCTCGAACGTCTCGACCAATTCCCCGAGCTCGGCAAAATCAAGCATCGTCGATCTCGGCTTTGAAGTCAGCGTTTGAAATGATTGCGGTAACGACAACAAGAGATGACGGACGCGTTGCACTTCTTCACTCGTCAGGAGCGGGTTGACGATTAACGTCGGCACCGACAGTGGTGGCAACGGCACGGTCGACAAGATGACATCATATTCTTCCAATCGATGCTGTTCGAGTCCAAAAAGTGACGAGTTGACGACGTCCTGCATCTCCGGGAACTCTTGACGCACGCGGTTGACGAGCATCTTCGACGAACCGAGTCCGGCCGAACAGATGACGAGCGCCCGATACTCGCGACGACGCACCGGTTTAACGAGCGCTGCCGCGAAGTGCATCGCCCAAAAGACCGTCTCTTCTTCCGAGAACGTGTTCGTGCCAAAGACGATGTCGGCAGCCTGTTGAATGGCCGAACGAAGTCCCGGATAGTCGCGGTCGATATGAGGCTTGACCGTACCCGTCTCCGGTAGCGCCTGTGTATTCATGCTCGACAAGATGTGTGCGAGCAGTCCTCGTTCGAGAGCCGCGTCATCCGTAAATGTGAATCCATAGATGAGTGAGACGTGATGTATCAATTTATGCACCCGAATCTGCATGATCCATCGTTCTTCTTCATCTTCTTTCATTTGATCTTTGATCGAGCGTAGACGGTTTGCTTCCTCTGCGAACCAGACACGTTCCGCCATCGAGTAAGTGATTCCGAGCGCTTCTTCCATATCGGTGGCGACTTTCAAGTAGTCCTCGGACCGTCCTTTCGTGTACATCTCTAAAAAGAAACCGGAATCTAACCGTGCCTGCTGTACCCCATAAGCGAACGTGACCCGCATGATGGTGCGGTCATCCATCCGTTCAAACGAGCGGGACTTCAAATAATCATAGCCGTCCCGAAGTCCTTCAAGCATCGCCTCACATGGCACCGTCTTCAAAAAGGCTGGAATATAGTCGTCTTCCCCGCGGACGAAACGATAAAAGGCGAGCGTGTCCCAGTGGGCGAGCAGGGCGTTAATGAGTAGCTTACGCTTCTCGGACTCGTAGCCGAGCACTCTAGCCCCGACACCTTTTTTCCGTTCGACTTCTAAATGATATTCTTCGAACCATCTGTCCAATTTCTCCAAGTCTTGCGTCAACGTGCTCGGCGAGACGTGCATCTGTTTGGCGACCGCCTGCAATTTGAGTGTGTCATTTTCAAACAAGAGGCGCCACGCCAGCTCGAATAAGCGGTCTTCGCTCGTCGGGATCGCTTCTGCAGATAGGATGAGATCTTCTCGTAACTGTTGCTTCGCAGATGGCTTGCCGACAAGGCTCAGTCCATGCCCACGTTGCCAAGCGAGTTCGAGTTCGAACTCTTTTAAGATACCTTCAAGTAATTGTCGTTCCCGTTGAATCGTGCGCTCAGACAAATTCACCGCCTGCGCGATTTCGGCGAGCGGTGTCGATGTTTCCGTTGCCAACAAGTGTAACAAGATCGAGCGCTCTCGTGCGCTCCACTCATGTTTCATGCTCATCCATCCATTCTTCGACAAGTAGTCGGTATTCCTCGAGCGACAGGAGTTGTCGGACTGACCGGACACGTGCGGTTGGATGGGTGACCGGGGTCGCCCCTTCCTGATAGAGAATCAAATCCACCTCATTCGGGATGTTTTGAATCGTTCCGTGCGTAATCGTACAAGACAAATATCCTTCGCTCGCTTGTGCGAATAACTTCGCCGCCATCGCACTCGTCACAAACCCGCTATGGCAAGCAATGTATACGTTCATGTCAGCCCTTCTTTCGTCGCTTATCTTTATCTAATCATAAGTTGGAACCGCTTACTTATCCTACTATTTTGCTTGTTGGCAAAGATATCGGCAAGTAGTAAAAAGCACCATTACTGAAGAGAAGTGCACCTGTAAAATTAAGTCGTTACATAACCACCCTTTAAAACTGTTGGTATGACTGACTTTCAATATTTTATAGGCAAATTAGTTGTTCCCTGAAATCCAAGATCCGCTTTTATTTTTCACTCTTTTTCATGCTTTTCTCAGCATGCTTTTCCCTCGCTCTTTCCCTCAATAAAAAAGCACGAGCGAAAATCGATAGTGATTCCGATGTTCGCTCGTGTAAAGGAATATTTAATTTTTTTGATGCATATAAAGCAGTGTTAAAAAATAAGGCAGTTCAAGGTTTACTAGACATTTACTAATGCTGCAAACTACGATTGGTATGAAATAGGCACATCAATTTTTGCTTTTGCCACGCAAACACCATTTTGTACTATATAACATTCTACGAAGTGCTCTCCTTTAAATTGAGTAGCCTCAGTATGAGTTTCGGAGTTAGTCTTTATTATCTGACCTCTTACAAGGTTTCTTCTTTTTGCTTCCTCACCTCTGTTCTTAACTTTCCAATAGATATCATATGGTTTAGGTACAGTATTTGAACTTATGAAAAATTTTAAAGTTTTTTGTGGGGATAGCCACTTATCTTGTCTCAATATATTCATTAAAGTGTCTATTCTAAAACCATTTTGCTCCACATGACACTCTAATGTTAATTGATATCTATTTTCTATCGGAAAATAATATTGGATAAATTCTTCACTTTCGTTATAGATAAGCTCTTCATTCGATTTTGAAAAAGCTGATTTTTCTAACGTTCTTGTTTCCTGAGCATTTTCATACTGTTCCTGCCAATAACTATGATTGAAAAAATCATTCCAGGCTCTTACTGCTTGCTTATCAGTACAGTCCTCTTCAAATAGTACATCCAGTTTATTAATATAAGTAGTAAGTCGTTCTTGAAGTCTTTGAAGTCTATCATCATCTTTTTTTATCAGCTTTAGACTTTGACTACCATCAGCAGGGTTATAGACTTCCTTGTTATAGACCAATCTGTCACGAATCGACTTAGCTGTTTTATAAAACATCTCATCAATTCTATCATCTTTTTCAAACCGTTCTTCCACTAATACTGACTGAACTAAACCTCCTGGCATAATCCAATCCCTGGATTTACAAAACATCTTTAACAATCTAACAACAATTCTCAATTTGTACTCTTTCTCTCTATTTGACTCAATAAACCATTTGGTAATTGCTATAGGGTCTCTTTTTCTCCACTCACTTCCGCAGTGCTCGTACTCATACTCTCCAAGATAATTTTTGGCTCTACGGTAAACTGCGAAATCGACATGATAACCTTCTTTGTAAGAAATTCTTACACAGTTAGTTTTGGCTTCTGGTTCAACATTAAATTGCTTGCATTTTTTCTTCAAAGCATTTGCTACCATATTTTTTGTTGCTGTTGTACCCTCTGGAAGATTATCCTTATCAAACACAATTGCTACGTCAATATCATAGTCACTACTTTCATTTTGAACTACTGTTGACATGGCTACACTACCCTGTGTAATTGTTTCAACCACCTGATAATTTGTACCTTTCTCAGAGTTGTACTCTTTGATTCCTTCCTCCAATCTATTTACATTAATATTTTTAAGTTTAAACAACTGTGTTTTTTGTCTCTTTGGAAGCACTACATGTTTGTTATAGAATGTTTTTAACCGACTCTCAACGTTATACAAATTTCTCACTCCCTTTATCGCTCTATAAATTCACCTTTATTTTCTCCGTTCATGATAATCCCCCATGGATAATTAGAATCCTGTTTTATATCAAAGAAGTAGCAAGTAATTTCAGCCATTCTTTGATTATCAATCCTTTTTCCAATCTCTAATGCCAAACTACTCTGAGATGAAATGAGGAGATGTACTTTTTTACAAGAAGTAGAAGCTGATATTTCCTCTATGATCTCTCCGATCTTTTGAGCGTATTCAAACAATTGAGTCTTATGTCTTATTGCATTATCTTTTGGATTTTTTAAATATAACTCAACCTTCTCTGCATTTTTAAATTGCTTCATTTGTTCTTGGGTAATTCTTTTAGTAAGTGAGACTGCTATTACAAATTCTTCAGCATTTGCATTTATTTCGTTCAGAGACTTATCTATTTGTAATGCAGGATATTTCTTTCTGTTTTTTAATTTATAAAATTCTTCGGTTTGAATTCTATCGAATTCAAAATACTCATTGATTTTTTCACGTTGTAAATACGTTCCTGTCAACATTACGAAAGGTATAGGTGCAATTCCTGTGTATCCTCTCTTGAAATCTTTACTTTCTAATCTAAATGACCTCGTTTTTTCTTCGATAATTTCCACAACTTCTTTAATAGTGTTTGCTGTTATACCATTTTTATAATTTCTAACTAAGTCTATTTCTCTTTCTTTAAATTCGAATGTGGATAGACCTATATCTTTGTTATTTGATTCTATTCTCTTATCATAGTATGCATTGATATTTAAAATGAAAAGTTTGTTCTTTGCAAAATACAATAAATACCCCCCAGCTACCATCAATACTATCCCTACAATCAGTTGAACCCATTGGGTCTGTGAGAAAGCGGAATTAATTTCGATTGCATCATTTGGAGATCCACTTAGAATAATAGTTGCAAAAAGTCTATTAATATTGGTCCAAGTGTTACCAAAAGAACTAACAGTAAGTGAGAGACCAGAAGTGATGAGAACAGTTGATATTGATTGTTCTTTCTTATTTGCAAAGAAAAACTTGATAGTAAACACCATTCCTACAATAAACACAATTACTATAATAGAATTGACTATGAAACTCCCAAAACCCATACATGCTACCCCCAATTATCAACCGATTATAAAATCACCTTATTTATTACAAGGTGGTTTTATAATCAATATCTTAACCAAATACCAATATTTCCATTATTATACATCTAAAAGTGCGCCTAAACCACGGAACAATCAAAAGTATATGACAAATAAGTAAAGTCATTAAAAACATTTTTCTCTTTTAAGTCGTTCATACTATTCTTTCCGATACTTTTTCATTATGCGATTTTCCATCAGGAAAAGTCTGATCCAACACTCGTTTTAATTACCCACTTTATCCTTCTTCTCTAAAATCTTGTACCGTTTCAACTTTGAAACCAGATATGTATTTGTCAAAGATGGTTTGGTCAAATACTTTTTGAGTAAAAATAATTTAATTTGGCCGAGAATACAATTTATTTTGCTAAGAAAGAACTTAATTTTGAGTCTACAAAAAGTTGCACCCGTAGATTTAAGTCGTTCCCTGGCCATCTTTTTAAATCCTTCCTCTGACTGACTTCTAATGTTTTCATAGGCAAATTAGTTGTTCCCTAAAATCCAAGATTTCTTTTTCACGCTTTTTTTCTCAATTCCCCCCACGTTCTTTCTTTCCAGGCTTCCACTCGCTCTTTTATCTAACAAAAAAGCACGAGGTCAATCGGTTGGTGATTCCGATTGACCTCGCGCTAAAGAACGTATTATTTGACCAAGAATACAGTTTGCTTTGCTAAGAAAAAACTTTCTTCTCCAGATACAGAAGTGCCTTATACAACGTCAAGTTTATTCCACCGTCACCGATTTCGCCAAGTTTCGTGGCTTGTCCACGTCACATCCACGAGCGAGCGCTGCGTAATATGCCATGAGTTGAACCGGCAAGACATTGATGAGCGGTGCTAAGAGTGGCTCGACGTGCGGCAAGATAAAGTCATCATTCTCATGTTCCACGCCTTGCATGGAGATGATACAGGCGTTCGCGCCACGGGCGACGACTTCTTTGACGTTCCCACGAATGTTCAAGTTCGTCTTCGGTTGCGAGATGAGCGCGATGACCGGCGTCCCGTCTTCAATCAAGGCGATCGACCCGTGCTTCAGTTCCCCACCCGGGTACCCTTCCGCTTGAATATATGAGATTTCTTTCACTTTGAGCGCTCCTTCGAGACAAACGGACGCGTCGAGCCCACGACCGATGAAAAACGTGTTCGGTGTCGTCTTCAAGTAACGCTCCGCAAGATCCTCGAACAACTCTTTTTGCGCCATGATCGAGTCCATAATCGTAGCGACACGTGCGAGTTCCGGCATGAGGTCAAACGGTAACTCTTTCCCTGTCGCACGGGCAATGTCATACGCGAGAATCGCGAGGACGGCAATCTGTGCCGTGTACGCCTTCGTCGACGCGACCGCGATCTCCGGTCCGGCGTGCAGAAGCATCGTCTCGTTCGCTTCGCGTGAGAGCGTTGAACCCGGTACATTCGTCATGGTGAGCGCTTTGTATCCGCGTTTCTTCACTTCGACGAGGACGGCACGGCTGTCCGCCGTCTCACCGGATTGTGATAAGAAGACGAACAACGGACGTTCACTTAAGATGGGCATATTGTAGCCGAATTCAGAAGAAACGTGCACTTCTGTCGGAATGCCGGCGATGCGTTCTAAAATGTCTTTTCCAACGAGTCCGGCGTTATAGCTCGTCCCACATGCGACGATATAGACGCGGTCCGCTTCCGAGACGAGCTCGCGTACGCCGTCCGTGAGTTCGATGTCGCCGTTCTCGTTCTGGTAGTGCTGGATGATGTTGCGGATGACGGCCGGTTGCTCGTCCATCTCCTTCAACATGTAGTGCGCGTACGTGCCCTTCTCGATGTCTGACGCATCGATCTCGGCCGTGTACGGTGCACGCTCGAGCACGTCGCCGTCGAGCGTCTTGATCGTCGCCGACTCGCGTGTGAGGATGACGATCTCACCGTCATGGAGCTCGAGGTACTGGTCCGTCACCTGGAGCATCGCCATCGCGTCCGATGCGACGACGTTGAACGTGCCGTCACCGAGTCCGACGAGAAGCGGGGACTTGTTCTTGCCGATATAGAGGCGCTCTTTGTCCTCTGAGTCGATCATCGCGATCGCGTACGAACCGTGGAGGTCCGAAAGCGTCTTGCGGAACGCCGCCTCGACGTCACCGAGCTCGACGAAGTGCTTCTCCATGAGCAAGACGATGACTTCCGTGTCCGTCTCCGAAAGGAATGGGACGTCGAGTGTGGCTTTCAATTGTTCGTCGTTCTCGATCACGCCGTTATGCACGAGCGTGAAGCGTCCTGTCGTGCTCTGATGCGGGTGGGCGTTCGGTACGCTCGGTACCCCGTGTGTGGCCCAACGCGTGTGACCGATTCCGATCGTCCCTTCGGCGTCAGCCGGGACGATGTCACGGAGTGCTTGAATCCGTCCTACTTCTTTGAATGTACGAACGTCCTCGCCGACTAAGGCAATCCCTGCCGAGTCATAGCCGCGATACTCGAGCTTCTCGAGCCCCTTCAACAAAATCTCTTTCGTTCCAACTTGTCCGATCATCCCTACGATTCCACACATACAAAAATCTCCTCTTTGCTTCGATTTCTCGAAAAAGGAAACGGGCTTTTTTGAGTGATGTCATCAAGTCTCGCTTTGTCCGTCCGGTCACCCGAACGTTTTATCAAGACTCTCTCAGTCGTGACACGCGACTGGAAGGCATCCGCCGAAATCTCGATCACCTTCGTCCTCGTCAACTCCGTAGAGTTCTGGCGCTTCTGTTTCATATCCAGCCGTTTCTCCAGATACGCTTTCATGCTATCGAGTACAGGACGTGTTGGATAGAGATATCTTAAAAATTGTCATAAAATACTTTTTTACTGTTCATGTAAAAGTCACCACTTTCACGAAAAAGCCATCAATCTATCGAGTTTTCAAGTAAGGAGAGAACGGGCATGATACAAGTAACGAGTAAAGAAATGAGGGGAAACACATGGGTGGAATCTTCCTATTGATCGGCATACTGTTATCCGTCTTATCCAGATGGCTCGAGTTTGAAGGGAATAGCACGTTAGCAGACGTCATGTTGTTTCCTGCGATTTTTTTCATGGCTATGGCGTTTCTCTGCAATTTTCCATATTTCAAAGAATGGTGGGATGATCGCACCACCCGCAAGAAAGCCCTCTTATTCGTGATGTTTGCTGCAGTCGGTATTCTCTGTCTGCAAGCCGCCTTCTGGTTCGTCGTGTGGCGAGATCAATGGCTCGGACTTCTTCTCCTTCTTCCCTTTGCGGCATGTGTGGGGTTCATCGCTCGTCTGTTCAAATAAATAGGGGGACGCTCACGCGCTCCCCCATTTTTGTTCTTCTTTTAACTCTCGTTCCGTGACATAGTTTTCGTCGAGACGAACCATATGATGCTCATACAACCGATGCATCATCATAGAACTTGGGATGAGCACCGCAATCGTTACAAAGAAAGCAAGCGTCGAGATCTGCTCGGTAACTGTGAAATATAGAAATACAATCACGAACGGATACCCAATCAGTCCAGTAATCGAGTTCCAATGCGCAAGTCGTTTCGCCTCTCTCGACTTCAAATAGCGCTTCTTAATCGTTTCTCGATCCCATGTCTTCTTCCATGCAGGTAAAGCTGCGATCTCTGAAATCAACAATACACCTACCAACGAAATCCAGCCTTTCTCCACTGCAAAGAAAAGCATGAGTGCGAGTACTCCGCTCATCATATTTACAGTCCATTTCCCCGATTCATCAAATGTCGTCAACTCTCTCATCTGATCACGCTTGTTCACGACGTTGCTCCTTTTCGTATTCGCGCACCTCACGAATTTCTTTTATGTCCTTATCCGTCAAATAATTCTCATCGTAAGACTGAATGACACGGTCGAACCGCTTCGCTAAATATTCAATCCCGAAAAACGTCAGCTGGGAAAGGAGAAACATGCGGAACGATTGAGGTTCTGTCGGTCCGCTATTGAAATAGAATATTCCGTAAACCCCGATTCCACTAAACGCCAACGTATGTGCGATCATTTTGAACGATAAGAGTTTTCGTGCCGTTTGATTTTTCACGAAACGCAACCACATTCGGTACCGAATCAATACAGCACTAAGCAATAAGGCGAGCATGAAGTAAAGCATTCCGACGATGACGCCTTCAGCGATTGTCCAATACGAGGCGTAAATCAAAAAACCGGCGACGAGTCCGACCCCGATTATCCCGACACCCCAGCTGGTCAAACGGTCTACTTTTAAAATCGTGTCGACTTGCGATTTTACTTTTGGTGATGACTCCATCCGTTCTCCTCCTCTTCTAGCACTTTTTCATACGTCGGTAGTCCTGACTGATGCACATGGATTCGCTCTTCCCACTTCTTCTCTCGATATGATTTCGTCAATCCCCAAAGGGCGACTACACCACCGGTCAGGATGAAGGCATCTTCGTTCACATACATCGGGATGAAGAGCACAAATAAAGAGACAGCACTAATCCAACAGTCAACGAGTCGATAACGTAACACGCGAGTGACCGCTTCATGTTCGGCAAAAAAGCGGATGACCCGATATTCCATGTATCCTTTATAAGCCATGCCCATGGATACGACCAACATGACCGGGATGACCCACGTCGCCTGCGCCCATAACATGGCGATGAACGAAATGAGGAATATGACGAGTATCGGCCAGCCAAAGAACCGCTCGAATTGTTTGGCATGCGTTATCGTAAGTTCAAATTGACGGTCCATTTAGTACACTCCCTCCAATCACTTCCACATACGTCGGTAATTCCGGATCGATTTGTTTAAGTTGCTTTGTGAACCACTTCTGTCGGAACGGACTCAACACTCCCCATATCCCAAAAAAGAGACCGATGATGAGACCAACATCTTCTGCTGTCAGCAGCGTTGCCATGAGTGTCGCCAACAAAATCGCATCCATCCATTCGAATATAAACTGGAAAACAAGGATTCGATGAGCCTTCGGATGCGCGGTCATTCGCCACATGATTCGCATTTCTTTATAGCCCATTATGATGATCAGTATAGAGAGTGACCCCATGATGGGAATAAGCCACATTTTCTCTAATAAGAGCGCGACAATGACGGCTGTGACATATAGAATCAGTATCGGTACAGCATAACGTCGCATCCGTTGAATCCACTTTATGTCTTGGTCCATTGGCCATGACCTCCATCCAGATTCATATCTTGTCGCTTCGTCCGTGCCTCCACGTCCCATGTCCATAATATTGCGCCACCGATGAACACCGTGACACATACATAGGCCACGTTTGATGTGAACAATAGTTGATGATTCAACGCGAGAAAAAAGGCAATACTGTTCATTCCGTCCCGAACGAGTTGACGACGATACAACCCTTTCAGTTCTGGTTGAAATCCTAGGCGCATCCGATAACGCTTCACATATAAGATGTTGAGTGGAATGAGTGTACAGGCGATATACAGCACGCCCCACGTAAGGGCACCAGAAAATAAACCGACGAAGACCATCAGTACGACGAATGTTCCAAACAGGCCGAAAATCCATTGGTCGAATGAATGTTTCCATGCTTTTTCTTGCGTCAATCGTTCATTCATCTCTTCAATCGTTGTTTCTCGAACGGTTCCACCGAAGACATGCGTTCACCGAACTGTTTTTGTAACGTTTGACCGAACACGACCCATAAGGTGAGGGCAACGAACATCGTCAACGTGTCAATTTTCATAAAAAGGAGAACTCCCGTGATTAAAATAAGAATCGCTGAATCGACCAAATCGTATACGAAGTCCCATCTAAGCGATCTCACCTCATGTCGTTCGTTCACATGCGTACGGTGTGTCTGATACTTTCTCACGTCTAGCCCAATCATCGTGATTCCAAGCCCAATCAACGGGACGACCAGCCATATATTATTTTCGAGATAAGACACGGCAAGCGCCGTCAAGATGAACAGAAGCGAGGTGTAACGGATTCGCAGTCGCGTCTTCCACCATGTATCCTCTTGTACAAATCGATTTGTGTTGTTCATTTTATAACCCCCCTTCCTTTACAAGATCTATCTCTCTTCTACGTATGATTTCTTATATTGTTTCATATTTTCCAAATATTCTCTCAATGAATCGTTCGACTTTTTTCAACAATTGACGAACGAAACGTATCCGCTTCCAAAAAATATCTGTTATACTGTTAGCAAATTCATTCCCACAAATTTTTTTGAAAGGTGTAGAACTGTATGTCTCCGAAGTACAAGCAAGTTGCGAGCCAAATCGAAGCAGACATCGTCAATCATGTCTATCAACATACGAATAAATTATTGACCGAGGATGAATATGCGACCAAATATGGCGTCAGCCGCAACACGGTCCGTAAAGCAATCGAAATCCTCGTCAATAAAGGATACGTCTATCAAGTCCAAGGGAGCGGTGTCTTCGTCCGTGACCATTACAATAGCGATTACATTAATCTAGAAAAACTCCAAGGTCTCACAAGTGACTTCAGTGGCCGGAAAGTCGAGACGCGCGTCTTACATTTCGAACAGACGGTCGCAAACGACGAAGTCGCCGAACGGATGAAATGCCCGATTGGGACACCCGTCTATTTTGTGAAACGACTTCGCCTCGTCGATGACCATCCGTTCTCGGTAGAGGATTCATACTTCCGAAAAGAGCTCGTCATCTACTTGGATGAGAACATCGTTCAAAAGTCGATTTATACGTATTTACGAAGCAACCAAAAGCTCGCCATCGGATTCGCCGACCGTGTCATTTACGCAGATTTTCTAGATGCAGATTCCGCTCACCTACTCGACCTAAACGAGAACGATCCAGCCTTGATCGTCGATAACACCGTCTATTTGACGAACGGACAAATCTTCGACGTCTCTCGTTCCATTCACCATTTTAAACATGTCAAAATGCTTAAAGTCTCGAACATCAAGTCCTAAACGCGCCCGAGAGATGCTTTTCTCGTGCGTGTTTTTTTGTTCACATTTTTCTAAAAGTAAGGGTTTACACGAAAACGCTTTCGTGCTACTATCGACATGTAGAAAATATTTGTACCTATGAATTTAAGTTATCCATACAAAAGGAGAGATACTATGGTTTCGGAAACAATTGAAATCTCACCGGAAGACATTTTCGGTCTCATCGCCCTCTCGGGTGACGCCAAAGCGAGCTATCATCAAGCGATGCTCCTCATGCAAGAAGGAAAGAAAGAAGAAGCCGAGGCAGCGGTCGTCGCTGGTGACGCGACATTAAAAGAAGCGCATGCGATTCAAACGAAGTTCGTCACGCTTGAAGCACAAGGTAAATCGGCAACGGTCGGTGTCCTCATGGTGCACGCGCAAGATCACTTGATGAACACGATTCTCGTCAAAGAAATGCTTGGATACATGATGAATATGCAAAACGAAATCAACGAATTGAAAGGAATGGATCAACAATGATTAAAATCGGACTCTTCTGTGCGGCAGGTATGTCAACAAGTATGTTAGTAGAAAAAATGAAAGCGGTTGCCTCTGAACGTGGCATCGAAGCTGAAATTGCAGCTTACCCTGAGTCAGAGATGGAGACGTACGTCGACAACATCGACGTCGCGCTTCTCGGACCACAAGTGAAATACCTTCTCTCTAAAGGAAAGCAAATCTGCGAACCAAAAGGTGTGCCGATCGATGTCATCAACACAGTCGATTATGGCATGATGAACGGCGCGAAAGTATTGGACCACTCATTGAAACTTGTAAATAAATAAACCGAGGTGACTATTTTGAAAATGCCTAAAGATTTCTTGTTCGGCGCCGCTTCGGCCTCTTATCAGGTCGAAGGTGCATGGAACGAGGACGGGAAAGGCCTCTCGAACTGGGACGTCTTCTCGAAAATTCCTGGTAAGACATTTGAAAACACAAACGGCGACGTCGCAGTCGACCATTACCATCGTTATAAGGAAGACATCGCGCTCATGGCGGAGATGGGGCTCGAATCGTATCGCTTCTCGATTTCATGGCCACGCATCTTCCCGAACGGTACGGGTGAAGTGAACGAAAAAGGACTCGAGTTCTACAACAACTTGATTGACGAGTGTTTAAAACACGATATCGTCCCGTTCGTCACGCTCTACCATTGGGACCTCCCCCAAGCACTTGAGGAAAAGGGCGGCTGGAAGAACAAAGAGACGGTTGACGCCTTCGTCCGTTTCGCCGATACGTGCTTCCAATCGTTCGGTGACCGTGTCGACCACTGGATTACATTCAACGAAGCGGTCATCTTCTGCTCACTTGGATACTTAACAGGCGCACACCCACCAGGTATCGAAGGCGACGTCAAAGGCTATTTCCAAACGACGCATAACGTTTTCGTCGCTCACGCCCGTGCCGTCGAATTGTTCAAACAAAACGGTCACACTGGCGAAATCGGGATCACACACGTGTTCAACCCGGCGTTCAGCATCGATGACGCAGAAGAGAACAAGTTCGCCGAGATGCACGCGAACGCCTATGCGACACATTGGTTCTACGACCCAATCTTAAAAGGTGAATACCCGGAGTACGTCGTGAACGGCTTAAACGAACAGGGTCTTCTCCCTGAAATGACGGAAGAAGAACTCGACGTCTTGAAACGTACGGCTTCGATGAACGACTTTATCGGCCTCAACTACTACAGCCCGCAGCGCGTCATGAAGAATGACTCGGCGCTCGTCATGGCCGGTGGACGTGAGAACTCGACAGGTCGCCCGGGTAACCCATCGTTCGATGGCGTCTACAAGACGGTCAAGATGGACGACAAAGTGTATACAAAGTGGGATTGGGAAATCTCACCGGAGGCGTTCCTCGCTGGGATGCACATGTTGAAAGATTGTTACGGCGACGTCAAAATCTATATCACAGAGAACGGTCTCGGTGATGTCGACCCGATCGTCGACGGTGAAATCATGGACACGCCACGGATTGAATACATCGAAGGTCACCTTCGTGCAGTCAAACACGCTGTTCAGCAAGGCATCAACGTTGCCGGCTACTATGCTTGGTCTGCAATCGACCTACTCAGCTGGCTGAACGGTTATAAAAAGCAATACGGCTTCATCTACGTCGACCACAACAATGGGCTCGCGCGGAAGAAGAAACAGTCGTTCCACTGGTATAAAGAGATCATCGCCACGCGCGCTGAAGACCTATAAGGAGGTTCCCCCTATGAGCCGCTTAGAAAGAGTATTTGAAAAGTTCACCCCTGCATTTGTTCGCTTTGCGAACGCCAAGCCCGTCCTTGCGATTAAGGACGGGTTCATCCTCACGATGCCGATGACGATCATCGGGTCGCTGTTCCTTCTCATCCTGGCGTTACCGATTCCAGGTTGGGCTGACTTCATGTCAGGTCTATTCGGGGCAGACTGGTCACTCCCGCTCACGCAAGTCGTCGGCGCGACGTTTGACATCCTTGCTTTAATCGGTGTTTTTGGAATCGCTTACTCATACGTCAAGAACGAAAAGATCGAAGGCGTGCCGGCCGGTATCCTCGGAATCATCTCGTTCCTCATCATTACACAAGCTTCTGTCCTGTCTGAGTCTGGGGAATTCGTCGGTGGCGTCATTCCAAAAGTATGGACAGGTGGACAAGGTGTCCTCGCTGCCATCATCGTCGGACTAGCAGTCGGATTCATCTACTCGCAGTTCATCAAGCGCGGGATCAGCATTAAGATGCCAGACGGTGTCCCACCAGGCGTATCGAACTCATTCTCTGCACTTGTTCCTGGTTTGGCGATCATCTCACTCGCCGTTGCGACGTTTGCGATTTTCCAAGCGGTGGCAGAGCGTACGTTTACAGAAGTCATCTATGATGTGCTTCAAGCACCGCTTCAAAACTTGACAGATACACTCGCTGGAGCCGTCATCATCATGGTGCTCATGTCCGTCATGTGGTGGTGTGGGATTCACGGTGCCGCGATCCTCATGGGAATCATGGGACCCCTTCTCACAGCGAACGCGCTTCAAAATCAAGCGATCCTCGATGCAGGTGGTACGCTTGTCGCTGGCGAGAACGCAAAAATCGTTACAATTCAGTTCCTCGATGTGTTCACGAAACTCGGTGGATCAGGGATCACAATCGGCTTTATCATCGCGACACTCATTGTCGCTCGTTCGGCACACTTGAAGCAGCTCGGGAAGTTGTCACTTGCCCCAAGTATCTTCAACATCAATGAGCCGGTCATCTTCGGGATGCCAATCGTCTTCAACCCGATCATGTTCGTCCCATTCGTTGTCGTGCCAGCCATCGCTTCATTCATGGTGTACTTCGCTATCCTTTGGGGTTGGGTCGAGCCGTTTAATGCCCTTCAAGTACCATGGACGACACCTCCAGTCATCTCTGGATTCTTGATTGGCGGATGGCGCGCCGCTCTCTTACAGATTGCGACAATCGCCATGGCCGTAGCCATCTACCTCCCGTTCGTTCGCATTCAAGACCGCGTTTCGTACGGTGAAGAGTTGAAAGCACAAGAAGGCTCTGATCAAGCATCAGCCTGAAACAAAAACGACAGCCCTTCTCAGTAATGAGGAGGGCTGTTATATTTAGGAAAAAGAGTTAAGGAGTTGGAAATTTGAAAGCTTACTACCCTTCTATATTTGCCGTTATCGCTGGCCTATCCGGATTACTCGGACTATTGCTTCAATCGGTCTACCCAATCATGCTGTTTCCTGTCTTTTTACTGATTGCAGGATACTTTGTGATACATGAGAAGAAGCAGAAAACAACCGTCCGAAATTATACGCCGAGTTTTCTGGTCCTATCAAGTGCCGCCCTCGCATTCGGTCTTGGTTTCCAATCCATCATCCCATACGCCATGCTCATCGGGGTCGTCATCCATACGGTCTGTCTCTTCTGTGCAATCATCGCAATCGGACGATATCGTGCACATATCACATGAAAGTTGTGAACGGACTTGGTTGGGGCGCGTTGATTCTATTGCTCACCCTCACACCGCTATTCGCCGTCGATTTGATTCTCATCTATCTACTTGAAGACACATCTCTCCCGGTCTTCCCGACTCTCGCGATGCTCGGTTGTTTCTATCTCCTGTCGACGATGCTAAGTTTGTTTGTTGATGGGTTAACGGGAACGTTACGCTCGTTTGGTCATGTGAACGTGCCGCGTCTACTCGACACCATCCTTCACGGAATCGTGAGTTGGTTTAGTTTATACGTCGTACTTTCGTTCTTCCCGTCCATCGATTTATCAACGATCACCGGCATGGCGATTGTACTCGTGCACTTATTCGGCGCATTGTTGTGGCTAAATCGCGAGGATTCAAAAGAAGACATGCCTCTTGAGCTCGATTCCATCGATCAACAGATCATTCATCTGTTACGCACAGAGACCATCGTGTCCTGTATCGAACGCATCGAGCATGATTACCCGGATTTACCGAAACGGGACGTATTGAAGCGAGTCAAGAAAATCAGTCAATCCAGCGAAGTCACCGAACCGTTTCATGTTCGGTGACTTTTGTGCGTCATCGCGAGTGAATCGCGAGCCGTATGCTATAGTTTGAATGAATCTAACGAAGGAAGTGATCAGCATGAAAGCACTCGTCTTCCATCAATTCGGTGGTCCTGATGTCTTGACGTATGAAGAAGTCCCGACACCGATGCCACAAGTTGATGAAGTATTGGTCCGCACAAAAGCCATCGGATTGAACTATGCCGATGTGTATCGTCGGAAAGGCAACTATCATCTCGTCGGAGAACCGCCTTACATTCTCGGATATGAAGGAGCCGGTGTCATCGAAGCGGTCGGAGCGAACGTCACGTCACTCCAACCAGGAGACCGAATCGCCTTTGCGGACGTCCCGCACGCCAACGCGGAGTTCGTTGCCGTCCCGCTCGAGAAGGCGATTCCCCTACCAGATGCCATTACATTTGAAACGGCTGCATCCGTCATGCTTCAAGGATTGACGGCCCATTACCTCGTCCACGACAGCTATCGGATTCAACCTGATGATGTCGCAGTCGTACACGCAGCCGCCGGTGGGGTCGGTCAATTGTTGACGCAAATGATTCAACGTCTCGGTGGACAAGTCATCGGTCTCACGTCGACAGCCGAAAAAGTGGCGACGGTCCAAGCACATGGTGCCCGTGCTTATCGCTATGACGAAGCATGGGTCGAAGCGATTCGCGACGTCACGAGTGGTCGCGGTGCTGATGTCGCCTATGACTCGGTCGGTGCGACATTAGAGGACAGTTTCGAAGCGACTCGGATTGGTGGAACGGTCGTCTTTTACGGCATGGCCGGAGGCGACCCAAAACCCGTCGACCCGCGCATGCTCATGGACACCTCAAAGACATTGACGGGTGGCGACCTATGGAACGTTCTCACTTCAAAAGAGGAACGAATTCGTCGGTCACACGAACTGTTCTCCTGGATCGAGGACGGTTCACTCGTCATTCCACAACCGACGACGTTCGCCTTGTCAGACGGGTCATCGGCCCACGCCTTTTTAGAAAGTCGAAAGAGCCAAGGGAAAATTTTGTTACTTCCATAAATGAACGCCAGCCCGTTATAGGTGCTGGCGTTTTATATATCTTCTTTCCGGAGTGAATATCCGTCCACCTCAAGTAGTCGCATTCGTTTCTGATCGACCGCCGCATGGATAATCACGGTCACCCCGGGATTGAGTTCCATCATCTTCTTAATTTTTAGTAAGTCGTCTCCCTTGATTTCAACCGGCAAGACGAAATCCCCTTCTCTCAAGTGAATGAACTTGATTTTCCCTTGGTCGTCATAGCCCGTCACTTCGTATGTCGAATAATCTCGTGCCATTAACATTCTCCCTTCTATTGAATCAATTTCAACTCCAAGATGACGAATTTCTCGCTCGCGCGTGATTCTTCGATTTCGGGCAATTAAGTCTTTCATCCATAATACCGAAGTAAAGATGATTACCAAAAAAATGAACAGATTTAATGTGAGAATACTATAGGCACTTCCGTAGAGTAGCCAACATATCCATAACATGAAAAACAAATAAGTAGATTTATCCTCTTCTCGCTCTTGGTCCGTCCGATTACTATAGCTCACTCACTAACTCACCTCCCTCATGTTCTATTCCCTCCTTTATTTCACTCCACACAAAAAATCCATCCCCGTAGCGGCAGGGATGGATGCATGTTACGCCTCGACGCTATCTGCGTGTTTGGCTTTATGGTCGGCGATGACACCGGCATACCACTTCGCGCTGTCTTTCCAGATGCGCTCCTGTGTCTCGAAGTCGATATAGAGGATGCCGAAGCGCTTCTCGTATCCGAAGCTCCATTCGAAGTTATCCATGAGCGACCAGAGATAGTAGCCTTGAATGTTCATGCCTTCATCGTTCAAGTCAGAGACAGCTTCGAGGTGCTGGCGGACGTAGTCGATCCGGTTATCGTCATGGACTTCGCCATTCTCTAGCACGTCGTCAAATGCGGCGCCGTTCTCTGTGATGTAGATGGGAAGGTCGGTATACTCGGCGCGTAAACGACGGATCAGGTCTTTGAATTCGTTCGGGGCGATATCCCAGCCCATGCCCGTCTTCTCGTAGTCCGAGTAAGCGTCTGCCTTCAAGAAATCATTCGCTGCGTTGAACTCGACAATGCCACGGCTGTAGAAGTTGATGCCGAAGAAATCGCAAGACGTCGAGATTGTATCCATGTCTCCTGCTTGGATGAAATCGAAGTTATGCACGTATTTAGAGAACAAGTTCATCATGTCGACCGGATACGTACCCTTGAATACCGGGTCGAGGAACCAGCGATTTGAATACCCGTCGGCGTTGTTCATCGCAAGACGGTCATTCGCCGAATCCGTCTTCGCATACATCGGCGCCAAGTTGAGCGTGATGCCGATCGGGGTCTTAGACGTCATCTCCTGCTTCAACAACTCGACCGCTTTCCCGTGCGACAACAACATGTGATGCACGGCGCGTACCGCTTCGTTCATGTCACGATGGCCCGGTGCGTGAACCCCGACGTGATAACCGAGGAATCCGGCACACCAAGGCTCGTTGTGAGTGATCCAAGAATCGACGATGTCATCGAGCTCTTCAAAACAGACTTTCGCATAATCGAGGAACCAGTCGACCGATTCGCGGTTCACCCAGCCCCCTTCTTCGTGAGCCCACATCGGAAGGTCCCAGTGATAAATCGTGACGGCCGGTTTAATTCCTTCTTCACGAAGACGTAGCGCCAACGTTTTGTAGAACGCCATCCCTTCTGGGTTGTACTCTCCCTTGGCAGGAAAGATTCTCGGCCACGCGATGGAGAAGCGATACGTGTCGACACCTAGCTTTTTGATGTGCTGGATGTCTTCCTCGTAACGATGATAGTGATCACATGCGACATCGCCGTTATGCTTCTCGAACACGCGTCCGTCGATGTCACAAAACATGTCCCAAATGGAAGGAGTGCGCCCGCCTTCGTTATGTGCCCCTTCAATTTGATACGAGGACGTGGCTGTACCGAATACGAAATCTTGATTAAAACGCATAGTGTTTTCCTCTTTTCTCTATATTTATTCTTTGACAGCACCTGCCGAAATACTGCTGACGATGTACTTCGAAAGGAACAAGAAGGCAATCATGATCGGGACGACCGAAATCGCGATGCCTAGGTAAAGCGAGCCAAGGTTCTCCGCAACTTGTGATCCCTTTAAGAAGCCCATCAAGACAGGCAATGTATATTTCTCAGGCGAGAACAGGAGGACAAGTGGCATCAAGTAGTTGTTCCACGAGCCGATGAACGTAAAGATCGACATCGTCGCAATCGCTGGCATCATCATCGGAAGCGCGATTGTATGGAAAATACGCAATTCGCTCGCACCGTCAATCCGTGCCGCTTCAATCAAACTGATGTGAAGTGTCGCTTGCGTGTACTGACGGATGAAGAAGACCGTGAACGGCGTCGCGATCGCCGGGACGATCAATGGGATGAACGTATCCAAAATGCCGAGCGTCTTCGAGATCTCATAGAAGCCGATAAGTCCGAGTTGTGCCGGCACCATCATCATGACGAGCATGAAGATGAACATCGCATTTTTCCCTTTGAAGTTGTAGAACGTGAAGCCGTACGCCGTGAGGGCTGAGAAGTAACCAGACAGCACCGTCACCGATACCGAGATGATCAAGCTGTTCTTGAAGCCGTTCCAGATGTTGATATACTCACTGAGCGTCGCATAGTTTTCCGCGAGTGCCGTACCCGGAAGCAGTGAGAAGCCAGCCATGATTTCTCCGTTCGTCCGTGTCGCGTTGACGATCATCATGAGGAACGGGATGAAGCAGACGATGGCCAGGAGAGTCAGTGCTGTATAGATCAATCCTCGCGCAAAGCGTTTGTTTGTTTTTTTCTTCGAAGGCGGTGCCACTTTGAGTGGACGGTCCTCTTTACGTTTCGGCTGCGCTTCGCTATCAGGAAGCATACGCCGCGTTTCTGCATTTTGTTCCATCGCTTACGCCCCCTTCTTCTGTGCTGTGCGTTCATTGCGGAACATACCTTTGAAGACGATCGCCGAGAAGATGAGCGTGATCAAGAATAATCCGTAAGCGACCGCAGATGCGTAGCCGTAGTTGTTGTACTTGAAGGCTTGGTTGTACAAGTAAAGTACCATCGTGTTCAATGAACCGTCCGGTGAACCGATGCCATCGGTGATCAACATCGGAAGGTCGAACAGTTGGAGTCCACCGATGAGTGACGTGATCATGATGTAGAGAAGGATTGGTTTCAGGAGCGGTAACGTCACTTTCGTGAACATCTGCCAGCGGTTCGCACCGTCGATGTGAGCGGCTTCAAAGTAATCTGTCGAAATACCGGACACCCCTGCCATGACGATGATGAAGGAGTGACCGAACCACATCCATGTCAAGATGAGTGAAACGGATAACTGTGCCGTCACCGGTTCTGCCAACCAGTTGATCGGATCTGAAATCAAGCCGATTTTCATCAACACCATGTTGAGTGAACCGTGCTGCCAGTCGAGCAAAATACCGAACAAGAGCGCGACCGAGCTGATCGTGATCAAGTTAGGAAGATAGAAGAACGAGCGGAAGAACGAGAGCCCTTTTAACTTCAAACGGAGATCTGAGAAGATGAGTGCTAATAGAAGTGCTACCCCGATCTGCAAGACGAAGTTGATTCCCCAAATCTTGATGGTGTTGAAAAACGCCTCGATAAAGTACGTATCCGTCAACAACCGAGCGTAGTTCGCAAACCCGACGACCTCTTCACCCGGGCTTCCCGTATAGTTCGTGAAGCTATAGTAAAGCGTTAAGAGGACCGGATAGATGCTGAACGTCAAGAAAACGACCCAGAACGGGGCGATGAACAGATAGCCGTAACGATCTAGTTTTTTCACGTGTATTTCTCCTTCCATAAGAACCGAGGGGGGAGTCCCCCCTCGCGTTGGTCATCGTCAGTCTACAACGATGTCTGGGTATGCGTTTTTCGCTTGTTTCTTGAACTCTTCAAGTGCTTCTTCTTTCGACTTTTTGCCTTCTACATATTGAAGGACCGATGCGCCATAAAGCGTGTCGAGCTGTTGATCGTATTTCGTGACGATTCCTGGAGTAATCTCATCTGCTTCGTCGAGGAAGAACTCATAGTTGTTTTGTCCGCCGAGGAACTCTTCACTGAAATCATCTTTGATTTTGTCTGTAACTGGGTTGAAGGCAAGTACGTCGCCTGTTTCTTGTGCCCAATCTGTCAAGAACTCTTCATCTTGCGTCATGAGTTTGACGAAGTCGTAAGCTGCTTCCTTGTTTTTAGAATCTTTGTAAACGCCAAGCCACGTGCCGCCCCAGAAGTATGGGCTTGGTCCGCTCGTGACAGCCCAGTCACCTGCAGTATCCTTCGCGTTCTCTTTTAATACAGAGTGGAGACCCCAAGTTGGAAGGACGTACGAGAAGACTTGTGTTTCTGTCTCTTTTCCGTTCTCTTTCACTTTGATCGGCTTATCCATTCCTTCGAACCAAGATGGTGACCATTCCGGTGCGAGAGCCGTGTATTGCTTCTCACGAAGTTCTTTCGCATAGTCCATATAGTTGATCTTATCTTCCGTCAAGACGAGTTCGTTCTTATCGTTAACCCACGCTTCTGGGTTTGCCCCTTGCGAGAACCAACGAATTGAACCTTCATCCGGGAACATCTTGTATCCCTTTTGTTTCATTTTCTCAGCAACTTCGAAGACGCCGTCCATCGAGCTCATCATGTCACCGATTTCAGTCGGGTCATCTGTACCGAGCACTTCTTTTGCTAGGCTACGCTTGTAGTAAACGCCACCTGGTGTCGTTTGCCACGAGAGGGCGCGAACGTTTCCGTCTTTGTCTTTCCCGAGGTCAAAGACGTAAGGGACATAGTTGTCTGCGATCTCATCGACACTGTACGGCTCGTCTGAAAGGTTTTCCCAATATCCAGCGTCGACCCATTGCTTGAGGAATGCAATTTCTCCTGTGAAGACATCCGGTGCGCCGACGCCACTTTCAAGGGCTGGCTTCAACTTCGTCGGATAGTCTGCGATTGGAACGATTGTCAATTCAACTTTGACACCGTTTTTTTCTTCATATGTTTTAATTGGTTCTTTTAACTCGTCCGTAAATGACCAAACTTTTAATACGTCATCTTTTGATTCTGAAGCTCCGCCTTCGCTGTCTGAGCAACCGCTCAAGACACCGACTGAAAGTGCCCCAACTGTAAGTAAGCTGACTAATTTACGCATGTGTTGTTCCCATCCTTTTATAGGTGATTTTAGAAAGCGCTTGCAAGAAGAGGGTTAAAATTATCGAAAGCGCTTTCGAGAAACTCGAAATAAAATATCGAAAGCGGTTTCGATTTTCGTCAAAATGACTTTCGAAATCGCGCTCTCCTCTCCATCCACTGAAGAAAAGAGAGCGACTTCGAAATATCATTTATTGCTATTCACTGTTCGAGCGGGGCGCATGATGCCCGTTCGACTAAGCGTACCGGAATGACGCGACGTTCGGTGAGTCGCTCTTTCGCGGTCATTTGTTCAAGTAAGAGTTCTGCTGCCGCTTCCCCGATTTCATCCGTGTCTTGACGGATCGTGGTCAGTTTCGGCGTAATATACTGAATCATGTCAATATCGTCGTATCCGATGACAGAGATGTCATTCGGGACGTGAAGTCCGTGTTCGTGAATCGCTTCGATGACACCGATCGCCATCTGATCCCCGGCCACAAAGACAGCGGTCGGTCGATCGTCAAGTTCAAGCAATCGTTCCATCGCTTGCTTTCCTTCCTCGACGGAGAAGAAACCGGCGTTGACGAGGTAGCCTGGTTGAATCGAAAGGTTCAGCTCTTGCATCGCAAGTTCGTATCCTTTGATTCGCGCCGCTCCGGCGTCAATCGTCTCATCTCCAGCGATGTGGGCGATTTTTTGGTGACCGAGTTCATAGAGGTAGTTCACGGCGAGACGGGCCCCTTCGACGTTATCCGAATAGACGACGCTACAATTGGCGCTGTCCATATCGACGACGACGATCGGGATGTCGCTTCGCATGAGCTCCTGAACTTGCTCATCCATTCGATCCGAGCAGATGACGACGATGCCGTCGACCGCACGGTGTTTAAAGTGTTCGAGGTAACTCATGTCACGATTGCGCAGATTCCGCGAGGCAAAGATCAAATCGTAGCCTTGCTCCTCTGTCGCGTGACGAAAGCTTTCGATGATTCCGTTGAAGAACGGGTGTTTCATCCCGACTTCATTTGCCTCTGAGAACATGACCCCGATCGCCCATGATTTTTTCGTCGATAACGACTGGGCATGTGCGTTCGGCAAGTAGTCCATCTCAGCAGCGGCTTGAAGAATCTTCGCCCTCGTCTTGTCACTCACGTCTTTGTAATTGTTCAACGCTTTGGACACTGTCGTGATTGAGAATCCTGTTTTTTTGGCTAAATCATAAATCGTACCCATGTCATTCCCCTCTTCCCGAAAGCGCTTTCGGTAATTTGATTGTAGCGCATGAATTTGTAGGAATCAATTCTTTTTCGAGGAAACTTTTTGATTCTTTTTCCCATTCCTTGTTTCTTCTATATTACTGTATCGAGAAGAATTTTGTCATACCTGTGTCCAAGTTAAACTATTGCGTAATCATCCTGTACTTCCCTTAATCTTTAACGTTTATGCTCCAGTCCCCATCGGCTTTTACAACAAATACGTAGATATCTGTGTCAGCAAATGTATGACGTTGAGAACCTTCGTAATTTCCCACTTCATTTGCCAACAAATCTTGTTGATTAATAAAAATTGAGAAATAACCTTCCCCATTATGGCTCATCTCGACCTGATATGACCCTTTTTCTACCTCAAAGAAAATCACGTCATCTCCAGATCCTGAAATTTTACCAGGCAGTGTTTTAAAATCTGAAGGGTAATATTGCATTACTTTAATGTTCCAGTTACCGTTGCTCCCTTTTATGTTCATGAAATAATCTTCAGTATTCTGAATCCAAACAAATGATTTTCCTTTGTAATTACCAACGTCATTCGCTAATAAATCTACCATGTTGCCATCAATATCTTCTAAAGTGACTGAAAAATAGTCTGTACCGTCATACTGCATCTCAAATACTGCAAACCCTTCTACCAATTCTATGTTATCTGTGCCTGTATCTCCTGATCCACTTATTGTCGTCGTCAAGTCTTCTTGAACCCTTTTGACATAATCATTTTTTACTTGATCTAAATCTTTATTCACACCTACCTCGATAATTGCGTCTGCGTCATATACCACGATTATGTTTCGATTCTCGATTATGACTTCATCAAACTCCATACCGTAAACAGTGTATCCTCGGTTAATTTGTAATTCATAAAATTCCATGTAATCTTCATAGTTCGATAGCGGGTCCTCCGGCTGAACATCCTGTAAAAACTCTTCAACAGAAGGTTCTTGAACTTCTTCAACCTCTTCAGGTTCCTCCGCTTCAATTACCGGCTCAGGTTCACTTTCGTCCTTTGTAATTGCTACCGTGCTTTCTTCTTCAAAATTAGTAACAGCTTCTTGATTATTTGTTTCAAGAATTCCGAGTATGAAAATTAACCAAATACCCGCGAGAAAAATCGAACCTCCTAATATAATCGGGAATGGCGTGATATCTTTTTTGATAAAATAACGAAATACAGAATAGAGACCATATGCCGCTCCACCTATTAATAGAGCGATCGCAGTAAATGCAATCACATTTTCTAGCATATCCAGCTCCTCCTATCTTCAATCACTTTCAGCTCAACATTACCCATCATTAATTATTACCCATATTTCCCACTCAAGCCCCACTTGTTCTATCTTTTCTGACCAAAAATAAAAATCATCCAAAATGTTGGATGATTTTTATTGTGTCCGCGTATACAACCAGACGAGATTCGTGGACTTTTGGACTTCTTTCATCTCGATAGGTTCGATTCGAGCAACACGTTTCAAGTAGCCGTTTTTCCGTTCAGCTTTTTCAATCTAAACACTTATTAAAAGTTCGATGTGCCTCCAACTTATATGCATACGAATCCAAGTTCATTTCAATTTCACACCTACGTATGGTGCGATGATCTCCATGATGATCATGAGTATCTTATGAAGGATTTCAATCCACAAACCTACGTAAGGTGCGATAAGTCATCTAGTCAACTAGATAGGAGGCTCGTATATTTCAATCCACGCACCTACGTGAGGTGCGATCGCTCATGGCGAGCAGACGATCCTTTACGCCCATATATTTCAATCCACGCACCTACACGAGGTGCGATCGGAGAGCCGTACCGATCGGTGGTGACGAGATGATTTCAATCCACGCACCTACACGAGGTGCGATGATGAGAAAGACGGATTCATCGTCGATCTGGTGGAATTTCAATCCACGCACCTACGTGAGGTGCGATGAGCGTCTTCGAAAAATCGTGTTAGAGCAATTGTTATTTCAATCCACGCACCTGCACGAGGTGCGATTCGCCCCGAACGAGCGCGTAATGCTCGCTGAGGAATTTCAATCCACGCACCTGCACGAGGTGCGATTTCACCCGTCCGGGCGTTCAGCGTCTCTTGCATATTTCAATCCACGCACCTGCACGAGGTGCGATTGGATGGACTCAACCCACACTGTTCTGTCATCGATATTTCAATCCACGCACCTGCACGAGGTGCGATCAAGAAGCGGCCATCGACAAGTTTGCCAAGATATTTCAATCCACGCACCTGCACGAGGTGCGATAGAGTTCAACACATTGCTCGCCCAATTGCGACAAATTTCAATCCACGCACCTGCACGAGGTGCGATTGGTTTGCGGGCACAACAAGCGTTCGGCGGCGTAATTTCAATCCACGCACCTGCACGAGGTGCGATCCATGCGGTTGTCGGTGCTCGGTGTCCACTCTCATTTCAATCCACGCACCTGCACGAGGTGCGATCGATTGGTTGAGTGTCGTCAGAGAGGAGCTAGGTATTTCAATCCACGCACCTGCACGAGGTGCGATAACGGGCGAAGTTTCCTCTTTGTCAGAGGTCGCGAATTTCAATCCACGCACCTGCACGAGGTGCGATTCCAATTGCTTATAACCCTATCGTCGAGTATTGATTTCAATCCACGCACCTGCACGAGGTGCGATAATACTTCCGTTCATTGATTTCTATCGCCCAAGAAATTTCAATCCACGCACCTGCACGAGGTGCGATCAGTCCCCTCAATCACCGTACCCCTTCCAGTTGCGATTTCAATCCACGCACCTGCACGAGGTGCGATTGATACCTGCAAAAACAGTCAAAAATCTAGGCATATTTCAATCCACGCACCTGCACGAGGTGCGATATCAACTAATAGGACTGGTTATATTCGTATCCCTTTATTTCAATCCACGCACCTGCACGAGGTGCGATAGAAGCAAGAGTGCCGTCTTGGCCCGTTGCGGATTTCAATCCACGCACCTGCACGAGGTGCGATCACATCATCCGGCATATGAATACCTTGATCTAAATTTCAATCCACGCACCTGCACGAGGTGCGATGTACACCAAAAACGGGACAGTCGGCTCGCTGTTATTTCAATCCACGCACCTGCACGAGGTGCGATTCCGTTCTCTGTTTTAAAGCAATGTGGTCGTTAATTTCAATCCACGCACCTGCACGAGGTGCGATAAGAGCCGTATTTATGATGGATATGCTTTTGATCTATTTCAATCCACGCACCTGCACGAGGTGCGATCTCTATGACCCTGCAGATGTTTTCCCTTTCAAATTATTTCAATCCACGCACCTGCACGAGGTGCGATAGCACCTAAGCCAGAGATTGACCCTGATAATCCAATTTCAATCCACGCACCTGCACGAGGTGCGATTGACATGGTGTGTCGCAAGTTACTTTGTATTCGTATTTCAATCCACGCACCTGCACGAGGTGCGATCGCGCGCATGTACTCGAGCTCGCGCGCATGTAATGATTTCAATCCACGCACCTGCACGAGGTGCGATTCAACAAACGATTATCAATGGGGCGTTACTTCGAATTTCAATCCACGCACCTGCACGAGGTGCGATTAAAGGGATATGAAGTGTCAACAGGTATTTGGAATTTCAATCCACGCACCTGCACGAGGTGCGATATCCCCCTACCCTGCCTGTGCATGAGAGTAAGCAATTTCAATCCACGCACCTGCACGAGGTGCGATAAGGCGTCATCCGGTGGGCATATGATGGAATCTCATTTCAATCCACGCACCTGCACGAGGTGCGATACCTTTCATGGGTCTACGCCTTGGCCGAGATCAAATTTCAATCCACGCACCTGCACGAGGTGCGATTTGGAACAGAGTGTGACCAACGGGGTCCGCAACTGATTTCAATCCACGCACCTGCACGAGGTGCGATACAGACCCGAAAGTGGTCGAGGAGTTCACACCGATTTCAATCCACGCACCTGCACGAGGTGCGATAATCGACTTGTCAGATGACACTTTGCCTTTCTAATTTCAATCCACGCACCTGCACGAGGTGCGATTCGTCTCGGTTCATCGGTGTCGGTGCCGGTCATATTTCAATCCACGCACCTGCACGAGGTGCGATACTGGACCACATCGACGACGTTTTCGGTAAGGAGATTTCAATCCACGCACCTGCACGAGGTGCGATACGGGGTGGGCGTTCGGCGACCATCGAGAACATGATTTCAATCCACGCACCTGCACGAGGTGCGATAGAGGGGGTCATCATTTGCCGCACGAAGGAGAGGTATTTCAATCCACGCACCTGCACGAGGTGCGATGCGTCAAGCACGTCTGCTACGAAACGATGCTCAAGATTTCAATCCACGCACCTGCACGAGGTGCGATCCAACTGAGGGAGCCGTACCCCGTGTCGAAGTCATTTCAATCCACGCACCTGCACGAGGTGCGATCCGTCTCGTTTGCAGGTAACTGCCTCGATTCGTATTTCAATCCACGCACCTGCACGAGGTGCGATGAGTATTCGATAAGGAGGAACGGACATGAGTCAATTTCAATCCACGCACCTGCACGAGGTGCGATACAAGTGGGGCACGCAGACGGGTCAGGTCGTCAAATTTCAATCCACGCACCTGCACGAGGTGCGATGAGATCGGTATCAAATTTACAGCTCCACTTACATATTTCAATCCACGCACCTGCACGAGGTGCGATTTTCTTCTCATCCATCCGTTTGTCTATATAAGAGCATTTCAATCCACGCACCTGCACGAGGTGCGATTACAGCCAACGCATCCAAGACACGACAGCCGTCTTATTTCAATCCACGCACCTGCACGAGGTGCGATGCGATTCATAATTGTCGATTTCCGCGACCAGTTATTTCAATCCACGCACCTGCACGAGGTGCGATAAATATTTTTTCTCCAATCCCCCCCATTCCAACGATTTCAATCCACGCACCTGCACGAGGTGCGATTCCGCTTTCTCTTCCACCATCTCTTTCGATGCTTGATTTCAATCCACGCACCTGCACGAGGTGCGATATGCCCGAGTGTCGAGCCATGCTTTCGAATGATAATTTCAATCCACGCACCTGCACGAGGTGCGATAGTTGATGATAGTGAATACTCTCGTGACAATCGTATTTCAATCCACGCACCTGCACGAGGTGCGATCGTAGACTGGGTTTCAGTGACGTTCAAAGACGAATTTCAATCCACGCACCTGCACGAGGTGCGATGGTTCAGACTTCTCATGAAATGGGATGGTATGGATTTCAATCCACGCACCTGCACGAGGTGCGATTCGGACAACACGTTCGATTCAAAGTAATAATTTATTTCAATCCACGCACCTGCACGAGGTGCGATCTATCAAGACCGCATCCGCTTGCAAGGCATCGTATTTCAATCCACGCACCTGCACGAGGTGCGATCTTGATGCGTGGATTGACGAGCGATTGTTCATTATTTCAATCCACGCACCTGCACGAGGTGCGATCAGTTCTTCCGCTAATTCCTCGGCCGTACCGACGATTTCAATCCACGCACCTGCACGAGGTGCGATTACTTACTCGGACTAACTGACGAGGTGAGCCAAATTTCAATCCACGCACCTGCACGAGGTGCGATTAAAATATTGTTCGACAGTTTGTTTTATATCATCATTTCAATCCACGCACCTGCACGAGGTGCGATCACGATTTCCGACACATGCACGCGACCATACTCCTATTTCAATCCACGCACCTGCACGAGGTGCGATTCGCGGTCTGTCTCTGTGTCGACGCCTTCTTGGAGATTTCAATCCACGCACCTGCACGAGGTGCGATGTCCGTACCATTGCTTGTATGTCAAATCTCCAGGATTTCAATCCACGCACCTGCACGAGGTGCGATCGCCAAAATCGTGTCGATATATGTCGACCCATCTTATTTCAATCCACGCACCTGCACGAGGTGCGATACCGTCGTGCGGTCCCGTCCATCAATCCACATGTATTTCAATCCACGCACCTGCACGAGGTGCGATGTACAAGCCATCTGATTCCCTGTCGTCCCCTTATATTTCAATCCACGCACCTGCACGAGGTGCGATAAAAAGCGTCAGCAAAATATGATATCCCGGTTGTATTTCAATCCACGCACCTGCACGAGGTGCGATGGGTTCATCCACGGATGTAACAGAGGCAGGTGATATTTCAATCCACGCACCTGCACGAGGTGCGATCGTGCGGTTGTCGAGGGTTGCGAGCCACTTGGTCGTATTTCAATCCACGCACCTGCACGAGGTGCGATAGTTACGAAAGTGACATCGAAGTATATCAGAGCATTTCAATCCACGCACCTGCACGAGGTGCGATGAACAAACAGATCAATGCCATCGCCGCGAAAGAATTTCAATCCACGCACCTGCACGAGGTGCGATGCGTCGGAGTTGCGAGAGTTGTTGGTCAAAGCGCTATTTCAATCCACGCACCTGCACGAGGTGCGATAAAACTGCTGTATCTTCGCTAGCTGTTCTCCGACATTTCAATCCACGCACCTGCACGAGGTGCGATCGAAGCGCCGCTGTCGGGTCGGTGAGTTCCCCGATATTTCAATCCACGCACCTGCACGAGGTGCGATGACGTTGCCCTTGTCGTCACGGATGACTTCGAGATTTCAATCCACGCACCTGCACGAGGTGCGATCTTTATTTTCGACTTGATGTTGCCGCAGGACCGATTTCAATCCACGCACCTGCACGAGGTGCGATCGCTTTTGTGCCGCGAGGATGTTGATGGACTTATATTTCAATCCACGCACCTGCACGAGGTGCGATTGTCATGGCCGCACGTCCCGGTATGGAGATGTGATTTCAATCCACGCACCTGCACGAGGTGCGATAGCCGATTTAAGAAAAATCAATCGACTAAAGTAAACTTTCTAGGAAATATTATCCTTTAAAGTGCAATATCACCTGAAATATTATTGATTCAATTGAATCTACAGGATAAATTCGGTGCGAACCCCTCTAGAAAATCATGTTCACTTTAGCTTCGCACAAATCGAAATCATCCCGAATTTTAAAAAATGAGAGGACCTTCCAAATCTAAAGATTCTTTTACGCCCACATGCTCAACTTTAGAAGCATGATGATTTCCTAATCGATAAAACCGAAGACTATCCCGTTCAATGTCTACAATTTCTTTTAGTCGTAATTTCAGCGATGTAAATTCGGTTTGATCGACTATACATTCAAATACACTATTTTGCACGCGTTGCCCATACTGTTGGCATACCTTGGCCACTTGACGAAGGCGTCTCGTCCCGCCAGGTGAAGTTGTATTGACATCATAGGTTACTAAAACAAGCATTGTTCATCCCTCACTTATACAAGAATGATGGGTATTCCTCTAAATCACCACGCAAATACCTTGCCAATAATAAGGCTTGAGCATAGGGTACTAACCCCCACATCATCTTTTCTTTTAGATAAGGATGTTGAATCATTTCTTGTTTTTTCTTTTGCCAAGATGACAAAAATATTTTTCGCCCTTCTTCAGTCATTAGGATTGCACCATTCTCTTTTTGAACAAAATGTTTAGATTGTATCACTTTCAAGTTGATTAACGAGAGGACGAAACGATCTGCATAAATCCCTCGTAACTCTTCCATCAAATCGAGCGCAAGAGAAATTCTCCCCGGCCGTTCGCGATGTAAAAAACCAACGTACGCATCTAACCCTACCGATTCGAGTGCAGCGCTACAATCTCGCGCTAATAAACTGTAAGCAAAGGAAAGCATCGCATTGACGCGATCGAGTGGTGGTCGCTTAGAACGTCCCTTGAAGATAAACGCTTCTTTTTGTTGAAGGATCATGTCATCAAACAATTGATTATAGTGAACAGCAACTTTTCCCTCAAGACCTCGTAACCTCTCTAAATCATCACACTGACGAATTTCAATCAACTTATTCGATAAGTATCTTGACGTTTCTTTAAATCGCTCAACATCAACACGCATCGGGTAATCTCGTGTAACGCGCTCCAACATCCATTTTTGATTGTATACTTTTCCAAGAATAAAATTCCTAGCTAGAGCGGCGGACTGTCTCTCACAATCCGAGAGTCGATATTGCGTTTTACGCAACACTACGTTTCCTTTACTTTCTCCAATGACACGAGCTAAAAACCGTCCGTTCTTGGTCATAAATGTAATCGGAACGTTGTGCTCCGCACAATATCCCATAAGCGCTGGACTCGCCCCGGTATATCCGAAGGTGACGATTCCTTCAAGGTTGTGAAGAGGTACTCTGCCTAGAACTTCCTCTTCTTTCCTTACTAGTACATTACCGCCATCAAGTGCAAGATATGCATCTGACTGATTCACAAATAACGTATTCAATAATTTTTTCAATCTTTTAGCCTCCTCTCCAAATATGCTGTTACACTTTCTCGAACCATCAATTCAGGTAGACATATATTTTGGAGGGAGCAACTTTTGCAATGTGGCCCTGTTTTTACACGAGGTGTATGGCGCGTTCGATAGTAATCATTCATCTTACTTACAATTTTCTTCACTTCATCTTTTAACGCATCTGATAGCATGACCAAATGTCGATGCTTTGTTTCATGATAATAAAGATAACCTTCATCAATCGGGCATAAAAACATCTCTTCTAGACAAATGGCTTGAGCAGCTAACTGCAATTCGTCTTCTTTCCCCACCTTCGGCTTCCCTCTTTTATACTCCACAGGGATGGGGCGATACAGACCAGGGGTTCCATGCAACGAAACCCCTGTCGGATGTTCAACAAATTCAACCACATCACATTGACCGCTAATGTTTAGCGATTCCGATTTGACGGCCATTCCTCTAACAGTCAACTTATCTTTTCGCTTCTCTCGAACATAAGGGTCATCGGCTTTTTGATGTAAATGCTGACCTTCCACTGTACGAACGTTTTCTTCCCACTGTTGTTCAATATGAATCAGTGCCCATTGTCTAGGACAAAATTGAAAGTGCTGAATTCCTGACAACAATAAATAAGAATCATCTTGTTTATAGTCCATCTATCACTTCAGGTTCTAATCCATCGAGTGGAGTGACTTGAATGTCGTAATCCGAAAAATCTTTCGGTTCGTCAGTTGTCGGCCGCACCGTAACCGAACGATGAACTTTAGCGGAAGAGTACTGACCTAATTTCGAGTTATGTTCCCACCAATACACTTTATGCACTTCCATGCTTCCTTCAGGGCGAGCCGAAGAAGCATCGTTTTCAAATAGTGTCACTAATACTTGCTTTAATTTTTCGGCGTCTTCTTTCGTGAAATTCGTTTTTTCAGCAAGTTGCGTATTAATACTCCCGTTCAATACGTATAATCCGTGATCTACACGATGTTTCATCCCCATCGTATCTGAGCCACGGTCTTTCCCACTTTCAGAGTTCACACTTTTTGTAATCTGCATACTTGTCACATCAATCGGAGTAACACTCGTGGCTGTATGGATCGAAACCGGACCTCTAACACCAATTGACACCCCTGATTTATCTCCCTTAAATGCGAAAACTTGTCCGAATGAACGTACATCCATCCAAGTGGCACAAGCTTCTTGGGCAAACAATTCACCCATTCCTTTTCCTTTCATTAATTTCTTCAAATCCTCATTAGCTTCTGCACGCGCACGCAAACTATCATACTGATCGACACGACGATCGTTTGATTGCACGAAAATGGATTCGCCCATGTCTTGTAATCGGTTACGAATTTTCCGTTTGATGGCCACATCAGAGATTTCGCCATAACCATCGTAGTTTTGACGTGGGCGATTACCGTTCAACGGATCTCCGTTCGGGTTTGCTTTTGATACAGATAAAATGACGGTAAAATCGATTTTGTGATCTAACGTGTTCATACTTCAACACTCTCCTCTTCTGATGGGTTCAATACTTCTTTCTTTTGATAAAGGTCATGACGTTGGCTATAAAAACCTAACAAATACCGTTCTGACAACGGCTTATTCGTGAAGTCTTTTGGATCAATTTGTGAACCTACCTCATCGATTTGACTATTGATGTAGGTGATTTTCCCACCTAATTTCGCCTGATAAGGCTGAAGTGCACTTTGAATCGTTAACCATGTCCGAGCTGGCTTTTGAGAAAATGCATTCATGTATCGAATGGCATTGGTGGCACGATTTTCACGTTGTTCTTTTAGCGCCTTCCTTTCTAAGTAGTCAGCAAGTGCCAATAAGCGTCCAAACAAATAGTCACGATCTGTTGATTCACGGTCTAAAGCCACATTCATCCCTTCTTTCTTATTAGTTACTCCACAAGCAATCTGTAGCGTTTTTTCCCACTCCCATTTTTCCATCCCGACTGGATTAGACGCTCGTTGCATCAAACATCGTCGAATATCATCCGGAATTCGTCTCTCATCCACGACCGACGGTAGAAGACGCTCAACAGTCGCTTTGATCAATTGGTCATTCGCATGTGTTCCATATGCCATCGTCGCAATATCTTTTAAAGCTGGTGCACCAGTAAAAGTACGAATGTTCCCTTCCTGATCCTTATAGGTATACTCCCATGGATTGTGCGTATGCCATCTCTCTAGTCGTTCAAAATAGTGTTCTTGATCAAAGGAACGATAATACAGAATAGCAAGTCGGCCTGTTGTGGCAGCATCCATCATCAAAATGTTCACCTTTTGGCGTGGTAACGTTCTTTTGTACCCGAGTAACGATTCAGAAAAAGCTCTAGCGCCTTCTGAGTTCGTATCTGTTTTGCTAGTTACTTCATCTTGAAAAAATGATGATAAAGAAAACGTTGATTCAATCGCGTTAGGTAAACGAGTCTCTTGAACTCCCCAAATCAAAAAGATACGTTGATCAATTTTTATTCCTTGCTTTAAAATCAACCATTTTAGAGCATTATGAGCCTTTTGCGATACTTCATAGCTAATCGTCGCTGCCTCTGTCGCTTTATCAAACCGACCTCGAAATGTAAATCCGCTGCTGTCATTTGATGAAATCAACTTCGCTTTATCACCTGCATTTCGTATCTTATTCGCATGTTTTGTCGTTCCGATTGAACGGTTTCCCGTAACAAAACATAAGCTCGACTCTCGTTCTTTACTTTCATAATAGGAGATAAATGATTGATAGAATTGAGCATCATTCCACGTTTCTTTGTTTAACTCATTTACTGAATGCACATTAAAACGAATGAAAGCTCCTTCCACACCACTCGAAACAACAGAATAAATGTCTGGTTTGTCGTCTTTTCCATCCCACGTCCATTTCAGCGTCCCGTCATCATTTAAAAATAGTTTTTCCGCCATTACTAAATCTTCAATCAAACAACCTTTTACCAAATAGTTATAGATACTCTTCAAGCGATCGAAACCAAATGGAGATTCAGACCACTCTTTTAAGTTCCGAATGTACGCGTCATATGCATTATCCTTTTTGTAACTACCACCATACTTCTCGTAGTCTCCAGCAACGTAAGGTAACTTATCATGCAACGGATAAGGAGCAACCACACTTCCAGCTCGACCAGAAGAATCTTCAGTACACGGAATCAATGTGTTCCCTTGTCCTTTAGGAATCACTTCCGCAGAATGAAACTCACCTTCGGGCGTAATATGGACCGTGATATGTGCAGTTTGAGTAGTATGAGACACTGGTAGTAATGTAAATGTCTGTCCTTCCCAACGAGTACTGAGTTCCCCGACCTCGTCAAGATGCTCATTATATGTTTCGTATAACTGTTGCCACACGCTCATAAAATCACCCCCTATAGACTTTCATACGTTAATTCCACATCTTCAATGTTCATTTCCGAAAATTCTTTCAGCTTCATTTTTTTAATCGATTGAATCTGAGAGCACTCTTCTGGTCTTAAAAAAGTAATCACCCCATTTTTCATTTCCGGTTGCCACAAACGTACAGCTAATTCGTCAACTCCCGTTTCGTCAGGGTAATTGAACCCGTGCACCATCGTTCCGAAATGAAGATCCACCCCATCGTAAAAGCTATCTCCTTCGTCAAAGTGAATCGGCTCGACGTATGCCTGACACTCTCTTGCCCCGAGGAAAATATCACGGCGCCCGCCTGCTTCAAGCGAACGTTTTAAAATGGCGTAATGTTTTCCTTCGTTTCTGTCAAAAGCTAAATCAGGGCGATGTTCATTAAACTCAAAGTGTGCTTTGACGTGATAACATACGTCTTTCAAATAGGTGTAATGTGCTAATGAATTGCCTCCTCCATATTCAATCGGCCGCATTCCCTTTGACTCCATTTTGATTGGATTCATAATCCGAATCGCGTCGACTACCATGACAATCGTCGGTTTCCAATAAATCGACTCAACGATTCCTTTGATTGCTTGATAAGTAGGTATTTGATACGACATTTTTTCGCCACCTAACTTCGTCAAAGGGTCGGTGAACAGTGCATAGTTTCCATACACTTTAAATTCAATCGAGTTTCGCATGATACTCTCCTTCCGTTCAAAACATTAAATTTTGCATCTCTGAATCTTGTGATTGATTCAAGCCGAACTGTTTATCATAAGCACTATCATGTAAAGCAAGCACTTGACCATCGAGTAATGTCATGAGACTGTCTGTTCTTTCAAGGTTTTTTATCTCATGAGCATACAAACTGATTGAGTATTGTTGGGATTCTTTTAGCCATTGCTTTGCTTGTTCCCAACTAATATCTCCATTCAAATGAGCAATGAGTTCTGCCCCTTTTTTCGTATACGGAACGAGTACATCTGTTGTTGATTGATCAATGACTTGAAAATGATCAGCTACTGTACGATGTCGGGCAGTCAACAATGGCTTGTTCGTATCCTTTCTTTCGTTCATTTCAAATAGCATAGGAGCCAAACATTCACTAGTTTTTATCGGGTAATCCAAATCATACTCACGGACCTGATAAAACTCTGTAAAATATCTCCTCATCGCAGCCGGTGAGAGCAGATCACCACCGTAAGCACCCGAATCTCTTTTCAAGTCCACTACCATCCGCTTTACAATGCGTTGTCCTTTTTCAATGTCAGTTAATTTCGATACATCCTCCTCGATATGATTGATTACATAAACTGTACTGATTTCCGATTCACCATGACGATTACAACGTCCAGCGGCTTGTGCAATCGAATCGAGTCCCGCGAAAGAACGAATGACGCATGGAAAACTGACATCCACCCCAGCCTCAATCAATTGGGTACTGACACAAATTACACGTTTATTCGCCTTCAATCGTTCAGTGATCTTTTTTAAAAGATCTTTACGGTGAGCCGCACACATCGAAGTACTCAAATGAAACAGTTCTTCATCGGGAAACGCTTCTTTTAACGACTCATATAACTTCCGCACAACCGGTTTAGTATTCAAAATGACGAGAACACTTTTGTTTTCAGTTGCTTTTTCTTGAACGAACGTACTCAACCTTTGCGTGTCGTATTCCCCTGACAGCACTTCGAGTTCTGTTCGTTTAAATGCTTCGGTGACCGTAGGAAGGTCTTTAATAATCTCACCATCATTGATTAATCTCCGTTTCACGAAATCGAGAGCCGGCTGTGTTGCGGTACATAAAAGAACACTCGAGTTCATCCCATTTTTTAAAAAGTTCAATGACTCGTTGAATAATGACACGCACTTCGTCGGAACTTTTTGTACTTCATCAAAAATGACAACTGCGTCACTTAGATGATGCATACGCCGCGTGTTTCTATTTCCTTTTGCATAAAACGTATTCAAATATTGGACCATTGTCGTGAAAATAATCGGAGCATCCCAATTGTCTTTTGCTAAGTTTAGTTTTGTTTGGAGATTCATCTCGTCATCAGAAAGGTCTTCTGACTGGATAACATTAGAGTGATGTTCAACAACTTCTTGTGTGTTTAATACATCTCGAGTCACTTGAGCATTTTGCTCAATAATTGTAGTGAAGGGAACAACATAAATGATTCGTTGTTTGTTATATAGAATTGAATGATGAAGTGCATATCTGAGACTGGCCAATGTTTTACCGCCACCTGTCGGAATGGACAAGGTATAAATACCACTTGGTTGCTTGGCATGGTTCTTACACTGATCGGACATTTGTCGTCTTAATAGATTAATTGGTGTAATCGGTGCATCCTCATTTAAGTGTAGAATGTGATTTTCCAAACGTTGACGATAATTCGGTAGCTTACAGACGAGGTCGACATCTGATTTCTCAGTTTCAAACTGTCGCGTGTTGGTTCGGTCGGCATCTAGTAACACACTAAATATAAACTTGGTCAAGAAAGTGGACACCGATGTGTTCTGCCCTACTTTTTTAAAGTATTCCAACATTTCTAGATGAGCCGCTTCAACGTATTGATTGAAATCAGACTCAGATATCACTTCATCAAAGAAGCGATATTTACAGATTTCATACTCTTTAAGCTCTTTCGTTTCGACGCGTTTTAAAAACGATGACTCTTCCCCTGACACATAATCATGGAGATTCCCATGATGTGAGATAACTGCATTGCTAATCATCTCTGCCAGTAATTGCTTCGTGACACTCGTACCTTTCAGCATGTCAAAAAGCAAGCGGCCTCCGGCGGTCGCGTGATCCACTTCCCCACGAGTCGCTTTTTCTCCAGATGTAGCACGACGTATATAGTCTTGGAAAGCATCGCTATACTTTCCTAAGTCATGCAATAAAGCGGCCAAACCACAAATTTTAGAGATGTTTAAAGCAATCCCCCAATTTTCGGCAAGTGCTCGGGCATCTAACAAGTGTTCTTTGACAGTTTGAATCGCATGATCAGATGATCGAACGTGTGCAATGTAATCCACTCTCTCACCCTTTCTTTAGACCTATTATTTTTTCAACATGCTAGTGCTCAATTCCTCTTCATTTTATTACATTATTTTACTTTAGGTGGGTACTTTTTCTTGTATGGTTAAATCTATTTTTTCGAATAAATCAACTTTTTGTTAGACTTAAAGAAATTCTATTCAATAAATCAATCTATTCATTCTTTGTATTTATATGGTATTATTTCTCAATAGATACATCTCGTTTAGGAGGGCACATATGTTGAAAAAAGTGTTTGGCTTCATCGTCGCTTTTCTTCTTATCACATCAACCTTCGTCTCAACTGGATCACTCGTTGAGGCGGCCCCGAAGAAGCAGAATCGTGCTATTATGGGGGTATCCGCTTTGACTCCGCAACAGATGGCGGATTACGTAAAAATGAAGAATCCTCGTGATGTCCGCCTCGTGAAAACGTCCGTCGAAGACTTGGCAAAACTTTTCGTCATCATCGGCGCAAAAGAAGGCGTTCGTGGGGATGTCGCCTTCGCACAAGCATTGAAAGAGACCGGCTATTTCCGTTACGGTGGCGATGTCCTGCCGAAGCAGCACAACTACTCCGGGATCGGGACGACAGGGAATGGAGTAAGAGGTCACTTTTTCCGTTCTCCACACCAAGGCGTGACTGCTCAAATTCAACATCTGAAGGCATACGCCTCAACAGATGCGTTGAATACGAAACAAGTCGACCCACGCTTCCATCTCGTCAAGCGAGGCTCTGCGAAAACGTGGCCATCTCTTCACCAAAAGTGGGCCATGCAGCCGAAAGGAAATTACGGGACCGAGATTCTTTCGATTTATCAAGAAATGTCGAAAACACCAAAACGTGTCGCTAAAGCAAAACGATGAAGAAATGTAGGGGTGAAAGAACGTGACGTGTAAACAAGTTAGACTCGCGAGCGGAATCGCATTATTCGTGACCGGCGTGATGTTGTTACTCAAACGCTAATGGGCATTTCGGACATTCGTCCGAGTGCTTTTTTTTATGGACCAACAAAAAAGTCGTCATACTCTAAGAGCATCACGACTTTCGTTTGAAATTGATTTAACTCAATGCCCCCGATATTTCCCGAGTGCCCGCATATTTAAGAGATACAAAACACCTGCATAAAGAATCAAACCGAGCAGATATATCCAGATGCCTGAGAAGCCACTCCCGTACACCATCACTTCCTTGATCGCCGTCGCCCCGTAGAAGATCGGCATGATGTAGCTCAAGTTCCCGAGACCGTATGGAATCAAGTCGAGCGGGATGAGTCCTGAGAAGAACACTTGCGGGATGATCGTGAACGGGATCATTTGCACGACCTGAAGTTCCGATTGGGCAAACACCGAGATGGTCGCCCCGAAGAGTACCGCCGTACCTGCCATGAGCAGCATCGTCAACATGACCCACGCCATATTTCCGAGCGAAGAGAGACCGAGCACATATACCGAATAGAGCACGATGAAAATCGACTGGATCACCGCAAACACACCATATCCGAGTGCATACCCTAAGATGACCTGCCCCCGCTTGATCGGTGTCATCAAGAGACGCTCGAGCGTACCGGCACTCCGCTCTTTGACGAGTGCCATCGCGGACAAGATGAACACGAAGAAGAATGAGAAGATGGAAAGAAACACGAACCCAAACGAATCGAACGTCGACTGCTCTTCTTCCCCATAGACGAATGACGTATCCATTTCTGCTGCAGGATTGAGCGTCGTCAACGCATCTTGAATCTCGCGAACGGCTTTCGTTGACTTCGTCGACGGCTCACGTAACGTGATGGTCGTACCTTCCTGATTCATTTCAAATACGGCATCCACTTCTTCATTGTCTTCAATATACGCCTTCGGGTCCTCGAACGTCGCCAGTTCCACTTCGAGCACTTCATCCTCAAACGCATCGACGAGCTGTTCTGATGCATTTTCATCAAGGACGACGGTCGGTACGTAATCGGAGTCCCCAAGTAAGAGGTAAACGAGTGTCAAAATAAGGAGGGGTGCAATCAAAATCAAGGCAACACTTCGTTTATCGTTTAACGTTTGGAAGATGACACGCTTCGCTAAGTTACGCACGGTCGCCCACCTCCTCTTTCCCGGCAATCAAGAATAGCTCTTCGACGCGACCGTTCTCGGTCTGGTCGAGCAAATCTTGTACATGGTCATAGGCGATCAACCGTCCATTGTAGATGAGCGCGGCACGGTCACATTCAAGCACTTCATCCATGACGTGTGTCGAAACGATGATCGTCGTTCCCTCCGCTCGAATCGTTTGGAACTGACTCCAAATTTGACGACGTAAAATCGGATCGATGCCGACCGTCGGTTCATCCAAGAACAACACATCTGGCTTATGAAGGATGGCGATCGCGAGCGACAGACGCTTTTTCATCCCTCCTGAAAAATTGCGGACGAGCTTCTGTCGATCGTTCGACAGGTCGACGAGGTCGAGTACTGCCGTGATGCGTGTCTGAAGTTCTTTTTTCCCGAGTTTATAAATTGAACCGAAGAAAGCGAGGTTCGCCTCTGCCGACAAGTCTTCGTACAATCCGTCGTTCTGTGGCATGAAACCGATTTGTCGGAGCATGTCCATATTCGGCATTTGCGTCTCTCCGATATGAATGCTGCCTTTTTCCGGTGCGAGGGCGCCGATCATGAGGCGGATGAGTGTCGTCTTTCCCGACCCGGATGGTCCGAGCAAGCAACAAATCTCACCGGATGGGATCGTGAAGTCGATGTTGTCGATGGCGAGTTGGTCGCCAAACGATTTTTCGACGTGTTGCAGTTGAATGTTCATTTCTGTCACTCCTTTTCGGTGCCTCATCGTGTATACTCAAGATAATCGACACCGTGTTGGTTTATAAGTTCAGTATAGACCTCGTTTACGGAAGCAACAATCGTCAATATCGGTCATCGTGTCGGTTTTCCAACAGATGAACACGATATGTTGAAGAAAAGAGGGAAAATGTATGGAGCAGACTGATTTACGCGTTATCCGGACGAAGAAATTGATTAAAGATGCCTTCTTCAGTCTCATTGAAGAACAGGGTTTCGAAGCTGTCACCGTCAAACAATTGACCGAACGAGCCGGCATCAATCGAGGGACGTTTTATAGCCATTATGTGGACAAGTTCGAGTTGATGGAGAAGTGTGTCGGTGAAATCTTTGAAGTGGCAGAGCAAAAATTGATTCATCATCTTCCACACATTTTCAGTGATGAACGGAACGCCGGCTCTTATCATAGCCTCGTCCCATTCATTCGTTTCATCGAAGACAATCAAATCATCATGAAACCACTCCTTGGACCGAACGGCGACCCGACGTTTCAGGCAAAACTTCGTTCGTTCATGCAGACAGCTTTTTTTCAGCGTCCCTCCACTGTCTTGTTCGATCCTCAGCATATGATGGTACCTCCTCCATACCTCGTCGCCTACCTCTCGTCGGCTCATATGGGTGTCATTTCTGAATGGTTGAACGACCCTGCCGCAAACGAGACGGCCGAGGATATCGCTCGTATCATCTATACGATCACGCTCGAAGGCCCGCTCGTCGCCGGTGGGGTAAACCTAAAGAATAAGGACAGGTGATTCACCTGTCCCCTTTTGGAAAGACAACTTTCGCCGTCGTCCCGATCCCTCGCTCGCTCGCCAAGGTGACTTCTCCATGGTGCAACTGAACTATTTGATTGACGATAGCGAGTCCGAGCCCTGACCCACTCCGGTGACGAGAAGGGTCGGCCTGATAGAAACGCTCGAACGCCCGGTCAACTTGTTCTGACGTCATACCCTCCCCTTCGTCTCGTATCTCACACGTCACGCTCACATCATCTTCTTCGACTGAAATATGAAGCGTACTCTCCTCATCCGCATACTCGATCGCATTTTGAAGAAGGTTGGTCCACACTTGGCGGAGAAGCGAGGCGTCACCTTTGATCACGACCTCTTCTATGTCCAAATCAAGCTTCAATCGTTTGTCTGTCATTTTTCCATCTAAAGATAAGATGACTTCACGTATCTGTTCGCTAAGAGGAAACGCCCATGCATCCAACCCGACGATGGAATGATCTAATTTTGCCAGACGCAACACGTCTTGCGACAATCGGGAAAGACGCTTCCCTTCTCGCTCGATTTTTCTGACATATTCCATCTGTTTCTCAGGAGCACTTCCCCGTTTCAGTAAGGTCGCATATCCTAGAATCGAGGCAACGGGCGTCTTGAACTCATGCGCCATGACCGATGCCAGCTCTTCATTTTTCATCTCATTCGTTTCGAGTGTCTCGGTCATCTGGTTGAACTGTCTAGCGAGTTTGCCCACCTCATCTTCCGCCTCATCACGAATCCGTACGGATAAATCTCCCATGGTCACGCGATTGACCGCGTCCGTGACCCGGTTGATTCGGCGTGTCATCAGATGGACCGCGAATAACACGAGGCCACTTGAGACCAAGGCTGTCAGGAATAAGGTTTGAATCGATACGTCACGAAAAATCGAAATCGGGTTTTCTTCTGCATTCGGGGACAACGTGACGACCGTCTCATCGAGTAAAAAAGTGATTTCAGGCGGACGGTCTGCCTGTGAGATGACTTCGCCTCGCTCTAGCTTCACACGCTCCTCGACATCCCATTCCTCACGTTCGAATCGCATCGTCTGCGCATTCAACGTCGCATCATTAAAGAGGTCCAACACCGCTTCAGACGAGAGATTATATTCTTTTGATGCCATCTGCATACTGTCGGCCCGGTCCATCAACATCTCTTCGACTTGTGCGCTCAACGTATTGAACTGAAAGACCAAGAAGATTGTGAACGTCAAGAGAATCGGAATTAATAAGAGACCAAAGAAAATGATTAAAAAGCGCCCATAAATCGTACTGATGAATCGCCTCATTCGTTCATCTCCAATCGATATCCGAGCCCCCACACCGTACTGATTTGAAAAGCGTCAATCGATGCAAGGCGGGTACGCAGACGGTTGATGTGGACATCAATCGTCCGAATCTCGCTCTCGGTTTCATATCCCCAAACCCGGTCTAACAGCTGTTGCCGGGTGAACACTTGATTCAGATGCGTTGCTAGAAAATAGAGCAGTTCAAATTCTTTACGTGGCAGTTCAATCGTCTCAGACGTTGTCTGAAGCGTCAGCATCTTCTCATCGAGCATACAATCGTTCAACTGAATCTGGTGACTGTGATGAATGCGTGCCCGTCGCAAAAGCGCCTCGATTCGTAACTCCAGTTCTTCGAGATCGACAGGTTTCAAGACGTAGTCATCCGCTCCGGCATGAAATCCACGTTTTTTATCGTTCATCGCATCGAGAACGGTCAACATGAGCACAGGAAGTGTATATCCTGCGTCACGCAGCTGTGTCGTCAATTCACGACCATCCAGGCGCGGCATCATCACATCGGTAATGAGTAAATCGATTGGCTCACGTTCGAGCCAATCGAGTGCTTCTTCTCCATCCTTGGCGTGAAGGACATGGTAGCCACCCATTTTCAAAAAATCGACTAGTAAACTACCGAGCGCCTCATCATCTTCCGCGAGTAAAATGGTGACCATCTCGTTCCCTCTCCTTCTGAATGCTTATACGTTCCGTAACGCCTCAATCGGTTGCAAGTTCGATGCCTTACGCGCCGGAATATATCCAAATACGATCCCGATGACAACGGAGAATCCAAGTGCCAGTCCGACAGTCGATCCCGCTAGCGCAAAAGGGACCCCCATCACAAATGTAAATCCAAATGCGAGCAGCCCGCCGATGAGCACTCCAATCAATCCACCGAGCATCGAGAGTAAAACAGACTCAAACAAAAACTGCTGACGAATCTTACCCGGTGTCGCCCCAAGTGCTTTTCGTAGCCCAATCTCACTCGTCCGCTCAGTCACCGAAACGAGCATCATGTTCATGATTCCAATCCCACCGACGAATAAAGAAATCGAGGCGATTCCGACGAGAAGCATGCCGAGAAGCGCATTGATTTGATCAATCGAGGCGAGCGCGTCCTCGAAACTCGTCACTGTGAAGGCGTCACGGCCATTGAATGCGGTCGTCAGCTGCCGCGTCACGTCATCTTGTACCGCACCCGATGCGCCTGGGTCGGTATATAAATCAAACGTGGCAATCGAAGCCTGATGAAACTGAGTCATGGCTGTCGTCACCGGAATGACGACGGCCTCATCTGTCGACATGGAAAATTCCGATGACGGCGCGAGCGTTCCGACGACTTTATAACGAATCCCGCCGATGACAATCTCTTCTCCGAGAGGAGATGAGGTCGGAAACGCCTCTTTCGCAATCGTTTCTCCGAGCAAAGCGACATGCGTCTTTTGACCGACATCGAGCGGGGTCAATCCACGTCCGGTCGCGACGGTCGAATCGTCTTTGAAGAACGATTCACTCTTCCCGAGGACAGTTTGTTGGCCCGTTTGTCCCGTCACATATACATCGGCCGTTTGACTCAACGTCGGGGAAAGTGACGCGACCCCGTCAATCGCTTCAAGTCGTTCCATATCCGCTATACTGACACCCGACTCCCCATCCCCTCTAATCTGAACGGTCATCCGATCGGCTCCGAACGTCGCAACTTCATCGTTGATGGAATCGGTCACACCGGAAATGATCGTCATCAAGGCGATGATGGAGGCGGTCCCGATGACGATTCCTAAAATCGTCAAGAAAGAGCGCATCTTGTGACTGATGACCGTCAACCAAGCCATGCGTATATTTTCTCGAATCATCGTACCCGTTCCTCCTTTTCAATCTTCCCGTCACGCACATGTACGATACGGGTCGCCTCTTTAGCGATATCGATGTCATGGGTGATCATGATAATCGTCTTGCCTTCCGCGTGTAGCTCATGAAAGAGCGCCATAATCTGACGACCGTTCGTTTGATCCAATGCACCCGTCGGCTCATCTGCGAGAAGGAGCGACGGATTCGTCACGAGCGCCCGGGCGATGGCGACACGTTGCTGCTGACCACCTGACAATTGGTTCGGACGATGGTCCATCTTGTCACCTAATCCGACACGTACCAACATTTGTCGAGTTCTCTCCTGTCGTTCCGCTTTTGAGGAACGTTGATAAATGAGCGGTAGCTCCACGTTCTCTCGAGCACTTAGTCGCGGGAGCAAGTTGAATTGCTGAAAGATAAACCCGATGCGTTCGTTCCGAAACAAGGAAAGCTCTGTTTCGGACAACCCCGTCACATCTTTGTTCCCAAAGCGGTAACGACCGCTCGAGTAACCATCGAGACAACCGAGTATATTCATGAGAGTCGATTTCCCTGAACCCGACGGCCCTAAAATGGCGACGAACTCTCCTTCCTTCACTTCTAAATCGATTCCATTCAAGACAAGCTGACGATTGTCACCTGACCCATACGATTTGGTCAACTGTTCGACCTCGATGAGCGTCGTCATCATTGTCCACCTCCGATTCGCGGTGGCATCAATCCTCCACCCGTCGGTTCATCAATCAACAACACTTCTTTTTCTTCCAACCCATCTTTGATTTCGACACGGCTTCCATCGGTCAGTCCGAGCTCGACCTGTCGTTTCACTGGACCCTCTTCACCTTTGACGTATACATACGCGTCCTCGTCTTCGAACGTGATGCTGTCGAGCGAGAGCGTCTCTGCATCTTCCGCACGATCGACGACGAGACTTCCTTCTAACGTCATCCCGTTCCGCAAGTTGTCTGTCTCAGGGAGTGTCACAGTCATCGCATAGCGAGCCGATGCTCCAGGCGTCGTCATTGGCTCCGCCGCTTCAGCAATCGCATCAATCGTCCCTTCTACTTCTTGATCGAGTGCCGTCACATAAATCGCCATGGGCTCTCCTTCATTCACCTTTCCGATGTCTCGCTCATCGACCATCAATCGACCCGTCGGCTCATCCCCGACTGCCGTGACCTGTCCTGCAAACGTATAACGATTTTCAATCGTCTCGATCATGACCGCTTCTGTCTTATAGTCGGTCGCATTCGGCATGAAAAAAATACCCGCTCCTAATGTGACGGCTAGCACGCCAAGTCCTAATCCCCATTTCACTTTTTTATTCATCGTGCGTTCCTCCTCATGGTTGATATGTTCAGGATAAACGCAAGTTGTAAACAAATTATAAACGCCTCCCGTCATCGCGAGAGGCGTCTACTCATGGAGCCTGAACGTGTACGTACAAGTTCCCGTTTTCTTCAGTTGTCGTCTGATACGCGTTCTGTACTGCCTCCAGATCATGCCACGCGATGCGGTACGACTTGCCTCGCATCCCTTCAAACTCGAAGGCGAGATGCTGTAAATCCGACATACCTAGGATACGGTCAAACGGTCTATCTGGACCAGCCCATTCCAATTGATTCGCCGAATCCTTCAATACGAGGTCGAGTCCATGCATCACTTTTTCTTTGATCAACTGACCATCCGCCGCAACACGCATCCCGTCTTGAATATCATGCATCCGACACGATTCGATATCATCAAACGGGATGGTGATTTCGTCCCCGTTCGCAAAGTGAAGCGTGATTGTCTTTACGATCATCTTAGATTCCTACTTTCGTTCAGTCTCTGTTCCCTTACTATACAAAACTTTTGTCTGTTCAGGGATGACATCTTTGTGGATGTGGCAAAACCGTAAAAGCATGTTCGTTTCATTTAGAAACGGGAATAGAAGAGATAGCACTCATTCTGTTTTTTGAAAATAACACTTTGGAAAGGCGGCGAATATATGCCATCAGTGGACAAGTCGGTCATCGTGATCGGCGGAGGGCTCGGCGGATTGTCAGCGGCCATCTCACTTGCTCAAAAAGGATATGATGTTTCCCTTTATGAAAAGAACGACCACATCGGAGGAAAAGTGAATCGTCTCGAACAAGACGGGTTCGGTTTCGACCTCGGGCCCTCGATTTTAACGATGCCCCACATCTTCGACAAATTGTTCCGCGGAAGTGGGAAGCGTATGGAAGACTACGTCTCCATCAAACGACTAGAACTCGAATGGCGCTCGTTCTTCCCAGACGATACCGTCCTCGACCTGTATCATGACCTCGAACAGATGCAGCGGGCAAACCCTTCCCTTTCTCGAAAAGACATACAAGAATATCGTGAACTATTGAATTATGCAGCCCGCATCTACAAGACGACCGAGAAGGGTTACCTGGCCGAAGGGTTCGAATCACCTTTAGAAGCGGTACTGAAGACAGGCATCTTCCCGACCCTGTTCGGATTCGATTTGACGTCAACGATGTATAGCGCCATCAAGAAGCGCATCAGCAATCCACATCTCCGTGATATGCTGTCGTATTACGTCAAATATGTCGGGTCGTCTCCGTATAACGCACCAGCCGTCTTGAATATGATGATTTACATGCAGTACGCCCAAGGCTGTTGGTATGTCGAAGGCGGGACCCACAAGCTTGCGGAAGGCTTGACGAAGCTCGCCGAAGAGATCGGTGTGAAGCTACATACCGGTCAGGGCGTCGTCCGTGCCCATACGGTGAATCAGAAAATGACCGCCATCGAACTTGAAGACGGACGACTTCGCTCCGCTGATTATTTCGTCTCGAATATGGAAGTCATCCCGTTCTATCAGAAGATGGTCGACGCGGATGAACAGTACGTCGACAAACTCGTTTCTAAATACGAACCGGCGAGCTCCGGATTCGTCCTCCATCTCGGGGTGAAGAAAGCCTATCCCCAGCTGGCCCATCATAACTTCTTCTTCTCTGAAAACTTACGTGAACAGATGGATAAGGTGTTCGAGAAGCATGAATTGCCGGATGACCCAACGATTTACCTCGTCAACGTCAACAAGACTGACGCGACCCAAGCGCCGCCGGGACATGAGAACATCAAAATCTTGCCCCATATCCCGTATATCCAGGATGAGCCGTTCACCGAAGAAGAGTACACTGCCTTTGAGGAGAAAGTACTCGACAAGTTGGAACGGATGGGGCTCGACGGCTTGCGCGAACATACCGTGACACGTGACGTATGGACCCCTCACGATATCGAGCGGACGTATGGGTCGGACCGAGGTGCCATTTACGGGACGGTTGCCGACAAAAATCGAAACGGTGGCTTCAAGCACAAGAAGCAGAGCGAACTCTATCACAACCTCTATTTCGTCGGCGGGACCGTCAATCCGGGCGGTGGCATGCCGATGGTGACGCTCAGCGGTCAGCAAGTGAGCGACAAGATCGCGAAACGCGACAAAGTGAAATGATTTTATTCAATCCCTCATTCAATATGAGGGATTATTTTTTGAAACTTTTTCCAATAAACTTCCGTATATTGTGATACGATACAAACAATCAAACATACAAGTGGAGGAACAGGATGCATCAAATCACAAGTTATTTCTTTATGTATGCCAAAGTTGTCGTTACAGATAAAGTGCCATTCTTCTGGACACTCGGGATTCCACTCGTCATCGCTTTGACGACGCCATTGTCAGGTGTTCAACAGGCGACGCCAGCGGAATACTACGGGCAGCTCTCTTACTATTGGGTATATATCATTCTTGCTACATATGTGAACGGTGTCGGCATCGAACTCGCTCGCATGCGTGAATACGGGCTGATGAAAACGTACGTGATGATCTCAGGCAACAAACTGACGTATGTCATCGCTGTCATTTTGGCGCAACTGTTATTCGCCTCGATCAGCCTGCTGTTATTCACCACAGTCGTCACGCTCGTTCACGGGTTCTTCTCGTTCACGTTGCTCGTGTCAGCTCTACTCGTATTGATCGGGAGTATCCCATTCGCGGTCGCCAGTGTCGCCGTCACGGCACTTCCAGTGAAAGTATCGAGTCTCGGGACGTTCGCGAACATTTTGATGTTTCCACTCTTTTTATTGGCAATCAAGTCACCTGACCAATGGTTCAGCTTCCTCAACCCGTTTTACTCGCTTCATAAATTCGCGCTCGGGTTGCTGCACCTGACGACTCAAGTCGACCTTTCATTCGGAGTATGGGCGACATTCCTTTCCGTACTCGCTTACTTCATCATCGGTGCAATTGCTTTGAAACGCTTCAGTCTCGTCTCACTCATGACACGCTAGGAGGTTCTTATGCACGTACATCAGCTCACTTATCGATACCCGAAAGCGACGCGTCCTGTGCTCGATGACGTCTCGTTCACACTTCAACCGAATAAAATAAACGTCTTGATTGGACAAAACGGGGCCGGCAAGACGACACTGTTTGATTGTATGACCGGGGCACTTCCGATCGACAAGACATCACTCGAACTCGTCCCGACGACGGACATGCTCTATTTGACACAACTCATGTACAACCATCATGAATTGACGGGGAAAGACTTCGCCTACTTCATCGGACGTTTGTCGCAGCGCCCCGACTTCAAGAAACTCGAGTCTTATGTGAACAACCTTTCGACGTCCCGAGAACAAGAACTGTTCGAACATCTATGGACGATGAAGCTCGGAAAGATGTCGGTCGGAGAGAAAAAATGGCTCTTTGTGACACTCTTGTCTTCAATCAAACGTTCTCTTTACTTATTCGATGAACCGACGAGCGGGGTCGACCCGGCGTCACGCATTCAAATTATGCGCCGGCTGCAGCGCCTCGTCGATGAGGGAAAAACGTGTCTCATCTCGACACACCAGTTACATGACTTGGCCCAACTTGATGCCCATGTCATCTTCCTACACGATGGACGTGTTTTATATGAAGGGGACTTCCAGGATTGGCTCAAAGAATCCGGAACGACCGACCCCGACGAAGCGTTCGTCCGGATGGTCGACATGCCGCTTGACGATGTGGCGGTGACACGATGAATGACTCGTTTTGGGAACGACACCGGTTCGGATGGTCGTCTGCGGCTAACTCATCGCGATGAACTCAAAAAAACTCAGCCTCTGACACCTGTCAGGGGCTGAGTTTCTGTTCGCGACGTGCATGTCGTAACTCTCGATTCGTCACATGCTCTGGGTCCACTTCACGTAATTTACGGTCCATCATCATGTACCAGATGAGAAGCGGGATCACCCCAACCAATACGACACCGAGTAGTTCCTGCATCGAATCCAACACGAGCCACGTGAGGAAGGTGAATACACCGAGTGACCCAAACATGGCGACGATGATTCGAAATTCTCGACGAACGAGGCGCTGGTATTCCTCGTCTTTGTTGAATGTACGTAACAGCTTCATCCGTCGCCACGCTTGATAGAGCATCGGCAGTTGGGTCACGAGGAAAGAGAAGGCGACCGTCGTCACCGTGACACCTTTTATGACCGAGATGACCAAAAAGAGAGACAGACCCATGATGCCAAATATCGCGCTGACCCCTCGGGCGTCGAGATCATGTTCGACCATTTGCGGGAGACGTTCTTGTTTATCCATCCACCTTCCTCCTTTTTTGTTTCTTCCGCTCAAATTGAACATGACCGAGTTCGACACCCGTCACGTGTAGCGGATCGATTTCTTTTAGCTTGCGGTCGATTGGAAAACTGAGAATCAACAGAACCATGATTCCGATTAATGCAACGATAACGAACGTGAACAATGTAATCCACTCAAGCTCTACACTAGCGATCAGTATGAGAAGAAGGAGCGGCTGAGAGAGGCACAATAAAAATTCGGACCTCACGAGTTGTTGGTACCGTTTGTCATCGTTAAATGAAAGCAACAACTTTTTGCGGTGCCATGATTTATATAGGGTAGGAAATTGTCCGAAAAAAATCATGGTATATAACCAAAAGACGTTCGTCGTCCATATATAGAAAAAGAGCAAGGTGATAATCCCGATTAACGGGAGAATCAATTCCCTCTTTCGTTTTTCATCCTCTTGCAACATACGTTCTAATCTGACTGCATGGTCTACCATCGAATCCCCCTCGTTTAGTTTTACTTACGCATCCACCGTGATGACAACTCAATCCGGTTCGATCCCATTCTCTAAAATATTGATCGTCTCTTCATAACACTGCTTGCTATATGCATCCTCACGTTCAAGTAATGAACGGAAGAATGCCTCAATCAACTCTTTTTGGCGCAAACGACGTGAGATGATGGTGCTTTGAATCGTAGAGATTGCGGTCTCCCGCAATGTATCGTCATCCATCCACGTAAGGAGTGTCATGACCAGTTCATTTACATCGAGGACGTCTAATGAATTGAGCCATATGTTCGCACCAAATGTCTTTTCACTCGTTGCCTCACTGTAAAGTAAATTCTGTGCATAATCTAACAGTGTCTCCCCTTCAATCACTCCTACGAATGCATCGGTCTCGATGACGCGGAGCGCTTCAGTGAATTGCTCGAATGAATCGAATCGTACATCAATTTTTTCTGCCGTCGTATCGAGCAATGCAATTTTAGGAACTGCTTCATCTCGATAATCGAACATGAGAAAATAGTGACCATCGCCCGCGAACGCGATCAAGCGCTCATCCTCAACGCCCCACTCTTTTAGAAGAATCTTTGATTCAACTAACCCTTCATATAAGCTCACGCCCATGATGGAATCAATCACAATCGTATCGTCTAACCCGTTTAGTGTCACGGGTAATTCACATTGCTCGATGAATCCCCCATTCTGTGTTCGAATCAATTCGATATAACTTTCCGGTAACTTCACGCCGAGACGTGACTCGACATCTCTCAGGATTTCTTCTGTCAGATCCGGCAATGTATTCGTATGGTCAATTTCATCTCTCCAGACAATCACTCAACCCTTCACCCCTTTTTATTTCCGGTTCACGAGTCCCAACAAACTCTCGACCACGTGCTCGTCATCAATCTTTAAAATCTTCCAGTCGACCCATGACTCGAGAATGAGGCAACCCGCAATCAGCATCGCACAGCCAAGGCTTAACGTATCAAGCGATATGTACTTCAGTGCGTAGAGCGCCAAAAGAGATAAGCTCCCAACTAAGAGGACAAATTGGGTCGTGCCTTTTAAATAAATGAAGCGCCGGTATATGGATGAGTCATTGAACTGTAAAAATAACTGAAATTTATGCCATGTCGCAAACAAGAGTGGCATGAGCATCGCCGCACAAAAGATGAACAGGGACAAGCTCATCCTTGAATCATTGAACAATAACCAAAGCGCCGTCACCACACCAATCATGATTACAAGGATGGGACCTTTTCTAGTCCACGATTTGTCGTATAAGTATTCGATTCGTTCTTCACGCAACATTTAGCACACCTCCAAAAGTAAATTTCATCCAATTCACTCAATATGTTTATCTTAACAATCTATAATCGAATTTTCGAGGTTTTTCCATTAAAAAGGAAAAAGCATCTGACAGTTGTCAGACGCTGATTAGTTCGAGTGCCGGCGAATGAGTCGGAATAAAAAGATTCCAACCATTGTCAACAATCCTAGATTCAAGATTGCCCATCCCATATCCATCACTTGTAACATACTACTCTCCCCTTCCATCTTCACTCTAATATAACTCAAATATTGGACTCACGGAGACGTTGATCACGTGCTTCACGTAATTCTTTACCTCGTACATGATGCGCATCGAGCGTATGCAAGGTTCGATTGATGACATAAGGTGCCAGAATCGATAGCACACCAATCCCGAATAACCCGGCAATCGCGATGACGGGCGACAACGAGTCGGCATAATAGGCAGCCAATAAGCAGATGGTCAACACGAAACAGAGCCACTGGATCCCGAAGTCTGTATACACCAAACGTTGATAGCGCGTCTCTTCGTTAAAGGTGAGGAGCAGTTTTGTCTTCCGCCACTCGAAACAGAGATACGGAAAAAAACTGATGAAGACGATGAGCGGGGCGTACAGTCTGTACTGCGCAGCGATGAGAAATGTCATCACGACGGTCGCAATGGCGACGCCCCACCGCCACCGCCAACGCCAATGACTATCGTCTTGTTTTAGCAACTGTTCAATTCGCTTCTCTTTCGTCAGCATATGTACTCCTTTCATACGAACGGTAGTGCTTTGTCACCTCATCTCGGGTCGGTTGGTCCGGGTCGGCTTGTCGTAGTTGCCGGACGGTCTGATAGTGGATCCATGCTAACATGACGATGCCTAGACCGATGATGGCCCATGCGATCAGTGGCGTTTGCAGACGACTGAAGAGAACCACTCCTGTGACCGCTCCAATCCAGTAAGAATAGAGGCGATACAAGCGTTTTGTGAGCGACTCGGCTTTTCCTGACGTCATGGTTTGCAACTGTTTACTTTCTTGAAGTGTTAAATACATGAGTCCAATCGCTGCAAGCGTCGACCCGATTCCCCATATCCACCATGTGTCAAAACCGAGCACGAAACTGTTGCAGAAAATGAGGGTGGCAGTAAGCCAGACGCTCGTTTTTTGATGCATTTGGCGATATGCCCCGATATAATGAATTCGTTCTTGTTTCGTCATGACTCTTTACGACCTTTCCTTGAAATATCATCTAACGTAAGTTTCAAACGTTTCCGGTTTTCCCGGGCCCACTCGCTTGATGTGACGTGGTGTTCATCAAGCGCGGACTGTTTTCGGTCGATCCAACGCGGAATCAATATGAGACACGGTCCGCCGATCAGGAGCGTCCAACTCATCCACGGTAAGATATCGATCCCGTTGAAATGGAACCCAATCAAAATCATGAACCAGATCAAACTGCTCAACATGACAGCAAAATCGATTCGCAACAGGCGATGATAGCGTGTCGCTTCGTTGAACGATTGCTGCAATATCATCTTCTTCCATTCAAGCCATGTCGTATAAAGAAGTGCGACACCTGGTAGGAGAATGCTATACGGGCTCCATGTCGACAAAAAATAAATCGATACACTCAACATGAGCACGCTCACGATGATGTGGAGACGGGTGAATCGTTTCTCAAACTGTTCGATCCGTTGAAGTCGCTCCGCTTTGTCCACCAGTGTCACCTCAATCTTTTACAAAGTCGAGTTTGATTTCACGACGCATCGGCTGCTCCGCGTCATACTGTGGAATTTGTCGGTCGAGCGTCTTCTGCACGAAATGCAGACAGATGACCCCGCTTAAGAAAACGATGACGAGCGACCAGACCGGCCAGTTATTCAGGACGAGTAGCGGGAAGAGAATCGCTAATAAGACGAATAGTCCCATTTCCGATACATATTGCCAGTCGATGATGCGCTTGGCTTGTTCCACGGTCGTCAATTTCTTGACGAAGCGACGCTCTTTTCCAATCGCGAACAACATGCCCATCAACGTGACCACTAATGGAATCGTATATTTTGAAGCACCTTCAGACTGAAGTGCAAGAAAGACAAACATCCCAGTCAGACCTGCCAGTCCCATTCTCAAAAAGAGCCAACGCTGTTGATAACGATAAATCGTATTGATTCGTTCTTGTTTGTTCATCTATTTCACCTCTCCATTCACTATACGGGATAAACATAGAAAAGTTCCGTTTTTTTACATTTTCATACCAAAGTCATGTTTCTTGACGATTCTATCTTCCTAATATATAGTTTAGTTAACTTAACTATATAGCGAATAAGGAAAGTATGAGGTTCTCGTATGGAGTTATTGAACAATTCTCGTTTTTTATTTACTTGGTTATCTGGGATGACACTCACGCTCGGATTTTCGATTTTCTTTTTGAGCGTCTCTTGGTTGACGATTGATGTATTGGAACAACCTGCCCTACTTGGGATTATTTTAACTGCCGTTTCGTTACCGCGTGTCATCATGATGGTTTTTGGCGGTGTGTTTGCTGACCGATTTCAAAAGAGTCGACTATTATTCTTAACGAATCTTGGACAAGGCGTGTTAATGACCCTTGTTGTCGGTCTTCATTTCGCAGACGCCTATTCCGCCACGGTGATTGTAGCCATCTCCATCTTATTCGGAATTTTAGATGGCATGTCTTACCCTGCACTTTCGTCACTCATGCCATCAATCGTACCCGCTCAACAGTTGCAACGTGCGAACTCCCTTTTCCAAGGGTCACTCGAGTTGATGTTCGTCATCGGGCCATTCCTCGCGGGACTTCTGTTGACGTGGGGAAGCTTCGGACTGAGCTTCGGGATGGCGGCTACACTTATTTTCATCTCTGCTCTGTTGATCATGCCGCGATTGATTCAAGACCGCATTCCAAACGTCGCCGCGCTTTCAACGAAAGACGTGCTCGTCGATTTGAAAGAGGGCGTTCGTTACGTCATGCGCACACCCGTGTTACGAAGCGGTACGTTCTCCATCGCCATCGTCAACCTGTTCGTCATGGGGCCCCTTATCATGAGCATCCCGATTCTCGTTGGTGCGGTGGACGGCACGGCATTCGATTTGAGTATTATTGAAGGGGGACTCGCCGTCGGGACATTTGTCGCGAGCTTCCTAATTTTATTTTTGAAGTCGGTCCATCGTGGGCGCTTCGTCTTCCGAGCACTGTTCCTGACACTCGGTGCATTCTTTCTGTACACGCAAGTTCAATCGATTCCGCTCCTCGCGGTCACGGCCTCGATGAGCGGATTCATGATCATGCTCGTCTATTTGCCGACGGTCACCATCATGCAGGAGCAGAGCGACCCTGACAAAATCGGTCGCGTCATGAGCATCATGTCGCTCGCCGCCTCGGGCCTTGAGCCGATTGCGTTCGCCATCTTATCTGCGCTCGTCGCCCTGTCCGTTCCGATTCAGACGCTCTTACTGGCGTTTGTTATAATCGGCTTAGTGTGTGGTGTCCTCTTATATGTTCGGAGCGAGACGTTCCGACAGACACCGTAAAGAAAGGATGAATGACACGTTGAATGAAACACGAAAGCAACAAGTCCTCACGATGTATCGCCAAATCGATGAGCTCGACTTGCTGTTCACGAAATATTTCACGGAACTGAACGAATTCGAGTTGAGTTATCAACAAGAACAGATGCTACTTCTCTTCAAGCGCCAAGAGACGTGGACGACGACAGAGATCGCGGCGAGAATGTCCATCTCCAAAAGTGCCGTCAGTCAGGTGCTCAAAGTGCTCGAGCAACGCGACTTCGTCGTTCGGGAAAAGAATCCCGAGAACCTTCGGGAAAGCTTTATCCAACTCGGGCAGAACGGTCTGGCGTATTCGAAACAAATCGATGCGATTGAAGAACGCCTCGCCGAAGAGATGTTCTCCGTCCTCGAGGATGATGAGATGAAGATGATCAATCGCTCGCTCGCGTTGATGATTCAGAAATTCAGATAAAAAGACAAATCGTCATTCGTAGACGATTTGTCTTTTTATTACAACAGGTTTTGAACAACTCGCTCCACCGACCGCAACGCCCCTTCGATATGTCCCCCGAACTGCGCATCCGTCTCTGAACCAATCAGATGGAGACGATCCCCGAGTTCGATTGGACCGTAAGCCGGGAATGCCGTGAGCGGCATGAGGTCGTCAGATGTCGCGGTCTCTGATTCTGTCGACCAATCCACATAGTGAAATCGCAAGAAGTCATTTGCTTTCGGACCGTATAGCTTCTCTAGTTGTTCGATGACACGCGTCTTCACTTGCCCCTCCCCTAGCGCTTCTCGTTCTCCCGGTGACAGACGGAAGAATCCGAACAGCGCACCTTGACCATTCATCGGCGAGGCATCATGAATCTCTTGGAGTGGACCGACCCAGCTCATCCCAAAGCCAGACAGACCCCCTTCTCGCCAAAACGGTGTCTCGTATACAATCAGCGCCTTCGCTTGGGACGCCATCCACGTCGGTGTCGTCTTGAGCGCATTTCGTGTTTGCGCTGACAGCGCAGGTTCAATGGTTAAATCGGCAACGAGACGTGGTGGAAGTGCAAGAATCACGTCATCCGTGTGATGTACCGCCCCATTTTGAAACTTCAATTGAACTCGGTCTGACTGTCGGTCGATGGACGTGAGACGATGTCCGAGATGTACGATGTCATCGGACAAATTCGCGTATAATGCTTCCACCAAACTCGTCATCCCACCGACTACACGTTTCGATCGGACAATGCTTTCCTCTGGTAGCACATGTCGTTCCGGCGCGGTCGTCGTCTGACGTTCAAGCACCATCTGTCCTGTCGTATGTTGAAGGAAGGACTTGAGTCCAAGTGTATCCACGAGTTCAGAGATGGTCTTCTCCGTATCTGGCCAATACCATGTCGGGCCGAGGTCATAGCCTTCCTTCGTCAAGATGCGTCCACCGACTCGGTCACGTGCCTCAAAGATTGTGACGTCATATCCTTTTTGGTGAAGCTCGCTCGCGGCATAGAGCCCGCTGACACCAGCTCCGATGATGGCGATTGATTTCATTGTAAATTCTCCTTTGTCGTCCGTCTCTCCTCGATTATACTGAGTTAGATGATTGTATCTGTTCTAGAAAGGACGACATCAATTGAAAAATATGTTCTATTATCTCTTCTTCCCTTATATCGTATTGATGCGCATTCTGTACCGATTTATTCGGACAGAGAATGGGATGACTTGGGCGATGTGTCTTGTCTCATACCCCCTCTGGTCTCTATTTTTATTCAACCTCATTCAATGGTCGACTGCAATCGAGTTTGTCATTATCATGTACGTATCAAGCGCTCTATATGTACCTCATTTCTTCTTTGACACAGATGTGAAACGAAGACGATTGAACGGTTACATCCCGATTGAGGAAAGACATCGTTAAGTCCAGTCTATTTCATTCAAATAGTCCAGAAGCTGTTGATTCGTAATGTCATCTTGTCTCAACAGTGTCTTCCCTTCTTCTACTCGCGGATCTTCCGGGAAATAGAGTTTTAGAATCGCCAAGCATTCTTCTACGGTCGTCGCAAAACTTTCGTCCTTCACATTGATCGTCAAATACCAACCTCGGATGACGCGCTTCACGATGGAGCGCTTCTCCAGATGAGACATCTGTCCATGAAGCAATTTGGACTTAACTGTTTCAATCGAGGAAACCAAATCTTGGTTTAACGCCTTACTCACACGAGCGTCCGGCTTCATGTGCGGGAATCGAGTCGAGACATCTTCCCCGTCCACACACGTACAGAGATGTCGTAACCAAAAGCCCCATTCAAAACGGTTCGCTGGATCCAGTGCCACATCCAGAAGCCCGATATCGTAGTCGATTTTGATGACTTCTGGATGCTCCGTTAGCAATTGCTCCGTCTGCTCCACCAATTCTGTAGCATCGATGTCCTCATGCACGAGCACCGTCAAATCGAGATCGGATTGCCCAGCAACAGCCGTCCCGCGACCGATACTTCCATAAAGGTATATACTATGTAGCTGTTCACCAAACGTTTCTTTCACCAGTTCGATTGCTTTGAAAAGGACGGTTTCAAACTCAGGCTGTATATGACGGATGGATGGTTGGTTGACGACGTAACCAGCCTCGTCCGTTCCAAGTCGGGTCGGCTTGTTCATGACACACCTTGTTCAATGAACGCTTGGACATCAAGCACTTGGTGAAGATGAATCTGGTCGACGATATAGTAATATTTCGTATTCGTTTCAGGATACTCCTCAACGATCGCTTCACACCATTCACGGTCGAACATCCTCTCCCACGATGTACGCAGTTCTTCCTCGCTCTCTGCCTCACGGTCTTCAAAAGAGAGGAACCATCGATTTAACGCGAACACCCAATACCCTGCTTCCAGTTCTAAAACAGCTTCATCGGGTAGGTCGATGGTCAATACGACACCCGGTTCCCCTACCTCTAGAAAACCACCACGTGCGACGTTTGGTGGGGTATCACTAAGCCAAACGGGATCATTCCCATTCAGTAATCGTTTCGTGCGTTGCTCATATTGGTCAGCCAGCCAATCGTAGGCAGATCGATGATTGGCTTCTTCCTCATCTTTACACATGCTGTAGTTCCGATCACCAAATAAAAAGCCATTTCGCTTAGCGGCCTCCCACGAAGCTGCATGTTGATATGTATAATAGATTGCCATTCCATCGACTCCTTTCAACTCTCTCTATTCAGTGTACCGAGAATAAAGGGTACAATGCCAGTGCCACTCTTTCGCTTTGGATGGATTTGGAAGTATAATGAGATGTATACGTAAAAGGAGGAAGCGCTCGTGAATATCATCATTAGTTCATTATTTGCAAGCCTTGCATTTTTCTTACCGATTATCGCTATCGTGTTCGGAATTGTATGGCTTGTCAAAGTAGTCAATCGATTTGAAAAGCGCGCAGAAGAGAAACTTGAATTGGAACGTCAAAACAATGAACAATTTCTGGTATTGATTGACCGTCTTGATCGAATCGAACAACAATTAGATCCAAATACAAAACGCAGCTGACTCACGTTAGCTTCGTTTCGCCTGTTCACACTTTCCATTCAAACGACTTTGAGCGAATGAGGCCGAACTTATATCCGATACGCCATCCCATCCCTCTTACTCGGTCCAATAAACTGTCTCCCCGACCGACGAATGGCATGACAGCACGAACTTGGGTCAAGTCAATTCGGTGAACGACGTGTTGATACACCAATTCAACATTTGGTTGGTCCGCGACGGACGCTTCGCACCATGCTTTGTCAAAGATACGTTCCCATGATTGTCGCACGTACAGTTCATCCGGTTCTTCTTCTCGATCATACTCTTCTAACGTCTCATATAACGGAAAGTCGTTTAAAACATGATGCCAATACGTAAACTCAGAAGCCAACACCTCTTCGTCTGGTAGTTCAACGGTCAACACCACACCTTGTGTCCCTTTGCCAATATGTCCATCTCGTCCCAAGTCGGGGAACTCATCCCAACACCAAATCGGATAGTTCCCGTTCAATGAGATTCCGATTCGTTTCTCATACTGTTCAACCATCCAATCGTAGGGTGCTTTAAAATCTTCAACCCCTTCTTCCATGAATAATGCGTGTTCGCCGCTTGCTTCAAGATATCCTTTCTTCAAAGCTTGTTGCCAAGCCCCTTCTCGTTGATGTGTGTAGTAAATGCCCAAAAGTTATCAGTCCTTTCATCGTTCCTCTCCTATCAGTTTATAAAATTCACACAGAACAACCACGATAAAAAAATAACTAGGTTATATTATGTGATGGGTCAGAGCGATATAGACGAAGAAGAGTCAATCAAGAACGAAGGATGATCGTAGTTCATAGGTTAAAAACTGGAGCTAATCGCTATATCATTCAACAAAAAGAAGTACAGCCTTTCTTTATGAAGGCCGTACTTCTTGGGTGTCATATTCAAAAAATATTAGACTGCTTCAATCAAAATGACCAACTTTCCCCCGACTGTATAATCGATGCGTCACATGATACGCATCAACTTGCTTCAATCTACGGTCAAGATTCGAGGATGCAACGATGCCAATTAAAACGAGACTACAAGCCAGCAACACCCCGGGTACATACGCTTCCCTGAATAAGATCATCATATTCAAAAGTGTAAACGTTCCAATCATTACAAGACCTAAAGTACACTCATACCAGACGAGTCGTCGACATCGCACGCTTTCGTTAAATGTCAAAAGAACATTCGTCCGAAACACAAGCTTGATACACGCCGTGACAGGAAATAAGATGATGAACCAAGTCATTTCGGCTAATCGCTGATAACCATTCCAGTAAAACAAAGCACCACTGAAGACAATCAAGAGTCCTACTTGAATCGCAAGACGGGTTGAGCGTTTTGCAGATGCATACATGAGTTCGAAACGTTCATTAAGTTCCACTGATGCATTCACCTCACGACATGACTTTTCGTTTCATTCGTCTCCAATGCACAAACGCATTCGCAAACCAAATAACGGCCAACAACGGAAACATAATCAGCATCCAATTCGACATTTCCAGATTGAACAATGGAATTGCAAGCAAGAGAGCCAAACTCAATATGCCTGCTCCGAGATACATGACGAATAGCAATCGATGATTCGATTTCATCGTGAATCGCTCCCATTCAAACTCGGATACTTTACCGCATTCTTTTCAAGCTTATCTTCAATCGCTTTCGAAACATCAATGCCGGCTGCATGTGCGAACGTCAACGCATAAATCAACACATCAGCAAGCTCCTCTTCCATCTCCGTCTTTTTCGTCTCAAGCGCTTCTTCACTCGACACCCATTGGAATACCTCAAGGAGTTCACTCGCCTCAAGTGATAACGATAACGCCAAGTCTTTCGGGTTATGGTAGGACGCCCAGTCGCGTTCATCTCGGAATTTAATGACCTCGTCCATCAATCGTTTTACTTCGTTCATGTTTATACCCTCTCTCCTTGAAGATGCAGCAGTTTTCTTCGAAGCGATTCATCAGACGCATATAGATATAATCCTTTGACGCCGCGCTTCATCAATATGTTAATCGAGTTCAAGACGATTTGTTCTTTCGCCAAATCGACATTTTCGATCCCTTCGACTTCAGCATATGCTCCCGTATCTTTATATAAATTCGGGTCAATCACGAGGCACTCCTGCTCCTCGTCATAAGATACAGATGGACTTAAAACGACACCAACATAGTTCAAGTCAAATCCTTGAATTGAATAAATAGAAACGAGGACTGCTTCTTCGACCTATAACATTTTGCTAGCCGACTTCTTTATAAACTAGTTACCTCTTGATCTTTTGCGAATCTCCTTCCTTACTTTCTCACACCATTTAATATACATTTCAGCATACATCACTCCATACTCTGCAGTTACAAAGTCACCAATACCAAACTCTTCATCTTGTTCATTATCATGCTGCCATTTTCGAGTGGCTTCAAGAACCCTTTGTTCTCTTTCAATAATTGCATCAAGAAGATGTATGATTTCTTTTTCAGAAAGTAAATGAAAGGCACTTGCCCGAAGTAAAAATTCATCTTTGATTTTTGCTGGTTTAATCTTGTCACTCAAGAGCCAATTCAACAGGTATTCTTCACCTTTCGTCGTAATCGTGTAAAGTTTTTTATTCGGACTCCCTTCTTGATAAATATAAGTAGAACTAATCCATTCCTCGTGCTCCATCTTATTTAGTTCTGTATAAATTTGAGAATGGGTAGAACTCCAAAAGTAAATCATTCTTTCCTTAAAAGTCGTATAAAGTTCATATCCTGTTTGAGGTTTTTTTGAGATTAATCCTAACAATGCATATTTCAAACTCATTTTTTTCTCATCCTTTCTTAAGTCAAAAAAAATTCTAGCTCAATCCCATTGAAAATCTTAATTAATTCAGTTACATTAGACATATGTCAAAAATGACATATATATTTTTGATGGAGGTTTTATGAAAAAAAATATACTTTTGTTAATGTTCATTCAGTTATTTATTTATTTAGGATTTGGAATGATCATCCCTATCATGCCTGAGATCATCAATCAATTAAATGTTAACATCATACATCTTGGTAGTTTGTTAGCTGTTCATTCATTGATTTCTTTCGTAACAGCACCAATGTGGGGAGTAATGTCTGATCAATACGGACGAAAACGCTTGATTGTCATCGGTTTACTCGGTTATGCATTTTCTTTCACTTTATTCGGACTAACAATCACTAATTTGACTGGATTATATGCAGCAAGAATAATGAGTGGTTTTTTCTCAAGTGCATTGTACACTGCGACAATTTCTTATGTTGCAGATCATACCACCTATGAAAATCGAACAAAATACATGGGATTCCTCGGCATTAGTATAGGTCTAGGTTTTATACTTGGACCTTCTATAGGTGGATTATTAAGTGTTTTTGGTTTGGCAGTGCCTTTCTTTTCTTCTGCAATCATTCTTGTATGTCTAACTTTGTTAACCTGGGTGAGATTGTCGGAATCGCACGAGTGTGTTCAAGACAGTATGAAAGAAAGATTTTCTATCCGAAAACAATGGATTTGGATTAGACATGTAAAAATCATACCACTCCTCCTTTTCACTTTTATAGCTACTTTGCTAATGGCAGGGTTAGAATCCATTTTTCAACTGTATGAAATTGATAAGGTTGGAATTTCACCGTTTCAAATGGGTCTATTATTCATGTTCAGTGGGGTAATAGATGCGCTGGTTCAAGGTATGATTGTTCCATCAATCAAGCCAGGTGATGAATCTCGATGGGTCATAATTGGACAATTAGCATCAGGGCTTGCATTATTGCTTATTCCATTCGCATCTTCTTTATGGACAGTTGGCATATGTCTCGCATTATTCACTGGTGGAAATGCTTTAGTGCGAACCTGTGTTATTTCATTGATTACTTTGCATGCCGGAAAACGGCAAGGTATAGCATCTGGAATCAGTTATTCACTAGATAGTATCGGTCGAATTATTGGTCCTTTATTGTTCACATGGACGCTAACAATTCATGCGATTGCAACATTCGTTATTTTAAGTTTCATTTCGTTTATAAGTATTTACCTGATTATTTACTACAAAAAAACTAATACCCAATTTATTACAACAACCTAAATTATTATGAAGGAGCTTTTACTATGTTTCAAACTCTATATTCTATTCATGCAAGTGTTTGGCTTTTATTAATCATAAGTTTTTTTGCAACATATTTATTTACGAATCGAAAGATAATTAAAGTGATTTTTAGAACTTTCGCTTTACTCATGCTTAGCACAGGAATATCTATGCTTTATCTTATGAGTTTCCCTTTGACTTTCTCAGTAAAAGGAGTGCTTGCAGTAATATTAGTTGCTTCAATGGAAATACTGATTGCAAGAAAAGTGAGACATCAGAATACAATCTTCATTTGGTTCATTTTTGGTTTCACACTAGTGCTAATTTTGCTCCTAGGATTTAATGTGATTTCTCTATAGGTTATTTCACCTTTGTTTAAGGACAATAGAATGACATTCTCTTTATTAATTTCTAAATTATTTGGCACTATATAAACCTCTTGTTGTTTACTTTTCATTAGCGAAGATTGAATCAAAAGTGAGGGGAAAGTTATTTTTAAAGATATTAAAGAAATATTAATAGTGCTAGTTCTTATAAGGAGAATTAGTACTAAAAAAGAAAAAGCTGATGATGGAAGAAAATTAAAGGAGTCCCTTCAGTCTCTTGGAGGCGCGTTCATTAAACTGGGACAATTCATGAGTTTAAGAAAAGATTTTTTCTCTACCAATGTCAGAAAAGAATTAGAGTTATTACAAGACAACGGTAAAGAAGAAGATATGGAAATTATGCTTACTGTTTTGGAGAATGAATGGGGACAACCTGTACATGAAGTGTTAAAAGATATTGATTCTACGCCAATCGGGACTGCCTCGATTGGTCAAGTTTATCGGGGCGTACTACATTCAAATGAAATAGTAGCAATCAAAATTAAAAAACCGAAGATTGATCGTGAAATCGTTCGTGATATTAAACGTTTGAAAGTTATGACAGCATGGGTGGAGCGTTTAACTAAACCATCCTCTTCTTTCTCATTCACGAAGATTCTTGAAGACTTCTCAGAATCGTTGTTAAAGGAACTAGATTTTAGACAAGAGGCTTATTACGCTGATATGTTTGCGGCACAAAATCAATCAACAACTATACAAGTACCTAGGGTTTACCATAACTTTTCCACTACTCATGTATTGGTAATGGAGTACATGCGGGGCGAAAAAATTGTTGACTTCCCTCATCTATCATCAGATATAAAACAGCAACTAGCAATAGAATTTGCTAAAGACTTATTTCACCAAATTTTCATTAATGGTTTTTTTCATGGCGATCCTCATCCAGGAAATATTTTAGTTCATAAAGGCAACCTAGTCTATTTGGATTTTGGTAATATGGGCCATCTGTACGCTCCTACTAGATTGTGGATGAACAAAATTCTTTTCAGTTTAATGAATGAAGATTTTGAACGCTTATCAGATGTTGTAAGTGAAGAAATATTATTGGAACCTGCTGAAAAAAGAAGATTAACTCTTGATTTAGCTATATTTTCCGAAAAATACGTGAAATCTCAGGTTCAAAAAATAAATCTCGGATCTGTTTTTCTAGATTTGATGACTTTACTTAAACAATACTCCATATATGTTCCGCCAGAGATGATTCAAATAGGGAATGTACTTGCTAAAGCTGAAGGAACGATTGCACTGCTACACCCTAAACTGACTTTAAAAGATATGATTCAATCCCTAGGTAAACAAATGGCTAAAGAGAAATATGGATTTACTTCTCTTTCAAAAAAACAATCTGTGAACCAAGATGAAATGTATCAGATGCTGACTGAGTTACCTGTCCATCTTCATCGTATAGTCAAAAACTTATCTATGGGTTCAACTCCAGTGACAGTTCGAGTACAAGCCGAAAAATCACTATTAAAAAAAATCGACCGAATGATGAATCTATTTACGTTCGGTCTGATCCTACTAAGTTTCAGTATTATTTCGACAGGGATAATTTTAAGCTTAAAGCTGACTGATAGTAATTTATTATCAGGCGATCACGCAGTCTTACTCGGTTTATCTTCAAGTCTAATAGTGACTTTTGTATTCATCGGAATGATGATATCGTATGTAGGGAAAAATAGGTGATAAATAATCATTAATATTCCTCTTGAAGTCATTCATTAAAAAAATATACACAATTTTTAAGTAAACAACATGAACTTTGAGCCCTACATTTAGTAGGGCTCAATCGATTCATTCGTCATTTTAATCAACTACTTTTTGAGAAGAAATAAATAGGTCTCGATAGTCGAGTTGATTGCTACCGCATCATAAAAATAAATCATACAAATGGCAATGCCTCTTCATGTTCTGTATTTGCATTGAGTAAGCCGCGATTATGGAACGTCGAACTTAAATCTGCATAATGCGTCGTGATTGGCAGTCTTGTTTTCAATAGCGAGTGGACGTGCATGTACGATAAGCGATAGACGTCCGTCAAAATAGCTTCAAACGGCAATGTGCTCGTCTGTTGAACCACTTTGAGAGGCTTAGCCATTCCGACACGCACATGGGGATCCGTCGAGAGGAGATAACCCATGCGCTCTTTTGTATAACTGAGTCCCTGTGAAGTTTTCCAACCATCTTCATAAATCGCCATCCGTCGATTGATATTCTTCAAAATTTCCACGTAGTCGAATTGAATTTCACGCGGAGATAGAATTGAATCAATAAGAGTCAAATCTTCACGCCCAAATCCATCTCGATGGAACGTGATATGCTTAGGGGCATGTCCGTACTGTTCTTCAAACGCATGAAGTGTATCATAGACAATTTCCCGCATCGTCTCAGAACTGATTTTCTCCCCCGCTTCACTTGTCGAGAGTGCTTTCTGCTTGATCATCGCCCCGTCTTTCCCAATGATTTGAATGATGCCTGCTGCGTGTTTACCATTCTCATGGCTTACGTCTAATCCGACAAAACAATCCGAATGGAGCGGTTCACCAAGAATCCAAGGCTGGAGACCTGCCTTCACGTATATACCCAGTAAAATGTTGTATAGCGTATCCTCAGAGTTCAATACACGGTCATGTAACTCGACGCATTGCGTCACGACATCCTGTTTCCCACCAAATTGTCGTTTGATAGCTTGATACGAATGCTGGAGCGATGCTTCCTCGGCGATGACAACAACGACACCTTCAAAGTGTTGAGGGACACTCTTCAGTTGATATAGAACATCCTCTGCCTGCAACAAATCAGAAGGTAGTTTCTGGCTCAATCCTTTTGGTTTATGCGAGACATTGAGGGTTACCCCAAAGCGTTCAGACGTAGTTTGTAGTTTATTGATAAACTCTAGGACTTGCCGCTTTTGATGATCTCGTAATTTCGGGTCGACAAAGAAACTGACGGTTGCCTCTCCTGTTTCAAACACGCCACCTTGCTTCAAGCCAGTTTTTGCATAACTCGTGGTCCTCCCTTTACCGAATCGGAGACGTGGCGAAGGCAACGTTTGAATTGAATAACCAAGACGAGCTGCTCGTACATCTTGTCGCTCAAACTGAAGCATTGGGAGACGACCAATTAACGCAAGCGCTTCCGGCATAAGTTTAGACATGCGTGCGTCAGGTGACAATTTGATGATGCGACTGACTGCACCGAGATGTCTAGCTGGAATCGTCTCAAAGGAACAACTCTGTTTCAGTTGCTCAGGTAAGTAGATAAGGATCTGATTGTTTCGATCTTTAACATGAACGACGAGCGCATCTGGCGTGATTATACGTTTCGGCTCTTTCTTTGCGAAATAATCAATAATGGAACACTTCATAATCGGGCTCACTTCATTCGCTCGGTATGGTGCGACCTCTACAAATTCGTACTCATACGATTTTGGGTGAGTCGAATCGATGACGTGCATTCCTGCATATACGGATTTCGGATCACGCTTAATCTGATGCAATAAGTTTTCACGGTATTCAAATTGATGAGTCAAATCGAATCCGAATACAATTTCAGCCGTCTCAGATACATTCACATTGAGATCTAATGCCGGATAAATGAGCAGCCCACTTGTAGACTTTGGATGCGCCTGTTTCGAGCGGAACTTTCCCCGGTTCATCATGTAACTCGGATGAGCCAATCGCTCCAACTGCTTTTTCAACAGACGTTCAAGTAATGTTCGCTCGACATTCCGTGATGGACTGATCGGACGCGCCTCATATTGAAGAAACGTCTCGTCTCCCCATTGTTTGATTTCCTCAAATGAAGCAATGTACTGATCGAAAAACACCATTGGTTGAAAATTGTTCAATTTATTCAAGTGAAAAATCAACTTCCCACCCTGCGTATTTCGTGATGATGGATCTTTGAGCGGTATGGTATAGAGATGGAGTGTCACTTCCGTTGCTTTCGTTAACGCTCGCCATTCTGTTAAATAATATTGGTTCATCTTTACCTCATCCTTCCCCGTTGTTCAATTCTTGCATCCACTATAACGGATTTCCTAATATTAGGTAGATAAAAAAACGGATAGGGTTCAAATGAGAAGTTTACTTATGAGACAAAAAGAACCCCATCAATCCGATGGAGTTCCCATAATCAGTTCGCTTCATAGCTTTTCTCGATGTAAGGCTTCGCTTTTTCAAAATCTTCGTAAGAATATAAGACAATCTCTAAATCTCCAGTTCCATAGTGACCAATCCCTCGCATATCTCTCGTAAAGCCAGGTTCGAGTGCTACGGTATCTGGGTCTACTTTCACATACATCAAAATCTTTTGGGTGCTTGGGTGAAACTCCACACATGCGAAGTTTTTAATTCGCTTATATGCAATATAGTGCTTCGTCACATTTTCCTGCACGTCATCACCTAGTGCTATAAGATACGAAACGAGCCCATCAAATAAGTCTCTTGATTCTTCCGTTGCTTGTTTCAAGTAGTCACTGACCGTCTTACTTGTCACAGAGAACTCCGTTGAAGTCGTGATAGGCTTTGCTGTCGTTGCGTTGACGAGGTCAAGTAGCAGCAAATCATTCTCATAATATTTGTATTGATACAATTCGATATTGCGATTGATTTGTTTAACAGCGTGCTCATCATATTTCGTGAAGCCACCGGCGATACAGACGAGACGTGGATTACTCCAATCAATTGTGTCGGACACGCCTTTCCCATACTGCTTCAAAATTGACAACTCGAACTCCGCTTGGTGGTCGAGTAACCAGTCCAAATAGAACAATCCTTGATTAATCACATTTTCGTTTGTCGACCGCTTGTATTCAATAATAACAGGCGAGTTATTTTCATCTAAACCCAGGGTATCAATCCGACCACCGTGTGTACGACCCGTGCTGTACTCAGAGGCAACAAAACGAATACCGAGCAACTGCTCTAAATTTTTTTCAAACAATTGTTGGAGCGATTTCTCAATGGTCATCGACTGGCCATATAATTCTTTCGTACCTTGTTCGCTTATTTGAAATAGTTTAAGGTCCCCCATTTTCACTCTCCTTTCACACTTCCAACAGCTGATCAGCTAACAAAAGTGAGTATTCATTTGTAGTATGAAGAACTACTTCATGTAACGCCCTCGTTAGAGAAACATATAACTGTCGAGCTTCCTGAGGGGTATCAAAGTAGTTCATTTCATCCACGTCCATCATCAATACTGCATCGAATTCCATTCCCCGCAAGTAATCGATTGTCGAGATGACAATCTCGTCACTGACTTTTGTAGTTTCCGATTGAATGAGTTGCGTCGGCAACTGTAACTTTGAATGCAAGAAAGACGCACGCTCCATCGTTGGTGTGATGATACAAATTGAATATTCTTCTTTACCCCATCGAGATAGCAACTCTTTTAATTCACGACTCTTTTTTGATCTTAATAGTTCAATCGGCTTCCCGTCCCTTTCAAATGGATCGATCCAACTCGTATCATGTCCAGTATCAGCCAATACCCCTTTAGCTAAATCAACAATAGGTTTCGCTGTACGGAACGTTTTTGTTAAGTACTCGATCTTCCAATTTGATTGTCCGTGCTCTTTAATCGGTTCCCAAGAAATCATTTCGAGCGAACGATAGCTTTGGAGTGTGTCACCAAATATCGTCATCCCGTGACACAGCTTCTCGAGTACGAAAATATCTAGCGGTCGAAGCGTCTGTCCCTCATCGACAAACAGATGACTCCATTTATCTGGATACCCATTTGTTTCATAGTGCAGATACATCCAAAAGAAACGATCAAGTTGTGTTGGTCGCTTTAATTTATGCCACATCTCTAACAATTCTTCTGACTGGGTTTTCTTGAGATAAACAAGACGACCTGGTTGCTTCATAATCGACCAAACCGTCGCAGCCTCTAGCTTGGTCGTCTTCTTCCAAAAATCGATTAATTGAAGATGCTCTCGCTTTTCACGTGCCAATTGACGCTTCATATTTTCTTGCATAATCTGATCAAGCGTACGAGTTTTCGTCGAATCTAAATCTCCGCTCCATCTCTGCATATCCGTAATTAACTCATTCTTATACTTCTCTTTATTCAAGATAGCTGTTCGTTCAGACTCACTGCGCAGCATCTGTAAAATTTGCTCTGTTTGAGCAGAACCTGGCCGTTCTTGTCCAAACCAAATGGCTAACGCACGCTCATGTAAATCTTCTAGCGTCTTAATCGGCTCATACCGTCGAAGCAACACAGCAACGTCGTCATACCACTCCCCAATTGCCGCATCAGCCCACTCGAATAAGTCGTGTCCTTGATATAACGGAAGAAGTTCCTGAACGATACTTGCGGAGAAGTCTTTAGACGATACAGTATTTAACCATTCATCAAAGGCCATTATAGAAACCGATTGAATTTGTAAATGCTCCGCATCCTTCAACAGTTGATGAATCGTCGCTTCGTTCGGAGCTAAATAAAGCATCTTTCGGCGTTCATCTTGATACTGCAAATAAGACATACGATGTAGCGCCGTTAACGATTTCCCAGTCCCCGCCGCCCCTTGGACAATCATATATGTATTCACGGGTGCCTGGATAATATGGTTTTGTTCGGCTTGCCGTGTTGCAATGAATCCATCAATAGAACGATCTTTTTGCTTCTTCGTCAACTCTTTCTCCATAAAACTCTCTTTTGGGACGTCAGGCACCGTCGACGGCTTTTTGAATGTCGATTTGATTTGCTCGGTAAATCGTTTTGTCAGTGAGCTCGGTTGCCGTTTTGGAGCACGACGATGATTTGCCTGAACGACACGTCGCTGTCTTCGATCAAGCTCAAGCTGTGTCATCCCGATGATGTCACCACCTGGCGTCTCAATCGCCTCCCCGTTAAACATAGACGCACGCATCGCCATCTCACTCCGCCAATCTAAGACGAGCGGGATCTCAGGTGAACGAGGGTGCGCCACGCCGAACTTCCCGACCGGATAAATCTCTTCTTCACCTTCGTCCTCAATTACGAATGTGAACGAATACAGTTCTTTCAGGGCATCCTCATACTTTTGGCGTTCCTGTGCGCTTTCCGATTGACGTGAATGTCCTCGCATGTCAATCATTTCATAGTCGCTTGATTCAAGACCCGGTTTTTCTTTAGTATCTTTTCCCGTTAAATGAGATTCAATGATTGTGCAAAAATCATTCAATCTTTTTTGTTCTTGCTCTATAACAGCCGTCACTTTCATGAACCTCCTCGCTCCCCACTCTGTTTTTTCTTTCGTTATGTGATTTCTATACGTGGCCATTTAATATTCTGTTCTTTAAAATTTCTCTTTAAATATTGCAAATCACTCGTATAAACAAGATGAGCATTTTTATGATGCTTATGTAGATTTGAAATACCGAACAATAAATCGACAGTTCTTTGCAGACCCAATTCAGGAATGCACTTTTTAACTAAAATTTCTCTTCGTTTTTTCATAGAAATTGATGTTACTTTAATGTAACCACATGCAGCTAAATCACTTTTTTCCTTTAGTTGAAACTGTTTCTCGTTATAACGAAACATTTGTTGAACAATTTGGTTCATACGATTATATTCTGATTGTGATAAATCTAGATAACTTAATATTTTTTCTAATGCATATGGATTGAATCGTTTTTCATCCCAATCTTTTAATAATAATCCGAATGGTGTAATGGCTCGATATGGGAGGTTGAGTCCATTCATTCTCCCAAAAAAACTGATTGCATCTTGCTCTTCCATGATTCGACTACTTTGTTTAAACTCTCTTTCGAACTCATCTATCGAAAGATACTCATAGTAAAATCGAATAATACGCAAATACACAATTGGGAGCTGTTCTTTCTGCGGGTGGGGTAACCCTCTTAAAACGTGTAGATTTTGACGTATCCACTCCTTGAATGATTCATTCCCAGAACTGTGAAACACTTGTAGTAACTTCATTAATCGATTCATTCGCTGCTTCGTTTTATTTAGTGCTTTACGATTACGGATTAACTCATTCAAATTTTTCTCGATTATTTGAAACTGTTTTGTTTTAAGAAAAGTACTTTCCATTTGTTCAATTCTCATATCAATCCCATGTACGTGTTCTTTTTTCCCTATATCAATCTCATATGCTTTCTTCTCTGTGTTTTCTACATTCACAAATAACACTTTATAGTTAGTACCTCTCTTAGATTCATAAACTCCCATCCTCATCTTTTTCTTTAATTCATATGGATTAAATCGAACCTCCATTTCAATTACTCGATCTAACTTAGTAATTAAAACTTGAATCATATCAGATCGATGTAACGTAATTCTTTCAAGAGCTGCTATTTGGAACAACTCTTCATTAATAATTCGATTAGATGTTAAGTTTTGAAAAAATACACTTACCGTCCCAATCCCTATATCGACTTCAATTTTATTTTCGACATAATGAACAGGTATTTTCCGTATAATCGATTCCTTATACTTTGCCATCACAAGTACGCTCCTCAACTAATCAAACTTCGCTAAATCCCAATATGTCAAAATCCCCAATAATGATTGATTTGATTTCCCTGACTCAGTAATCAAAAGTGCTTCTAGTTTTCGTCCTTCATTTGCTGCCTGTAAAAAATAATCCTTCGCTTCATAGACAGTAGTTCTTCTTGAAATAAAGCGATACGTTTCAGCAAGTTCATCGACGGAAAGCAAATCGCTAACCCTGGTCTCTTCAAATGAAATAAGATCATCCTTCACATTTGATGCCAACCAATTCGTGATACCGCTTTCAGTAACAAGTGAGATAAATTCTCCCTCAGAATTAAATACAGGAAATTGGGAGTATTGGAATTCATGAACCAACTGAAGCATTTTACTCATCGAATCAGTTCCGGTCAGCGAATAAACTTCCCTGAAGAAATGATTCATTCGCTTCGGAGAACGTAACTTCTCTTCGATGTCGATAATCTCCTCCACTATTTTATCGTGAGGCTCTGCAATTGCCTCACCATTCAATCCGCTTCCATGCTGAATGGCATTGCGCAAGCGTCCAAAATTTTTGAGCCGCTCCGCTTTTTGTCGAATCAAGGAATTTTGTTTAGCGGCTTGTTCCACAAGATAAGAAAACGAAATATGTTCTTCTTGTCCTAATTGCTGACGCAACATCGTTTCAATGTTATGGAACCGATCTAAGAAAATAACAGAGTTTTTCATGAGATACCTCCACGTCTGAAAACCTGATCTCAACGCACCACAAACTCTTCTTGCTTAACAGTTTTCCATGCCTCACCGTCATACAATTTAAACAATTCGCTAGCTAATTGATAATTCCGCTCAAACGCTACGTTACCTAGATTAAAGAATGGTTTTGTAGACTCGCTCCAATTCCACAACACACGCTTGTCTTCTCGAATTGGCATTTGTCGATCTTCTAACAATGCAGTGAGCGCTTTGCGTTCTATCGGCTCAGAGTATCCAAGCATCGCATAGAGGAAGTATGCGTACTCCGTCTCATCAAAATTCAAGACAACGACATGTGCACTATGTTCGTTAATAAACCGCATCATTATTCGATACTGTCCAAATAACAGCGGTGCTAAAAGCATACTTTCAGGATGGCTACCATTCAAGATTGATTTCGTTAATCGGGAACACTTTAATCGATGAGGTAACCGTAAAGCTGGGAAAGTAGGGATTGCTAGTACATTCGTTTTAACTCCAGCTAGTCGAAAGAAACGTTCGATTTTTTGATCAAACGCATGTCTTGTAGTCGAACTACTTTTTCCTTGTTCATATATGAGAGATGCCCATGTCAAAAACTGTTCTTCGTCCAAATTCTGATTGATTGTCTTAGGGTTAAGGAGCATTCCACCTTCTCTATACTCAAACTCCTGAGTTCGATTTAATGGAGATTGGCCACCCCATATAATGACACGAACGTCTTCGACATCTTGTGGGATAAAATGTGGAGCTGGTGCGTCACTACCTTCATATATGAATGGTATTAAGTCTCCCCAAATCTGAATCAATTCTTCGTTCATATTTAGCAAACTATTGGATTCTTGACGTGTATTCCAGAGATCCGGCTCAAAGCGCCATGTGTGAAGCGTATCTTGAATAAAGTAGGGATGTTTGTACAGAATTGATTCGACCGTTTTCGGTGAATATGGATATTGCTGTTGAACCTCTTCAATTAACTTATCCACAGGAACGGGAGATTTCTGTTTCAATAAATAGTTTACCAAGAGTGAACGTGCGCTTGGATGTTCGATGGATGGATCGAGTTCTTGTATTCGGTTAAGCCGCTCAGCTTCGCGCAAATCCTCTGGTAGATACGGAGCCACTCTGACAGTCGCTTTGCCCTCCTGAAGATTCTCGAATATCATCTTTTGTCCCGGTTTAATTCGATGTTCAAAGAGAAAATCGCTAAAGCTGTGGCTTCCTGCCTGACCTTTTGCGTTCATGGTAAGGATAAAAGGACTCGACTGATTTAATACCTCTAACTGTCCATCGACAAAATACTTGGCCAACTCACCAGACACCTGAAACGTAGAATTTCTTCGTTCGAGTGTAGATAAACGAACTGTCACACGATTATTGGCTGTACGTTCACGTTTAATAGGTTCAGTACCGTTTAAGCTCTGCTTTAGTCTCGGCGATAAAATTGGAGAAATAATTGTTTTCCCTCGCGTTTTATTCGAAGTGAAATCTAGTAATTCTTTAGGTTGGGAATCATCATAAATAATTGTATTTTGAGAAATAACAATATTTCGTTCCATTTTTAAAACTTGTCTCAACCCTTCATAATAAGCAGAGAATATATTTTCATATGGCTGTTTTCGAAAATATTTTTGAATCACTTCTCGAATTTTAATCGGTGTTTCACGATTCCGTTTCAGATGCTCAACAATGGCGCCTTTTTGTTCTTCAATTTCTTCTAGAATATCTGGTGAGACGGTGATGTTGTAATCCATTGGTGGGTTATCATAATCATTTAAACTGATCCGTTGATAAGATGTCTTGAAACGAGAATCTACTTTAGGAAAGAACAAGACATTAGAATCTTGGATGTCATAGTATGATTTCACTCGTGCAATCACATCATGTCTGACGATATTTTCGAGTTTATTCTTGTACATATAGCGATGGACCAAATCATTTAGCAATTGCCACTCGCTTAAAATGATATATTGCGCATCTTTGCGTCCGTATTTTCCTTTTAACACAATAAAACGAGGGTCTTTATACAACCGTGTTATTTCTTTTTCTACATTTTTAGCCATTAAGATAGGCTCTCGGTTTTGACGTAGTTCACGTTCAAGCGCGTCAAATCGTGATGAAGGTTCATTTTTCCGTCTTACATAATCACCTTCGCTAATAACTGATGGTACGTTTGCTTCTAGAGCTGAGTTTAAGTTCAGAACTGCGAATTCCCTCTTACATCCTCGTCCTGAATCCCAAATCATCATCAAATATTCAATTAATTTCTCTCGCGTCAATACATCGGTGTGAAGTGAGTTAAATGCCAACTGAATATAACTAATATTTGAAGAGACTACTCCTGAAGATTCCATCATTTCCCCTCGCCCCCTTTATTCAAATGTTTTACAATTAAATTATATAAGAAAGGGGCAAAATAATGAATGATATTATCCAAAGCCTAGTTAATTTTTTATCAGGTAAAGATAATCAACAAGCCTCGATTGATGAGGTATTAGATTTACTTGAAGATGAGTTCATCGATTTGCGACAACTTCGACAGATTTTAGCTCATCAATCGCAAATTCAAATGAATGAGGAAACTCTTCAATTAATAAGTCAGAAGAAGCAGTCTACACAAGCTAAAGCCTTTACGCCTAAACAACGAACTAAACTCGTTGAGAATCTAGAGAAAAGACTGATAGGACCAAAAAATGGTGAACATGAAACACTGAAAGCGGCACCAAGTTCGTATTACCTGACCGGTCGCCTTTTTCCATATGGTGCCTCATCGAACGTCATTCATGAAGAAGAAACGGATCAACCTTTAAATGAAGTTGAAGGCATTACTGTTGAAGGTGAAGCCATTGAAGAAATCATTACTTCTCAAGACCAATTCCGTAATTCAAGCATGGGCGTTAGTTTCATTTTAAATGACGTTACCACACTAACTTGTCACATTAATTGGGGTCGTTATGAATCCGTAGAAGAAGATAACTCTTTTCATTACAAGCGGCGTCCGTTCTCAAAAACTATCTCACTTGATTTAAAACAAAGTGGTGAACTGTCAGTCGACTTAGATTCAAACCTACTTTTAAAATGGTATGTTCGCTCAGGTAAATCAGGATTAGACATTAGTCTTTATCTCGTCCATAGCTTGGATTTGAGTTCAACTAATCGTTTTCCGAGACAAGACGAAATCATCTTCCAACCGCAACTATCGTTTAGCATTAATAAGCAGTCGATTGTGCCTCGTCCTGCTTATGGCATGAATAACTTAATTAACTTCTTATATCGCGAACGAACCGTACCGATTATCGGTCACCAAATCGGTACAGATTGGTTTGTCGATGATACAACCTACCACTTCAAAACAACATGGTTACCAAAAGAAGAAGTGCCACTTGTTGAGCATCAACGTTTGACAGATACGTCGTTTAGTATGCTCGATTTGGCTAAACAGCCTAAAGATGAAGTCATTTCTCGATTAAACAAATTACCAGATGCGTATATGGAATGGATTAGGGACGAATCAGCGAAGTTAGATGGACTTAGCGAAATGGATCAATCCTTACTTTTGCAACAAGTTGAACAAGCAAGAGAAACTTGCTCGCGTATGTACGATGGCATTCGTCTTTTGGAGACGAACGACAAAGCATGGACCGGTTTCAGACTCTCGAACTTAGCGATGCATATTCAACGCGAGCAAGGAATCCATGCCTCGGTTTATAAAGAAACAGGACAATATGATTTTGAACCCGTTAAAAGCGAATGGCGTTTATTCCAGTTAGCCTTTATTCTCATGAACTTACCTAGTAGTTTTGACGAGCAACATGAAGACCGTCAGCTTGTCGACTTGCTGTGGTTTCCGACTGGTGGAGGTAAAACGGAAGCTTATCTTGGTCTAGCAGCGTTTGTGATGTTTGTTCGCCGCTTAAAGAATGATGTTAGCAATCCAATGAGTTATGGTGGTATGAGTGTCATGATGCGCTACACACTCCGCTTACTAACCATTCAACAGTTCCAACGCGCGACACTTCTTATATGTGCCATGGAAGCAATTCGTCGACACGAAGATACTTACTCAAAACAGATTTCTGATATTCAATTAGCAGATCTAGGCACCGTCCCGTTTTCAATTGGACTTTGGATCGGAAGTGCATCTACACCAAATAATTATGATGATGCAAAAATTGCTCTCCAAAAACTAGAAAGTAACGAGCCTCTCGAGAACGGTGAGGTCGGAAACCCGATGCAACTTAGCCATTGTCCTTGGTGTGGTGAGAAGTTAACTGTACAATGCTATTCTGTCGACCGGAGTAAAGCGACAATCAAATGTCCGAAGGCAAGATGCACGTTTCATACTGGAATACCAGCTTATACGATTGACGAGGCGATTTATGATCATTTACCGTCACTTGTCATTGGAACAGTCGATAAACTAGCACAAATCGCTTGGCAACCACGAATTGGCGAATTGTTTGGCCGAAAATCATCCTATCGAGTCTCTAGCAATAAATTTATAGATGATTCTCCGACACAAGATTTGACTCAGCAACAGGCTTGGCTCCCACCTGCGGATCTCGTGATTCAAGATGAGCTACATCTATTAAATGGTCCGCTCGGTTCTTTAACAGGATTATATGAGTTTGTGATTGACGAGCTCACGGGCTTTGGGGAATCAAAAACAAAAATAGTGGCTTCAACTGCTACAATCAGTGGGGCAGAATCTCAGATTCGAGGGCTTTATGACCGCCCGGCAAATCAATTCCCTGTCTATATTCAATCACCTGATGACTCATTTTTCTCTAAAACAGTTCCGATTGATGAGAAGCCAGGACGTCTGTATGTAGGAGTTTCTTCGCCAGGCGTCAGTATGAAAATCCATACGGTGAATGTCTATGGAGCTCTAATTGCCGCGACACGGAAACAAGAAAAGCAAGCAGAACTCGATCCATATTGGACAGTCGTTGGATATTTCAATACCATACGTGAATTGGCCGGAACGAATACAATGTTTTATGACGAAATTCGAACCTATCTTCAGGCAAATGAAATTGAAGAATCGTTACTCGATTTCGAAGAGTTAACGAGTCGCAAAAAAGCACAGGAAATTCCTGAATTATTAGCTCGAATGGAACGATCATTTGAGAATGATGAAGTATTGGATGCAGTTCTCTGTACAAATATGATTTCAGTTGGAGTTGACGTCAACCGCCTTGGCTTAATGGTTGTGCATGGTCAACCGAAGACAACTGCTGAGTATATTCAAGCTACAAGCCGAGTTGGGCGTCAACACCCTGGTCTTGTCGTGACAATTCTGAATCCTCAACGAACACGCGATTTGTTCCACTTTGAGCAGTTCAAATCATTTCATCAGTCGTTCTATCAATATGTCGAACCTACAAGTGTGACACCATTCTCAAAAGGTGCATTAAATCGTGGAATTACTGGTGTTCTCGTGGGATTAATTCGTCAAACGATGACCTCGCCTCCTATTTCAAAAGCCAATAGCGCAGGTCAATTTAACTTAGATGCCGTAGATGCTTCGATGATTGATCGCTTCGTCGCTCGAGCTAAATCCGTCTATGATTGTTCAGAAACAGAAACTCGTCAGCTCGTCAGTGAAGTGTTAGATACATGGGAATCACTCGCTAATCGTACAAATCACGAACTAGCCTATCGGCAAAAAATTGTGAATGGTAGACCGATGAATACGTCACACCATTTGTTGAAGTACTTTGAAGAAACACCTTATACTCACGAGGCGATGTTTGCACTCACTTCTTTACGTAGTGTGGAACCTGAAATTAAAGTGGAAGAGGAGGTCAATCGCTATGACAGTTGGTGATTCAAAGCATTCCTATCAACGAGGCTCAATTCGAGCGGCTCAATTACTTCATCACTTTGGTCCGGGAGCAATCGTAGATTTACCAGATGGTAGTTTCATTACGAACGCAGTGGATCAATGGAAGTTCAAACACAATCAAATTCGAGAAGAAGATCATGATGCTGTCATGAGCGCATTCAATCAGAAGCCGATTCGCCTACTAAACAGCAACCCTGAAGCAATCCGAACGAAAGTATCACGATTTCCGATCTGGCGTTTCTGTCCGAATTGTGGTTCTATGACGGATCAACCGAGACGCACATTTTGTACGAACCCAAAGTGTGAACCACTTGGAGTAAAATATGCGCCGATGCGTTTTGTAACGGTTTGTCGTAAGGGACACATTAGCGATTTTCCTTGGGTAAAGTGGGCGCATCAAGAACATAACGTTTGCGACAAGCCACGTTTACGACTGATGACAGATAAGGGGACGCTATCGAGTTCTTATAAAACAATGCGAATTAAATGCATGAATTGTGAAGCATCTCCCGTTTCTTTAGCAAGAATCAAAGAAAAAGGAGAGCTCGAACGCGTCACGGGTAAAAAATGCGCTGGAACCAAACCATGGATTTTACATCATCAAGTCGAGACTTGCGATGCTGAAATGACAGTGGCTTTGCGTGGAGAGACAAAACTACACATTCCAAATGTTCAAAGCGTGATTACACTCCCACTCAAAACAGCAAGTTCTGAAGCGATTTATCAAGAAATCGATAAAAAGTATGAGTTATTTAAAAATACATGGTCAAATTTTTCCTCAGAACAAAAAATCGTCATGTTGAAAGGCATATTGAGTGACGGAGATTGGACAGAAAATGATATTCAAAAAGGAGTTCATTACTTAGACTCTAATCGACAATTGGACGACATTTCTTTTGGTTCTATTAAGCAACGTGAACTTAGTGCATGGAAGCATACGAAAACTGCGCCACTCCAAGAAAAAGATTGCCAAGCGGAGCGGGTGCCTGTTCCCGAAGACTGGACGGACTACATCAGTCACATTACTCGTGTAGATTTGATGCGCGAAGTCCGTGCCTTGACTAGTTTTAATCGTTTGAAATATGCCGATTCATTCGTCGAACGTAAAGCAGGAGATGGTGTTTCCATCTTTAAAAATCATACAAACTGGTATCCAGGAATCGAAATTTTTGGCGAAGGGATATTTATTGAATTAAATCCAGAGATGATTGAAGAATGGGAAAGTCGCGACTCTGTAAAGCGTATCTTTGAAGGTCAGTTAGCAAGATTTCAACAAAAACGTCTGAAGCGTGACCAAGCTGAAATCGAATTATATCCGCGTCACATCTTGCTTCACACATTTGCTCACGCTTTAATTCGAGCGTTCGCTGAAACGAGCGGGTATTCTTCTACCTCCTTACGGGAACGACTATATTTTGAGAATGGTGCTGCCTCTGTGTTAATCCATACCGCCGAAGGGGACTCTGAAAGCAGTTTAGGGGGATTAATTGAACTCGCCAAGCCAGAGAAGATGTCATTAATGCTAAAGCGTGCTATTGAATTAACGGAGTACTGCTCCTCAGACCCTACTTGCCTTGAAGGTGGACAAGATCGCAAAGCTGCAGCATGCCACTGCTGTCTTTTCTTAAGCGAGACGTCTTGTGAATGGAACAATGAATTGTTAGATCGACGGACACTTCATCCAAAGTTATCAGATGATCATCTCGCATTCTTTGACATATAACCCGCCGTTAGTAAAAAGAAAGACACAAAAATGGTGCGAAGACTTTACAGAAGTCTCCGCACCATTTTTTTAGTTATTCACTTCCCCATACACTTCATTCATCATATCTTCCATAATTACCGTTTTAAACTCGTCGTTCTCTAAGATTTTTAGGAAGAACTCTTCATTGCTACTCATTCGGTCAATGACGAAGTTGATGAACGTCTTCTCGAATGCGAATTTAAAATTCTCTTTTGTATTGTTCTTCGCCTTTTCACGAATATCTTCACTGTTTAACATATCCTCTTTTACTTGCTCACGCGAAAGAAAATCTGTTTCCGTGAATTGTGTGCCAAAGCGTTCATTTAATTTTTCTAATACACTCGATAAGCGGACTTTCTCGTCATCTCCTGAAACACCTGACCCATGCTTCTGAGGGCTCAAGTCGTATCCTCCTGTTTTCTGGAGCTCGATGCCACCTTCAAACACCTTTTGGTTGCGATAGTATTCAAGCGTCACATCATCAGCCAAGTAAACATCTTTGTCATCTCGACCTCGAGGTAACTTACGGAGTAAGTACGTCAGATAAATATATAACTTGTGTAAGTCCAAATCGATGAATGTGATGACCTGTAAAATGAATCCATAAGTTCGTGCAAACTTAGTAGCTACTTGTTTAAATGCATCCTGTTCCTCGTTTGAAAGGTTTTTGAATCGATCTACACCTTTATCAAGAATCGCATTCAACTCAATCTGAGCTTTTGTAGATTTGTTCGCTCCACCTGTCACTTCAAGTTCGTTGACCCTTTGCACTTCTTCGGTCGTAAATAATTGATATGGTTCGATTTCAGCCTGCATATCATACAAGATGTTCGGGTCAGTTACTTCAGATAAGCTCGTCGATTCATAATAAGGTTGGAACGATGCCTGAATTTCTTCTGGTTCATTTACAAAATCTAATACGAATGTATCTTCTTTACCGGGGCAAGTCCGATTCAAACGAGACAAAGTTTGAACCGCCTTTATACCGCTTAACGGTTTATCTACATACATCGTGTGGAGGAGTGGTTCATCAAATCCAGTTTGATATTTTTCCGCTACTAATAAGACTTTATATTCATCGGAGTTGAACTTTTCCGGGAGCTCTCTTTCTGAAAACTGATTCATATCCGGCTCTGTGTAATTGACTCCACCGTCTTGAACAGTTCCGGAAAACGCCACCACCGTTTTCAAGTCATTGTACCCCATCTCATTAATATAACGATCAAAGGCTACTTTGTAGCGTACGGCGTGCAAACGACTCGCCGTTACAACCATTGCTTTGGCTCTACCTCCGATTTTACGCTGTACAAAATTCCGATAATGCTCAATGATAATTTCTGCCTTCTGCGCAATACTATGTGGGTGCAGAGACACGTATTGAGCCAATTTCTTCGTCGCTTGCTTTTGCGAGACTTCTGGATCATTGTCTACGGTTTTCGCAATCTTCCAAAACGTCTTGTACGTCGTGTAATTCTCGAGGACATCTAGAATAAATCCTTCTTCGATTGCCTGGCGCATCGTGTACTGATGGAAAGCTGCCGGTTTACCGTCTGGACCAACTGTCCCAAACTTTTCTAGCGTCTTTGGTTTTGGGGTAGCCGTAAACGCGAAGAATGACACATTATCTTGTTTCCCACTCTTCATGATGGCTTCTACAATTTTTTCATCGATATCATCCAAATTCTCTTCCGCAATCCGATCCTCTTCATAAGCTGCTTCTAGCGTCTTATCAGATAAGACATTTGTCAGTGCTGTCGATGCTTTACCACCTTGAGAGGAGTGCGCTTCATCAATGATGACTGCATACTTTTTACGTTCTAGTCCCGCCACCTTTTCTAATACGAACGGAAACTTTTGAAGTGTTGTAATGATGATACGTGTCTCATTGTTAATCGCCCGTGCGAGTTGGTCAGAGTTTTTATCAATTGGTTCAACCATCCCTGCTTTATGCTCTAACTGATAAACCGCATCTTGCAACTGTTTATCTAAGACGCGCCGATCTGTAATGACGATGACGCTACTGAAAATCGATTCGTTGTTCTCGTTATGCAATTTCGCCAATCGATGGGCGAGCCATGAAATCGAGTTCGTTTTCCCTGAGCCAGCAGAGTGTTGGATTAGATAGTTACGACCAACGAGATGACGCGATACATCTGTCTCAATTTTTCGTACTGCATCCAATTGATGAAAGCGGGGGAAGATGAGCATTTGTCGCTCTCCAATGGTCTCACCGTTTGAATCTTTGATTTCATCTTTCTTCACGAAAATGAAACGATAAAGGATATCAAGGAGACTGTCAGGTGCTAAAATCTCATCCCACAAATAATGTGTCCGATAATTGCTGTCCTGAGGCAAAGGATTTCCTTTGCCTCCCTGATTCCCTTTATTGAAAGGTAAGAAATAGGTTTTCCCTTTATCGAGCTTTGTCGTCATGAACACTTCGTCCGGATCCACAGCAAAATAAACTGCCACTCGTTCATTAAACTTAAACAGTTGCTCCCGAGGATCTCGATCATTTTTTAACTGTTTCATCGCATGTTCCACCGTTTGATTCGTTAGCGGATTCTTTAGCTCCATCACGACTAGTGGTAGACCGTTTAGGAACAACACCATATCCAAACTATTGTTATGCTTGTCGCTGTAATAGACTTGGCGAGACACATTAAAACGGTTCAATTGATATTGCTCGTTCAACGTCTTGTTCATATCCGTTGGTGGCTTATTATAAGCAAGGTTTAACGTCACACCACGATCTTTAATTCCTTTACGTAAGCACTCGACTAACCCTTGCTTATACAGTTGATCTTTAATGCGCTTTAGCACTTCTTCTTTGTAAGAAGGACCATACGACTTCTCAAGCGTACGCATGCGTTTTTCCTGTGTATCCTCTAAGAACGCAAACAGTTCCTCTACGTCGATAGCATGCTGCTTAAAAGCGGCACTTGCATCACCTTCAAGCACGCGCTTTTTATAGCCATTTGCAATTAACTCAGCTTCAATATTCGATTCGAACCCTTTTTCTGAAGTATCCACTGCCATATTTATCACCTCACTTAATCAATTTCCATTTCACGTACATCAATCTTACCTGTAACCGCTTCGTAGATTAAAGATTGGCGGTATTCTTTTAATTTCTCAACTTGTTTTTTCTGATTGAAAATAATCCTATTATAATCTTTTAATATATTTTCGATGTAAATTAATAATTCTTGTTGTTCCTCTTTAGAAGGCAAGACAATTGAAAGATTCTTTAAAGTTTCTGAGTAAATAACTTCAATTGTTGTTGAATTACTCATTATTTCTATTTGTTTTTTTATAAAATTTGTCTCATTAAAAATAATTTCAATCAATTTAAATTCAATTAAATTAGGACAAAGTTGCATTCTTATCAAACAAGGATGCAATATGCCACATTCAATATTATTCGGAACGATAGCTGCTTTACCAATAGACCCTCGTGTAGTGATTACTATATCTCCCGGATACAATTCAAATGACTTTAATTCATCATATTTTTCTTTTGAGATATAATAATCACCTTTAACAAAATCATTATCCAATACCGTTCGTTGATTATAAATTTTTACGTCGTTTCCATTCATGTCATTATTAGTTAATTGACTTCCAAATGGTCCCGTTTTAACAGCACCTTTTTTCGAGACTATTAAATTTTTTATTTTAACTAGCTTCCAGTGATCAGGAATCTTACCAATCCACTCAACACCTGAATCTTTCATTTTCACATTCGGATTTAATCCTTTTGTAACAGCTTCTGTGATAATTGATTGGCGTTGTTGTTCAAGCAAATTTATTAAATGTTCTTTTTGAAGAATTAATCTATCCACGTTACTCATTTTTGAAGTTATAAAGTCGGTAATTATTTGCTGATGACTAATACTAGGTAAAGGCACCTCTATATTTCCGATAAAGTCCCAACTAGCTCTTGGCATTTTCGTACCATACGTTGAAGAATTAATATAGTCAATAAATTTAGGAGATAACATCATGAATTTTAAGTACTTCGATAAAATTAACTTAGTGTTCCCTTTTAGTGCTAAAAGCTCCGTTGTACCTACACCATCAAATTCAGCTTCAACACATTTAGCTAAATAAGGTCGTAATTTACCAAATAAAATATCTCCTTTGTAAAATTGATTTGAAATACCTTCTATGTTAATTTCAGAATTTATCGAAGGCAGAAATTTCCCTGTTTTTGACTCGATATTTTCTAATCCAATGTAATTCTGACTTTCTCCTCCAAATATTTTTTCATTACGTAAATCAACAATATACTTTAATTTTATTGAAATCCATTTATCTGGTAAACTTTCATACCATATTGATGTGTCTATACTCATCCCATCACCTTCTTCAACTGCTCAGCAATCTCCACTTCCAACGTACGAATTTCATCCATAATTTCTGCTGAACTACGTAATGCTGTATATTTATAAAACTGTCGAGTAAATGGAATTTCATAGCCGATTTTTGTTTTCGTTTCGTCAATCCATGCATCAGGTACATGCGGTAACACTTCACGTGCAAAGTAATCTTCAATATTTTCTTTTAACGGAACGATTTCTGTATCACGTAAATCTGAATCAGGCTCGATTTCCGTTTTGTTCTTCATGCATACATCAGCTGTTTCATCTCTTTCTGAAAGTCCTGCTAAAATCGCTTTTAATACAGGTGCTCCAATCTTGATGTCTGCTTCTTTGAAAGCAGCTTTTAACACTTTCGTAAACTCATCACGATTTTTATATACTTTATCGCTCTCTAATGTGCGTAACACATATAAAATTTGTGTTTGTAGCTTCTTCCCTTCTTCGACTTCAAAGTGACCTGCATCGCCTTTCTTCTTCGATATTGCTAAGTTCACGAACCCTTTTTCTTCAGCAACACGTGCTAAACGCGCTTCGCTCACTTGGAAGTTCAATCGCAACGGACGTTCTACTATAATTTTTGAATAACCAAAGTCTTCATTATCGAAAATCTTTACATTTTCATGTGGCTGCGCATCCCCGTATAAACGCACGATTTCATTGATTTTTTCTTCTGTAATTTCATTACGCTTGCTACCCATAGATTTTTTCATTTTTTTCGAAAAGTCTACCGCATTAACCAAGCGCACTTTTCCTTTATGAAGTGGAGACTTATTATTTGTTAGGATCCAAATATACGTTGAAATACCTGTGTTGTAGAATAGATCATTTGGTAACGCCACAATACCTTCTACTAAATCGTTTTCTAGTACATATTTACGAATTTCACTTTCACCAGAACCAGCATCTCCTGTAAATAAAGGAGATCCGTTCATAATAATGGCCAAACGGGAACCTTGTGGATTTTCAGGTGTTACAGGCTTCATTTTCGATAATAAATGCAATAAAAATAGTAGTTGCCCATCGCTCGTACGAGGTGTCCCTGGACCGAATCTTCCACTGAAACCTTGTTGCGCATGTTCTTCTTTGATTGGTTTCTCATATGATTTCCAATCAACTCCATAAGGAGGGTTCGAAATGAGATAATCAAATTTTTCACGAGAGAACTGGTCGTTGGACAATGTATTTCCTAAACGAATATTTCGTGCATCTTCCCCTTTAATGAGTAAGTCTGCTTTACAAATCGCATATGATTCTGGGTTGATTTCCTGTCCGAAAAATTCCAAGTGCGCCGTAGGGTTTTGACTTGATAGATAATCTTGAGCTACAGACCCCATTCCGCCAGTCCCAGCAGCACAGTCGTACAACGTTTGTGTTAAACCCGGCTTGGTTAGAACACTTGTATCGTCATGTAAAAATAAAAGATTGGTCATTAAAGTAATAACTTCCCGAGGCGTATAATGGTCCCCTGCTTCTGCATTCTCATTAAATCGACGGATTAATTCCTCAAATACATAACCCATTTCAATGTTCGAAACCGTTTCAGGATGTAAGTCGATTTCGCTAAAACGCTTAATCGTCAAATATAATAAGTCATTTTGATCTAACTTATCGATTTGGCGATCAAAATCAAAATAATCCATGATATCTCGTGCCACTTTTGAAAAGCCATTTATGTAGTCGCGTAAGTTATCAGCGATATTATCCGAATCCGTTAATAACTTATTAAAATCATATTTACTTGTATTATGAAAATTTTGCTTAGAGATGCGATTCAAAATTGGTTCTCGAGCCTCTTCACTCATTGATGAAAATTGATCAGCTTTCACTAGTACTTCTTCTTTCGTACTTTCTAAAACACAGTCAAATCGGCGCAATACGGCCAATGGCAGTACAATTTTTCCGTAATCTTCTGGTTTGTAAGGTCCACGTAGAACCTCTGCAATTGACCAAATAAAACTTACTTTGTCTTGAAAATTAATCATTTTGAATACCTCATTTTACATTTATTAAGAATCTGTCGTTGATAAATCTATTCTTTTCTATTTTTCTGGAAGATGACTTGTACTAATTATAGTTCAGTAGCTTTTTTTTGTGGACCCCTTATCATCGACCTATGCATTATTTTGTAAAAATTCTTCGTTCAGCGCTATAAAAGAAATGAGCATCGTGTCCAATTTGGACGATGCTCATTTAGATAATCAATATTGGCATAACTCATTATACGTTGCTTCACTAATCTCAGCGTACCCGTAGTCACAAAAATACTCGTATGCTTCCGCACCCCGATCCCGTTCTTCTGTTAAATAAAATATTTCTTCTTCCAACTCTTCGTTTCTCTCTCGGAGATGTTCTAATTCTTCAACCATCTCTAGATACTCTTGATATTGCTCTTCCTCATATTCAAACGCTTCTGCTCGTCCTTCCATCCCACGCTCTGCTTCTTCAGCGGCGTGATCGGCATTTGCACCAAACTTATCAATCCCATCGCAACCACTCAACAAGAAAACAGTTGTTATCATAACTATAGATATCCTTCGTTTCATATTCTGCTGCTCCTTTTAGTACATCATTCCGCCGGCACCGTAACCCACGCTCGCTTCAAAGGCAAAGAAGCCTGAATGTCTTCATCTAAATCATCATACACTCGTAGCAACGCTTCAATCAGGTCATCCGAATCCCATAGACGTACTTTAAAAAACTGTTCTTTCGCTTTATTACGTGCATCTTTTGTAAAGCCTCCTAGTGATACCACCAATCCATACGTTGCACCATAGCTTGAGACGACACCCAATAAACTATTGATGACATCAATACCAGCTGGAGAAGAAGTTGCTTTCACTTGGACACAAATACGTGGTTCTTCCAAACCGAGAACACCTTTACCTGCCAAAATATCAACACCTCCATCTTTCCCAGGTGGAGAGACGACTGGTTTAAATCCTTCTACATTTAAAATAGCTGCAACCAAGTCTTGCAATCGATGTCCAGCAAACTCTCGTTCAATGAGGATCCGGATTTGGTCACGCCCGATTGCTTCTAAATCGACAATTTCTTCTTCATCGATATCAATAACCTTCGGAGTAGACAATGAATCTACACCGTTTATGTAACGTTGTAAGACTTGTGGAATTCTTGTCTCCGCATCATTACGTTGAATTCGACATACCGTCATAAATGCACCTAGAGAATACAACAAATCTTGATCAAGACGAGTTCGTGGCATATCTGTCGTTAACCACTTTACTCGTCGAATATGTCTAACCTCTTCAGCAATTGTTGTATTAAATTCGTATTTACCTGTTACTTGACCAATCGCAATGACCGGCTCTGTCTTTAAAGGAAGCACCACATAATCACCGATTTGAATCTCTTTGGCAAAACGCCAAATTTGATTAGCCTTGTGACTTATTGCTCGTGCTTTAAGTTCCGAATAATTAGACTCATATAATTTAATCAATTCATCTTTGTCTTTAATCTTCGACAGATCACCTAACTCTTCCCAACCGATTGCTACTACATTATGTTCAAGTGCCGCGTTTTCTTGATGTCCTGTTCTCCCAGCTCTAACCAACCAAATGGGTTTGTTCATCATTCATCTGTCCCTTCTATATTTTAATTGAACCACCATCTTCTCCACCAAAGCCTCCTGATACCCTGCTCTTCCTCGCTTTTTCATCTCTTCCACCACGTCTTGTAACTCCATATCTGTGACTCGTCCTAGCTTTACCAATCGTTCTTCAGCCAACATGACACTCGGATTAGACGCTACATAACTCTCCAAGTCCATGCACCAATAGTCGAGCTTGTCGCCATATCGCTCTTTCAATCGTGCTGCCATCTGAAGTCCTTCCGGGTCAAAGTCTCCTGCATACTTCAATTGACATCCAGATGCGACTAACATGTCCAACAAACGATAAGCCGCGAGCTTAAATTGACCGTGCGTGCAAACGATCGGTGCATCTGACACGTCATCGAGTAAACTCGAGAATATCCCGGAATTCTCCACAATCCATACGGTATCACCCCGACGCGGTCTCACTCTATTCACGCGTAATAGTTCCCGCATCGGTACGTTCAGTACACTATATGTCTCCATCGCTCCTTGCCACATCGGATGCCTCGTATCGTCTTGTTCTGCCACGAGGTTCGCGCACGTCACGAAATTCGTAATGTCATCACGAAGCAGTTTAAACTCGAGCAACAGATCATTCACACGTTCTGTATCGCTCGGTGGTGGTCCTCCTTGCCCGCGTTTGATATGGAGGACGTGAATCCATAACCGACCTAAATCAGTCGTTCGATCGAACGCATGTGGATTGCCGAGGATGCGTTGCCCAAACATCGGAAGGCGTTCGTAATCTAACGGGAGTCCTTCTAGCGCTTGCGTCAGTTGAGCACAGAACAGATGAAAGTCATCCGTCTCAAGCATCCGGTTGATCCAATGCGTATCCGCCGTACGCCGCTCTAAATAAGTGAACCAAAACTTGAGGCTCGGATACATCAATGCGAGTTCTCGAAACCGTTCCGCTCGCTCTTTCTCTATTTGGGCAAGTACTTCTTGTTTCGTCACGAGTGACTCTCCAAAATAGGTCTCAAGCAACTCGACCAACGTCACCCCTTCAAACTTGGTCGTCTGCAGTTTCTTTTCAAAGGCACGCAGTGTGATCGTCTTTTTTAACCGGATGGTGGAAACATCTTCTCCAAAAAAGCGAGCAATTGCCTCGAGTTCTTCTTCTTTAAAGGCTTGAATCGAGACCGACCCGCCGACTTTACCGAGCGAGGCGTATTTCTTCCGGAATTGTGTGAATAAACGCAAGAATCCTGTTGACGTTTTAAAATACTGTGCGGCTTCGTCTAGCGGATTCATTGAATCGACTCTTCTTTCGCATATCGTTTTTCCCCATCCCACACGTAGTGTAAGACCGTGACGAAGTCCGCATTCTTCGGTCGCAATAACTCACAAACGGAAAGAGATGAGATCGTATCATAGTCCCCCCACAAAATTTGCGAGTTCATGATGTAGTCGAAGCCAAGTTGTTCAACGATTTCAAACATCTCGCGAATATTGTTCTCATCGACCCCTGCGAATGCCTCATCGAGCGAGATGATATACGGTGCCGTATCCGCCGCCTCTTTATAACGCGAATAACAAGCTGCGAACAGTGGGATGTACATCGCCATCGCTTTTTCTCCACCACTGAATTTAAAGAAGTAGGTATTTGATAATTCGCGCTTCGGTTCATTCGTTCGTTCAAAGTATAAGAGGAACGAGAACCATTTCCGATAATCGAGTACTTCGCGGAGCACTTGCAGAAGCGTTTGTCCGTCTCCACTCTCTTTGATCATCTGTTTCGCCTTATTCAATTTTGAACGGAAGTGACGCGTGATTCGCTCAAAGTCTTCGTCTTTCAGAAGCTTGGCATCTTGTTTCAAAATATGGACCAAGTCTTTCGTATCGAGCTCTTCCTCACTCTCCGCCGTACGCGGTCGCCATTTTATCGAAAACGTCAATCCTGACGATGTATTGCGACTCTCCATCAACTTGTTCATTTCGCTAGTCCATTCTTCCGCACGACGAATGCGAGAACGGAGTTTTGTTCCGACCGATTTGAAAAGGATTTCTTCGTATAACTGTTGATCACTCTCGTTCAAAATGCTCTCTTGACGTTCGAACTCTTCTTCAACCGTTCGTTTGACTGCATGAGGACTCGCCTGTTGACCACGCAAGTCGAGCGAGATGATACGTCGCATCGTTTTTTGTTGCCACGTTTCGACCTCTCGTCTGAATTGGTCATCGACGTCATTCATCCACGCTTCAAGTACCGGCTCTTCAGTAAAGTTTCGCATCCGATATTCCATCAAGTCGTTCTGTTGCTCGATGAACGCTTTCGATAACAATTCGTCCGCTTTCGAGGCACTACTTATGAGTCGCTTTTCGTACGCCACTTCAATCTTCCGAGCCAACGTGATTGGGTCGTCATTCTCCGCTTCTAAAGAAACGATCCCTCGTTTCCATTCTGCTTTTAACGCCATTTCCCAAGCTTCTCTCATCTGTACTGACAAGATGTGGCGGTTTTGCTTTTCATCTAACTTGGCTGTACCCGCCTTGAATTGTTCTTGTCGAATCGAGACCAGCTGTAACGATTCTTTAGATGCTTGTTCGATGCGCACCAAATCTGCTTGAACGGACTGAATCTGGCGACGGATGTCGTCAGCGCCTTCTCTCGACAACTGTTCTTCGATTATCGCAATGTTCTTTTGAATCCGTTCCATCTTATCTTCGAGTTCATTTAGTTCACCCATCAATTCGATGAGATCGTCTTCTAATTCTTCAATGTTCTTTTCTCTCATAGCGAGTTGTTTGTGCGAGAAAATTGCCTTCTCATGCTGAAACTCTACATCACGTAATACATCCTTATAATTCATCATCGCCCGCTTCGCATGTTCGAACGCTACTTGTGTTTTTTCTAAGTTGAACGGTTCAGTTAACGTATTTACTTGACGCTTCAAGACGTTAAATCGTTCACTCGTTTGCTTTAGTAGTTCTTCAATTTGGTAGCATCGATTCTCCCTACTCTCAATCTCGACACCGACCTTTTGAATTTGTTGATAACCTGTCCGCAAATCGCGGTCTGACGGAAACATCGTCCATGCCGCATCCGCTAATTCAATGTGTTGGCGCAACTCCGCTTGTTCTCCGCGCAACGTCATGCGCTCGATTTGAAGTTGTTCAATCTCAGACTGCAACTGCTCAATTTTTTCTTCGCGATATCGCTGTCGGGCAGCTTGTCCAAGGAATCGAACGCGCTCGACAGGCACCGCATGTCCTTTTAATTGTCCGAGTCGATACGTCCCGTCTTCTGCAATCGATGTCTCCCCATCATCCATGAGGATGCTTCGGAGTACGTCGTCAATCCGGTCTGAAGTGATTCCTGTTTCTCCTGGGCTAGGTTTTAAATAATCTGCTAGCGAGTGTACCATCATTTGTGGTGCCGGTAATAAGACTCGATCATGCTTGACGTCTACCTCGGTAATGAGGGCATCCAACATCCTACTGTCAATCAATGCTGCTTCAATTCGTTTTTGAACGTCTTCTTCTACCCCTTCCCTAAATTCAACGAGCGCATAGAGTGGTGCGAAGATAACACCATCGTCTCGCATTCGTTCCCGAGATTCTCTTGTCGCCGGATGAGTATCGGGTTCAGGATCCGCCTTCTCTTTCCATTCAGATAACATTGTCTCAACGGTTTGAAGGCCCTTCTGAATTGCCTCTTCAGATGCTTTCTTCGAGGCCACTTTGTCACGCAACCGGTTTTGATAATGGACTACGGACGGTTGAACGAGTCGCGATACTTCCTCATACGTTGACGGATCATAATCATTACGGAGGGTGCGCTCGATTCGACCAATCGTCTCCCCTTCGATATCAAACTCAGGATGCGCTTCAATCCATTGATAAATATCTGCGAGATGACGGTCAAGATCTTGCTCGAACGTCCGTTTCCAATCATTCAGTTCGTGTTTTTTCTGATCTCGCGCTTGTTGTTCGTCGGCGAGTTGTTTATTTTCCACTTGAAGTCTTTGCTTTGTTTCTTCAAACGCTCGCATCTGTTCGACTATTTTACTGAGCTGTTCCGTATGTTCGTTTACTTCCTGTTTCCACGTGGCAAAATCAAAACTTTGATCGAGACGGCGATAGTCGGAGACGTTCAATTCATGACGGTCAAACGCCGCCTGTTCCGCATCATATGCCATATCTTCAATAAGATCATCAATCGTTTGAAGCGTTGTACGATAGTTTGACTGTTCTTGATCTTGCTGCTGTTTCGCATCGAAAATTCTATTTGTCGTCTTCGATCGACGTTCTTCTTGGCGCTGATGATTGCCCTCGATTTTCTGTAACGCTTCCTTCTCATCCGTCAACTCGTCTTCTAAATTCCAAACTTTATGTGATGCTAAGCGTTGGCGTTGACGCTCGGTCGTCTCTTTGTCTTGTTCCAGTTCTTGAATAGACCGCTTCAACGTTTCAATCTCATGCGTCCTTGAGGCTTGGAGTTCACGCAAATTCTCAAGTTCTTGTGCCTCTATCGTCTCACGTTCGATTGCCATTTGGTACTCAGTAGCGATGTCTGCCATGTGACGCTCGTTATAGACGTCGTATGTATGACTCAATTTTTGTAACGCTCTCAGCTCACGTTCGAGTTGTTCGAGTTGCTGTTTCGTCTGATCCATTTGTTCAATCGTATCGGATAGGTGGCGTAAATCTTCATCTGACAACGGCGGAAGCGCCGCCTCGAGAATCTCGTAAATGACGGTCGGTCGGAAGTCTTTAGACAGCTTTGGACTACGCAATTGAATGAGCAATTTAATCAACTCTTCATATGCATCGATTGATTCAAATCCGAACACATGCTTGTTGACGAGCTGCATATAGTCGCCTTGTGTCGTCACAACCTTTCCGCCGTCTCCGATGACCCGCTCCAGCTCGACCCGCGAGTATGGAATTTTACTAGTTTGTGTCCCTTGACGGTCTCGTTTATATAATTCCATGTCGATATTGATTCGACGGTTATCCGTGATTACAAATCCCCAAAATTTAAGCGGCTTCCCACGTTTTGCTTGGAGTCCAATCCCGGTCGTCACATATTGACTCGTATCTGCCTTCTTATATTCAATAAATAGATAGCCCGTTCGTTCGTCGTGGTCGACAACTTCTTTCTCACCAAGTAAATAATCTTCCATTCTACGGGCCCTTGAACCAAACGGATCGAGCCTGTCCGGTGACTTCTTCCCGTCGAGTAGCACTGGAAGAAAGCTCTGCATCGTCACAGATTTCCCTGACCCGTTACTTCCCCGGAGCAACAGCTTCCCGTCTGAGAAATCAAATGTTTCTTCTGTGTAATACCAAAAATTGAGCAAACCCGCACGGTTCATTTGCCAACGATTTTGCGCTCTCATGTGACCATCATCTCCTTTACGAATCGTTCTGGATAATAACCTATCGTGCGACCGAATCCGGATTGAATGACGAGGATACCTGAATCCGTCTCCACATATCCGAACTCCCATTCAAGCAAAAGAGAGACAAGTTCGTTCGCAATTTTTTTAGGGGAATCTTCCCGATATTGTTTCGCCCAACCCAATCCCCACTCAAGCTGAACCGCCTCGACAATTCGTTCGAATTCGAGCATCGTGATTCGAATTTCCCCCATCTCGTTAACAGGCAGATTACGTTTCCGAATATGATCCGCTACATGCAAGGCGACGCTTGTCACTCCTTTTTGATTCGGGAATAACGTATATCGTTGTTTTTGTTCGGGCAAGACCAGCATCGCCGCGTTTTTGAATACTTCTAACCGAAATGGCGTGTATTTTTCAAACTCATCCAAAAGTCGGTTTCGGAAATTTCGGATATAGGCAAAATCCGGATCGTCTTTTGACTCTCGATACACGATAGGCGAAAACATGAGTTTACGATATACACGTTTGCGGCGTTCATCTTCTTTTTGACGACTCCATTCACTCGTTAAAATGTCTTCCATCGTTTCGTAGTTGAACAAGTCTTCTGGATAGGAACGCATAAAATAGCGCGCATGAACGCTCACTTCGTATAACACTTCTTCTGTCTCATTCGTCGCAAACAAATCGACATCTCCGTCGACCGCTCGAATCAATTTCAATTCATCCAATTGCTTTAGAGCACGTACGAGTGATCGTCGGTGTCGATAGTTCGTCCAGTCAAGCGGTAAGTCACCGGGATACATTTCCTGAATATCTTCGGTGATGTGTGAAAGTAAAAATTGTTCATCTATCGATTTACTTTCGGTGAATGCGAGTGCGCAGCAAAAAATGGCGTAGTCCATCGGTTCGGTGAACGCCTGGATGCCCATCCATGGTTTTGGATCGACCGGTAGTTTCTCGAGTTTGATGAAGTGTTGATGAACAATCAAGTCAAAACCGAACTTTTCTGTCACGTATCGCTTCAGCTGATGTTCACGTTCACGAATTTTTTGATAAACAACAGGTTGCTCGGCTCGTAACACCCAAAACTGTTCGAACAAACTTCCTAACGCATCCTGCATTCGTTCATCTACTTTCCCTTCCTCTTTCATGACGTCACCTCCTCATCGATAAAGTGATACTCTACGTTCGGCATCTCAAGAGATCCATCCGTCGCCCGCAAAAAGACACGTTCTTCCTCGAGCATCACCCGTACGCGTCTACCGTACTCTGTTTTGACAATCCGGTCTTCTCGCACCATCGCTTTGCCGAGCCAAGACAACAATAGCTTTCTCACGTGCGGCTCGATAATCGGAAGGGCTTTGATTGAAATGATACCTTCTTCGATATAACGTTCGATGGACTCCCTTTCCTTTTCGAGTTGGTTTAGATAAAGTTGTCGCATCTCCGCAATTTGCTCAGACCGATCGATGATGACCCCCGCTTTTGTGGATTCTTTATATTTCGTGGTCCGTGGTTTCGTTTCGTGCCGCATCGGTGCCTCCTCCCATACATCCACATACATATCGTCAGTCGGAACTTGTTCTCCATAAAGGTGACGCGTATGGAAGACACCGAATATGACCGATGACAACCGATGAGCTTCTTCAATCGTCTCAATCCCATCGAACCATGTTGCCAAATGTTCATAATCGCGACGTCGACTTCGGAACTGTTGATGCCGTTCGCTCATTCGTTGCACCATTCGTGTAATACGACGAATCGCCTCATCTGTTCGTTCCTGCAAACGCTCGAACTCACTTTCACCATGAATCGTGCCGAGAAACCATCCTCTTAAGTTTTGCCACTTCTCAATCAAGTCAATGTTTACATCTTTCTGATCTTCTTCAAGACGGAACGTTTGATGTTGGTGGTTCATCACTTGTTGAAGAAACGGTTCTATCTGTTTTATGGTCAACTCGGTTAATACATCCTGAATTTGCATCGCTGTCTGTTGCAAAGCGATGATGAAATCCCGTAAGTAGGTTGTGAAACGGTCTTTATAGACAAGAAACTCCTCTGTTTTCATTTTTTCAATTACTTTTTCACTATGGATGTAGGCAATATAATCCGAAGTATTCTGTGTGATTTTTCGAAAATATTCCATGGCATCATCCCAAAGCTGTGCACATTCCGCATCGGTTTGATCACTTATCTGCCCGATTTTCTCAAGGACCTGATATAAACGTTCAAACTGGGTCTTTTCGAGTGACCCACCAAAACTGTCACCTAGTTGCTCTAGTTGAATCATCATACGTTCGAATTCGACCGTGTAAGGAGTACATTGATAACGGAAATTCTTTTTCTTATATTCCTCAATCGTTCGAGCTTTTCTGTGTTCTTGCGTCGCAATGATGTTACCCCACTTAGTAAGTGAATCTAAGTCTTGATGAAGCATATCCATTGTATATTCCTGAAACTCTACGAAATGTCGAAGGTGTTCATAAATCGCTTCTGGATATAGAAACTCGCGCATCCGTTCATGCTGTATGTAGAAATATCGTAAAATTGGACGATAGCTCCATGCCTTATCCGCTGTTAGATAAGTGGCTTCCTTGATTTTTTTCTGCAAGTCTCGTTGCATGAGTTGTCTCCTCTCGAGTAGTATCTATCATTAAGCATAATACAGATCCGTGAGAGCGGAAATAAAATGTTCCTGTTTTTGGAAGTCGATGAACAATTTTGTGCTAGGTATGTGAATGACAAATAAAAAACCTAAAAATTCAGCATTAAAATGATAGCTTGGCTCAGCTTAGTGGAGCTTGATGGGTACTTGATGGCTCCTTTGTTCAGCTTGATGTGTCCCACTAAGCTGAACAAGATTTTTTGGACTGTAACATGAAAGATGTTAAGGTTTAAAAATTCATGTTAAAGACAAAAAAAACCACCCACCAGCTTTCGCTGATGAATGGTTCCTGTAAAGGCGTATGACTTACATCATACCGCCCATTCCACCCATGCCGCCCATGTCAGGCATTGCAGGAGCGTCTTTTTCTGGCTTGTCTGCGATGACGGCCTCTGTTGTGAGGAACATCGCTGAGACAGATGCTGCGTTTTGGAGTGCTGAGCGCGTCACTTTCGCCGGGTCGACGATTCCGTGTGCAATCATGTCGACGTATTCGCCAGTTGCCGCGTTGTAGCCGACGCCGACTGATTCGTTCTTAAGTTTCTCGACGATGACCGAACCTTCTTCACCCGCGTTTTCCGCGATTTGACGGACCGGTGCTTCGAGTGCACGGAGGACGAGTTTGACACCAGTCGCTTCATCCGCTGTCACTTCTGCTAGGAGTGCACGAACAGCTGGGATGACGTTGATGAACGCTGTACCACCACCCGCCACGATTCCTTCTTCGACGGCCGCACGTGTCGCGTTGAGTGCGTCTTCGATGCGGAGTTTACGTTCTTTGAGCTCTGTCTCCGTAGCTGCACCGACTTTGACGACGGCTACGCCACCTGCGAGTTTCGCGAGACGCTCTTGGAGTTTTTCACGGTCGAAGTCAGACGTTGTCTCTTCGATTTGGTTACGGATTGTTTGAACGCGTGCTTTGATCGTTTCTTCGTTCCCTGCACCTTCGACGACAGTCGTTGTGTCTTTTGTGACAACGACTTTTGATGCGCGACCGAGCATGTCGAGTGATGCTGATTTAAGGTCGAGACCGAGGTCTTCTGTGATGACTTGACCACCTGTGAGTGTCGCGAGGTCTTCGAGCATCGCTTTACGACGGTCACCGAATCCTGGTGCTTTAACCGCTACCGCATTGAACGTACCACGGAGTTTGTTCAAGACGAGTGTCGCGAGGGCATCGCCTTCGATGTCTTCTGCGACGATCAAGATCGGCTTCCCTTGTTGTACGACTTGCTCGAGCACTGGGATGATTTCTTGAATGTTCGAGATTTTCTTGTCTGTGATCAAGATGTACGGATTGTCGAGTGACGCTTCCATCTTGTCAGAGTCTGAGATCATGTAAGGTGACAAGTAACCACGGTCGAACTGCATCCCTTCGACGACGTCGAGTTCTGTCGTGAAGCCGCGTGATTCTTCGATTGTGATGACACCGTCGTTTCCGACGCGCTCCATCGCTTCTGCAATCAATTCGCCGACTTCTTCATCAGCTGCCGAGATGGCTGCGACTTGTGCGATTGCCTCTTTTGACTCGATCGGTTTTGAAATCAATTTCAATTCCTCGAGTGCACGACGAACCGCTTTGTCGATTCCTTTGCGAAGGATCATCGGGTTCGCGCCCGCTGTGACGTTCTTGAGCCCTTCACGAATCATCGCTTGTGCGAGGACTGTCGCTGTAGTCGTACCGTCCCCTGCGACTTCGTTCGTCTTCGATGCGACTTCCGCAACGAGTTTCGCGCCCATGTTTTCGAAGCGGTCTTCGAGTTCGATTTCTTTCGCGATTGTCACGCCATCGTTTGTGATGAGCGGTGAACCGAATTTCTTCTCGAGGACGACGTTGCGTCCTTTTGGTCCGATCGTTACTTTGACTGCGTCAGCGAGTGCGTCGACGCCGCGAAGCATCGCGTGACGTGCATCTTCTGAGAATTTGATATCTTTTGCCATCGTTCATTTCCCCCTAAAAAAGTTTTTGAATAATGGTGCTTAGCCTACGATTGCGAGAATGTCGCTCTCGCGAACGATTAAGTACTCTTTTCCATCATGCTTCACTTCGGTACCTGCGTACTTCGAGTAGATGACCAAATCATTTTCTTTCACGTCGAGATCGATCCGCTTGCCTTCGTCCGTCACGCGACCTGTGCCGACTGCGACGACTTTCCCTTGTTGCGGCTTTTCTTTCGCCGTATCAGGAAGCACGATGCCCCCGATCGTCTTTTCTTCTTTCTCCACGACTTCGATGATGACACGATCGCCTAGTGGTTTTAACATGGAAAAACCCTCCTCCGAATATGAATGATGTAGTGTATCGTAAGGTTTTAGCACTCAGTCAAAAGGAGTGCTAACATTGATAAGTGTAGTATGTGCCGATCAAAAAATCAAGTGGCATACATCAAAAAATGCTCTTACTCGCGGTCAAGAGAACTTATTTGTTACAATGAGAAAAAGGTAGGTTTATTCTTATAATTAAGGACGTGTTGAATTGGCTACATTAAACTCAAACCAATCGATAAATACCCGTTTTTCGATGGCGCCTAACATTCGTGTGCGGCACCTTACTCCGATTTTACTATATGCGTTCGTGCAACTATTCCCGATCGTCCTCACTGAAGTACGACCGGAATGGTTGACCGAAACGTTCGTCGGGCTCTGGCTCGCCATCGGATTCGGTGTGACGATTGTTCTGTCGATTTTACTCATCTGGCCGGACTTGAAGCAATACAAGGCGCAAGGCATCCAATCCAACTTGAACGACACGGTCAAATGGATTGGGCTCGGGATTTTGATGCAGTACGGCCTCGTCATCGTCGCAAACTTGATTGAGACGGCCATTACCGGTGACCTCGTCGAGTCGATGAACACACAAAACATTGCGGATATGGTCGAGGTCATTCCACTCCTGATCTTGCCTGTCATTTTGCTCGGACCGATTATCGAAGAGATTCTCTTTCGTCATATCTTGTTCGGGAACTTAAACGCGCGCTTCGGGTTCTGGATCGCCTTCGGGGTCAGTTCCGTCCTATTCGCGCTCATTCACCAAGACAATCGATTCCTCGTATATATTGCGATGAGCTTCGCATTCTCTTACGCGTATGCGAAGACGAGACGGTTGATTGTTCCGATTGCCATCCACGCGTTCAATAACGCGCTCGTGATGCTAGTCCTATTTTTAATGTAGAAATGAGGTGGCAGTTATGCCGCGACAATTAAAAGTGATGATGCTCTTTAGTCTCTCGTTCGGTGTGTTATTCACCGTCCTCGCGTACTTCTCGATACAAGAGTACGGGTTCAACTTCTGGACATACTTCATCATCGCCGTTGCCGCTTATGACTTTTTCAAAGTGTATCAAATCTTGGCACTCTCTCGAAAAGTCAAAAAAGAAGGCACGGACAAATCCGCATAATGAAACCCCGAGTTTTACGAGCTCGGGGTCTTTCTTATGGCTGTAACTTTCGATTGATCCTGTATTTCTTCTTGATAGACACTCCGAATGAGCAGTCCACGCAGACCGAACACCACGCCTAATAATACATAAATGGCATCAATCAGTAGGATTTGCGGTTCATCCAAGAAGAAATTGATGACCACGCCAATGACCAGCAAACCGTAAATCGTGATGTTCATGAGTGTCGCATCGACTTGTCTCATGATTCTCTTGCTCACCTTTTCCTCAAGCTTTTCAATTTCTTCGTGTCGATAACCATAGATAGTGAATCCTAGACCCACGATTGTCATGCTAAGAAACACACCATCCCATAGCGCGAACAAAAACAGTCCTACAAAAAAGATCATAAATCCAATGAGTAACTTCTTACGCACCATACCCCTCCTTATGACGGAATCCATAGTTTTGCAAAATCAAAATAGCCGAACAAGTCGACACATACGTCCTTCAGCTCAACCGGAAACGGAATGGTCCGTTCCTCGTTATAAAGTGGGATGAAGTACGACTTCTCTTTCAACTCGCGTTCGATTTCCTGGTGCAGCGGCACCCACTCCTCAAACGGCAGGTCATCATATTGTCCGACCCGCTCCATCATCCCCTCAATATGCGGTATCACTTTATGCGGAGGCGAGTACTCGTTCGTCATGAACTGTTCAAACCCGAGCGTGATGTTTCGCTCGAACACTTCCCCGTGTACGACCAAATCGACGTATTCATAATACGTTTTGTCGTGAATCGAATCTTTGAAGCTGATGGGCACGAACTCATAGGCAATCCCATGACGTGTCAACATCTCCGCAATCCAGTCGGTCGTATCGTTCGTGAAGTCCGTCTGTTTGATTCGAATCGGTCGGTCGAACGTGACCGGTGTTCCTTTTGGAATGCGATACGTCTCGCTCATCGAACCGAGAAAACCTCGGTCGTTCGGTGTTCTCCGTTCATTCAACGTCCCGATTTCCGGTCGAATCTCCGCAATCAACCGATGCATATAATGTCTCGCCGCTTCATCGGCGAACACACTATTCGGATGACCGTTTAAGAGGACAAGCCCAAACCCGGACGGTGTCGAGATGTGTCCGGTCTCTTTGGAATCTCTTGATGAGATGCGATACGTCGGATCATATCCGTCCGGCACTTTGATGAACTCGACCCGGTCGAGGAGCGCCCGCACCCCAAAATAGTTCTCGAACGCAAGTAGGACCGTCTTCTCTCGATCATGCTGGTCCAATTGAAACGGCCCCGTCCCGATACTCCCTTTGGCGATGCTCGTATGAATCATCGACAGTTTCGGGATGTACGAGTTCCGGCGCCGGTCGAGCGTGACATCGACACGATACGGACCGTTCGATGCGATATGCCGGACGTGCCGGTACATGTACCGATACGCATCCGACTGGACGAGCATGCGCAGACTCTTCGTCACATCTTTACTCGTCATGAGCGACCCGTCATGGAAACGGACCCCTTTCCGAAGAAACAAGACGAGCGTGCTCCCCTGCCATTCATGGTGATGCGCGAGCTCCCCGGTGACCTCCCCGGACGCATCAATCATGAACAGACGATTGAATACGTTCTGGACGAGGTGGGCGCTATGGATGTCAGCCGCCTCGAGCGGATGTGTCGTCAAAAAGTGACGACGGCGCGGGATGATGAGTGCATCGCTCGACGTCTGGACGTAACCGAACTTCTTCTCGAGCTGGCGCATGAACCGGCCGGCCTGCGCTGGGGACCAGTCCCACTCCAACTGACTCGTCACCGCTTCGACCGACTCTTTTTCCATACGCTCGAGTAGCTGTTTCGCTAAATCACGCTCGACATGTCGCAGCCATTCGAGGCGTGTCAAATTCCCTCGTCCGCGTCCGCTCGTATATGTGAGCCATCCTTCTTCTTGCCACCGTGCCAAATGGCGCTTCGTCTGTTTCGGACTCAAATGAATGGATTCCGCCAAATCGGAAATCGTATACGCCCCGTCCCGACACGCTTTCCACAACCGAAATAAATATGCATCCACGTCATATCCCCCTTAAAAGTGGACATCATTTCCCCATGTCGTCCATTTTTCAAATCCGTTGTCTTGTTTATCATACAGGTACAGAATGGAAGGTGACAATATGAAATGGAAAGATATCCCTAAACCAATAAAAGTTCGACTCGTGACATCGTTTTTTAATCGTTCGGTCTCATTCGCCATCATGCCGTTCATGGCACTTCTCTTTGTCAAAGCGTTCAATGAGTGGGTTGCGGGCATCTTCTTAATCTCACTCGTCTGTCTCGGATACGTGATCGGGTTGATCGGAGGCTACCTTGCCGACAAATTCTCACGGAAGCGACTCCTCGTGTTGACGGCTAGCCTCACCGCATCAATGTTTCTCGTCATGACGCTCAGTCTTCAGTTCGACCAGATGATTGTCTTCATGATCGCCTATACGATCTTCACGGTCACGAATAACCTCGGACGGCCGGCGATGAGTGCCATCATCATCGATGCGACGACGCCGGAGAATCGAAAAGCGGTGTACGCGCTCGATTACTGGTTGATCAATTTATCGATCACGATCGGGACGGCGCTCGGGGGCTGGCTCTATGTCAGCAACCAACTGTTACTGTTTTGGATTTTGACGTTCACGTCGAGCATGTTGCCGATCGCGTACGCCATCTTCCTCGAGGACACGAAACGGACGTGGACGTCTCAAAAGCTTCGCCTCGTCTTCGTCGACGTGTTCCAAAGTTACCAAATCGCCTGGCGTGACCGCCCGTTCGTCAAAGTCGTCTTCGGCTCGATGTGCATCCTCGCCGCCGAGTTCTCGATGGGCAGTTACGTCGCGGTCCGGCTCGCCGATTCATTTAAACCGCTCTCATTCGAAGACTGGATGATCAACGGGGTGCGGATGATGAGCTTGATCCAAATCGAGAACACGCTCATCGTCGTCGCGTTGACGTTCTTCATTCAACGTCTCGCCTCCCGCTTCTCAAATAAACATACGCTTCTCGGTGGACTCGTGCTATACACGATCGGCTACGCGGTCATCACGAGTGCGAACTCGATGCTACTCCTACTCAGTTTCATGCTCATCGCCACGTTCGGGGAATTGTTGTATTCACCGGTGTTGAACACGGAGAAGGCGAACATGATGCCGGAAGACCGACGTGGTGCGTACTCGGCGTTTGCCGGAACCTCGTTCGCCGGGGCCGACTTCTTATCACGCTCGACGATTTTGATTGGGTCGCTTCTCACCCCGTTCATGATGAGTGTCTACATCGGGTTATTGGTCAGCTTCGGCTGCTTCCTCGTCTATAGCGGAATTTATGTAAAAGAAAAACTCGTTCCTCGACGAGCGGTGTCTTAATGATGACCATCCCTTCGTTGAGGGATGGTTTTTAGTCGAGCTGTTGTTAATCAGTATGTCCCCAGTTGATAACCACTCTGCATTTGTAGACGCGAACGAAGTGGTCTGTTCGCCCCTCACTTCATAATCCGATTACCGCCACGGTTAACCCGCCGTAAACGAACCCGAGTACGATGGCACTGATGGCCATTCGTTTATATTGTGGATATTGATAAAGCGCAATCGCCCCACCGATGACGTGAACAAATGCGACGATAAACGTTAAAATCGGAAACAGCATAGCGAACCTCTTTTCTTTTTAGGAAATCATGGAAACAAATCCATTCTCCGATATACTTGAGTGCGAACTCATTATAACAATTATGGATAAGGAGTTGGAGTCTTATGAATGATTCGCGTATGGATTTGACGACAGAAGAAATGTTACTCGTGAACAGCGAAGTTGAAAAACGAAAACGTAGCTTGCTCGTCGCCTACTTACTTTGGTTTTGCCTCGGTGCACTCGGTGCGCATCGCTTTTATTTCAAAAAGATCGGTTCAGGGATCGCCATGGTCCTACTCGTCGTCTTGACGTTTGGTCTCGGTGCATTCATCACAGGCATTTGGGCACTCGTTGATGCATTTCTCATGCCGGGTTGGCAACAACGTGAAGTTGAGCAGATTGAGCGCGAGACGATTAAGCTGCTTCAAACACGTTCTGATCGCTATACAGGATTCTAATCAAAAAGACGATCGAGGCATTTCGCCCCGATCGTCTTTCATCGTTCTGTTAAGTAGAAGGCGAAGTCCCGTGCTTTTCGCTCTTTTACCGCATGATGAATCCATAGCCACGCCAACCCTTCTAGTTCACGAGCAAGCTTCAGACCGTGGAGCGGATGTGTATCGAAGCCGATCTTGTTCGATAGCTCAACGACAAGCCGCACCGCCTCTTCATCTTCACCCGCGACGAACATGACGGACCCATCTGGATTACCTAAATTCTCGACCCCGGTCTGATTGAACGCCTTCACCACTTTCGTATCCGGAATGAGTCGTTGTAAATACTCCGCACCCGATACCCCGTCCGGTCGCTCGACTTCGTTAAACTCGATCGCGATCGGATTCGTCACATCGATCAATACTTTCCCATCTAGTCCGTCGAGTGTCGGCAACAGGTCGACCGCTGCCGCGAACGGTGTACATAACAGGAGCACATCGCTCGCTGAGGCGACCTCCTGTAAGGTCAACGTTCCTTCCCGCTCCGTCCGAGTCCCGTACAGCACTTCATAGCCTGCTCGTTCGAACTGCTCCCCGAGCGTGCGTCCGACTTTCCCGGCACCTAAAATTCCGAGTTTCATGTCTCACAGCTCCTCGTCTGTCCGTGTGACCGTCCCTCCGTATTCTTCTGCGAGCCCGTCTAAAATCGATGGATCAAACTCCTCCCCGATGGCCATGACCCCGGTTTGACCCGGCTCAATGTTACCGACCGTCCGCTTGAACGTATCTTGAATGCCTTGCATATGCTTCACGTCTTTCGTACCACCGATGAGACCACCTGTGAGTGTCCCGAACAGGATACCGAACGGACCTCCGAGGATTCCAACCGCCATCCCGATGAGCGCACCTTTCGTCGACTTGTTGACCGGCGCGAGCTGCGCCGCATCCTCAAACGAAAACGCCCCGTTCTCTTCACGCTTGATGACGACCAATTGTTCAAAACCGACGAGCCCATCCGAATGGTATTTTTTCAGCTTACTGAACGCTTGATACGAGATCGCCTCTTCTGGGAACGTGAACGTGACGATGTGATACGGTTGTTTTTCCTTTTTAGCCATGAAAAATTCCTCCTCTAAGGTAAAAAAACATGACGCGCACTTACCCTACTCTTTTTCCCTGCTTTTCCGTAAAAAAACCTAGTCCGTAGACTAGGTTCAGGTCGGTCGCTTTTCATTCAACTCGTAGTGTGAATACGGTACACAGAGCGGTGTCCCGTATAGCGGGTCCTCCGTCACTATGACTTTGAGACCGAATACGTCTTTCATGAACGTTTCATCGACGACATCGTTCGGACTGCCTTCGCGGTACACGTTACCGCCAGCTAATGCGATGACATGATCGGCATAGCGACAGGCAAGGTGCAGGTCGTGGAGCACCATGATGATCGTCTTTCCTTCTAACCGGTTCAACCGATACATTAAGTCCAAAATCTCGATTTGGTGTGACATATCCAAATATGTCGTCGGCTCGTCGAGCAAAATCGTCTCCGACTCTTGGGCGAGCGCCAACGCGATCCATACCCGTTGTTTTTGTCCACCGGAAAGGTTGCTGACGAGCGTGTCACGGAGCGACACCGTATCGGTAAAGGCGAGTGCCCGTTCGACGGCCCGTTCATCGTCCTCCGAATATCGTTTGAAGAACGTCTGGTACGGATAACGACCGAAGCGAACGAGTTGTTCGACGGTCAATCCATCCGGTGCCACGTTCACTTGCGGCATGAATGTCATGAGTCGTGCCGCCTCTTTCGCCCGATACGAATCGAGCGGTTTGTCCCGAAATGCGATATCTCCGCCTAGTGCATCTCTCTGTCTCGCGAGCGTCGAGAGGAGCGTCGACTTTCCGCAACCGTTCGCCCCGAGAAGGACAGTGATCTTCCCATGAGGAATGGAGAACGATAATCGATTAAGCACCGTCTTCTGTTCATATCCGATGGTTACTTCGTTCAAATCAAATGTGTTCATCTTATGCTTCCTTTCATCATCCGTCGAAGTAAATAGAAGAAATACGGTGCTCCGATGACGGCCGTCATCACCCCGGTCCGTAATTCATACGGATAAAAAATCGTCCGAGCGAGCACATCCGCCAACACGACAATCGTCGCCCCGACGAGAAGCGTCGCCCAAATATAAGGGAGCTTCAACCCTTGTCGGGCGATATGAGGTGCCATCAACCCGACAAATCCAATCGCGCCGACAAAGGCGACACCAATGCCGGCGAGTAAACAGGAAAGCAACAACGTCCCACGCTGGATCCCTCGTACCGGTACACCGATGCTCGTCGCCGTCGCTTCACTGATATGGAGCGGTCGCACGTGACGTTCAATCAAAAGGGCTGCCAACAAAAAGAGAAGTACGAACGGAACCATGATTTTCAATTGATTCCACGTCGCGGCATAGACGGTACCGGTGAGCCATTGCTGGATATCGTTCTTCCGGTAGACGTTGGAGGCGAGCATCATGAACTGAACGATGCCTTGTGAGAAGATACTGATCCCAATCCCGACGAGCGCGAGCCGGACCGGTGGGACCCCACGTTTCAATAAATAAAAGAGGAACACCCCGACAACGATCGCCCCGAGAAAGGAGGCAATCGGGATGTAAGCGAGCGGGACCGATAGCTGGTTCGTTCGCTCATCCGTAAAAACGGTGAAAAACGTGGCCGTCGCAACCCCTGCCCCACCGACAATCCCGAAAATCTCGGGGGAAGCCAACTCATTTTTAATCGTCAGCTGTAACAAGTGACCGCTGACGGCGAGACTCGCGCCGGCGGTGATTGCCATCAACACACGTGGCATCCGGAACTCGAAGACGACGAGTTGCTCGAACGCGTCCCCTCCCCCAATGAACAGGGCAGCGAGTGAAGCAGGGCTAAGGAACGTATCCCCAATGGCGAGCCCGAAATAAATCGACAGGAGTAATCCGACGACAAGTAGAAGCGCCAACTCGATTTCACGCTTTCGGAGCGTGAACGAGACGGGGCCTTTTCGAAAGCGATATGTTTTCATGATTTGAAGACTCCTTGTCTGACACTGACGAGATAGATGAAGAATGCCCCACCGATGACGGCGAGTACGACGCCAACGGTCACTTCACGTGGGAACAAGATGACACGTCCCAAAATATCCGCCGCAAGCAACAAGACGCTACCGATGAGGGCACTTCCGGCGAGACGGGCGAAAAAGGCCGTCCCAAATAGATACTTCGCCAAATGGGGGGCGAGTAGACCGGCGAATGCGATCGGTCCGGCGAGCGCCACCCCGAATGCGGAGAGCACGACGGCGAGTGTCACCGCGACAAATTTGATGACACCGACGTTTTGTCCGAGTGAACGCGCAACCTGGTCTCCGAGCGATAACGTCTCTAACTCTTTACTGAGCAAGAGGACGAGTACGACCGCACCCACCATCCATGGCAATAACGCCTCGACGAGCGTAAGCGACCGTCCGGCGACCGATCCGGTCAACCAGAACAGCACTTCATCGAGCGCCCCTTCCTCATACGCGATGATCGACTGGGTGAACGAGCTGAAGAGGGCGGCAAGCGACGCCCCGGCAAGCGTCATATACATGACGTTCCCCCCGTTCGCACTGAGCAGATAGACAATCACACCGGCGATAAATGCACCGATGAGCGAGGCGATCGTGAACGAGGCGATACTGCTGAATCCAAAAAGCGTCACAAGCACGATAGCCAGACTCGCACCTGCATTCACCGCCAAAATATCAGGGGATGCGAGCGGGTTACGGGTCACGAGCTGAAAGATGAGACCGGCGAGACCGAGCACGCTACCGACGAGTAGCGCGACGATTGTCCGTGGGATGCGATTGTCGGCTAAGGCAATCATCGCTTGAGATGAACCGTCCGCCCGGAACGTGAGCACGTCTTCGTGACTGACCGTGATGACACCGACGCGCAAGCTGATATAACTCAAGATAGGCAAACAAATGATCAAGAGCAGTAATTTGATCCAAGTTTTTTTCATGTCCTCACTTCTTTCCTTTCCTACCATAGCAAACATTCCGTTCTAGAAAAAGGGGTTGACAGTGAGAATCATTATCACTTATAGTCAGGAAGGAAAATCACCTACATAGAGGAGAATGGTCATGAAAAAATGGATGCTCGCGTTACTTACGCTTTGCCTTACTGTCGTCCTCGCTGCTTGCGGCGGGTCAGACGATCCAGATAACGAGACAAAATCAAATGAAGAAGCAGCAACTCGCTCCATCGAACACGCAATGGGAACGGCGGATGTGCCTGAAAACCCGGAACGTGTCGTCGTCTTGACGAACGAAGGGACAGAAGCCCTTCTCGCCCTCGGCGTCAAACCGGTCGGTGCCGTCAAATCATGGAACGGCGATCCGTGGTACCCGCACATCGAGTCTGAGATGACAGATGTGACGGAAGTCGGGACAGAGAGTGAAGTCAACTTGGAGGCCATCGCGAAACTCAAGCCAGATCTCATCATCGGAACGAAACTTCGTCAAGAAAACATCTATGACAAGTTGAACGCGATCGCACCGACGGTCATGTCAGAGACGCTTAAGGGAGACTGGCAAGAAAACTTCGCCCTTTATGCGAACGCACTCAACCTTGAAGAGGAAGGGAACCAAGCGTTGGCTGACTACGACCAGCACGTCGAAGACACGAAAGCTGAACTCGGAGATGCCGTGAATAAAGAACTCTCCGTCGTGCGCTTCCTTCCAGGTGCGTCACGCATCTACTTCACAGATAGCTTTTCAGGTGTCGTCCTAGGCGATGTAGGGGTAAAGCGCCCAGCTTCACAAGATCGCACTGAATTCGCTGAAGAGATTACGATGGAGCGGATCCCAGAGATGGCGGGCGACCACATCGTCTACTTCACATACGGTGGAGCGGACGGGTCGAAGACAGCTGAAGAATGGCAGTCAAGCCAGTTGTGGAAAGACCTCGATGCTGTCAAAGCAGGGGAAGTGACAGAAGTCAGTGATGACATCTGGAACACATCGGGTGGCGTCTTATCTGCCAACCAAGTGCTCGATGAACTCGTCGACATCTTGAAGTAAACAATTGCGCACCAATTGAATTGGTGCGCTTTTTCATACACTCATATGGTAAAATTTACATATCAACTCATAAGGAGCTTTGCTATGCAACGTACACTTCGAAAGTCGGCGACGGACCGCTCGATTGCCGGTGTATGCGGTGGGATCGCTGAATACGTGAACATCTCTTCACTCGGTATTCGGCTACTATTCATCTTTTTGCCGGCTAACTTTCTCATCTACATCCTTCTTGCCAATTTCATGAAAGATGAACCACACTATCTATAAAAAACGCGAAAGCTGTTAGCTTCCGCGTTTTTTGTTAGGCATTCACTTTGTCTTTCATCGCTTCAAGCGCTCCGCTGTTCAAGAAGTGCCATGGTTTGTTGTAGTGTGGTTGGAAGAAGAAATCGACATAGGCGAGCTCTTCGATCGTCATCTCGTTTTGGATGGCGAGGGAGAGCGTGTTGACCGCTTGCGTCAAATCCGCTTTCGATAACACTTGTCCACCGACAATACGATGTGTCCCTTTTTCATAGACGAGTTTGAATTCGACTTTCTCTGCGGTCGGCATGAACTCCGGACGATACGCGTCCTCGATGACGACACTTTCCACTTCGAGTCCAAAGAGCGCTGCCGCTTCTTCCGTCAAACCAGAAGACGCGATATTCCAGTCATAGAGTCGAAGTCCTGACGTCCCTTGTGTCCCTTGGTAGCGGACGCGTGGTTGCATCATGTTCTCCGCGACGAGCGTTCCCATGCGGACAGCGTTCGTCGCAAGTGGGATATAGGCGTGTGTACGCGCCGGGTTGTAGTAGACGGCACAGCTGTCCCCTGCCGCAAAGATATCCGGGTTGCTCGTACGCATATATTCGTCGACGATGATGGCGCCGTTCCCGAGCATATCGATTTGCCCTTCTAACAGTCCTGTGTTCGGACGGAATCCGACACAGAGGATGACGAGGTCCGCCTCGAATTCGCCTTTGTCCGTCACAACGTGTGTGACGTTCCCGTCTGTTCCACGGAACGCCTCGACTGTCTGACCGAGTTCGAGGTCAATCCCGCGACTTGCCATGTCCGCTTCTAGTGGATCCGTGAACGACTTGTCGAGATACTTGTTCAAGATGCGGTCGGCACTATCGATGAACGTGACATGTTTTCCGTATGCTTCGAATGCTTCGACGAGTTCGACCCCGATATAGCCCGCCCCGATGACGGCAATCTTCGTCGCATCTGTCGCACGTTCGATGATGCGTTGGGCGTGCGCGTAGTTTTTACAGAGCTCGATTCCATTCATTTCGATTCCTGGGAGCGTTGGGACAATCGGCCACGAGCCTGTCGTGACGATCAAGCGGTCATACGTGTCATGCACGTCTTCCCCGGTCTCAAGATTTTTGGCGTGGACCGTCTTCGCTTCGGAGTCGATCGATAAAACGTCATGTTTCATGCGCATCGTCGCACCGAGTTCCTCAAGTTCGCGTGGAGACGAGTAGAACAACTCTTCCGCACGTTGGACGACCCCACCGACGTGGAGCGCAATCCCACACGAGAGGAAGCTGACGTTGTCGTTCCGCTCGTAGACGGTGATGTCGAGATTGTCGTGCTTGGCGAGTAACCCTTTGACTGCTGCTGTTCCTGCGTGTGTACATCCGATGACTGCGATTTTCATATGAGTCGTCTCTCCTTTTATGTTAAACAATACATTTCGTTTTCACATTGTGATAAACATCACATTTACTTTCTGAACTTAGTGTACTATTTCACAAGAAGGTTTGACAATCCTTTTGCTCACTATTTCACGTAAAAGTGTCTAAAGTTTGAACTCCATGCGTGACAACAAAACCGTCCCGCAACCGGAACGGTTCACTTACGAATTCGTCGTGCGTCGTGCTTTGATCCAGTGATAGATGACGACGCCGATATAGGTGACAAGACCGATCACGTATAAACTGAAACCGATCATGCTCCAGCCTAGACCGTCCCATCCGCGAACAAAGACGAGACCAATCAAGATCAGCGTGTATCCTACCACGAGCAGCATCAACGAAAAGACGAGTCTTCGCTTAAATTTCGACTTCAAAAAGTTCAGCATGGCAATCAATAAAATCGTCGTCAACACACCGATGATGATGATTGCATCCCCGTAGTACTCCCAAATCATCGCTTCTCCCCCTGACCTCCAACTGAGTAGCTTTATTTTATCATGTCAGTCATGTGTTTTCGTGTTGTTGAAAAACGTTCGTTACCAAAAATCAAAAAAGCACCGTCTCCCTGGAAGGAACGATGCTCATTTCTCATTCATCTGTTTCATTAAATCCATCTGTTCTTGCACCATCGCCTCTTTCTCCCGGCGCAGCACCCCTTTATAGGTGATACGTGAAATCGATAAGCTGATTTCATATAGGAAGAAGAGCGGTAGTGACACCATGAGGTGCGATGTCAAATCCGGTGGTGTGATGAACGCCGCAATCACGAATAGGGTGAAATACGCGTACTTTCGAATCTTCGATAAGAAGTACGGGGTCACGACGCCGATTCGAGTCAAGAACATCACGACGACCGGCAGTTGGAACAACAGACCGAACGGGATTGTCAGCTGCAACAAGAACGTGAAGTAGTTGTTCGCCCCAATGATTTGTTCGAGTCCGAGGTCTTGCCCGAGGTTCGTCGAGATATCGAGGACGAGCGGGAACAACCAGTAGTAGGCGAACGCAAGGCCGATCAAGAACAATCCGAAGATGATTGGGATATAGGCAAGCGTGCCTTTCCGCTCATTCGGGTGCAGACCGGGTGCGACAAACGCCCACACTTGATACAGTAGGAATGGGCTCGCCGCGATCAGGCCGATGATGAGCGCCAAATTCAAGTAAATCATGAGCGGGTCCGCGACCCCAAAGGCGTTCAGTTCAAGCCCACGTTCGACGAGGTCTTTTTGCAAATACGCGAGAACATATTTGACACTCGGCAAAGCCATCAAAAAGAAGGCAAAGACGACAAATGCAGATAGCATCAGTCGTCTCCGCAACTCTGTCAAGTGATCGGTGAGTTCCCGCTCTTGATCAGGTTGATGATTCATGGCTTACTGCTCTTTCTTTTCGATAGCTTTCTTGTCTTTCTTGTCGTTCTCGTCGTGCTCGTTCATCATGCCGTTCGTTGCATTTTTGAACTCACGAAGCGTCTGTCCGGCCGCGCGACCAAACTCCGGTAATTTCTTCGGTCCGAAGATGATGAGCGCGATGATGGCGATGATGAAGAGACTCGCCCCACCCGGAATCCCGACGACGAGTGATGATGCTAGTAATTCCATTATTGATGGACCCCCTCAGCGGTTGGATAGTGTTGCATGAAGTAAATGAGTGACTGCAGCTCAATCGACAAATCGATATGATGGACGCGAACCGTGTCCGGGACAGTGAGTCGTGCCGGTGTGAAGTTCAAGATGCCCTTGATGCCGAAACGCACCAAGTCGTCTGCGACGGATTGCGCATAGGCAGAAGGTACCGTCAAAATGGCGACATCGATCTTGTTTTGCTTCATGATTTGTTCCATCTCATCGACGTGATGAATCGGGACGCCTGACATCGTCGTACCGACTTTTGTCTCGTCTGCGTCGAACCCGACGACGATATGTGTGTTATTGTTTTTAAGGAAGTTATAGTTGACGAATGCCGTCCCAAGGTGACCGACCCCGACCAAGGCGACATTCGTAATCTCGTCCTGATTCAGTGTCTTTCGGAAAAAGTCTAACAGATACTGCACGTTATAGCCATATCCCTTTTTGCCGAGCGCACCGAAGTACGAGAAATCGCGGCGAATCGTAGCCGAATCGACTTTGACCGCCTCACTCAGTTCTGCTGAAGAGACACGTTGTTTACCTGACGCGTGCAGGCTTTGAATAAATCGATAATATAGTGGCAACCGTTTGGCTGTCGCTTGTGGAATCTTTGGTTCGTTTTGACTCAACGGAAAGAGCCTCCTTTTTACGACACGTTACAAACGAATCTGAATTTCATACACCTTGATTGTAAACGAATTCACATGACCACTCAACGAATATACCTAAAATCGCTGAAAAATACAGTATACTAAATAGAGAGAAAGGGGTTTTTTCACTTGATCCTACTGCAAGTCAACAACTTATCCAAATCTTTCGGCGTCGAGCCGATTTTAGAAAACGTCAAACTCGAAATCCAGGAAGGCGAACGCGTCGCGCTCGTTGGCCGAAACGGGGCCGGCAAGTCGACGCTTTTGAAAGTGATTTCCGGTGAATACAACTATGATTCCGGGGACATCATGAAACCAAAAGACGTCACGATCGGCTATCTCGCCCAAGATTCCGGGCTCGAATCCAACGAGTCGATTTGGAACGAGATGCTCACTGTCTTCACGGACTTGATCGAGCAAGAGAAGACGCTCCGTCGCATGGAGGCCGACATGGGATCCGAACGGATTTTAAACGATGCCGCTGCGTATGAACGTCTCCTCTCTTCTTATGATGAAGAGCAACATATGTTCAAAGAGCGTGGCGGATACCAGTATGAAGCGACCATCCGCTCAGTCCTCCACGGGATGCGCTTCTATCCGGACGACTTCGAGCGTCGGATCGACACGCTCTCCGGGGGACAGCGGACGCGTCTCGCCTTGGCGAAGATGCTCCTTCAAAGTCCCGATCTACTCATCTTGGACGAGCCGACGAACCATTTAGACATCGAGACGCTCGCCTGGCTCGAGAAGTATTTGAACGGCTATAAAGGTGCCGTCCTCATCGTCTCCCACGACCGATACTTCCTCGACCGTGTCGTCTCGGTCGTCTATGAGCTGTCACGTCACCGGAGCCGTCGCTTCGTCGGGAACTATACGAAATATCTCGAACAGAAGGCCGCCCTCTACGAGCAAGAGAAGAAGCAGTTCGAGTCGCAGCAAGAAGAGATTGCCAAGATGCAAGACTTCATTCAGCGAAACATCGCCCGGGCGACGACAACGAAACGAGCGCAAAGCGTACGGAAGCGTCTCGAGAAAGTCGACCGCCTCGATGCTCCGGATGGCGACGAACGCAGTGCCGTCCTCTCGTTCTCCATCAAACGCCAGAGCGGAAACGATGTGTTGAGCGCGAGTGACCTCTCCATCGGGTACGAGGAAGCGATCGCTCAGAATCTCCGCTTCCAACTGCAACGCGGTGAATCGGTCGCCCTCGTCGGTCCGAACGGGGTCGGCAAATCGACATTACTGAAAGTGTTGACGAAACAACAGTCGGCCCTCACCGGTGAGATCCGTTACGGGACGGGCGTCGAGATCGGCTACTACGACCAAGAGCAACAAAACTTGTCTGACGCGAACCGAGTCATCGATGAGATTTGGAATGAGTGGCCGCTCATGCGCGAGCAAGAAGTGCGGAGTCTGCTCGGTCAGTTCCTCTTTAGCGGCGATGACGTCATGAAGCGTGTCCATGAGCTGTCTGGTGGCGAACGGGCGCGACTCACGTTGGCCAAGCTGAAGCTCGAACAACCGAACCTGCTCATCCTGGACGAGCCGACGAACCACTTGGACCTCGACTCGAAGATGATTTTGGAGAATGCCCTCCTCGACTATCCGGGCACGATTCTCTTCGTCTCGCACGACCGCTACTTCATCGACCGACTCGCGACGCGTGTGTTAGAGATCACGCCGAACGGCATCGACGAGTATCTCGGGGACTACTCATACTACGTCGAGAAGAAAGAAGAACTCGAAGAACTCGCCCGACTCGCCCGTGAAGAGACGAAGCAGGTCGTCGTGAAAAAGCAACGCGCCGACAAGGAACAACAGCGAGAAGAGCGCCGAATCAAGCAACGCATCGAAGAGATCGAGCTGGCGATCGAACAGCATGAGAATCGCATCGAAGAGATCGAACAGTTGCTCTGTGAGCCGGACGTTTTCAATGACTTCGCCCGTGCTCAAGAATTATCGACCGAGTCGGACGCAGCGAAAGAATCGATCACCGGACTTTATGCGGAATGGGAGGAACTCCATACATGATGCGTACCCGTGCCATGCGAATCGAGTTCATTCAAGCATTGCTCACGGGACTGGCCTATATCGTGCCGACGGGGACCGAGTTCGTGTCTGAACTCATCCGCGGGGAGCCGACGGTCGTCCCGTCTATTCTCTTTTTCTTTCTGCCTGTCGTCATCGGCTTCATCATTCAGACGTGGCCGGGGATTCTACTCAGTCTATTCAGCGGCCTACTCATGAGCACGCTCTTCATCCGGATCGTCGTTTGGCCGGTCGATGTGACGATTCATACGTTCTATGCGCCCGGGTCGGTATGGGCCCACTTCTATGAGGAGACGTTCTTCATGTGGGTCCTCGCCCTTCTCGTGTTCATCGTGAGCCGTATCAATACGTGGCATCGGGAGAAATATCGACAACCGAAAGCATAACGTTTCCACGTCTTCTGCTTGAAGACGTGGTTTTGTTTATTGAATCACTCCCCCATTGACAGTGATAATCATTTTCAATTAATCTGTAATTGAGGTGATTATTAATGAAACTATTGATTGGATATGTCAGCATGTCGGGCAATACTGAAGACATCGCAAATCTGATTCGACATACATGGCAGGACGCAGGACATGCTGTTTCAATATGCGACGATTGGGAATCGTTGCGCATCGAGCAATTATCTGAATACGATGGAGTCATTCTTGGTACGTATACGTGGGGTGACGGCGACCTCCCGTATGAGGCCGAGGATTTTGTCTATGACTTAGAAGAGGCGGCATTAGACGGTTTACCGTGTGCCGCTTTCGGTTCAGGTGATACAGATTATCCAAAATATTGCGCAGCGGTCGATACCGTGGAGGAAGCACTTCAATCTGGTGGAGGACACATTCTTACTTCCTCACTCAAAATTGAGTTCGACCCAAATACAGATGAAAAGAAGGAAACGTGTATGACATTTGCGAAAACTTTCCTTCAACAATTAGAAGCACTCAAAAAGGTTCAGCCACATGGCTGAACCTTTTTGTTAGAAGTACCGTAACGGCTGGAATCCGATTGAATGGAAGTCGAGTTTCGTCCCGTCCTCTGCGATAAAGAAAACGTACTCGTTCGTATCGACGTCACGTGTGAACACCTTGTAGAATGTCATCGCCTCTTCTCGATTCGTCACGTAACGTGCCTCATGCGTCGAGATGACCTGTGCGAACAGTTGCTGTTCGTCGAGCTCCTCGATCAAGTCATCAAACTTAGCCGCCTCTTCTTCCGTTGCCTCACGACCCCGTTCGATTTCATAATAGGCATCGCTCGCTTTTGTCTGAATCCCTAGATTGCGATCGACGACAATCACGCGTTCTGGCTTTTGGTCGACGACACTCGTATATCCATACAGCGCCTCAACTAGAGTATTCTCTCCGGTCACACGACCAACGCCTTCTAATTCGTCTTCTCCAGTCAGCGACTTCACTCGCGTCTCTTCCGGAACGATCTCCTCTTGGTAGGCGATATTATAAGCGCGGATGATCTCACGCACTTGTAAAAACGTCGCCACGACGAGTAATACGATAAGTCCTCCGATGATGATGCGTTTCGTCATATCTCTGTTTCCCCCTAGACTGTCATGCTCTCTTCTAAGGATAACCCAGGAACCGCATTCATCGCTAGTGTATCGCGCTTTCCGCGCACATACGCGTGATGCGCTGCGACTCCGATCATACCGGCATTGTCCCCACATAAGTCGAGCGGTGGGATGACGAGTTGAATCCCTTCAGCTGTAGCAGCTTCTTGAAGCGCAGCGCGGAGACCCCGGTTCGCTGCCACACCACCGGCGACAAGCAATTGCTTCGCACCTTTTTCTTTCACGGCACGAATGGCCTTCTCGACGAGCACCTCGATGACACTCGCCTGGAAGCTCGCCGCCAAGTTTTCAGGGATGACCGTCTCCCCTCGTTGCTCCGCATTGTGCACGGCGTTGATGACCGATGACTTTAATCCACTGAAACTGAAGTCGAAGCTACCCGGCTCGAGACGAACGCGTGGGAAGTTGTACGTATCTTCCCCGGTTGCTGCTAATCGATCAATCGCCGGTCCACCCGGATAAGGAAGACTGAGCGTCCGGGCGACTTTATCGTACGCTTCACCAGCCGCGTCATCTCGCGTCTCACCGATCACTTCGAAGACACCGTGCTCGGGCATATAGATCAGTTCCGTATGCCCACCGGATACGACGAGACAAACAAGTGGGAACTGCATCTGTTCGACAAGTTCATTCGCATAAATATGTCCGGCGATATGATGGACGCCGATGAGTGGTTTTTGATGCGCGAACGCCAATGCTTTGGCTGCACTGATGCCGACGAGTAGGGCACCGACGAGCCCCGGTCCTTGTGTGACCGCGACCGCATCGACGTCTTCCATCGTTACGCCCGCTTCACTCAATGCGTCATCAATGACATACGTGATACGCTCGACATGGTGACGGGACGCCACTTCAGGGACGACGCCACCAAATCGTTTATGACTCTCGATTTGAGAAGAGACGACGTTCGACAAAAGGGTCTTTCCGTCTTTTACGAGCGCAACAGACGTCTCGTCACAGCTCGACTCGATTGAGAGAATCAAGGATGTATTCATTTTAAGTCACTTCCTAACTTCGCCCAATAAATATAGGCGTCTTCATTATTATCCTGATAGTAGCGTCTTCTCCGACCGGCCTGCATAAACCCGAACTGTTCATACAGTTTTTGCGCGCCAACGTTCGACACGCGGACTTCTAACGTCAACCCGACGAGTCCTTTTGACTTGGCGAACGCGACGAGTTCCGCTAACAGCTGATTGCCGATGCCCTGTCCACGAAATTCAGGTAAGACGGCAATGTTCGTGATATGTCCTTCATCGACGATTTGCCAGACGCCGACAAAGCCGACGACCCGTTTCTCATGGACTGCGACAAAGTAAACCGCTTGTTCATTTCGAAGCATCTCATTCATGAACGCCTCTTTGGTCCACGGAATGGAGAAGGATGCTTCTTCGACTTTCGTCACTTCCTCGACATCAAGCCACGTCATCCGACGAATGTTGACGTCAGCCATTGTTTTGCCCCTCTAACCATTTCGCTTCCGCTTCGGCGAGTCGTAAATACTCCGGTTCAAACGCATGAACGTCGCTCGTCTCATCGCTGAAGACGACCAAATCGCTCGCACGTCCATATCGATGAGCCGCCGGTGCTTCGACATACTCATAATCCTTCAATACGTCACGGAACGGTTCGATGTCCCCGACGACGAGGAAACGTCCTTGACTGTTCAGGCGCAACCAGTCGGCGACCGGGGCGTGCTGATCGTGCGTCAGTGCCTGATTGTGCTGATAATATCCGATATACGCATTGCCGCGTCGCGCATCAATCAATGAGACGACGGGCAAGTCCGTATTCGGTGCTGCCGCCATAAGCTTTAAGGCAGACACCCCGATGAGAGGCAGATTGAGCGTATAGGCAAGTGTCTTCGCCGTCGTCACTCCAATCCGAATCCCGGTGTACGACCCAGGTCCTGTCGTGACAACGATGCGCTCGAGCATGTTCGGTGTCCACTTGACCGCTGCCATGAGTTGTTCAATCATCGGCATGAGCGTGACCGCATGGTTTTTCGAGACCATGACCGTCGCTTCGGCTTGAATCTCTCCAGCCTCGCTTAACGCGACAGACAAACGCGTCGTCGCCGTATCAATCATCAATTGTTTCATGCGAGCACCTCCTTGGCGATTTGAACATAGCGCTCACCCGTCGGAGCGAGGGTCAATTTCCGTTCTTCGTCACTGACCCGCTCAATCGTGATGGACAAACGCTCTTCCGGAAGGGAAGACTCGATCAAGTTCGACCATTCCACGATGGCGACACCGTCACCGTTAATATATTCCTCAAGACCGATGTCATCTCCCGTATCTTCGAGTCGATAGACATCCATATGATAGAGCGGCAAGCGTCCTTTATATTGCTTCATAATCGTGAACGTCGGACTGTTGACGTTACGTGAGACACCAAGTCCTTTTGCGAATCCTTGTGTGAACGTCGTCTTACCGGCACCAAGGTCACCGTTTAACGTGATGACGGTCCCTGCTTCAACGAGCATGGCCAATCGTTCCGCTACCGCTTGCGTCTCCGCCGCAGAGTGCGTAATCAATGTATACATGAATGGTTCTCCTTTAATCGCTTCTACTTCGTACTCATTGTACACTTCATTTTAAGCAAAAAAAAACACGAAACGCTATCGTTTCGCTATCTCATTAAAAAATTGGTTGCGGGGGCTGGATTTGAACCAACGACCTTCGGGTTATGAGCCCGACGAGCTACCAGACTGCTCCACCCCGCGACGATTTATGAAATTAAATTAAAATTGGTTGCGGGGGCCGGATTTGAACCGACGACCTTCGGGTTATGAGCCCGACGAGCTACCAGACTGCTCCACCCCGCGATGGTTTGAATTGTTTCGACATCCTCTATAATAAGTGAGACAGTTATAAAAAGCAACCTTTTTTTATATGTTTTTTGAAAAAAGGAATCGGGAACACATATAACAGTATAGAATTTAGAGAAAAGGGGCGCGACCGCCATGTCCAAATGGGGAAACCGATTTAAGAAATGGTTCTTTTCGGAGATCGAAGCCGACATCACGTTCGATCCGGCAGCACTCATTCCGAAACAGGAAGTGACCGGGACGTTGCACGTATCCAACCCGACGACGAACGTCGTCCGGCTTCACGAACTGACTCTCAACTTTTTGACGACGTTCAAAGACATCACCATGGAAGGAAACGAATTCAATCGAGAAGCCGACATTCAAGAAGTCCCAATCCCATTGTCCATCGTATTGGAACCCGGCGCCAAGGAGTATGTTCCGTTTTCATTCGAGTTGACGATGTACGCCCCCTCTTCGGCTGGCGCTCCATACAGTATAGAGGCCACACTATGGGACAAGGACATTAAACGGGTCTGGTTTGATGTAATCGAAAACATTGAAATCGAACCGATGCCTGAATTAAAACGATTGCTTGAAGCGACTGCCCATGCCGGTCTTGAACCGATGTTCGTCCGAAACGTGATCGACCCGCTCGGAGAAGAACGCCCTTATCCATTCGTCGAAAAATATGGGTTTAAACCAGTCGGGGAATGGGCCGACGAGTTCGAGGTCGTCAAATCATTTTGGCGCTTGCATGATGATCGAATCGATCTCTATTACTGGCTCGACAACATCGAGACCCAGCGGACACTCGAGTCGATGGCAACCGATGTCGAATTGCGTCATCGCTCTCTCACATGGGAACAACTCGAGCGCGAACAAGAACGGCTCGGTCTCGGCATTCAAGAAACGTTACGCAGTCACCGCTCCTCGTGAGCGGTGATTGTTTTTTAATATGACATGTAGTATTCCTCAATCAATCAAAATGCTCCGAATAAGAGAATGAAAAAAGTATCTTATTCGGAGCGTTTTACTATGTCTTTAGCTAGTTTTTTCTTTTCTAGTCATAATAAAATGATGAAAAATTGAAGCAATCACACCTATGACTGATCCTATAACAATCGATACTAGTAAAATTGAAAACACTTCTTGAAAAGTAACGGGCAGTAATAATTGAGTTGCCATCAATAAAAAGACGAGGGTTACGCCCGCTATAATCCACAGTAACGGTTTTTCCAAAGTAAGGTACTCCCTTCTTTAATAATTTTTATCGTGTTCATTTTTTCTATTCTGAAGTGTAAAGTACATATCTTGGAATCGATAACTCGGAGAGAATCGCCTGAATCCATTCGTTGAAAAGTTGTGATTCAAATCGATTGAAACATGTGCCAACGAGTTCGAGATTATCAAATCATTTTGGCGTTGAAGATACGCTACGCAGTCACCGTTCCTCGTGAGCGGTTTTTTCAATTTGAATTTCATCCTTACTCGTATTGACGATGGTTTGAAAGTGGTGGCGATACGGATGCATGAACAATTCATATTGCAGACGTCGCTCTACATGTGAAGCATGTAAGTATTTTAGCTCCATACCCCGTTCCTGAATATCACGTTGCGAACGTCGCTTGAACTCCGTCTCCCCGTCCGTATAAAGATATATTGATTGGTCAAAAGAAGAGAGATCCAGGAACGCGACACTCATGCCTTCAATAATCGTGACCAGCTTCTCCGGATCAATCCATGTCCGTTCTAAGTAGGGAACATCAATCGTATAAAATCCAATCCCTTCCCGAATCATACGAACATCACGCTCAAGTGAGAGCAGATGATGCGCAGCCGGATGACACGCCGTCATTTTATAGCGATGGGTCGTTCCATCGTGTTGATACGTGAGGATCGTTTGTTTCCGCAACTGTGAATCTGTGATATACGGGTCCGTGTGAAGCAGATTCACATCTTCCAGTCTTTCTCGTAATCGTTCAGCCAACGTGGATTTCCCAGCCGCCCCATGTCCAGAGATGGCAATCAATGTTCGTTGATTCGGTCTCACACTTTGTACGATATCCTCAATCAGTTGTTCCACGATTCTCCTCCTTTGGTACACTTGATTTAGAAAGGAAGTGTACCCATCTCATGTCGACTTGTCCATTTTGTCATCCCACACTCGACCCACATCAAACCATCGTCGCCGAGAATGAATCCTGTTACTTTCTCATGCATGACCAAGAACAAGACGTCCTTGTCGGATCAGGCGTCATCGTCCCAAAAGCACATCGCGCGACGGCGTTCGACTTAACCCCGCTAGAGTGGCAACATACATACGAACTTTTACATACGGCTAAGGAGCACCTTAATCAAGTGTTTCAACCTGATGGATACACGCTCGGTTGGAACGTCGGTGTTGCTTCAAATCAAACGATCCCTCACGCTCATCTACACGTCATCCCTCGTTACGAGGCGGGGCCTCACGCAGGAAAAGGGCTTCGTTATTGGTTGAAACGACCTGAATGAGCAGACAGTTCATCGCGAGAGGATGAGCTGTCTTCTTTTTTCATCAATCTCTTCAAGTTCTTGTTCTAATCGTTCTGTTTGTTGTGTCATGCGAGCAATCAACTGACTGATTTCATCATCAAGTCCGTTTACTTGATCTAATGAATCATTGATTCGTCCATGCATCGTCCACTCTGAAAAAATATCATCCAAGAAGTAATCGGCAAACTGAATGAGTGAACCCCGATCGACATACAACTCCTGAACAATGCCTTGTACATCCGCTAGTTCACGGGCGAAGCGCTCCAATGCAGATTGCAATTCGTGCATCGTCTGCTCAGAAGCATTTAACGCATCATGTTTCATTGCCGTTGCAATCAAACCACCCCCGAAGAACGTGTCGTACGTCGACCACCCCTTCGCGCTATCTAAGTGTTTGAGTGTTTTGGCAATCGTCGCCCGTGCCGCCTTCCCAGCAACGATGGCTTCTCTATACTCAATCAAGAGTTCATTCGTTTTTGCCTGTTGATTCGTGAGACGGTGAAGCTCTCGACGGACCACTGGATCATTTGAGAGGGAGGCTTCTTTAGACTCCAGGAAGGACTCCCATTTAGTATCGATGTCTTCATACGCCTCAAGCTTTTCTTGTAAGTCTCGATGCTCGAGTGTCAATTCGTCAATCATTGCCTCATGTTCCCACAACTTCAGTTCAGCACGAGCTGCCTCTTCCATTTCAATCGTCCGTTGTTCATCAAACGTCCCTCGTAATTTCCGCCATGTGTTAACGAGAGAAAACCCTTCAAGGTCATATACATCACGCTGTTCCTTAGTGAACGAATTGAGCAGTTCCTTTCGTACCGCTTCATGTGCAGCAAGCTGCTTTTCAAGCGTTTGACGTTTGCGGACGAGACGGTCCCGTTCGGCAAGACGTCGCTGCAACTGTAATTGAGTTTGTTGGATGTCTTCCATCATTTTTCCCCTTTCATTTCATAGGTCTGGTTTATAAATGTTTCAATCATTACACCATTGATCGTCATTCCTTCGATGTTACATCTTGTTAACGTTGCATGTGCTAAATCACATTGATCAAAGGCAGCACCCTTCAGATCTGAATGTTTAAATTGAATCGTACGTCCGGTTTCCTGCATCGTCACAAAGTTGAAGTGTGACCCTGACAAATTCAAATCACTGAATATACTGTCGCGGAAATTAATGTTCCGAAAACGACTTTGACTAAAATTACAGTTACATCAAAGCTTTGCCGATCCCCTGTCCTTGAACACTAGGATGGACGAAGACTCGATCAATTCGTGCATAGTCTTCACCAGTTAGGGCTAACACAATGGCCCCAACGATGTGATTGTCCTGCTCAATGACATAGCACGTCAACTCTTCAATCATATATTGTGTCATCGCCTCATGATTGTATCCCGGCGGTTCGATATTCAGATCTCTCTCAGGCAACTGCAAAGTAAGTGCTTCTTGTTGAAAACTTGCGGTTGAAACTTTTGTAACAGTCATTATATCGTCTTTCGTTGCTTCTCTTATAATCATTATTGCCCCCTCAATACTTTGTTATACGTACTCCACTCGTCATATGTTTCATGTAACAAAAAAAGCACTCGATGTGAGTGCGATTCAGATTAGATTCGACGTTTTAGAACGGTGATGGTCACTCCTTGCACAATGAATGTCAAACCAATCAGAAGTGAAATCACATCACGATACACATCAAACGATAAGACATGAAGCCAACGGTGATACCATTCGATAAGTAACCATCCGATAGGAAAAATCGGGGCAGCCACCATATAAGATGAGGTCGCAATTTCTTTTCCACGCTCGTCCTTGCCTTCCTTTCCAAACAAAAACCTCAACGTAATGATGAGCATGACAAGAAAAATTGGATAGACAAGAAAGTTGATCCATAACATCATGAAAGTTGCTCCTTCTTTTCATATTGAAATACGTCATGCACTGTTGTATCAAATAAAATGGCAATCTCAAATGCCAATTTTAGCGAGGGACTGTATCGATTATGCTCAAGCGACACAATCGTTTGTCGACTTACCCCTAAAAAATCTGCGACTTGTTGCTGTGACCATTTCCGCTCTGCTCGCAACACACTTAATCGGTTATGAAGTTGTCCGCTCGTTTTTTTGACCATTTTTAAATGCCTTCTTTCTTAAAAAGCGTTCTCTCTCATTCGAATGTAATATTTTTTTGTCATTTAGTCAAATATATAATACATTTATACATAAAAAAAGACGACCAAGCGTATGCTTGATCGTCTTCTGCGTTGTTGCCTGGCAACGTCCTATCCTCACAGGGGGAGATCCCCCAACTACTTTCGGCGCTGAGACGCTTAACTTCCGTGTTCGGCATGGGAAC
>NZ_JACSKY010000008.1 GCF_018617855.1 Exiguobacterium qingdaonense
ACCTGCAGGGTCTCGATGCCGATGACGTCGTGGTTTTTGACGATCTCGGTCGACACCTTGTGCAGGAAGTCGGTGCGTCTGTTGGCGATTTTCTCATGGATGCGGGCGACCTTCCGCTTCTGCTTCTGGTAGTTCTTCGCCTCGGACAGTCTCACCTTCTTGTTCAGGGCGATGCGTTGGCGACGGGACAACTTGCGTTGCTCCCGTGCCAGTTTCTTCTCGAGCGTACGGAAGTAACGGTCGTTTTGGTACACCGTGCCGTTCGACAGGGTGGCGAAGTGCTTCAGCCCGACGTCGACGCCGACCGATGAACCCGTCCTCGGCAGCTCACCGATCTCCTGCTCTACGAGAAGGGACACGAAATATTTGCCCGAAGCCGTGCGTCGGATCGTGGCGTTCAGGATGCGACCCTCGACCTGTCTCGAGTGGGCGAACCGCACCCATTTCAGCTTGGGTAACTTGAGTCGATTCCCGACGATCGAGACCTCGGGGAGCTGGGACTTCCCCTGGATGTTCGCCGTATAGGATTGGACAGGGTTCCGCTTCGACTTGAAACGGGGATGATTTCCCTTTTTCCTGAAGAACTTCTTGTACGCGTCGGCCAGGTGTTTGACACTGTTCTGGACGGCCGTGCTGTCCACTTCCGTCAACCAGCTGAACTCCTGCTTGAGCGTGGGAAGTGCTTTCGAGCAGGCATCATACGACAGTCCCTTGCCGGTCGCTTCATGGGCCGCGTCCCATTTCGACAGGAAATGGTTGAACACGAACCGGGAACAGCCGATCGTCTTGGCGATCAGGATTTCCTGTTCCTTCGTCGGATAGATCCGGAATTTATAGCCCTTGTGCTTCATCATGAGGTTCACCCCCTTTGAAGATATTTTACCCGAAAGAGCGGTTCGCGGTTCATCCCTCACTTTCTCGTAAGCCCTGTCCTTAACGTTTAGAAGTGGGCGTATTCTCGCTTAATTTTGATAAAGAGTCGATCGGTCTTCGACTCAAAATTGATGGACAACGATTCATTCGGAAACGTCGTTTTTCCTAGTTCCTCTCCCGTCTCAAGTGAGAGATGTGTGATCGACTTGTCGGACGTATTGAATGCAATCAATTCATCAAGGTTCGTCCCTAATATCAGACTTTGTCCTGAAATGAGTGGGTATGTCCTTTTGACCGTTCCAAACAGATCCGTCAACGCCCACTCGTTTTTGTACGAATCACGCCAAAGCATCACGTCTCGGCTGGCATCATACGAGACGAGATACGCCCGATGTGGTGATTCTAAAGATTCAATTCGAGACGTCGTCCCGTCTCGCTGGACGCGGATGAGGGGGCGGTCATATTGGGGAACTGCGATCCATTCTTGTCTGTCGAGACTCGCAATCCATGAGCGGACGCCGCCGTAGCCCTCCTCGTCATCGGATGAGTGCGTCGTTAAGTTCCCGGGAAAGTCGATGATAACGGTGGACTGATTGTTCGGGTCATGCAGTCGCGTCTTTCCGTCCTGATAGTCTAGGTAAAATGGTGATTGCGGGATCACTTTGATCGATTGTTCGAGTTTCGACCCGGCCTCGATGACAGAAGCAGCCCACGCCTCCTCCCTCGGCACCACAAGCAATATCATCATCAGCATGATGGCATACATATATCGTTTCAACTTTTTACAAACCCTTCCTAATTTTATTTATTTTTTGCTTCTTTAAATATAATTGTTAATTTTGATTTTTGAAAGATAATTATGTAAAAAAGAAGCATCGCGATTGCGATGCCTCTCGACCTTACTTCTCACTCAATACGGTCTGCGTGCCTTCAATCATCTTGATTTCGGTCCATTCGATCACATTTTTAGCGAGTGGGTCGTTTGCGACCATGAAGTCGGCGAGTGCTTCTACTTTCTGAGCATCGACCGGTTGCTTCACATTGTTCAAGCGGAAACGTACGACCTTGTGGAATGTGTCGAAAAATGAAATTTCAAGTTTTGTGTCAGTCATGGATTATTCTCCTCCTTAGGGTATGGGTTAGACTAAATCGTACTCACGGACGATGCCGAGATCTACGTCCTCCTGAATGACGAGGTCAATCAAGAGACGACCGAAGGCGTCGACCGTGTCCGCCGTGAGGTCGGCACGAATCGGACCGAACCGTTGTGCTTTTTTCGTCGGTTTTGCTGAGTCAAGATCATGATGAGTCGTCAAGACAAACGTCGCTTTCTTTTCAGTTAAGACAGCCATAATGGATGGCTCCTTTCAGTGGGGGATTAGGTTTCTGACAAGGTCGAGGTATCCATTCGTTCGAGCAGCTGGATCATGCGATCGAGCTTCGTCTCAATCCGGTGAAGTAAATAGAGCGAGACGACGATTGGAAACCCGAGGTTCGAGATGAGTTCGGGCCAACTCATGTGACCACCTGCTCATCGTGCCGGGAATCGGCTTTCGGACGAGTGAGGTTGTTCATAAGTCCTCCCTTTAATACACTAAAAATTCTTGGGCCACGATGTAGTTGACGGATTCGGCTTCAATCAATGCTGTGAGCAGGTCACCGAATTGTTTCATCCGTGCTTCGTCCATCTGACTTCCAAGAGGTCCGTAGCGAACGAGCTGTTTTTTCTCTTTGCCGTCGACTTGTCGCCGGGTGTCCAAATAAAGCATCGTCGCCGCTTCTCGATATGTTGCCATCTGTCTCACCTCCTTCGTCCTTATTAACCGTTCACATGAAGAAAGTGCTCATTCTATTTTTCTAATATAGTCCACGACAAAAGTCCTATATTGTCTGAATTTTTATTCATTTTTCATATAGCGATTGCTTTTCTTGAGTTTTCATACCATTTAGGGTATCTTATTGTTCGGCAGACATTGTTCAAAAATACGTCAAAAGTCCCATGAATCATTTCCCCTCTTTGAAAAAACTGTAAGTTAAATTCTTGTAAATGGGGTACGATACGTAGGAGGACATTTTTGAATGACCAGTCAGTCTTGAAGAAGGAGACCCATATGATGAACAGCTTAGACCTTGCAAGCACCACCACTATTCCTTCCGCTCAACACGACTTCGACCAAGCCGACCTGATGTTTTCAGCAACCGATTGGGATACATACCGACCGGAACAAGGAAAACCAATTTCGTATAAAGAGCAACAATTGATTGTCTATCCGCTCAAAGAATTAAGCCGGGCCTTCAGTGTGGCCGGCATCCCCCGTAGCCAACAGCAGTTGATCAAATGGGAGACAGATGGCGTCTTGCCACCTACCCCGTTTACATTCGGCCGGAAGCGATTCTATACGGAAAATCAGATTCGTACGATCGTCGACATCGCTTTAGAGTGCGGATTACGTCCACGGACACACGTCAAAAAGACGAATTTCTCTAAATTGGCGCATCATGAATTGACGTACATACTACAACTTGAACTGAATGAGTATGAAGCGCCTGTCGTCTAAACAGGCAAAAGCCATCCGCCATGATGCTCATGACGAATGGCTTTTTCTATTACCAGTGGCGAGTCACTTTTTTGGGAACGTCATCACGGCTAACCTCGTCGTACGACGTGACACCATCATTGTCATTGACGTATAAGCGTAAATATGCGCCCTCACGAAGTTCTTTGTCTGCGGTAAATGTGACCTCTTTAGACTCTCCCTCTGACGTGAATGCAGGTTGCGTATAGACGTATCGTTTCATTACACCTCCATTTTTAAGCGTCGTCTCTTCCACATCCGTTGCTGCTTGGACTTGAACGAAAAGATGATCTTTCCCCATTCGATTCCAATCTACTCGAACTAATCCGACAACGAGCAACATCACAACAAAAACAATCCCAATCCATTTCTTCATTTTCCTTCTCTCCTTATCGAATCGCCGTCATGAAACGACGAACCGTGATGACATAATAAATTGCGTAAATGACCGAATAAATTCCCATCCACACGAGGACCGGTATCGTGAAATTCATGCCCAACAAATTAGAAAATGCGATGAGCGCCACTGTTGCGTGTAGAATTCCAATCGCAAATGGGGCGAGGAACACGACGACAATCTGTTGTCGTACCGTCCGACGTACGTCACAATCGGATATCCCGATCTTCTGTAAAATCGCATACTTTGCCCGGTCGTCCTCAGCCTCGGTCATCGTCTTGAAGTAGATGACGCTACCTGTCGCGACGAGAAAGACGAGCCCGAGGAACGTCCCAACGAAGAGGAGTGCCCCGTTCATCGCCATCGTCTCGGCGTACATTTCCGGTGCACTCGAGAACGATTCGAGCCCGAGCCCCGCTAGACGTTCGGACTGATCGCGCTGATCTTTGAACGACGCCGTGAGGGCGACGTGATACGTCTCGCTCGGTTCCGTCATCGTCTTGAACATGTCGTCGTCCACAACGAGGAACGACCCTCCGAACGTCATCACGTTAAGCGGCGACTCTTCAAGACGCTTTGACACATTGACCGTCTTTCCTGACAGTTCGACCGATTTAAAATTTTCCGAATAACGTTCGTCATAGAACGGGTCGACCCATACGGCCTCATCCCGTTTGAACGGTGCTGGTTCCGCCAAGCCAACACCTTGCAGAAGATGACGATAAGTCGACTCATCAATGACCCCGAGCTCACGCTCTCCGTACTGCGCTTCGGTCCGAATCGTCTTTTGCTCGACGTTTGATTCGAACGTCGCTCCGTTCACCTCGATTGCCTCCCCTTTCCAAGCATACGTATAGGGTGTATACGAGGCGACATTCTCTTCCGCGTAATAGTAGACGCTGAAGATGGCACCACCTGCCGTGATTGCTGTCGCGCTGATGATGCTGATCAATGTAAGTGTCTTGGCGTTCCCACGAATGCGATAGAGAAGCTGTGACGTCGTCAACAAATTGAGTCGCTTCCACGACCAGCGCTCTTCCCCTTTCAACCACGTCAATCCGAAGATCAAGACACTATGGAAGAGAAGCGCCGACCCGATGACACTCAATCCGATGATGAGAAGCGGCATCACGAGTCCGAGCGTTTTCCAAAGTGAGGACGTCATCAAATCCTGAAGTGCGAGCCAGTACGCCACTCCAATCGTGAGGACGCCCGTGAGCGCGACCCAGCCTTTCGCTGTCGGAATCCCTTCCCCGCTCTTGTCCGCATGGAACAGGTCAATCAATTTGAAGTGATAGATGACTCGGTAGCCTTGGAACGAAGTGAAGAGGAAAATCGCAAGAAAGACGAGGAACGTCTCGATGAATGCCGATCTCGAAAAGGCGAATCCGATGTTCAAGTTACTGTCCATCAGACGCATCAACAATTGTAGGAGAATGTTTGCCCCGAAAATTCCGAGAATGATCCCGATGACCAAGGACACCGCTCCGATAACGATATTCTCAAACAAGAGTAAGAGTCCAATCTGTTTCTTCCGGACGCCGAGTAAAGAATAGAGCCCGACCTCTCGCTTACGTCCTCTCAAAAAGAAGGCGTTCGAATACGCGATGAACAGGGCGACGAACAACATCAAGATGAATGTCGACGTGCTCATCAACCCGCTGATTTTCTTTGACGTCTCCGCAAGCGCACTGATTTCATGGCTATGCTTCAGTGTCGCGAACGTGAAGTAGATGACGATAGAAAAGATTGTCGTCCCGACATAAAGTGCATATCGAGACAGATTCCGTACGACGTTCTTTTTAGCGAGCTCAAACAGTGTCATTGACTACACCGCCTTTCGCGAGCTCTTCGAGAATCGATTGATAGAATTCGTCCCGTGAGGCGTTGCCGCGAATGAGTTCTTTCTTCAACTGTCCGTCTTGAATATAGAGAACACGACGACAAAAACTTGCGGCGAAGGCGTCATGTGTCACCATCATGATGGTCGTCTCTGCTTCATTCAACCGAGCGAGCGTGTCTAACAGATCGGTCGCCGACTTCGAGTCGAGCGCACCGGTCGGCTCATCGGCAAAGATGAGTTTCGGGTCCGAGATGAGCGCCCGACAAACGGCCGTCCGTTGTTTCTGTCCTCCTGAGATTTGGTACGGGTACTGCTCGAGAATCCCTTCGAGCCCGAATCGCTTTGCCAACCGTTCGACTTTTGCACGTGTCTCGTGAACGGGCGTCTTCGAGACGGCAAGCGGGAGCAACATGTTTTCCCGAACCGTCAACGAGTCGAGCAGGTTATAATCCTGAAAGATGAATCCGAGATGGTCACGCCTGAAATCAGCGAGCGCCTCCTCGTTCATCGATGCAATGTCGTCACCTTCTACCAATATCTCACCTGACGTCGGCGTGTCGATTGTGGCGAGGACGTTGAGTAACGTCGACTTCCCGGCCCCGGAAGGTCCCATGATGCCGACGAACTCGCCATGTTCGATTGTGAAAGAAACATCGTCGAGCGCTCGGAACGTCGCACTTCCTTTTCCATATGTCTTTTGAATCGTTTTTACTTGTAGTAATGTTTCCATGTTCAGCACCTCTTTCTGTCCCTTACATTACGCCCCCTGTCTTAACTCCAATTCACGCGTACCTTACATAATCCTTAAATGATATGCTTAGACAGAGGTGATGACGATGGAACGACCACGGATTCTCATCGTGGATGACGAACAAGATTTATGTATGTTGATTCAACGCGCGCTTGAAAAGGAAGGGTTTCATGAGATTCGCACCGCTCACACGCTGAAGGACGGGTTGGCCGTCTTCGAGACGTTCCGCCCTCACTTGGCGATTTTAGACGTGATGTTGCCGGACGGGGAAGGCTATCAGCTCTGCCAACAGATGCGGGCGCAGTCCAATATCCCAATCCTCTTCCTATCTGCCAAATCGGAAGAAGTCGATAAACTGCTCGGTCTTGCCATCGGTGGTGATGACTACATCACGAAGCCGTTCAGCCCAAAAGAAGTGGCATTCCGTGTCAAGGCACAGCTCCGACGGATATCGATGATGGAAGCGCCAGTAGCCGAGACGACGACCGTCGGGCCCTTCCAAATGAATGAAGATGAGACGGAAGTGTATGTGAACGGGGAACGACTGGAGTTGACGGCTAAGGAGGTTGGTCTCCTCGCCTGCTTTTTACGCAACCCGAACCGAATTCTCAGCAAGGAGACGCTGTTCACGCAAGTATGGGGCGAATCGTTCTTTGGGTCGGACAATACCGTTATGGTTCATATCCGGCGCCTTCGTGAAAAAGTCGAACCGAATCCGTCTGAACCGACATATATCAAGACGGTCAAGGGACTTGGCTATCGGTTGACGGTGTAAGGAGCGGTCATGATGAAATGGAAACTGACTGGTCGCTATTTGTTGTCAATCCTTCTCATTGTCGCGCTTGTCGTCCTGTTGAACATTGCAATCTTGTTCGGTCTCCTCATCAATGACCGGACAGGACTTGACGATGTGGAAAGCAACTCGGGAGAAACATTTACTCGAAACTTCAGTACGTATCTGTCACTCGAGGATGGCGAACCTACCGTGTCAGAAGCTGGACGCGAAGCCCTTCGCCAATCAGGTGCATTCGTCCGCCTTTTAGATGAAACGGGACGTGTCGTCAGCGAGGTCGACGCCCCGAGTGGATTACCAGACGCCTATTCTCCGGTTGAATTGATTCATATCTATAAATATATGGATGATGATCTCCGACTCTACTTCGTCGGGGAATATGAATCGTACAGTTATCTCATCGGTGTGCCAGAGGCAAGTGAACGTCGGGTGCTCTTTATGTTAGACGAACAGGCGGTTCTTTCGTATATCACGAAGGCGTTCTTTTGGATACTCGTCGTCGATTTGCTCGTCGCCGCCTTGATCGGTGTATTGTTCAGCTCACGATTGACGCGCCCCGTCTACCGCTTGACCGAGCGGATTCAACAGCTGAAGCAACGTGACTTTTCGACCGCCGAACCGAAGCGATCTGGAATTTATCGTCCGGTCTTCCATGACTTGAATGCCGTCTCACAGACACTTAAAACGTATGAACGTCAGCGTGCAGAACTCGATGACCGTCGGAAAGAATGGATGAGCAACGTCTCGCACGACTTGAAGACCCCGCTCGCCTCCATCCAAGGGTACGCCGAATTGCTCGACGATGATTCTCTAGACGACACCGAGCGCAGACAATACGCCCATGTAATCGAGCGTCAGGCTAAGTATATGAAGGAACTGCTCGACGATTTCAATTTGACGATGCGTCTGCAGCACGGCGACTTTCCGCTTACCCTCGAAGAGACAAACCTCGAGCCGTTCGTCCGTGAGCTCGTGATTGACGTGTTGAACGATTCTCGCTTCAGTGAACGCCACATCGAGTTCGATGCCACTCAAGCAGCGACCATTTCGCTCGATCGGCACTTTATGAAGCGGGCCCTGCTCAACTTTTTGTATAACGCCCTTCTCCATAACGATGAGTCGGTGCGTGTGACGGTACACATCGAGAGTGACGTCATGACGATTGTAGATGATGGAAACGGGATTGCGGAATCTGACTTGCCTTATATCTTTGAACGCTATTACCGAGGCACGAATACAGACGACGCACGCGGAAGTGGTCTAGGCATGGCCATCTCACGAGACATCATCGAAGCCCACGGCGGGAAGGTCGAAGTCGACAGTACACCAGGACACGGCACCACAGTCCGAATCACACTTATGCCATAAGAAAAAGGGACGCACTTAAGCGTCCCTTGTCTGTGTCGTATAATCGCTAATCCACGCTTCAAGTTCTTCAAGCGGCAACGGTTTGGAGAAATAATAGCCTTGCATCTCGTCACACCCGAGTTCGCGTAATGCGTTCCACTGCTCAAGCGTCTCGACTCCTTCACACACCGTTTTCAAATTCAGACCTCGCGCCAAATCGACGATCGATTCGACGATGACGTTGCCGGTCGGATCATTCTCGGTCACTTGAATGAACTGCCGATCGATTTTAATCTCATGAATCGGATAATGCTTCAAGTAAACGAACGCCGAGAACCCCGTCCCGAAGTCGTCGATTGAAATCGAGAACCCTTCTTCTCGGAACGCGACGAAACGGTCGATGACGTGTTGCTGGTTCTCCATCCCGACACTCTCGGTGATCTCTAACGTCAAGTAACTCGTACAGACGCCTTCCCCATGCGCAATTTGAACAAACTTCTCGACGACCCCTTCTGATAGGAAGTGGCGAGCCGATAAGTTGAGGGCGAGCTCGTAATAATCTCCCCGGTCGTGCCAGCGCTTGAGCTGACGACAAGCCGTCACGAACGCCCATTCCTCCAAATCGATGATGACGCCCGTCGACTCGGCGAGCGGGATGAAGTCGAGCGGTGGCACGAGACCACGCTCCGAGTGATTCCAGCGCATCAACCCTTCAAACCCTTTTAGGTCACCGGTCAAGGCATCAATCTTCGGTTGGTAGTACAGCAAGAACTCGTTCCCGGCGAGTCCACTCCGCAAGTTCATCTCTAAAATGAGGCGGTTCGCTGCCTTCGTCCCCATTTCCTCCTCGTAAAAAACGATGGCTGCCCGTTGCAGGCTCTGCTCACTTGCAGCGACTCTCGTCCGATGAATCATCTGTACAGTCGTGACACCGTCCTGTTCGACCGCAATGAACGCACTCATCGTCAAAATGACTTCTAGTTCATCGACGATGAATGGATTGCGAACGAGTAATTCACAAAGCTCGTCAGCGACCGTATACAGTTTGATTCGGTCCCCATAAGGAAGCCACATCGCAAATCCCGACTGAGACAGACGACATAAGTTTGATTCATCAATCAAGCCACGTAAGCGATTCGCTACCTCACGCACAATCTCATCCGACTTCTCGATCCCAATGGCGTCTTCAATCGACCGAAAATCATCGACTTTTATATACACCATCGCACCGAGTTGTTGCGACTGTCGTTGCCGCTCGGCATCCACCTTCTCGATAAACCCAACGTCTTTCAAAAGACCGGTCAATTCATCGGTGTAGGCTAAGCGGCGAATGTGTGTATCCACGGCCTGCCGGTCAAGCCGGAAGTACAGGATGGCAATGAAGTCCGCAAGCGTACTTACAATCAACTCTTCAAGATAGCTCCACTCCCGTGGCAAAAACGTCTCGCAACAAATGACGCCTTTCGCACGATTGTTCGCATAAATCGGCGCATCGAGCATCGAACAAATGCGTTGTCCTTCGACAAAATATTCTGCATACAGCTCTTTCACCCATCGGTGATTTCGAACATCCTCGAACGTCAGCACCCGGTTCGTCTGAAGCGCATCAAAGTAGTCTGGTGCGAGTTCGCGATAAACCGTCAACTCTGGATAATGCGTCCCCGATTCATGAGAATAAGCGACTTGACATGAGATGGATTGGTACGTTGCATCAAAATGCCAAATCGACACCGTGTCGACCTTCAACATATCGGCGACGATTTCACACATATACCGAATCGCTTCTTGGACCGTTTTTTCAGTCACAATCGGCATCCGCACGAGTTCGAACAACTTCTCTTGATGTTTACGATAGGTTCGGTTTGAAAAGTTCTTCTCGATCATCAGTTTGTACCTCGCCAAATGTAGTTTGAACTTATAATAGCATGAAACTTTAGACGTGACGGTTTCCAAAATTCAACAGAAAGTCAATATTCCCTCTTTTTTTAATCGATTCAAAAACCATTAATTACCATTTATAAAATATTGACCTCATTTTCAAGAAAGTGGCGTGAATTGACCATTTGTCCCATTGCTCCCTTATTTCGTCTCACCGTACAATAAACTTGTACTGTTTCACTAGTTGAATTGTTTCGTTCTCACTTTTTGAAGGGATGTTACGCTATGAATCCAAAGTCTGGTCTCACCTACTCATTCGCGGCTCTCGCGGCGGTCAGCGTACTGGCTCAAGCAGATGAAGTAGCCGCGACAAACACACACACGGTCCAATCCGGTGATACGTTGTGGTCCATCAGCCGTTCTTACGATGTGTCCGTCGCGACAATCAAATCGTTGAACAGGCTCTCCTCTGACCGCATTCGTGTCGGTCAAAAGCTGATGCTATCGGGTAGCTCATCTGTGGTGACAGGCGGTTCAGCGTTGACCACCACAAGTACGAACAACGTCATGACGACACATGCGTTGAACATGCGACTCGCCGGGGGGTCTTGGCATCGTGTCCTCTTGACGATTCCAAAAGGGAAGACGCTCACGCCAATCAAATCGAACGGTTCGTGGACGAAAGTCAGTTACGGCGGACAGACCGGGTGGGTGCACAACGATTATTTACAAAAAGCACCTACATCAAGTAGTACAGACAAACCGACAACGGTCGCACCGAGTGGGGTGACGGCTCAAACGAAAGTCAACCTGAATCTTCGCTCCTCAAAGTCTACGAAAACGACTGTGTTGCTCACGATTCCAAAAGGAAAGACGGTCACCGTATTAGCCGTTGAAAAGTCTTGGTCGAAAGTAAAGTACGGCTCGACAACCGGATATGTCGCCAATACATATTTAACGACAACAGGAGCAGCGACACCTACGACACCGAGCCCCGATTCCTCGATCAACCAACAGTTCGTCACGACTGCAAACTTGAACGTAAGGCAAGGCGCAGGCATCGGGTACGCCCTCGTCACGACCATCCCGAATGGCACGGTTGTTCAGGCGACGAAACAGTCAGGTAGCTGGTACTACGTCACGTATAACGGAAAATCCGGATACGTGAGCGCTGGTTATTTAAAACAAACGACCACGACACCGAGTGACCCCACACCGAATGAAGGGGATGCCGGTGCTGGCAACGCCACTGTCGATTACATCGTCAATACCCCGTCATTGAACGTTCGCTCGAGCTCTTCGACGAACGCGACAATCATCGGGAGTGTCAAAGCGGGACAGACGTTGCGCGTCATCCAGTCGTCGAAAGGCTGGCTACAAATCTACTATGGCAACACGGTCGGCTTTGTTGCTTCTTCATATGTCAAGACGGTTCCGAAAGGTTCGACAGACGGGCCATCTTGGGTCGAAGGGTCTTATGATGCGAACTCCTATTATACGTACTCCCCGACATCAATCCGGTCACAGGCGAGCGAGTCAAGCAGCACGGTCGGGTCGACACTTCGCGGAGAACTGTTGAATGTGATCGGGGAGACCGCGACCCACTATCGCCTCTCATCAGGATTCGTCGCAAAGTCAGCCGTCACGGAAATCAAAGGGCAAAGTGCCCAGTCAACACGACTTTCGACAATCGAAACAGCCAAGCGATACGTCGGTACACCTTATGTTTGGGCATCGTCTAGTCCGGCAAACGGTGGATTCGATTGTTCAGGACTCATCTATTATGTATTCAACCAGTCCGGCGTCAGCATCCCACGGACAAACGTGGTGAATTACTGGGGGGGCGCTTACTTTGGACCTCAATTACCGAAGTCGTTCGTCCCGCAGGCAGGTGACCTCGTTTTCTTTGAGAACACGTACACCGCAGGACCATCGCATATGGGCATCATGATCAATTCCGATACATTCATCCATGCCGGCTCATTCGGATTAGGATATAACCAGATTAGTAAAGAACCGTACTGGCAATCTCGCTTGATCGGTTATAAGCGACCATGACTTTGGTCACACTGAAAAACCCGACGAAAGTTGGGTTTTTCTTTCATTTTGCAGGATTTTCATCCTATGACCCGAAATCGAAAGTATGATGAAAGAAAAAGGAGGTGCCGAATGGGCCAACCCCGTTTTGCGAAAGTTCCATACCGAATTTACACGATGGTGCTGGCCATCGCTTGCCTCATCGGTGTGTTGTTGTTCGGACTGGGTACGAGCTTTTATTGGCATGAAAAACGAGATGAGATTGACCGAACGATCGTAAACTTGAATCAGGCAGCAGACTTGGCAGGAGTGGAAGCGTATGTGATCTTATACGAGGCCGCGACCCGTTATGAGAAACAGTCGAGTCAGGCGACATCGTTTCTGTCCACACCTTATCAAGAACGCGCGCTTCATTATAATGAACGATTGCGCAAAGACCTTGAGGCAGGATTGAACGAACGAGAGCGGGACATATTAGACCAATTTTCAGCTAATTTGCCTCGCATCCTCGAAGAGCAGCAATTTGAAGAAATCCCTTCAGACGTCATGAGCTCAATCAATCGCCGATGGCTCTATCAAGCGTTCGAACTAACGAATCAATCGAATGCCACCTACGAGCTGACAGATGCCATCATGCGTGTACAAGCCATGCTCATGCGAAACAATGACGCCTTGTTCCGTGATCCGGTTGACGAGGAACAACTGACCGGCACCGTTGACATGATTGTAGACGAAGCCACCCTCATCCAAACCATCATCCAATCGAATGCTACGTTGCAGACGAAAGCCGTCGTCGATGTGGCAGAGAGTAGTCAATCGTTCGCCAACATGGCAAATCGCGAAGCATCCCTTGAAGCCCGTTACGTCAACTCGACGAACGTCTACGAAGACGCATACGGTGCCCTTCGCTCCATTCGCACCACTTCTGAAGCACGGCTACAAGAAGAGAGTGCTCGCTATCAAACCCTTGCCACCCTATCGTTCTTGACGACGCTCTCCTTGACGATCGGACTGATTTTCCTTCTCTATTACACACGCAATCGCTACAATCACGATTTGGCCCATCTGAAAGCGCGTGCGCTCGCCATCGACCCAAGCTTACAATCGGTCGAAGCGACATTCCCGAAGACACACGATTTCCGAGGCATCGAGGATGAGTTGCGTGAGATTGCCGCAAGCGTTCATTCGACTGTCCACGAGCTCGAAAATCGTTCGCAAGAACTGATCCGTTATCACGAGCGCTGGTCATCCCTCTTTTCTGAGACGGGACTCGCCATCGCACTCATGGATGATGCTTACAACTTGATTGAGCGCAACGAAATGTTCCGTCAATTTTTTGGGGACCGAAACTTGTATGAGATCAATCAGTCGTTCACGGAGACCGGTCGTCGTCTGTTCGAACAAGCGCTTGAAGGTGTGGCCGATCAAGGAACGAGCGCCCAGTTCATCATCCACTTGAAAGGTGAGCATCTTCGTTACTTGAATGTGAAACTGACACCGCTCAAACGTGAAGAGAAGATGACCTACTACTTGATTGTCGAAGATGAGACCGACCGGGTCGAACGGGAGCGAAAAGTCGATCGTCTCGTACGGTTCGACTTGGCGACCAACCTATATAACGAGTATGGCTTTATGCGGAAATGGGAGAATCAAGAGATTGACGGCGCGTTCGTCCTCATTCGACTGCACGACTATCACCACCTCGTCGATTGGTATGACCCGGCATATGCAGACGTGCTCATGATTGAGTTTGCGCGAGCCGTCGAGTCTCGCCTGTCAAAATATGCACAACACCTATTCGGTCGTTATCGGGACGACACCCTCATGCTATATGTCCACGGATTCACGTCCGAAGATGAGCATGAGTTGATCGAACTATTCCCGACAGAACTGATAGTCAATCAAAAACGACAAAACGTGCATATTCAAATCGGTGCGACCGAGGCGAGACAGGGTTACAACGACAGCTTGTTCGAGGCGATGAAGGCGTTGCAACATGCCAAAGAAACGCGTATGCCATCAGTCTGGTACAATTCAGATATTTTGGCCCAAATGCAACTCGCCGCAATGATTGAGCAGGCGCTTCCCGACGCCATTCGAAAAGGTGATTTGGCGGTCGCTTATCAACCGCAAGTCGAGTTGAAAACAGGTCGCGTCGTCGGGGCAGAAGTGCTCGCTCGTTGGACACATCCAGACATCGGAATCATTCCGCCAAATGAGTTCATTCGGATCGCCGAACGCTCTGATCAAATTTTGTGGCTCTCTCACAACATTCTCGACCAAACCATTCATCAACTTGTCGCATGGCAAGGGACAGCGTTTGAAGACATTTCTTTGTCGTTCAACTTGTCGGCCCACTCGGTCGACTCTTCAATCTTGACGAAACTACGGGATTCGATTGAATTGTATCCTTGGTTACCAGATCGATTGAAGATCGAGCTGACCGAATCGTCGGATATCATGTCATATGCGAGCGAGCTTGAACGACTCGAAGACATCGCCGACCTCGGCTACTGCCTCTCGATTGACGACTTTGGGACCGGATATGCCTCATTCGAAGCGATTTGGCATTTGCCGATTCAAGAAGTCAAAATCGACCGGATGTACGTGAGTGGGAAGGCGAAAGAAAGTACGTCCTTCTTACGAGCCGTCTCCCGCTTTGCGAACGAGCAACAACTGACCGCGCTCGCCGAAGGCATCGAGACCGATGACGACTTGTCACGAATGATCCATGAAGGCATTGAACTCGGACAAGGCTTCTACTTCTCACCCGCCCTCGACGCGGCTTCATTCGAATCATGGGTCAACACGAAGGGACACTCGCATTGAGTGTCCCTTTCTTCATCGTGATTGAATCTCTTCATACAATACTCGCGTCGCTTCTTCCGAAGACTGATTCATATAAATCGATTTTTCGGACCAGTTGATTCGGATGACCGGTTCCACGCCCCGGTCGATGTACAAAAGGACCGCCTCGCCTTCCTCTGTCCGAAAGTGCCCGGTCAGACGCGAATCGGTCGCTGCCCCGTTCGTTCGGAGCGCAATCTCAGGCAACGTCGTCCATGTCACGTCTTCCACATCATCGAACGGCACCTCACGACCGTAAACTCCTTCGATGACAATCGCCGAGTCGGTGACGGTCACCTCGGTCGGTTGACTGAACCAGAGGATGAGCCCCGGAACACCGATGAGCAGAACGAGCGATACGATGATGATCGGCAGAAGACGTTTCTTCCCGCCAGGTCTCAATCGTCCTGACTCATCGAAAATATTGCCGTCATATCGTTGCATGCGCCACAGCATGACGACGATGAAGACAAGCAAGATGAGAAAGAACGGTTCGAGCGGCACATCCAAACCGAGTAGATCGATGAGCGCAATGAACAGAAAGAGACCCCCGATCCCATAACACATCCAGGCGACAAGTCGCGCTACCCGTTTGATGTCGACACGTTCTTTTTTTTCTTTAGACATCGTATTGTATCCAGATATCAGATGGTACCAACCTAGTCGATCCACCGCAAAACCTAATCCGATCACGACAAATGCCACAATGATCAGAATCGACATATCCCCACCTCCTTCTTTCATTATACGTCATACGAACGATACATCCATGTCAAACAAAACAGGACCCTCTCTCACGAGGGGTCCTGCATGGTTCAATTTGAAGTCGGGGTATTCGATGGACGCTGCATGCGCCCGATTCCTTCGTACGCCACATCACCCGGATCGCGTGCGAACTTCCACGCATTCCGAGCATCGATCAATCGGCGCTGACGCATTCCGCTGAAAGCGTCAGGTGCCAAGTTCACGATTTCATCCCACTCTGTGACGAGGATGGCACAATCCGCACCTTGTAATGCCTCCTCGACCGAGTTCGCTTGCGGATACTCCCACGATGCAATCGGGTCGTATCCGATGACATCAACCTGTCTGGCGACCATGTGATGTGCGAGCAAAATGGATGGGGCGTCTCGCATATCGTCTGTCCCCGGTTTGAACGCCAAACCGAGAATCGCCACACGCGTGTTCGGTTGAAGGTTCAGTTTTGACAAGACATATTCGATTTGTGTTTCATTCACTTTTGCCGCCGCGCGAATGACACGCAAGTCTACCTCGTTATCATTCGCGACATGAAGAAGGGCGTCCATGTCTTTCGGGAAACATGATCCCCCATATCCGATTCCGGCGTTCAAGAACGACCGTCCGATACGAGGGTCAAGACCCATCCCATCCGCAATCATCGAAATGTCTGCCCCGGCCCGATCTGCCAGACGGGACAAATCATTCATAAAGCTGATCTTCGTAGCCAAGAAGGCGTTCGAGGCATATTTGATGAGTTCTGCGTTAATCGGTGTCGTACAGATGAGCGGGACGCCTAGACGTCCGTATATGCCCGCCAGCTCTTCTGACACTTCAAGATCCATACATCCGATGACGACCCGATGTGGCTTCATGACGTCCGCCAGCGCACGACCTTCTTGTAAAAATTCAGGTACGATCACAAACGTATGAGAAGGATACATGATGTTCAATAAATCTGTCGTGCCTGGCGGGACCGAGCTCCGAATGACGACTTTTTGTTTCGTGTCCAACTCCGAAAGGGCTGCTTCGATATAAGATAAGTCACAGCTTCCATCTGACTTGCTCGGTGTCCCGACCGCAAGAATCAAATAGTCGACTTGCTCCGTATCCTTGATCTGGTCCGTCAGCGTGATTTGATCGGCGTGCTCCTGTAACACCTCTGCCATACCTGGTTCATGAAATGGAGGGTGCCCGCTTATGAGAAGGCGCAGCTTCTCTTCGTCCGCCTCGACACCAATGACGTGATGACCGGCTTTTGCCAATCCACAAAGTGTCGCCAATCCAACGTATCCTAAACCAATAATTCCAAATTTCACATCAGTTCCTCCTTCAATCATCTTTCCTAAGCGTACCGAAACACGCCTCGGAAGTGAAGCTTCTAACACTCTCTCGATGTTCTTTGCTATAATGAGTCAAAATGCTAGGTGAAAGGACAAACCGAATGGGCTTAATCGCTTTCTTCTTGGTGACGATGTTCGTCTATTTTTGGTTTCCGGTCCGGGGGGGACTGAAAACTTTTTTACTCGTATTGATTATGGTGAGCGGGTGGCTCTCGATCTTCGAGCTCGTCTCGATTTTAGAAGCACGCCCTTGGGCGTTCGTGCCCGTGTTGATCGTCATCGCTTCGGTCATTTGGAAAGTACAACGTGACCGAAAAAAACAGATGAAGAAAAGTGTGTGACGCTTCAGTCAGACGCTTTTTCTGTTTATGTCCTATTCGAGAAGGAGGTTGAAACTCCTGCTCAAAACGCAGTTGAATTATGACGACCCCCGTTAAAAATGTGAATACTTGTCACATGTACCTCGATGCGCTTTCAAGAAAAATAAAAATGGAACACATCAAAAAACATGTCTCACTCCAACAGTTCGTTGAGACATGTTCTTCAATATAGTTCATTCTTTCTTTCCTTTGCACTCCTCTTCCCCTCTATGAAATGCTCCATCACGATGTCCCCACCTATGTGACCGACATCCATAAACCCTTGACGGAGATAAAATGCTCTCGCACGTCCATTTGTTGCCTCGACGTTCAAACGAATCCCGCGTTTCCCGGCCTTCCTTACCTCGGCAATCAGCTCGTTTAGGAGTTTCTGCCCACTTCCCCGAGGCGCTTCCGGCAACACACAGATATGGCTAATAAAGGCGACTTCTTGATCCATATACGCAGCAAGCAATCCGACAAGGACATCATCCTGCCAAAGTTCAAACGATGTCGCTCGCTCATGGAGCTTCGTCGCATACGTATGCAAATCAACCCGTTCCGACAACTTCGTCGGAAACAAATGATCACATGCCTCGAGGTGCGACACATAATCGGACACCGTCGCCTTGTCGCGCGTCATCATGTCGCCTCCAAGACGGCAACACCAAAGCCTTCTCTTCCAAATTCGTTCCCGTTATAGAGAAGGTAATGGCGACCGTTCATCTCAAACACATGGGGGTAACATTCCATATGTGCGTCCCAGCCATCATCACTTCGTTCGAACCCTAACGCCATATCATCCCTCGTCCAGTTCACGAGATCGTCCGAATAGGCGTAACCGAGTCGGTACCCACGCATTGGGTCGGTCCGGAATCCGAACGTGTCCCGAAAGCAGAACACCATATGATATCGTCCGTTCGCCTCAAAAACAGTCGGGAGCGCTTGACTCTCATCAGTCATCACGTCCGAGACGACCCTTCCGTGACGTGTGAACGTCTGTCCGTCCTCCGACGTGGCGAGCGCGATCTTGTACGTCCGTTCCGACACCCCATCCGGACCTTCCTTCCACGTCGTGCCATATATATAGAACATATACTGGCGATCCCGGGTGACGACGAACGGGTCGCCTACGAGAAACGGCTCCTCGACGCTTGCTGATAACACCGGTCCATCCCCGAGCCGTTCGAACGTCACCCCATCATCATGACTGACAGACAACCCGATCCCCGTCTCGACCGACACCGAGTCGCGCCGGCTCCACCCACTCGTATACCCGTATAGACCACCATTTGTCCGAGTGACATGAAACGGGAAGATGCCGTGTTCATCAAACGTTCCAAGCTTCCCGAGGGGGATGACCGGGTCTTTTGAGACATCGATCATGTCGAAGTCGTGTGTCATATCGACATATCGGACGTGACTTTTGAACATGTCACCGTCGGGTTCACGCGTAGAAAAATAAATGCGGACAAAATCTTCAAAGACGAGCGCTTGCGGGGATTGGGCGAACGCTGAATAGTCGTTAAAGAACCGATACGACGACGGATCGAAAATGTGCCCGAGCTTTTTCCACTTCATCTCGTCTCCTCCTTCCGTTCCGCAATCCCAAACCCTTCTCGTCCGACTTCATTCCCGAGATAGAGCAAATATCGCTTCCCGTTCAACGTAAACGTGTGTGGATAGGCGACCATCTCATCATCAAACCCCGAGTCAGAGCGGGTGAACTGCATGACTTGGTCGTCCCGCGTCCAATCGCTCAAGTTTGGAGAGGAGGCGTAACCTATGCGATACGTCCGTTCCGGATTTTTCCGATAGTCCGTCGCATCACGATAACAAAAGAACATATGGTACGAACCGTCCTCGTAAAACACGTCCGGACTCGCCTGTGCCTCGTTCGGGAGCACACTATCAATCAAGTCGTGCCCCGCTTTTACCCAGTTCACACCGTCTGTCGATGTGGCGAGACGAATCTTGTAAACCGGTTCGGGACGCTCCCCGTCCATAATCCACTCTCGACCGGCGATATAAAACAAATACCACATGTCTTGGAAGCGGCGAATCTTCGGACCGCTCAAAATGAAGGGCTCATCGAGCGTGTATGACAAGATTGGCCCAGGCCCGACGCGCTCAAACGTGCGCCCCCCGTCCCGGCTGATCGCTTTTCCGATGTTCACATTGAATGGCACCGATACGGTACGCGTCCAGCCTCCATAATAAGCATGTACCTCGTCCCCGACATCGATGACAGAGAAAGGATAGACGCCAAACTCGTCGAACGTCCCACGTGCACCGAGTTCGAGCACGGGGCGCTCACTCACCCGAATAATTGAAAAGTCCTCTTTATCGACATCGACAAACCCACTATAACTCGTGTAACGTCCGTCAATCGGTTGTGGTCGACAACTGAAATAAATTCGTAAATACGTGTCCCGTTCGAGGACACACGGTCCTTGTGCGAATGCGTCCATCCAGTCGAGTGATGCGTCTCGTCTAGGGCTGAACAATAGACGTCGATTGATCCATTCAAATGATGTGTTCAACGTTTTCATGTTGCTCTCCCTTCCCACATTGGATTCCACTTCCTTAGATGAGTGTATACGCGTCCAACAAATCACGCGTCTGTTCTTTCGAATTGAACATCATCACATCGATGATCGACAAGTCTGCCATGAACGGATGATGGTATTGGGGATATTCGATTTGGTTCATTTTAATAAAATCTAGCGGCACACCTGATTTTTCGAACATCTCTTTCTCATATAACGCTTGACCGCCGATCGCGTTTATATAGTGGTCCGTATTCAAGTATCGACAAACCTCCATCACTAAATGTTCTCGTTTCAGCGATTTATCATAGTCGAGTGAGGACGCGACCAAAAGCTTCGTGTCCAGACCAAGATAATCACGTACTTCGACTAGCAGTCTTTCGAGATAGACCGCAACATTCGGCTCCTTATCTTTCATGATCCGTTCAATCATCGGCATGACGTCCTCATAGTATGGAGCGTTTTTGTAAGCGTGGGTCAACAGTCGTAACTGATAACGGTCGTGTGTCGGGTCGATGAGACGATTGTGCTCACAGATTTGACGATGTTGCGTCATATGATCGATCTTCATATGAATGTGCTTCACGTCACCTTCTAACAAGATGCGATTTCGATGAATCCATCCCCGCTTCACAAACTGGACATCATCTAAGATGACGAACGTATCGACCGCATTCATCAATTGGAAGTATCCTAGATAAGGAAAGTAATAAGGTTGCATAATTCCTAGCTTCACGTGTGACACCCCCTTCCAGAAACGTGTACACGCTTTTCTATTCAACAGATGAGTACATATCCCGCTCATACGTCCGGTAAGCACCGGAGACGATTCGTTCAATCCATTCAGGATGAGTCCGATACCACTCAATCGTTTCTTCCAACCCTTGCTCGAATGAGTATCGGGGCACCCATCCTAATTCGTCTTTCATCTTCGTCGCATCGATGGCATAGCGACGGTCGTGCCCTGGTCGATCTTTGACGAAATGGATGCATTCGTCAGAACGGTCAAATGATTGCAAAATCATGCGAACGAGCTCTAAGTTCGTCTTTTCGTTATGTCCTCCAATGTTATAGACTTCTCCTACTCTTCCATTTTGACGAACCAAGTCGATGGCCTCGCAATGGTCCTCGACATGTAACCAGTCTCGAACCTGTCCACCGTCCCCATATACAGGGAGCGATTGATCGGTCATACAGCGATGAACCATGAGTGGGATCAGTTTTTCTGGAAACTGGTACGGGCCGTAATTGTTGCTACATCGTGTGATTTTAATCGGTAACCCGTACGTCTCGTGATAGGACCGGACGAGCAGATCTGACCCTGCTTTCGAGGCAGAGTACGGGCTGTTCGGGGCGAGCGGTGTATGCTCTGTGAAGAGGCCGGTCTCACCGAGCGACCCGTACACCTCATCCGTCGAGACATGAACGAAACAGACATCTTCTCGATACTCCCGGCTGTATTTGTCGTCAGGGTATCGTTTCCAATGACACATTGCCACGTCAAGCAACACTTGCGTCCCGAGAATGTTGGTCGATAGGAACAGCTCCGGTTCAAGTATGCTTCGGTCGACGTGAGATTCTGCTGCGAAATGAACGACATCGTCAATCTCAAAAAGAGTGAACAGTTCATCGATGGCGGGACGGTCACGGATATCTACTTTGCGAAACACGTATAACGGGTCCTGTTCGAACGCCTGAAGATTTTCAAGATTTCCCGCATAGGTCAACGAGTCGACATTAAGAATTCGCGACGTTGGATGTTTTTCCCGCAAGTGTCTTATGAAATTTGAACCGATGAACCCGGCTCCGCCAGTCACTAGGATCGTATGCATGGGTCTGTTCTCCTTCCTCTAGAAGTGAAATCAAGTACTGTCCATAATCTGTCATCTTGAGCGTCTGACCGATATCGGCCAACTCGTCCCGCGTGATGAAGCCACGTCGCCACGCGATCTCTTCTAAACAAGCGATATAATAACCTTGTCGTTCCTGTACCGTCTGAACGAAAATCGATGCTTTGATCATCCCTTCCGGTGTCCCTGTATCGAGCCATGCCATCCCACGGCCGAAGAGGACGACGTTCAACTCCCCTCGTTCGAGATACATTTGATTGATGGACGTGATTTCGAGCTCACCACGTGGAGAGGGTTCGACTCGTTTGGCGAACTCGACGACCTGATTGTCGTAAAAGTAAAGACCGGGCACCGCGTAGTTTGATTTCGGGACGGCCGGTTTTTCTTCGATAGATAGGACGCGGTGATTTGAATCGAACTCGACAACGCCGAATGCACGAGGGTCCTTGACTGGGTAACCAAACACCGTCGCGCCCGACTGCCGCGCCTTTGCATCTTGTAAAAAGCTCGTCAAGTTCGGTCCATAGAAGACATTATCTCCGAGAATGAGACAAACCGAATCGTCACCGATGAACGACTCCCCCAAAATGAAGGCGTCCGCAAGACCGACCGGCCGCTCCTGCACTTGATACGTGATTGAGATTCCGAGTTGGTGTCCGTCACCGAACAGTCGCTCGTATCCAGATATATCTTTTGGCGTCGAGATGAGCAAGATCTCTTTGATGCCGGCGAGCATGAGGACAGACATCGGATAATAGATGAGGGGCTTATCATAAATCGGCAACAGCTGTTTCGAGACTGCTTTCGTCATCGGGTAGAGACGCGTCCCGTTCCCACCCGCTAAAATGATTCCTTTCATCATTCATTCCCTCCTTCAAGAATTACGTCACACACACGGTCGACCATCTCCATCGTCATGTCCGGATATAGAGGTAACGTGATCACCCGATCCGAGACATAGGTTGCGTTCGGTACGATTGCATCGAAAGTGTAGCAGTCAAAATCCGTCACGAGTGGATAAAAGTACTTGCGAGCGAGTATCCCATTCTGTGCCAACGTCTCCATCATCCGATCGCGCCCACCCCGCCCTGACATGACGAGCACCGGATAGTACGCATAGTTGGAAGTAGTCTGTTCATTCCGGATGTTCAACCGAAGAAACGGGGCGTCACGCAATCGTTCATCGTAACGTTCGACGAGACGCCTTCGCTTATCGATCTCGATATCGATTCGTGCGAGGTTGCACCGTCCCATCGCCGCCTGAAACTCGTTCATCTTTGCATTTCCGCCGACGGATTCGACTGTTTCTGGACCCGTGATCCCAAAGTTGACCGCTTGATGAATCGCATGGACGAAACGGTCATCCTGAAACGTCAACGCCCCGCCTTCGATTGTATGAAAGACCTTCGTCGCATGAAAACTGAACATCGTGAGGTCCCCGAATGTTGCGATGTCACGCCCGTCGTGACGAACGCCGAACGCGTGGGCCGCATCGTATAGGACATGAAGACCGTATCGCTTGGCGATTCGCTCAATCGCCTCTACATCACAGACGTTGCCATACACATGAACAGGCAGGATGGCGCTCGTCCGTTCGGTGATTAACGCCTCGATCTGATTCACATCGATCGTATAGTCGATCGGATTGATGTCACAAAAGACGGGCGTGAGCTGTTTTCGGAGAAGTGCGTGCGTCGTCGAGGCAAACGTGAACGGGGTCGTGATCACTTCCCCTGTCAAACCGAGCACGTCAATCGCCGTCTCGAGCGCTAAATGTCCGTTCGTCAATAAAGAGACATGTGGGACGTGGAGTCGTTGTTCTAATTCTTCTTCTAACGCACGTACGTGTTCACCTCGGTTGCTTAAGTGACGTGATTCCCAAAGCGGTCGGATCATGTCGACATACGTCTCAAACTCGGGCATACTCGGCCTCGTGACAGGAATCATTGCATTCTCTACGTTTGACCCACTCATGATGGTTTCACCCCTTTTATAGTTAAGCGAGTGTGCGACTTCGCATTTTGATCAACCATTCCGTCACCTGTGGTTGCTTGACCATCAAGTAAGGGCGAATCCGATCCATCCCGATGAAACGATCGATATATCGTTCGTAGCGAGGAGACCGTAACGATTCGTAGTCTTGCTTCAATCGATGTAACCCGACTTCAAAAGAAATACGGGACAGCTCCAATGGTTCGTTGTACTTTCCTTCCGTATACGTATCGAACAAGTCGATGAAGTGAATAAAGTCTTCGTGACGCTTCACATCACGTTCTACATCCCCTTCATTCCAAAGCGTCGTCGCCGACCCGCCCACTCCATATCGATATACACTCATCACTTCCGGCATGTAATAGGCATATCCTTGACTGGCCATATACAGTTTGACCGATGCGTCTGGTGCCGGTGTCTTACTGATCCATTCCGGTGCCTCGACAAGGAATCCATTTTTATACATCATTGACATCGTCGGAATGAACCCGAGTAGTTGTAACTCCCCCGCATCGTACGTTCGGGCAACGGGTGATGCGAGCTTTCGATTTTCCGGCATCCATGGGATGACATGCCATCCTGTATGAAGTTGTCCGTCTGTTTCGACATATGCGTCATGAAAACAAAGCGTACAATCCGGATGAGCCTCCATGTAATCGACTTGTTTTTGCAACTTGTGTGGGTCGGTCCAATAGTCATCCCCATCACATAGGGCGACGTACTTTCCAGTTGCACGTTCCTCATTTAAACGGCTAACGAATACACCTTTTGAATACTGATTCTCTGTTTGATAGATGACGTTGAACTTCTCCGGATACTTCCTCTCGTACTCTCGCACGATCTCGGCCGTACGATCTGTCGATGCATCATCGTGAATGAGAATCTCGATGTCGAAGTCAGTCTGTTGTTTCAAAAACCCTTCGATTGTTTCAGCGATATACGCCTCGTGATTGTATGTGATGCAGTTGATGCTCACCATGACCATGAGAAAACCCTCCTTTATGAGACTTCTGTGTCTTCGGTAACGGTCGCCATGTACGTGTCCGGTCGACTCGCATCAAACGGCTCGTTCACCCACATGATCGTCACCATGTCTTTTGAACCTGTATTTTCAATATGATGGACATAACCAGGCGGGATATCGACGACTTCAAGTCGTTCTTCGCTGACATGAAATGAAAGGGTCTGATCGCCGTCCATCGTCCGAAGTCGAATGACACCTTCCCCACTTACGACGATGAACTGCTCATGTTTTGATTCGTGCCAATGTTCTCCCTTCGTGATACCTGGTTTCGCTACGTTTACCGACACTTGACCACGATCGGGTGTCTTGAAAAGCTCCGTAAACGACCCTCGCATGTCTTGATGCGTCGTGAGCGGGGTCACCATCTTTTCTCTCGGTAAGTAACTCAAATAAGTGCTATACAATTTTTTGATGAATGGGTCGGACACATCGGGTATGCCTCTCGCCGCGCGGACGACATTAAACGATTCAATCGTTCGGACGAGGTCGAACAGGGTGACTTGATGGGTCGGTACTTCGGGGTCGACCTGTCCTTCTCGGTCGAGTGTCTCTAAAAAGGAGGCGACGACGTCGTCGATATGAGCGAGCGTCAACACGCGGTCGGGATGTGTGATGGTGACCTCTTCCCCTCGTGCGATCTGATAACAAAATGTGGTGACGGCACTATTATAAAAAGGACGCCCCCACTTCCCAAACAAGTTCGGGAGCCGATAGATGTAGACCGCGGCACCACTCCGTTTTTCGTATAGACGCAAGATGTCTTCGGCGGCCCGTTTGCTATTGCCGTAAGGATGATTCTCGGTCGCTTGAATCGAGGAGGCAAAGATGATGGGGACCGGATTATACGAGAGTAACTCGGTCGCGACCACTTCGGTCAAATCGACATTGCCTTCAGTGAACTCCTCCAATCGCTCCGGACGGTTCACCCCTGCCAAATGAAAGACGATGTCCGCCCGACGGATTGATTCACTCCGTTCGATAGGAGATGTCGAGCGGGTGATCGGGAGAACGTGATGCCCGTTCCGTTCTAATGCATGTACGACATGTCTTCCTAAAAAACCGTTCGCACCGGTGACGACGATGTCCATGTGGTTTCCTCCTCTACATCGTTTGGTGTGATTTGAAGGGTTATCCATCGTTCCGGCTCGTTCAAGAGTCGAGTCATCGCCTCCACATCCTTGAACCGAAGAATCAAACTGCCGAGTGCCCGGTTCGCTCCTTCAAAGCGAGGGACGGTCGCCCCAATCTCATAGCGTAAAAAAGATTGCATAATCGAATAATCATCATGTATATAACGGATACCCATGAACCGTCCCTCTTGTTGACTTCCTAAAATGAAGTAAGCGGACGGTACTTTGACCGGCTCCATGACAAGTGCGACCGGTCGATTCAACGCCATATCAATCGTGGCCTGCACCAAATCGACGCCTGTTGCCTGTTCAATGATTTGCGGAATGTAGTTGCCCCCGTTTCGTGGACCGATATCCATCAAATAAACTTCCTCACCTTTCACGAAGATATCAAAGTTTAGCGGTCCGTTCCGAAGTCCGACCCGCGCGATCATTCGCTGTAATGTGTCATGAACTCGGTCGAGTACGTCTGCGGGATGCAGACTCGGGAAACTGGCGCTGACCGGGGCAAAGGGATTCACCCCCCGTTCGTTGAAATGGCTGTTTCCGAAACAACGAAAGACGAGTTGGCCGTCTACGATAAACCCGTCTCCGGCGACTTGGTAACCGTCTCGACGGATGAACTCTTCCACGACGACTTCATCTCCGAACGACGTCTCGAGTGCGGCGGACACTTGTTGGCGAAGCCGGTCTGCCCCCTCCTCAACCTGCCATTTACTAATCCCTTTACTACCTGAGGCATCCGCAGGTTTGATGACGAACTCTCCTTTGACGTCTCGTAACGCGGTCACGGCCGATTCGACATCCGTGAACGCATACGTTTTCGGGACCGGGAAGTCATGATCGCGTAAAAATGTTCGAAATTTCGCTTTATTCGTCAACGTCTCGACCGCATGAAGCGGATTTCCGTTCAATCCAAGTGCCTCTCCGACATAGGCTGCAGTCCGGGCGGCCGGATCTGATGCGTACGCCAACACCCCGTCGATGTGTTCTAACCTTGCGATGTCGAGCACACGCTCTCGGTCGAGGGAGCTGATGCAATAATAACGGTCCGCCACTTCGCGCCCGGGATTGTCTGGTAAGTAATCACAAAGGATTGTGAAAATCCCCTGTTCTTTTGCTTTTTGGATGACGGGGATTTGATGCATCGCCCCTCCGAGCAACATGAGCTTCAGCATGATGAGCGTCTCCTTTACGAGTGAGTGGTTGAACGAGGTCCGCATAGACTTTCGCGGTATTTTCGTTTAAGCGGTGTGAGACATACTGTTTCGAGAGTCGACCATGGTCGGTCAACCGTTCGGGGTCATCCACATACCGTCTGACTTGTGCGGCCAAAGCCGATGCCGTCGGTTCGCATTTGTAACAGTTGATTCCTTCATGGAGATGACGGTCGACGTTATCGACCTCGTGACTCACGACGATCCCCATCCCGGAAGCACATGCCTCGATGATGGTCAGATTTCCGTTCGAATAGGTCGCCGGCAGAACCAAAATATCGGATGTATGATACACGCGATGCAGGTCCTCCCATGACTGGATGTCATCGAGAAACGTGACATCTTGTACGTCATGGTCTTCGATGTAACGTCGACACGCTTCTGCCAAATGACCTTCTTGATTCATCGAAAGCGAGAGATGTGGATATTCTTCCTTTAACCTGCTATACGCCTCGAGTGCGACGAGTGGTTGGTATCGTTCAATCAATCGGTTGGCAAACAGCAATCGAATCGGGTCCCCTCGTCTCTTCTGTCGAAGCGGATGCTGCATGTGCGCTTCAATATCGATCGGGTAAGGGACACTGACGACTTGTCGCTCGAGGAAACCGAACTCTTCGATGAACTGCTTCCGGGCGACATTTCCCATCCCAAACAATAAGTCCGCTCGTTTGAACAATCGATAGATCCCGTTCGTTTTGCGTGGCGCATCCGCTTTAGACAACAACACGGACTCTCCACAATCTTCACTAGTGACGTTTCGAATCGGTTCGCTCATCACGACGACCCGGATCCCGAACCATTTGGCGATATGCAAGATGATCGCGTGGAATGGTGTGAATCCCGCCAATAACAGCACGTCCGGTCGAAACCGTATGAGTTGGGTCAAGACGTCGAACGAGAAGTAGTTTGTCCGTCTCGAATAGATGGTGTGTCGCATGACCCGACAGCGTGACCCGAGCGGGACTTTCCACCAGGCCGGTCGCCGATCGGTCAATCGTTCATAAAACCAAAACTCAGCATCGAAGTGCGTCTGTAGCGACTCACAAAACTTGACTTGATAAGGAGCGGCGATATTAGATAAAAAGACGAGTCGTTGTTTTGTCATCTCCGTCACCCGATCCGTTTAGCAGAAGTGGGGACTGTCCAGTTCGACAACTCGTGTTGGATGTACGGTAATTTCAATAAGAGCTCTTTCACTTCTTCCACATCGAGTTGTCTCGTGTTGTTCGAATTGTACTCCCCTTGTGCCGTCAACTCTTTACTTCCTTCGCTGAAATACTTGTCATAGTTCAAATCACGGTTATCCGCCGGGACACGGAAGAATCCACCCATATCTTCAGATACGACGTTTTCTTCTCGTGTCATCAATGTCTCGAACGCCTTCTCACCATGACGGGTACCGATGACTTTGGTCGGAAGGTCGACACCAAACAACTGCTTCAACGCCTCGGCGAGCACGCCGATTGTCGAGGCCGGTGATTTTTGAACCATGATATCTCCGGCGTGGGCGTGGTGAAAGGCGAAGACGACGAGTTCGACCGCATCGGCCAGACTCATTAAGAATCGGGTCATGAGCGGGTCGGTGACGGTGAGTGGTTCACCTTTTTTGATTTGTTCGACGAACAGCGGGATGACCGACCCTCGGGATGCCATGACGTTCCCGTAACGCGTCCCACAGATGAGCGTCCGATTCGGACCGACCGCACGTGCTTTGGCGACGAACACTTTTTCCATCATCGCCTTCGAGATCCCCATCGCATTGATCGGATAGGCCGCCTTGTCCGTCGAAAGACAAATCACTTTTTCGACGCCCGCTTCGATGGCCGCGTTCAGTACGTTCTCTGTACCGAGTATGTTCGTTTTGACCGCCTCAATCGGAAAAAATTCGCATGAAGGGACTTGCTTCAACGCCGCCGCGTGAAAGACGTAATCCACGCCATACATGGCATTTTTGACACTGTTCGGGTCACGCACGTCACCGATGTAAAACTTCAACTTATCGTGGTGATAACGATTGCGGATATCTTCCTGTTTTTTTTCATCACGTGAGAAGATGCGAATCTCTTTGATGTCCGTATCGAGAAATCGTTCCATCACGGCGTTCCCGAACGATCCGGTACCGCCCGTAATGAGTAATGTTTTGTCGGAAAACATAAGGAGGCTCCTTTCTGCGCTGTCTATTCATTGGTGTAGGAGTTGGGTATGTCATCATTTACCCGTCTCGTCCTGATTGAATTGGTAACTTAATGGAAACCATTATCATTTTTTCGCAACATGCATCATCTTCTTTTTTCAGTAGGTCGGGGCGTCGGATGCGTCCCTTCGACGATCCCTTCCCGGAGAATCACGTTTCGGATGGTCAGGGCGATGCAGCGCATGTCGAACCAAAAGCTCATCTGTCGCACGTATTCCCCGTCGAGTTTTGCTTTCACCTCGATCGGGAGCTCATCGCGTCCCTTCACCTGTGCCCACCCCGTCAATCCAGGCAGCGCTTCTGTCGCCCCCACTTGCCGCCGCGCCTCGACCAAATCGTCTTGATTCCAAAGCGCCGGTCTCGGTCCGACGATGGCCATCTCTCCTTTTAAAATGTTCACGAGCTGTGGCAATTCATCGAGGCTCGTCTTTCGCAGAAACGCTCCGATACGCGTGATATGTTTCGTAGAATCGTTAAACAGGTGTGTTGGAACATCGTTCGGTGTGTCTTGGTGCATCGTGCGAAACTTATACATCCAAAATCGCTTCTCTTTCTCGCCGATCCGCTCTTGTTTGAAAAAGACCGGCCCTTTCGAATCCAACTTGATTAAACATGCGATTAACAGAAAGAATGGTGCGAGAAGAAGAAGGGCCGACCCGCTAAGTGTGGTGTCAAAGATGCGCTTGAACGTTTCATAGCTCATCTGTCACACCTCCTTTTTTTCGGTCGGCATCCCGTCTCGTTTCCACACTTCCCGCATGACGTAATCCGTGTAGGACAACAAGATGCGCAACACTTTATCCGAGACGTTCGGCATCGCGTAATCGTTCACGAGTCGCATCGGCCCCTCTGTCTCCTCTAAGATACGTAGCGCCTGTAGCACTCGATCTTGTTTCAATCCGACCATCATCGCCGTCCCTTCTTCCATCGCCTCCGGACGTTCGTGCGCTTGGCGGATATTCAGTCCTTTTATGCCGAGAATCGAACTCTCCTCGCTGATTGTTCCGCTGTCCGAGAGCACCGCCTTCGCATGAATCTGCAAGTGAACGTAGTCGTTAAATCCGAGTGGCTTGAGCGTACGGATGTTCGGGTGAAGCGTCACCCCGCTCTCCCGAATCCGCTTTGCCGTCCGTGGATGGGTGCTGACGATGATCGGCAGTTGATAGGTCGACGCGACCGCATTGAGCGTATCGACCAAATCGAAGAAGTTCACGTCGTCGCTTATGTTCTCATCGCGATGGGCCGACACGACGAAGTATGTCCCCCGTTCAAGATCAAGTCGCTCAAGTATGTCCGACCGCTCAATCTTTTCACGCTGTCGATGCAACACTTCATACATCGGACTCCCTGTTTTGATGATGCGGTCTGACGGCAACCCTTCACGAAGAAGGTATTCGCGGGCGATGTCGCTATAGGTGAGATTGATGTCCGCGATATGGTCGACGATGCGTCGATTCGTCTCTTCCGGGACGCGTTCGTCAAAACATCGATTCCCTGCTTCCATGTGGAAAATCGGGATGCGATGCCGCTTTGCGGCGATCGCTGCGAGACAGCTGTTCGTATCTCCAAGCAGTAACACCGCATCCGGTCGTTCTGTCGCTAAAATAGGGTCGACTGCGATAAGGATGTTGCCAATCGTCGCCGTCGGACCGTCTGCGGACGCGTCTAAAATATAATCCGGTGTACGTAGTCCGAAATCTTCGAAGAATATCTCGTTTAATTCGTAGTCATAGTTTTGTCCCGTATGAACGAGAACATGATCAATCGCCTCCGATGTTTCGAGTCGTGCCATCACCGCAGATAATCGAATGATCTCTGGGCGTGTCCCTACAATCGTCATGACTTTGAGTCGTTTCATGTCATTCCCTCCTAGGATGTGTGGTGTATGGAAAGGATACGTAGTTTCAGTTGGGCGAACACTTGACGGAACATGGCTTTTTCCGTCTTGTTAAACGCAAGATTCCACATGATCAGCGCATACATACAAATTAGAAGAAGTCCCTTCGTACAGAAACCGAACCAGTTCGATGCGGGAAAGAAGAATTGAATCCCCCAGCCGATGAACGTGTAAAGGAGTAACCCGGGTAACAGTTTCAGGTGACACATCCGGAAAAAATGAAGGATATCGAGTCCGAGCACTCGGTGATAAATGATGTTCATATAAAGGACGAGTCCGATGACGTTGCCTATACAGATGGCAATGGCAGCACCGATCGGTCCGTAATATGGAATTAAAATCGGGGATAATGTCATGCTGATCAACGCTACGATGAGGGAAGCGATCGCCCGATACTTCACCTTGTTTTCAGCGATGAGTGTCGTATTGCCAATGTCTTGCGTCAATGTGATAAGACTCGGGACGATCAGCAACAACGCGATGACGTAAGAATCTTCAAATGCCGGACCGACCCATAAATCCATAAATTCCCGACCGAGGACTAAAAAAGTAGTGAGAATCAACCCGACGATATAGAGCTGGATTCGACCGATGCGAATGAACAGCTCCCCGATTGCCGCCCGGTCGTTTCGCGACAACATCCGACTCACTTTCGGTAGAAATAAAAAGCCGAGAGCCGAGGCGATCGTCCACACGTAACCTTCGATGACCATTCCGATTGAGAAGAGCGCGATGGAGGCGCTACCGGCTAAAATCCCTAATAGACTCGGTGTGATGTTGAGAACGAAACGCTGTGCCACCAGCGTGACCGTACTCCAAGACGTGAAACTGAAAATGTCTTTATACATCCCCTTCTCCCGATTTCGAAAATGGGCTCGGACGAGTGTTTTCCGACGGATGAATAGGTACTCGATCAAGAGGACGACTGTTCCGACGAGAGCATTGACGACGACGAGCGCATACAGTCCATATCCGAGTAGGAGTGCGGTGACCATCAAGGCGACCGTAGCTACTTTTTCAGCAAGGTGAAGCGCACTCGAGAAAAGGAACTGTTCATGGGACACGAGAATCCCGGAGAACGGCTTTGTCGGGAAGGAGATGACGATAAAGAGTCCTGCCACGATATAGAGCACTTTCAACTGCTCAAGCTCGGTCGAAGTCAAACCCGCATAAATCGAGTCGAGAAAGAAGTAGACGGTTGTGAGGATGAAGAACAAGATGATTGAGATGGCGATGAACAGCTTATACGCGATGCCTAAGAAGCGAGCTGCCCGCTCATGATCTCCTTCAGCTATATATTTACTCATGAATCGTGATACGGCTGCGTCGAGCCCGAAGTCCATCGCGAACATACTGATGAGAGAGATCGTCAACATGTATAACCCGTAACTCGCTTGCCCGATCTCATGAATCATCCATGGCGTGTAGATGAGCCCGGACAAGATCCCGAAAAAGATTTGCGTATACGACATGAGCGCTCCCATTTTGATTTTTCGATTGCTGCTCGCTTCATCGACCGTCATACGTGTGGACACCTCTCCCACCTCCTCGCTTTACCAAAAGAACGAATACACCGGGGCGTCTCGGATGAATAACAGACCGAGTAACAAGACCGCCGAATAATACACAATTAGCCGTTCGCGCCGTGCGAATGTGACGACAATCTCTGGAATCATGAGTAGTAAAAAGAGAGAAAAGTATTGGACGAGCCGCATCATGGACGGATTGATAAACGTCAAAGGCAAGAAGCACGCTGCGAGTAATAATGCATTGAAGAAATGAATCGCGGCGGGATTGTGTGCCAAAATATCCTCGCGTCGCCAAAGCGCAACAAGCAACACGGTGATTAACATCAAACTGAAGTTGACGGCGCCCGCCCCGTCCAAGGCGTTATACGTGTCATAACCGGACACTTGAACAAGTAGATCGAAAAAGGTGTTTCTAAACAGGAACAAGCCGATGATGACTCCGAACATCGTGATCAAATACGTTTTGGTCAGCTGTTTATTCGCCAAAAAATAGAATGGAAGAAAGATGAACGCCGATTTATGGATCGTCATGGCGACGAATACGACCAAGAGGAACCAGCCAAGTTTACGGGTACGGACGAAGTGATAGCCGATGAGTACGACGAGCGCGGTCGCAATCGTCTGGCGAAGTCCGGTGATGGCGAAAAACTCATAAAATAACACCGAGAAGAGAAGGAAACTGATGAGCGGTTCACTCGAATATTTATAGATGAAATAGCCGAGCGGGATCATGAAGATCAAGGCGACAATTACCAAATACGCTTGATAGTCCGTGATCACATATTGCAGGAGGCGTTGAAACAAGTAATAGCCCGGGTCCTCGCTCTCCGTAAACACGATTTCAAAGAAACGGTCGGTGAAAGCACCGAGCGGCAACGTTTGCGATTGAAGGAAGAGCGCCTTATATTGTGCGGTGTCATCCCCGACCGTGATATGCCGGAATCCGGACAAGACAATCCATTGAATCGTGGCGAACGAGACGAACCACCCTCGTCGACTCGAAATATCATGACGCATCAACAGCATCGCCCAACCGACCAACATCGCCATATTGATCAAATAGATTGTCATATCGCTTCCTCCTTTCTAACGATAAATGAGATTCGTCATCCCGCGATAAAGTGAGAGCAAGTTCGAAAATACGATCCCGTTCCATCGGAGAACACGATACTCGATCGGTCCGAAGTAACGACTCACGTCACGCGTCTCCAAATAGCGTTCCCGCACGTCCGTCGCATTCTCTTTGAACGTATGCTTCAAGATGATTGAAGTTAACTCTTCTCCGTTGTCGCGAAACTCGACGTCCTGCAGGAGCCGCTTCAAGTATCGGTCTGATTCCATTGTGGCCCGATGTGCAATCTTTTTCGTCTGTTGCTCGCCATGAATCCTTGAATAGACGAGTGGTTCGTCCATCACATAAAAGTCGAATCCGTCGAGCGTCAGTTCGACCCAACAGATCCAGTCTTGAATGAAGCGGTCCTCTAACGAAAAACGTCGGTGCGCGAACGCTTGTCGCGGAATCAAGAGTGCGCATCCGTTCAGTGTCGAAGATAAGAGCAAGTGACGAAACATGGCTTGACTCGGATAGAACCCCTTTACTTTACGTCTGACCCGTCGAATCGCCTCTCCCTTCTCGTCAATGAACGCCGTACCCGTGACGACAATCGTCTGATTCGCCGAGAGGTTCTGCTGACGCATCACATCGAGCTGTCGTTCCACTTTCGTCGGAGCGTACACGTCATCATGGCTGAGCCAAGAAAAATAATCCCCGGTCATCTCTTCGATGCCACGATTCAGTGCACTGGACACGCCCCCGTTCTCTTTTTCCACGTAACGAATCCGTTTGCCGTAGCTTTTCGCAATCGCCGCCGTCCGCCCCTCATCGTTCGAACCATCGTTGACGACGATCACTTCAATCGCCGGATGCGTTTGGGCCAAGGCGCTGTCGATACATGTTCGCAAATAGTCACTTCCGTTATAGACCGGGATAATGATGGATACGAGTGGTGTCATAGGACGTTCCTCACTTTCTCTGTTTGAAGCTCTTCATACACGTGGAGGTAATCTTCCGCTCGCTCGTGTAAATTGAACCGTTGACGTGCCTCGTTCGCACAAACGATTCGCGAAATCGAGGCGTGACGCAGGCGCTCGAGCCCGTCCGTCAAGTCAGCGATCGAGCGCGTCGCGACGACGACCCCCGTGCGTTCTGTCACGAGTTCTGGACTTGCCGTCGAATCAAGTACGAGGACAGGAGTTCCACAGGCGAGTGCCTCAGCCGTCACATTACCGAACGATTCTTCTTCTGACAGATTCAATAAAACATCCGCAGCTGCATAATAGGTTGCCAACTCCTGTGGGTCGTGTGTCTCTTCAATATGAACGATGTTCGGAGGCAAGGTCTGTTGCGTCGGCATATGACCGACCAACACGATTTGGTCGGACGGTCGAGCCTTGGCCAACTGAATAAAGGCAGTCAGCCCTTTCGCCTCCGTCCAATGACTTGCCACACCGAGAAGAATAGATTGTCCCGTCAACCCGAGCCGCCCCCGAAGAGCTGTCGCATCTTTTGGAATGAACGTCTTCAAGTCGACCCAGTTGTAAATGCGACGAATGATCGCGGCATGTTGGAGGATGGAGAAGTGGGCCTCTAGCGTGATCCAATCAGACACGCCGATCACAGCTAAACGCGGGATGGCACCGAACCATTTGCGCTTGTCTATCAACATGTCCTCTGTCCGGTCGAAAAACCAACTCGGGATATCTTCTTTCAGAAGTGGACACTGACCACATCCATCCTTCCAACGATCACATCCGACCGCTGTATAATGGGTACACTTTCCCGTGAACGCCCAACAATCATGAAGTGTCACAACGGTGGCGATATCTCGATTCGCCAAATAATCAAACAACGTTCGAAGGTGAAGGTAGTTGGCATGAAGATTATGAAGATGGACCACATCCGGTCGGAAACGATCCATGAACGCAATCAAATCGCTAGTAGACCGCTTCGACGAATAGCCTTGTCGTCCCGTCACCCGGGCGTGAAGCGCATGTCGTTTCGTCTCCCACGGCCGTCCGATGACGAAGCTCCTCTCTGAAACCGGTCCAACCGAATGGGCGATCCGTACATCGTGTCCTTTTGAGGCATGAACGGACGCGAGTTCTTTACACATGCGACCTGTGCTTCTCACTTCGTTGATGGCATTGATGTGTAGAATATTCATGATGACACCTCATTCGTATGCATAGTAGGTGTTCGTATCACGAGACGAACGTCTGTTGAGCACGAGTCCGAGAAGTTGCGACCCGGTCCGTTCGAGCTGTTCTTTCGCCTTCAGCACGAGTTGACGATCCGAGTTTTCACATCCGATTACGAGAATCGTCCCATCCGACACATTTGCCAACAGACGTGCATCGGCGACGTGCATCATCGGTGGCGTGTCGACGATGACGATGTCAAATTGATTGCGCAAATCACCGAGAAGATCGGTCATGCGCTCGGATGCGATCAGTTCGGTCGGATTCGGTGGAATCGGCCCGGCCGCGAGCAAGCTTAGTCGAGGGATATCCGTTTTTTGAAGGGCGTGCTCAAGCGTGACGCGACCTGCCAATACGGTCGATAAGCCGGCGTGCGCTGACAGTTGAAACGTCTGATGTGCGGTCGGTTTACGCATGTCACAATCAATGAGGACGACACTTTTACCAAGTTGCGCATAGACGACCCCTAAGTTTGCGGCGGTCGTCGACTTCCCTTCTCCAGAGGAGGCAGAGGTGATGGTGATCATCTGTAACTTATGTCCGACAGAGGTGAATTCCAGGTTGGTCCGAATCGTCCGATATTGCTCGGAGATTGGTGACCTCGGGTTTACTAGCGTAACGAGGTCCCGCTTTTTATAATCAAGACGATTGGCGTTCTTTTTTCGAAGAAACATGCGAAACGCCTCCTTTCACTTGGGGTGTCGTTTCTTTTGAATTTTTCGTTTTCAAGTCACGTCGTTCAATCGTTGGAATCGATCCGATGACCGGCAAGTCAAGTAACCGTTCCGCTTCCTGCTCGTTTCGGATCCGCTTATCAAAGACGTGGCGCAACAGACCGATGAAGCCGCCTAACAAAAACCCAGCGAATAGACCGACTGCTGTGTTTAACAAAACGTTTGGTGAAATCGGTGCACCTGGAACTTCGGCAGGCGAGAGGATTCGAACGTTGTCGATATTCATCAAATCCGGGATTTCGGCGACGAACACCTCGCTGATCACGTTCGCCGTTTCGGCTGCCACGACCGGGTCGTTTGCGGTGACGAATACGTTGATGACTTGTGACTCTTCTTCACTCTCTACGGTGAGTGCATCAGAAAGTGGGTCCGGTGCGTTCGGCACCTGTTCCTTCACTTTTTCAAGGACAGCCGGGCTTTTCATAATGACGCGATACGTATTGACGAGCGAGAGCGACGAGAGTACTTCTGAACTGTCTACACGGTTCCCTTCTTGTTGTGTCACGAGTAGCACTTGTGTGGACGCCTCATACTTTGGCTGAATGAATGCAGTGCTCACGTAGTAAGCGAGGAGTCCGACGAGCACCATACTCACGAACAACATCCACCTACTCTTCTTGAGCACCTCTACGAGATCGCCCACGATCGTCGTCTGTTCTTTCATTTTGATTTCCTCCCTATAGACAGATTGAATAGGCGCAGGTTAACTGTAATACCTTCTTACCCCCTTCCTCTTCATAATTGAGAAGAAGGCTTTATCATTTTTTCGCAACATCATGTCATGATGCCGTTCCGCTTTCTTCTTTTTCGTTGTAGTCACGAAGCTTTAGGAAATCATGCATGATTTCATTGATAAAAACAGATTCTTTATTGTCTGTTCCTTTACAGTTCGGTAGCATAATGAATAAGCATCATTTTCTCGACAAACGTTCGAGTCACACACGGATTGCAAGGAATAATTTTATCCAAAAATTACATTTTGTTAAATTTTTATTAACAAAAATAACCTAATTAACCTAAAGTGAAGAAAAAATGTATAAATATAATGTTTTTTCGGGTATTTCTTATTTATAGGTGTTTGAAAACCATCATTTTCTAAGGGGGAACCTATGCGACACCTTATCTTTCTCTCGCTCTCTTTTCTGTCTTTGTTGTACGGATGTTCAAACGAAGAACCTGAACCTCCTAAAGAGTACACGAGTGAGTTTCCGACAGAATCGTTCGTCCGAGAGCACTTACTAACTGAAAAAGGTCTAATCCAGACGAATGTGACCGATCGCGACCATGAGTTTTTATCTGAGTCACTCGGACTCTATTTGCTCTTTTTAGTCGAACGCAAGCGAGCGGACGAGTTTGCTGCACAAGTCGACGTACTCACGGAATATTTTTTGCACGCATCTGATTTAGTCAGCTGGCGACTAGAAGGGACGAACGACGAACTGACACCAAGTCCAGCGAATGCCTGGATCGATGATGCTCGAATTGTCCACGCCCTATATGAAGCAGGGGAAACGTTTGACGAACCTTCTTATTTTGAGTTGGCCGAACGAATTGCCGCCCCGCTCACTTCAACCGGGGTAAAAGACGGACTCCCCGTTGACTTTGTCGATTTGGCGACAAGCGCGAAAGGAGACGTTTTGACTTTGAGCTACTTAGATGAGGACGCCCTACGCCATATGGCCGTGGACGATTTGTACGAGAACAGCAAGCGATTATTGAAAAATGCGCCATTGAGCGAACCGTTCTTCGCAAAATCGTACGTCATCTCGACACAGACGTACCAATTCGATGAAGAGATCAATATGATCGATCAACTGTATGTCGCCTTACGTTATGAACAGTTCGGGTTATCGACCGAACCGTTTTATTCTTTCTTTAAAGAGACGTTCAATGACGGGATTGTCTATGGGCGCTATGACCGCGACTCGAAAGAACCGACTGTCAACTTTGAGTCTCAAGCAGTCTACGCGTTGGCAATCTTTTATCTACTCGAGCGTGATGAACGGGACTTCGCAGAGCGCGTGATGAATCGACTCACCTCATCGATGGTCTCGGACTCATCATCTGATTACTATGGCGGGTATGTTGATGTAGGAACGAAAGAGACTCATGCTTTCGATAATTTACTACCTTTATTGGCAGAGGGGGGACTAATCGATGGATATCTCGTTCCGTAAAACGAGTTTGTTCAGTTTACAGGTCGGATTGTTGCTAGTCGCTGTCACCTTGTTCATTTTATATATGCCAAACTTAGGAAGTGTCACGACCGAGGGCATACTGTTGATTGCTTTGGCAGTCTTCATCAGTCTGTTTATAGGATTACGGGCAGGCTTACTCACAGCGTTATTGATTTTGTTTTTGTTCGGAAGTTTATACTTCTGGAACTTGTTCTTTCGACCGTCCGATCAACTGTTTTTATTTTCAGAGGCCACTCTCTTTTATTTCGGGCTATGGTTAATCGGCCTTGTCATCTTGAGCGGCGGCGTATATGAACGAATTCTTCAATTGAATCAGATGAACTTGTCCTTACAAGAAAAAGTAAAACGCCTCGTATCAATCGACGACGAGACGGGACTCGACAATGAAGAGCGGTTCGAGCTCGAACTCCAATTGGAGATTGACCGTACGAACCGTCACGGAGAGTCTTTCACCGTTCTACTCTATCAAATCGATTACTTTACTGAATTTAAACGCCTCTATGGGAATGAAGAAGCAGACCGCTTCTTGACCTTCTTCAGCGAACGTCTCCATGATTCGACACGAACGACGGACAAAAAATTCCGTCTGTCCACGGAAGAGTTCGCACTCATCTTACCGTATGCTTCAGAAGCAGATATGACCATCATTTTAAATCGCTTTCGACAAATGATCGGAGACTACGACCTGTCGAATGGGAAAACGGTATCTTTCACGAACCATATCGCCCACTACACCGTCACAAAAGAAGCAAAAATCGAATCGCCGGATGACGTCCTCGGATTATTAAGAAATGAGTTGAAAAGCTATGCGTTATAAAACGATTATGCTCATCCTATTTCTACTCTGTATACCGTATGAATCACATGCAGAAGAACAAAACGTGACAATCATCTACAGTTCTAAATCGAATGATGTCCCGCCTGAAGTCTACATGTTAGATGCGCTCGTCTCTCATTTTTCAGACAACGTCGATATTCTTCGCGACACGGAAGTTTCACCCGATTCGCTCGAGGAAACAACCCACTTGTTTTATTTCGGAGTGAATCCTGCGACAATCCCGGAATCGACCCGTGATCAAATCAATCAGTCGGAATCTCCGGTGTATGGGGTCGGGTATAACGTGAATCAGCTCGAAGCCTTTGACGAGTTGAATCTGATGACGAGACAAGGGGTCTCTAAGTTCCATCAAGCGCGGACTGATCAATCGCTGACTTTCGACTTGGCTGACACGATTTTATCAGTGGACGGCTCGTCTTCGGTCGTCCACGCCGACTCGATTCATCAGGGCGAACGACATCCGGTCATCGTGCAAACAGACCGACATTTTTATTCAGGGATTTACAACCTGTTAAACCGTTCCTCTCTCTTTGTAGCTGACAGTCTCTTTGATTTCTTTCAGGTCAATCCAGTCGGTGAGCATGTAGGATATCTTCGATTAGAAGACATCAATCCGAGCACGGACCCAAAGCTTCTTGAGGAAGTGGGAAATTATTTGTTAGACCGTAACGTCCCCATCCTTTTGGCTGTCATTACTGTGTATGTCGAACCTGAAAGTAATCAACATGTTCACTATATCGACCGTCCTCAGTTACTAGACGTCATTCGACGACTTGAAGACCGCGGTGCGACCGTCCTCTCTCACGGCTACACCCATCAGTATCGCTCGTCCGAGACAGGAGAAGGCTTTGAGTTTTGGGATGTCGAGAACAATCAACCCGTTCTCGTCCCTTCAAACGAAACACCTCCACTTTTGAAAAAACGTGACGTGTTTAGTAACGAGCAAGACTACGATGAGTATATCGAAACACAGTTAGAGGGCGAGACGTCTTACATTCAATCAAAATTGACGAACTCGATTCATGAACTCGTCTCGCTCGACCTCGAACCTCTAGGTTTTGAGGCACCTCATTATACGATGTCGCATTCTGGCTATTCGTTAACCTCAAAGTACTTCTCCAATATATTCGGACAAGTACAGTTTAGTAACACCAATTGGGAAGTCATGGGTGCTCCTCCCTATATCGCAAAACCGTCTCTTCTCGGTGGGATGACTCTCTACCCAGAGACGATCGGGTATATTCGAACCGACCTTCCAAGGCCGGTCGACGAAATGCGTCGTGCGCGTGACGAACTGATGATTGTCCGTGACTCGATGATTGGTGGTTTTTATCACCCTTATCTCGGGACAGAACATATATCGGACCTCATCGACATGATGGAGTCCACTCCCGGCTTCCGCTGGCTTGATTTACGCGAACAAACGGAATGGGTCCGTACGGAAGAGGTCTCGATCACAGCCACAAACGGTGCAATCACTATGCAAGATGAACGCTCTCGCGTCATGAGTCAGTTGAGCTTGTACGCACCGACCTCATTTCTTGAACGGGCGCTCTTGGTCCTCGCCCTCATCACGTTCATCGCTGTTCTCACATTTTTGTTGTATACGTTCTACCTACGTGGACAGCGCAAAAAACGATTATTTAAGGAGCGTGGATAGTCATGGCAAACCTGTTGTTCCTATTTTCGCTCGTCATGATTTGGACGATGCTTCTCTATCACATGTTTTTAATGCAAGGTGGTTTTTGGCATTACATGACATTTCGTGACCCGATCCCGGAATGGTCGAAGAAGATGACGGACTTGCCGAAAGTTTCGGTCCTGATTCCCGCCCACAATGAAGCCGTCGTCGTCGCCGCCACGTTACGGGCAATGTCCCGCATCAACTATCCGCACGATAAACTCGAAGTCATTTTGATCAATGACAACTCATCGGACCGTACGGGTGAAATCGCCCAAACGTTCGCGGACAAGTTTTCGTTCATCCATGTCGTTCAAACAACGCCCGACTACGCAGGGAAAGGCAAGTCCTCCGCTTTGAACTACGGATTGACCCAATCGACCGGGGACGTACTCGTCGTATACGATGCAGATAACACGCCTGAAAAAGATAGTGTCTATCATCTCGTGATGGGGCTCGTCAACGACACGGGCGCGGGGGCCGTCGTCGGAAAATTTCGTGTGACGAATGCATACGAGACGCTGCTCACTCGCTTCATCAATATCGAGACGATTTGTTTTCAATGGATGGCGCAGGCAGGCAGATGGAAATGGTTCAACATCGCCACCATCCCTGGGACAAACTTCGCCATTCGCCGGTCGATCATCGAAGAACTCGGAGGGTGGGACGAAGCGGCACTCGCCGAGGACACTGAACTGACGATTCGCGTATATGAACTCGGTTGGCATATTCGCTTCTTCCCTGCAGCCATCACTTGGGAACAAGAACCACAGACGCTGAAAGTATGGTGGAAACAACGAACTCGATGGGCGCGCGGGAATCAATACGTCGTCCTTAAATTCATGCGTCAGCTGTTCTCGTTGAAGCGAAAAAAAATCGTCTTCGACATCATTTACTTTTTCTTCACCTACTTCTTGTTTTTCTTCGGGGTCATCCTATCGAACAGTTTGTTTGTCATCAATTTGTTTGTCGATATCGGCCTCGAGGTCGGAAACATCACCTTGATTTTATGGGTTCTTGCATTTCTTCTCTTTGTGACCGAAGTATTTGTGACACTTAGTATCGAGCGGTCTGAATTCAACATTCCAAACTTCTTCACCGTCATCCTGATGTACTTCACGTACAGCCAGTTATGGATCATACTCGTCATCTACTCGCTTTATCTTGAAATCAAACGCGTCTTGTTCAATCAAGAAGTGAGATGGTACAAAACAGACCGATTCGAATGAAGGAGAGGATATTATGAAAAAAATCACACTTTACTTATTGACCGTATTCTTCGTTTTCTCGACGGTTTCAGTACAAGCTGCAACAGAGATTCGCTCCCCGTTGCCCATCGATTCGGCAAGCGATGCCGGAGATCGATTATTGACGACCGGGGATGATGTGTTGCCTGGCGAGACGTCTTCTCGAACATACACATATACCATGCTTGGAGACGAGGAAGCGGATTCCTCAAAATACGTGTCCGTCGACTGGGCCCACTCTGAGCTGTTAATCCCCCCGTCGGCGCTCACCATCGACATCGATGGTGAACCACTTAAATCAATCGCATTATCCAAGGAGTCCTCGCAAGGTAACGTACGTGTACCACTTCAAGACGAGCACTTGACGAAAGGGACACATGAAGTCACCGTGCGCTTCACGGGCGTGATTGAAGGGCGCATGTGTGATACCGGAAACACATCGGGAAGTTGGCTGACGGTCCTTCCATCAAGCTTTCTTTCAATCGGAAGCAAAGTCGAACTCGCCTTAAACGATTACCCGAATCCCTTTATTCAAACGACCAACCAGAAGTTGACAATCGTACTCCCGGACTCACCGGACACGATGTCTTTAGAAGCGGGACTTCTTCTGTTCCGACAGCTACAAGGGGACGCAGCCAACCCAAATAACGTATCGCTTCAATATGAAGGACAATTGAAAACATTGGATGGACGGTACGTGTTCGTCGGTCAGACGGATTCGTTCACCGGTCCCGTCCAAACGTTAATTGAGGAACTAGAGACCCTCCCTGAAGGTGAGGATGTCTTGTTTGAGCAAGCTCGAATCGTCAGCGACGATACGGCCGTCGATGCGATGTTCGTCCTCGCAGAAGACGCGGCTTCCTTCGAAGGGACGGTGGACCATCTTCTCATCACGACGCAGCGGCAACAGCTGAACGGAAGTCAACTCGCCCTATCAAGTGCACCTTCCGTTCAAAAAAGTGGTGACACGATTGATTTACGTACACTCGGAGCCTCTGACTTCATGTTGAGCGGGACCCAAGCTGTCAGTCAAAACTATTTCTATCCGTTGCCCGTCATCGATCGGCAGTCTACCGTCGAGATGGATGTCCGTTTCAAGACATCGGCGTACGTAACGTCTGAAGAGAACAATGACGCGTCTCCGGAATTGATTGCATGGGTGAACGGCACCCCGCACTCCATCCCGCTCTCGCCTTTAGAGGACGATCAAGAATGGCAACAACATACGATTCAAGTCGATGCATCAACACTTCAAAAAGATACGTTTTTAGATGTGTCGTTTGAAGCGAACGGTCTCCGTTCTGAAGCACCGTGTAACGATAGTGACTTAGATCGCTGGATCTTCATCTCAAGCGACAGTCAGTTGACGTTGCCACAAGGGAGTGGGCAAGCAAATAACGAAGTGTTCTCGAACATGGCCAGTTTGTTCTCGACTGACCCTGGCGTCGTGTTCGTCATCCCAGATGAGTCGAATGCTCAAACTTTGCAAAATATGACCGGTGTGATGAGTGGCCTACCGGTCACCCCTTTGACGCAACAAGTCGAGTTCATTCGGGCTAAAGACGTGACCGAGGAGGCGGTCTCTAACCGCTCGATCATCTATATCGGAGATCCGGAGCAAAGTCCGCTCTTTAACGAGCAGAAAGAGGACTGGCTCGTCACAAAAGACAATCAAGTGGATTTATCGCAGTATGGATTCGTTCCGGAGACGTCCTCTGAATATGCGTGGATTCAGCCCTCTCCATGGAACACAGAAAAAGCGATGATCGTCGTGTCAACGACTGATACGATTGATTCGTCCCTCATCCAAACGCTCGCTTTTCCGAATGAGGCGTTTAGTGTCGCAGTCAAAAACCAAAACGGTGCCATCTTCACAAATAGCGCCAGCATCCAAAATGAGCAATCAGAAGGGGATGACACGTCAAACGAGTCTACCTCCATGAACTCGGCATGGTATTTCGTCGGATTCATCGTATTGATTGCCGTCATTGGCGCAATATTGCTCTATCTACGTCGCAACAAAAAGAAATAACCGACGTGTCTATGCGCTTGAAGAGCTAGATTAACTCACATCTGCTTGTCGAAGAGGGCCGGTAAAATTCAACATGACCTTGAACAGAGGAGCGTCATCCCGAAAAGATGGCGCTCCTCTGTTTTCCTTTCCGTGAACAATATGCACATAGCGGGTCTGATACTGCATCAATATAAGTAACGGGATTGGGGTGATTCCATCCCGTTACGAACCTATACAATAGTCGGTCATACGAAAAGAGTCGGAAATGAGCTAACGCATCCTCATGCTCCACTACTCCATCACCTCAAAAAAATCCATCACACTCTCGCGTGATGGATTCATTCATTCTACCCCGAATCGATACACCGTCCGCGAGTGATACAACTCACCCGGCTTCAGTTCGATCGAGGTCGCGATGTCTGGATGGTTCGGGGCGTCCGGGAACGCCTGCGCCTCGAGACAAATCGCGCTATGTTTTTGTCGGCCGTCAAGCGTCACTGGCGTCTCTTCACTGAGGAAGTTGCCCGTATAGACGACCATGACGGGTTGGTTCGTCTCGACCGTCATCGTCCGTCCGCTCACCGGGTCATGCAATCGGGTTGGTTCGTCCTTCAAGATGAACGGATGATCAAGTCCATCGGCTTTTTTAATCGCCTCGTCTCCCGATTCGAGCGCTTCTCGAACCGCTTTTCCGAACCGAAAATCAAACGGCGTCCCGCTCACGTCTCGCAACTCTCCTGTCGGCAGCGACTCTGCATCGAGCACCCCGACCGAATCGGCTGGTAGCGTCAGCTCATGATCGTGGATGGTCGGGCGTCCCCCGAGATTGAAGTAGTTGTGATGGTTCAGGTTGACCCATGTCAATTCGTCCGTCTCCGCTGTCATCGTGACAATCAGCTCATTATCATCTGTCAGTTCATAAATCACTTTGAAGAAGACGTTTCCCGGATACCCCTCCTCCCCGCTCGGACTCATATAGGTAAACTGAATACAACGCTCCTCAGCATCCATCTCCCAGTAACGGGCCGTGATACCTTCGTCTCCACCGTGGATATGATGAGGCGCCTCGCTTGGGGTCAAGGCGACACCATCAATCTCCGCGTTTCGAATGCGTCCGGCGATCCGCCCGACGATAGATCCGAGATAGATCGGGTTTTCTAAGTATTGAGAGACGTCCCCGTACTTTAAAATGACCGATTCGAGATTGCCGTCTCGGTCCGGGGCCGTCAGTTCCGTCATCGCACAGCCATAGTCGATGGCGGATAGTGACATGCCATTGCTATTTTGAATTGTTGCTTGTTTCATCCCATCACCCATTCTATGAAGTCGTTCAGTATTGATTCCCTCAATTTGAACAACTCACACTTCCGTTACCTCGGTGACAGGTTGTGAATCCCCTCGACAAATCGCTTCGCAATCTGTTGGGGTCTTGTGATGGCGCCACCGACGACGACCGCATACGCCCCGATTTCAAGCACTCTTCGTGCATGCTCTGGTGTGATCACATTCCCTTCCGCAATGACCGGAATCGATACGATTTGCACCATCTCCCTCAAGAACTGAAAGTCACCTTCATACACTTTCTTGCCCGCCGTCTCTGCCGTATACCCGTAGAGCGTCGGTGCGACGACATCGAAACCTAGTCGTTCAGCGCGAACCGCATCTTCGAGTCTGGCACAATCGGCCATGAAGCGTTGATTCGGATACTTCTCTTTTAACAGCGGAAACAACGTGGCAATCGTCGACCCGTCCGGACGCTCTCGATGTGTCGCATCGAGCGCAATCAAATCGACGCCTGCCGATACGAGCGCATCGACCTCATCCATCGTCGGTGTGATATATACATCGGAGCCTTCGTACTCGCGTTTGATGATTCCGATGACGGGTAAATCAACGACAGATCGAATCGCTTGAATATCTTCGATGCCGTTCGCACGAATCCCACTCGCCCCACCTTCTTTTGCAGCGATGGCCATGCGAGCCATAATGGCGGAGCCGTGGAGCGGTTCATCCGGGAGTGCCTGACAGGACACAATCAACTGGTTTCTCAATTGTTCAATCATCGGGTTGTTCCTCCAAACTCTAATCGACATTCAAACATGCGATTCCAAGGTGCAGATGTGTGGAATGTCCATGCTTCTTTGAATGCGTGACGAATCACGTGTCGCCCGACCTCCGTCATCAAGGAGTCACGCTCTCGCGAAATGGCTTCTGCCTGGTCATTTAAATCAAAATAGTTGGCCCCATACTCTGGTAACACCGCATCCGTCATCGCCATGCGAACCTTCGCCTGATAGACAAAATCATCAAGCAAATGATAGAGAACGTTCGCACGAATCCGCTCCCGGTCTCCGACTTTTGCAAACACACCTTGCGCAAGCGTCGTCCCGAGCGTGTTCCCGTTCGTATTCCAGCCTTTGTAAGAGTCTAACTTTTCGAGAAGGTTGCAGTCATCCATCCACATGATCAGCTCTTGATCGCCACCATTGGCATAGGCACTGTCAGCGACGATGACTCGTTTCCCTTGTGCGAGCGCGTCCCCCATCTTCGTGACGAACTGACGCATGTGACGAAAACTCGTATACGTCACGTCGCGCTTGTGCTGATCCCACGATTCCTGCATCGTTCGCCCCGGGACGTTGTAGGCGAGAACGAGGTCGGCGTCTTCCATCGTTTCCACGAGTTGTAATCCGACTGCGTCAAGGTGGGCATACATGCTTTCCACGAACGGACGATCTTCATACATCGGAATCAAGGTGGGGCCGAGCGCACTACTCCAAATCGGATATACGCGAAGTCGTGTCCCTTGCTGGTCTAAAAAGGCTCGGGCAACCATGGTGGCTCCCACTTCATCTGCTCCCGGATACATGTGAACGTTCGTCAGCACGCGTCTTTCTTGAATTTGTCGTAACACGTTTGTCTGGTCAATCGATGTGTAGCCATACTCAGCACTGTCATCCTGTGGAATGAACAGGCGCTCGATGACACCTTCCTCGACGAGCTGAATCATCGCTTCGTTAATCGACCGATTGAATGCACGTCTCGTCTCATAATCGATTACGTATTCTGTCGGAATCAATTCGTTCAAATATGCGAGTTCATCTCGTTCTTCTTCAATCAACCCGTCCCGTCCTTCTCTATCGTGTAACCAGGAACGGCGATAGATGTCGGCTCCGAATCGACCGTAATAGTCAGGTTCTTCATCATCCGAGCTATACTTCGGTGTGCGCATGATCATCGTCGCGACATAAATCGGTGCCTTCGTCTCCTTTCGGAGCGTCCGCATCCACTCGATAAAAACGTCACCGTCTCCTTCCGTCATATGATGCAACCGTGAAGGCAACAACCCACCATAGCACAGCATGTCCGCGCTAAGGACGAGAGCGTCGCAATCTTTGACGCGGCGTACCCACTCTCGCATCCCCATTTTGTCGGCAGCTTGTTTTTTATATCCATACAATTGTTCGGGTGGCGTGAGCAGCTCGACTTCGTCGGTCACCCCGACAATCCGCTTCACCACGTCGACGTTGCATGGGCGTTCATCGATCGGTACATATACAATCTTCATCGTCCCACCTCAAACCGTCTCACCACTCGGCTCTTCCGTCCGAACGGTGTGCGTGATGACATCTAATAGATAAAATAGGGCCACTTCACGAATCGACGTGACATCCGCGTTTTCCGTTGAAGCGACAGTCAATCGAACGTCTGACACGGAAAAGAGTGGTGAGTCACTCTGGGTCGACAGTCCGACGGTGACGGCACCGATTCGTTTCGCATTCGTCAACCCGTCGATGACTTCTTCACTATAACCGTCGCGACTTAGCCCGATGACGAGCGTCTCTGGACGAATCGCCCGTTTCGATAGTTGAATCGCTTGCGCTCCTGAGAACATGTCCGTCATCACACCGAACTCTAACAACTTCATTTTGATCGCAGGTAAAAGTGGTGACCATTCATCCGTCGCGTATAAGACGACCTGATTCGTCGACCCGAGCACTTCTTTCAGTCGAAGCATCGCCTTTTGATCGTACAGTGACTCGGACTTCTTCATCATCATGAAGTACGCTTCATTGATTTCATCAAGTCCATCGATATTCGAAGGACCGTAGTAGCGATTGCTGACAGTCGCTTCTTTAGCAAGTAAGCGCAGCTTGTTATACGACCCGAACTCAAGTTTCTGACAAAAACGGGTGATCGTCGCTTCTGACACGTTAATTTGGCGAGACATCTCGGTGATCGTCTTGTTCGGCACCGCTTCGAGGTTTTGGATGATGAAATCGGCGACGAGCTGCTCGCGCTTCGTGAAGCGATGATGGTTTGATTCGATGATTGTCGTGATGCTCCGGAGTGGACGCATCGATTCCTGTAGCAAGAAGTGACGAAGCGCCCCGATCATGCCGGCGTTGTTCAAGTTTCGGGCAATCTCGATCGTCGTCTTCTCCAAAATGGCCGGAATGATGTCGGCAGCGAGTTGCTTCATGATGCGAGGGTACAAATACTCTTTTTGTGCCGTGATCCCGCCACCGATGATGATTTTCTCAGGGTTCATCATATACGTCACCGTAGCAATTCCTTTAGACAAATAGTAAACGAGGCGGTCAATTTCTTCGATGGCGATTGCGTTCCCTGCATGTGCCATCTCGAACACGTCTTTCCCATTCAGTCCAGACTGTTCCGTTCTCGCCTCGACACGCTCGATCAGGACACGAGTCGATGCCAATTCTTCGAACGCATATCCTTCGATTGGGATATAACCGATTTCGCCTCCGCTGAAGCTATGCCCTGTATGGAGTTTGTTGTCGAGAATGTAACTACCGCCGATCCCTGTCCCGATTGTCAGACAGAATAAGCTCTTGGCTCCCTTGCCGCTCCCAATCCATGATTCGGCTAGCCCTGCGCAGTTCACATCGTTCTCGACCTCGACCGGCAAACCAAACGTCGCCTCTAACGTTTCTTTTAAACGAGTTCCTGTATATTCTGGGATTAACTTCGAGGCATAGACGACGACCCCTTCTTTCGAATCGACTTGACCTGCCGTCGAGATGCAGATCCCTTGCACGTCGTGTCGTGTCTGCAAATCACGGATGAACCCCGTCACTTTCTCTAAAATATGAGCCCCGCCCTGATTGGCTTCGGTCATGCTTTCATGCTTTTCGATAAAAATCGCATCTTCCGTCAACACACCGTACTTGATAAACGACCCGCCAATGTCGAGCGCTACGAATTTTCTCATCTTTGTCACCTTCTTCGTTAAAGTCTATATCTCTTCGCTCGTCACCCGGATCGTCACGATGTCTTTTGGTCCGACCGTGAACGTTTCGCCTACTTGTTCGATGACGTCTCCTGTTAACGTTACTCTCTCTAATGTTACCTGTTGTTCGAACGTCATGGTAACTGAAACACGTTCCTCCGTCGGATTGAATAGACGGATCTCGCTGACGTTCGGTTCAATCCCTGTCACACTCGAGAATACCCCACCTGTCATCGTGAACCAATGCCGCGGTGTCGCTGCACGCGTTTGATGAATGATTGGACGGCGACGGAAGCTTGAAACATGCGTTGCCGTCTCCGCTTCCCGGTTCAACAAGAGGCCGTATTCGAACGTATCCGTTCGCAGGCATTGTGCACCCGGCACTTCAAACCCGGGCCCCGCACCGTTTCCTCGCGTCCGTAAATCTCGACGAGACAACCAACCGACCGCCCGGAGCATCGTCAGTTCGACGACGTCTCGGTCGTCATATGTGCTCACTTCGTATTCTTGTAGACCGCGATGGACAAGCGTGTGCGCATTTGCCTGAACGAACGAATATGTCGGTGCTTGTGCCATGACACATTCTTCATTTTTCTCTGCGTCAAATTGTTTGTCTCGCATCGTCTCCCGTTCGTTCCAATCAAACGCCGTATCCGCCGTCGTGACCTCACACGTCCCGACGTCAAAGGCGACACGGAGCTTATGGTCTTGCGCCTTGTTGTCCACCGTCGTCTTGAAACGGATGAGCGGGTCGTGTGCGTAAAGAGTGACCGTGGTCGTAATCTGGACAGTCACCGTATCCTCGCTCCCTCTTTGTCGCGAAGCATCAAGGGAAGTCGGGACCCTCAACGTATAGTCGAGGCGCATCGTTTCGTGAGCTTGACCACGCTCCGTCGTAGTATGAAGAAGCGTCGCCTTCGACAAACGGTCTTCAAATGGCGGTGAATAGTTATACGTATCGCCCGCATCTAGACTTGAGTAGAAGACGTGCTGTCCTGGATATCGCACCCCGCTGCCTACGTCTGTGATTGTCAATCCATGTTCGCTCGTCTCGATTTTATAGAACGCATTCTCGATGACGCCCTCTGCTGGAACGGGTGGTGTGACTGTTTCTTCGACTCGCTCAATCTCGCACACGTAGGCTCCCGCCCCTTCGACCGGGATTGAAAAGACGACGTCATACTCGACATACTCGTCATAGTGGGGCTCCGCCAAAATGTGACGTAAAAATACTTCCTTCTCTTCTCGGCGCAATACGTCAATTTCGATCGGTTTCCCGTTCATGCTGAGATTGATGTGCCCGAGGTCGAGTCGTTTCGGGATTCGAATCGTTGTTTCGATTGGAAGCGTCCGTTTGATCGGAACGGTTGAGATCACCACAAGCTGATTGTTATATCTTTCACCAAAATACGGTGCCGGATAATGCTTATCGAGCTGCGTCTGTTCGAACTGTTTCATGGCAGCGAGTGCACGTGCCGAACGCGTCTCCATCTCCTCGTGGACGGCATCGATGCTACATCCACAGATGCTATCGTGCGGCTGGTTTTGTAAAATCAATTTCCATACATACTCTCGGAACGCATCATTTCTTGTCTCTGTCCCGAGGAAAGCGTTCAAGAATCCGAGCGTGTTGAGTGCTTCATCTTCGACGAGCTGATTGTCACGCTTCAAGTAGGTCCGTGTCGAGAGAACACCTGGGAGAATGAAAATTTTCGACGGGTCCCGTTGTTCACCGCGAATCGTCGCGGTCGGGCGATGTGTCGCTACCGCATCCAAATAGTCAGACATGAGCGATTGACGGGTCGGCAGGTCGATCGCATCGAGACGTTTTTTCAGGTCTGGTGCCGTGAACGTGTGATCGGCCCCGTTCATGACCAAATAATGACCACTCTGTACGTAAGGTTCGTTACGTTTCACATAGTCCATTATCTCTTCTTTGAACGCCTCATGCTTCAAGAACGTCTGATAATAACCTTCAAATAAGGGAAGGACGAACGTCTTGACACCTGACCCGTTCGGCGCGATCCATGTATTCTCGAACGAGTCTGATACGGCACCACGCCAAAGGATGGCGTGACCGATTCCGAACTGGTCTAGAATCTGTGGCATCTGTCCGATATGTCCGAACGTGTCCGGCAAGTATCCGATATCATGTTTCGATCCTAGGTCGCGCGCCATCTTCGTCCCAATCTTCAAGTTTTGAATGAGCGCTTCACCCGCCACTAAAAACTCATCGGCGAGTAAATACCACGGTCCGACTTCAATCTTGCCCGCTCGGATCCATTCGACGAGCTGCTCATATTCTTCTTCACTCACCACGTCACGATAGTCATCGAGCACAATCGTCTGCCCATCCAAAAAGAAATTCTCAAATTGACCGGCCTGCAGTCGATCGACGACGTAGCGTAACCCTTCCGTCAATTTGAAACGGAACGATTCGAACGATTCATACCATTCCCTATCCCAATGCGTATGATTCAGGACATGTACTTGTTTCATTGGATGACCTCCAGTCGTTCCCGAACCAAACCGCCGTCGAGTTCATTCAGCGACGTGTTCGTTTCTAAAGCGAGTGCGACGGCCAATCCCGTCGCCTCCCCGACGTCCCGTAGCGTCGGCTGAATCCGAAGCGATGCTTGCATCAAAAACGTACTCGAAATGTGTCGTCCGGCGAAGATGACGTTCGGCACTTCGTTCACAATCAGAGCACGGTACGGGATTTCATAATATTCACCGGCTGTATATTTCTTCGGTAACGCCTCGTCTCCTTTGACGCGATGCACATCGACATACCAGTCTCCTTTGGCGATTCCGTCATGGAAACGGGCCCGGTCCGCATAGTCTATCTCAGATAACACATACTTCCCTTGAATCCGATACGATTCACGAATCCCAAGCTGTGTCGCTTCTTTCAATAAGAAAGCGGACTCGAACCCTGGTAAGTGACGAATTAAGAACCGGCTGAGACGCTGCATCATCTGTCGACCGATGCGCACCGCTTCAGAGCGGGCGAACGGGTCGGTCGTGTCCGTCAGTCCCGGGATATGGGGACAATTAAAGGAGAGGACACCTGGTTTGCCCGGTTGCGTGAACGCTTGGAAATATTTCAAGTCGTCAGTCGTGAGTTCACCTGTTGCCAACCCGTCTCGGAACAACGGTTCGAGCACATGCCCTTTCCCTGGGACCATGACGATTTCGAAGAAGTCTGGGTCCTCGATTTGACAGAACGTTTCACCGAGTCCGAGCACGTATCGTCTGACACGGTCGATGTCGACACCGCCCATTTCAAAGCGGAACGTCATCTGTTGATTATGTCCGTTCTCGTCGCCAGACGATGTCGGGATGTCCGAGACACGTGCGACGACGGCATCCGCCGAAGCATCGATGACCGTCTTCGTCCGAATCGCAACGAGACCGGCACATGTGTGGACAATGACATGTGTGATCGTACCTTCCTCTTTCAATACGTCGATGACAACCGCGTCGTATAACACCTGACATCCGACCTGTTTTAACAGATCGTCCAACACCGAAGTGAGCGTCTCGACGTTGAACCAGCGGCAGTTCGTCGTCCCATCGTCCGTCTTGACGCCCCGCTCTTCCAAACGATCTAAAATCGCTCGATTGACACCTCGCGGATGGACATGGGTCGGCATCATCGGAGAGACGAGCGCATTCGTCTGCGTCCCCCCGAGTGCGATCGTTTTTTCAATAAGAAGTGTGTCGATTCCCTCACTTGCTGCCGTATAGGCCGCCGTCACGCCAGCCGTTCCGCCGCCGACGACAACACAATCGACTTCTCGTACTCGTTTTATCGTATGCCCTGCGTAATGAATCATCTCTTCCGCGTCCTTTCTCTCTTACCCTTTCACGGCACCATCTGTCGCACCGGAGATAAAGTATTTTTGGAGCGCCATAAATAGGATCAATGTCGGGATTGTCGTCAAAACCGACGCCGCGCTAATCAGCTTCAAGTTCGAACCATCAAAGTTTTGGGACAGTTGTGCCAATCCAATCGAGAGCGTGTACATGCTACTCTCCGTCGAGTTGAGGAGTGGCCATAAATAATCGCCCCATGTCCCCATGAACGTAAAGATTGCCAACGTGACGAGTGTCGGTTTCACGAGTGGCAACGCGACTCGATACCACACTTGGAAACGGTTCGCCCCGTCCAAATATGCTGATTCCTCAAGCTCTTTCGGGATGCGTAAGTACGCTTGTCGCATCAAGTAAATCCCAAACGCGGTCGCCACCTGCATCACGACGAGGCCGATGTAGGAATTGCGTAGACCCAGTTCTCCCGCGAGTTGGAAGAGTGGTGCCATGTATAGCTGGAATGGGACCATCATCGTCGCGATAATGAGCGAGAGAACGACACCTCTGCCCCGAAAGTCCATCCGGGCGAGCGGATATGCCGCCAAACTACAAAAGAGCAAGTTTAACGGGATGGCAATCGCCGTCACGATGAACGTATTTAAAAAGTAGAGCCCAAAATTCGCCTTCGCAAAAGAATCCGTAAAGTTTGCGAGTGTCGGATCGGTCGGGTAAATCGTTCCGTAAATGCTTTCCCCTGGCGACTTGAGTGCCATGAACAACGTGATCAAGAACGGTCCGACCGTGATGACCGAAATGAAAATCATCAATAGATACAACATGATTTTTTGTGTCGTTTGTTTACGTTTCATCTTCACCTCTCCTTTACGCTCGTAAATCTTCTTCTCGTGAACTCGTCAACTTCATCTGAAGCAAAGATGCACCGATCGCGAGAAGGAGCAGGACGACACCAGCGGCGGATGCGATACTGACGTCCAATGCCATAAATTTGTTGAAGATGTACATGACGAGTGTCGTCGTCGCGCCTGCCGGACCACCACCTGTTGTCAATGCGATTTCTTCGAACACTTTCATCCCGGCGATGATGGTCATGACGGAAACGAGCGTGACGGATGGCGTGAGCATCGGCACCGTAATGCGCCAGAATTTTTGAAAGGCGTTCGCCCCGTCGATTTCGGCAGACTCATAGACGTCTTTAGAAATTGATTGAAGTCCTGCCAAATAGATGATCATGTAGTAGCCCAAGCCTTTCCATACGGTGATCGCGGATACTGCGACAAGAGCGGTCGAGCTTTGAACGAGCAAGTTTGTCGGATTGTCAAACAGACCGAGCGATACGAAGATTGACGAGACCGGTCCACTCTGTGAATAAAGCATCTTCCACATGAGCGCGGCGACGACCATCGGCGTGACGACCGGCAAGTAATACAAAATACGGAACGTCGAGACGCCTTTTATGGCCTGGTTGACGAGAACTGCTAAAATCATTGGCAAAAAGATATTCAATGGAAGGACGATGATTAAAAACAAAATCGTATTCCATAAAGCGAGCCAAAATGTCCGATCCGTAAAAATCTCTTTGAAGTTGGCGAGTCCAACGAACTCTCCGGTTCCCGCAATGATTTTATAGTCCAACAAACTCCAATGGAACGCCTCGACAATCGGAACGACAAGGAACGTGCCGAGGACAAGGATAGAGGGGAGTAGGAACAGCCAAGGCGTGAGGAGGTTTTTCTTCTTCCGTCTGACGACCTTCGTTTTCGTGGTCGATACAGGGAGTGCTATATTCTCTTTATTCATCTTTAGGTCTCCTTCCAATAAAACGAGCTGAATCAAAAGAGGGGTCTCCTTTTGATTCAGCTCTCAACGTTTAGAATGTCACGCTCTCTCCAGATTTCTCAAACGCGTCATCCCAAGCTTTCGCAAGTGCTTCTACTGCTTCTTTACCTGACATTTTTCCTTGTAAGTTTTGAACGAAGATGTTTTTCGTCGCCTCACGTAATTCTGCGCTGTTCTCTGTCGGTGGAACGAGCACTTCTGCACGTTCGAGTGATTTTGAAGCTTCCATCATCCCGAGTGCTTTCGGTGAGTCGCCAGGATTCGTGAAGTAGTCGTCCTCGAGTGACGCCGTCGTAGAAGGGAGGACCGTTCCTGCCGTCTTCGCGAACTCGAGTTGATTGTCGGCATTCGTGACAAACTCCGCAAACGCGACCGCTGCTTCTTTATTCTTTGTCTTCGCCGGCACGGCGAAGTTCATGACCGCGACATTGACCGGTGCGTCCGACGCTTCGAGCGGTTGTCCTGCTTTTGAGGCTTCATAGATGTCTGGTGCGCCGCTCTCGACTGGTCCGAGGAAGGTCACGCCGCCTTCGAGTAGTGAGGTATTGCCTGCCATATATAGTTCTTGACCTGTTTTGATTGATCCTTCTGCCGCTTCTTGCGGGATCAACCCTTCGTCATACATCTTTTGCATCGTCTCGAAATAATTAATGATGTCTTCGTTGTCAGCGAACGTCGCTTTTCCATCCTCTACGATTGGTCCACCGGCGATTGAGACCATTTTCTCCATGATCGCGTTCCCGTCATTGATGACCGGATAGAATGCCGGTTTCCCCGTCTTGTCCGTCAACATTTTTGATGCTTCGTAAATGCCTTCCGTCGACGTCGGGACTTCTTTGATGCCCGCCTGTTCGAAGTGGTCACCGTTGTACCATGAGACGGTCGTCGTCAAATACCAAGGAAGTGCGTATAGTTTGTCATCGAACATGCCAGACTTGTATGGACCTTCCACGTAAGCTGTTTTCGCCTCTTCTGATAGCATGTCATCGAGTTCGAGCAATCCACCTTGTGCCGCGATGTTCGACATGTAGTGCGGGTTCAAGTTGACGACGTCCGGGACATCGCTCCCCGTCAGAGACGTCAGTACTTTTTGCTCCATCTCATTTTGTGGCACGTCTTCAATGACGACATCGACGTCTGGGTGCATTTCTTCAAACTCTTTTTCAATCTCATCGAAATAAGAGTCAAACGGTTCACCCGCGAGCGAGGCTGTCCACATCGTCACCTTACCGGACAGTTCGCCGTCACTCGATGCAGAGCCACTATCAGATTCTTCATTGCTACAAGCCATCAAGCCGACTGACAAGGCAGCGATCGAAGCGCTCGCCGCGAGTTGTTTCGTACGTTTTTTCATCTTTCATTTCCTCCCCGAGATAAAATAGAAAGCGTTTTCACAAATCCATCATATCGCTTAAGAAATCTTTTTGCAATACTATAATTAAAATGAAAATAATTTTCTTTATTTGGTGTCATGCGCTTTTCAGCTTACCTTTTCCTAACCTGTATCGATTCCTTCAGTTTCATCTAATCGCCTGATCGGTTTGAAGAGAATGAAAAAGGCTCCGTCAAAATGACGGAGTCCTCACAATAACGGGGCGATGAATTTCAGTTTTTCTTCTTCATGGCGACTCGAGAGACCGTGTCCATATTCGGGATAGACACGGAACGCTTTCTCACCGGACAGTTCATGGAACAACGCATAGGCTGTCGAAGGTGGGCACACCTCATCCAAGAGACCGACCCCAACCATGACGGGACAGGTGATGCGTCTCGCAAAATTGATTCCGTCGACATAACGAAGCGTGTCGTACAATCTCGCTTCTGACTCGTGAAGAGGGTCATGTACTTTAAAGTGATGCGAGATTTCTAAATACGGACCGTCCGTCGCGAGCTCGACTCCTCTCGGGATATCACACAGGAACGGGATGTCGATCAACGCGGCTTTCACTTTCGGGTGGAGGGCGCTGACCCCGAGCGCGATGCCCCCGCCTTGACTTCCTCCTTCAACAATCGCCGTCTTCGCGCCCGACAGCATGAGGGCGACGTCGAGCGCACGGACCGCGTCCAACATGACGTATGTATAATAGTACGTCTCCTTCTTGAAGATGCCTCGCGTCATCCATCCGGCGGCCCCACCTAAAGGCATGAGCAAGGACTGTTCCGGGTCCACCCCCTGGTCACGTGTTTCGACGAGCAGCACCGCCATGCCCTGTACGATGTACTTCATGGCGATATGAGGTTCGTGGGTATTCCAGTTGTAACCGTGATAGAGGATGACGACTGGAAGCGAGCGGTCGATCGTTCTCGGTTTGATGAACGTCGCTTTGTGTACGATTGCCCCATGCGACAAATAACGGATGTGCTCCATCTCGACGTTCCTTACGTAAGCAGCGAGCGGATACCGTTCAACCTGCATCGGAATCTCCCGAAGTGTCTCGAGTTCTCGTTCCCAAAATGAATCAAAGTCGTCCGGCATCGTGACGCTCGAGCGGTAATCCTCTAACTCACGAACCGACACATCAACGCCCGGCATGTACGACATCCCCTTTTTTGATCGCGAGGGCGAGCGCCCCTTTTAATCCGGCCAAGTCACCGAGAGTTGGTGGCACGATATACGTCTCTAACTCATCCACATACGGATTTTGAATGTAGCCGTTCATCTTCTGTCGAAACGCATCGCGTACTTTCGGGAAAAGCTGCGACTGTTTCATGACACCGCCACCGAGAATCATCCGCTGTGGCGCGAGAATGAGGGCGATGTTGACGAGCGCCTGTGCCAAATAGTCCGCCTCGATGTCCCATGCCGGGTCGCTCAGCTCAAGCAAGTGCGCCTTCTTGCCATGTCTCGCTTCGATGGCAGGACCTGATGCCAACCCTTCAAGACAGTCTCCGTGATACGGGCAGACGCCGTTCGATGCGTCATCCGGGTGACGACGAACCATCATGTGCCCCATCTCCGGATGTCCCATTCCGTGGACGAGCTTCCCATCGATGACAGCACCTGCTCCAATCCCGGTCCCGACCGTCATATAGAGGCAACTCGAAACGTCCGTCGCCCCACCAAACGTCATCTCCCCGAGCGCCGCCCCGTTTACATCGGTGTCTAAAATAACGGGTACACCAAAATGTGTTTTTAACGTGTCATATAACGGGTAATTTGCCCATTTCACTTTCGGTGTCGTCGTGATGTGCCCATACGTGTCACTATTTCGGTTCAAGTCGACGGGACCGAACGTGCCGACACCGAGCGCCTCGATCATCTCTCCTTCAAAGAACTCGAACACGCGTGCCATCGTCTCTTTCGGGTCCGTCGTCGGGATGGATGCGTGGCGGATGATGTCCCCCGTCTCTGTCCCGATGCCGCAGACGATTTTTGTTCCTCCTAATTCAATCGCTCCAAACATGGCTAGCTCCCCTTTCAACGTGATTTATATTCATTTTAGATTGCAATCGCTTACAATAAACTCCATCTTTCCCGTCACAACGAGAGGTTGATCACTCACCGTCACGAGGAGATGGTCGCCTTTTTTGAGTAAGACACCATCCAATGTACCTTCTCCGTTTAATACACTGACGAGCCGGAAGCGATCTAGTGGTTCGAGCACGAACCCATCTGTGACTTCCATCCGATAGACGTTGAACTCGTCCGTTTCAATCAATGTCTGAACTGTCCCGCCCGTCACGTCTTTCGTCGTCGGATGGACGATCGCAGGCGCATCCGGTACTGTCGTCACTTCAATCGCCTGATCGAGATGGAGCTCCCGGGTATTCCCTTCGTCGTCCGTCCGGTCAAAGTCATATACCCGATACGTCGTGTCCGAAGACTGTTGCGTCTCGAGAATGACGATTCCTTTCCCGATCGCATGAATCGTTCCACTCGGCACGAAAATGAAGTCACCTGCCTGCACCGGTTGACGGCGTAACAACGTGTCCCACTCACCTCGCGCAATCGCTTTGGCCAACTGTTCTTTCGTCTCCGCCGTGTGGCCGAGAATCAACTCTGCACCTTTTTCTGCCTCGACGACATACCAGCACTCCGTCTTCCCGTATGGCTCTCCTTCTAGGCGCATCGCTTCCTCATCGTTCGGATGGACCTGAACAGAAAGGTCGTCCGCCGCGTCGAGCAGTTTGATGAGAAGCGGGAAACTGTCGAGTGTATAATCTCCGAACAACTCTCGGCGCTCCTTCCATAAATCAGCGAGTGTCTGTCCTGCAAATTCACCAGACTCAATCACGCTCATCCCGTTCGGATGGGCCGAGATGCCCCAACATTCGCCGATGTTTCCTTGCGGCAGGTCATACTCGAACGTCGTCTCGAGCTTACGTCCTCCCCAGAGTCGTTCTTGAAAGACTGGTGTGCATGTTAAAATTGTCATTTGGAATCCTCCTCATGTCGTCGTTTAGTTGATCGCATGCCAATAGGACGCTCGTCATGAGCGTCCTATCCATTATGCATACACCGTTTCAAGTTGCATGACAACTTGCTCAACCGTTGTCGCTTCCTTTAATCGATTTCGGAACTCATCATCAATGAGACGTCTACTCAACAAGGCGAGGATCCGAAGATGCTCATCTCCTTCTGCCGCTTCCGGTACACCGATCATAAAAATCAATTTCGCCGGCTCTCCGTCAAGACTATCCCATTCAATCCCTTTCGGTGCTTTTGCGAAGGCGATGACCGGGCGGTTGACCGCATCCGTCTTTCCATGAGGAATCGCGACTTCAAAACCGATCCCGGTCGAACTGAGTGCTTCCCGCGCTTCAAGTGCCGTAACGAATGCAGCACGGTCATTCAAGTACCCAGCGTCGTCTAATTTTTTCGTCAAAATCTCGAACGCTTCTTCACGTGATGTTGCCGCCAAATCCAATTCAATCAATGCCTCGTCCATGTAATCCATCAGTTTCATCTGTATCTCTCCTTACCCGACTTGTTTGAGTGATTCCGATTGTTTGACTTTATTCTGTGCCCGTTCTTTTAAGAAAATCGTCATGAACGCCGTGATGAGCGATCCAATGATGACAGAAATGAAGAACATGATGACGTTGTCAACAGCACCGAGTACAGCAACGACCGGTCCACCGTGAGGAACGTTGTTCGTCACTCCAACCGTTATGGCGATTGCCGCCCCTACCATTGCACCAATCATATTTGCCGGGATGACACGCAGCGGGTCACCGGCCGCAAATGGGATGGCCCCTTCCGTGATGCCGACAAGTCCCATCATGAAAGCCGCTTTACCGGCTTCTTGTTCTTCTTTGACAAATAGTTTTTTCCGAATGAATGTCGCAATCCCCATGCCAAGCGGTGGAATACAAATCGCGACCGCAATTGCGCCCATGATACCCGTTTGTCCTTCAGCAATCATCGATGCCCCGAATAAGAAAGCGACTTTGTTGACCGGACCACCCATATCAAACGCAATCATCGCTCCGAGCAACAGACCAAGAACAATTTTACTCGACCCTTCCATGCCTTGGAGCATTGTCGTAAGACCTTCCATCAATCCAGCAATCGGTGCCCCGACGACGAAAATAAAGAGGGCCGCGATTGCAGTCATGCTAACAATCGGGATGACAAGAATCGGCATGATAGGTTGAATCATTTGTGGGACTTTCCACGTTTTAATCCAACGAACGAGATAGCCGGCTGCAAAACCTGCCAAAATTCCACCTAAGAAACCGGCCCCTGCCTCTGAACCATAAAAACTACCATTCGCCGCGATATATCCACCGACGATACCTGGCGCGAGGGCTGGACGATCTGCGATCGCATAAGCGATATAACCAGCTAGAATAGGGACCATGAACATGAAGGATGCCGCCCCCACGTCTAACACCTTCTGCCAAATCGAGCCCTCTGGAATCGCAAGTCCGTTTGCAGTTGGTTCTCCCCCGATGGCAAGAGCAAGAGCAATCAACAGACCCCCGACGACAACGAATGGAATCATGTGACTAACACCGTTCATGAGCGCGCGATAAACGATGTTCCCATCTTTCCCTTTCTTTGCATCTTGTGTCCGAGTCGTTGCTTTTTGAATTGGTGCTGTCTTGACTCGCTCGATCAGTTCGGCCGGTTGTTTAATTGCATCAGCGACCGGGACGACGACGACACGTTTCCCTGCAAAACGCTCGAGGTCGACCGTCTTGTCAGCGGCGATGATGACACCGTCCGCCTCCTTGATTTCTTGTTCGGTCAATCCATTTTCAATTCCAATCGACCCGTGTGTTTCAACTTTTACATCATGCCCAAGCTCGATACCCGTCTTTGACAGCTTTTCGGCCGCCATGTACGTATGTGCGATGCCTACCGGACAAGCTGTGATGGCTACAATCTTCATACTCGCATTCCCCTTCCGTATAAATGTTTGATTTGTACTGGCTACATTTATACTTTACTCGAATATGAAAGGGGTTTCAGATGATGTTTTGCCGTTGCCTACGGCAATAACAGATTACGGAATGCCGCTTGATCCTTCGTCTCAATCAGTTTTCTTACGAGGGCCGGATTTTCTGTAAGCGCTGCAATTTCTTCAAACAGATGACTCGAAAATGTCGAGTCCGAGTCCCGGAACTGCAAGAGAAACACGAGCTGAACCTTCTCTTCCCCCCACTCAATCGGCTCTTTTGAAACGAGAACGTCGATTTTGTTCGACGTTGCCTGTTCAGGGTCGCCGTGCGGAATAGCTACACTCTGTCCAATTGAAGTCGGGCCGGTTCGTTCCCTCGCATATACGGTCTCCGCATAGGTTGGGTCGATACCGGCTTTTTCTATCAATAGACTGAGTGCATGTCCTCGTGAAACCACCGTATCAACGAAAACGAGGTGTTCGATCAGGGAGGCGATTGTTGCATGTGAGACGTTACCGAGTCCAAAAACCTCTCTCAATTGCGCGACGTCTTGCTCAGTTAGAACGGCGGAGACGACGTGTACCGGAACAAGGTCTTGCTTCAAGCCAACCGTTGATAAAATGAAGTCAGGAGTATGGATCGCAATTTGATTCTCGATATCACGTGACGAAGAAAAACCGACAATCTCAATTGTATCGTGGAAGTGATTTTTGAGCCGTGCCGCAATCAGCTTACTCGTCCCCATTCCATATGTACAGACGAGCAATATTTTTTTCTTCTCAAGACGGCGTCGTTCTTCAAGCATTGTTTGAAAATGGAGGGTCAAAAATCCAATCTCGTCTTCAGAGACTTGTAAGCCAAGCTCTTTCTCCAATATCGATGCATGACGTAACACGGCAGCATATGTCGCCGTGAAACGTCGCTTGATCTGATCGAGGAGCGGATTTTTGACATCTGTTCGAATCAATTGTCTATACACCATCGGACGAACATGTGCTAAGAGTGATTGAAATAGCTCGCGTTGCAGTACTCCGCCATAAATTGTACCCGTAACGGCGAGGGCGAATCGATTCGTTGTCCGTGCGAGTTCAGTCGTCACTTGATCTTCTGACGGAATAAACTCTTGCGCACCGGCAAAGGCGAGCATCATGTAAATACGTTCGATAGCTGGAATGGATATCCCAAGTGACTGCTCGAGGTCCTCCACGAGTTCACATAGCAATGGATAACCGTTCGTCGTTTGTGCCATTTCACGACCAATCGGTGCGAGATTGACATACGTACGTCGCCTGATACGCTTCAATGTGACGAGTAACCTCGTTTGAAGTAATTCCGCCGCCGAATCGGCATATTGTTTCCCGACACGATGTTCCCATTGGAGCAAGAACGCTTCAATGAGTTGAACATCTTGACTGTGAGCCCAATTGAACCGTGCATGAACGAGTTGTTGGGTCAGCAGTTCCCGTTTCACAAGCTCTTCACCCTCTACATGAAAGGTGCGACGATTGAGTATCAGCCCGTTTCTAGCGAGCAATCGTTCCACTTCGTCCATATCTTGTTTTGCAGTCGCTTCGCTTATAAAAAATGCTCGTTCAACGGCTTGAATCGATTTCAATTCTTCAAACAAAAGTTGAACAAGCTCATGTTTGATGCGAGAGTCCCGATTTTCTGTCTCCGGGATATCCAGATGACAGTTCTCAATCAACCGAACACCTTTCCCACGAATCGTCTCGATTTTAATGTCCGGTAACTGCTCGAGGAGCCGAAGTTCGTTTCGAATCGTCCGCTCCGAACACTTGAGTGACCAAGCGATATCCTTCGTGGACATCCACTCCTTATGTTTTAGCAAATCCAAGAGTTTACGCTGTCGTTCCGTCATGGTCCATTCCACCTTTGGCAGTTTTCCACCAAAAGCATAGCATATTTCATTCGACAGCCAATGTCGTTCTTGAAAATGACAATTTTACAGTTTCCCCGCTCCCAAAAGAAAAAGACGAAATCCGACGCATCGAATCGACCGTCAAATTTCATCCTTTTCATTCATGAATCGTCACTGTCCCTGCATTTCGTTACCACTTCCATCGCCCTCGCCAGTTTTTCTCAGGTAAACGTGGTAGGTTCGTCGCAACCGGTTCATTGGCTAAGATCTGCTCCGTGAAACGAAGATGTTGCTGCCACATCTCTTCCCCTAATTCGTTGATGACCTCCTGTCGTGCCGCTCGCCAATTGAAGTCACGATGTTCCACGTTATGGGCGTCCGATGAGATGATCTGACTCAACCCGTTGCTGATAAACGAGAGAGCCAGTTCCCTCACCTGTCTTCCGAACTGTCCGGTCAGACTGCTTGTCGTCACCTGCGACAATGCACCTGACGTCACGAGATGATGGAGCTTTTCGGGGTGAAGCGCAAACTCCCGATTTCGTTCAGGATGCGCAATGACCGGAACGTATCCGGCCGTTTGAAGTTGAAAGAACAATGTTTCTGTATATGCCGGCAGACCTTGACTCGGTAACTCGATGAGAACATAGCGTGACCCGGCAAGCGAATGTGCCTCGCCTGACTCGAGCGCATCAATCAACTCCCCAAAGATTCGAATCTCTTGCCCGACATACAAAGTCAAGGGAATCTGTTCGTCATCCAAACGTTGTTGTAGATGCGCGACTTCTTGTGTGATGTCATGTTGCTGTGTCTCAAAGTACGGATGATACGCGTGTGGCGTCACGACAATCGATGTCACCCCTTCTTCCACTGCGCGTCTGGCGAGTTGAAGCGACGCTTCCATCGTGCGTGGTCCATCATCTACCTCGGGCAACAAATGACAATGTACATCAATCATGAGGGTTCACTCCTCGTTACGTTAATGTTTTAGCCAGACGTATTCATACGGACGAATCGTCACGTTTTTCATCTGTTCTTCCGTGAATAGATTCGTCCCTTCACAATCCGTTTCTACGGTCTCTCCACTCATATTCGTCAATAAAAGAAGCGTTTCGTTGTTGTGGTGACGTTTGACAGCGAAGATACGTCGATCAACATTCACAATTTCCTGACTCGCATAAGGCGAAAAAGCCGAATGAAGCCGTTTGACATTCAGTTGACTCAAAATTCCTTCATAGACGCGAAGCCGGTCTGAATCACGTTTCAATGTTTGGACGAGTTCTTCCTTTTCAAGCGGTTGAGAGACCCCGAACAACGTCCGATAATCGATTGCAGGAACACCTTGAATTGAGAAGAGTACGCTGTGAGCCGCGAGGATGACGTCGGGACTAGCGTCCATCAAGTTCTTCTCGAACGGATCACGTTCCGCTGAAGACAGGAAGTTAAAATACGTCACATCCTCGGGCAACGGATGCACCTGTCGCGCCCAATCTGCCAACCGTGTCACATCAGACTGCGCGAATGCCAAAATCACATGGCTAGATAAGTCGAAATGACAAACGACATCTGCCTCTTTTTCGTACAGAAGAGAAGAGTGGACGTGTTCGTTGGCGACGATGAGCTGCGCATTCGGTTTATACGCATGCATGACCGTCCTCCACAGCTTGAGGATTTTTTTGATTCGTTCCGGTTCCATCCCGCGAAACGCTTCAACATGAATCCGAATCTTTGTTGCCCCGTACGCCAGTCGCTCAATGAGAGCATCTGTCTCGGCAACAAGGTCAAATTGCTGGTCACTCCATGCTTCGGGCATCATCTCATACATTAAGTCGAACTCATCCGCGAAACGACCTAAGTCTTCGAACAATTGGACACGTGAGTCAATTGCCGTGTCACTTTGTCTTGTTTTATACGGAAACAGTGAGACGAGGTAAAGGTCGCTCACCGTCTTTTGGACGCGGTCCGCTAATAGCTGATGGAGTGCTTCAAGGTTGGCTCGTCCGTCTGTCAGAATAAATCCTGCATCCATTAGTAAGACGCTTGTTTTTTCTGAAGGACGCTCATGGTCGTGCCAGTGATGGTTCGACCATTTCTCAAACAATCGCTCCCACTTTTGTCGTGAAGTGTCACCGAGCTCTTGAACCACTTCTTCAATCACTTCCCATTTCATCGTTCATCCCTCCTTGGCATCTCTTTATTTCTCCCACTTTCCGTTCGATTTAAAACAAAAAAACTGTCCGACCCAGTCAGACAGTTCATTCCATCAAACGTTTCAACTCTTCTTGGACACCGCTCAGCGAAGACGCTTCCGGACTCCAATAATAAATCCCGTCACCTTCTAAACCCCCTGCCCCTTCGAGTCGTAAGACGCTTGCGTTACGAAACGCATTCATATAATCCGTTGACAAGGAGACGAACTCATTGAGCTCGATATTCGTCTTTGCCTGATCTCCGACGACGTCAAGTAATGCCGTGACTTTATCGAGAGAGAAGTCCGTCCGTCCCTTTTCGATGATGGCTGCGACGACATCGCGTTGACGTTCTTGACGTCCGAAGTCACCATTCGGGTCGTTATAACGCATTCGCGTATAATCGAGCGCCGCTTCTCCATCTAGTGTCACTTCCCCGACCGGGAACACGTAATCTTCCGTCGCGAAGGCGAACTTGTTCATGACCGTAATTCCTCCGAGTGCATCCACAACATCGCTGAACGCTTCCATGTCCGTCTCAATCACATAATCAATCGGGATATCTAAAAAACGTTCGACGGTGTCCATCGCCATTTCAGCTCCACCAAACGCATATGCATGATTGATTTTATCACGTGTCCCTTTTCCGACGATTTCAGTCTTCGTGTCCCGAGGGATTGAGAGCATCGCCCCCTCATCAAGCTCTGGATTGAGTGTCAGAACGATGATCGAGTCGCTCCTTCCTTGCTCGGTACCTCGCCGATCGATTCCTAACAATAGAATGGAAACCGATTCTTTTCGTTCAATCGTCTCAACTTGTTTACGTTCTTTGCTAATCTTTAAGTTGTCATTCACTCGTGCGACGGTGTCATCGACTTCTTGCACCATCGACCAAACGAACGCACCGCCCGTGATGAGCACCAAGGCCATGACGCCTGCTATAACCCCTAGTACGATTTTCCACTTTGATGGTTTACGATGTTTCGCCATGTGGCCACACCTTCCTCCATGAAATAGTACTAATTTATTCCCGTTCAAGGGGTTGTTTTAAAGGGTGTTCACAAAGAATAATCACGATATCTTCTTTTTTATTACGGAAAATGTGTCTGCTTCTGTTGTCGAGCCATGTGATGGGGCCACGCCGCATTGATCTCGGCACCAATCAACATCGTCGCCGCCGTCAAATAAAGCCAAATCTGAAGTAAAATGACCGCCCCGATCGTGCCATACGTATCACCGAGAATCGAGAAACTTTCGACGTAAATACTGTAACCAGTCGACAGCACTTGCCACGAGATGACCGCAAACACGGCTCCGGGAAGCGTTTCGACGAAGCGCACGCGCTGCTGCGGTGCAATTTTATAAAAGAGTGAGAAGGCCACAATCAGAATGAGCGTCGAGATTGTGTAGCGCGTCACCGTCGACAAGCGATCAAATTCCTCGACTTCAGGATAAATGGCATAGATGAGCTCAACAAACTCTTGGCCGAATAGATGAAAGACGATGAGGATGACCGCCCCGATGCTTCCCGCTAAAATCACGAGCAATCCAATCAAACGGCGGAAGATGTAGCCACGTGCCTCCGTCTCCCCATACGCGAATACGGTCAATTTGACGAGTCGGGCCGTTCCGTTCGAGGCCGACCAAAATGCGATGATTGCACTGACTGATAACAAGCCACCGTTCAAGTTCCCACTCACATCGTAGACGATTGACAGTAACTCACGGACACTCGACCCCGGGATTAATGTTTCAATTTGTTCGATGAGGAGCGCATCATCAATTTGAAACCATGCCATCACGGCGAATAAGACAAAGAACGTCGGAAAGATGGCTAAAAACCAAAAAAAAGCTAACGTCGCACTATAGTCATTAACGTGATGATCTTTGAATCGATGCCTGACATCCACCGCCAGTCGAAATACTCTTTCGAACATCGCCACCCTCCTTTCATTTGTACTCTCCTTACTATCATTCTACATCTCGCCAAGCCTGTCCTTTTGAGCGAACCGTATTTCGGGTAACCCTATTAGGACAACAAATCTTACAAACGGGGTGGAACGAATGGAAATCGGAATGATCGGACTGGGTAAGATGGGACTGAATCTGGCGCTCAACTTGACGGACAACGGGCATCGCGTCTATGGCTATGATCCAGGGAATGTCACGACGAGTCAGTTTCAGACGAAGGATTCTCTTGAGGAGGTCATCGATGCACTGAAAGCACCTCGAGTCGTCTGGGTGATGGTGCCGGCAGGAGAGGTGACCGAGCACGTGCTAGACGAACTGCATGACCGTCTTTCACCTGGTGATATCGTCATCGACGGAGGCAACTCGAACTACAAGGAGTCGATGCGTCGTGCAGACCACTTTAACTAAATCAGGTGAGAATTCTCCCTCCTCTAAGCGTCTCGGGGCGAAGCCCAGCGTAGGTGGGAGATGAATCGCCCGGTCCAAACGTCTTTCCCCCTGTGACAGATATGACGAACAAAAGTTCGTGATTCCGTCAGATTCTCCCTCCCCTTCCACGGGTATCGGACGAGGAGGATACATCACGATCTTCTGGAGGGAGGAGGGACGGACATGCTGAAAGGCTATAAATACAGGCTCCACCCGACGCCGGCACAGGCCGAGTTCCTCATCAAGACGATCGGCTGCGCCCGGTTCATCTACAACAAGCTGCTCGAGGACCGCATCGTCATCCGCGAGGAGGCGAAAGCGGGAAGCGGACCGAGACGGAAACCGGCGACACCCGCCTCCTATAAGCCCCTGTTCCCGTTCCTCGCCGAGACGGATCGTTGACGAGAACCAAGTCATCGTCGTGGAGACATTGAAGTCGAAGCATATGATGCAAAACCATAAGCTCGCCAAGTCCATCGGGGATGTCAGTTGGTACGAGTTCGTCCGGCAACTCGAATACAAATCAAACTTCTACGGACGGACGCTCATCAAGGCAGACCCCTGGTACGCATCGACGCAGATCTGTTCTTCTTGTGGCGAGAAAGGTCAGAAGAAGGCGATGGATATCCGTGAATGGACATGTGCCTGTGGTGCGCATCATGACCATGACATCAACGCAAGCATCAACCTATTGATGTTGGCCGACTGACAAACCATTCAGGGCAGGGACTGCCCGACGAGCTTGGTAAACAACTGTGGCTGGTAAGAGCACGGTCTTCCCAAGAAGCTCCCCCTTCAATTTGCGAAGCAAATAAGTGGTGAGTAGTTCACAGAAAAACTCATCTACTTCTTTGATGTCGGGACGAGTGGCGGGATGGAAGGTGCGAGGAACGGGGCCTGCACGATGATTGGCGGGGACTTGGAGGCGTTCGGGAAGATCGAGCAACTGTTTCAGGACGTCTCGACCGACCACGGCTACCTGTATGCCGGGCCGAGCGGGAGCGGTCATTTCCTGAAGATGGTTCATAACGGGATCGAGTACGGTATGATGCAGGCGATCGCCGAAGGATTTGAAGTACTCGAGAAGAGTCCGTTCGACTATGCGTATGAGGACGTTGCCCGTGTCTGGAATCACGGCTCGGTCATCCGCTCGTGGCTCATGGAACTGACGGAGAGCGCCTTTTCAAAAGATGAACGGCTCGATGAGATTCGCGGGGGCATGCATGCGTCGGGTGAAGGTAAATGGACAGTCGAGACGGCACTCGAGTATGACGTCCCGACACCGGTCATCGCTCTCTCGCTCATGATGCGGCAACGTTCGCTTCAAGACGACACGTTCTCGGGAAAGGTCGTCGCGGCATTACGGAACGAGTTCGGGGGGCATGCGGTGGAGAAGAATGAGTAATAATTAGGCCTCGGCGTGTGCCGAGGCCTTACTTCATTCCATCGTATTTCCCTCTGCCGGAATCGGGTTCGATTTCAACATTCGCGCGAAGTGCACGAGGTTATACGCCATCGTCTCCCCGTGTGACTTCGTGAACTCGTTGTCACGCCCTGCGTCGATATAGGAGTCGCCTGGTCCCGCTTCCCCGACCCAATACGTGTCAACGTTCGGTGGCACGGTGAAGCCGATATGTGACAATGCATAGAGAATACCGGCACACGCATGTTTCGCCCCGTCCTCATTTCCCGTGACGACGCCCCCGCCGACCTTGTTATAGTAGATCGCCTGACCTAACTCGTTCGTCAGCCCGCTCCCCCCGTATAACCGTTCAATCACTTGCGTCGCGACACTGCTCTTCTCACCGAGCCAAAGCGGTGTACCGATGACGACAATGTCTGACTCTTTCACCTTTTCAAAAATCTGTGGCCATTCGTCCCCGTCTCCCTCGTCTTCCGTCACTCCGAACGCGACATTGTAATCGACAATTCGAACGATTTCGGATTCGACCCCAAGTGAATCGAAGTGTGGCAAGATATCACGAATCAATCCTTCCGTATGCGACGTCGTGTCGCCACCTTTTAACGTACAGTTCAAGAATAGAGCTTTCATATAGAATCCCTCCTTCAAATGAGTCAACACAGTTAGCTGTTCCCTTTCCACATATTTTTATACCTGATTGGAATCGATCATCACACCCGTCCACATAAAAACACCCTGCTCTTATAAGCAAGGTGCCATCATTCGGTCGGAATCGTGACCCCGTCAAATTGTTCGTTACGACAAAGCGTGATTGCCTGCATCGCTAGTTTATAGTCCTCTTCCGGCAAGGCGATCAGTTCGGTCGGTAGGACCCATTCTTTATGGTTATACAAGTGGATGACGAGCTTGGCGAGAACAAATTCTTGTTGATCAAACGTATTATCATCGATGATGGTCGACGTTCGAATCTTTCCTGCCGCAAGGTCCATATATGGAAGTAATTGTTCACGGACATGAGCATGTCCCGAAATCACGTATAGTGCGGCAAAATATTCTCTACTAGTACTTCCAGGATCCGTGAGCCGCTGCGCCAACCGTTTGAACTCGTTGTAATGGTCGGAAGATAAAAAATCAATATGGTTCATCGGTCCACCTTCTCTCTCTAAGCCTCGCGTTGCTCTCAGAGTTTATAATTTCCACCTTTTTATAGAAACTAACCCTTTTTCACTCAAATTCGACGTAGCGAAATCGCTTCACGCATCTGTTGAAGCGAGGTGCGTGCCGCTTCACCACGACGCATCATCACAGTCGTGAACAAAGCGTCGACGAGACTCAGTTCAGCGATGCGGGACGAAAGTGCCTCCGAACGGAACGCCGTCTCTTGAGAGACCGTGTAGAGCGAGACGTCCGCAAGTTTTGAAAGAGGCGACTTCGCATAGTTTGTGATCGCGATCATCGGGACACCCTTCTCTTTTAGGAGCTTTGCGATATCGAGCGTCTCCTTCGAGGCGCCGGAATGTGAGATGACGACAGCGACATCTTCCTTCGTCAGTTGTGAAGCCGACATAAGTTGCATATGTGACTCGAGGACCGCGCTCACCTGCAGACCACTCCGGATGAATTTATGATATGCATCCAATGCGACAACGGCCGAACCACCGCTCCCAAAAAATTCGATACGACGTGCCCCGAGGAACAATTCAATCGCCTTCTCAAGAGAAGACGCCTCTAAAATTTGACGAGTCGACTCGATCGTCTTCCCGTTCGTCGAAAAAATTTTCTCCGCGATTTCAAGAGTCGTATCCGTCTCCGTGATGTCTTCATGGATGTCTTGAAGCGGTGCGACGACATCCGAGGCGAGTGCTATTTTAAGCGCCTGATAACCTTTGAAACCGACGCGTTGACAAAAGCGAAACACGGTCGATTCTGCGACGTCAAGATCATCCGCCACTTGATTGATCGTATGGTGAATGATTTTTTCCGGCTGTTTTAACATATAGTCGGCAATGCGCTGCTCCTTCTTACTCAGTGTCGAATAGGCACCACGGATGCGGGCCGTCCCGTTCATCGTTTCCATCAAGAATCACCCTTTCTCTTCTTCACTTAACGATACCGTTTCGAAAAAAATTCCGCAACGTGTGATTCATTGACGGAAATGACTCGATTCGATACACTCATCATATAAATCGTAATTGTTACTATTCGGTGTGATAATTGTCACGTTCGTATATGAACACTTCAAAAAAGGGAGGACTGTCTATGATGCTCGATCAATTTTATCGCCAAGTGTTGCTTGAGCACTTCCAACATCGCCGTCACTTCGAAGAGTTGTCCGGTGAGTCGATTCAATCCGTCCATTACAAAAACCCCACATGCGGGGACGTGATGACCCTCTACCTCGAAATCAAAGACAACCAAATCAGCCAAATCTCGTTTTTAGGGGAAGGGTGTATCATCAGTATGGCGTCTGCCTCGATGATGACAAAACTTTTACAGAATCAATCAATCGATACAGTAAAAGAATTGCGTCAATCGATGGAGACGATGATTCGAACAGGTCATATAGATGATGCCTTTCAAGATGATGAGATCTCTGCCCTCCAAGGTGTCCATGCGTTACGAGCGCGACACAATTGTGCGCTCATGCCATGGCAAGCCCTCGACCGGATACTAAACGAACAACCTCTCAGTCAAACGTGACAGAGAGGTTGTTTTTTACCTATTTTCGATATCTTGTTCAATCCGGCTCGCTGTCACTGTTGTTTGCCCGCCATATTTCCCGGCGTACGCTTGTGTCGCCTCATCTAGCTTCGCGAATACGAGCTGACAGATGCGTCGTCCCGACTCAATCTCAATCGGCACTTGATTGGCATTGAACAATTCTAACGTGATCCGACCTTCGAACCCTGGGTCGACCCATCCTGCATTTTGGATGAACAGACCGAGGCGACCAATCGAACTTCTCCCCTCGACGAATGCCGTCATATTATTCGGGATACTGACATATTCCATCGTCGTCGCTAATACGAATGTATTCGGTGGGATGACCATCCGATCTGCTTCCACCTCGACATACGTTGCGGTCGAATCAAGAGTCAACCGCTCCGTCTGTGACGTGTCAACTTGGAGAAAGTGTCGTCCGACCCGTAAATCAAGTGAAGCGGGCTGGATTTGATGTGCCTCAACGGGTTCGATTTGCATCTCCCCCTCCTCTAGCGCGCGAACAATCGACTGCTTGGACAGAATCATCTCGTCACATCTCCAATCCGAGTGCATGAATCATTCGTTCATAAGTATCACGACCCGGTAACCGGTCCGTTTTCACCAGTTCTTCTCCAGTCATCACGAGACAAGCGTCAAGAGTAGCAGTGATTTCTTCTTGGTCGAATCCGACTCCGATCAAGACGAGTTCGGTCCCACGGTCACCGTGCTCCGGGTCCCAACGCTTCGATAGACCTGGCATCTCGCGCAAATAATACTCCTGGTCTAAGAGCGGGAGCGTCGCCACCCACCGACTCACGTGCTCAATCGAATGGTGATATCCGGCCCGACTAAATTCAGACACCAAGTTATGACGTGACGCAATCCAGAGGAACCCTTTTGCGCGCACAATCGACTCCGGCCATTGCTCTAAAAATGCGGCGAACCGTTCTGGATGGAACGGTCGTCTCGAACGATATACGAAACTCGAAATCCCGTACTCTTCCGTTTCCGGGGTATGGTGGTGATGGCCACCACTCTCCAGCTCACGAATCCACCCGGCGTTCAATTGTGCCGTTTCGAAATCAAAGAGGTCGAGCGACAAAATGGTTGATGAAACTTTCCCGAATGTCGACTCGATGACGCGTGCCCCTGGATTGAGCGCTTTAAGGATTTGACGGACTTCCTTCAATCCTTCAGGAGTGGTTCGGTCAACTTTGTTCAAGACGATGATGTCCGCGAACTCCACTTGCTCAATCAACAAGTCCGCAATCGTTCGATCGTCAAGATCGCCAACCGCTTGGTCGCGATCGAGTAACGCATCTTTCGAACGCATGTCTTGCAGGAAACCGTACGCGTCGACGACGGTCACCATGGCATTGATTTTTGTGAAACGAGACAAGTCGATCCCGTTCTCCTCGTCTGCGAACGTGAACGTCTGAGCCACTGGAACAGGCTCCGAAATCCCACTGGACTCGATGATGATTCCGTCGTAATCCCCTTCCTTTACAAGGCGCTCGACTTCAACGAGCAAATCATCCCGAAGTGTACAACAAATACAGCCGTTCGACAGTTCGACCAATTTCTCTTCCGTTCGTGTAAAGCCACCTTGGTCAATCAAATCCGCATCGATGTTCACGTCACTCATGTCATTGACGATGACGGCGAAACGCTTGCCTTCTCGGTTGTTTAACCAATGGTTCAAAACGGTCGTCTTACCGGCCCCAAGATATCCAGACAGGACCGTAACAGGAATTTTGCTCATTCGTCATTACCCTCCATTTCACGTGTACGTTCTGTTAAATAGTAACGATTACTATTTAACAACTCCCATGTCTTCTCGTCAAGTTACTCGTCTTGACTCTCAATAACTATTGACTCTATCTATAAAATGAATGAAGAAGGGGCTTACATGAATATGCTACTCTGATAAAGCACTCGCCAACTATTTCATTCCTTGTACCATTTGAAATCGAAAGGACTGTTTTTCATCGAACACCACCTGAGTAACACATATAATCTCTCACTTGTCATATTATTTGTTGCTATTGCCATCTTCACTGCAGGTGTCGCCCTCGACCGGGGTAATCTGAAGTATACGAAACACGGTTCACGGTTCAACTGGGTCGCAGTCGTCACGTTCAGCATCGGGCTTGGGATTTGGGCAATGGGTGGCTATGCGGTCGATCGCACCCTTCTCATCTATGTCACCATCATCAGCATTCTGACATTGTTCGCCCTCGTTTACACTTCGCTCAAGACAGCCTCTCAGCTCGAGGCGCAGTCCGAAGAACTTGAACTGAAGTTTGAGTCCATCATCGAGTCCGCCTCCGATGCGATTATTGTTGCGGACCACAATCGAACCATCCTTCAATGGAATCACAGTGCAACCGACTTGTTCGGGTACACCTCTAAAGAAGTGATCGGACAGTCGATGACAGCTATCATCCCAGAACGATTCCAGGATGACCATGAACGCGGGATGCGCCGTTACGAATCAACGGGCGAAAAGCGTGTCATCGGTCAAACAGTGGAACTCATCGGATTAAGAAAAGACGGACTCGAGGTACCGATTGAAATGTCTCTCGGAATGTGGAAGACAGACAAAGGCACCTTTTTCAGTAGCATCATCCGTGACATCAGTGAGCGTAAACGAATCGAAGCGCAAATCAACGACCTCGTCTATTTGGACCCGCTCACCGGTCTCCCAAATCGCCGATTGTTCAACGACCGGCTCAATGCTCTCCTCGAACGGACCCAGCAAGAATCATTCGCCTTGTACTATATCGACTTGGACAACTTCAAAGTGATCAACGACCGATTCGGGCATTCAATCGGCGATCAATTTTTAAAGCACGTGACGACGCGAATCCAATCCATCATTCTAAAGTCAGATACGCTCGCCCGTCTCGGTGGAGATGAATTCATCATCTTGTCACCCCATACGACAAGTAATCTGGCGGCCCACCGTGCCCAAGAACTGATCAACGTTCTCCAGCCCCCGTTCGAGCTTGAGAATGAAGAAGTGTTCACCGGTGCCTCGGTTGGAATCAGCCTTCATCCATCAGATGGGCATACGGCCGATGAGTTGATCAAAAACGCCGATATTGCCATGTATCGGGCAAAAGCGGACGGAAAGAACGGCTATCAGTTTTTCACGCATGAGTTGAATGAGTCTGTCTCTCGTCGTTCAAGTTTGTCGATGGCGCTTCGTAAAGGCGTCGGGCGTGGCGAGTTCACCGTCCATTATCAACCGCAAATCCAATTAGAATCAGAGACAGTCATCGGAATGGAGGCGCTCGTTCGTTGGCATCACCCGGAACTCGGGATGATTTCCCCCGGTGAGTTCATCCCAATCGCTGAAGAGACGGGAAGCATCCACCGCCTCGGTGAGTTCGTCCTGAACGAGGCGTGTCGGCAAAACAAGGCGTGGCAGGATGCCGGCATTCCTCCGTTCCGGGTCGCCGTCAACATCTCGGCTGTCCAGTTCGCACAAAAAGATTTGGCAGAAGTCGTCAGTCGTGCACTCGCCGCTTCAGGTCTCGAGGCAGAGTACCTTGAACTCGAGTTGACCGAGAGCGTGATTCAAAGTGCGGACCGTGCCATCGAGACGATGAATGAGCTCGTCGCTCTCGGTGTTCATCTTTCTATCGATGACTTCGGGACCGGCTATTCGTCCCTTAGTTACTTGAAGTTGTTCCCGATTGATACGCTCAAGATCGACCAACATTTCACGAAGAATATCGAGAGCGATGAGAAAGATGCGGCCCTCGTCAAAACAATCATCCGCATGGCACACGAGCTCGATTTAAATGTTATTGCGGAGGGCGTCGAGACCGCGCATCAAGTCGCATTCTTGAAAGCTGAATCGTGTAACCAGGCGCAAGGCTATTTCTATAACCGCCCTATGCCGGCTGAGGACATCGAAGTATTCTTCCAACAACTAGATAAAACCTCTTCAAGTTGATTCGTTCGACCTCCATCTCGGGGGTCGATTTTTGTATACGAAAAAAATTCCATAATTTTTCTTGTAAATCGAATTTATTTTGATATGATGAATACAGAGACGGAAAAAAATTCTTTTTTAGGGGTGAAGATATGGAAATTGGTTTGATTGGTTTAGGAAAGATGGGCTACAATCTAGCCCTCAATTTGAGTGACCACGGTCACACGGTCATCGGCACGGACGTTGGGGACGTCACATCTGACGCGTTCACGATTGTGCCGACGCTAGAGGATGTCGTGAGCAAGCTGTCGACCCCACGCGTCGTTTGGGCGATGGTCCCTGCCGGAGACGTCACGGAAGCGGTACTCGCCGAATTGTATGAACGACTCGAGCCAGGTGACATCGTCATCGATGGCGGGAACTCGAACTACAAACTCTCGGTCGCGCGCGCCGAACAGTTCGCCGAGAAGGAAATCAAGTTCTTTGACTGCGGAACGAGCGGTGGGACGGACGGGGCGCGACATGGCGCCTGTACGATGGTCGGGGGCGATGCGGACGCGTGGCCAACGATTGAACCGATCTTCAAAGACTTGTCTGTCGAGAACGGCTATTTATATACCGGACCTGCCGGGAGCGGACACTTCTTGAAGATGATTCATAACGGAATCGAATACGGGATGATGCAGGCGATTGCGGAAGGATTCGACATTTTGGAGAAGAGTCCGTTCGATTACGACTATGAACAAGTCGCACGCGTTTGGAACCATGGTTCGGTCGTCCGCTCGTGGCTCATGGAGCTTACAGAGAACGCCTTCAAAAAAGATGCGAAGCTCGATGAGATTCGCGGGGTCATGCATTCGTCCGGTGAAGGCAAATGGACGATTGAAACAGCGCTCGACCTTCAAGCAGCCGCACCGGTCATCGCCTTGTCACTCATGATGCGCTATCGTTCACTCGAAGACGATACGTTCTCAGGGAAAGTCGTCGCCGCGCTCCGTAACGAGTTCGGTGGTCACTCGGTCGTCAAGAAGTAACATCTGTGGAAAAGGTCACGGGGAGTTGGCCTTTTCCTTTGTAAAAAACTGTAAACGGTTACATAATTGAAATGTAGGGGGACTACTTTATGTCTGGATCAACACTTATTATGATCGCCTTAGCCGGGATCTTTTTGCTCTTATTTTTAGTCATTCGAACGAAGCTCCACGCGTTCGTTTCCTTGTTACTCGTCAGCTTGATCGTCGGGGTTGCGGCCGGTATGCCACTCGGGGATGTCATTGCCTCCATCCAGAACGGGATGGGCGGGACACTCGGCTTCGTCGCCGTCGTCGTCGGTCTCGGCGCGATGTTCGGGAAGATGCTCGAAGTGTCAGGCGGCGCGGAACGGCTCGCCCAGACGCTCGTCAGCAAGTTCGGTGAAGACAAGGCACAATGGGCACTCGGGATTACCGGCTTCATCGTCGCCGTCCCAGTCTTCTTCGATGTCGGTTTCATCATTCTCGTCCCGATCGTATACGGTCTCGCCAAAAAGACGGGACGCTCACTTCTCTACTATGGGATTCCGCTCCTCGCGGGTCTCGCGGTCACGCACAGTTTCATCCCACCGACACCAGGTCCAATTGCTGTTGCCAACTTGATTGGGGCTGACCTCGGTTGGGTCATCTTGTTCGGTGTCCTCGCCGGGATTCCATCGATGATTTTAGCCGGTCCTGTTTTTGGGAAGTATATTGCTAAAAAGATTCACGTGACGATTCCCGACTATATGGAGTTCAAAGAAATCGATACATCAAAAGAATTGCCGAGCTTCAAAATGATTTTATCGCTCATCTTGATTCCGCTCGTCTTGATTTTAGCGAACACACTGTCAGCGGTTCTCTTGGATGAAGGCAACGCGGTCCGTGACTTCTTGACATTCCTCGGACACCCGTTCGTCGCCTTGACGATTGCGACGCTCCTCACGTTCGTCTTCCTCGGGACACGACGTGGTTACTCACGTGACGAGGTACAAGAGATTGCAACGAAAGCACTCGAACCAGCCGGAATCATCATCCTCGTCACAGGAGCCGGCGGTGTGTTCAAACAAGTACTCATCGATTCAGGCGTTGGTGACGTGCTCGGTGAGATGATGGCCGGTTCACCACTTCCGGCAATCGTCCTCGCCTTCTTGATTGCGACGGTCGTCCGTGTCGCCCAAGGGTCGGCAACGGTTTCGATGGTCACGGCAGCCGGACTCATCACACCGTTACTTGAAATTCAAAACATTACGGGCGCGGCACTCGGTTTGATCGTCATCGCCATCGCCTCAGGGGCGACTGTCCTCTCACACGTCAACGACTCAGGCTTCTGGCTCGTCAACCGTTACTTCGGTCTCGACGTGAAAGACACGCTCAAGTCGTGGACGATCATGGAGACGATTATTGGACTTACCGGCTTTGCCGTCGTGTTCTTGATTAGCCTATTCATCATCTAAGTTAGGAAGTGATTGTGTGTTTACGATTGGGGTCGATATCGGGACGACGAGTACGAAAGCCGTCCTGTTCAACGGTCATCAACAACTGGCGGTACATAACGTGTTGTATCCGCTTCTCACGCCCGATACGGAGACGGCCGAGCAAGACCCGGTCGTCATCTATGGGGCCGTGCTCGAAGCCGTCTCGGCGGTCCGTGCCAAAGCGGACGGTCCGATTCGCTTCGCATCGTTCAGCTCGGCGATGCATAGTTTGATTGCGCTTGATGCGGCAGGACGTCCGCTCACAAACAGCATCACGTGGGCCGACAGTCGGTCGAATCCTTATACGCAAGAAATCAAACGCGACGTTGACGCGAGCGCTCTCCATATGCGCACCGGTACCCCGGTCCATCCGATGGCACCGCTGTCGAAATTGCGCTGGTTGAAATCAGAACATCCTGACGTCTTTGAACAGACAGCCAAGTTCGTCTCCATCAAAGAGTATGTCTTCTATCGGTTGACGGGACGCTTCGTCGTCGATCACTCTATCGCTTCGGCGACAGGACTGTTCAATTTGAAACAACAAGATTGGGACGTGGAGGCACTTGCAATCGCTGGTGTGACACCAGAACGTTTGTCTGAACTCGTGCCGACGACAGAGATATTACACGTAACGCCTGACGTGACCGAGACGCTCGGCTGGGACTTCCCGCTCGTCATCGGGGCAAGTGACGGCGTGCTCTCAAACCTCGGGGTCGGTGCCTTCGAAAAAGGGATCGTCGCCGTGACAATCGGGACGAGTGGTGCCATCCGGACAGTCGTCTCGGAACCGGTCGAAGATCCGAAAGGTCGCATCTTCTGTTATGCGCTGACGGATAAGCATTGGGTAATCGGTGGTCCGGTCAATAACGGCGGGATCATCCTCCGCTGGCTCCGTGACGAGTTTGCGGCGAGCGAGGTCGAGACGGCGAAACGGCTCGGCATCGACGCGTACGACGTGTTGACGCGAATCGCCGAGACGGTCAAACCAGGTGCCGACGGACTGTTGTTCCATCCGTATTTGATGGGTGAACGGGCTCCACTTTGGAATTCGAACGCTCGCGGTTCCTTCTTCGGACTCAGCATTCACCATAAGCGCGAACACTTCATCCGCGCCGTGTTAGAAGGAGTCATCTTTAACCTGTATACGGTCATGCTCGCACTCGATGAGTTGACGGGCGCCCCGAACCGCATTCATGCGACGGGAGGGTTCGCCCAGTCAAGTTTATGGCGTCAGATGATGGCAGATATCTTCGATACACCGGTCGTCGTACCGGAGAGTCACGAGAGCTCATGTCTCGGTGCGATCATGCTCGGAGAATACGCCTTTGGGGACATCGAGGAATTTCAAGAGGTTCCGCAAGTGACCCACGAACATGCCCCAAGCATGGAAGCGACGAACGTATATCGCGAGCTCTTGCCGATCTACATTCGGCTATCGCGTCACCTGTCAGAAGAGTATGAAGCCATTTCAGCGTTTCAGCGGAAGCATGTATGAAAAACCGAGTCCTCGAGGGGCTCGGTTTTTGATTACCCGCCATGTCTTGACGATTGTCCGTCGTACTTCTACACTATAGTTCATCATTCGCTAAGCGTGCATACATTCCAAAGAGGGATCTATTTTCAATATCTGATTCACCATATACACGTAGTTGATAGAGGAGGAATTCATGATGACATTCACAACGACCCGCTGCCTCATCCGGCCGTTCGAGCGACATGATATCGAGCCGTTCATGACCTATCGGAACGACTTGGAATGGATGAAATACCAATCGTTCAAAGGACTCACCCTTGAAGAATACGAGAACGCATTACTCGGTGAACAATCGATTATAAACGGCACGCAACTCGCCATCATCGATTTGGAGACAAGTGAACTGATCGGTGATTTGTACATCCAGCAAGAAGACACAACATACTGGATCGGTTACACCATCACACCTACGCGTGCTCGCCAAGGCTATGCGTTCGAAGTGATGTCGGAGTTGATTCGTCACTTGGCTGAACGAGGAGCAAAAGAGTTCAAAGTCGGTGTTCTTGAGACGAACGAGGCGTCCATCGCGCTATTGAAAAAATTGAATTTCAGCTATTTCGCGACAGAGCTCGACGAAGAAATTTATCGTTTGGATGCTACGTGTTAAGGTGGGTTGCATCGGCTTGACGTAAACGCACTCGATGGCGTCATATTCGTATATACGTTTCGAACGTTAGAAGGGTCCAACCTTCAGGATGAAGCAGTCTACATGATATTTTTGCCTGATCCCCCATAACTAAAAAGCGTATCCGCTTCACCGATACGCTTTTCATGAGGGGCTATGTTTATTGGACGTATTCTATACTTTCATTGATATGCGTACGATTTCTGCCACTATTTTTTGCCTGATATAAGCAGTCATCGGCTACATGTACCATCTTATGAAGGTCTTCGCTCTTCCCGTTCGCTATCCCGATAGACACCGATATATGGATACGTTGTTGGTCCAATAGTTTGAACTTATGTTTCGAAATACTGTCCCGAATCCGCTCTGCCACCTTGACGATCTCGGTCTGAGAGAGCATCGGAATCAAAATACCGAACTCTTCCCCGCCAATCCGTGCTTTGATATCATGCTCCCTCGTCTCACGGTGCATCAGTTCTGCAAATTGCTTTAAAATCTCATCCCCGTTCGCATGACCATAACGATCGTTGATTTGTTTGAAGTGATCGATATCTAACATCAGTACGTTGCAAGTTGCATAACGCTCTTTCATTTTCTTCATCTGCATTTCCCATGCGCGACGATTGGCCAATCCCGTCAAATGGTCTGTTTCAGCTGATATTTTGTATTCTCTTACACGATGGTTAATCAAATAAACATCGATGTTTAACACTGTGATCAGTAGCCCAACAGGCAAACTGATACACATGACCAATATGGCGACATTCACCGCCGGTAGAGTAAATCCACCATTTACATAAATCGTGATACTCACCACTAGACTTGCCCAAAGATTCATGACCATCCCGAACTTAAGGAAGTGGTGATCGAACGTACGAATCCGATATAACATGACGATGCCGCCTGCGATTATAAAAATGGCTACACATGCCATGACTGCTTGAACATTGAATCCGAAACTGAATCGATAGATCGAAATGATTGTCGCGGCAATGAACATCGGAGACACCAATCGGTAAAAGCCGAGGAGAATGAATACAAGATAGCGAAAGTCGATTTTCACCACGTCTTCATAGAGGACACCATGCGAGATCAAAAAGATACCTAAATAACCGGATAAGATTCCGACTATCACGTGTTTACTCTTTTCATGTTTAGTAGGATAATTCACAATTTTCGATATGAAATAAATACCTGTGAATGAAATACATGAATTTGCAAGTAGCTGAATGAACATCGCATGGTCACCTCCAGTGCCCGTTAAATAAATTAAAATATATTAGTATCAAAAATAAAGAAATTGTTACTAATATTTTCACTTTATTTATAATTAATTACAATAGAGGTTTTGATAAAGAAGGAAATTGGATATCCATTTTTATGTTGGTTCTCGCTCGTAAGTCAACATCATGAACTGGCCATATACTTGCTGATTCATCAACCGTAGCTTCGTTTCTTTCGTCCCGTTCGGAAAAAGCGGGATTCCCGCCCCTAACACGACCGGTGCAACCGCAATCTCGTAACGGTCAATCAACTCATGTCGCATCGCAGATTGAATCACTTCCCCGCCGCCGACGAGCCATATATCTTCTTTGACTTCCGCTTTCAATCGATGAATCAGTTGATCGATCGGCTCATCCGTGAACGTGACATGATCCGCCTTGCGGTCTGGGTTTCTCGTCATCACAAAGTTAGGGATATCGGCGTACGGATATGCTTCAGATAAATGTAGGATCTCGTCGTATGTCCTTCTTCCCATCACTACGGCACCGACCGTCTTGTAAAAGTCAGCGTACCCGTTGTCCCCCTCACCTTCTACTTCAAATAACCAATCGAGTTTATCGTCCGTTCGAGCGATTTGCCCGTCCAAACTCATCGCAATATACAATACAACATGCGGCATCATACACTCCTCCTTTACTTGTTATACATTTAGATTACTAGAGAATGATGAATAAGCGATATGAGAAACATACATCGTACCCTTTCAGCACGATTTAGATGAAGGCTAAAAAGGCTCAACCACAAGGTTGAGCCTCCAGTCAATTCGCTTCATCCATCTCTTTATGGATGCGCAGCAATTCATTCTTGTAAAGGTCAGAACGTCCTCCAAAGATTGCTTGAATATTGTTTTTCACTTTAACGACACCTGCCGCGCCAAGCGCTTTCAACTCATCTTCATCGATTTGAGAGATGTCTTTCACTTCAACACGGAGTCGGGTGAAGCAGGCATCGATGTCGACGATGTTATCTCGTCCTCCGAGTGCCTCCTCAATCGCAAGCGCAGTCGTTTGGATCGCAGACTGTCCTGATTTTTTATCATTGTAGTCTTTCCGCGTAAACAGTTTTGCTTCTTGACCGCCACGACCCGGTGTCGCCAAGTTCCATTTCTTGATTGCGAACGTAAAGATACCGTAGTAGACGATAAAGAAACCGATCCCGACGACGATATTCATCCACCAACGCGGTGTGCCTGGTAAGACGTTCACTAAAATATAATCAATCAGTCCCGATCCACCAGCCCAGCCAATATGAGTATCGAGCGCATACATGAGCGCAAAGGAGATTCCTGTCAACACACTATGGACCACATAGAGAAGTGGTGCGACGAACAAGAATGTGAACTCGATTGGTTCCGTGATTCCCGTCAAGAACGCTGTACCAGCGGCAGCAATCAACAGACCCCGTACGACAGGACGTTTGTCCGGATCTGCTTGACGATACATGGCGAGCGCCGCTCCAAGAAGACCGAACATGATGATCGGGAACTTCCCTGACATGAAACGTCCAGCCGTCACTTCAACGCCTTCCGCAATTTGAGCGAGGAAAATGTATTGATCACCATTCACGACCGCTTCACCGACCGTCGCCGTCCCACCGAGAGACGTCCAAAGGAACGGTGCGTACCAAATGTGATGCAAGCCTGTTGGAATGAGCAATCGTTCCAACATTCCATATAATCCGACATACGCCGGATTCGTCGCATCGCTCGCGATGACGTTTGCCATCGCCGTCAATGCCGATTGAATCGGTGGCCAGATGAGCATCATGACAAATCCAAGTATGATTGAGAAGAAGACCATGACAATTCCGACAGACCGATCACCTGCAAAGAACCCTAACACTTCCGGTGGATTGAATGTATGGAACTTTTTGTATACCCATACCGCGAGCAATCCGACAGCTATTCCGCCTAGTACTCCCGTTTCAAGAGAAGGAATACCGAGTAGCATGCCATATTCGCCACTCTCAGCCGCCATTTCTGCCGTAATGCCAAGTGAGATCGAGATTGTCGTGTTCATAATGACATATCCGACAAGTGCAGCGAGCGCGGCAATCCCTGATCCTCCTGACAATCCGACAGCGACCCCGATTGCAAAAATAATCGGTAAGTTCACGAAAATACTAAGTCCAATTTGTAACATCCCAGCACTGATCGCTTCAATCGTGTCATTCTGTAAAAACGTCCAACTGTCTGCAAGCGGTCCTGTGAGCGCTGCCCCTAGCCCGAGCAATATACCTGCTGCCGGTAGTAAAGCAACCGGCACCATGAGCGCTTTACCGAACTTTTGGAAAACTCCAAACCATTGACTCATTCGATTCACTCCTTATGTTGTAAGCGTTATCATTTTTGACATAGAGAAAGGGGAAATCCCCTTTCTTGTTAACGTATTGAAACCGGTTCTGAAGAATGCAACTCTGGCCAATATGATTTGTTCTCGGCAATCAAATCATCCAAGATTTGACGTGCCACTGGTGCATCGACGACTGTACGATTGAGTGTGAGCGCTTGAAGTGCTTTTTCGTAGCTGTTCTCAAAATACGCATCGACGACGAGTTGTTCATAAGCAAGCTGTCCTTCAATCATTCCTTTATAGAAACGAGGTATCTTACCGACAGCGAATGGTTTTGGTCCCCGATTCGTCAACATCGCCGGTACCTCGACCATCGCATCGTCTGGGAGGTTGGCGATGATCCCATCATTTTTCACCATGACGATAAAAATATCACCATTGTTGTAAGCGAGTGATGCCGCAACCCGAATCATATAGCAACCGTGGATGTCGACTTCAAGATGAACATTCTCGAGTGAGTCATCCGCAATGATTTGGTCACACATTGAGAAGACACGCTCTTGACGTCCGTTGATGACTTGACGTGCCCGCGTATTCGTGACGTCCTCTTTTTCTGCCATCTCTGATGGGTACAAGTAATATTGAAGGTACGTGTTCGGCAAATACTCCGGGAAGTCCGTGAGCATCTTCTCGACTTGCTTGAACGTCTTGATCCAAGACGGGTCATTCGCGATTTCCGAATCTTCCGGGATGAAGCCGTCTTCCAAAATGGCACGTTTGATGTCTTCCGTGAGTTCATTTCCTTCCTTGTCGAAGATGCCTGTGAACCAGCCGAAGTGATTCAGTCCGAAATATTCTGGAACGAGATCCCAAATCTCTTTTCCGAGAATCTTCGCATAGCTCACCATGATGGCTGCCGGCATGTCACAAATGTTCAATATCTTTTGATCGTTCGGATACGCACGCTTGAGCGCCTCTGCGACGATGGCGGCAGGGTTCGTGTAGTTTAAAATCCAACCGTCCGGTGATCCAGATCGAATGTCCGAAACGAGCTCAATCATGTCCCCGATCGAACGCATCCCGTACGACATCCCACCTGGTCCACACGTCTCTTGTCCCACCACGCCATGACGAAGCGGAATCTGTTCATCTTTTTCGCGCATTTCCAAACCGCCCGTTCGAATTTGAACGAAAAAGAAGTCCTTATCCTTAAAGGCATATTCCTTATCCGTCGTGTATTCGAATGACTCTAGCTCTGGGTAATGCTCACGCAAGATGACTTCACTCGCTTTGGCGACACGTTCTTGACGCAATTCATCTGTATCGTAAAACGTGATGGAACGAAGTGGGAAGTGTGCCTTTTCCTCAATCAAACTCATGATCATGCCGATCGTGTACGTACTACCTCCACCGACGACGACGAGACGCTGTGGTTTTTTCATGTGTGCGTTCTCCTTTCAAATACATACCTAATTGATTACAATACAAATTTAATACATATTATCTATACAGTCAACACCTTTTTGAAAACGTTTTATTTTTGTATACTGGAATTAACGAACGTGTGAATCAGGAGGTCATGAATATGAAAACCAAATCCCCGCTTTATCAACGGATCGCTCAACAGATGCGTACATTTATTGAGACAGGTGACTGGGCACCCGGTGAAGCGATCCCGACAGAGGCGCAACTTGTCGAAAAATTCAAGGCGAGTCGGGTCACTATACGGCAGGCGGTCAAACTCCTCCAAGAAGAAGGCTTGCTTTGGAAACGACAAGGAAGTGGCACGTACGTGCAGTCAGAAAAGATGGAACATAACATGTACGAGTTGAAAAGTTTTACTGAAGATATGAGGCAGGAAGGGAAAGAAGTGACGAGCAAGGTGCTCACTTTTACCGTGCAGACACCAAATGAAAAAGTGAGGGAAGCGCTCAAACTTGAGGCGGACGCCCTCGTCTACTATGTCCGTCGACTACGTTTTGCTAACGATGAGCCGCTCATTGTGGAAGATACGTACCTTCCTGTTCAACTGTTTCCGGATTTAACGTATGAGGTAATGACGCGATCAAAGTACGATTACATTGAGAATATCAAAAATCTGAAGATTGCTGACAGCGTCCAAGAGTTCATCCCGGTGTTACCACCAAAGGAGATCGCCGAGATGCTTGAGGTGAGCGATCGGACCCCAATCTTAAAAGTGATGCTCTATTCATTCCTCATGGACGGCAGTCGCTTCGAGTTCACGGAAACCTATTTCAAGAGTGAAGAATATCGCTTCATCATTCGAGCAGGGAGAAGACATGACACAACAAATCCCCAGTGAATCCAACGATTCACTGGGGATTTTGATGAATGACGAGTGATAGCTTGTAGTTCACATATTTGCTGTGTCCATCTAAAAATGCATTTAATTCTTGATTCGTTGGGAAACGACACTCGAGTATATAGCAGAAGTTGCCACGGATGCCAGTATCATCGCCGTTCATACGGAAGCAGTGAACCACTGGAACTTGTCATGGACTGACTTACGTGTTTATGCAGAAGATCATGATTTCGCTAATCGACTATATGTTCCTAAAGACGGTGAATCAATCAGTCTATAACAAAAATCTCCTGAAACTCGTGTTTCAGGAGATTTTCTTATGAGAGGGTCAACTTGGAAGTAGATCCTTCTTTTGCTCGTTTTCCACTTCTGAAATATAGCAACCTCGACGCCATGTCCATGAAGTGATTCCATAGTATTTTCCATACGCTTGTGTTACTTGATTGTTCTCGAAATCTCAAAAAAGAATCTTATCTCCGAATGATGTGAGTCTAGTTCATGAATAGTGATAGCGACACTGTAAAATTTCGACGTGCTGAGCTGTTGCTCGATAAACAAGTCGGTGTTCCGAGTCGATTCTCCGACTATAGAAACCCTGTAGGTTCCCCTTTAAAGCTTCTGGTTTTCCAGTTCCATTTAAATTTCCGTTTCTTCTTATGTCTTCAATTAACGAATTAATACGTTTCAATTTCTTTTTATCTTCTTTTTGCCAGTACAAATAATCTTCCCAACCGTTGTCTGTGAATAACAGAGACTTACTCATTCATCAATTTTCTTTCTTTTGATTCGTTATTTTCAACTTGTTTAATAGAATCTAATAAACGTTCAGCATTTTTAGGACTACGCAACAAATAAATCGTTTCCATCAGGCTTTCATATTCTTGTTCAGACATGATCACTGCATTTTCACTGTTTTTACGTGAGATGACAATTGCCTCACTATTTTCATGCACCTGATCCAATACTTTCTTGAAGTTTTTTCTAGCGTCACTATATGTGATGGTTGACATCATTTTCACCCCTTTTTGTTTTATTGTACTTTTTATTGTACAACAAAACAACTAATAAAGAAGCGCTGACTCTAGGCAGAATCAGCGCTTCTTTATTACATATCCAAATCGGTGAACGCGAGCGGGACAAGCTCCCCAAGCGTCACTTCTTTCACATCGGCATTTCCGTTTGTGAGAAGTACTTTGAAGTCAGGACCACCAAACTCGACCATGACTTGGCGGCAGATGCTACATGGCGGCAAGAAGTCTTCCGTGTCCCCAGACACGGCAACCGCTTCGAAGTCACCTTTTTTGTATCCTTGAGCGACTGCTGTGAAAATGGCTGTGCGCTCTGCACAGTTCGTTGCTCCGAACGAGACGTTCTCGACGTTGACACCGTCGATGACCGTACCATCCTTCATGAGAAGTGCCGCCCCGACGCGAAACTTCGAATATGGTGAATAGGCATTGTCCTTCAATTGGCGTGCGCGTTCGACTAGTTGTTCTGAGTTCATATGAGTCATTCCTCTCCAGAATTGAATGAACTGCTACCAGTTCCCATGCCTCACATTTTTAGGCAGGATTTTTAGCATACACCCACGCCGGATAGAAGTCAACGACTTTTTTAGAACGCTTTCATAGGAAAGCAAAAAGAAGGAACGTTCGCTCCTTCCCTTTCTCACCTACACTAACTCAAGCTGCGCAACAGGTGCCGATTCTGTTTCTGCCTGCACGTGGTGGCGTCCGATCGGAACGACGGATGGTGAACCGGATACCGGGTCACACATGACCGAACAACGAAGATTGAACACACGATGGATCAAATCACATGTGATGACGTCCGACGGCTTTCCTTCCGCAATCAACTTTCCTTTATCGAGTGCGAAAATATAGTCCGCGTAACGCGCCGACAAGTTGATGTCGTGAAGCACCATGACAATCGTCGTCCCATACTTTCGGTTCAAGTCCGTCAACAAGTCGAGAATCTCGACTTGATACGTGATATCGAGATATGTCGTCGGTTCATCTAAAAAGAGAACGTCTGTCTGTTGGGCAAGTGCCATCGCAATCCAGACGCGTTGCCGCTGTCCGCCTGACAACTCATCAATCGGTCGGTCCGCAAACTCGGTGATGTTCATCATCTCCATCGCCTCGGCGACGGCTTCATAGTCGGCTTTCGACCATCCCTTTAAAAATGATTGATGCGGATAACGGCCGCGACCGACAAGATCGGCTACCGTGATCCCTTCCGGTACGACCGGGGACTGTGGCAACATGCCGAGGACACGCGCTAGCTTTTTCGGGGCCATCTTCGAGATCGGTTTATCGTAGAGCGTCACTTGACCGGCACTCGGCTTGATGAGGCGGGCCATCGTCTTCAGTAGCGTCGACTTCCCGCAACCGTTCGCACCGATGATGATGCTGATTTGATTGCTCGGAATTTCAAGACTGATGTCGTTCAAAATCATCTTGTCCTCGTATCCCGAGGTGAGATGGTCCACTTTCATAATAGATGCCATTTAAAAGTCCCCTTTCTGGTTCATCCGAATCAACAAGTATAAGAGATAAGGCGCGCCGATGATTCCGGTGATCACACCGACCGGATAGCGTGCCGTGAAGGCGAATTGTCCGACGAGGTCGGCCGCGAGCACTAAGATAATCCCGACAAGTGCCGCCGGGAGGATTCCCGCATGGTTCATTCCGACGAGACGTTTGGCGATCGGCCCTGCCAAGAAGGCAATAAACGCAATCGGACCCGTCGTCGCCGTCGCGAGGGCGAGCATGAGCACTGCGGCGATGATGAGAAGCAACCGGGTCTGGTTCGTATTGATTCCGAGCCCTGTCGCCGCCATTTCTCCAAGCTCGAGCATTTCGAGCTGACGAGTAAGTAACAGGACAATCGGTAAACAGATGAGCACTGTTATGATTAAAGGCGGCAACTCCTCTAGCTTCGCCCCATTTAAACTTCCTGTCAACCACCGCATCGCCATCGCGACATCGTTTTGGCGACTGATGAGCAGTAAATAGTTGATGACCGCTGTCAGCATCGCCTGAATCCCGATTCCGACCAAGACGAGGCGACCAATCGAGAAGGCGGCCCCTTTGGATAGGAAGTAGATGATGAGCACCGTCACCAATCCTCCGACAATCGACGCAATCGAGATGATCGCCTCACTCGATTGAAGGACGACGATGCAAAAGACAGCCGCCGCACTCGAACCGGTCGTGATGCCGATGACGTTCGGGTTGGCGAGCGGGTTTCGAAGCATCGTTTGGAAAATCGTTCCCGCAGCCCCGAACGCTGCCCCGGCAAAAACACCGGCGAGCATACGCGGGAGACGAAGTACTTCAATCGCGAACGTCGCCCCTTTCACGTCTTCCCCGTTCAAGACGCGGATGACGTCTTGAACGGGATAAATCGTATTGCCCAACATGAGCATCAAGCCACTCAATACGACCGCGATGGCGGTCAAGAAGAGCGTCATGCCGATGTAGCGGCGTCGCCGTTTCGTTCGTCCTTGTTTGATTTGTTCGATTACTGGTTGCATCATAATCCTCGTACCTTTACTTTCATCGTCAATACAATCAAAATCGGGGCTCCGATGAACGCCGTCACGATGCCGACCTCAAGCTCCCCCGGGCTTCCGAGCATACGTCCGGCGACGTCAGAGAAGGTCAGAATGACAGCACCTGCTAGGGCAGACATCGGCATGAGATAGCGTTGGTCCGGACCGAGCACGAGCCGAATCAAATGAGGGGCGAGTAATCCGATGAAGCCGATCGGTCCGGCAAGTGCCGTCGCTGCCCCGCACAAAATGACGCCCGCGAACGAAGCCGTCAGCTTCAACGTACCCGTTCGAACCCCGAGACTCTTCGCCATCTCTTCCCCGAGCGCGAGTGCGTTCAAGGAAGGTGCGGTCACGACCGCAATCACGAGACCGATGAGCAAGAATGGTAAAAACGTATAAATGGAATCGACATTTCCCGCTCCGACACTCCCGACTTGCCAGAAGCGGAACTGGTCCATGACGTTCGAACGCGGAATCATGAGTGCCATGACGAGTGATGATAACGCCGCACTCGTCGCCGCTCCCGCTAAGACGAGTTTGAGCGGGGTCGCCCCACCTCGACCGAGCGAACCGATGCCAAAGACGAAGATGGCCGTCAATAACGCCCCGACGAGTGCGAACCAGATGAACGCACTCGCTGTCGAAATATTGAAAAATGCGATGCCGATGACGACGGCGAGCGCCGCACCCGTGTTGACACCGAGAATGCTCGGGTCGGCAATCGGGTTACGCGTCACCGACTGCATGAGCGCCCCCGCCACACCGAGCGCTGCCCCACACATGAAGCTGAAGATTGTCCGGGTGACCCGTTCCCGGACGATGTCCGCTTCATACGACTGAACAGCCGGACGGAATAAACCGTCTAGCAGTTCATTCCACCCGACTGTTCTGGAGCCGAAGGCAAGGGATGCCAGAATACACATCACCGTCAGTACGAGCGTTCCGATTAAAAGAACCGGGAAGTACTTCGGGGGATGCATCTGCTTCACCTGATTTTGCATCATTTTACTTTTGCGAGCGCATCCGATACGCGTGAAACGTACTCATCAATCGTATATTCGATTGAGAGTGGCGTCGGTGTTCCAGCCGCTGCGAGTGGCGTGTTATCTTCGATCAAGACGACCGATCCGCGTTCGATGGCTGGTACTTTACTGTAGAGCGGGTCTGCTCGGAGCGCCTTCAACGTGTCTTCATTTCCGTATGTCACGAAGATGTCGACATCGTTCAAGATATCTGCGTTCTCTTTACTAAGTTCAAGGTAGAAGCTCTCTACTTTTGCAGCTTCATCCTTAATGTTTTGTGGGTACTCCATCCCAAGCTCTTCGATGAAGGCACCACGTGGGTCACCCGTCGTATAAATATAGAATTTTGAAAGATCTTCCGCGCTCATCGAAACGAAGGCGGCTTTCTTTCCAGCAATTTCAGGGACGGCTGTCGCCTTATCAGTGATCATTTGCTCCGTGTCCTTGATCAACTGTTCGCCTTCTTCGCCAAGTCCCATCGCAAGTGAATCATAGCGAACCATGTCTTGCCATGGTGTGACCCAAGGTGTCTCTTTGTAAGCGACGACCGGTGCGATTTGGCTGAGCGTGTCATAGTCTTCTTGCGTGATGCCCGAGTAGGCCGCCAAGATGACATCAGGGCTTGAGTCCGCGATTGCTTCAAAGTCTAATCCGTCTGTGTCTTGATAAATGTTCGGGTTCTCTTCCCCGAGTGCTTTTAACTTCTCAGCTGTCCATGGGAGCATGCCGCTGCCATCTTGGACACCGTAGTTCGCAGCCGAGAATCCGACCGGTACGACGTCGAGGGCAAGTGCGACGTCATGGTTCCCCCACGAAATCGTTGCGACACGTTCTGGTTTTTCTTCGATGACCGTCTCACCGAATGCATGCTCGATCGTGATCGGATAACCTTCTGCCGATTCCTCCGTACCTTCATTCGTGGAAGCGTTCTCAGCTTCTTCTGAACCACAACCGGCTAAAATGAGTGCAAACGCCGAAGCGAAGACGAACATATGTAACCACTTCTTCATTGTCTTGTTCACGTGATTTTTCTCCTTTTCGAACTTCTCTGTATTTTGTCGATACTGATAATCATTATCAGTTATGAGTATAGACCTGCACCCATGTCATGTCAACCGCTGTTCGGCTCAAAATATGAAAAAACCTGTCACTTTGGGACAGGTTGATTAAGGCTTCCGTTGTCGTCGCATGACGTCCGCGATGGATTTATGTTCATTTTCGAGCTCGGATACGATGCGTTCATGGTCCACATCGTTTCGATTTTGACTTAGTTTGAACATTGCCTGCACGTCCGTGATATCGATCCGAAACCCGACGACACCATGCATTTGGCGCTTCACCGGTTCCGATAATGCATCCCAACTCACGGCATGATCACGCTCTCCTTCGTGATCGTGAAGCAATCTTGCAAGTTCCTCCACTAATTCGCCCTCATTGAGAATCGTCGCTCGTCCGTAAACGTGCACCGCTTGATAGTTCCATGTCGATACGTCCTCGTGTCCATACCAGGACGCTGAAACGTAGGCGTCCGGTCCCTTGAAGATGACGAGGACGTGCTGTTCTTCAATCGTCCGCCACTGCGGATTCGCTTTCGCGATGTGGGTCGTCAGTTGACCGCGCGCCTCATCGAATCGTAACGGGACGTGCGTCGCGATCGGTTTGTCCCCATCATATGTCACGATCGTCCCAAACGGATACGCATGTAAAAAAGCGTGAATTTCAGCTCGCTCTTTGACGGAATATTGATTTGGAATATACATGTCGAACCCCCTTTCTCCTATTATATTATGAACAATACGGGTATAACGACACAGAAGGAGGAATGTTTTTATGAAACGAACCATCAAAGCCATCGTCTTTGACGTTTATGGCACATTATTTGACGTCCATTCCGTCAAGGACGCCTGTGAACAGGAGTTTCCGGAAAAAGGAACAGCCATCAGCCAAGTATGGCGGACGAAACAACTTGAGTATTTCTTTTTGCGCCACATGATGGGACGCTATGAGGATTTCGATATCGTGACCCGAGATGCGCTACGCTACGCGCTCGACGTCCATGACGCAACATCAACGGAGGACATCGAACAACGCCTCATTGAATCATATGCGCACTTGACTCCTTATGAGGAGGTCGAATCGGTCCTGAAAGAGCTGCATGACGTGAAGACCGTCATCCTCTCGAACGGGACGGACAAAATGCTCGAGGCACTGCTCCGTAACGCCGGCCTTGCCGATTATTTCGATGAGGTCGTCAGCATCGACGGCATCAAACAACCGAAACCGACACCAGCCGCCTACATGCATTGGTTCAAAACGTCAGGACTTCGTCGTGACGAGGTGCTCTTCTTATCGTCGAACGGCTGGGACATCGCCGGGGCGAAAAGCTTCGGTTTCCATACGGCCTGGATCAACCGAAACGACTTGCCATTTGAACAGTTCGATGTGAAACCGGACGCAACCTATCGAAATTTAACTGGAATATCGGAGTGGATTCAACCTGCTTCGGCCGATATGTGAGAAAATAGGGGAAACATCACTGAAATGAGGGACACATATGGCACATCGTATTTATACAACAAGCTTTGCGAGCGTCTATCCATTTTACGTCGAAAAAGCTGAACGTAAAGGACGAACGAAAGAAGAGGTCGATACGATTATCGAGTGGTTGACCGGATACGATAAACATGGACTTGAACGTCAACTTGCGGACGAAGTGGACTTCGATACGTTCTTTCATTCAGCACCTCGCCTGAATGAAGACCGCACCCTCATCAAAGGAGTCGTCTGCGGCGTGCGTGTCGAGAACGTGGAAGAACCGCTCATGCGTGAAATCCGCTACTTGGACAAGCTCATTGATGAGTTGGCGAAGGGAAAGAAAATGGAGAAAATCTTAAGAGGGAGTGAACTGTGATGGACGTAACGACATTAGTAGACGAGGCACGACTCGACTCTTTCATCCATCTGATTGAGGTCATCGATGAACATTTACCTGCCGGGTTTGAAAAGACGACCGATGGACATGGGATTCATTACGTCGTTCCGCTCGACACATATCCGTCTGGGTATCATGTCACACCCCACACCCCATTACCATTCATCAGTGTGATTGCTCAAAAACGACATGTCGGACTTTATCACATGGGGATTTACTCTGACCCTGAATTGCTCGCCTGGTTCGAACAGGAGTATGCAAAACGCGTGACGACAAAACTCGATATGGGAAAAAGCTGCATTCGTTTCAATAACGTAAAGCGAATCCCATTTGACTTGGTCGGAGAACTCGTCGAAAAGATGACTGTCGATGAGTGGATTCAGCGCTACGAAGGAAATCGGGGCTAACCTTTCGATTTTTAGCACATCCTATCCTAAACTTCTATTCGATGTGCGCTATGCTAGAAGAAAAGGAGGGACGCCTCATGCCACGTTGGCTTAAAATCACTTTGTTTTTACTGGTGTTCGGTACGTTGTTCTACATTACCCATTTTCATTACGAGTTGCGTCCGTCCGATATCCGAGATTTGATTCTCTCGTTCGGCTGGTGGGGCCCACTCGTGTTTATCCTACTCTACGCCATCGGGCCCGTCGCTTTTTTACCGACTTCCGTCCTCTCTCTCGGAGCGGGTCTCGCATTCGGGGTGTGGCCAGGGGTCCTCTACATCATCATCGGGGCGACAGCGGCTGCGACGACCGGTTATGTTATGGGACGTTTCTTCGGACGTTCCGTTGTGAATGTCGATCGCTACCCATGGTCAGAGAAGCTGTTCGCACAAATGGAACGCCGTGGATTTTTATACGTTTTCATCCTACGTCTCATCCCGATCGTCAGTTTTGACTTACTGAGCTACGCAGGTGGAATCTCTCGCGTTCGTTTCCGCGCCTTTGTTCTTGCGACCGTTTTCGGCATGATTCCCGGGACACTCGCCTACAGCTTTCTCGGAGCGAGCCTCGCTTCGGGTAGCGTCACGACAATCGTCATCGCCGCGCTCGTCTTCGCCGGGTTGATTGTCGTCACATACATCTTCCGTGAGCCCGTCAAGAAATGGCTTGGGTTAAATTAAGTACTCACAATAAGAGCCTCGTGCTCTTTTTTTGTTATGGATGCGCAATGTTCATAAACATCTGTGACATTTGTCCGATATGAATAGAGCCCCACCAAATAAACATAAGAATGCGAGGAATAAAGAATGAGTTTCACCAAAAGAAATCAGTTGATGTTGTTGACGACGTTGTTGATTGTGATGACATCGGTCATCGTTCATTTGCTTCACCGATTTACGGATTTTGCTTACACGTATACGATTTTACGAAACGGTGCGGATGGCTATGTGTATTCAGCTACGACATGGGTTCTGTTCGTCCTCCCGCTTCTTCTCTTCGGAATGATGCTCGTCACGATGAAGCGAGAAAGCTCAACTTTCTCTTATTGGATGATGCTCACGCTCACGTTCTCTAGCATTTCGACAGTCGCGGGCGGACAAGGACTCGTTGAGTATCACTTCTCTATCTTCATCGTACTCGCAATATTATCGTTCATGCGTCGCATCGACTTGATTTTATATAGCGCTGGTATCTTTGCCGTCCAACATTTAGCAGGGTATTTCTTATTTCCTGAAATGATTTGTGGAACGAGCGATTATCCCTTCAGCTTATTGCTCGTCCATGCCGTGTACTTAATTTTACTCAGCATGGTACTCGTTGCTCAAATCTATTTCCGCAACAAGGAAACGGAACGTGTCGAAACGCAAGAACGAGAGACAAACGAGTTGGTACGAAAGGCGATTCAAGATGTCAGTTCACTCGTCCAATCGTTGAATAATCACGCAGAAGAACTCGAATCCGCAGCGACCCAATCTCTCGAATCAGGTAAGCAAATCGCTGTCACGGTCGACCCGATTGTCGCACATGCCTCATCACAGCAAAGCTCCATGATTCAGGGGGCGGACGAAATCCAATCGATCCGTTCGCTCACGGCGCTCATTCAAGAGCGAATGGCACAGACGGCCTCGGCCTCTTCTCGGATTGCCAAAGATGCCCTCTCTGGTAATGAAGATATGCGACTCATGGAGATGAAAGTACAAGAGATCATTACCGAATCGGAACAACTCGACCGTATCGTCGCGACGATGTCCAATCGTTCAACTGAAATTCAAAGTATCTTACAGCAAGTCGGCTCAATCAGTGAACAGACAAATATGCTTGCGTTGAACGCTTCAATCGAGGCAGCGCGTGCCGGAGAGGCTGGTCGTGGATTCGCCGTCGTCGCCTCTGAAGTCGGGAAGCTCGCGGCCCAGTCACGTGAGTACGCATCCGAGATGACCCGTGTTCTTAGTGGATTGATGGAAGACACGACTGTCGTGTCAAAGTCTGCCCATCTTTTCAAACAAGCAACAGAGAACTGTCAAACGGTCACACATGATGTCACCGCCGTCTTTGGACGCCTTACGGACGATGTTTCTGAAATCGACGCACAAATCGCTTCGATTCAAGAGACACGCCAACGGGTCACGACACAAATGGAAACGCTCGAGACACGTCTCGAATCGACGAAACATGCGGCAAGCGAACTTCAGCAACAGATTCACTATGTTGCCGCCGCAACGGAAGAACAAGTCGCCATTCAAAAAGAGCTCAGTTCGATGTCGGATCGACTCGCTGTGACGGCAAACTCGCTCGAAGATGTGACGACTCAACTTGACGACCATTCAAAGCGTACCTAAACAAGATACCCCCGACTAAACAGTCAGGGGTATCTTTCCTATTGATCAAGCAATTGACGAATCCCTTCAGTGAGCGGTGTGACCGGACGCCCGAGCACCGGCTCAAAGTCGCTCTCATGAATTTCAAGCGTACCTTGACGAATGCTCTTTTGAATGCCGGTGAGAAGCGCGACAACGTCATCGGGCATCCCCGCACCACGCATCGTTTCTTCATACGCCTCGAGGTTCAGCTCCTGCATCATGACGTCCCGCCCTAACACTTCACTGAGCGCATCGACCAAGTCCTGTTGGGTATGGAGTGGTCCAGACAATTCGTACACCGCACTTTCTTGTTCTTCTTTTAACAGGACGTTCGCCGCCGCTTCCGCATAATCTTGTTGCGGCGCCCAACCGACTTTCCCGTCCCGGGCCGCCGTAATCCATGGGGCCCCGTCGAGTACGGCTTGAATGCTCGATAATTCGTTCTCTAAGTACCAGTTGTTACGTAAAAACGCGTACGGTATCCCTGATTCCACGATCGCTTCCTCGGTGGCGACATGCGGAGGTGCCATCAAGTTTTCACTGTCTGTCGCATCGGCGAGGCTCGTGTAGGCGATGAATGAAACACCTGCCCGTTTTGCCGCCTCGACCGCGTTCGTGTGTTGGCGAATCCGCTCATCATTGTCTCCATCTGCCGAGATGATCAACAGCCGTTCGACGCCTTTGAACGCTTCATCAAGTGTGTCGGGTTGATCGAAATCTCCGTGTCGCACGTCAACGCCACGTTCTTTGAGTGACGATGCTTTCTCCGGATTGCGTACACTGACAGCGAGGTCATTCGCATCAATCGACTTGAGTAACTCTTCTACGATTTTCGATCCTAGTTTACCGGTCGCCCCGGTGACTAAATACTTCATGGAATCCCTCCTTTGCTCACATGATTCACTCTTCCCGTTCACACGATCCGTCACACCTATCACGTTTGATCCGAGACGATATGGATATCAACCTGCTTCAATTCCCGCATGATGACGTTCACAATCGATCCACGCATAACTTCTTGCCAGCGTGTCCGTGCCGATTGTCCGAGAATTAACTGGGTGACCCGTTTCTCCCGCGCCGTGATCGTTAAACTCTTTGTGAGGTCTTTCCTCGGTACGTTTATCACAATCACTTCTGCCTGAAATGATGCCCCTTGCTCCCGGACTTCTTTTAAAATAGCAGTTTGTTTGGGATTTAATTTTCTTTCATCATTATGGAGTACAGACAAGATAAAGAGTTTCGCTTTGAGTCGACTTGCCATGCGAAATCCTCGATAAATTAAGTATCTCGCATTGTCATTGAGCTGAATGCAGACCATGATTCGTTCTTGGAGAAGCGTCGGATCAGAGACTACGTTTTTTCGGGTCCGATACACTTGGTCATCGACTTCATCCGCTACTTGCCGAAGCGCAATCTCACGAAGGCTCGATAAATTGGTCAGCGTAAAGAATGACGATAAACTTTGTTCGATTTTTTCCGGTCGATAAATCTTCCCTTGTTTCATGCGTTCTTGAAGCGTTTGTGGTGTCACATCGACGAGTAAAATTTCGTCTGCTTGATTGAGGAAAAGATCTGGAATCCGTTCTCTTACCTCGACACCTGTAATACCTTTAACCGTCAACAGTAAACTTTCAAAATGCTGAATGTTTACGGCCGCATACACATCGATCCCATTTTCTAATAAGACCTGTACATCTTGATATCGCTTCGCACGTACAGAGCCTGGAGCATTCGTATGGGCCAGCTCATCGACGAGGACAATGGCAGGGTGAATCGTCAAAATCGTCTCGACATCTAACTCCTTCAGTTCATGTCCTTTATAGGAGATGGAAAGAAGAGGGATGACCGGCAAATCGCCAATCATCTTCTCTGTTTCTTTCCGTCCATGCGTCTCAATCAATCCAATCATGACCGTGACACCTTCTTGTTGACGTGCCCATGCATCCGCTAACATTTTATACGTTTTGCCGACACCTGGTGCGGCCCCGATGTAGAGACGAAGTTTTTCTTTCATCAGTCCATCTCATCCAACGCGAGGTTCATCATGAGGACGTTGACGTACGGTTCACCGTCCGCCGTATTTTGAATGACAGCTTCGACTTCAGCCGTCGCCATCGAACGTGCGTCGCTGATACGATCGACTTGTGACATCGCATGTTCCATCGAGATATGCGGATCCAGTCCTGATCCCGATGTCTCAATCGCTCCCGGAAGTTCAGGGTCGTGTTTCGGACGGTTTGGATTGCTTTCTGCCATGTTATCGCCGCCCGATTGACCAGTGAGTTGATCGACTGCTGTTGGTCGGCCGTGGAAGTAGCCTTCAGAAACGAAAGGTTGTGCGATCCACTTTGATCCAATCTGTTCACCATCTCGTTCAATCAAACTACCTTCAGCCTGACTCGGAAATAGTGCCTGACCTACTACTGTTAAAGCGAGTGGATAAGCCACACCGCATAAGACCATCGTCAAGCTGACGACGATACCTACTTGTTTTATAGAAGACATTCGGTCCACCTCACATGAATAAGTTTAAGACGACATCGAGTGCTTTGATTCCTAAGAATGGAACAATCACACCGCCGACACCGTAAACGAGTATATTTCTACGTAATAACTTCTCCGGACCGACCGGATCATAACGAACGCCTTTCATCGCAATCGGAATGAGCAGTGGGATGATCAAGGCGTTAAAGAGGAGGGCGGCCAAAATCGCTGACTCTGGTGAACCTAGACGCATCACGTTCAACCAATCCATCTCTGGAATAAAGGCGACGAACATCGCTGGCAAAATGGCGAAGTATTTGGCCACATCGTTCGCAATCGAGAACGTCGTCAAGGCACCTCGTGTCATCAGTAATTGCTTACCGATTTCAACCACTTCAATGATTTTCGTCGGATTTGAATCCAAATCAATCATGTTTGCCGCTTCTTTCGCGGCCTGCGTCCCGGAGTTCATAGCGAGACCGACATCTGCCTGCGCAAGTGCCGGGGCATCATTCGTCCCGTCTCCCGTCATCGCGACAAGATGACCTGCTTGTTGCTCTGCTTTAATGACGCGAATCTTATCTTCTGGTTTACATTCGGCTACAAACTCATCGACACCGGCTTCACGGGCAATCGTCGCCGCCGTCAACGGATTATCTCCCGTACACATGATGGTCTTGATCCCCATTTGGCGAAGTCGGTCGAACCGTTCACGCATGCCTGGCTTCACCGTATCTTTCAAGTGAATCACACCGACAATTCGCGCATCTTCACAGATGACGAGCGGTGTGCCCCCCTCTTTCGAGATCACATCGACGCAATCCTGTAAATCGTTCGGGACGCTCCCACCTTGAGCAACGACCCACTCAATGATGGATGATGCTGCACCTTTTCGGACGCATCGACCGTCTGCCAAGTCAAGTCCCGACATGCGCGTCTCCGCTTTAAATGGGATGATGACCGCACCTTGTTTCGGTGACTCATCTAACTCTCCCCAGCGTTCTTTCGCAAGCGTCAACACAGACCGACCTTCTGGCGTCTCGTCTTCAAGTGATGTCAAAACGGCGACTCCAAGCGCTTGTGAAGCTGTGACACCTTCTACTGGGACGACTTCAAACGCCATCCGATTTCCGAACGTGATGGTCCCCGTCTTATCTAAAATGATGGTCCGAATATCCCCAGCTGCCTCGACGGCCTTTCCACTCATCGCAATGACATTGAATCGTGTGACGCGGTCCATCCCGGCAATTCCAATCGCGGATAAGAGCCCTCCGATTGTCGTTGGGATAAGACAGACGAGTAGCGCAATCAAGATTGGTGGTGACAATTGAAATCCTAGATAACTCGTGAGCGCAGGTAATGTCAAGACGACGAGCAAGAAAATCATACTGAGTGAAACGAGGAGGAGCGATAACGCTATCTCGTTTGGTGTTTTTTGACGCTTTGAGCCCTCGACAAGGGCGATCATCTGGTCAAGGAACGACTCCCCTGGGTCACTCGTGATTTTGACTTCGATCCGGTCACTGACGACAAGTGTTCCTCCGATGACTGATGAAAAATCACCACCAGATTCTTTGATGACCGGTGCGGATTCTCCTGTAATCGCCGATTCGTCAATCGAAGCGAGCCCAGCGATCATTTCGCCGTCTCCCGGCACGTAGTCTCCGGCGCGCACTTCGACGATATCTCCTTTTCGGAGGAGCGACGAAGCGACTTCCTCTATCCCGTTTTTTACAATCCGACGTGCCATTACATCATTTTTCGATGCACGAAGCGTTGCGGCCTGCGCCTTCCCCCGACCTTCCGCAATCGCTTCGGCGAAATTGGCGAACCATAATGTGACGAGCAAGATGAGCGTCACTGCCAAATGAAAGCCTCGCATTTCCTCTGACATGATGGTATACACGAGCGATAATAAGAACCCGCCCCATACGAGAAACATGACCGGTTGTTTCACCATCGTCCGTGGATCTAATTTTTTCACACCGTCCCACATGGCAGGAACAATCAAGCTCGCGTCAAAGCCGCGTGTCTGTTTTTCTAGTTCATTCATCTTCTATTCTCTCCTATGTTCAACGTATCATGAGCCATTCAGCGAATGGTCCTAGCAACAATACAGGTAGGAACGTCAAGGCACCGACAATCAATATCACACCGAAAAGGAGTGACGCAAACAGCGGCGTGTCCGTTCGAAGTGCACCTTCTTCCGTCACGTATGGTTTCATTTGAAGACTACCCGCCATCGCCACCATCAATAAAAGTGGAATGTATCGACCGAAGAACATGGCAAACCCTGCCGTGATATTCCAAAACGGCGTCGCATCCAACAATCCTTCAAATCCAGATCCGTTGTTGGCGACAGCGGATGTATACTCATACAAGATTTGGGAAATCCCATGTGGTCCCGCGTTCGTGATGGCTTCCTGTCCAGCCGGTAACACAAGCGCCAAGAAGGTGAATCCTAAAATGAGGAGAGGAGAGACGAGCAGTGTCAATGCGACAAGTTTCATCTCACGTCCTTCGATTTTCTTACCAAGCACTGTCGGTGTCTGTCCAATCAAGAGGGTTGCGACAAAAATGGTGATGATCACATACATCATCAAGTTCATGAAACCGGCACCGACTCCACCAAAGACGACGTTCAACATCATATTGCCCATCAAGATGATGCCACCTAACGATGGAAGTGAGTCATGCATCGCATTGACTGCACCCGTTTCAGCTGCCGTCGTAATCGCGCTGTAAAGGGCTGTGCCGATTGCACCAAAACGCATCTCTTGTCCGTGCAAGGATGGATTTGAATATAATACGGCGTACATGGCAATCGCCCCAATCAAAAACAAGAAGAGCATGACACTAAAATATATGAACCCCTGTTTGCGTTTTTTTGCCATCGATCCGTAAATGAACGGAAGCGACATCGGCAATAATAGCATCAAGAAGAGATGGATGTAGTTCGTCCATTCAGTCGGATTTTCAAACGGATGTGCTCCATTGACCGCATAATAACCGCCACCGTTATTCCCGAGTTGTTTGATAACTTCAAATGATGCAATCGGTCCGCGCTGAATCGTTTGACTTGCGCCTTCGAGTGTTGTGACGACAGCATTCGGACTAAGTGTCTGTGGAACCCCGAATGCAATCAACAATATTCCGAAAAACATGCTAATTGGTATGAGCACATACACAATGATGCGCACGAAGTCGAAATAGAACTGACCGAGCGGCTTTCCAAGAACCCCTCGAATGAATGCCAGTGCCATTGTAAATGCCATCGTTGGCGCAACGAACATGAGCGTCGATAGGACGAACATCTGCGATAAATGAGAGAGCGCCTCCCCCGAGTAGTGCTGTTGATCTGTATTCGTCATAAAACTAATGGCCGTATGGAAGGCGAGATGCCAATCTAAATTAACGGCTCCGTTCGGATTGAACGGCAACACGCCTTGGAAGCGAAGCAACACGTATCCAATCAATAAAAATAGTAAATTGAGTGTCAAAAAATCTTTTGCATAACCAAACCACGATTGCTTCTCGCGCTCATTTATTCGAAGGCGACGTGTGATTCTCGTCTCGAGCGCTTTCCCTACATAGTTTGGTCGCTCTTGAATCGGTACAAACCGGCGTCCGACATAGCCCCCTAAAATAGCACTGGCTGTCATCGTGATCGCGATGAGCAGACTCAATGTGATGATGAATGTAACCCACATCTTTCGTCATTCTCCTCTGTCGTTAAAATTTTTCTGGTTTTAGTAAAGCAACAGTTAAGTAAGCGAGATACCCAATCCCAATTGCCAATATCGCAATATTCATGTTCTCACCCCTGTTCATTCCAATACATCCGATCAATCGAACGTATCATCATGTTCATCGATGTCACTAAACCGATGAGTAAAACAATTGCGAATAAATCAGTCATAGCAAACCCTCTTTTTTAATTTTATTGACTTAATTTGACATTTTAAATAAACAAAAAACCACAGGAGCAAGAAACGGCTCCAGTGGCATATCACTGAATGAGTCGGATCCCCCTAATAACGCCTACGAGGTTAGCTGTCGGATTCGGGCCTGCCTAGGTTGGCCCTACCTCACTTGAGGATTCACCCCAGTCCAAAATGGACGGTGGGTCCCCCGCTTCCGTCTCCGGAACTCGGCGAAAAGATTTCAACAATACGTATGAAGTTGATGAGATGGATATTACGCCGATTGAAAATGACTGTAAATAACTTTTTATAAATTTTTTCTCCATCTCGAATTATCAGATTAATCCGAATGATTTTTTTACCTTGATTATGATTTTTCATAAGTTTTTTAAATCCATGTTTCTTCTTTAATTAAATGAAATGTGAGCCTCTCTTCAAAATAGCTGATCCACGAATTCGTTTAAAATCATTTTATTCATCTAGCTATTCTAAATTTCAAGTGGGTTTGACCTTAAAATCATCGATTCATCTGTCACTCACATGAAAGACCTTCTTCATCTATTTAAAAACATCATCCAGTCTTCAAAAAAGTATTGACTTTAAGTTCGTGTGAACTTAAAGTCAATACATAGAAGTTCATATGAACTTAAAAGGAGGAATTGTTGTTGACCCTACTCATCGGGTTTTTGCTTATCGTCATCTTTATGCTCGCGCTTGACCTCGGGGTGTTTCACCGGAAGGCACACGAAGTCTCGCTCCGCGAGGCATGGACATGGACGTTCGTCTGGATTGGAATTGCTTTTGTTTTTGGAGGATGGTTGTTTTACACACAAGGTAGTACGGCCGCGACGGAATATGCGAGCGTCTATTTCATCGAGAAAGCACTCGCGATCGATAACGTCTTCGTCTTCTCACTCGTTTTCGCTTATTTTGCCATCCCACTCAAGTATCAACATAAGGTACTGTTCTGGGGAATTCTTGGTGCGATTTTCTTCCGCGCCGTCTTCATCGTCGCTGGTGTATCCCTTTTAGAGAACTTCGGTTGGGTCTATTACGTGTTCGGGGCGTTCCTTGTCTATACGGGATGGATGATGTACAAAAATATCGGGAAAGAGGAGTCACTCGAAGAGAACAAGACGATTCGTTGGCTCGAGCGACGCCTTCCGATCACACAAGACATCTCGTCTGGGAAGTTCACGAAACGCATCAATAGGAAGTTGTTCTTCACACCGCTTTTCATCGCGCTCATCTTTATCGAGTTATCGGACATCGTGTTCGCCGTCGATTCGGTCGCCGCGAGTTTCGCCTATTCGCGTGACCCATATATTATCTTCTATGCGAATATCATGGCGATTCTCGGACTTCGTAGCCTCTACTTCGTCCTCGCCAACTTGATTGACCGCTTCTACTATTTAAAACATGGTCTCAGCTTCATGCTCGTCTTTATCGGGGCGAAGATGATTTTAGGCGATGTGTACAAGATGCCGATTTGGATGTCGCTCGGGACGATCGTTCTCGTCATTTTAATCAGTGTCCTTTATAGTTTCTATAAAACGAAACCTTCCTCTTCACAAAACGTATAATGAATCAATCGGTCCATTTCGTCGGTGTTCTTTCTTTGAAAATCGGGTAATCATTGAGGTGCACAACTACAGAAAAGGGGATTCAATATGTTTGATCGGATTGGCCTCATGAGTATCGGTCTCGTCTTCGGGATCATTCTCATGTTACTCTTTAACAACCTATTCGGATTGGTGTTCGGTGTCGTCCTTGGCGTAAGCCTCGTCGTTGCCAACCAAATCGAACGAAATAAACGAACGACAATCCATTAACCGAAAAGCACGCGCCCCAATTATGGTGAGCGCGTGCTTTTCGGTTAAAACATCGTATACGGATTGATACTGTTGGCAGGAGATGAACTGCTATACACATAGCTGTTCCGATGTACTTCGAAGTGGAGGTGATTTCCGAACGAGTTTCCGGTATTGCCGACCGTTCCAATCGTCGCTCCTTTTGCTAGCGTCTGCCCTTTGACGACATTGATGCGGTCGAGGTGGGCGTACACCGTGATATATGTTTGTCCGTTCAACTGGTGAGTCATCATGATATAGTTCCCATAAGCCCCATAGTTTCGCGCAACGGTCACCTGTCCAGATGCAGCTGCTACGACAGGGGTCCCTCTCGGTGCACCTAAATCGATGCCGTTATGGAATGTGTAACCGTATTGCCCGCTCGCCGGGCCATACTTTTGCGTCAACGTCCCTTTTGTCGGGATGATCATTTTCGCAGTCGATGTAGTCGAGACCGTCGACACACTGTACTTCTTCACATACGTACTGGATACATAGCGGGAATTCCCGTTGAAAGTGATTTTCGTCCATCCTCCGCTCACGCCGAGATATTTGAACGACTGTCCCAACTTCGCGCTACCGACAATCTTATACGTCGTGCCCGGACCCGAACGGACGTTTAAACTGTTGGTCGTGACTTTGACATTATACGTCGTGGCAGCTTCGACTGAAGTACCTGTTGGAGTGAAGATTCCGATTGTGAAAAGGACAGAGCAAAAGAGGGCGATTATCTTTCGTTTCATATAATGGTAAATCCTCTCAATTATGTATTTAAATTTTTATTTTATATATAATATAACTAAAATAATCTTATCATCGAAATGAACCAACAAATATGTCATTTATATTTCAAATAAAGGAAAACAAAATCTAACTTACTTTCTTTATTTTTCCTTTTAGGCGTACAAAAAATACACAGCCGCATTCGACTGTGTATGTCTGTTACTCACCATTCTCCTCTGCGCTCTCTTCTTCATCCTCTAAATCTTTAATCAATTGCTTCATCTCTTCGATTTCACGGCGCTGTGCTTTTATAATTTCTTCAGACAATTCTTTCACGCGTGGGTCTTCAATTTCAGCACGTTCACTTGTCAAAATGGCAATGGAGTGGTGAGGGATCATCGCTTTCATCCAACTGACATCATCGACGGTCGTCTGGCTCCTAACGAGCCAGAGTGAAGCGCTGAAAACGAGGGCACTGACTCCTAAAATAATAAAGTTAACTGTTTTGTTTTTATACATTCCCCACATGAAGAGTAGCATGACGAACGCCATGACCGATCCCATGATGAGTGCCATGTACAACCTCGTCTGACTAAAGAAGATATGATTGAACTGAAACACGTTCAAATACATGAGCCAATACATTAGAAATGTCGAGACCGCAATCATGATTCCGAATTTACCGTATTGTTTCATCTTGTTCATCCTTTCTTGTTGTGCGTATAGAAAAGCTTTAACCTACTTTTTCTATACTCAAACCCGCCTATTTCTCCATCCCGTCGTACTCTTAACACTTTTCACTTCTTTTTCACAAACGTCGGGTACACTAGTGAAATTGAGACCATGCAAGGAAGGAGAACGATGATGCACGAGCTGACATTGCAGGACGTACTGACAACACTGGATTCTGTTCTGTCTTGGTCCTATCTTGATCACTCGGAAGAGATGACAATTCGCGGGATTGGAACGACACCAGAAAAAATTAAAAAAATGTTTTTATATATTTGCAAGCGCCCGATCAATGAACGTGGCGTCGATTTAGTGAGGGCCGCCATCCGAAATGGCGCAGTGGCCATCGTCACAGATCGACCGATTGATGCGAGAGTACCCGTCATTTACTGTCGCGACGTTGCACGCGCTTACGAACAACTACAAACTCTTTTCGCCATGGAAGGAAATCATATGAAGCGTGCGGAACGATAATGAAGGAAGGAGGGATATTAGATGAAGATCCTCATTGTAGACGATGAAGAGAAAATGAGACATTTGATTCGTCTGTTTCTTGAAAGCGATGGGTACGCTTGCATCGAGGCAAATGATGCCCGCTCCGCACTCGATCAGATTGAAGAGCGACCGGACCTCATCCTTTTAGATATTATGATGCCGGAAGTAGATGGAATCTCACTTTGTCGTCAGTTGAAAACGATGGATCCGGCATTACCCGTCGTCTTGTTGACGGCACGTTCAGACAACGAGACGACCATTCAAGGACTAGATGCCGGAGCGGATGACTACGTCACGAAGCCATTTGATGGAAATGTGTTGCTCGCTCGAATTCGAGCCGTCTTGCGAAGAAGTCGGGTCGTCAACCTACAATACGGTCCACTCCGTTACGATGAAGAGAGCGGGCGCATTTTATATGAAGAACAGGAAATCATTCTGACACCGAAAGCAACAGCCGTCTTGAAGCTATTTCTTCAGCACCCGAATCGTTTGTTCAATCGTTTAGATTTGTATGACCTCGTCTGGCCGTACTCCGCCGAATCGGACCCCCGTACAGTCGATGCACACATACGTATGATTCGAGAAAAGTTAGGAGATGCAGGCTTTCCAATCGATGATTATTTAAAGACGGTATGGGGACGTGGGTATCGATGGACCGAGGAGCGTTCCGGATGAGACGCAGTCGTAACAGCTTGCCGTTCCGAATCAGCCTCGTCTTCTTATTGTCTACGTTGTTGATTGAAGGAGTCTTATTCTTGCTCCTTTACCACACACTACTTGGGGAACGTGTGACAGAAGAAGTCCATCGATTAGAATCACGGGCCGAGAGTCATGCGAGCGTATTAGCAATGAATTTTTCCGAAGAGACAATCGGTCATGTGGCTACCATGGAAAGTGAGACGGACACAAAAGTTGCCATCACCGACCCAGCACATGATCTTCTTCAAACTTCCCGTTCTTTTCCACAAGTACTAGTCGATACCGTCGAAACGAAACCACGTACGGGCCCCTTCGATGACACGACTGTTCTAGAAGACGACTGGGAAAACGAGGCGTATTTGAGCGTTCGTACGCCGATCACGGATGACCTCGATACACGGTTTGGATACGTCTACATGTTTTTACCGACTGAAATCATTCATGGAATCAGTCATCGCCTTCAGTTACGATTTCTTTATATCACGGCCATTGCACTGGTGACGACCGTGTTGACCTTCATCCTACTGAGCCGCCTCATTTCGAAACCAATTCAGTCACTGAAACAAGCGACTGAGAACGTACTGACAACCCCCGAAAACTTACAGCTACCAACGAATCGCGTTGACGAAATCGGTGAGTTGGCCCGTTCGATCGAGACCATGTCCGTGGAGTTGTCACGTTTACGTAGCGAACGACATCAATTTTTGTCCGATCTCTCACATGAAATCAAAACCCCTCTTACTTATTTAAGAGGATATGCCGAGATTGCTTCGAAAGAAACCACTCCTGAGCCACTACGAAAGCAATCAATTCAGACAATCTTAGATGAGAGTCGGTCGCTCACAGAACTCGTCGAAAATGCGTTTCAACTGGCACAGCTCGACGAAAACACATTCTTGTTGCATCGAGAAGAAGTGACTGTCACGACGTTTTGTGCGGACTTACGTCGAATGCTCGATACGATGTTCCGAATGACGATGATTCGGTTCGATGCTTCCTCGAACGCGAGACAACAAGACACCGCCCTCACATTGGATCGGCACCGGATGCTCCAAGTCTTCCGCTCTATCGCCCATAATGCGATTGAACATAGTGAGGCCTCTCACGTCTCCCTGCGCTCAAACGTCACGGACACTCACCTGATTCTGACCATTAAAGACGACGGGAAAGGTATTCCCGAAGAAGATTTACCGCATATTTTTGACCGTCTGTATCGCGTGGAAAAATCACGCTCTCGACAGACTGGCGGGAGCGGACTCGGACTCGCCATCGCCAAGCAAATCGTCACACGGCATGGCGGGACGTTGACGGTATCTTCGGACACAACAGGTACCTCGTTCACCGTCACCCTACCACTCGGCAAAAAGACGCCTCTCCAGTAATGGAAAGGCGTCTTTCGTCATTCGAGTTCACCTGCATCAAGTTGTGTCTGCCACTCCTCGTCTATGAACTCATATACGCTATTGTCAGATGTGACGAGCAGCATGCGCTCCTCTTTGATCGCCAATTCGATTGGAACTGCATTCGCTTGAAGCTCTGGAAGATTGAACGTCTCTGAGGAGGCATCGTCTAGATTGAATCGAACTCCTTCAAAAGAATCACCGGTCTGTCGTACGTAGGCCAACCGTCCCTCATCCGCCCCGACCGTGATCACCTGTTCTGATTCGATAAGTGGCTTAAATGAATCTCCCACATCGTTCGAAACGAGGATCCCAGACGGCCCATACAAGAAGACGCGCGCCGCTTCTGTCGCGTCGGCAATAATCCCTGCCACCTGCTCACCCTCTACCCCAGATCCTCGCATCGACTCGAACGTTCTTCCGCCATCGTCGGAACGATAAAATCCCGGTTTTAGCTCTAATGTCGCTTCTTCAAGGTAAACGTACAACATTTCCGTCGCATAGCCTGCACTCATATAGTGGAAGTCTGCCTCTCCCTCAAGTGCCCGTATGTCTAATGTCATGCCATGGTCTTTCCCGTGCAACACACCGAGTGGATTTTTGAAGTCGGTACGGCGGTCGGGATGACCACTTGCATAAAACCCATCCTCAACGAGTTCGAATCCCATATAGTCATGACGATTCGTCGGAAGTGTATACCAGCCGTCTTCACGATATTCCATCAATCCGGCGTGCGTTGCAATGACCGGACGGTTATCGTCTTGCCAAAATCCAGCCCCGTGAATATGAGAAACCGTTTCATCGGATCCCACACGTTGCCACTCGTCTTTTGTAGTTGTCGTCACGTTCTCGGATTGACTCGTGTCCGGCGGTGCCTCTTCCGTTCCACAAGCCGTTAAAAGCAGTGGAGTCAGGAAGAGTGATAGTATCAACATTCGCTTCATCTTGATCCCTCCATCTCTAGCATCCCATCTAGCATACGTGCCAAAGATGAAATAATTGTTAAATCTTCAGAAGTCGGGCGTTGATGGCGACAATAACCGTGCTTAAGCTCATCAAGACGGCACCCACGGCCGGGGACAGGATGATGCCAATCGGGGCGAGCACCCCTGCTGCAAGCGGAATGGCGACAATATTATACCCTGCGGCCCACCATAAGTTTTGAATCATCTTCCGATATGTGTTCTGTGAAAGATCTAAAATCGATAGCACATCTTTCGGATTGCTACGGACAAGAACGATGTCAGCTGTCTCAACAGCAACGTCCGTTCCGCTACCGATTGCGATACCGACATCCGCTTGTGCCAGCGCCGGAGCGTCATTGATTCCATCCCCGACCATCGCTACTTTACTGCCGTCTTTTTGGACGTCTTTTACTTGGTTCGCCTTGTCGTCCGGTAATACTTCGGCATACACGTCATCGATGCCGAGCTGACGAGCCACCCAATGTGCGACCTTCTCGTTGTCACCCGTCAACATGATGGACCGGATGCCTTTTTCATGAAGTGCCTCGACAGTCTCCTTCGCCTCTTCCCTTACCAGATCGGCCATCGCAATCATCCCGACCCATTCTCTGTCCTTCAAAACAAAGACGACGGTCTTTCCTTCTCCCGAAAGTCGTGCAAACGCCTCCTCATTAATTTGAATGTGTTGATCGCGGATATGTCGCGGACTGACGACTTGAACATGCGCACCATCAACCGTCCCTTCCAATCCGACACCTGTCATCGAACCGAAGTCGTCGACAGCCGCCAGTTTCAACTCCCGTCTCTCGGCTTCTCTTAAAATCCCTTGCGCGAGAGGATGTTGCGACTCACGCTCAACTGCTCCTGCGAGTTGCAACACGTCTTCCTCCGTATAAGGCGAGCTCGCCTGTATGTCCGTGACTCCGAAATTCCCTTCCGTCAGCGTACCGGTCTTATCGAAAATGACGGCATTGAGTCGACGCGCCTCTTCAAATTGAGTCCGATTGCGGATGAGAAGACCTTGTTTCGCCGATAACGCTGTCGAGACAGCGACGACGAGGGGTGTCGCTAGCCCGAGTGCGTGTGGACACGAGATGACCATGACCGTCACCATCCGTTCAACCGCCGTTCCGACCGAATATCCGAGCATGAACCAAACCGTGAACGTGATGACCCCAGCGGCAATTGCGATATAGAACAAATATTTCGCCGCCCGGTTCGCCAGATTTTGAGCCCGCGACTTCGATTTTTGTGCCTCATTCACCAATTCAATCACTTTTGACAAGTACGTGCTTTCTCCCGTACCAATCGTTTCAATCGTCAAGCTCCCTTCTTGGTTAATCGATCCTGCGATCACGTCATCCCCATCGGTTTTTTCAACGGGCATCGATTCCCCGGTCAACATCGACTCATCGATTGTTGTCCGTCCTTTCATGATTTTTCCGTCCACAGGAACCTGTTCCCCCGGTTTAACGAGAATCCGATCTCCTTCCCTCAATTCAGAAATCGGGACGTCCTCCGTCTCCTCCCCATTGATGCGATGCGCTTCGTTCGGAAGAAGCTGCACGAGTTGTTCCAACGCGTTCGACGCTCCCATGACAGAGCGCATCTCAATCCAATGACCGAGTAGCATGATCACAATCAATGAAGCGAGTTCCCAAAAGAAGTCATGGCCACTTCCGTATCCGAAGACGACAGTTGCGCTATAAAAGTAAGCGACGCTGATCGCCAAGCCAATGAGCATCATCATGCCTGGGCTACGATCTCGCAGCTCCTCTACACTTCCTTTTAAGAACGGCCACCCGCCGTATACATATACAATCGTCGCCAATACAAATAAGACTGTCTTTTCAAACGGAAAATCGAGTTCAAACCGCAGCCATTCTTGAATCATGTCCGATAAAAATAAAATCGGAATCATCAGCCCGAGCGATACGAAGAAACGTCGTTTGAAATCGTCAATCATATGCTCGTGTCCGCCATGATGAGACTCGTGACTCCCCTCATGATGTCCATGGTGTCGATCGTGTGCATGCTCCATCATTCATCCTCTCCTTTCCACCGATTTTATACCCCTATGCGGTATGCAACTAAACAGATTTGGACTTTCATGTTTCTTTCACAATTAGGTGGTACAACAAAGTGAGGACTGAACAATGAAGGAGTGTTATAGCATGAAATCGAAAGGAATATGGTTTCTGTTGACGGGGATTTTAATTGGAGGCATCCTCGTTTTACTAATCGTCCTTTTCAACGGGACATGGAACCATAACAACAATATGGACCAAGATCATATGATGGGAAACGATTCGGCAACGGGTCAGATGGATGATCACATGATGGGTGATAATGGAATGGATGGTAATGGCGGACCAATGGGACACGGAGCGATGCAAGAGCTTCAAGCATCGGATGAACCGACACATCCGCTTCCGATTCCGACTGCCTTACAGCCAGATCGTGTCACGGGAGACACGGTCTACTATACGGTGGAAGCAACTAAAGGCACGTCACAATTTTTCAAAGACGGCAAGAAATCGGAAACGTTCGGCTATAATGGAGACTTACTCGGACCAATGATCGAGTTACCAAAAGGAAAAACAGTCGTAATCGATACCATCAATCGGTTGGATGAACCAACAACGTTCCACTGGCACGGACTCGTCATCCCTGCCGACATGGACGGGGGACCTCATCAGACCGTCGCATCAGGTGAACGGGCACAAGTTCGACTCGACATTGACCAAGACCCGAGTACACTGTGGTTTCACCCCCATCCGATGGGATCGACAGCCGAACAAGTTTATAAAGGGCTCGCCGGTCTCCTATATGTGACCGACGATACACAGAATGGTCTCCCGAGTGCATATGGAGTCGACGACATCCCGCTCATCGTACAAGATCGACGCTTCACGCCTAACGGTGAGTTAGATTATGATGCCCATATGAATGTCGACGGAACAACGGGAGATACAATTCTTGCAAATGGAGCCATCAACACGACGTTCGATGTTCAAACCGAGACGTTACGAGTGCGACTTGTCAACGGTTCGAATGCGCGTGACTTTAATTTTACGTTATCCAGCGGGGCAGAGATGACTCAAATTGCGACAGACGGTGGTCCTTTGGAACGTCCGATTCCCTTAAAGACCCTCACGTTGACACCAGGTGAACGGGCCGAGGTGCTGATTGATTTTTCACAAGTTGAAGATGTCGCCGCCTTAAAAGCGGACGGGGTGACATTCACCACGTTTCGTGTCGGTGAACTCGACAAGGCGTCTATTAAGATTCCGACGATCGAAACAGTGGAGCGCTCGACAGATGAGACAGCAGACCGCCGACTCACCCTCTTTGGAATGGGTAACATGGTGTCAATCAACGGAAAGACATATGACCCGGAGCGTATCGACATCGAAGCGAAACGTGGAGACACCGAGGTATGGGAAATTGAAAATAAGCCAGATATGATGGGTGGGATGACACATCCCTTCCACATCCACGGCGTTCAATTCCGAGTCATTAGTCGAGACGGTAAACCACCATCCGATCACGAGAAAGGGTGGAAAGATACGGTAGCCGTCGCTCCCGATGAACGGGTAAAAATCGAACTGACCTTCACCAAAACGGGAACGTTCATGTATCATTGCCATATCCTTGAACATGAAGAAAATGGGATGATGGGACAAGTAAAAGTTACTGCGTAATTCAAACTCTCCGCATTGGGCGGAGAGTTTCTTTAATTTATTTTGTACGGAACAGTCCCGATTTCGTTATATTTTCTGCTAGGACTATTGCCCGTATAGGAGATTATGTCTCCGGTGTCGTATACTAACTGTAAGATCATTGAGAGCGAGGAGGTATATGGATGCGCCGAACTCGAAGCTTCAAACGCATCGGGCGTCAAACGCGGTCAGCCCGTCAAAAGCATACATCCCGGTCATTCTCGGTCGCTTCCATTGTCGAAGAAGGACAGGATGCGATCTGTTATATCGATTTTTCGAAACACCGTTTCTATTCAAACGGTCACCTTCGCCAGTTATGCCCAACACTGACCACTCAAACATTCGTCTCTTTGGAGGCACTGACCCACTACTTACTGCGATCTTTCGTCCGTCATGGAGCAGACTCGACACAAATCACTCACCTCATCCATGAATTAGTTGAATGTGCGTCCGTGGAGTCACCGAGCATGACATCGCGCCGCCTTCAATTTGACGACCGGACATTACAATTGATTTTTAACTTTACCCGAACACCACGAGGGGTCTTCATTATGTGGCGTGACCAGACTGAAATCGTTCAGTTCGAAGAACGCAAGAATGCGTTCCTCGCTGAACTGTCACATGATTTTCGAACACCATTGACTGCCATCCAAGGTTACACAGAATTATTGATGGCGCGTCACGAAACTTCAAAAAAGTCTTATCATATGCTAGAACAAGTGAAGCAAGAAACGGAACGGCTCAACCGGCTCGTTGATAACTTTCTCGACTATCAGAAGCTGAGCTATTCGGCTGAACAGCTGACCGTGACGACGTTCTCTCTTCGCCCTCTATTAGAGGACATCACAAAGAGTTATCAATCCATGTCACCTTCCCACAACGTGACCTACACGGCGCCTGATGTCATCGTTCAAGCAGATGAAACAAAGCTGAGACAAATGCTCCACAACCTGATCGGGAATGCCATCAAATATTCTCCGGACGGAGGCACTGTGCATACAGAAGTAGAAAACCGCGCTGGCACGATCACCTTGTCCGTTTCCGACACAGGCATTGGAATACCAGAAGATGCGCTTCCATATGTATTTGATGAATACTATCGCGTAGAGTCCTCCGCCCATCAATCCATAAAAGGGACAGGGCTCGGCTTACGGATTTGTAAACGAATCGCCGAAGCCCATGGGTGGGGAATCCATGCACATTCGGTATACGGAGAAGGCACTACTTTTACAATCGAGCTCCACGATCGACAGATGAGCCCAACGATCCATACATCCGAATAAAAGGGTTCGACTGACGCTTCAGTCGAACCCTTTTTTATGCGATTTCTTTCACCGATACGTCAAATTCCATCTGGGCCGCCCGCATTGTGCCCTTACGGTTAAGTCCTTTACATGAAAGCACTTTTTTATTTTGCATGAAGAACCATTTTTGCGGGAATAAGGATGGCAAGATAAAGAAAGGGTGACAATTTGATGAAACAACGTGGATACTTATCGATTCCAGTCGCTGTCGTATTCGCTGTCGTATTCGGTCTTACGCTCGACAACTGGTGGCCCGGGCTCGGGATTGGCATCGCCATGTTTTTCGCATTTAGAGGAACGAAGAAAAAAGCGTGAAGACCATCTCATTTGATGGTCTTCTGATAAATACGTGCTTCATGCGGCTGTAAGTGATCGGTTTCATTGACAAGGTTTTGTAGTACGAGAGCGTAGGACTCTGTTGAGACCGGGATAGGGTGGTCCTCATCCGAATGATTAAGAATCAGTGAACTACTCACCACTTATTTGCTTCGCAAATTGAAGGGGGAGCTTCTTGGGAAGACCGTGCTCTTACCAGCCACGGTTATGGACCA
>NZ_JACSKY010000009.1 GCF_018617855.1 Exiguobacterium qingdaonense
GTTCCCATGCCGAACACGGAAGTTAAGCGTCTCAGCGCCGAAAGTAGTTGGGGGATCTCCCCCTGTGAGGATAGGACGTTGCCAGGCAAGATCGTTCCGCAATAGCTCAGTGGTAGAGCAACCGGCTGTTAACCGGTAGGTCGTAGGTTCAAATCCTACTTGCGGAGCCACTTTCTCTTTTGGAGAGCTGTCCGAGTGGCCGAAGGAGCACGATTGGAATTCGTGTAGGCGGCAAAACCGTCTCAAGGGTTCGAATCCCTTGCTCTCCGCCAGTTTTTCAAATATGTAATGGCCCGTTGGTCAAGCGGTTAAGACACCGCCCTTTCACGGCGGTAACACGGGTTCGAATCCCGTACGGGTCACCATTTAATTTTATATCGTCGCGGGGTGGAGCAGTCTGGTAGCTCGTCGGGCTCATAACCCGAAGGTCGTCGGTTCAAATCCGGCCCCCGCAATTAAGTCCGGTCTCGTGGTGTAGGGGTTAACATGTCTGCCTGTCACGCAGAAGATCGCGGGTTCGAATCCCGTCGAGACCGCCATTTTTATAAAAAATATACTACATATGGCTTTGTAGCTCAGTTGGTAGAGCAAAGGACTGAAAATCCTTGTGTCGGCGGTTCGATTCCGTCCAAAGCCACCATATGTGGGGGGGTAGCGAAGTGGCTAAACGCGGCGGACTGTAAATCCGCTCCCTCGGGTTCGGCGGTTCGAATCCGCCCCCCCCCACCACTTAGGGGCATAGTTTAGCGGTAGAACTACGGTCTCCAAAACCGTCAGCGCGGGTTCGATTCCTGCTGCCCCTGTTTTTTAATTTCATCATGGCGATTGTGGCGAAGTGGTTAACGCACCGGATTGTGATTCCGGCATTCGAGGGTTCAATTCCCTTCAGTCGCCCCATTATTATTGGGCTGTAGCCAAGTGGTAAGGCATCGGATTTTGATTCCGACATGCGAAGGTTCGATCCCTTCCAGCCCAGCCATTTTGCGGAAGTAGTTCAGTGGTAGAATACGACCTTGCCAAGGTCGGGGTCGCGGGTTCGAATCCCGTCTTCCGCTCCAATGACTTTTTGGCGCCATAGCCAAGTGGTAAGGCAGAGGACTGCAACTCCTTTATCGTCGGTTCGATTCCGACTGGCGCCTCCAACATAATATGCCGGTGTGGCGGAATTGGTAGACGCGCACGACTCAAAATCGTGTTCCTCTGGAGTGTCGGTTCGACTCCGACCACCGGTATCCGTATGACTCTAACTAAGGTTAGGGTCTTTTTTCTGTTCTCTATCCTTTCTTGAGAAGGAAACAGATTCGTTTAGCTCGAATGTTTTTACAAGAAGAAACGAGGTGGATGTTATTCAATATACAGAACAATCGAATCGGTTCACCCGATTTGCTGACAACGAATGTATAGGATCCAGTCGCTTATACGAAGTGCTGGCTCGAGAAGTGGCCCAGAATGAATGGCTCTTATGTTTAACAGAGTTAACATATTCCGAGACAGAAGGTCATGGAAGATCATTTCGTGTGATCAGACCACTTGAATCGTTATTTGTACGGGCAACAGAACAACGATTAAGATATATTGAAATATTTTCTTTAGTCATTTTAGAAAAACTCACGAATACTTGTTGACAGTCTAATGGTATAGGTGTATATTAATTATAGTCGCTTGAACGAAAACAATATTTCATGCGGGTGTAGTTTAATGGTAAAACCTCAGCCTTCCAAGCTGATGACGAGAGTTCGATTCTCTTCACCCGCTTCATATCTCTCTGCCGAGTGGCGGAGAGATTTTTTGTATGCGAAAATATATAGAGGAGGTGAACGGAATGGACCCGTACACGTTAAAACAACAGATTCTAGAATATGCGGAAACCATCGGCATTGATGAGTTGAAAGTGACGACAGCTGATCCGTTCATCGTCATGAAACAACGACTCATTCAACAACAGGAGAAAGGATATGCCTCTGGATTCGAAGAACCGGATTTAGAGAAACGGACAAATCCTGAACTCCTGCTTGAAGAGGCGCAATCGATCATTGCGATTGCCATAGCCTATCCAAGTAAATTAAAGGATGCGCCACGTAGTGTCTCTGGAGAGAGACGAGGGTTGTATGCTCGAGCTTCATGGGGGCTCGATTACCATCGGGCGGTCGGCGATCGGTTGGCCAAACTTCAAACGTATATCGAAGAGTTGGTGCCAGGCGTCCGGACCCGTTCGATGGTCGACACGGGTGAGCTCGTCGACCGTGCTGTCGCAGAGCGGGCGGGAATTGGCTTTAGTGGGAAAAATTGCTCGATCATCTCACCTGAGAAAGGATCCTACATTTATTTAGGCGAAATGATTTTAGATGCGTACTTGCCACCGGATGAAGCGATTGAAGACGGATGCGGAGATTGCGATAAATGCATGACGGCCTGTCCGACGACGGCGCTCGTTGAGCCAGGTGTCCTCGATGCGAAGCGTTGTATCGCCTATCTCACACAGATGAAGACATTGATGCCACGAGAGTTCCGATCAAAGCTTGGCGGTCGCCTATATGGATGCGACACGTGTCAGCAAGTCTGTCCATACAATCGCAAAAAAGACTGGCGCCATCATGAAGAGCTGTTACCGGAAGCAGAAATCGTCAAACCGCTCCTAGAGCCGCTTTTGACACTGAGCAACCGAGAGTTCAAACAAAAGTTCGGACATTTGTCGGGCGCATGGCGCGGGAAGAAGCCGATCCAACGCAATGCGATTTTAGCACTCGCGCACTACCGTGAACCTTCCGCGATTCCCATCTTACGTGAGTTCATCAAACGAGATGAACGCGAAGATATGCGCGCTACGGCTGTTTGGGCCATCGGTGCGATTCTCGGGCCTGATGCCGATTCGATGTTTGAAGAGATTGAACGAAATGAAGCGTCTGAGATGGTACATGAAGAGATTCGGATCTATCGAGAGGAGTGGGCACATGAAGATCGTGTCGTCTAAGTGGGGACCGTTAGAATATGAATTAAATGAAGTAGGAAAGTTGACTTCACTTGCGTTCACCACAGTTGAATCGAAAGAAGAGGTACCAGACTGGTTAGAAGCATTGATGATGCGAGTCGAACAGAACGGGTTTCAAGAAGCGGATCGTGCATATATCGAAATGAACGGGACACCGTTTCAACAGGACGTATGGGACACCCTATTGACCATTCCGTCTGGCGAGACACGAACGTATAAGCAAATAGCCGAACAGATCGGCCGGCCAAAAGCCGTTCGCGCCGTCGGTCAGGCGCTCAATCGGAATCCATTGCCGATTCTATTTCCGTGTCATCGCGTCATTGGAAGCAGTGGGAAGCTTGTCGATTTTGCGGGAGGGTTGTCCGAGAAACAACGCCTTCTAGAATTTGAAATGAAAAAGTGAGGGAAATCCATCATGGCGATTCATGTCGTAATGTTTCAACCAGAAATACCAGCAAATACAGGGAACGTATCCCGTACGTGTGCGGCGACGAACTCTGTCCTCCATTTGATTCGTCCGCTCGGGTTCTCGACGGATGACAAGATGTTAAAGCGTGCCGGTCTCGACTATTGGCAATTTGTCGATGTACGCTATCATGACTCGTTAGAAGAGCTGTGGGAGAAACATCCGGACGGACAGTTCTTTTATATTACGAAGTACGGGGAACAGTATCCGAGCGATTTAGACGTTTCGGACATAGAGGGGGATTACTTCTTCGTCTTCGGTCGTGAAACGAAAGGCTTGCCGATGGAAGTCATCGAGAACAACTTGGACCGTTGCATCCGCCTGCCGCAATCGAACCTCGTCCGTTCATTGAACGTATCCAACACAGCAGCCATCATCATATATGAAGCCCTTCGCCAACAAGGATATGCAGGGTTGAAATAAAAAAGAGCCGGATTCGTAAGAATCCCGGCTCTTATTCGTTACCCTCAGGTTTGCGGTTATATCCAGCTGTCAAAATCGCTGCGAGGAAGACGACGCTGATTCCAACCATCAATAATAGGCCCATCCAAAAATCCCCCTTTTATTCTCCATAACTATAAATAGTATAATATACTTGATAGTAGAATTGCACTGAATATAAGAAATTACTGTGAAATTGGAGAAGGAACATGAAAACGAATGTGTACTTACTGAGCTATGCCCCACTCATCGGAATTATTTTGTTTTCTATGTCACTTGCGATTGCGACATCCGAGTATGTGATCCAGTGGCTGAATCAAATTGGCGTATATAGTGAAATTATCGAACTGTTATCCGTGCAAGAAACGAAAGTGCTTGTGCTTGTCGTATTCTTCACGATTTTCTTTATGTTGTTTAGCGCATTCAAGTTGGTTGCCGATACGTTCAATCAACTCGGTTTTGCCTTTTTTGCACGCGAGACGAATGGCACGTCGCTTCATCGCTTGAAACCTGGAGCCATCATCTTTCTTATCGGGTCTGGGATCAGCTTCCTCTTTTTGAACACGCTGCTCGCCGTCATCGCCGTCCTCGTCGGAACGCTCTTGATGTATCTCTTTTACTATGTCTGGCAAGTGAGCCAATCGATGTCTGTCCCACGCGCTATCGGCTTATTGCTCATGCAGGCCGTCATGTGGGCGACGTTGATCAGCGGGTTAGGTTGGTCGGTCCTTCGATTATTCAATTCTGTCGGAGATATCATCTTATAAGTAAAGTGGCATCGGATGACGAACCGATGCCACTTTTTCTAATGTGCGTCTGTCCAGACAATCGCCGGATACGCACGGTTGGCGAGTTCTGGGAAGGGACGAGGCTTGTCGGCACCGAGCCAAATGGCGGTGATCGTGCGATCGGTCAGCCCGACATACCACATATCTTTGTTGTCGTTGGTCGTTCCCGTCTTGCCACCGAGATACTCATAATCACGCTTCACTTGATTTGCGTAGCGCCCGGTTCCGTACGTGGTGACGGTCGATAACGCCTTCTTCATCTCGTTCACGGTATCCGGGGACCAGACCATCTCCTCCGTTAATACGGGGGTCAGTGTCGGTTCACCGGACTTGAATGTGATTTTTTTGATCGTGTGTCCGGATATATACTTTCCTTTGTTTAAGAACGGGGTGTAGGCGGCGGCCAGTTCTTTCGGAGAGACGCCTTGTGTAAGACCACCGAGCGCACTCGCTAAGTTCTCGTCTTGTTCATCCCATTGACTGAACATCATCTCTGCCGTCTTGTATGCGCGTTCCTGATCGATTGCTGAGAAGGCGGCAAGGGCGGGGGTATTGTACGAGAAAGCGACCGCGTCTTTCAATAAGACATCGCCCAACACGCGGTCGTGACTATTTCCGGGACAATAGGAACCGTAACAGGTTGGGCGACCGTCGAGTACCGTGTCAAGTGTCGCCCCCGTCTCTTCGATGAATGGAGCGAACACGAGAATCGGTTTGATTGCGGAGCCTGGTTGGCGGTATGCCTGGGTCGCCCGGTTGAACTCACCGACCTGGGTCATCTCGGAGTCGACCATCGCCACGATTCTCCCTTGAGGTGTCAGTTCCGTATAGCCTCCGTTCACGCCGGACGGCAATTGACTCATCACCCGTTTTGCTTGTTTTTGTTTTCCTGTTGATAAGTAGGTTTCGATCGTGGCCTCGTGAGTCGATAAATAATCTCTTGCTTCGTCATCATTCAAATCATAACGCGACCGTACCAGTTGCAGTGCTTCACGGACCGCTGTATCCATGTAGTCTGGGTATTGAATCGTTTGACTGCGAAACGATGCTTGCAGCTTCACACCATGATATTGATCGTACGCATTTTTTGAGAGGATGCCTGCTTCAAACAGCTGTGTCAAAATCCGGTCTTTGCGCTCAAAATATGCGTCGGATGGATTGAGCGGGTCGTAACGCGACGGATTGTTCGGTATCGTCAACAGGTAAGCCAGTTGATTCCAATTTAAATCAGCAAGTGGTCTTGAAAAGTAAGTATCGGCCGCAGATTGAATGCCATATACATTGTGTCCGAAAAAGATGACATTGCTGTAAGCAGTTAATATTTCTTTTTTGCTATAATTTTCCTCAAGTGCTCGTGCGATTAACAATTCCTTCACTTTTCGTTCATATGTCCGTTCATGGGTGAGATATACGTTACGTGCAAGCTGCTGCGTGATTGTACTCCCACCTTGAAGCGAAGTCTCGTTCGCATTATTAATAAATGCCCGGGCAATCCCGCCTAAATCATAACCGGGATGGGCGTTGAACTTACGGTCCTCAATCGTCATGATTGCGGCTTGGATATGTTCAGGTAACGCTTTTGGAGATACGTCATTCCTACGACCTGCCAAGTAGATCTGTTGCTCTCCACCGTTATATGCGAGAGTGACGGCATGCTTTGACGAGAGTGGTTGTGATGACACCAGCTCTTGTCCCCATGTTAAAATCTCATCTGTTTTTTCGATTTCCTCTTTCAGTGCTTGTGTAAGTGACAAGGAGGTTGCCAAAAGTCCTGCAAAAAACAAGGTTCCAATCCAAGCTCTCATCGTTTTCACCTCTTTCTATTCATTATATCGACTAATTTACAAAAAAATAAAAATGTAAACGTTATCATATAATAATTTGAGAAGGAATACTTTAGGAAAGAGCGAAAAAGGGTAAAAGAAGTTGTATATTACGATTTTGAGGAGGCTTATTATTTATGAAGCAAGAAATGGTTGCGATGCTCCTTGCGGGAGGAGAAGGAAAACGATTGGGGCCTCTCACGCGAAAAACGGCGAAACCGGCCGTTCATTTCGGCGGAAAGTACCGCATTATCGATTTCCCATTGTCAAACTGTACAAACTCGGGACTTACAACAGTCGGGGTGTTGACGCAATACGAGCCACTTGAACTAAATCGTTATTTAGGGATCGGGACGGCGTGGGACTTAGATCGTCGTAACGGAGGACTAGCGATCCTTCCACCATATCAGGCACAGTCGGGAAAAAACTGGTATGAAGGAACGGCTAACGCAATTTATCGTAACTTGAGTTACATTGACGAGTATGACCCGGACTATGTATTGATTTTATCAGGTGACCACATCTACAAAATGGACTACGAGAAGATGCTCGAAGCCCATAAAGAAAAACAAGCCGATGTGACCATCTCTGTCATGGAAGTGCCGTGGGACGAGGCCTCACGTTTCGGGATTTTAAACACAGCGGACGACCTTCGCATCAATGAGTTTGAAGAGAAACCTGAAGAGCCGAAGAGTAACTTGGCATCGATGGGGATTTATATCTTCAATTGGAGCGTCTTACGCGAACATTTAATTAAAGATGCAGAGGATGAGACGTCAAGTTTTGACTTCGGGAAAAACATCATCCCAAATACGCTTCTCCAAGGACTTGACGTATTTGCCTACAAATTCAAAGGGTATTGGAAAGACGTCGGTACGATTCAATCACTTTGGGAAGCAAATATGGACTTGTTGGAAGAAGAACCGCCGTTTAATCTATACGATCCAGAATGGAAAATCTATTCGGTCAATCCGAATCAGACACCACAATACATTGGGAAAGACGCCTGTGTCGAGCAGTCTGTCATTAATGAAGGGTGTCATATCGAGGGAGAAGTGCAACATTCGGTACTTTTTTATGATGTACGGATTGAAGAAGGTTCGCTCGTGAAAGATTCGGTGATTATGCCTGGAGCAAGAATTGGAAAGGATGTAACAATTCACAGAGCCATTGTCGCCAGCTGTGCAGTCATCGAAGACGGCGCGACAATCGGTGAGCCGGGTGGTGAAATCGTTGTTATCGAACCATATGAAAACATCGAGAGCGGAACCGTCTTCAAGCAACGAGTTTGAGACGAGTAAAGAGAAACGCAAGGAGGCGTTACTGTTGACGAATGATTTATTAGGGGTCATCAACTTAGGGACGGAACAAGGGCTGTTTCCGGAATTTACTGGACATCGTAATTTAGCGTCGGTTCCATTCACAGGGCGGTATCGGCTGATTGACTTCACATTGACGAACATGATTACACAAAACATCAGTCAGGTCGGGATTTTTACATTAGACAAATACCGCTCATTGATGGATCACCTCGGATCAGGGAAAGAGTGGGACTTGGACCGCTCTCAAGGCGGCCTCCATATCTTCCCTCCGGCGCTGAAACCGGACGGGGAGGCGTACCTTGGTGATTTGGCAAACTTTTCGATGCACCGCGAGCATTTTATTCGTAGCAAGCAGCCATACGTGGTCATCACAGGGTCGAACGTGTTGACGACGATCGACTACAACGACATGCTCGAGCACCACAAATCGATGGGCGCAGACATTACGCTCGCTTATACGACTCATGAGCAGAAATGTGGGTATTGCCGTCCGATTCGACTTGGTGAAAATGATCGGGTCGTCGGAGTTTCTGAACGAGGGTTCTCACCGGATGATGAGTACACGTATACAGAAACGATTATTATGTCGAAGAATCTCTTCATGCGTCTCGTCGATGAAGCGACGTCTAAAGGCGAATACGACTTGTTAGATGGTGTCATCCGTCCACAGCTTCATCGTCTACACGTGCACGGCTATCACTATGTCGGGAAAATGCAAGTCATTCATTCGGTGCTTTCTTATTACAATGAGAGCATGAAGTTGATTCGTGGTGAAGGCATCATCTATGACTTCCCTCACATCTATACGAAAATCAAGCATGAACCACCGACTCGGTATTTAAAAGGGTCAAAAGTGAATGAGGCACTCGTGGCGAACGGGTGTAAAATCCATGGTGAGGTTCAGAATAGTATTCTCTTCCGTGGCGTACAAGTAAATGAACACGCACGTGTGAAGAACTCAATCATTTCGTCGAAGTCGATCATTGAAGAAGGAGCTGTCGTCGAAAATGCGATTTTGGACAAAGAAGTCGTTGTAAAACGCGGGCAGGTCATTCGAGGCACAATCGACGAACCGATCGTCATCGCAAAACGAACAGTGGTGTGAGGAGGATTATATGAAAATTTGGTATGTTGCTTCAGAAGCGGCACCGTTCATGAAAACAGGGGGGCTGGCCGACGTTGTCGGTTCGCTCCCTCAAGCGGTGGCGGACTTAGGAGAAGAAATCAGTGTTGTCATGCCGAAGTATGGATCTATCGCAGAGGAATATACAGATGAGATGGAGTATTTATTCGACTTGATCGTCCCGGTCGGTTGGCGAAAGCAGTTTGGTGCAGTATTGAAGTTAGAACGGGACGGGATCACTTATTACTTCATCGACAATGAGTACTATTTTAAGCGTGATGGTGTGTTATATGGACACTTTGACGATGCCGAACGCTTCGCATTCTTCTCGCGAGCAGTCCTCGAGATGATTGGAAAGATGGAAGATGTACCTGATGTCATCCATTGTCACGATTGGCAGACAGGAATTTTGCCGGCCTTCTTACGAATCCATTATCAACATATTGAAGCGTATCAACGCATTCGAACCGTCTACACGATCCATAATTTGCAATATCAAGGAATTTTCCCAGAAGAAGTTCTCGGAGAGCTATTACAGTTTGGTCATGAACACTTCACGGCTGAAGGGATCCAACATAACGGTCTCGTCAATTATATGAAAGCTGGAATTGTACATTCCGATCAAATCACGACCGTCAGTCCTTCGTATCGAGATGAAATCATGGAGCCTTACTATGGGGAAGGGCTAGACGGGGCGCTAAGACATCGCGCAGTCGATGTACGTGGAATTCTGAACGGGATTGACTTGGCAACGAACGACCCAAGTACGGATTCACGTATCGCGAAGACGTATACGCTAGACACGTATAAAGAAGGAAAAGTAATCAACAAACGGGCGTTACAAGAACGACTCGGGCTTGAAGTGCGGGACGATGTCATGCTTATCGGTTTTGTCAGCCGACTCGTTGACCAAAAGGGGCTCGATTTAATTGACGGTGTCAAAGAAGAACTAGGGCAACTTCCTTGCCAGTTCGCGTTCCTCGGTTCGGGGCAACCAGAATATGAGGGGATCATCCACGAGATGACAGCAGCGCATCCAGGGAAAGTCGGGTCTTATATCGGTTTTGACATCGAACTTGCGCATTTGATTTACGCCGGGGCGGATGCTTTTTTGATGCCATCACGCTTTGAGCCATGTGGGCTCAGCCAATTGATCTCCATGCGCTATGGAACATTGCCAATCGCACGTGAGACGGGTGGACTTCGAGATACGGTGAAGCCGTATAACGAATACACGCAAGAAGGGACCGGGTTTGGTTTCATGAACTATAATGCCCATGAGATGTTAGCAACAATCGAAAAGGCGATTCGTGTTTTTCACGAAAAAGAAAACTGGCATGCTCTCGTCCATCAGGCAATGACCGCGGACTATAGCTGGAAACAATCCGCCAAGCAGTATCGTGAGTTATATCATTTATTTGTATGAGTGGAAGGAGCTAACTTGATTTATGTTCACTGATAAGCAAAGCTTTGTTGACATGTTCAAAGAACGATTCATTTCATTAAATGGAAAGTCGATTGAAGATGGGACAGAGCAGGAAGTGTATCAAACATTGGCAACGATGGTGCGCGAACAGGCTATGCCGAAATGGATTCATGCGCGTGATCGTCAAGAAGAGAAACATAGCAAGCAAGTCATTTATTTCTCGCTCGAGTTTTTATTAGGTCGTTTCCTATACAATAACTTGCTCAGTTTGGATGTGTTGGAACTCGTCAAAGAAGGACTGGAGGATCTCGGTTATGACTTGACCGACCTCACTGAACTGGAACCGGAACCAGGTCTTGGGAACGGAGGACTCGGTCGCCTAGCCGCCTGCTTCCTCGATTCGCTGGCCGCACTCAGCTTGCCCGGGCACGGTAACGGGATTCGTTACCGATATGGGCTGTTCAAACAGAAGATTGTGGACGGGTATCAAGTTGAACTGCCGGATAACTGGCTTCGTGACGGGAACATGTGGGAGACAAGACGTCAAGATAAGGCAGTCGATATCAACTTCGGTGGATGGGTTGAGATGAAACAAATCGGAGATCGGTTGCGTGTCGTTCACCATCCGGACGAGGTCGTCCGGGCGGTCCCTTACGATATGCCAATTATCGGTTATCAAAACGACGTCGTGAACACGTTGCGCCTCTGGAACGCAGAATCGCCATATGACGATGAGGCGTACTTGGAAAAGACGAAAGGGACGTACAAAGATTTATTGAAGCATAAGCAATCGATTGCGACGATTTCGGAATTTTTATATCCGGACGATACGACATATGAAGGAAAAGTGTTGCGTTTAAAACAACAATACTTCTTTGTGTCGGCAGGAATCCAATCGATGCTCACTTCCTATCTGAAACGTAATCAATCACTCAAGCAACTAGGTGATTATTATGCGATTCATATCAATGACACGCATCCGGTTGTCGCCATTCCGGAATTGATGCGAATTTTGATGGACGAGCATGGATACGGTTGGGACGAGGCATGGCGAATCACGAAGAGCGTCATGTCGTTCACGAATCATACGTTGCTCGCCGAAGCTCTTGAAAAGTGGCCGGTCGAGATGTATCAACGACTGTTGCCGCGTGTTTATCAAATTATTGAGGAAATCAATCGACGTTTCTGTCGAGACGTACTCGTCAACTATCCGCATCTTGAGTCGCATATGGGTGAAATTGCAATCGTGTCGAATGAGCAGATCAACATGGCCAACCTGGCCGTCGTGGGATCCCATTCAACGAACGGGGTTGCCCAGATTCACACAGACATTCTCAAACAGCGTGAGATGCGTTACTTATATGAGATGTTCCCACTTCGTTTCAACAATAAGACGAACGGGATCACCCACCGCCGTTGGCTCTTAAAGTCGAACCCGCGCCTATCTGACGCAATCACGGACGCGATTGGACCATCATGGATCGAGCATCCGAACGATTTGGAAAAGTTGATGGATGTCGCTAAAGATCAGAGTTTCCAGGAAAAAGTGATGGATGTAAAACAGCAAAACAAATTCGACTTGGCCGCATATATTCAAGAAGAAACCGGTGAGACCGTCGACCCACATTCGATTTTTGATGTCCAAGTCAAACGTTTGCATGCGTATAAACGCCAACTGCTGAATGCCCTTCATATTCATGCGCTTTATTTGAAGATTCAAGCGGACCCGACATTTACGATGGTTCCTCGTACGTTCATCTTCGGTGCTAAGGCGGCACCGGGTTACTATTACGCGAAAGAGATTATCCGCTACATTAATGCGCTTGCGACGCTCATCAACAAAGATAAACGTGCAAGTCAGTTCATCAAAATCATTTTCCTTGAAAACTATCGCGTTTCGATGGCTGAACGGATCTTCCCGGGGTCGGACTTGAGTGAACAAATCTCGACTGCGAGCTATGAGGCTTCAGGTACCGGTAACATGAAGTTCATGATGAACGGTGCCTTGACGATTGGAACGTTAGATGGAGCCAATATTGAGATTCGTGATGCGGTCGGTGATGACCATATCTTCATCTTCGGACTATCACCACAAGAAGTGATGAACTATAAAAAGTTCGGTGGCTATCATGCGGCAGAAATATATCACGCACATCAAGAAATTAAAGATGTCGTCGACGGCCTCGTCAACGGTACGTTCGATAAGGTGGGCGAATATCAATTCCAATCCATCTTCGATTCGCTTCTTCTATACAACGATGATTTCCTCGTTCTAAAAGATTTCGTCTCCTACATGCGGGCGCAACGACGTGTTGATGAAGTGTTCAGCGACCGTTCACGTTGGGCCGAAAGTTCAATCGTCAATACGGCGAAGTCAGGAATCTTCTCGAGTGACCGGACCATCACGGAATATGCGAATGCCGTGTGGAATATCAAACCAACGAGCGTCAAATAAAAAACGATCCACCCATTATGGGTGGACCTCGTTTTCTGAATAGCTGACCCAATCGGAGTATGACCCCGGATAGAGCCGGACATCGTCTTTCCCGAGAGCATGAAGCGCCAAAATGTTGACACACGCAGTCACACCGCTACCACAATAAAAAATCGGGTTCTCGACAGGGAGGACGTCTTTATAAAGTTCTTTCAAGTCATGGAAGTCTTCTAACGTACCGAGGTCTGTGATGGCCTCGGCATATGAACAGAGCAACGCGTTTGGAATGTGGCCTGCCTTTTTGTCAATCGGTTCATGGGTGCCGTTATAGCGGTCTTCAGTCCTCGAATCATAGAGTGTGCCGATCGAAGCAGCTTTAACTTCTTCAATCGTTGCAATCATATGGTCTTGGAAGTCGGGCGTGTAGTCGCTTGTCGGATAGTGCGGGATGTCTGTCGTAGTATCACCGCAATAGGTGATTCCTGATTGGACGCCACCTTCAAGCACGACGACGCGCTCGTGGCCAGCCCACTTGAAGAGCCACCAAGCACGAGCTGCAAACGGGAAGCCGTCATCATAAATGATGACTAAGTCGTCTTTTTTCAAGCCGATTCGACGAAGTGTTGCCGTCCATTCTTCTTTTGAAGGGAGTGGATGACGCCCTCCATGTTCGCTGAGCGGACCGGACAAGTCTTCCATCAAGTCGAGAAAGACGGCGTTCGGCAGATGTCCCTGTCGGTATGCATATTTACCATAGGACGCGTCATTTAGTGAATATCGGCAATCGATGAAACGAATCGAATTCGTATGCACGATTTGTTTTAATTCTTGGGCACGCATTGTTGGAAACATTAATATCACCTCGAGGTTTCGTTACTTTCATCCTATACAAGATGGAAGCAATTGGCGAGTACTTCGATTGAATTTTTAAAGGTGAAAGGGGAATAAATCATGACATGGCAACAAACGTATGACCGTTGGAATCGATTTGTCGGGCTAGAGCCGCATTTACGTGCGGAACTCGATGAACTCGCAAAAGATGAGACAACACTTGAAGACGCATTTTATAAAACACTGGAGTTCGGGACAGGCGGAATGCGTGGGGAAATCGGACCCGGTGCGAATCGGATGAACGTGTATACGATTCGAAAAGCATCACAAGGCTTTGCTGATTTTATCGCAGCTTCAGGGGAAGAGGCGAAACGCCACGGCGTCGTCATCGCCCATGACTCACGTCATTTCTCACCTGAATTCGCGTTAGAGGCGGCGCGGACGCTTGCGTCAAACGGCATTAAAACGTACTTGTTCCCAAGTCTGCGCGCCACACCTGAACTTTCGTTTGCTGTGCGTCATTTAAATGCGTTCGGTGGAATCGTGATCACGGCCAGCCATAACCCACCCGAATATAACGGATTCAAAGTATATGGGGCAGACGGCGGGCAACTTCCACCGGCGGAGGCGGATGAACTCGTCAGTTACGTCAATGCGATTGAGGATGAATTGACAATCGAAGTCAAAGAAGAGGCGGCGCTTCGTCAAACGAGTATGCTCGTCACAGTCGACTCATCAGTCGACGAAGCCTACATGGATGCGCTCCAGTCGATTCGAATCCACCGTGACGTACAGGATAATCCGCTCCAAATCGTGTATTCACCACTTCACGGGACGGGACGCCGTCCGGTCATGGAAGGATTAAAGGCGTACGGGTTTGACCACGTGACGATTGTAGAGGAGCAGGCAGAGCCAGACGGTGCTTTCCCAACTGTCAGTTACCCGAATCCAGAAGAAAAGGCTGCATTCAAACTAGCGATGGAATACGGAGATCGTGTCGGAGCCGACTTACTCATGGCGACAGATCCAGATGCGGACCGCGTTGGCTTGACGGTGCGCGGACGTGACGGCGAATGGTTCGTCTTGACTGGAAATCAGACGGGGGCACTATTGATGGAATACATTCTGTCGCAAAAGAGCGAGACGGGCACGTTGCCGTCGAACGGGTTCGTTGCCAAGACAATCGTCACGTCTGAACTCGGTGCCGCAATCGCAAAAGCATATGGCGTGCATCTCGAGAACACATTGACCGGATTCAAATTCATCGGTGAGAAAATCAAGCAATACGAAGAATCCGGAGAGTACGAATTCTTGTTTGGTTATGAAGAAAGCTACGGCTACTTGGTCGGAGATTTCTGTCGTGACAAAGATGCCGTCCAGGCTTGCTTACTCGCAGCCGAGATGGCGGCTTTCCATAAACAACAGGGACGGACGCTCTATGACGCGTTGCAGTCGATTTATGAGAAGTACGGCTTCTATGAGGAGTCGTTACAGTCGATGACGTTGAAAGGGAAAGCTGGTCTTGAGCAAATCGGACGTATGATGGAAGCGTTCCGTGCCAACCCGCCAAAAGAAGTCGGTGGCTATGAAGTCGTTCGTTTCGAGGATTATAAGGAACAAACGGCAACCGACCTACAGACCGACACGTCTGAAGCCATCGATTTACCGTCGTCAAACGTCTTGAAGTTCATCTTTGCGGACGGTTCTTGGTTCTGCCTTCGCCCATCCGGTACAGAACCGAAAATCAAGTTCTACTTTAGCGTGCATGCGGATCGTGCCGAGAAGACGACCGCAAAACGTGAAGCGATTGAAGCGGATGTCATGAAACAGGCAAAAGCCATCGATTGACGAGGAGCATCACTCTAGAAATAGGGTGATGTTTTTTGTTTGACATGAAGACATCACGCCAGTATGATGAGGTTATTGTTCAAAACCGTGTAATCATATAAGGATTATAAGAAAGGCGGAATTATTATGAAAAAAACGTTAACTACCGTACTCGCACTCGGAGCATCAGTCGGGCTTCTCGCAGCTTGCGGCAATGAATCAGACAGTGGAGCGGACGAAGCGGTCATCACTGTCGGGACAGAAGCGACATATCCACCATTCACGTATAAAGAAAAAGGTGAACTGATGGGATATGACATCGACGTCCTAAATGAAGCGGCAGAGCGTGCCGGTTATAAAGTAGAATACGAGGCAATGGACTTCAAAGGTCTCGTTCCAGCACTCGATGCAGACCGGATTGACATGATTGCCAACCAAATGAGCATCACGCCCGAGCGTGAGGAGAAGTATGCGTTCTCTGATCCGTATGCTGTGTCTGGCGCACAAGTCATTGTCGGTTCAGATAATAACGACATTCAAGGTGTAGACGACCTCGACGGGAAGTTAGTCGGTTCAACGCAAGGTTCAGTCTATGCACAGATGGCCGAAGAAGCGGGAGCTGAAGTGAAGTTTTATAAAGGGGCGAACCAAGTGCTTCAAGACCTCGAAGTCGGTCGCTTGGATGCGGCACTTAACGACCGTCTCTTCATCTTGACTGAGCTTGAGAAGACGGGTTACGACGTCAAAGCAGTCGGCGACATCTTCAACACGAGTGAAGCTGGATTCATGACGCGCCAAGATAGCGACGTGCTCGACAAGTTGAACGACGCACTCGCAGAGATGAAAGAAGATGGCACGATGGAAGAAATCGGTATGAAGTACTTCGGTGAGGATATCAGTCAATGAATGAATTGATCACGATCGTCATAGATAACCGTTCGGTCTATCTAGAAGCCATCCAGCTCACGTTGATCGCCAGTGTCCTGTCGATTCTTCTCGCCTTGGCGCTCGGTCTGGTCATCGCTTTACTTCATAGTAGCCCGATTAAAGTCGTACGGTTGCTCACAAGGACGTACATCTCATTCTTCCGTGGCACACCGCTTTTGCTTCAATTGTTGATTTTGTATGTCGGTCTCACAGGGTTCGTACAACTCAGCGGTATGCAGGCGCTCATCTTTGGACTCGGGTTCCACTTTGCGGCGTATATCTCGGAAGCGTTCCGGGCAGCCATCAACTCGGTGGACAAAGGGCAAGTGGAGGCGAGTGTCGCACTTGGTATTCCGAAAACGAAACGCTTTAAGGATATCATTTTCCCACAGGCACTCTCTCGCGCCATCCCACCTGTCTCGAACTCGGTCATCGACATTATCAAGTCGACGTCACTCGGTTCGGTCATCGCGGTGCAAGAATTGACGTACGTGTCTGACCAAATTGCCGCAACAACGTATTTGGTCATGCCGTTACTCTTGTTCTCGGCCTCGATTTATTGGATTTTGTCAACATTGATTCAAGCAGGACAGCATCGACTTGAACGTCGCTATGCCATTCGTTAACCGAAAGCAGCCGCCTCTCTTTCAAATAGAGAAGCGGCTGCTTTTTATTATGGGTTACAAAAGTCACAATGAGCGGGGGAAGCATAAACGCCTGCGTCAATCTCAATCAACTGTTTACATGAACAAGCCTGACAGGCATACAGGTGTTTCGCAGTCTGTTTCGTTGGAGTATGACAATACTCGCATAATCGCCCGGGTACTTTTTGAACGAGACGAAAACCGGGAGTACCGCACGTCGGACACAACGTGTTGGCTTGTTCGATCAATCGTTCTGTCGCTACTGCAATATTTTGCATTCGTGTCGGATTGGCGTATGCTCGCATATCCGTTTCAATGAACACTTGTCGATTTGTTGACTTGTTGAAACAGTACGTGAAGGCTTCTTGTAACAAGGTTTCGTTCATGACTTCTTTGATTAAAATGCTGGAGTGTTCGTCATCTGGTCGAAGAATGACGTGGTGGTCGGGAAAGCCGATTTGATGAGCGAACTGGAGTGCCGATGAATAGTCTTGAACGATTGTATGGTTAAAATTTGTATGGAACCCTTCATAATATCCATACACTTCAATACCTTGTTCGTAATCTTTTAGGAAAACAAGTTCAGTGTTCCAAGCGATCGGCGAAAGGGGATGAAACCCAAACGTCCCTTCACTAGCGACTCCAACCTTTACACTAGACTGTTCGATTCCTTTCTCTACTTTCTTGCGGGCGGTCTCAAACTGATCATGTGGACGCTTGACCTCTCTTGTGAACGTACCGAATTGGTCAGTGTCGAACGTATTTACATGTAACCGACATCCGAGTTCTGATTCAAGCAACGGTTTGATAACTTGTTCTTTCTGATGCATCGTCACGAGCGATACATCACGATTTTCTAAAAAACGCATCTGCTGTTTCCTTTCTCTCACTTCATGTTCACTTATGATCAAATATAGAATAACGGAGTTAATCTGTATAGTCGGTATAAAAAGGAGTGAATCCCGTATAGCGGACTCACTCCTTCGTCTAGTTTGAGAAATTAACGGATGACTTGTTCTGTCTCTCCATCAAAGAAATGTGCTTTCGTCATATCAAGGGCGAGTTCGACATCGTCTCCCATATGAATGTTTGAGCGACCATCGACGCGTGCCGTGAACTGATGTCCACCGAGTTCCGCGTAGAGATACGACTCTGAGCCCATGAGCTCAGCGACGTCGATATGCGCTTTGAACGTATGAGTCGTCGGTGAGTCGATGTAGATTGGCTCATCGTGAATTGACTCTGGACGAATTCCAAGGACAAGTTCCTTGCCGACGTAGCCGCGGTCACGGAGCGTCTTCATTTTACCTTCTGGTACGTTGACTTCTTCACCGTTCGTGATGAACTTGCCTTCAGCGAGTGTTCCGCGGAAGAAGTTCATTGAAGGTGACCCGATGAAACCGGCAACGAAGATGTTATCTGGATGATCGTAAACTTCTTTTGGTGAACCGACTTGTTGGATGAGACCGTCTTTCAAGATGACGATACGCGTCGCAAGTGTCATCGCTTCTGTTTGGTCATGGGTGACGTAAATCGTCGTCGTGTCCAAGCGGTTGTGAAGTTGGATGATCTCTTTACGCATTTGAACACGGAGTTTCGCATCCAAGTTTGAGAGCGGCTCATCCATCAAGAAGACTTTTGCATCACGGACGATTGCACGACCGATGGCTACACGCTGACGTTGTCCACCTGAAAGTGCTTTCGGTTTACGCTCGAGGTATTCTTCCAAACCGAGGATACGAGCGGCATCTTTTACGCGACGGTCAATCTCGTCTTTCGGGAACTTACGGAGTTTTAATCCGAATGCCATGTTGTCAAATACACTCATGTGTGGATAGAGTGCGTAGTTTTGGAAGACCATGGCGATATCACGGTCTTTAGGAGCGACGTCGTTCATTCGTTTCCCGTCAATGATAAAGTCACCGTTTGAAATTTCTTCAAGTCCTGCGATCATGCGAAGTGTCGTCGACTTTCCGCATCCAGATGGTCCGACGAATACGATGAACTCACGGTCTTTGATGTGTAAGTTAAAGTCGCTGACGGCTTTTACGCCACCATCGTAAATTTTATCAATATGCTCTAAACGAATTTCTGCCATGTCGTTAGCCTCCTAAAGGATCTGTTTATATAATAGCGCTTACAAGAACGATTATATGATGAAACCGCTTGCATTGAATATGGACAAGTTGCACAAAAACCGTCAATCGGATTTGTGCAACGTGACCATGAGTTGAAGGAGACTGGCATCATAAAACTTTCGAGCGTCATAACCGGTCGTCTCAAAGAGGCGATCGAGTCGGTAATTCAATGTGTTGCGATGCATGAAGAGCGCTTTGGCTGTGTGTGAGACGTTCAATGAATGACTGAACAGCGATTCGAGCAACTCGATTGTCGACAAATCAAGCATCTTCATCAATGGCGCGGTCCGATGCATTCGCTCTTTAAAATCCTGCTCCTGTAGTAAATAATGGTATAATAATTGACTAGCAGGGTAAGTTTTAGTAGATAGTCGAGCGTATGGCATGAGCAGTTGATGTTGACGATAGACTTGGGAAAGTGAACCTTGGGGACGCTCACTGTATACGGCGTATGCTTCGATGAAACAATCACTTGCGATGGCACGTAATACGTCCTCAAACTCATGCAGGTCGATGAACGACCCTTGTTCAATCAGTTCGATATGTTTTTGCGTGATCAACACGATTTCGGCGTGCGGCATAAAATCACGGATAATGCTAATAAATGACTCAAACGTCTCCTCTTCCACTTCTTGAAGTGAAAGTGAAATCAACCGAAACGAATGGTTGAAGCGGAATGCGTCATCTTGAAAGCGTTCCTGCCATTTCCGTTGATGTGGGTCTGACTGAACGATTGGTGTCGCCCACATACGAAGTAGTTTTTGTTCACGCTCGCTCAACTCGAGCGTTGGTATCCCGAACACGGTACCATCTTGCGTCTCGAACCAATCAAGGTCACTAGATGCATCTTTCGACCGATGGACAGCGGTCGGAAAAATCGATTTAATACGATCAAACGTATTCAATACTATCACCTCAACAACAATGTATCATATTTCAGATCGGGGGCTTGCAGTTTGGACGGTATATTAAAGATTTTACTCATGATTGCCATTGGAGCGGTCATCGGTGGTGTGACGAACTTTCTCGCCATCAAAATGTTGTTTCGGCCGCATGAACCGAAATTCATCGGTTCTGTCCGTGTTCCTTTCACACCAGGGCTCATTCCGAAACGTCGGAATGAACTGGCGTCTAGTTTAGGAAAGACGGTCGTCAAGCATTTGTTGACACCGGAGGGCATGCGGAAACGACTGCTCGATGACCAAGTGACGCTCCATATCACCCATTTTGTCCAACGAGAAGTTCAAGCGATGCTCCGTTCCGAAAAGACCGTTCAAGAGCTGTTAGAACCGCTCTACCCGAACGCAGAGGAACGGATCATTACGTTGGCAGATGAAAAACTACGCGCTGAGTTGTCGAGTGCCATGGCAGAAGTAAAAGAACGGAAACTGTATGAAATGCTCGGTGAAGAAGGGATGGACCGTGTACGTGCTCTCATTCCTGAAATCGTCGATGCGCTTCTCGTCAAGTCAGAGGAGTATTTTTATTCCACAGAAGGCGAGGCACAGCTTCGCCACATGGTCGATTCATTCGTCCAACGTCGGCTCGGTTTTATCGCAGGATTCATTCAAAACATGAACTTTGTCGAGATGGTACGACCAGAAATCGTCAATATCCTTAGAGGTCAATCGACTCGAGATGGTATGACGACGATGATCACACGTGAGTTTGAGCGATTCAGTGAAAGAACGGTCGATACGTTAGTGGATGAACGATTAGAGTTAAAATTGATCGATGGGATCACCGATCAAGTCGTGTCACGTCTACCGATCGGACAATTGTTAAATCGACCACTATCATCTTATACGCAATCAGTCGAATCCCGTGTTGTCGATGAACTCGTACCCCAAGGCGTAACAGTCGTCATAGAGCGCTTCACGAGCGAAATGGAGACGATCATGGATCGATTGAAAATCGATAAAATCGTACAAGAACAGGTTCAATCACTCGATACATCTTACCTAGAAGAGATCGTCTTATCCATCTCAAAACGAGAGTTTCGGGCAATAACATGGCTTGGCGCGCTGTTAGGTGGTATGATTGGGTTGATTCAAGGGTTGATTGCCATCTTGTGATGGCTACGCCCTAATAGCATTTAGGAGGACGTTACATGTCACAAACAAACTTGTACGACCAAGCTTACCAATTGGAGAAAGCACTTCGCGATTCTGAAGAGTTCACAACACTCTCTTCTTTATACGATCGTGTCAATGCGGATGCGGAAGCGAACCAGTTGTTCGCTGACTTCCGTAACATCCAAATGACGCTTCAACAAAAGCAGATGCAAGGAGAGGAAATCTCTGAGCAAGAAATGATGGATGCGCAAACGAGAATGATGAACGTTCAACAGAACGAATTGATCATGGAGCTCATGCAAGAAGAGCAACGCATGCACCAACTCGTCACAGAAGTGACGAAAATCATCATGAAGCCACTTGAAGAGCTTTATGCGCCGATGGTGAACGAAAACGAAGTTCAATAAGATGTGATGAACGGATGGCTTTCGAGCCATCCGTTCTTTTGTTGAAATCGTCGCTACGTCAAAAAAGTAGGTCAGGACAATGGATGTCCTGGCCTACTTTTTTTTAGGATGCCGTTCCTTTCAATTTCCCCGGTAATTTGCAACGCTCGAAATAAATTAGCTCTCCGCGCCGAGTGATGCGTGCCCCTTTATGCTCATGTCCAGCAGCGCGAAGCATGTCGAGTCCTTGTTGTTTGGCAGACTGATCATCGCTCGCTTCGAACATTTCATTCAATACGAGCGTGCCATCATTCTCAAATCCTGTCACCGTGTATGTCTCCATTCACACGACCCCCTTTTCCTCATTGTAATGAATGGTCATTCATTCTTCAAGAGAAGGTTTCGTCAGTTCATCGAAAGTCAGTTGACGTGTCGATTCGATTCGCGGAAGCAAATCGGATACGGTCAGTCCAATCAGACGGACGGGCTCGGTGACGTTCATCTCATCGAAGAGGCGTCTAGCTAATTTACGAATTTCATCATGGTCATGCGTCGGGTGATTTAATTTGATTTGATGACTCCGAGCCTGAAATTCGCTCGTCTTTAATTTGATGGTGACCGTTTGACAGCTCAGCTCACGGCGATCGAGCTGACGCAGGACGTCTTCCATCTCCGGAATGACCCGTTCGAACACTTCTTCCGGGTCATCGATGTCAAATGCGAACGTCGTCTCCGACCCGATTGACTTACGTTCCCGTGTGGCGACGACGGGACGCGTATCTCGTCCATGTGCCAGTTCATACAGTTGTTGCCCACGATCGTGTCCAAAGATGGCTTTCAATTGTTCGGGACGGGCTGATTGTAAATCACGGATTGTATGGTATCCGCTCTTATGAAGCGTTTGGGCGGTCACTTTCCCGACGCCGTGCATCGCTTCGATGGAAAGGGGGGCGAGAAAATCTGACACTTCATCAACCGAGACGACCGTAAGGCCATTTGGTTTCTCAAATCCCGAAGCAATTTTCGCGACAAACTTTGATGGTGCGACCCCGGCAGACGCGGTGAGACCGGTGCGACGCTTAATCTCGCCTAATATATACCGGGCAATAAAGGGACCGGATGTGCTCAATAACGCGTTTTCTGTCACGTCGAGATACGCCTCATCGAGCGAGAGTGGTTCGACAAGTGGTGTGACCGACTTAAAAATCTCCATCACTTGTGCGCTGACTTGTCGATAGGCTTGAAACCGTGGTTTAACGAACGTCGCATGGGGACATAAGGCAAAAGCGCGACGTGATGACATTGCGCTGTGTACGCCATACTTTCTCGCTTCATATGAACAAGTTGCGACGACTCCACGGTTGTGGGGTGGACCTCCGACGATAACGGGTTTTCCTCGTAAGTTAGGATGGTCACGCTGTTCGACAGAAGCGTAAAAGGCGTCCATGTCCACATGAATGATGAGTCGTTCCATAACATCACCTTTCTTATGTGAATCACTTTTCTTTCATTATACCGAACTTTTGTTCGTTTTTTGAGAATTTTGTTTTTGCCCGATGTTTCGTCGAAGTCGTTTGATTTGGAAACTGTAGCAATGACCCGATCCAATTCTTTCGTTTCAGCCACACTTGGATGATGAGCGTGAAGAGAAGGATCATGAGCCAGGCGAATCCATATCCGAGCGGCCATTCCAGTTCAGGCATATGTTTGAAGTTCATTCCCCAAACCGCACCGAATGCAACGACAGGAGTCGTCAGTGCTGTGAAGACGGTAAGGGCCTTCATGATTTCGTTCCCCCGGAAGTTCGACAGGGTGGAGGCGAGGTCTGTCATCGCAATCACGTCTTCTTGATAATGGTTGATGAGTGTCAGCAATCGACTGACTCGATAATCGGCAAGTTGATACGATTTCAGTTGCTGTAAATCAATCGTTAAAAAAGCCTCCCGTCCCGCCATGACAAGTTCCTTATATGGGGTGACCGTATCGGACCACCGTTCAATCTCACTGCGAAGACCAAAAATCTCATTCATGAACGTAGCGGGAACTTGTCCCGTCATTTCACGCTGAGCTGCCATCAAACGTTCTTCAAATTCATCGATGCCATGAAAGTAGTTGTTCATCCGTTCGGCAAGCAACTCATAAAACGCCTCGATCGGAGAATCACATTGTTTGGCGAGAATGGACTCATGATGTAAATCATCGAACCCGATTGTCCATAAAAAATCAGGTCCGATAAAGTAATGTCCAATTTTTTGTGGCTCCCGTTCTAACTGTTCATAGTCGAGCGTGAGTGAACCATACATATATCCATTCTCGACCACGATTTTTGTGACGTTTGCGGTCGTCAACTGCTCGAGCCAATACGAATAGGCTTGGGCATATCGCTGATCAACATGAATATAGTCTTCCGGTCGTGTATACCAATCCCATTCCATCATCTATTCCTCCAATTCACTATATTGATAGTATTCCCAAATTGTCAGGAATGTTGGCATCTGTCGCAAACTTTCGATAAGATGAAGGTATTGAATAAGAGAGAGGTGCTTTTATTGACAACAAAAATCGGTCAGCTCAAAGTGGGCGACACGCTAGACCAATATGTCATGATTAAACAATCGTATAAGGGACTTGCCGGCAACGGGAAACCTTATTTAACATTAATCCTATGCGACGAGAGTGGCGAAATCGAAACGAAACTATGGGATAGTGCGGATACCGAAAAATATGCGACGAAAAAAATCGTCCATGCTGCCGGTGAAGTGATGGACTATCGCGGGCGCACCCAGTTGAAGTTGAAGCAAATTTCAATCATTGAACAAGAAGTAGATATCGCGCCGTACGTCCGCTCAGCTCCTGTACCGAAATCAGAGCTCGAGACGACGATTCGTGGATTCATCGCCTCCCTTCAACATGATGAAGTTCGCCGTCTCGTCGAAGAAGTTGTCAATCGTCATGAAGAGGCATACTTCACGTACCCGGCAGCCGTTCGGCACCACCATGCGGTCTATTCTGGACTTGCATTTCATGTGATGTCGATGTTGAAGCTTGCCGATACGATGTGTGAACTGTATCCGTCATTGAACCGGGACCTGTTAGTTGCCGGCGTGATCTTACATGATTTGGCGAAGGTGATTGAATTATCCGATGCGATCACACCGGAGTACACGCTCGAAGGGAAATTACTCGGTCATCTGTCACTCATGGCATCGGAGATTGAAGTCATCTCCCGAGAACTTGGAACGAACCGTGAAGTGACGACGCTGTTGCAACACCTCGTCTTGAGTCATCACGGTAAACCGGAATGGGGTTCTGCGAATACGCCACAGCTGCCTGAAGCCGAGATGTTGTTCTATATCGATAACATCGATGCGCGGATGAACATGTTCGAGAAAGCGTATGAAGGCGTTGAGCCGGGGACGTTCACAGAACGGATTATGGCACTCGATAATCGGGCCTTCTATCGTCCGAAGCTATAATGGAATATGGTCACAAAAAAAAGGGGGACTCCATTGCTGGAGTGCCCCTTTCTCATTACTGTTCAGTCGATTCTTCAGAAGACTCGTCTGCGTTTTTGATCGCTTCTTTCACCGCGTCAAATTGTTGTTCTGCTTTTGCATCTTTTACGTCAACGTTGTATTTTTCAATCAACTCTGCATAAATTTTGTTCGCATCAACAGAAGCCGATTTTTCAGCCGCCAACTCTTCACGAATGCGGTCTTTCTCGTCCTCGAGTTTCAAGTCTTTTTCTTTACGGTCTGTCACTTTGATGACGTGGAAACCGAATTGAGATTGGACGGGCTCCGAGATTTTCCCGACGACGTCTTCTCTAAATGAGTATTCTTCGAATTCAGGTACCATCGCGCCGGCAGAGAAGTAACCGAGCTCTCCACCTTTTTCACCTGAACCTGTGTCTGTCGACTTCTCTTTCGCAAGTTCTGCGAAGTCCGCACCGTCATTCAACTGTTTGATGATGTCTTGTGCTTCTTCCTCTGACTCAACGAGGATGTGGCTTGCTTCCACTTCCACGTTCTCTTTAGCGAATTGTGCCTCGATGTCTTCATCCGTCACATCGACAAGCTCAGATTTTGCAGCGTCGACAAGCATCTGTCCGCGAAGCGCCTCTTTGAACTCATCTGTGCCACTCATGCCGGCTTGTTGAATCGCCTGCTCGAATTCTTCTTCCGAGTTAAATTGTTCTTCTGTCTTGCTGAACTCTTCGTCTACTTTTTCTTGAGCGACTTGGTCCCCGTATTCCTTTTCAAGAAGTGCATTCATCGTCTCTTGGAATGCGAGTTGCGGCACCATACGGTCGTAACTCATATCCGCGATTTCACCGCGTGTGATTTCGCCGCCTTTATATGTGACGACTGCTGAGCTATCTGACTCACCGCCACCTACGTTCGTTGCAGCGTACGTACCGCCAGCTCCGATAATCAGTGCGAGTGCAGATGCACCGACGAGAGCGCCGGTTGAGAATTTTTTATCTTGCTTTTTTGGTTCGTTTGTCATTCCGTTTGACATGTATTCCACCCCTAATAATTCTTTGAAAGTTTCTAAGTCCGACTATATCACATTTTCCTAATGATGACAGCTGTTCTCTTGTCTGTACAGTATCATAGCACACAATCCTGTCGTATAATGATGTAATAGAATGTGAAATGATGGGGTGAGGGAAGTGTCACTAGAAGAGAAGGTCGAGCATTTATCATATCAGCTGAAAATTTTGCTTGAAATTGTCGATTGGACGGACCGTCCCTTTGAATATGAAGTGATTCGAGCGAATCTGACGAAGCAAGAGGTCAAGTCGTTTTTTCAACTGATTGAAGAGGTTCGAACACGACAAAACGAGCAATTGCGCTATGGATATACGTCCATAGAGCCGTTACTCGTTCATTTCGTAGGTATGCTAGATGCGAGACTCGACGCAAAAACGATTCTAGAGGCATGCGTCCGTCAAAGAATCGAGTTGGATGTGACCGAGCCACTTTATCGGCAGGTCAAGCTTCTTGACTGAGCTCATCCTCATCAGGGCGTCTACCTGCTTCTTCTGTGATCATTTTTGATGTCTCCGCAAAGATATCCATGAAGTTGTCCCCATACAAGCGACGTACGATGGCCGTCATGTCTGTCAAGTCTGGGAATTTTCCATAGAGTTCTTGAAGCGGAAGGGAGGCACGGAACACTCCGTTTCCTTCCGGGTCAAATGCATGAATCGTTTCAAGTAACAACGATTCTCCTTCAGGAGTCAATTGGACGTACGTGTTTCGTTTGTCCGTCTCTTTTTTAGAAAACGTAAGTAATCCACGGTCCTCTAACTTCTTTGAGAAGTTAAAGGCGGTTGAGACGTGCATGACGCCATATTTAGCGATCTCAGAGATGGAGGCACCACCTAAAGCGTGGGCAATCCATAAAATATGATGCTCATTAATATTCAAGTCGAACGGTTTGATCCAGTTTTGCCAGTCTTTTTCGACGGTTTTCCACAAAGCCTTACTCAATTGAATGATTTTATGGCTATAGAGCATGGCCTCAGGGCCAGTGAATTCTTTTTCGTGTTCCATCTCGATCCATCCTTTCCGGATAAAAAATCACATGTAATCGACGGACGATGTCTTCAAACACTTATTGTGTTGGATTGACGGGTTTGTCAGTCATAGCAGACTGTACGTTCGAGAGTTCCTGGAGGTTCCCTTGGATGCGCTCGACTGAAGGCTGAATGTCTTGTTGATAGCGTTCGACTTCGACCTTCACTTGATCAGTCAGTTCTTTACCTTGTAGCTTTCCTGCGGCGGCAACGTGTGATGCATGTTTCGCCACATTCCCGAATTGTTCTTTTAGCGTAGTGATTGTGGATGCCCGATGTTGTTGGGCAGCGGCATCGTTTCCAGTTCCTCGTGCCAGTTTCTTAAATGTAGCGACTCCTAAAAATGCTAAAACAAAGCCGAAAGCGACCCAATCTCGACGTTGGCGACTCGACAATTCATTCCCCTCCTCAAGCTTGGATATTCAGAATTACATTCTTTTCATATTATTTTACCAAAAAAGAGTGATTAAAAACCTATATCGCAAATAAAATTTTTCAGAACATTCATTTTTGACCGAAAAATCATTTTATTTTAAAATACGGGTAAAGGAAGGTGATCCTCAGTGGAGAAAGCGGAGCGTTGGGTAGATGATATGCTTGACTTGTACCTTGCTGCTAAACGACTGGGAGATGACACTTGGGCCGAATCCATTATGAACACACTAGAGGCGGGGTACGAAGCGTCGAAACAAACGGAACAGGCGCGCGAAAATTCGATTCGAGAAAAGCGGATGCTTGAAATAGATGCCCGTCTAACTGAGTTAAGGAAAGAATTTGAACAAGCGACATCTGTCAAGACGCGCCAACAGCTGTATGAGGTGGCAATCAAGCTTCAGGTCGAGCGAGCACAATTGGAAGAAGAGCGGAAGCGTCACCGCGACTCAATCAATCAATCATAAAGAGAGAACCGTCAAGCGATGACGGTTCTCTCTTTTAAAATTGTGCATGGATGTTTGATGCGAGGGTTGCAAGTTCCTCTTTCGTGAAGGCGTCGTTTTGTGCGATCCACTTTGCACCGAATCCGTCTTCGCTCCCGTAGCGAGGAATCAAATGAATATGGAAATGGTAGACGGTTTGTCCTGCAATTTCTTCTGCATTGGACAAGACGTTCATGCCGATTGCTCCCGTTTCACGTTGAATTGCTTTGGCGATGGTCGGGACGCGTTTGAAGACGTCCGCTGCGACATCCGCTGGGAGCTCATAAATGTTTTTGAAATGCTCTTTTGGAATGACGAGCGTATGACCTTTCGTCACTTGTGATATGTCGAGGAAAGCAAGGACTTTATCGTCTTCATACACTTTGTGCGCGGGGATTTCATTGTTGACGATTTTGCAAAAAATACAGTTCGGGTCAGTTCGCATTGAGATTCCTCCATTCATTTTTTCGTTTCAGAATCATCATACCACGGAAGTTCGGGCGCAAGGACGATATGAAACGAGATTGATTCTCGTTATAATATAGGTATGTATTTTGAAAGGAGGTGGGTAGATGCCGTATACGAGAAGCAAGAGAAAAGAGCGTCATCCAAAGATACTATTTATGTCATCTGTATTAATCATTTTAGTTGGAGCCATTGTCTTCTATATATATGCATACAAGCCGGCAGCGGAGCAAGATCACATACACGTTATGTTCAAAGAGGCCTTATTAGAAGAAGACCGTACCTTCTTTGAAGAGAAGGTAGAATATCAAGGTGAGCCGTTATCGCGAGCGGAGTCTCTTCGATTCATGGGATGGTTGAACGATGAAAAATCTATTCGAGGTGAGGCCATCGCAGAGGTCGCGAAAGACCGTGCTAATCGAACGAGTGGCATGGAAGCAGAAGGGTTGTTTCGATTGATTGACACGGGTGAAGGTCGCTTCGGCTTTTCAGACTATCGAATCGAGTTGCTCCCTCAACAAATCGATGTGACTTCAGACGTACCGCTGACGAACATTTGGGTCGACGGTCAACAAGTGGGTCGAATCGATGAAGCGAACGATGTGCTCACGTTTGAGAAGATGCCCGGGACGTATGATGTGAAAGCAATCGCGACAACGGGTGGGGAAACGGTCTCTGAAACAGAAACCGTTCAATTGACCTCATCTACATCCCTTGACTATGCACTCATGCCGGAAACGAGTGAAGCGATTGCCGGACAATTCGATTTGAAACGTGCTGAACTGATTGAGATCGAAGTGGAAGCACAAACCGGTCACTCGCTCGAAACGGTCGATTCTTTGATCGGAAAATCGAATGAGACGGTTCAAGGAACGCTCGGCGAACCGGTCGGAAAGCGTGAAAAGAAGTGGGACTATGAACGTTTGACTGTCACGTTCAAAGATGGAAAGGCCGACTCGATTTTAATCGACCTCGATAAACGGGCGGACGACATGATCGCCTTGCTCGGCGAACCGAAAGAGAAATCGGAGCATCCACTCGGAACGGAGTGGGACTACGGTCAATCATTTTTCGAATCAGTTTTCACGTTCTTTGGACTGGAGACCGAGAAGCAGTTCATCGAGAGAGAGGGCGCCATATATTTGTTGATTCAATGAAAAAAGAGGGACATTCCATAGTGGAAGCCCCTCCGATACATATTATTTTTTGCGCATTGATTTCATGACGAACGATACGATCAAGATTAGGATAATCGCACCGATAAGAGCCGGGACAATCGCGATATCTGCAACGACTGGTCCGAAATCACCGAAGATAAGTCCCCCTAACCAAGCTCCGATAATCCCTGCGATGATGTTACCAATGATTCCACCTGGTACGTCCTTACCTAAAATCAATCCTGCTAACCAACCGATGATACCCCCGATAATCAAATAAAGAATAAACCCCATGACCATTCTCCTTCCTCTTTTTGCCCATTGTTCTTTACAACGATTTTGTGAAACAATGGAAGTATTGATGTTTATGATGCCTTACAGTTCAGAATATTCCCATGTGACAACATTTAAAACATATATCACGAAAAAAAGTTGAAAATGAAAGGTGTGGTTTTCATGCTGCACGTCGAACGATTGAACGGCGGATATATTGGTAAACAAGTTTTGCATAACGTCTCGTTTGAAGTAGGGAAAGGAGAGCTCGTCGGTTTGATAGGGCTAAACGGGGCCGGTAAATCAACGACAATCAAACATATTTTAGGCTTGTTGTCACCGCTGTCTGGAACGGTCAAGATTGATGGGGAGACATTGAGCTCTTCAGAAAAGAACTATCGTAAAAAAGTGAGTTACATACCGGAAACACCGATTTTGTATGAGACGTTGACCTTACGAGAGCATATCGAATTGATGGGGAAAGCGTATGATGTAGACCCGGATGACCTGGCCGCACGTACGAAACGTCTAGCAAAAGAAATGAGGATGGAGAAGCAGCTCGGGTGGTTCCCGTCCGTCTTTTCAAAAGGGATGCGTCAAAAGGCGATGATCTTGTGTGCGCTCGTCACAAAGACGCCTCTCTTGATTGTCGATGAGCCGTTCGTCGGTCTCGACCCGTTGGCGATTCGTCAGTTGCTCAGCCTATTTGATGAATATAAGCAAGACTGTGCGATCTTGATGTCAACCCATATCCTTGAAACGGCAGAACGGCACTGCGACCGATTCGTCTTCCTCCATCAAGGGGTCGTCATCGCGAACGGGACGGCCGCGCAGCTGCGAGAAAAATATCAACTGTCTCCTGATGCGACACTCGATGACATTTATGTTGAGGCGATTGCGTCGGAGGAGCGTTCGTCATGAATCGATTCACTTCAAGACTCGGCAGTTGGATGGAAGAGGTCGTCAAATATAGTCGATACGTCGCGAACGGGGGACTGTTGTTCACACTCTATTTCACTTTGATTTATGGGGCGTTCGTTTACAACAACTTCCTAGAGCGAGTCGATGGGGCGTTCCCGGGGGTGTGGATTGCCGCGGCGGTCCTATTCATCATGCCACTCGGCCATCGTCCACGAACGTTTATCCGAGATGCGGATCAAGTATTTTTGCTTCCGGAATTAGGGGAGATTCGTTCTTATATGATTGGGGTGCGCTTGTTTAATATCGCTTTTGCCGCGTTACGTGGGTTGCTCGTCCTTCTCGTCTTGTTACCGCTACTCGTACGGACAGAGAGCTATTCGGGCGTCGAGGTGTTAGCTGTCGTCGTGACGATGCTCATGCTGTCGGCTGCAGGGCGTCTGGCGAAAGTGGAGGGAGTTCGTGAATGGCTCATCTTACCGTTCGCGTTTGGAAGTGGTGTCCTATTATTGATCGATTGGACATTATGGGCGTGGGTCCCGGCGCTCGCTCCGTTCATTCTCTTACATGTGAAACGAAATGAGCGAATTCCACTCCTACATTGGTTGGTGCTTGAAGAGAAAAGCCGAGCCCAGTTTGAACGGGTGATCAGCTGGTTCGTCGACTTGCCGACCTCAAAAGAAGAGGTTCGGGAACGCCGGCTCTTGACACGACTTTTAGAAAAACGGGTACTGCGACGAGTGGACGCTTCACGCTACGTGTACGGTCTCCGAATTTTGCGCTCGAACGACTCACTTGACTTGATTCTCCGTTTGACCGTGGTGGCGCTCATCGTCATGTGGATGTCTGGGGGATGGTATGTAGGGTTTGTCACGCCACTCTTCGTAGGTTTGACGGCGTTACAACTCGTCCCATTATTTAAGCGATTAGAGGCGGTCTCCATCGTTTCTTGGTTACCGGTCACACGCGATGAACGAATCGAAGGATATTCCTGGTGGGCCATGCGATTGCTCATCGCCCAGTCTACCGTTCTCGTTCTAGCATCCATCGCTTTCGGTGCGACATGGGATGCGGCGGTCGGATTCGTTTTATCAATCACGGTCATTCGCTATTATTTAGGTCGATTAAAATAAAAGAAGGACATCCTGTGCGGGATGTCCTTCTCACATGACTCGATTATTTTTTTGGAGACATGACCGACACGCTCGAGCCGAGGACTTTCGGGAGACGTCCTGGTTTCTCTGTCGGCGCTTTTGTTTCACCATAAGCCGATACACCGTGCTCTGCAATGTCGAGACCGACATCTTCTTGTTCTTCCGTGACGCGTAGACCGATCGTGACGTCAAGGAGTTTTAAGAAAGCGTAACTTCCGCCACCGGCGATGACCATGGCGATCAATACACCGAGTGTCTGTACGCCAAGCTGTGTCAACCCGCCGCCGTAGAAGAGACCGGCTGACCCGATTCCTGTGATCTCGACGAGTCGGGGAGAAGCGAAGAAACCGAGTGCGAGCGTTCCGATGATCCCTGCGACCCCGTGAACGGAAAAGGCGCATAATGGGTCGTCCACATATTTCGCCATCAAGATGCTCGTCCCGTATGTCGCGACTGATGCGAGCGCGCCGATGATGACGGCCGCCCACGGTTCGACGAACGCACATGCTGCCGTGATGGCGACGAGTGCCCCGAGTACCCCGTTGACGATGGTCGGGATATCTGCCGTCTTCCGATGAAGCATGACGACCGCGAGCGCACCGAGCGCACCAGCTGCCGTGGCGAGCATCGTCGTCAACGCGACATACCCGAAGAATCCGTCAGCGACCGACATCGTCGAGCCGGCATTGAATCCGAACCAGCAAAGCCAAAGGACAAGACCACCAACGACCGTCAAGACGTGATTATGACCAGCGAGTGATTCCGTCTTTCGACGTGGTTTCAAGATGATGGTCGCCATGAGCGCCGCCATCCCACCTTGAAGGTGAACGACCGCCGAACCCGCGAAGTCTTGCATACCCATCGACCCAAGCATGCCACCAGCCCAAACCGAGCGAGCGACAATCGGGTAGAGGATGGCAACGAAGAAGATACCGAACAGAACGTAGGCAGAAAGCTTAGCCCGTTCCGCAAATCCACCCCACGCGATCGCGAGGGAGACTGCGACGAATGATAACTGGAATAAGAATTTGATGTCGATGGAGACGTTCGCCCAGTCGAGGCTTGTGAACGATCCGCTTAAGAAGAATCCTTCTGTCCCAAACCAAGTCGTCCCGTCACCGAACGAGAGGCCGAACCCGACCGCCCAAAAAGCGAGTGCCGCCACAGAGAGGCTGATTATTTGTTTGACCGCGACGTGCCCGGCATTTTTCGCCCGGAGCGTCCCTGTCTCGAGTAATCCGAATCCTAATTGCATCGTCAATACGAGCAATGCAGCGATGAGTACGTACAGCGTGTCCATATAATAGAGAATGTCTTCCATGTTCATGTCCTCCTTTTTCTTAGGTGCTTTCCAAAAGTTGACTTCAGTGTAAAACGAAAATTTCGTGCTGGATTGCATTTTGTCAGATTATCTGACATATTTTTTTTAAGACAAGGAGGCGAGGAAAGGTGGACTACAAAACGAAAAAAGTGATTGGAATGGGCGTTGTCACAGAGCTGACGGGACTTTCAGAACGTCAAGTCCGTTACTATGAAGAAAAAAAACTCGTCTTTCCTGAACGGACGAAAGGTGGCTCGCGTAAATATTCTTTCCATGATGTGGAACGTTTGATTGAAGTGGCGACTAAGCTAGAGGATGGCTGGCGAATTCAAGACATCAAGGAACGGGAGCGACGATTGTCGGCGAAGCAACGCGATGATCTGATTCGAGGGCAGTTGAATTCGGCCTTCCGAACATTTCCGACAAAAAAATGACACAAAGAAAACACAATGAAAATGCTTCACATTAGCATAATTCTAATTAATTTCTGTATAATGTTTTTTGAGTTCACAAACACGAGAATAAAGAGTGTAGGAGAAATATAGAGGGGAATGACGCGACGTATGAACGATACTATTTTAAAAGCGTTTAAAGGAGAGGCGACGGATTATGTACCTGTATGGTATATGCGCCAAGCCGGACGCTACCAACCGGAATATCGAGAGATTAAAAAGACGAGGTCACTATTCGAGATCACGCATGATCCTGAACTTTGTGCATATGTCACAGAACTTCCGGTGAAACAACTCGGGGTCGACGCGGCCATTCTTTATAAAGACATCATGACACCACTTCCGTCGATGGGGGTTGACGTTGAAATCAAGAGCGGGATCGGACCGGTCATTGACAATCCGTATCGAACGATGGAAGATGTGGAGCGCTTGAAACCGTTAAACCCGGAAGACATCTCGTACGTCTTCGACACGATCCGTCTACTACGGGAACGATTAGAAGTTCCGCTCATCGGCTTTTCAGGCGCGCCGTTCACATTGGCGAGCTACATGATCGAAGGGGGACCGTCGCGGAACTACCATCGTACGAAAGCACTCATGTATGCAGAACCGGACGTATGGAATGCGTTGATGGAAAAGCTAGGCGACATGGTCATCACGTATGCGAAGGCGCAAGCGGATGCCGGCATTCAAGCGTTCCAATTGTTTGATTCTTGGGTCGGGACGCTCAGTCGTAAAGATTATGCACGTTACATCAAACCGACGACGGAGCGTATTTTTAAAGAACTGCGTTCACTCGACATTCCGCTCATCATGCACGGTGTCGGAGCGAGCCACCAAATCGAGGAATGGCACGACCTTCCACTTGATGTGGTCGGGCTTGACTGGCGTCTATCGGTCCAAGAAGCACGGGACCGTGGCATCACAAAGGCGGTACAAGGAAACTTAGACCCGTCGTTTTTGTTAGCTCCATGGCCGGTCATCGAAGAGAAGGTTAAGGAAATTTTAGATGAAGGAATGAAACAGCCAGGATACGTCTTCAATTTGGGACATGGGGTGTTCCCTGAAGTCGACCCGGCCGTACTCGTCAAATTGACGGCATTCATTCACGACTACTCAGGCGAAAAAATGGGAGGCAACGAATCATGAAAACAGTCGGACTACTTGTCATGGCGTACGGCACACCGTACAAACCAGAAGATATCGAGCGGTATTACACGCACATTCGCTACGGACGCAAACCGTCACCAGAAGCACTTCAAGATTTGACGGAACGTTACGAAGCGATTGGGGGAGTATCTCCACTCGCGAAGATCACGATCGATCAAGCGGAGACGCTTCGTGACATCTTGAACGAGCGTCATGTGGGTGAGATCGAGTTCAAACTGTATATCGGATTGAAGCATATCGAACCGTTCGTAGAAGACGCGGTCGCGCAAATGGCAAACGACGGCATCAAAGAAGCGGTATCGGTCGTCTTGGCACCTCATTACTCGTCATATAGCGTCAAGTCATACAACGGGCGCGCCCACGAAGAGGCGGCGAAGTTTGGGATTGACATTCGTTCGGTAGAGTCATGGTATGATGAGCCGAAGTTTATCAAATGGTGGGCGAATGCGATTAACGATACGTATGCGTCATTGCCTGTACCGGCTGAAAAGACATGTCTCATCGTATCGGCGCATAGTCTCCCTGAGAAGATTTTGGCTGGCGGCGACCCATACCCGGATCAATTGAAAGAGACGGCTGATAAAATTGCCATTGAAACAGGCGTCCCGCACTATGAGATCGGTTGGCAGTCAGAAGGGAACACGCCGGATCCATGGATTGGACCTGACGTACAGGATTTGACGGCTGAACTTCATGAAAAATATGGCTATGAGGCGTTCGTCTATACGCCTGTCGGCTTTGTTGCAGATCATCTTGAAGTATTGTTCGACAATGACGTCGAGTGTAAAGTCGTCTGTGACCGTCTAGGTGTTCACTACGCACGTCCGGCTATGCCAAACGCAGAGCGAAGCTTCATCGAAGCCATCGCGGATCGAATGGAAAGCGTGATTGTGCATCATGCGTAAATTCACGATTATCGGTGGTGGGATCACAGGTCTCACCGCCGCTTTTTATGCGGAGCGTTATTTGCCGGAAGACGTGACGATCACGTTGCTCGAGGCGACCGACCGCCTCGGTGGGAAAATTGATACGTACGAGACGGGAGAGTTTGCCGTGGAAAGAGGTCCAGATTCGTATGTCTTTCGAAAGACGGCGATGACGGAACTAATTGAAGATGTTGGCTTAGGCGATGAGCTCGTCCGAAATGGCGTCGGGCAAGCTTACGTCCTTCATCATGATGGGCTCCACCCGATTCCGAAGCAGACGGTGATGGGGATTCCCCTCGACGTCAATGCATTTCGTGAGACGACGTTGCTCTCGGAAGAAGAACACGAGGACTTGAAACGCATGTTGCTGACACCCCCTAATGTAGAGGCTCCAGATTCGGACGTTTCACTCGGTCTTTACCTTCGTGAACGTGTCGGAGACCCGATTGTCGATCGGTTAATCGAACCGTTGCTTTCAGGGATTTATGCCGGTGACATCGATCAGATGAGTGCGATGTCGACGTTCCCACAGTTCATCGAAGGGGAGAAGAAATACGGGAACCTATACGAAGGGATGCGCCATTTACGTCCTGAACAACGAGTCGCGGAAGTCGGCGCGAAGAAGGTCGGTCAGTTCGCCTCGTTGAAACGGGGACTTAAATCACTTACAGACCGTCTGGCTGAGCGATTAGAACGGACGGAGATTGTATTGAACTGTTCAGTCGAACAAATGTCCGAGCGCGAGGATGGGTATCGATTGTTTACGAATCGTGGAGATATCGATACAGACCATCTCCTATTGACGGTCCCACCACGTCTCATCCGTCAGTTTCTCCCGAAAGTCGATAGTGAATTTTTGGCAGACATGAAGCCGCATGCGACGGCGACTTGTTCGCTTGTATTTAAAGAGGGGGATATCGATCTTCCATTCGTCGGAACAGGATTCGTCGCGAGTCAGGAAGCGGACGTGACGATTACGGCGTGTACGTTTATCGACCAGAAGTGGCCCCATGCCGTGCCGAAAGGGTATCATGTCCTTCGTGTCTTTTTAGGTCGTCCGGGAGCGGATGAAATCGTCGAAGCGTCCGATGAGGAAATCATCGAGACGGCGTTACACGATCTTCGTGGTCTCATGCGTATCCATCGTGCTCCGATCCAGACGGTCGTCAGCCGACTCCGCGATGGCCTGCCACCATATGCCGTTTTTCATGCGGACCGCGTCAAAGCACTCCGTGCCGAAATGAGCCGGATATACCCAGGCGTCATTCTTGCCGGAATCGCCTATGACGGAATCGGGATGCCAGACTGTGTGAAAAGTGTACGGGAACAAGTAAAGGCAGTGAGTCGTACATTTTGAGATTTTATGAAGGGAGGGCTCGGATTGTTCCGGAACCCTCTCTTTTTGATATAGTAAGAAGCGAAAGAGAAAAAGGAGTGATGAGAGATGGCGACATATAAACTTTTTGTGTCTGACATGGACGGTACGATTTTGCACAATCACACGACGATTGCGAAAGAAACGGCAGAAATCGTTCACGAGGCAGAGGCGGCTGGGATTCGTTTTGCGATTGCGACGGGACGCAACTATGTGAATGCGAAACAAATTTTAGATGAGGTTGGGCTCTCTTGTCCAATCGTGTCATCGAATGGTGGGCGTGTGCTCGACGCTTCGGGCGAAATTCTTCATGAAATTGATTTGACGACAGAAGAGGCACTTCAAATCATTCATGTCCTTCATCATGATCACAAGTATGCGGACGTCTTTTACGAGATGTACACGGAAGGCGGACTCGTCGCAAGCCGAGGTGATTTGATTGAAGCGTCGATGAAGAACTTAAAAGCGAACGGGGACGACCGCTCGCTCGAAATGTATGAGTTTTTCAAAAATCGTTACTACGTCAATGAAGATGTGAAGCTCGTCGAAGACATCGAGGACTTTGTTCGTCACGAAGCGGGACGCGTCTATAAGTTCATTGCGTTTTCGAGTCATCTTGAGAAGATGACTGCTCTATGGAAAGAAATCGATGAAACTGTCGAGGGTGTGTATGTCACGTCCTCAGGGAACGACAACATCGAAGTGATGGCTCATGGTGCGGATAAAGGGAACGGTGTGGCGAAACTCGCCGAGCACTATGGTATCGATTTATCGGAAGTCGTCGTCATCGGTGACAACTTGAACGACGTACCGATGTTCAAAGTGGCCGGTAAAGCGATTGCGATGGGGAACAGTCATGAAGACTTGATCGCGCTCAGCGACCATGTCACTGAACGTCATGATGAATACGGTGTGGCGAACGCCTTGAAACGAGTCATGAACGGTGAGTGGAAGTAAAAGATTTGTCGAGGCATCGACTCGTTTCGTATAATACGAGTAATGACATCCGACTAGGAGGAAATAGACTGTGAAATTTATTTTTAATCCGGATATCCGCGACCCGAAAATCAACTTGGCGGTTGAAGAGTATATCTTGAAACACTTGAACGTAGACCATGAAGATTATTTCCTGTTCTACATCAATGGACCCTCGATTATTATTGGGAAAAACCAAAACACGTCAGAAGAAGTCAATTTGAAATACATCGAAGAGAACGGGATTGATGTCGTTCGACGTCTCTCTGGTGGGGGAGCCGTCTATCATGATGAAGGAAACTTGAACTTCAGCTTCATTACAAAAGATGATGGCAACTCGTTCAATAACTATAAGAAGTTTACGCAACCAATCGTGGATGCATTACGTAAACTTGGCGTAGAGGCAGAACTGACGGGTCGCAACGATATTCAGGTCGGTGAACGTAAGATCAGCGGGAACGCCCAGTTCACGACGCGCGGGCGCATGTTCAGCCACGGGACGCTCATGTTCAACTCAAACATTGAAGAAGTCGTCAACTCGCTCAACGTCTCGGAAGAGAAAATGCGTTCAAAAGGAATCAAATCGGTTCGCAGTCGCGTGGCGAACATCACGGAATTTTTAGAGCGTGAGATGGAGATGGACCATTTCGTCGAGGCGCTCCTGCATTCAATTTATGATGGGGAGCAGCCGGAGCGCTATGTGCTTCGTGACGAGGATTGGGAAATCGTTCATGATATCTCGAAGGAGCGCTACGCAAACTGGGACTGGAACTTCGGGAAATCACCGAAGTTCGACGTCGAGTCGAAACGTCGCTTCCCAATCGGAACGATTGATGTTCGCATGAACGTCAACAAAGGGACGGTGACAGAGGCGAAGATTTACGGTGATTTCTTCGGTGTCGGAAACATCCAGGATGTCGAGCAAGCGCTCGTCGGAACTCGCTTCGAACGTGCCGCCATCCGTGAGCAATTGATGCAACTCGATTTAAAGCATTACTTCGGTAACGTCGAGCTCGAGGAATTGGTTGATTTGATTAGTTAAGATGGTCAGGGCGATCTCTACGGAGGTCGTCCTTTTTGGCAGTTTCGTGAACGTTTACCGAACAGATTGAACCGATACGAAAGAAGGCGTATCATAATTTGTGCAAGCGCTTTCGTGGTTGTTGTCATTAAATGAGGAGGAGTATGCATGTATCGAATGCTGAGTGAATGGATGGATTCGAGTCGTATGTGGGTGACGGAACAAGTGACTTTTGAACGTGCTGTCAATGCGGTAGGTTTAGAGTTAGAACGTAAAGGGATGGTCGATTCTTCTTTTACACAGATTGTCCTCGATCAAGAGACGATTATTCCTTCTGGAGTGAGCGATGTGGCCGTACCGGTTGCCGTCATCGATGTGCCCCTCTCCATTTCAAAAAAGGACGGCATCTCGCTCCTTCATCTGCTCAACCCGTGTGAGGTCAAAACGATCACCGGGGAAACAATACAGGCGGAAGCCGTCTTGTTGATCACCGCGACGAATGAACCGAAAAAACAGGCGTACCATAAACTGATTGATGATTTACTCATGGACGACGAGGCACTCCAAGCGCTCGTGCATGTTCAAAGCCGTACCGGATTGTTTCACTTAAAGTCGAACTTTTTGGAAGCGTTTTCTTATTGAATCATTTCATGTACAATAGAAGTAATTGAAAAGGGCGCGGACAACGTGCTCTTTTTTATGGCTCAAAAGTGAATCATCATTCATTTAAAGGGGGATTACCATGGCAAACTTAGTCAAGTCGCTACAAGAAGTAGTGGCCGCTCACCCGCAGAAAGCGGCGTATGTGTTTGGGGAAGACACGGTGAGTTACGGACAGTTTTATGGGCAGGTCAAGGCGATGGCGTCGACGCTTGAACAAAAGGGTATTGGACAAGGCGACCACGTCGCGCTCGTTCTCGGAAACAGCCCTGCGTTCCTAATTTCGTACTTCGCCGTGTTGTCACGGGGAGGGGTCGTCATTCCGATCAACCCTACATACACGCCTGATGAGATGGCCTATATTTTGCTCGATGGGGATGTGAAGGGGATCGTCGGGTTATCGCCTCTCGTCGCAAAAGCAGAAACGATGCTCGCGAAGCTGCCTCAGCTGAAGCTTGTCGTCTCGGTGCCATATGCCGATATCCCGGCATTGAAGCGGGAAGGCGCGATCGAGTTCATTCCGTTTGCGGAGGCGTTCGCTCCATCTGAAGGCACGTTCATCGAAGTGGATGAAGAAGAAGTCGCGGTCATCCTTTATACGAGTGGGACGACGGGAAAACCGAAAGGGGCTCTGCTCACGCATCGGAACTTGTTCTCGAACGCCCATTCGATCGGGGAATATTTGGACATCACACCAGAGGACAAAGCGTTGGCGGCATTGCCGATGTTCCACGTCTTTTGTTTGACGGTCATCGTTAATGCACCGCTCCTTCGCGGGGCGACGATTGTGATCTTACCGAAGTTCTCACCGCAAGAGGTGTTCGATTTAGTGCCGAAACATCGGGTGACGTTGTTTGCCGGGGTGCCGACGATGTACAATTTCTTGTTACAGACCGCGATGAAAGTTCCGGCTTATACATCTTCACTGAAACATGTCCGCGTCTTCGTTTCAGGTGGAGCGAGCTTGCCGGTTCAATTGCTCGAGTCGTTTGAGCAGATGTTCGAGTGCAAGATACTAGAAGGGTATGGTCTGTCCGAGGCGTCACCGGTCACTTGTTTCAATCCGCTCCACGGCGAGCGTAAGGCCGGATCGATCGGCCCTTCCATCGTTCACGTCGAAAATAAGGTCGTCGACGAGCTTGGGGAAGAAGTCGGCGTCGGTGAAGTCGGTGAACTGATCGTACGGGGACCGAACGTCATGAAAGGATATTACAAACTACCAGAAGAGACGATGATGACGCTCCGCGACGGCTGGCTTTATACGGGGGACTTGGCGCGACGAGACGAGGACGGATACTTCTATATCGTCGACCGGAAGAAGGATATGGTCATCGTCGGAGGATACAATGTATACCCTCGTGAGGTAGAAGAGGTGTTGTATCAACATCCGGACATCGTGGAAGCAGCCGTCATTGGTGTGCCGGATGCGGAGCAAGGGGAGGCGGTGAAGGCATTCGTCGTCACGAAACACGAAGGGGTGACGAAAGAGGACATCCGAGCCTATACCGAAACGAAATTAGCAAAATATAAACAACCGGCACAGATTGAAATCATCGAGGAGCTTCCACGAAACACGACCGGTAAGATTTTACGGACGGTCTTGAAGAGCGAAGCGTTTCAAAATAGTTGAGTAGAGAAGGGCGACCTAGTTCGCCCTTTTTTAATCTTTATATTTGACACCATTACGGGGTAGGGGTATATTGATGGTGAGGTGATCAACATGGATGAATTTTTGCATGACCAACCACTCGTTCCGCGTGATGATGCCGAACGGGAGGCACTCGGGAAACGTCTGAAACGAATCGAAGGACAGGTCCGGGGGATTCAGAAGATGGTCGAGAGCGACCGCTATTGTGTCGATATTCTGACACAGACGTCAGCCATTCAGGCCGCTCTGAAGCAAGTCGAGATGCAACTGTTAGAGCGTCACATGCGCAAGTGTTTGGTTCACGCAAGCGAGACGGAAAACATGGAACCTTACATTGATGAACTGATGACGATCGTCAGCCGCATCAAAAAATAAGGAGGGATTTCATGAAAACCGTTGAGTTATCCATACAAGGTATGACTTGTGCGGCGTGTTCAGCGCGAATTGAAAAAGTGTTGAATCGGATGGATGGTGTCGAAGCGACGGTCAACCTTCCGCTCGAGACGGCAACGATTCGTGTCAATGAAGGAATTACAGAAGAAGAGCTGATCGCTCGGATTGAGAAAATCGGATACGGAGCCGAGCCGAAAGTCGACATGGCACCGCCGCATGATTTGCGTCCATTACAGCGGAAAGTCATCATCTCCGCGCTGTTGTCGGCCCCACTACTTCTCGTCATGCTGACACATATACCAGGACTCGGTTTCAATGCGCCATGGTTGATGAATCCATGGTGGCAGTTCGCCCTTGCGACACCCGTCCAGTTTTGGATTGGGGCGCAGTTTTATCAAGGGGCATATAAGAGCTTGAAGAGCGGTTCGGCGAACATGGATGTGCTCGTCGCGACGGGAACGTCAGCCGCATACTTCTACTCGATTTTTGAAATGATTGTACACCCGATCAATCCCCATCTCTATTTTGAGACGAGTGCAGTGCTCATCACGCTCGTCTTACTCGGGAAGTGGTTAGAAGGGCGGGCGAAGGAGAAGACGACCGATGCGTTGAAATCACTCTTATCGCTACAGGCGAAAGAGGCCATTCTGTTTGTCGATGGTGAAGAACGGTCTGCCGCCGTCGAACTCGTCAAAGCAGAAGATATTCTCGTCGTACGTCCCGGAGAGAAGATCCCGGTCGATGGACGGATCATCGAGGGAGAGACGGTCATTGATGAATCGATGTTGACCGGTGAATCGATTCCTGCCGAGAAGACGGTCGACGCTGAGGTCGTCGGCGGTACAATCAACCAGTCTCATCGTATCCTCATACGGGCGGAACGGGTCGGGAAAGAGACGATGCTCGCTCAAATCGTGCGTGTCGTCGAGCAGGCACAGACGAATAAGGCGCCGATTCAACGGCAGGCCGACCGCATTTCGGGCGTCTTCGTGCCTATCGTCGTAGCGATTAGTGTCGTCACGTTCGCCGTCTGGGCATTCCTTTTCAATGACATCGATACGGCCATCCGTGCGTCAATCGCCGTTCTTGTCATCGCCTGTCCATGTGCCCTCGGCTTGGCGACCCCGACCTCGATCATGGTCGGGACGGGACGGTCGGCCGAACAAGGTGTGTTGTTCAAAGGTGGCGGTCAACTGGAATCGCTTAATGAAGCGAACATCGTCGTGTTCGATAAGACCGGTACGTTGACGAACGGAACACCGGAAGTAGTGGAAACGTTTGGAGACGAAGCGGCGCTAAGGCGCGCCGTCATGGCGGAGCGACAATCGACGCATCCGTTGGCGGCGGCCATCGGTCGAGAGACAGGCGATGGTGTCGTGACAAAAGTAGAAGAGTTGGCCGGTCGAGGTGTCAAAGCGGTCGTCGATGGGGAACAGCTCACCATCGGGTCTGTCCGAATGATGGAAGAACTCGGATTCGTGTTGCCGGATTGGTCGATGCGAGCGATGACCCCGGTCTATGTCGCAAATGAGAATGGAATCGTCGCGGCATTCGGGTTGCAAGATCAACTGAAGCCAAAAAGTCGAGATGTCGTACAAGCGTTGAGTCAAACGCGTGACGTGTACGTCTTGACGGGCGATCGGAAAGAAGTCGCTTATGCGATTGCCGACGAACTCGGTATCCCACACCGTCATGTCATCGCCGAAGTGCTTCCGGTCGAGAAGGCGGACGAAATCGAACGATTGAAACAATTCGGTCGCGTCGCCATGGTAGGGGACGGCATGAATGATGCCCCGGCGCTCGCGGTGGCAGACGTCGGGATTGCATTCGGGAGCGGTACGGATATCGCACTCGAGGCGGCGGATGTTACGATTGTAGGGCAAGACGTTGAAGGAGTGAACCGGGCGCTGAACATGAGCCGACTGACGATGAAGAACATTCGTCAAAACCTGTTTTGGGCGCTCGCCTATAATAGTCTTGGCATACCGGTCGCTGCAGCGGGGTTACTTGCTCCATGGATTGCCGGTGCGGCGATGGCGTTCAGTTCGGTGTCTGTCGTCTTGAACGCGTTACGATTAAAAACACAAGGAGGATCATCATGAAAGAAACAACGTTAACTGTAGAAGGTATGACATGTAATCACTGCAAAGCGGCAGTGGAGGGAGCATTGAATGAGTTGAACGGTGTCGAATCAGCGACGGTATCTCTTCAAGAGCATCGGGTCGATGTCATTCACCAAGATTCCGTCTCACGTGAAGCGATGGTGGAAGCGGTCGAAGAGCAAGGATACGACGTAAAAGCTTAATCATGGTAAAGTCCTGAGTTAATCGGGACTTTTTTTTGATATTCAACGTAGAGGATATATGCTATATTTAATATGATAATGAGAATCGGTATCAATGGGAGGCGGCATCATGGAGTTGATTATGATTAGTGGAGTACTGGCGCTGATTGGTGGGGGAGCGGCGTTTTTGACACAACAAGTACGAACAAATTCAGCCCGTTAAAGAAGGAGCGATTTCAAGCCCTTCTTTTTTCTTTGAGTTGACGCCCATCCCATCATTTCACGACAATTGTTTGATATGATGAGAAAAAACGTGTTGAGGTGACTTGAATGTATACAATCTACTTAGTCGACGATGAAGTGAACTTAAATAAAATGCTCGTCACGTACCTAGAACAGGAAGGGTACAACGTGCGCTCGTTCGCAGACGGTACGGCTGCGCAAGAAGCGATTTCGGACCAACCGGATTTATGGGTGCTCGATATCATGCTGCCGGACTTGGACGGGTTCCAGTTATTAAAACAAATCAAAGCCGTCAATGCGAACACGCCGACCATCTTCATCTCCGCGAGAGACGAGGATATCGACAAAATTATTGGACTCGAGATGGGATCGGATGACTACATCGCCAAACCGTTCCTTCCGAGAGAGCTCGTCATTCGTGTCAAGAAGTTGATCGACCGTGTCTATGGATCGAAATCGAACGAACATATTGAATACGGGGAGTATACGATATATCCGGACAAGCGTCTCATCAAGCATGGGGATGAGGAAATCGATTTGACTTCCAAAGAGTTTGACTTGCTTCTATTGTTTTTAGAATATCCGGGTTCGGCACTGTCAAGGGAACAGATTTTAGAAGGGGTGTGGGGGACGGACTACTTCGGTTCAGATCGTGTCGTCGATGACTTGGTTCGCCGTGTACGGAAAAAATTACACCGCCTTGAGCTCGAAACGCTTTACGGAATCGGCTATCGTCTCGTCAGACCATGATGAACTCACTCAAGCCAAAACGTCTCATGTGGAAAATTTGGGTGCTCATCCTGCTCATCATCGTGACGCTCGCTCTCATGATTTTAGTTACGATTCGCTCGTCCATCACCCAGTTCATCGATGAACAAGTATACGAGATGTTGCAAGACGTAGATTATTATTTGGGCAATACGAACGAGTTGGAAAATTACCCACAAAACCCGATTGAATACGATCGACGTCAACAGGAGTCCCGTTCGGTCAATCAATTGATTTTTCTGCCGAACGGTCGAATCATTTACGGGTCGGCGCCGCTAGAACTGACGAATCGTATGTATCAGGAAGCGCTCGACCAAAATGAACAAGTCAAACAGTATCAGACGACGATCGATGGGGAGGACGTCTATTACATCATTCGACAAAACGAATACGACGGAACGATCGTGTATCAAGCTTCCTACGCTTGGGATGCATATCGACGGGAGTTGGTGTCGACATTATATTGGCGAATCTCGATCCTCATCGGTCTTATCAGTTTTCTATCGCTCATTCCGGCACTGTTGATGTCCCGCCAATTGACGAAACCGATTGTCGAGATGGAACGCGCGGTCGAAAAGATCTCGAATCGTCAGTGGGAAACGGCTCTTCCGTTAGACCGTCAAGATGAGCTCGGCCAGTTGGCCCACTCGATCGACGCGATGCGGAAAGAACTGAAAGAGCAAGATTTGGCACAACAAGCGCTACTTCAAAACATATCGCACGATTTGAAAACGCCAATCATGGTCATTCGAGGATACGCCCAGTCAATCGGGGACGGCATTTATCCGACAGGGGATTTGAGAGGTTCTGCGGAAGTCATCGACGAAGAGGCATCCCGGCTCGAAAAGAAAGTCGTCGACTTGTTGTATGTCACAAAGCTCGAATATTTCAAGGGACAGGAAACCACATTCGAACCGATCAACCTCGACAAACTAATGGAACTTCTCGTAGCGCGCTTTAAGCTTAGAGGTCAGATCGAATGGGAACTGAATGGCGAGGGCGGCGAGATGCTTGGGGACGGGGAGCAAATCCGTGTCGCGTTTGAGAACGTGCTCGATAACGCATTGCGCTATGCAGAGACACGAATCCAAATCGACATGCGCCGGGATGAATCCGGAGTAGAGATCATCATCTTCAATGACGGGCCGGCGGTCGACGAAAGTTTAGATTTGTTCCATCAGTTCTCGCGTGGAAAACAAGGAAAGTTTGGACTTGGGTTGTTCATCGTCCAACGAATTGTGACACTTCACACAGGTGAGGTGTCCCTTCGAAATACAGGAGACGGAACAGCGGTGCGATTTTACTTTCCACGACTCAAACCGAACCATTCTTCAAAATCTAACACTTAATTTTCAAAACCAGCCAGAAAACGGCTGGTTTTTTCTTAGGAAATAACAAGAAGCCGATTTGCGGTAGGAATGGAATCCTGGTATGAATGACATGTAAGTCATTACATACGTTATGGAGGATGAAATGATGAGTCGATTGACCAATGAAACGAGAGCTTTAATTCCTGTGTTTAACGAATATGGTGAGGCGGAGACTCTCGTATACCAACCAGAGGGAATCGTGCGAATGAAAGGGTCGCCAATCCACCTCCTTGAACATGCATGTTTGTACTATGGGTCGAGCATACAAGGGCGGATCGAAGCGGCACGTCATGTTCTTGGACCGCATCGTAAGACCCCCGTCGTCATGGATTGGCACGCGGACGCGGTCTTTTTTCCGACAATCGCCAAAGAAAGTCCTGATTGTGCATGGATCAATTTTCAACACGTCACGTCCATCAAAAAAGAAGGGAAACAGACGCTTATTCAATTTTTGACCGGCGAGTCAGTCAAGGTTCACGTTTCCGACCATACCGTATCGAAGCAAAAACAACGGTCAATCGAGTTATCGTACGCTTTTCAAAAACGTTTTCATGACAGCACATTGCAACACGCATAAAAATTGAATTCAATGAAAAACCCCTCTATGATGAAGAAGAGATATCATATGTGTGTTTGCACATCTTCCGAAAGTGAGGGGTTTTTAATGTTTTTTGAAAAAATGATTGAACGGGGAAAGTTGGTCATCGTGTTTCTTCTCGTCGCAATTGTCGTGGGTGTGTTGACGTTCTTTCAGCTCCCAAAGCGAGAGATTCCAGAAACGGGAATCAATATCGTGCTTGTTCAAACACCGTATCCTGGAGCAACGGCGGAAACGGTTGAACGAAATGTCACCGGCGTGTTAGAGGAAGAGTTGCGAAGTCTAGAAGGGGTAGAGAACGTCACGTCAATCTCGGCTTCAGAGTTTTCAAACATTACGGTCGAGTATGTCGATGGGACCGATCAAGCAGAGTTTCAAGCGAGCGTGCGGCAAGCTCTGTCTGACGCGACACCAAAACTACCAGAAAACGCACTCGCGCCAACAGTTAACGATTCTCTCGGTCAATTGCCGGTCGCATCGTACTTGTTGACGGCGGATGACCGGGCATCTTTTGAGGACGTGCGAGCAGACATCGAACAGTTAGAGTCGAACCTTCTGCGAACGGATGGCGTGACGGGAGTCACGATTAAAGGATTACCGGAGCAAGAGTATGTCGTAGCGCTCGACTCGGAAGAGCTCGGTGCCCGTCAGCTCGCCTTCCCTGATGTCTTAACGGCAATCAATGAAGAGTACAAGACGACACCGCTCGGTCGCAAATCAACCGATGAAGGGATTTATCAGTTAGCGATTGAAAACTTGACGAACGTGAACGATATGGAACAGGTGATTGTCGGTTCGTTCAACGGGGAACCTGTCTTGTTAGCAGATGTCGGGACAGTCGAAGAGACGGCGAAGAGCGAAACGGACCTCGTCTCACTAGACGGAAAGCCGGCTGTCTCCATCACTGTGCCAATCGAGTCAGGATTGGATATTCCGACGATGCAAGACCGTGTCGATGACGTGGTAGAGGCCGAACTTGGAGATGTAGACGGATTTGAGCTCGTTCCCTACTATGAGCAGGCGAAAGCGGTCGATGCCATCTTCTCCTCACTGACGCGTGAATTTATCATCGCGATGATTGCCGTTATCGCGGTGACAACGATCGGTCTCACGTTCTCTGGTTCAATCATCGTCAGTTTGGCAATCCCATTATCATTTTTGATCGCCTTGATCCCGTTGCAGTTCACCGGGGTCGATTTGAACCAAATCTCAATCATCGGGGCGATCATCGCCTTGGGGATATTGGTCGATGATGCGATTGTCGTGAACGATAACATTTTAAGGAGATATCGAAACGGAGATTCTGCGATGGTCGGGGCAGTCCGTGGAACGAAAGAAGTATGGGGATCGATTGTCACGTCAACACTTGCGGTCGTCTTTGCTTTCCTCCCACTCACTTTGCTGTCTGGAGCGAACGGAAACTTTATCCGTGCCTTACCAACTGTCCTTGCGCTCTCTGTTTTGGCATCGATGGTGATCAGTTTGACACTCGTTCCGATTGCGCAATATCGTCTGAACCGCAAAGAGGTAAAAGTGTCAAAACGTGAGCCGGGCTGGCTCGGCGGACCACTTAATCGTCTCAGTAACTACTATGCCGATCGCCTCTTACCAATCGTCGCCAAACGGCCATGGACGTTTGGAATCGTCGGACTTGTCGTCACGACAGCATTGTATGGACTGATTTTGCTCACACCGTTCGAGTTCTTCCCAGCAGCGAACCGTCAGGAGGTCGTAACGAGTGTGACCTTCCCGGTACAAACGGATTTAGAGGAGACGGAATCTCGTCTTGAAGAAATCGAAGCAGAGTTTCAACGAGAAGAAGGTGTCATCGAAACGTCCATCTTCGCTGGCGGTGGACTACCAGGCCTCTTTACAGGGGGACTCGATCAATCCGGTGAAAACACGGGACAAATCATTGTCCGTGTCGACAACGAGTCGATTGATGCCATTGAGCTGATCGACCAATATACGAACGTGTTACGCGAGAAGTATCCCGATGCGGAAATCTTCCTGGATACGCAACAGCAAGGACCTCCTGCGTCGGCACCCGTCGAGTTCACGATGCGCAGTGAAACAATCGATCAACTCGTCGCTGCACGCGATCAAGTAAAAGCTGAACTCGAGGAGGTCGAGGGCGCGATCGTCCTTGACAACATCAAAGAACCATTCCAAACGCTCACTTACGAGTTGAATCGTGAAGAGATGGCAGAAGCCGGCGTCACGGCTAAAGCAATCAGTGATCAAATCCGACTCGTCACAGACGGAATCCCAATCGGAACGTTCGATGACGGGGTGGAACAGCGTGACGTGAAAATCGTCATTGATGCGGAAGCGAACCGCCAGGCGCTCGCACTCGACGAGATCTCCGTACCGGTCGAAACCGAAGCCGGACCTCCGGTTGAACCGCTCAGCACGTTCGTGACGGAAACGACAACGGAACAAATTCAGCAGATCCCACGTGAGAACGGGGAACGGTCGGTCACGCTTCAGATTTATGCGAGCGAAGGTACGGATGAAGACGTATTTAAACAAGAGGTAGAACAGGTGTTAGAGGATGCGAAGTCTGGCCTCGAAGATGAAGGGATTACGTTCGACCAAACCGGGGCGAGCGACACACAAAACGAGTTCTTCTTAGAGCTTGCGACATTGTTCGTCGTCGTCTTGTTCTTGATCTACTTGGTGATCGCATTCCAGTTCAACTCACTCTCGCTACCATTACTCGTCTTGTTCACCATCTATCTCGCAATCGCGGGAGCGGTCGTTGGGTTGTTCGTGACACAGACGCCGTTCAGTTTCATGGCATCGATGGGGATGGTCTCACTTGCGGGGATCGTTGTACGAAACGCGGTCGTCTTGTTCGAGTTTATTGAACAACGGATTCGAGACGGACTAGCGGTCACGACCGCTGTATATGAAGCAGGTCGTGCTCGGATTCGTCCGATTCTTTTGACGGCGCTCACCGCAGTCGTCGCCCTTTTACCTGTCGCACTAGGTGACGATCCGCTCTTCAAACCGCTTGCGATTGGAATCGTGTCAGGGATTCTATTCTCGACTGTGTTAACCTTGGTGCTTGTCCCGGCGTATTACTTGATTTTGGCGAAACGTCGTCATAAGGACAAACCGTTTACTGACGAATCATAATGGAAGGTGTGGCGTCGATGATGACGTCACATCTTTTTTTGAACCATTCGTCACATGTTTTGTGCGATGTTGTATGGGTATAATTAGAAGAGAGGTTTTCAACAGTAGGGGAGGGAAATGAAGATGAACGATTCATATACTTGGCTTAACCGCCGAAAAGTGCGACCCGCCTATAGCGTGACCGGGAGCCGCTCGTGGACGAGCGAGCGTGTCGTCCGACCGGACCGTGCACGAGGGAAAGTCGTGCGTGATGTGAAACGCGTACGCCGTCCGTATGTGGATGAATACGGCACTCGTCGCTGGACAACGGGCCGTGTGGTCGTCACGGATGCGTCTCGTAAAGCACGGGCGCATGGACACGGTGATACAGCCGTACAATTAGAGTTCTCGACACCAACGCCATACGAGCGTGTGAAAGAGATGATTCCGACGAAACGTGTGCTCGTCCCGGTCGTTGCTGGACTTGCGGTCGTCGGTGGAATCGCCGGTGTCGCCTATGCGCTTCGTAAAAAGAAACGAAATAAGAAGAACTAAAAAAATCGCCGAAATTTCGGCGATTTTTTTACTTGAATCGTTCAGCGAGGATGCGCTCGAGTTCACGCTGTCCAAGCTCACGCATTTCTGTCTCATTCTCTTCATCATATGCATCGTCCGTGAAGCGGCCGACAAATTCGACTTTGTCGTTCCCTAGTTCGCGGAACACTAAGTTTTTGCGATCGTTATAAAAGACGACACGGTATTCACGGCCGTTTTCGTGATCGTAATTGAAGACGCCTTTGATGTGATCCATATTTTTCTCTTCAGGCTGATCCTCATCATCGTCCTCTTCTTCTGCATCGGCTGCCTCGGCAGCTTCTTCAAGCGCGTCGGCGAGGACTACCGTTTCTTCTTTCTCTTCTGTTTCCTCTTCTTCAGATGAGACGACTTCTTTTTTTTCTTCTTCTGTCATGTGAAACGACCTCCTTTATTTACTTTCCTATCATACCCACTTTTTATAGTTGTGACTACTCAAAATGATGCGAACAAACGCGTACGACATTCGAAGACGACATAACCAACCGCTGAAACAGTTGACGTTTGATCGATTCCGGGGCGTCTACCGTCTTGAGCGCCTGCTCCATACATCCGAGCCAATGACCGGCGTGTGTCTCAGAAATCGGATGTTCATGATGGATCATCGCTAAATTCCCACCGCCACGACGTTCCGAATACAGCTTCGGACCACCGAGCAACTGTGTTAAAAATTCAAATTGATGCTGTTTGACCCGGTCTTGATCTTCCGGAAAGAGTGGAAGTAAAATTGGGTCGGCATAGACGAGGTCATAAAACGCGTCGACGAGTTGTTGCACGCCGCGTTCGCCCCCAAACTGTTCATAAGCACTCACATTCATTCCCCCTCATACGTTCAGTCTAATCGATTTTGACGATAAATGGGAGCGATGCAGGCTGTAACTTTTTTAACTAAGGTAAAGGAGAGGTTTCCCTCTACAAATGAGTGGAGATGGTTCATAATGAAGAAAAAAGGGAAGGAGTGTTCGCTAAAATGGCAGTTACCTTTCATGTTGGCCGATCGGGAACGGGAAAAAGTGAGCGGATGATTCGAGAGGTCATTCAAGAACTTAAACGAAATCCGAGCGGACCGACGATTTATATGATCGTACCGGACCAAATGTCGTTTGAAATGGAGAAGAAAATGGCGACAGTAGACGGTCTGCATGGCTCAACGCGTATCCAAGTCCTCTCCATGCGTCGTCTCGCATTTTTGCTGATGCGGGATGCGGGGGTAGCGACAGACCAATTTTTAGACCAGACCGGGACCCATCTGTTGTTACGGAAGGTCGTCGAGATGAGCGAGGAACGTTTGACCTTGTTCCGTCGAACGATGAATCAATTCGGATTCTATGAAGAGTTGAATCAATTGATCTCGATGTTGAAGCGAGGACTCGTCGAACCGGAACACTTGTTGCGTCTAAGTGAACAGGCACAGCACCGAGCCTTAAAATTGCAGGACCTCTCCATCATATACGAAGGATTTTTAAAGATGACCGAAGGCAAGTCGCTTCATGCGGAAGACTATTTCAACGTCATGTTGCAAATCCTTCCGGAAACGGATTTGACAGACGTACGTGTCTACGTGGACGGGTTCAATGAATTTTCAGAACAGGAGTTGGCGGTTCTCGTCGCCCTCGCTGAAAAAGTTGAGGTCGACGTGTTGCTCACGCTTGATCCTACGTCGATGTATCGCCTTGACCCACTGTTTGGTCCGACGCAGCGTACGCTCATGCGATTCAAAGAGCTGTTGTCAGAACGACAGATTGCTTTTGAAGATGAACCGTACGATATCGTCTATCGTTACACACATCCGAGTCTTCGATATTTAGAGGCGACGTTTGACCAATTGACGGCCGAACCATATACCTTGTCTGAGAATCGGGTCGATTTACACGCTGCAGTCGATCGGACCGTCGAAGTGGAGGCAGCGGTCCGAGAAGTCATCCGACTCACTCGTGAGGAAGGATATCGCTATCGGGACATCGCACTCATTTCACGCTCGCTCGAGGAATATGGAGATTTGGCATCTCAGGCACTCCAGAAGATGGGACTGCCTTATTTTCTCGATGAGCGACAACCGATGCTCGACCACCCACTCGTCGAACTATTGAAAGCAGCGATTGATATCGCCTTACGCGGTTATCGGGAAGAAGCGGTCTTTCGTGCTCTCAAGACGGAACTCATCGTCCTCGACCCGTCACATCGGCGGACGTCCGTCGACCGTCTCGAAGCGTTCGTCATTGAGCGTGGCATCAAGCATTACCATTGGCATGACGAATGGCAGTTACGGCGACGTGCCGGCGAAGAGGCACGACTCACGAGCGAAGAGTTGGATGTTGAAGCAGACTTGAACCGTTACCGGGAACGTGTCATCGATACATTTGATCCATTGCTCAAAGAGTTAAAGCAAGCAAAGACGATGCAAGCCTATACACATGCCATGTATGGCTTTTTAGAGCGGATCGGTGTATCAGACTGTCTAAATCATTGGCGCGACGAGGCGATTGAGGAGGCGCAGTTGCTCGAGGCACGCGAACATACACAAGTATGGGATGCGGTGTTACATTTACTTGAGCAATTAGAGGCGGCCGCTCCGGAAGAGACGTTGTCAACGGACCTGTTCCTCCAGATGATGGACACCGGACTAGATAGTCTTCGGTATGCCTTAATCCCGCCGTCGCTCGATCAGTTGACGGTAACGGACTACGTACGTGGGCGTTTGATTGATAAGAAGGTCGTGTTCTTGCTCGGGGCGAATGAGGACCAGATTCCTCTCGTCACGACACAGTCCAAACTGCTGACCGACCACGACCTAGATTTCATGCATGAGCATGGACTGCGTGCAGGGAAGGCGACGGAGCATTTGTTTGATGATGAAACGTACTACTTATATAAAGCCGTGACGGCGCCGAGCGAACGTCTTTACATCAGTTATGCCTTAGTCGACAGAACGGGTAAAGCCGTTCAGCCAGCGCGCTTCATCGCAGATTTAAAAGCCCGCCTTCATCAAGAGGTCATCAAGACACACTTTTCTGAAGCGGGAGAACATCGACCGCGTGACCAGTTTGCCTTCTTGACGAATGTGAACCAGACGGCAGCGGTCACGGCACTTGAACTTCAGCGATTGAGTCGCCATTACCCGATTCAAGATATGTGGTTTGCTGTCTACAATGAACTGTTAAAACACCCAGGTGGTCGTGAGCGCTTGCAGCTGTTGACGAGCGCCCTGTTCTATCAAAATATCCCGGAATCGTTAGATGACCGTGTCGCGAAATCGCTTTACACGCCATCGATTCGGGCGAGCGTCTCTCGACTCGAGACATTCCAGTCTTGTCCGTTCAAACATTTCGCACGTTACGGATTGCGCTTGAAAGAACGGCGGTTGTATCGACTCGAGGCACCGGATATCGGAAACCTATACCACCGGACCATCGAACATATGTCGCAGACGGTGAAAATGGATGGGAAAGAATGGCGAGATGTCACGCCTGATGAGTGTTCGAGTCTAGCGGATCAGGCGGTAGAGCTCGTGACACCGGAGATTCAGCACGCCATCTTGATGAGCTCAAACCGATACGCCTATTTGAAGAAAAAACTGACGGACGTCGTCAGTAAGACGGCAGAAGTATTGATCGAACAGTCAAAACGGGACGGCTTTGACCCGGAGGCGTTTGAACTCGCGTTCGGTAGCGGTGAATTCCCACCCGTATCGTTCACCTTGTCGAACGGGGCAACGTGTGAACTGGTCGGCCGAATCGACCGCGTCGACACGGCGATGGTTCACGATCAGCTATACGTTCGAATCGTCGACTATAAGTCGAGTAAACATGAAGTCGATTTCGCGGAAATCTATTACGGCCTGGCGATGCAGATGCTCATCTATTTGAAAGTGTTAATCGAGCAGGCGGAGGTGTGGACAAAAGAGAATGTGGCACCTGCAGCGGCCCTTTATTTTCATGTTCATCGGCCACTCGTCCCACCGGCAGGTTCTGAAGAAGAGACGCGCCAAAAAGTGTTGGAGTCGTATCAGATGCAAGGTTTACTCGTGGATGACCCGGACATTTTGGAGAGGATGGACCGTTCCGCAAAGGGATCTTCTAAGAAATCGATCGTCATCCCGGTCAAATATAAAAAAGATGGTACACCTGATGCGAACACATTGAAAAAAATTGTCACGCCACCACAACTCGAACAATTGATGAACCATGCGTTCGATGTCGTCAAGGCGAGCGCCGAAGAAATGTATGAAGGAAAAATTGATGTAGAGCCGTACGAGTACAAAGAACGAAGACCATGTCAGACGTGCCCATATCAGAGCGTCTGTCATTTTGACGAGGCGCTCTCGAATGAGCCACGCAAGTTAAAAAAACTTGAGAAAGAAGATGTATTCCAGGAGTTAGGAGGCGATGACCGTGAAATGGACGAATGATCAGTTCGCCGCGATTGAGGCGAGAGGGAGCCACGTGCTCGTATCGGCTGCGGCGGGGTCCGGGAAGACGGCGGTCCTTGTCGAGCGGTTGTCGAGCCGATTGCTTGATGAGACGGATGAGCTCACGGCTGACCGGATGCTCGTCGTCACATTCACGAATGCGGCAGCGGCAGAGATGAAACGACGGATCGCAAGGGCGCTTGAAGAGGCGTTGCGTGACGATCCAGCAAACGAATACGTCCGAAAACAACGACAGATGTTGAACCGGGCACTCATCACGACCATCCATTCATTCTGCTTAGAAGTCATTCGGGAGAACTATTACTTGTTGGACTTAGACCCGGCGTTCAAGATTGCGGAAGAGCGAGACCTCGTGCTGTTACAGGACGACGTATTAGAAGAGGTGCTTGAAGATGAGTACGGGAAACAAGATACTGATTTCTTCGCGCTCGTCGACGCGTATACGTCAGACCGGGGTGACAGTGAAATCGAGGATTTGATTCTCGGCTTATATCACTATGCGCGCACCCTTCCAGATCCTGACGCCTATTTAGACAAACTCGTATCCATGTACACGTTCTCAGAGGACCCGGACGAGGAAGCGATCTTGATCGAGTTTGGACAGATGTTGTGGGACGACATCGATCAGGCGGTACGCAGTCTTCGAAAACTTGAGGCAGAACTCCGTGTCGCTGGTTATGAGCCGCAGTCTGAAAACATCCGTCAGGCGATTTTCCCGTTTGAACAACTCGAAGGGGAAGAGCTCATCTGGAGTGAACTCGAGACGGCCGCACGTGCGATGAAGTTCGGGACGATGAAAGCAGTTCCGAAAAAAGAAGAGCATCAAGTGTATCACGAGGTATTCAAGCCGGCGTACGATCAAGCAAAGAAAAAGTTGACGGCAGCGGTCGAACAGGCACGCGTCAGCGGAGCGGATTTGTTAGAGAGCGTCTCGATGCAACAGCCGCTCGTTGAAACACTCGTTCGAACCGTTCGCACGTTCGGTCAAGCATACGAGCAGGCGAAGCGTGACCGTGCTTTCGTCGACTTCAGTGACTTAGAACACTATGCGCTCGCTATTTTACGAAACGACGGGAGACCGTCCGACGTCGCTTCTCTTTACAAGGAACGCTTCGCTGAGGTGCTAGTCGATGAGTATCAGGATACGAACGAAATTCAAGAGACCATCATCAACCTGGTCGCAAACGAACGGGAAGAAATCGGAAACTTGTTCATGGTCGGTGACATCAAACAATCGATTTATCGATTCCGCCATGCGGAACCGGGTCTCTTCATCGATAAGGCGACGCGCTTTAGACAAGCGGATACCGGGAAACGAATCGACCTCTCTCAAAACTTCCGCAGTCGGGCAGAGGTGCTTCATGGAATCAATGACCTGTTCGTTCAGCTCATGGACGAAGAGGTCGGCGAGATCGCATATGACGAGGCGGCGCAACTTGTCCCAGGACGCGAGTATGAACCGATTCCGGCGGACCCCGAGTTTATTTTAGTCGACGGGGCGAGTCGTGAGTTGTCGAAGCAGGAAGTCGAAGGACGAGCCATCGCGACCCGAATCCTAGAACTCGTATCGGGTGATGAGCCGTTCAAAGTGACGGATGAGTCCACCGGGCAACTCCGAAACTGTGAATATCGGGATATCGTGATTCTCGTGCGTTCGAAGAAAGAACGTGTCGAACAGTTGATGGACATTTTGACGCAGTACAACATCCCGGCCTATACCGATTCGGATGGCGGCTACTTTCAAGCGACCGAGATACGCATGATCCTTGCCCTTTTGAAAGTGATCGATAACCCACTTCAAGACATCCCGCTCGCCGGTGCACTGCGTTCACCGATGTTCCGTTTCGATGACAGCGAGTTGGCCCGCATTCGGCTCGAATCAGAAGATTCTTTTTATGAGGCACTTAAAGCCAAAGCGGATGACGATGATGAGCTTGGTGTGAAATGTGAAGAGATGCTCGACCGCCTATCCCGCTGGCGCACGTATGCTCGAAATCATAGTTTGTCTGAGTTGATTCAACAGTTATTCAATGACACCGGGTTTTATGACTTTTCAGGTGGATTGCCTGGAGGGAAAGGACGCCAAGAAAACTTGAAGGCGCTCTATGACCGGGCACTCGCCTATGAGCGGAGCGGCTATCGTGGCCTCTATCGCTTCTTACGCGTGATGGACCGCCTGCAAGATACCGGGGAGGACTTGTCAGAGGCACGGTCACTCGGAGACGAGGAGAACGTCGTTCGCATCATGACCGTGCATAAATCGAAAGGTCTTGAGTTTCCAGTGACCATCGTCGCCCAACTCGGAAAACAATTTAACAAACGTGATCAAATGCAACGCGTCATTTTCCATAAGCAGTATGGGATCTCGCTCGATGCGATCGACGTCGTGACACGTACAAAGTCAGAGACGTTCGTGAAAGAGATGATCCGGCGGGATTTGGATGCGACGATGAAAGCGGAAGAGATGCGCGTCCTCTACGTCGCCTTGACACGGGCGAAAGAAAAACTGATTCTCGTTGGAACGGTGGGCGAACCGCTCAAACATGTTCAGCAGTGGTTACAAGTCGGACGATCCGGAGACTTGTTGGCAAGCGAGGCGAGACGCGAGGCGAAAACTTACCTCGACTGGATTGCTCCGGCCCTTCTTCGCTTATCGAGCGCCTCCACTTGGATTGAGTCGTTCGGCTTCACGGCCCCATCCACCTTTCACGAATCGACGCCATGGATGTATCGCGTGATTGGCGAAGGAGATCTTGCCGAGATTGCGACGCTTCAGGAGATGATGGCGCAACTTCATCACGTCCAGCAATTTGAGACGATCGACTTCCCGATTCAAAACGAAGAAAGAACGGTTCATGCCGTCCGTCAGGCACTGACCTACCAGTATCCGGCGGAGGATGCGGTACGCACGGCGGCGAAACAAACGGTGACCGAACTAAAACGGGCGATGCAACTCGAACAGGCAGCGTTTGAAGATCCGGTCCGTCCGATTGACACGCCGTATCGGGAGCCGAAATGGCGTCAAGTCAAACAAAGCGGTGCGGAGCGAGGGACGACGTTACATCTGATTTTCCAATTGGCTGACCCGAACGAGCCGATTGTCGAACAGATCACCCAGTGGGAGTTGAAGGGGATGCTCAGTCCGGTCGAGGCCGAGACGGCACGCCTAGCCGTCCCTGATATCGAGGCGTTCTTCCATACGGAAGTCGGTCAGGCACTCGCCGGCGCGCTCGAACGAGGAACCGCGTGGCGAGAGTTACCTTTCACCTACACGGTACCGGGTGAACGCGTCAATCCAGATGGGCAATTCACGGATGAGCAAGTATTGATCCAAGGAATCATCGATTGCCTCTATTTTGATGGGACCTCTTACGTCCTGCTCGATTATAAATCAGATGCTGTCACACACTTATCTAGCTCCCGTGAAGATGCACATGAGCGGCTTCGGGAACGATACGCGATTCAATTGCAGTTGTATCGGGAGGCGATTGAAACCATTTGGGACATTCGTGTCGAACAGACTCTTATTTATTCACTCGATTTACAGGAAATCGTGACTGTGGCGACTAAATAATATAGAATTTTTAGAGCGATGTCGGCTGCAGACATCGCTCTTTTCTAATCGCTGAAGAAGTCGATTGAGCGGAATAAATGTTTTCAGGTCAGAGGTTTTGGAAAAAGACGTACGAAGATGAATTTCGTGCGTCTTTTTATTTTGTGTAACAATTACAAATCCGTTAAAATATAAAAATGGGATAAAAAATGGAGGAACGATTATGGTTAAAATCTTGCTTGCTGAAGACGAAGAAGTACTACGTATGCTTGTCATCGATACGTTAGAAGATGAAGGGTATGACATCGACGAGGCTCAGGATGGGATAGAGGCTTATCGATTGATTGAAGAGAACGATTATGACTTGGTCATTGTGGACCATATGATGCCTGGGATGACCGGACTAGAAGTCATTGAAAAAGTACGGAAGCTACCACAGCGACAACATACAAAAGTGATGATGTTGACGGCGAAAAGCCAACAATCTGACCGTGATTGCGCGAATGAGATTGGTGTCGACTATTTCATCTCGAAACCGTTTAGCCCAATTGAACTTGTCAAAATTATAGGAGGCATCGTGAATTGAAAAGGTGGTTTAAACAAAAACTCGGACGTGACATCATGGTCGTCCTCTATTCATTTCTCGTCATCGCATTGGTCGGGTCGGTATTGACATATGTCTATATCGAGAACCGATTAGAGGCAAACGAAGCGAAGTTGCGTCAAGTCGATGAACGAGTCGATCGACTGACGACGATGTGGGATGAATGGCAGGCCGATCAGTACGATACACGAGGTTATTTATTGTTCGGTGATATGGAATCTCTCGAACGAGCGAGCGCGAACGAAGCGAAGTTTCAGCAGGAAATCAACTGGTTCAAAGCGCAAGTCATTACTCGTCAAGGAGAATTGTTCGCAGAGGACCTTCAACAGTTTCATAACTTTTATTATGACGTCATCATCCCGGTGACATACGAATACGCACAGGCGCAACAAGATGGTGAAATCACAGAAACATTTGTCGATGCACAAACGATTGCCGAGCTACCTACGGCTGAACGCCTGATCGAGCAGGGGCTCGTGCAGTTCAATCCGGAGCGGGGAATCGACATTTTAGGACCGATCGATGAAGTTGAATCGGCACTCGTCAACTATCGTCAGCTTATGGCATCCGAAAAAGAGAGCGTCTATGCAGAATGGCGTCAAAACAATAATATGCTTCAATTGTTGTGGATTACGAGCATCGTTTCATTTGCCGCATTGATCTTATTGTTCGTCCAACCGTTCCTTCGTCGTCAAACACGTCTTATTTCTAAACTTTCGATTGCGTCAAATCGATTATTAAAAGGCGAAATCGTGGATTTGAGCGATCAAATGAAGCGAGAAGATGAGATTGGTACGATGTCCCGCTCGTTCCATAAGATGGCCGAGACACTTCGGGATAACGAGCGACATTTGATTGAAAAGAATCATGAGCTGCAAGCGCAACAAGAAGAATTGATTGCACAACAAGAAGAACTCCAGGCGCAGCAGCAAGAACTCGAAGAAATTTTAGAACAAACCCAACAAAACGAGCAGCATCTCGCTTACCGAAATGAACTGACCGAGACGTTGGCATCGCGCGATTCGCTCACGGCGTATCCGGAAATTATTGAGAAACTCGTCATGATTACCGACTCAGAGGTCGGGGCTCTCGTCTTTGTCGATGAGACGGGGTCGTATAAAGTGACAAGCCATGGATTGAATGACACGTTGTCACGTCAGTTGCTCGAAAGTGAGAATTCAGTGCTGACACGGGCGATGTCGTTGAAGACGACAGTTCATTCGTCGAAACAAGTCGCAAGTGATCATCCGCTACCGTATCCGTATTATATGTTTGAGACGGCGGTACCGGTTCATGACCCGACCGATAATTCAATCATCGCCTTCATCTATCTCGTTCGTTATAAGGATCGTTTCACACAGACGCAGATGGGTGACATCATGTCGTTCGCTCGTCAGCTCTCCCTCTCTCTCTTACGGATGCGTCTATTCGAGGAGATGAAGCGTGAGAAAGGGAAAACAGAGCGCATCCTCGACTCGATTCGGGAAGCGGTCGTCTATATCGAACATTCGACTGATGACGTATTCGTCAACCGTCCATTGTACGAGATGTTCCCAGAACTGAGTGATGTCACATCAGTCGACCTAGAGGAACAGACATGGGAAGAGTGGCGAAACCAATTGGTTGAAACCGTCGATCAGTCTGAAGATTTCATGAAATACACAAATCGTTTGTTCACCGAAGACTTCCCGCATGACAGCGTCAGCTTCTCCATTCGTAAAGGGGAGATGAACTTGCAGATGTATGCAGAACGGATTGTCGTCGGAGGTCTCTCGAAAGGGACGCTTCTTGTCTTCCGGGACATTACGAGTGAGACAGAGGCTGAACGATTGAAGAGTGAGTTCATCTCAACGATTTCGCACGAATTGCGCACACCGCTGTCATCCATTTATGGATTCACAGAACTGATGGTGAAAAAGCAGCTTCCGAATGAAAAACAGGCGAAATATTTGGAGACCATCCATGCGGAGACGGAACGCCTGACACATCTCGTAAACGACTTCCTCGATGTTCAGCGCATGGAATCGGGTAGTCAAATGTATGACCGAGAACAGCTTGATATCGAACCGGTCGTACGAGATATGTTGACGTTTTATGAGGCATCGTCTTTGAAGCATGAATTTGAAATGATTGCGGATGATTCACGGCCTTACGAGTTGTTCGTAGACTGCCAAAAGTTCAAACAGCTGATGAGTAATCTATTGTCAAACGCCGTCAAATATTCTCCGCGCGGCGGAAAAATCACAGTAGAACTCGCACACCATGAACAAGTCGTTGCGATTAAAGTGAAGGACGAGGGAATCGGAATCCCGAGCGAAGCGCTCGATCGATTGTTCGATAAGTTCTATCGCGTGGATAACTCTGACAGCCGAGAAATCGGCGGGACGGGACTCGGCTTACCGATTTGCCAAGAAATCGTCCGTGGCCATAACGGACAGATTCATGTGGAATCGATTCAACATGAGGGGTCGACCTTCATCGTTGAAATTCCAAGCTACGAATACGCCATCCAAGAATCAGAGACGACACTCGTATAAAGAAATGAGCCATCCGATGAGGGATGGCTCATTTTTGAATAAAGCGTTCACTTGACCACATGTCAGTTGATTCGTGTACAATGAAGACTGTACAACATCATAAAGGGGGACACTAGAATGCCGCTAATTGCATTCTTGCACACGCACGTCACGAGTTGGGTACTATTACTTATTTTGTTTGCCGTTGCCTACGTCGGTTATAAGAATGGGAATAAGAGCGGAAAAATCGCACACATGGCGTTTCGACTCATGTTACTCATCGCTTTCGGAACGGGATTGTACCTTTACCTTCAACTGAATGGGGGCGGTGCGTTCTATCACGTGAAAATCACGGTCGGGTTACTCGCTCTGATTTTTGGTGAGATGACGCTCGTCAAGCTGAAGAAGAACAAACCATCGAACGTCATGTTCGGCGGATTTGTGATTTTAACGCTTGCCACCATCTTCGTCGGTTATGCATTACCGTATGGATTATCTTTCTTTAACAGTTTTATTTGATCTGACTTTCCCACTTCGCATGCCGAAGTGGGATTTTTTTGTTTGTACATAAATTATTAGGGGAAAATAAAAAAATCAGTAATCATGATGATGAGGTGAAACAATGGATCAACAAGTGATGGAATGGACACGCGTGTTACATGCGCGGAAATGGATGAAGCAGACGGAATCGTTTTTACCATTATGGCACGGTTATATCGGGTATAAATTCGGGCTATTCGATGCACTACAAGGTGGGGCGAGTCGGGCTGAGATGAATTTACGATTAAAACAACCGCTGACACAGCTCGCCTTAGAGCGTTGGTTGGAGGTCGGGGTCGCTGTGCGTCATTTGAAGAAAAGAGGGTGGCGCTATTATCCGACACGGGGACTGAAGTATCAATTATCCGGTAACGACGAACGAAGTATCGGATTCATGCTTCAAGAGATGATGGAACTTCACATTCCTGCATTGATCGCCTATCCAGAATTTTTAGAGTCTGGGAAACAGAAAACGTTCGATGGTGCCGAACACGGTCAAGTCGTGGCGAAGACGTCGACGCTCGTCGGAACGGTCGCGTTTCCGATCGTGCAACAGCTGTTGCGTCAAGCGAATGTCCGTTCAATGCTTGATGTCGGTTGCGGTCACGGCGGATATTTGCGTAAGCTACAAGGTCTTGAACCAGACTGGGAGTTGACGGGAATCGATTTAGAAGAAGAAGTGATTGAAGAGGCGCGCTTGCAAGATGAGCGTGGCGAGATTCATTTCGAAGTCGCTGATTTCATGAACTGGGAAACAGAGGAGCGTTTTGATGCGGTCATGATGAACAATATGCTCTATTACTTCTCACCTGAAGAGCGGGTCAAGTTGTTAGAAAGGCTTCGGGATCGACTAGAAGAAAATGGGGTTGCGGTACTCGTGACACCGCTCGCTGAAACAGCTCTTGGCGGGCGATTCGCCTCAGCGTTCAATGCGTTCATGACGCTTCACGATAACCTGTACCCGCTTCCGACCATCTCAAGGTTACGTAGACAGATGCAAGAGGTCGGGTTCGATCAAATTCGGTTCATTCCATTCATTCCGGAAGGGTCCTGGTATATCGTGATTGCCGGCCGTGGAAAGGAGAACCTGCTCAATCAACCGATTCAGAATTGAACTTGTCTCCAGTCATTTCTATAATGATAGAGAAGCATAAGAGACTATTCACATAGGGAGTTGTTGAGTGTGTCGAAACAAAGAGTTGCCGTGATTGGGGCAGGACCAGGTGGATTGGCTGCCGCGATGCTACTGTCGCATCGTGGGGTAGACGTCACTGTATTCGAGAAACAACCATTCGTAGGAGGGAGAACGTCACGTTTAGAAGTAGGCGAGTTCGCGTTCGACCGAGGACCTACTTTTTTAAACATGCCTTATATTCTGGAAGAAATGTTTGAGGAGACTGGACGTAATCTGCATGATTACGTCGAGATGAAACGACTAGAACCAATGTACGATCTATATTTCGATCGTGGAACGAGACGGCTCTCGATGACGACAGATCGTGACCAGATGCATCGAGACATTGAAGAGCAGTTTCCTGGTAACGGGGAAGGGTATGAGCGGTTCATGAGTGAACAGGCGATCAAACTGTCTAAGTTGATGCCCGTGCTTCAAACCGCCCATGACAAACTAACCGATTATGTATCGTTGCGAGTGTTGAAGGCACTTCCGTTTCTCTCGATCGGTAAATCATTATATGACGTCTTGTCCGAGTACTTTACGAGCGAAGAGTTGAAATATGCGTTCACATTTCAGGCAAAATATTTAGGGATGTCCGCTTGGGAGTGTCCGGGTGGTTTTTCGATTTTGTCCTATATGGAACACGCCTATGGAGTCCATCACCCGATTGGGGGAGTGAATCAGCTCTGTCATGCAATGGCTAAAGTAGTCGAAGAAGAGGGTGGCGTCATTCGTTTAGGTCAACCAGTAGAACGTCTCCTGATCGATGGTCAGAATGTGACCGGACTCGTATCAGGAAGCGTCCATTACGCCTTCGACGAAGTCATTATCGGTGCTGATTTCGCACATGCGATGACGTCTTTAGTTCCGGATGGCACGTTATCGAAGTGGAGTCCGACACAACTCAAGAAGAAACGTTACTCTTGTTCGACGTTCATGCTCTACCTCGGGCTCGATCACATCTATGAGGACGTGGCACACCATTCGATTCACTTTGCGGACGATTATGAATCGAACGTCAAAGAGATGACGCAAGAATTGAAGTTGAGCGAAGACTTCTCGTTTTACGTACAAAACGCCTCACGCATCGATCCGACACTCGCACCTAATGGGAAGTCGTCGCTATATGTGCTCGTACCGGTACCGAACAATCTGTCCGGTCTCTCGTGGGATGCATTGCAGGCGACGATGACAGAACGTGTCCTCGACGCGCTTGAAACACGTTCCCCGTATCGGAACATTCGTCAACACATCGAGGTGATGGAGACGCTGACTCCAAGGGATTGGGAGGCGTTCGGCGTATATGAAGGCGCAACGTTCAACCTAGGTCACAATTTGTCGCAAATGATGTATTTCCGTCCGCACAACCAATTCGAAGAACTCGACAACGTCTGGCTCGTCGGTGGCGGGACCCACCCAGGGAGCGGGCTTCCAACCATCTTTGAATCAGCTCGAATCACATCGAACCTTTTGCGTGACCGGGCAGGTGTCGGCCGATGAAAATCAGTTTTGTAGGAGCCGGTGTCGGAACGCTTTACGCTGCCCTTTTACTGACAAAACGAAATCCGTCGCTTCAAATCACGATCTATGAGAAAGAGACTCGTGTCGGCGGTCGGTTGAACTATGTTGAATTCGAAAATGGTGCGAAGATCGACGAAGGTCCTACGATTGTCTTATTACCGAGTAAACTCAAACAACAATTGCTAGAAGCGGGTCTTCCTGAACATGAAGTCGAACTGATTGAAGTCGATCCGCTCTATCGTTTGCGCTATCAGGACGGGATGTCGTTTTATAAGTATCGGGACATTGAGCGGCAGGCTGAAGAAATTGAGCGGGCATTCGGTGAAGGGGATGCATTCCGCCACTATATGGCACAGAAAAAAGAAGAGTATCGGATCGGGTTCGATACGTTTTTGGATCGTAGCTACGAATCGAAAACAGAGTTGTTCGAACCGAGATTGTTACTGCTCCTCATGCGCTTAAAAGCTTACGAGACGGCCCATGCGAACATGAAACGATTCTTCGAGGATGAACGGTTACGTGTGGCCTATAGTCTACAGACACTTTATATAGGCGGGAATCCGTACGCGACCCCTTCTTTATACGGACTCATTCCTTATCGAGAGCAGGAAGAAGGGGTTTGGTACGTAAAAGGAGGATATTTCTCGCTCGTGACGAAGATGGAACAAGAGTTGAAACGACGAGGTGTCCAGTTCGTCATGAACGCCCACGTCGATCGCGTTCACGTCACGGATGGGGTGGCAAACGGCGTCACAGTCAATCAAGAGCATGTGCCGTATGATGCAGTCGTCGTGAACGGAGATTTTCCACTCATGGAGCGACTCATCGATGGCGTGACCCCGAAAGCGTATGAACCGTCTAGTGGCACGTTGCTCCTTTATTTCACCGTCAAAGGGGATCTTGATTTACCGGTTCATCAATTCGATTTACCGAATGATTTTGAGGGATCGATGCGCACGATCTTCGAGGATGGTAAACTAAGTGAGTACCCGGCGATGTACACGTTCAACCCGTCACGGATCGATGCGACACTGGCGCCAAAGGGAACGAGCGTGCTATACGTACTCGTCCCGGTTCCGCGGAAACTAGAACGCGTCGACTTTAAGACACGAGGGACGATCGAGCATTTATTAGGTCGAATCGAGACGTTACTACCCGATTTCCGTGAACGTGTGATCGAGATGAAAGTGCGGACCCCGATGGATGCCGAGCGGTTCGGTTTGTTCGAAGGAGGGAGCTTTGGGATTGCACCGAAGTTATCCCAGTCGGCCGCGTTCAAACCACAGGCGAGACCATACTCGAAAATCGAACGGCTGTATGCGGTAGGCGCATCTGTCCATCCGTGCGGCGGCGTACCAATCGTCATGATTGGATCACAGTTACTCGTAAAAAAAATGGAAGAAGAAATGGGGGCAATACATCGTGACGACACAAGAAGCGTATCGTCAATGTGAGGAAATCATGAAGAAAGGTTCGTTGACCTTTTATCGGGCCTTCTCTTTGCTCTCTAAACCAGATCGGCAAGCGGTTATGGCCGTATATACATTTTGCCGGACGCTTGATGATGCGGTCGATGAATCAGACCGCCCAGAAGAGAGTTTGGCGACGTTTTTGCATGCATTCGATCGTTTCTTGGCTGGTGATCATCAAGAGGAAGCATTATGGATTGCCCTTCGCGACGTATGGCAACGCTACGAAATGGACGTCGACCCATTCTTTGAGTTGGCAGAAGGAATGAAGTGGGACTTACATAAGTCACGATATGAGACGCTTGAGGAGACGGAACAGTACAGCTATTATGCGGCGAGTACGGTCGGTCTGATGCTTCTTCCGATCCTAGTCCCGAATCAGGATGCCTCGACGAAGCGTCAGCTAAGGCAGGGCGCCATCGATCTCGGCGTTGCCATGCAATTGACGAACATTTTACGAGATGTCGGAGAAGATTTGACCCGTGATCGAATTTATTTGCCACGTGCGATGATGCGACAATATGGAGTGAGTGAAGAGATGTTACGTCAACGAGAAGTAACACCATCATTCATTCAATTGTGGGAAGCATTGGCGGCACGCGCGGCATCTCTGTATGAACAGGCTAGGGAGACACACCATTTGTACCCGCCTGCAAGTCGTAAACCGGTGCAAGCGGCGGCCCTTCTGTATGAAGGGATTTTAGATGCTGCTCGCGCAAATCGATACGACGTTTTCACAAAACGAGCATATGTGACGACTTTGCAAAAAGGGAAGTTGTTGGCGAAACTATGAGATCGAATGAACTGTAGCGCATCATGCGACTGCAGTTTTTTCATACAAAAAAACCACTTTTGGCGGGGGACCAAAAGTGGCGTAAGCGTTTTGCGATCCATTCATCGGGGAAATGAATGGATCTCTTTGTGATGAAACCCTAAAAATGTGCCGGGACTCATGGGGAATGAGTCGATGGGACATCTTTGTCGACACAGGATGCTTGATGGACTAAGGGGGAACATCATACGCATGCTGTCTCGACTACGGGATACGAGTGGGGAAACTCGTTCATCACTTTCTCGGGTGTGACAAGTTCAAAACGCGATTTGGCTCGGGGAAGCCACTCGATCGCTACAGGTGTAACCGATGTTACAAAACTGTTTGAACTCGAATATGATATTATCACGTCTCAAACTTGTCGACAAGTGTCGAAACTCACGTTCACAAAATGTTCATATTGTCAGAGGTATGTCCTCTAACATCGACCGTGCGGCGAATTGTCCTGAAAGCGTGACCATTGGGCTACCGCCTCCAGGATGGGTGGAGCCACCGGCAAACCAAATGTTCGACACGTCCGTCGACCGGGCAGCCGGTCGGAAGAAGGCCCCTTTTTTTGAGTTGGCCGATGTTCCATATAGCGCACCATAATATGCATAAAAGTCACGGGACAAATCTTGAGGCGTGACGCGTTTATGATAAGTCACTTCTTCATCTTTCCAGTCCACACCGAACTGACGAAGGCGACGACGAATCAAATGCTCGTACGTATCCGCATCGATCTCGGTCAGATGAGCGGGTGCATTGATGAGGATGAACAAGTTGTCACCCGCTTCGCCCATCGACGGATCGGTCGCAGATGAATTGGATATATATATTGTCGGTTCATCCGCATAGCGCTCTTCTTGGAAAAGTGACTGAAACTCGCGTTCATAATCGTCTGAAAAATAGACGTTATGATGGGCGAGGTTCAATCTTTTTGATAATCCGATCATCATGACGAATGCAGAAATCGATGGTTCGACGGTATCACGCGTCGGGACAGGGAAGGACGGGCGATCCTTGGCATCGATGAGTCGTGGGTATTGAGTGAGCAATTCTCCATTTAGAAGAACCGCATCACACGAGAGGCTCTCCTGTTCATCTATGATGACCTCGCGTGCCTTCCCGTCCAACACTTCAATCTTCGTGACTTCATGTCCGAGTCGGAACGTCACACCAAGCTCACTTGCCCGCTTGGCGAACCCTTTCGCAATGGTCCAGTTTCCTCCTTTTGCGAAGTATACTCCTTCATTCAGCTCTAAATGCGCAATGAGAGCGAACGTGCCGGGTGTCACGTACGGACTGCTCCCGATATATGTCGCGTATCGATCGAGTGCCTGGATGATGCGCGGGTCTTTGAAGTATTTCTTATGAAGGGCGTGCAAAGTTTGAAGTGGATGTACCTTCACCATGTCTGCCCAAAGACCAGGGTCTACTTTTGTCTCCATCCGAGTAAAGAATCGTTCATTTGCGATACGGAACAGTTTCTCCGCCTCGTCTAAATATGCATGTAATTGATTTTTTTTCATTTGATCATTCGTCAATCGCCTTACTTCCGCCTCGAGTTGTGCCCGATCAGCACTGAACGTGAGTGAGGAGCCATCCGAGTAATGGTTGACGGTATGATGGTCAAGCTTGATCAATTCAAAGTAGTCGTCTGGATTGGCCCCGCTGTTTCGGATGACAGAGCGAAATACATCCGGCATCGTGATTGTATTCGGACCGAAATCGAACCGATGTCCGTCAGTGATGACAGGCATGAGCTTTCCACCAACATGTTCATTCTTTTCGATGACCGTGACGTCATAACCACGAGCCGCAAGCGTGACTGCGGCGCTGAGTCCACCGAGTCCAGCTCCAATCACAACAATCTTTTTCATACGTGTGTCCCCCTTAAGACGCGTTAAGAATAGTGACGACCTTTCCAAGTGATGGGCATCCGCCTCCACTTTCGAATGACGGCGTTCCCGAGTAAGGTCAAATAAACGAGTATACTAAGTGGATGTAACCATGTACCGGTTCCGTTTGCCTTCCAATCGACAGCGAGGCGGGCGAGAATCACGAAAAGTGCTGCACTGACCGTTTGCCAGCTCGGATCAAATATCCATGCGACCATTCCCGTCAATTGAATCGAATAATACGTCAGAAAGTACAAGGCGAGTCCTACTGATTCATTCATTCCCTTGAAAACGTTTTTTGAAAACCCGGACCATACTTCTTCGTTCGTTTCATACATATCGCAAGAGATGAACGGAGAGACTTGAACGAGTGACGTGATTTTTTTTTGGCGCTTGAACGTTCGGCATAAATCGATATCATCAATCAAAGATGTTCGAATCGCAGCGTGCCCGCCAACCTCTTCATAACTCTTCCTTTCGACGAGTACGTTCATCCCGTTCGCTGCTGCGAACGCCGGATGTTTTACTTTTCGCCAAAACAGTGGAAGGTGTTGGGCGATGAGTACATGTTGCATCGGAATGATCAATTTCCCGAGAAATCTCGACGTCGGGAATCGAGGGAATCCTGATAAAAATACGGCTCGTTCGCGACTGAGCGTGGCATGCATGCGTGCAATAAAGCTGGGGTCGATCGTGACGTCCGCATCTAAAAAGAGAAGATACGGTTCGGTCGTGCGCATCGCAAGCTGATGACAAGCATGGACTTTGCCGGCCCAGTCTTGAGGCAAGGGGACGCCTTTGATGATTGTAAAGCGGTCGTCGTCTGCGATGGCACGCTCCAATTTTTCGTATGTATCGTCTTCGGAGCGGTCTTCGTAAATGTAGACGTGGACCTTTTCCGGTATCGCCGTCTTCAGATTGGAAATCAGGTTGTCGACATGGCGAGACTCGTTCCGCATCGGGATACAGACGGCCGTTGCTGGTGTTTGTCCCGGACTTGAGAGTGGTCTCAAGAACAGCAGATTGACGATCGTGAAGATGAGCATAAAGAGGGTGATCAGCCATAATATCATGAGCCTCCCCTCCCGATTCGAAAGATTGTTTCGGTCCACTCGGCGAGGTTTCGGCGTGACCGAAACAGTGGGATATAGGCGTTTGAATGTGTGATGACGTCATGTCTTACATCGTCATACAGTTGTTCGAGTGCTTGCGCAATCTCTTGTTTCTGCGCCCTTCTTGTTGTTGCTGTCACGTTATACTTTCGAAAGCGAACATAGACAACCGGCTCCGCATGGCTTTCAAATGCGTAATACATGGCACAGAGATGGAAAGGTCGATCATTGAGTAGGAGGGTTGCTCCCGATTCGATTTCGACGGGGCGACGTTCTTGCGGCACCTCTCGACCTTGTGGATACAACCATACAGATTTACCAGACTCAAGTAACGTATTCGCATAGGCGAGGGAGGCACGAACGTCAGATAAACTTCCCTTTTTTACAGAAAATGCTCCGAGATGACGAAAGAACGGGAAGCGACGGAGTCCGTCCTCATCCATCAACACATGAATGTCATGTCTTAAAAAATGCTCGTTCACCATATACATGATGAGCCCATCCCACCAGGCGCTATGTGTGCTTAAGAATAGTCCTGGCGTCGGCACGTCGTCTGCTCTGATGTAGACGTTGTGAAACGTCGGCCGAATTTGACGCTCTCGTACGAATGTGGAGAATATATCATTGAACCATTTCTGTTTGTGTGACTCGATCATCGCGACCTCTCCTTTCTAGAAGAATCACCCCGGAAGTGATGACGCTTAGGAAGCCGATCCCGTATAGACCTGCGTTCACCGCTGTCACACCGAAGAGGACGTGTAGCATGACGAACAAGTACACCCCGTGTCGAATGAACAAAGAGTCGACAGTGCGTTCATGACGCTGTAACAGCCATGAAAAAATGAGGGATAACCCGAACCATCCGACGAAGTTTTGTGTCGGGATATCATAGTATAACCCGTCATTGGCCCATAGCCAGTAACCCTTTACATTTGCCGCGACCGGATCAATCGCCATATCGAGCCATACCGCAAGAATCGGGACGAGCCATAAAATCTTGTTACGGAATGTGAAGAGGCGGGCCACGGCAAAGCTAGAACCGATGACCGCGAGCCATGCCGCTCCGATCGTGACGGGCACGCCGAACACTGTCGGGCCAAACGCCTCGGCATAAATGTACTCGCTGAACGGGAAACCGGTTTTCACACCGAGCGTCTCCACTGCGATCGAACCGAAAAAGATAAAAGGAACGATCCAAATCCCTTGGCGCAATCCTTGATAGAGAATCGTTCCGCCGATTGCACCGGCCAACCATAAAAAGACCGGGTTCGCCCACTCCAACCATGGCGGTAGAAGGTCGAATCCGACCAAAATCAAACCGACAACATACCATAAAATAAACCACTTCCAAATAAACGGATACACTTTCATTTCATCACCTCTTCTTTCATTCTAAAGCTCATTTCAATCTTCGTCTAACAAATGTGTGTATGAAAAAAGAGCCTCGATGAGCGAGACTCTTAATTGGCGACACGTTTTCGTTTTTTCACAAATGAAAAGGCGATGAATAAGACGTAAAACGGAACGGCGATAAACCAAAATGTCGGCCATTCTTTCCACCGGGCGAACATCATATATGTCACGTAGACGAGGCTGATGGTGATGATGAATGAATGGCGAGGTAGAGGTACGTCCTTAAAACTTGGGATACGGACGCGACTCACCATTAACAAGGCAAGCCCTGTAAAGAAAATCGGTGTCAGTAGTTCGCTGACCCGGTCTCCAAACGTCGTGATGACGGCGAGGAGTCCACCAGCGGCCGTGATTGGCACCCCAGAGAAGTAACTCGCTGCAACATTCGTCGCGGATAAATTGAAGCGGGCGAGACGATATGCCCCGAATAACGGGAAGAGCGCCGCAAAAAACAATCCATAATTGCCGTAATCAATAAAGAAGGTGTAGTAAGCGAGCATCGCCGGTGCGACTCCGAACGTGACGATGTCAGCAAGTGAATCTAGTTCTTTCCCGAAGTCTCCTGCGACTCCGAGCATGCGTGCGAGGCGCCCGTCCAAACTGTCGAGCATCATCGCGATGATAATCAACAGCGTGGCGTTAGAGAAGTCACCACGAGCGGCATAGACGATGGCGATGATACCACAAAATAAATTTCCGAACGTAAAGGAGTTTGGGATCCACGAACGGATGCGTTCTTTCCACATAATTTTGCCCCCAGTAAGGTCACTGGCTGAACCAGTGACCGTTTGTGAATTGCAGTAAATCTTCAGGTGTTAATTCGATTTGGTAACCCCGTTTCCCGGCAGAGATCGTGATCGTTTTTCTATCTTTGGCAGCTTCATGGAGATAGACGGGAAACAGTTTTTTCGCCCCGATCGGAGAGACGCCACCCCGAATATAACCGGTCAAGCCCTCGAGCTCCTTCATTGGGACTGGCGATGCTTTCTTCGCTCCCCAAGCTTTTGCAGCTGCCTTTAAATCAATGTCTCGTTCTCCTGATATGAGAAAGAAGGCGTATTGTTTGTTCTCGTTCGTGAGACAAATCGTTTTGTACAGTTCATCGAGCGGTTTATTTAACGTCATCGCCACATGTTTGGCAGAGACATCGGCTTCATCGACTTCATACGTATGATAAGTGAATGGAATCTTCTTTTGTTTCAGTTGCCGAGCGGCATTTGTCAGTTGCATCTGACTCATCCTTTCGTGACCGACTCCTTTTAGAATAGCAAATCAACCAACTTCCCGGCAATTGAACTTCAAAAAACTTTTCAGCAAAGGAAGGAGTATGACGGAATGATGAAGAAATGAACAGTGATTCATTTTAAAGGGGGAATGAAAGTGGAAACGATTCAATTGACGACACATAACGGGGTAGGGTGGTTGAAATTGAACCGGCCTGAAAAACTGAACGCCTTGAACGAGACGTTACTTCGTGAAATGAAAACGGCAATCGATTCATTTGAACAAGATGACGCAGTTCGCGTCATTGTCCTTGTTGGCGAAGGACGGGCATTCTCATCCGGACAAGATTTGACGATTGAGAGCGACGCAGACTACGGGGAATATTTAGAAGAGGTATATCATCCACTCGTTCGGTCGCTTCACTCGTGCAGTAAACCACTAATCGCAGGGATTCATGGCGTAGTGGCAGGGGCGGGACTCAGCTTAGCCCTTGCGGCAGATGTTCGGATTGTCGCCAAATCGACGAAGTTCAGCTCGGCGTTCATCAAAATCGGGTTGGTGGCGGATGCGGGTGGACCTTATCACTTACGTCGACTCATGCGAGACGATCTTGCGTTAGATTGGTTATGGAGTGGCAGTACGATTGACTCGGAGGTCGCGCATACATTCGGGCTCGTCACCAAGCTCGTGGAAGATGCGATGTATACAGAGCGATTGACTTCATATGCGGAGGCACTCGCGGCGAAATCACCGGTCGCTGTTCAAGGAATGAAGGCGCTCATGCGAGCCACTTCATTTGAGGACGGATTGAATGAAGAAATCGACTGGCAACGGAAGTGTGGGGACACGGATGTGCATCGTCAGGCGATGCAGGCATTCTTGACGAAATAAAAAGCGGCCGCGGCCGCTTTTTTAGGTGATTGATTTTGCTTCGAACTGGAAGCCTTTTTGTTGCCACGTTCCGTATTTCCAACGCCGATATGCGAAAAATCCACGGAACCACTCATCGAGAGAGAAAGCGAGCCAAATCCCGAGAATCCCGAGTCCCATTTGGAGACCGAACAAGTAGCTGAACGCCACGGCGACGCCCCACATCGAGGCGATACCAATCATGACCGGGAAGCGGACGTCGCCGACTGACTTCAACGAGCCCATCAAGACGATGTTCATCGCACGTCCCGGTTCTAAAATGAGCGTCGCCCATAGTAGTGGGACACCGACCGCGATGATGTCAGGGTTTGACGTGAATAGGCCAAGGAGTGATTCACTATTAAATGCTAACAGAAGAGCAGCGATAAGAGAGACGAACATGGCGATCTTTAATGTTTTGACACCACGGTGATACGCTTCTTTAAATCGTTTCCCCCCCACATCACGGGCAATCAAAAGCTGTGTGCCTTGAGCGATGGCGACAGTGAACAAGAAGGCGAGCATTGATAAGTTCATGACATACACACGTGCGGCGAGGGAAGCCTCGCCCATCGTCGCGATGAACCCGGTGATGACGATTTGTGACGCCTGATACGACAAGTTCTCCCCGGCAGAAGGGACACCGATTTTAAGGAGTGACTGGATGTCGTCTTTCTTCGGACGAATCACTTCTTTTAACGGGAAATGAATCGTCAGTTTCTGTTTGACGAGCCAAAATAATAGAATCATTGCAGAAAAACGTGCAATCACGATGGCCCAGGCAACCCCGGCAACGCCCGTGACCGGAAGTCCGAACAAGCCGCTGACGGAAAGGATCGCTCCGGCCGCAGTGATGAGGTTGATTAACATTGTCGCGAGCATGGCATGCTTCGTCATGCCGTGACTGCGTAGAATCGAACTGAGTGCCATGATGAGTGCTTCGGTGAACAATGACAGGCCGACAATCTGGAGGAACAACAGACCGTGTTTGAACAGTTCATCCGATAGTCCGAACAAGCGTAAAAATGTCTCGCCGAACAAGAAGATGACGCCGACCATGATTGCCCCGAGCCACATGTTCAAACTGACGGCAGAGCGGGCAAAATCACGACTCTTCTTCATACGCTGGGCACCGATGGCCTGACCGATCAAGATAGTGGCCCCGACAGACGTCACACTGAATACGATTAAAAAGATGTTCAAAATCTGGTTGGCAACCCCGACGGCCGAAGCGGCAGCATCTGAGTAGTGGGCGAGCATCAATGTGGCGATGATTCCCGTTCCCATGTGAAGGGAAAGCTCGATGAAGATTGGCCAAGACAATTTGAACAGACTGAGCTGCTCTGGTTGTTTTGTCTGCATGTGGTGGATTCTCCTTTTTCTCTATAATTCTTTCTGTTAACTATTTGTTTTGTAAAAATGTCAAAGGTCATCTTACTCCTTATGAAATGAAAAAGAAAGGGGTTTGCTGAATTATTTCCAACAAGAAAAATCACCCGAAACAATCAGGTGATTTTCGAAATTATTTCAGTTTTAAAATAGCCGCATTAAACGGTGCGAGCTCGATTTCGAGTGATTCGAGATCACGGTCATTCAACAGATCGTAAGCGGGGCCGCTGTATCCGAGCGGGTTTAGTTTCGAAGTCGAGTCGGAATTGTTGAAGTAGACCAAATACGTCTCGTCCTTCGTGCAACGCTCGATGATGACCGCATTGTTCGTATCGTCGACCAAGTTGAAACGATACGAGCCGGCGTTTGCGAGCACCGGATGATCTTTTCGGAGTTGGATCAATTTTTGAATGTAGCGGAAGAGAGAACGATCTTCCTCGGCTTCATCCCACGGCATACAACGACGGCAGCCCGGGTCTTGTTCCCCTTCAAGTCCAATTTCGTCTCCGTAGTAGATACACGGACTACCAGTGTATGTGAGCATCGAGGTCATCAAGAGTTTGAACTTACCTTTATGACCTTTCGCTCGTGTCAAGGCGCGTGGTGTGTCGTGTGAGTCGATCAAGTTGAACGTGACTTCGTTGACGTTCATCGTGTTCATCATCTCGACACGCGTCAACTCGTTTCGGAACTCGGAAGCGGTCGTCCGGTCAAGCGCGAAATAGTTGAGGCTTGCGTTTGTGAACGGGTAGTTCATGACGGCATCGAACTGGTCGCCTTGTAACCACGGCTGAGCATCGTGCCAAATTTCCCCGAGGATGTAAGCTTCAGGGTTCGCTTGTTTGACGGCTTTACGGAAGTCACGCCAGAAAGCATGATCGACTTCATTGGCGACGTCAAGACGCCATCCATCGATTCCAAACTCTTCGACCCAGTAACGAGCAACTTCTAATAAGTATGCTTTTAATTCTGGATGCTCCGTGTTGATTTTCGGCATATTTTTCTCAAACGCGAACGTGTCGTAATTCGGCTTCGGTTCTGTCGTGATCGGGAAATCACGAAGGTAGAACCAATCGCGGTACTCAGAAGACGGACCGTTCTCTACGACATCCTGGAACCACGGGTGATGATATCCGACGTGGTTAAAGACGGCATCGAGCATGACCTTAATCCCGTTATCATGCAACAGGTCGACCATCTCTTTAAATTTCTCTTTCGTTCCGAACTGTGGATCGATTTCCATGTAGTCGAGTGTGTCGTATTTATGGTTCGTCGTCGCCTTAAAGATCGGGCAGAAGTAAATCCCTGTGATGCCGAGTTCGACCAAATGATCGATATGGTCGATTACTCCTTGGAAATCACCACCGAAGAAGTTTGTCGTCGTCGGTTCGGTCGAGTTCCAAGCGAGTGTCTCTTTTGGATTGAGCGACTCATCTCCGTTGGCGAAACGATCAGGGAAGATTTGGTACCAGACCGTGTCTTTCACCCATGAAGGTGCGTGGAAGATGTCAATCGGGTTAATGAACGGTACACAGAAGTAATAGCCCGTATCATCGAGTGGTTTTTCATCGAACCAACCTTTTTCCGTGTAAACGGCCGTTTCTTGTCCGTCATTCAAGCGGAACCCATATCGAAGACGTCGGAACGGCGGCTTGACGGCGATGAACCAATAGTCGAATGTATCGTCATACCCAATCTTCTCCATTGGAGTCTCATATGTACGCCAATAGCTCGGCTTGTCTGGGTCAAAGTTCCACATTGCCGGGTCTTCGGCATGCCAATCGTAAGGGTCGTTCCAAATCAAGTCTACTGATTCAATGTCGTCACGTTTCGTATGGAAACGGATATGGACCGTCTCACGATCGTATTTGTAGACGAACGGTGACATGGCGCGATGGTAAATCGATTCTTTCATCATAAGGAAAACAATCCTTTCTATAATTGGGGATGACATCATTTTACAACACCGATTATCTAAGAGAATAGGAGTTGCGAAAACGTTTGCTCAAGCAAAGGTTAATAAAGCGTTTACATTTTGTCAATTGCTGAAACGTATAAAATGGGATGAATTTTGAACAAAAAATTAAAAATTACATAAATGGGTCAACAGACGTAAAAAAAGTGTAAAAAAAGACTTGTAAAACGCTTTCACAACTGTATAATAAAAATTGAGGTGAGGATGCAAACGTTTTCACTACCGTGTCAATTTCGTAGCGGAGTTTTAAAATTGATGCGGTCGTGCGGTTGCGCAAATCTGACCATACTATTTCCTTGGGGAGGTTTTTCATCATGAAGATGAAAAAAATGGTAGCAGGACTTTCAACAGCAGTATTCGCATTCGGTGCACTTGCTGCATGTGGTGGCGGAACAGACAACGAGACTTCGAATGAAGGTGGTTCTTCAAACGAGAACAAACCTGAGAAGATCGTCATTTGGGAAGACATCGAAAAGTCTGAGACAACGAAAGAAGTTGCGAAAGCATTCGAAGAAGAGCATGGCGTAAAAGTTGAAGTCGTTGAAGTACAGATGACAGACCAAAAAGACAAGCTTGCGCTTGACGGCCCGGCTGGTAAAGGTCCAGACATCGTACTCGTACCACACGACCAACTTGGTACAATTGCAGACCAAGGTCACTTGACTCCGATCACTGACGAAGGAACACTCGATCCTTTCACAGACGCTGCGAAATCAGCTGTCATGTTCGACGGTCAAGCATACGGTTATCCAAAATCAGTTGAGACACCAGTTCTCATGTACAACAAAGACTTGATGTCTGAAGCTCCTGCATCAATGGACGACCTTTACAAGTTGTCAAACGATGTAAAAGCTGACGGCGAATATGGATTCCTTGCACTTTGGGATAACTTCTACTTCGCACACGGTGTGATTGCTGGATTTGGCGGATATGTCTTCCAAGAAGACGGTGGCGCACTCGACCCAATGGACATCGGTTTGAACAACGAAGGAGCTGTTGAAGGATTCGAGTACATCGGTAAATGGTACGAAGAAGGCCTCTTCCCTAAAGGGTTGATCGGTGAGTCTGGCGGCCAAGCGATGGACCAACTCTTCACTGAGAAGAAAGCTCATTCAGTCATGAACGGACCTTGGGCTGTAGCTGGTTATTCAGATGCAGGCGTGAACCTCGGTGCGGCTCCGATGCCGACACTTCCGAACGGTGAGCCAATCAAAACGTTCATGGGTGTGAAAACATATGCCCTTTCAGCTTACACAGAAAACCAAGAGTGGGCTGAGATGTTCCTTCAAGAGTTAACGAATGAAGAAAACGCATTGGCGATGTTTGAAGCATACAACGAAATCCCACCAGTAGCAGCACTCGAGTCGAACGAGACAATCACGTCGAACGAAGTTGCGAAAGCGGTATTCGACCAAGCGACAAATGCAATCCCAATGCCGAACATTCCTGAAATGGGACAAGTTTGGGAGCCGATGGCACAAGCCCTTCAGCTTGTAGCGACTGGTAAACAAGATGCACAAAAATCTGCAGACGATGCAGTAAAAGTCATCGAACAACAAATCCAAGCGAACAACCAATAAGGAATTGAAATGACGGGGTACGCCATAAGGCGTTCCCCATCATTTTCTAACATTGAGCAAACGTTTGCTTTATTGATTTGCTCAAATCGAAAGGAGAAACTGAGGATGGCTGCAATTGCGAACCCTAAATCACCGGACCAACGCCCGGATAAGCCTACAAACCATGCTCGGAACGCGGGATTACTTTCCATCATTCCGGGACTGGGCCAGTTATACAACAAACAATACGCGAAGGCGGTAGCGTTCTTTATCGTCGTCGTATCCTATTTTGCCGTAAACTATGATCTGTTTTTCAAAGGGGCGGGTGCCGGACCAGGTGACCGTGGAGGACTTTGGGGATTGATCACGCTTGGTGAAGTGCCAGGACCTCGTAACGACCACTCCATCTTCTTGATGGTCGAGGGGATTGTCGCGTTAATCTTACTATTCTTTGGAATCGCATTCTATGTTTGGAATATTCGTGACGCCTATCGTGTCGGTCGCGCTCGTGATCAGCATCTAAATCTACCATCGTTCCAAATGCAGCTACGCAACTTGCGTGACCATGGATTCCCATATTTAATGTTAATCCCATCACTCATCTTGCTTGTATTTACAGTTATTCTTCCGTTGATCTTTACGTTCTTGATCGCCTTTACGAACTATCGCTATAACAATGCTCCACCAGCGAAACTGGTTGAATGGGTCGGATTCGAGAACTTTACACGTATTTTTGAAATCGATATTTTCCGTGACACGTTCTTCGGTGTACTCGGCTGGACACTTGTGTGGACGGTCGCATCAACGACAGGTGTCATCGCAATCGGTATTTTCCTTGCTGTCATTTTGAACCAAGAAGGACTTCGTTTCCGTCGCTTGTTCCGTTCGATCTTGATTCTCTCTTGGGCGGTTCCAGCATTCATTACGATCTTGATTTTCCGTTCGATGTTCAACGAATCGTTCGGGGTGTTCAATACGACGATTCTACCGGCACTCGGGCTCGACCCGGTCGATTGGTTTACAAACCCGACCGCGACAAGATCGGCACTCGTACTCATTCAGTGGTGGCTCGGATTCCCGTTCATCATGACACTCATGACAGGTGTGCTTCAGTCGATTCCTGGTGACTTGTACGAAGCGGCGACGATTGACGGAGCGACAATCTTTGATAAGTTCCGCTTGATCACTTTGCCGATGCTCTTGTTCGCAACTGCACCGATTTTGATTACGCAGTTCACGTTCAACTTTAACAACTTCAACATTATTTATCTCTTTAATGGCGGTGGCCCTGCTGTACCTGGACAAACGGCCGGCGGTACCGACATTCTGATCTCCTGGATTTACAAATTGTCTCTCGGTGCCAACCCGCAATACGGACTTGCGGCTGCGATTACGCTCATTCTGTCATTCTTCATCATGACACTTGCGGTCATCCAGTTCCGTCGGACAAAATCTTTCAAAGACGAGGATATGATCTGATATGAAAAAACAAAAACGAATCAATTTGGCGATCTCGTATGTCATCTTGACGCTTGCGTCGATCATCATTCTCTATCCGATGCTTTGGGTACTTGGAACATCGTTTAACCCAGGGCGTACGATTACGTCAACTATCATTCCGACTAACCCGACGCTTGTTCACTATAAAAACTTGTTTGATTTAACGATTTCAGATTATAGTTTATGGTATGTGAACACGTTGAAAATCGCTTTCATTACGATGGCACTTGCAGTTATTTTGGTGACGATTACTGGATATGTTTTCTCACGTTACCGTTTCGTCGGACGAAAGAACTCGCTCATCATGTTCCTCGTTCTTCAAATGGTGCCACAGTTCGTTGCGATCATCGCGATTTATGTGCTTCTCAACATGCTTGGTCTTCTTGACACGCACACAGCGCTCATCCTGCTTTATGCGGGTGGCGCAATCCCGATGAACACGTACTTGGCAAAAGGGTATTTCGACACGATTCCGAAAGAACTTGACGAAGCTGCCCGTATGGATGGTGCTGGTCACCTCCGAATCTTCTGGCAAATCATCTTGCCACTTGCGAAGCCGATTGTCGCTACGATTGCTCTCTTCAACTTCATGGGACCATTCAACGACTTCATCTTGGCTTCACTCGTCCTTCGTTCACCGGAGAAACAAACGTTGGCAGTTGGTCTTTACAACATGATTTCAAGACAGTTCGATAACAACTTCACATTGTTTGCGGCAGGTGCTGTTCTTTCAGCCCTTCCAATCGTGATCTTGTTCTTCATGTTCCAACGCTATTTCGTTTCGGGTCTCACTGCAGGTGGTACGAAAGGATAATTCTTAAAAAGGAGGAAGCGATATGAGGCGAGGCGTCGTGCTCGTTCTCCTGTCGCTTCTTTTGTTTCCGACCGTTGTCGGGGCAAAGGAAGCCGCTACTTGGGAACAAGAACGCATGTATTTTATTATGGTCGATCGATTCTTTGACGGGAATCCGGACAACAATGAGCAGGTGGATTTGAATGACCCGAAAGCCTTTCATGGCGGTGATATTCCAGGTGTCATTGAAAAGCTTGATTACATCGAATCTCTCGGGTTCACTTCGATTTGGTTGACACCTGTTTTTGAAAACATGCCGGATGGCTATCACGGGTATTGGATTAAAGATTTTTACAACATTGACCCACAATTTGGGACGAAAGAAGATTTGCAGAAGCTTGTCAATGAAGCGCACAAGCGTGACATGAAAGTCATTCTCGACTTCGTCGTCAACCATGTCGGACCAAACCATCCATGGGTAGAGGAAAAACCAGAGTGGTTCCACGAACAGCTCCCAATCGTATTTTGGAAAGACCAGGAGCAGGTCGAAACGCATTGGTTGTTCGACTTGCCTGATTTTAAAACAGAAGACCCAGAAGTCAAATCGTATTTGATTGATGCAGCGAAGTATTGGATTGAAGAGACAGGGGTCGATGGATATCGACTCGACACGGTCCGTCACGTCGACAAAGCGTTCTGGAAAGACTTTGTCGAGAGCGTCCGTTCGGTCGACCCGGACTTTTACTTACTCGCTGAAGTATTTGACCCGGACCCACAATACGTCGCCGAGTATGATGATCTCGGGTTCAATAGCATCACAAACTTTACATTTTACGACCGAGTATCAAAAACGATGACGCAGAAACAAGCGAATGTCGATGAGATCGATGTTGCCGCAAGCTATGCCGAGACGTTTTTCAACGACCCGAATCAAATGGCGACATTCCTCGATAACCATGATGTCGAACGATTCATGCACATGGCGGACCTCGGGGGCGTGGAGTCGGCAGAGCGTCGCTTGAGACTCGGATTGTTCGCACTTTATGCATCACCTGGCATGCCGATTGTCTACCACGGGACAGAAAACGCCCAAACCGGTGGGGCAGACCCAGCCAACCGGGTCATGACAGATTTCCCGGGAAACGAAGACTTGCATGAGTACGTCGCAACGATGAATCGTATGCGTGAAGAGTACCCGGTCTTTGCGACTGGTGAGCAGCGCATGATCGCCTCGGAAGACGGGATGGCTGTCTTTGAACGAAAAGACGGAGATGAAGTCGCGTTATACGCCATCAACATGAACAGTGAGGATCGAGAGATTGACATCGATGTCAGTGAAATCGGGGAAGATACAAGACTTCGTGGTCTTTTATTCTCACAACTGGTCACAGATCAGCGTGGAACGTTTACAATTGAACTATCTGGTGAAAGTGCGAACGCTTACATTGTTGAGGAGTCATCGGTAAACCCGTGGATGGTTGGGTTACTCGTCGTCACGATTCCGATTTTCTTGACAGGTTTGGTCATGTGGAAACGTCGCAAATAAATAGATGAACGCCGAAAGGCACGAATTGAATTCACGGAAGCAGGGGGGAACACCATGCAAATTACAATCAAAGATGTTGCGAAACATGCGAACGTCGCACCGTCGACAGTATCTCGTGTCATCGCCAACAGCCCAAGAATTAGTCAAAAGACAAAAGAACGGGTCAGAAGCTCGATGGAAGAGCTCGGATATCATCCGAACATTCATGCAAGAAGTCTCGCCAACCGCTCGACACAGTCGATTGGTCTCGTCATGCCGAGTGCGGCGACAAAGACTCTCCAAAACCCATTCTTCCCGGAAGTGTTGCGAGGAATCAGCACGAAGGCGCATCAGAATGGGTACTCGCTCTACATGACGACCGGGGTGACAGAGGAAGAAGTATTGTCCGGTGTCATTGAGATGGTACAGGGACGCCGTGTCGACGGTGTCATCGTCCTCTATTCACGTGAAGACGATCAAGTTGTCCAATATTTACGTCAAACGAAGTTTCCATTCGTCGTGGTCGGGAAGCCGTTCGGGGATGCTTCATCGATCACATATGTCGATACGGACAACTATTTGGCCGGACGCGAAGTGACGAAACATCTCTATAATTTAGGACATCGACGAATTGCCTTCATCGGTGGGTCGGACAAACTCGCCGTGACACAAGACCGTCGAAACGGTTATGCGACCGCCCTTATGGAAGCGGGCATCCCGGTATGTGAAGACTACATTGCGCGGGCTGAGTTTATGACAAAAGGTGGGGCCAGAGCCGTACGTGAGTTGCTACAAAATGAAGAACCGCCGACCGCGGTCGTTGTCAGCGATGATATGATGGCGCTCGGTGTCATCAGCACACTTAGTGAGATGGGGCTAAAAATCCCGGAAGATGTGGCGGTTGTCAGTTTCAACAACGTGTATATCGCAGAACATTCGAACCCACCGCTCACATCAGTCGAAATCAATATTTTCGGTCTTGGTTTTGAGGCGACGAATTGCTTGATTGAACAAATCAGTGATAGTGCCCCACCTTATGGAAAGCGCGTCATCGTCCCTCATTATTTGGTCATCCGTCAATCGTGTGGTCAGAAGAACGGGAAAAAGTCGCAAACAATAGAATCGAATATTTGACTGGATGGACGACTTCACGAAAATGGGGTCGTTCTTTCTATATCTTCTTGATTGAATTGGAGCGAATAAGGGAACAGCTTACACGAACGAAAGAAATTGAAAGGATGAACTGAAATGAGTCAAAGACGATTTGTCGGGACATATGAGGAAAAAGGGAACGTGCTTTCCAAAATCAATGAACTAAAAGAAAATGGATATGACGAAGGCGAGCTATACGTCGTGACAGAGCAAGATGACGCCGTCCATGTCATCAAACGAAAGACCAATGTGAAAGTCGAAGAAGGGGATACCTCTTGGTTAGAGCATTTCAAAGACAATTCCGACCAAGAACAGGATATGAGACGAGCTCTCGAAAACCTAGGGATTTCAGATGACGAGGTCGAGCAGGCGATGTCTCAAATTAAGCAAGGTGGGTATGCACTCATCATCGACGAACCGGACACGGGATTCAATGACGGACGGAGCGCCTTGTTCGAAGGGCATGAGGCGAATGCGGCATTCGGTAAGGATCAAGAAAAAGAAAATAGTTGAGGCAACTGGTCATGTTCACGCGATATGTAAACGGCATCATTCCCCTTCATTTGTTTGAAAGGGAATGGTGCTTTTTTCGTATAGCTCCTGACTATGTATGCCTTAACTGATCCATTCCATCGCCCTTAAAGCCAGCACCACATAATAAAGCGTCGGAATCATCGTAATGGATAAACCGATCCATATTGTTCGTCCTCTGAACTGCAGGATGAAACCGATCGTCCAAAGCACAAACCACAACATGAAGTGCCATCGATAATCGGGTGTATCCGTTTCAGCGATTCCAGGGCCACTCAACCAAAGTGAACAGAGTAGTACAAACAAGCCTGAAAGTACGTTCCAACTGTGCCGCAACATTTTTTCTACCATACATAATACCCTCTCTCGTTGATTGATCAATCCAAACGAAACTGATTAATCATTCATTCGATATTTGGAGAAAATACCCTTTTGTAGGTAGAGCTAAAAGATACCCGTGTATCTATTTGATTGTCGCTTACTCCTTCTCCGAAAGACGGAATTGATTAAGTAAAAAATGTGACGAAAAAAAGAAAGAAAAAGTTTTATGCAAACGATTGCATTCTGAGTTTAATTGTGTAAAATGAAAGGTGAGAATAAATACAGCGCTTTCATAGACAAACGGTTGCACAAGCGGATTGTCCATCGAAGGTAGTCTTGTAGAGAAAAAGGAGTGGCAGACAGATGAAACGATTGTTTGCAGTCGATGAATGGAAAGTAACAGAAGAAGGTCTTCACCCGAAAGAAAACCGTCTTGCTGAATCGCTCACATCGCTCGGGAACGGGCATATGGGCATGCGAGGTAATTTTGAAGAAGATTACTCGAATGACACGCACCAAGGGTTCTATGTAGCGGGTGTCTACTACCCTGACAAAACCCGTGTCGGTTGGTGGAAGAATGGCTATCCTGAATACTTTGCAAAAGTATTGAACGCGACAAACGTCATCGGTCTACGTGTTGTCATCAATGGTACACCTGTTGATTTAGCGAAGTGGGATGTAAAAGATTTCACACGTGAGCTCGACATGCAACGCGGCGTCTTGACACGAACGTTCACTTTGTTGAATGGAACAGAAGAGACGAAAGTTGAAGTCATCCGATTTTTCTCGATCGTCGATAAAGAAGTATTGGCAATCCGTTATAACGTCACACCGGTAAACTATGAAGCGAAAATCGAGTTCACCCCTTACTTAGATGGTGATGTCGTCAATGAAGACTCGAACTATGACGAGAAGTTTTGGCTTCCTGTCGATCGTGGCATCGAAGAACGTTTCGGATTCGTAACTACGAAGACGAAAAAACTCGATTGGCACGTCACGGCATCGATGATTGCGGACGTAGAAGGGGCTCGTTGTGAAGTGGTCGAAGCGACAGACTTGTTCGTAGCAAACAAGTTTACGGTCGACACGACAGCGGGTGAGACGGCGACTGCTTATAAGTATGTTTCTGTCGTGACAAACCGTGACCATGCAATCGATGAGTTACAGTCTGCAGGGATGACAAGCGTTGAGGCGGCGTTTGAGAAGGGGTTCGAAACACTTCTCGCTGAACAGACGGAAGCATGGCTCGCACGTTGGGAAGATGCAGACGTTCGAATCGATGGGGACGTCGAAGCCCAACAAGGCATTCGTTTCAATATCTTCAACATGTATCAAACATATACAGGCGAAGATTCACGCCTCAACATCGGTCCGAAAGGATTCACTGGAGAGAAGTACGGCGGTGCGACATATTGGGACACGGAAGCATACTGCCTCCACTTCTACTTGGCAACTGCAAAACCGGAAGTCTCATGGAACTTGCTCAAGTACCGTCACAATCAATTGCCGCAAGCGAAAGAGAACTCGGTTAAAAACGTTGGTATGGAAGGCGCCCTGTATCCGATGGTGACGATGAACGGGGAAGAGTGTCACAACGAGTGGGAAATCACACATGAAGAGATTCACCGAAATGGTGCGATTGCGCACGCCATCTTCAACTATACGAACTTTACAGGTGATAAATCATACCTCGGTCAATACGGACTTGAAGTATTGGTTGAAATCTCACGCTACTGGGCTAGCCGTGTCAACTTCGTGCCACATAAGGACGTCTATATGATCCTCGGTGTCACGGGACCGAACGAGTATGATAACAACGTCAACAACAACTGGTACACGAACTTGATCGCTGCGTGGACACTCGAGTACACGCAAGAAGTATATGACTACTTGAAAGAAACAGAGCCAGCACGTCTTGAAGAGCTCATTTCGACACTCGGCATCACAGACGCAGAACTCGCGAAGTGGGCGGACATCCAAACGAAAATGTACTATCCGAAAGACGACCTCGTGCCTGATGTCTTCATGCAACAAGACGGCTTCATGGATAAAGAGCAAATCTTGGTGAAAGACCTCGATCCGAAGCACTTGCCGCTCAACCAAAACTGGTCTTGGGACCGCATTCTCCGTTCGAACTTTATTAAGCAGGCGGATGTGCTACAAGGACTTTACACGTTCAGTGACCGCTTCACAGTCGAGCAGAAGCGTGCAAACTTCGATTTCTATGAGCCGCGTACGGTTCACGAGTCAAGCTTGTCGCCATGTGTCTACTCGATCATCGCGGCTGAAGTTGGGTATGAGGACAAAGCCGTCGAATTGTATCAACGTTCGGCACGTCTTGACCTCGACAACTATAACAATGACACGGAAGACGGATTGCATATCACATCGATGGTCGGTTCGTGGATGTCGATCGTACATGGATTCGCAGGAATGCGTATTCAAAACGATGAACTTTCATTCAGTCCAATGATTCCAAAGGACTGGAACGGCTACTCGTTCAACATGCTCTGGCGTGGTCACCACTTGACGGTCACTTCATCACGTGAACAAGTGACGATTAAACAAACAGGTGGTACAGACGTAGCAATCAATGTGTATGGAAATACAGTAACGGTTCCTGCGAATGAATCGATTGCAATCGAAACAGTGAAAGCGTAATCAATTGTTTCATACGAACAAGCCGACTTCGGTCGGCTTGTTTTTGTGTGAAAATCGGATTGGTTTTCTTGCATATTTGTTGTATGCATCGTGAATAATCTATGTTATCTTGATTCTTAGCTATTTTGAGAAAGGGGAGTTGAAGCTTGACGGAAGCCGTTAAAGAACATACACGGATCGGGGTCGTCTCGATTATCGGAGGATTGTTCGTTGCCTTATCTATGACATTGTTTTTGATTCCAGCCGGCGTCTATTCGACAGGGTTTACGGGTCTTGCCCAAATCTTGACGACATTGTTTGCCGACACACCGTTCGAACTAGGGGAAGGTATTTGGTTCTTTATTCTGAACACCCCATTGCTCGTTGTCAGTTATTTTATGCTCGGACGAAACATGATGGTCCATACGCTTGTCAGTGTCGCCTCGGTCACATTGTTCATTCGCTTGCTTCCACAATCTCAACTCATCTCGGACGACCCGCTCTTGAACGCGGTTTTTGGTGGGGTGCTCTTGGCGATTGGATCGGGTATTACGATTCGATACGGGGCATCGACGGGAGGATTTGATATCGTCGCGTTGATTTTAGCGAAGTTCACGAACAATTCGGTCGGTGTTTATCTTTTCTTGATGAACATGATGATCGCGCTCGCAGCAGGTGCTCTGTTCGGATGGCCGACGGCACTCTACACGATCGTGTTCTTGTACGTGACATCTAAAGTGATCGATGAGATCTATACGAACACGCAGCGACAAACGCTCTTCATCGTGACGAATCATCCGGATGAGGTGACGAAAGAACTTCATCAGCACGTGTTCCGTGGCATCACGCTCATGCCGGCAATCGGGACGTACTCGAAAGTCGAGAAAGCGACGCTCATGATGGTCGCACAACGACACGAGGTTCGCGAAATCACGCGCATCTGTAAAGATGCCGACCCGTCTGTCTGGATCAATATCTTACCGACAGAAGACGTCGAAGGGACGTTCCGTCGCTAACACGTATACGAATCACAAAAGCACCGACTTTTTAGGTCGGTGCTTTCCTTATGATTTGATCCCGAGCTTTTCTTCTAAGAAGAGGGCGATCCCGTCGTCCATATTTGAAGCCGTCACTTCGTTGGCTACATTTTTCAATTGGTCGATGGCGTTCCCCATCGCGACACCGGTGCCGACGTAGTCGAGCATCTCGAGGTCGTTCTCTTCGTCACCGAACGCGATGATATGCTTCCGGTCGATATTCAGATGTTTCGAGACTTCTTGAAGACCGAGAGCTTTCGATGTGTGTTTACTCATGACTTCAATCATGTGCTCCGGCATGCGCCACTGACGATTCAATACCGCTTCGGCATGGATGTCATCAAGTTGCGAGCGGACGTGGTCGACGTGATCTTTTGTCGCATGAATCAATAGTGATGTCGGTTCATCCTGCAAATGCGTCAACAAGTTACCAGATGTGACGCTGAGCGCGCGCTCTGCATACGGGCTATAGAATTCTTGCGGGTCTTTTTGGAAGTAAACATGGTCCGTCACTTCGACGACGATATTGTGTGCCTTCGTATCCGCTACTTCTTCAATGATGTCATGGGCGGTCTTGAGCGGGATCGGGCGGTGTGTCACCGCATAGCTTGTATCTTTTGGATGGTGTACGAGCGCACCGTTAAAGTTGACGATTGGCGTTGTCAATCCGAGTTGCTCGTAGTACATGATGGAGTGACGTTTTGGACGTCCTGTGGCAATCATCACCTCATGTCCCATCTCACGCGCTACCTGAAGGGCGCGAAGGTTTCGTTCACTAATTGTTTTATCATCTCTCAATAAAGTACCGTCTAAATCAACTGCGATTAAATATCGTGACATGAGTCATCCTCTTTTCTTCACAATGATGTTTCTACGACCGTATCATACTTTCAGAGTGGACGGAAAGAATATACAATCTCAGTCGCATATTCCGTTCGAACAATGCTATACTAATGTCGTATGAATTTTTACGAATCATCTGTGAGATGGAGGGGACGTTCAATGCGTTATGTAGTGACATTGATCTGGGCGATTGTGCTCTCGAATACAGCGGTATTTATCATTTCTGCTGTTGATGGTGTACAGTTCGACGCGATGCTTGCGACAGGATTTGGCGTAGTCATCACAATCTTCGTTGCACTTCTCGATGCCTTAAACAAAGACATGGGGATTAGCGACGTTGCACAAGAAAAGTAAGCCGTCTACAATCAAACTGACTCAAGCTTGAGTCAGTCTTTTTCTTTATCTGAATTAGAGGAGGATCACACATATGAAAAACCCTGAGAAACGCGCGAATTTCATCACGTTCGCCATTATCGGTGCGATTATCATCATCGGAATCGGTCTGTTATACTTTTTAAACGGATCCAATACAGAAGATGGCGTCAACGCCGTCACGGCAGATGAATTGCAACAACAATTAAATCAAGATGGTGAAGTCGTCGCCTACTTCTGGCAAACGGGCTGTGAATACTGTGAGCAAGTGAAGCCGTACGTCGAGCCTCTCATCGAAGAATATGATGCGGTCTCCATCAACTTGGCCGACCATAACGTATGGGAGACATATGGCATCAATGGCACGCCGACCATCATCCGCTTTGAGGATGGAAAAGAAGTCGGTCGCATTGAAGGTGCCGTCTCTGAACAACAATACGAGACGTTCTTTAAAAATGAGGAGGCTAAAGAGGAATGATGCGTCGAATGTATCAAACGTTATTTGAGCTGAACGCCTCGCCTCGGATTGCCTCGCGCCTCAAGCGTTTCGCAGAATCAAAGGTGAGTCGTCACTTGATTCCATCGTTTGCAAACGTGTTTAATATCGCTGTCGAAGAAGCCGAACTCCCTCTTCATGCGTATCCATCACTGCATGCGTTCTTTACCCGTCACTTGAAGCCGGGAGCGCGTACGATTGATGAGTCGTCCGATACCCTCGTGTCACCGTGCGACGGCAAGTTATCGGTCATCGAATCGATTTCAGAAGACAGTCGTTTCGAGGTGAAGGGTCAGTCATATACACTTGCGGAACTACTCGGCTCCCAACAAGAAGCGAGACGTTATGCAGGTGGGACGGTCGTCGTCCTTTACCTTAGCCCACGTGACTATCACCGCGTCCACACACCGCTCTCTGGTCGTGTGCTCAGTCACTATGAACTCGGGGACCGTTCGGCACCGGTGAATGAAATCGGATTGACGGAGACGGTTCGACCGCTCTCACGCAACTATCGTCGTGTGACGCGCTTTGACAGCCCAGCCGGCACGTATGAACATATCATGGTCGGAGCCTTGAACGTCAACACGATTGCATGGACGCTCGAAGGAGACCGGGCGGGCAAAGGAGAAGAAGTCGGATACTTCTCGTTCGGTTCGACCGTCGTCCTTTGTTTTGAGAAGGATACGATCCAAATGGACCGTGAAAAGATCGGTCCGGTTCGACTCGGTGAGGTCATCGGGACAATCAAATCCAACTAATTTTGTGTCAATTTTCTTCCGACCGAACGATACACTAGTCGTTTGGTCGGTTTTCGTTTACCATAGAAGGGATATCAATACTTGTATAAGTAGTTGAATCGTTTAGCTAATTGGAGGAATTTTACGTGTTTAATCGACTTTATCCGAAACAGTTCGTCGCATCTGTGTTTGACATCGACCTAGAAGAATTGAAAGACCGTGGGGTGCGCGTCATTTTGACGGACCTTGATAACACGCTCGTGGCGTGGGATGTCCCGCACGCACCTGAGCTTTTATTGATGTGGCTTGAAAAAGTGAAATCATACGGTTTCGATGTGATTGTCGTATCAAATAACAACGAGAATCGTGTACGAACGTTTACGGAGCCGCTCGGCCTTCACTATGTCGCTCGCGCTCGAAAACCTTTACCATCCGGTTTTAAAGCGGCGCTCTCGAAATATGGATACTCGCCAAAAGAAGCGATTTTCTTAGGGGACCAGCTGTTCACGGACGTGCTTGGTGCCAACATGGCGGGTATTCATGTCATCCATGTACAACCGGTCGTCAAAACGGACGGGCTCGTCACGAAATTCAATCGGATGCTTGAGAAAGTAGTGTTTGCTCACATGAAGCGCCGTGGGAAGTATGTATTGATCACGAAAAAAGTGGAAGAGATTGCTGTTGACGCGCAGCGGGCAAAAGTCGCGGTTGCCGAAAAAATCGGCGAGGCGATGCACCCACGTTCCGAAGATTCACATAAAAAAGATGAATAAGACCTCGAACGCACAGAAAGAAGGAGGCTGCCCATGTACGGCGACCAAGGCGTCGGAATTAACGCTTCAGGAGTAGCAGCGAGGTGCTACAATGAATGAAGAAGGGGAAACCTGAACGGCAGTAAGTATAACTATGGAAGAAACGAAACGATATTGCGCTGGGTGCGGCGTGGCCATCCAAACGGAAGACCCGAGCGGGGTCGGCTATGCACCTAAATCGGCACTTGACCGTGAAATTGTCATTTGCCAACGTTGTTTTAAACTAAAGCACTACAACCAAGTTCAAGATGTGGAGTTATCAGATGATGACTTCTTGCGCATCTTGAACGGCATCAGTTCAAAAGAAGCACTCGTCATCAAAATCGTCGATATTTTCGACTTCAATGGTAGTTGGCTTCCGGGACTTCAACGTTCCGTCGGCTCGAATCCGGTACTGTTGGTCGGGAACAAGGTCGACTTGTTACCGAAGTCGGTCAACCCGAACCGGATGGCGAACTGGATGAAGGCAGAGGCGAAAGAGCTCGGTTTGAATCCGATCGACGTTCATTTGATCAGTGCGAAAAAAGGACACGGCATCGATGAACTTGCTGAAAAGATTGAGTATTACCGGAAAGGCAAGGACGTCTTCGTCGTCGGTTGTACGAACGTCGGGAAGTCGACACTCATCAATCAGGTGATCAAACGCTTCGGTGAAGAAGATGAAGCCATTATCACCGTCAGTCATTTCCCGGGAACGACGCTTGACTTGATCGACATTCCGCTCGATGATGATGCGAACTTGTACGATACGCCAGGGATTATCAACCGTCATCAAATGGCACATTACGTCGACGCCAAAGATTTGAAGACGATTACTCCGAAAAAAGAAATCAAGCCGCATGTGTTCCAATTGAACCCGCAACAGACGCTCTACTTCGGAGGGTTGGCACGCTTGGATTACTTGGAAGGCAATAAACGGTCGTTCGTCATCTACATGTCGAACGAGTTGAAAGCACACCGTACGAAACTCGAACGTGCCGATGAGCTCTATGACCAACATATTGGGAAGATGCTCAACCCGCCGAATGAGAAGACACTCGAAATCTTACCGCCACTCGTACGCCATGAATTCAGCTTACGGGACGGCGTGAAAACGGATATCGTGTTCAGTGGTCTCGGTTGGGTCGCGATTCACGGAAAAGGTGGCCGTATCGCAGCATGGGCTCCGAAAGGCGTCGCGGTCACACTTCGCGAGGCGCTCGTATGAATCTGGCCGTCATCGGTCACCCGATTGCTCATTCGCTCTCTCCACAGCTGCACGAGCAGTGGTTGAGGGCGTCTGGGCTTTTCGGGCGTTATGAGGCCATCGATGCCACACCGGATGAACTCCCGGCTTTATTTGTAGCGATGCGGGAAGGGGACTGGGATGGATTCAACGTCACCATTCCCTATAAAGAAGCAGTCGTTCGTTACGTGGATGAACTCGATGAGGCAGCGAAACATGCTGGAGCCGTCAACACGGTGTATAAACGAGACGGGCGACTCATCGGGACGAACACGGACGGTGCCGGTCTAGTCCAAGCACTGATACCGTTCACAGACTTTACAGGACGTGTGCTCATCGTCGGTGCTGGAGGTGCCGCCCGTGGAATTGTCCAAGCTCTCCCGGCGCGCGACGTGACGATCGTCAATCGGACAGTCGAACGGGCAAAAGCGCTCGCCGACACGTTCGGTGTCTCGTATACGACATTTGAAAAGGTCGACGTCTCACGATTTGATATCATCATTCAGACCACTTCTGTCGGGATGGACGAGAGATCGACACCACTTTCATTAGAAGGTTTACGACAAAACACGGTCGTTTGTGATATCATATATCGTCCACTTGTCACCCCGATGCTACAGGAAGCGAAGCGTCGCGGGGCAGTCGTTGTGTCAGGTGTAGCCATGTTCGTCGGTCAGGGCGCGCTCTCGTTCGAAAAATGGACGGGCGTGAAACCGGACGAAACCATCGGAAAAAAGTTAATTGAAGGATTATTGGAGGAATAATATACTATGCTATCAGGTAAACAAAAACGTTTTTTACGCGCGGAAGCGCATCATCTTTCACCAATCTATCAAGTTGGAAAGAATGGGGTCAGCGAAGCGATGTGTAAAGATATCGTAGATGCACTCGAAAAGCGCGAATTGATCAAAGTTCAAGTGCTTCAAAACTGCATGGACACACCAAAAGATGTGGCCGGTGAGTTGTCAGAAGGTACACGAGCTGAAGTCGTTCAAGTCATCGGTAAAGTCATCGTCTTATATAAAGAGGCGACTGAGAAAGAAAATCGCCAAATCAAACTCCCATGAGCCGCATCGGTTTGATGGGGGGGACGTTCGACCCGCCTCATCTCGGTCATCTGTTGATCGCCGAACAAGCTCGCGAACAGCTAGAACTTGATGAAGTTTGGTTTTTGCCGGCCGCGATCCCACCGCATAAGATTGGATTTAGCTCGGCAGACCATCGGATTGAGATGACGCGACGTGCCATTCGAGACCAGTCCGACTTCAAGTTGAACTTGATTGAGTTTGAGCGGAGCGAGCCGTCTTATACGGTCGAGACGATGAAACGGCTGATCGAACAGTATCCGAATGACGAGTTCTACTTTTTGATTGGCGCCGATTCACTCGTATCGCTCGAATCATGGCACGACTATGAGACGCTCATCCGTCTCGTCACGTTCGGTGCGGTCGCTCGCCCAGGGACGCGTTATTTGATTCCGGAGAAGGCAGACGTTCGTCCAATCGACATGCCACAGCTTGAAATCTCGTCGACGGACATCCGGGAACGGGCGAAACGAGGGAAATCCATCAAATATTTGGTCCCGGCGCCAGTCGAGACGTATGTGAAGGAGCACAGGCTGTATGACGTTTGAAGAAGCGCACGTGTTAATCAAACAGACGCTACCAGAAAAACGCTATATTCATACGCTCGGTGTCGTCGAGACAGCAGAGCGCTTGGCTATACAATACGGTGAAGATGTCGAACAGGCTCGCCTTGCTGCCATGCTTCATGATTATGCGAAATACTTTGACATCGAAGAGATGCGCCAGGTCGTCATCGAAGAAGGACTTGATTTAAATCTTCTTCAATACGGGGACGAGTTGTTGCATGCGCCGGTCGGTGCGGTTTTGCTTGCCCGTCAATATGATCTTGATCAAGCGGTGCTCTCGGCCATTCGGAACCATACGACAGGAGAACCCGGGATGTCCCGCCTCGACCAAATTCTGTTCGTGGCCGACGCCATCGAACCGAATCGGAATTATCCGGGCGTCGAACTGTTGCGAGCAGAAGCAGCGCATTCGCTCGAAGCGGCGGTTGTCGCGACACTGAAGCAAACGATTGAATTTTTATTGAAGAAGTCGGTGCGCATTTTTCCACTGACGATTGAAACGTATAATGATTTTGTGAATACACCTTAGGAGGGTCAATATGACTGCAAGAGAAGAATTAGAATTGATTGTAAAAGCGGCTGACGATAAACGTGCCGAGGAAATCGTCGTACTCGACATGGAAGGCATCTCGCCGATCGCGGATTACTTCGTCATCTGTCACGGGAACTCGGAGAAGCAAGTCGAAGCGATCGCGCGTGAAATCAAAGATGTCGCAGGTGAAAATGACTTGCCGCTCCATAAGTTCGAAGGAATGGATACGGCACGTTGGGTTCTCGCTGACCTCGAGAACGTCGTCGTCCACATCTTCCATCGTGACGACCGTGATTACTACAACTTAGAGAAATTGTGGGCTGACGCGCCGCACGTCGAAGTGGAAGTCGGCTAATGGCATACGAAGGATTCGCCTATGTATACGACGAGTTGATGAAAGACGCGCCGTATGATGAGTGGGTCGCTTTCGTGCGTCGTCATGTCCAAGATGGCGCGACACTCGCGGATGTTGGATGCGGGACCGGGTCGGCCACGATTCGCCTCGCCGAACATTATGACGTCATGGGAATCGACTTATCGGAGTCGATGCTCGAAGTCGCACAAGAAAAGGCGCTCGAGGCAGAAATCGAGTTGCCCCTTTGGGAACAGGATATGCGAGAGCTAGAACTACCTGAGCCGGTCGATGCGGTGACGATTCTCTGTGACTCGCTCTGCTATCTACAGGATGAGGCAGATGTGATCGATACGTTCGAATCGGTCTATAATCAGCTCAAACCAGGTGGGCTGTTTCTATTTGATGTGCACGCCCCGAACAAGATGCAGACGCTCTTCAATCAAAAGACGTACGCATCTAACGAGGAAGACTGCTCGTATATTTGGTTTGCCGACCCGGGAGAGGCACCGCTCTCGGTCGTTCACGATTTGACGTTCTTCGTCGCGCATGAAGACGGGACGTACGAACGGATCGAAGAGACACACGAACAACGGACGTATGAACCAGGGCAGTATATGCAATGGTTGATCGGTGCCGGGTTCCACGTCAAATCGGTCACTTCTGATTTCACAGAACATGCACCAGGAGCGGATGCCGAGCGCATCTTCTTCGTTGCTCAAAAATAAGCTAATCCCTGATTCTTACGAATCGGGGATTTTTTGTCGTTATGCTTCGTGGCTGAATTGCCAATAGACACCGAACTGGTCTTCGAGCATGCCATACGCCTTGCTCCAAAACGTTTCTTGAAGCGGCATCAGGACACGTCCGTTCACAGAGAGTGCTTCGAACTCGCGGTGGATGGCATCAAGGTCATCCGTGACGACGACGAGTGTGAGATTGTCGCCGAACGTGACCGGCCCGTCAGGCATTGCATCGGAAAACATGAGCGATGAGCCGTGAATCGATAGTCGGGTATGCAACACGAGATTGGCCATTTCACTCGGCGCTGGTTGACCGTCCGGACCAGGCTGGTCACCGAACGTCATGATGTCTGGAGCGGCGTGGTTGAACACATCGGCATAAAAGGTTACGGCATCACGACAGTTCCCGTTAAAGTTGAGATATGGATTGATTGGCATAGCAAGTTCCTCCTCGGATTCATAATACTAATTATAGAACGTATGTTCGTAAATAACAAGTGTGTCCAATTAAATTACATCGTGTAGGTTGAACGCGATTGAGAGTTGGGAATAGACCATATAGAGAACAAACTAGAAAGAAGGCGAAGCATCATGAAGTTCACGAAAGGGCGTTTCCTTGAGTTTGGATTCGTCTTGTTCATGGCGGTCATACTCGTCACAGCGATCATTGAAGAATCCTGGTTCGATGCGAGTGTGGCGGGGGCCGGAATCATTTCCGGACTCATCCCATTTTTCATTGAAAAGACGTTCAAAACAGAACTCGATAGTAAGATGAAGGTGGCGTATATCCTGTTCTTGTTCGCCTCACAGTATTTAGGGTCGATCGTCGGATTGTATGGGAATGGCTGGTGGGACACGTTCCTTCATCTGTTGAGTGGCATCTTTCTCGCATTCCTCGGATTTGATTTCTTCAGCCGGCTCGATGACGACATTCGGACCGAGATTCCGAAACGATTTCTATTCGTATACATCGTCGTCTTTTCCATGGCCGGGGCGGCGCTCTGGGAGATGTATGAATTCACATCCGACGTTGTCTTGAACACGACGATGCAAGGAAACGGAAACGACGATACGATGGTCGATATCATCGCCGGGTCCCTCGGTGGAGTGCTCGCCGCGTTCTTCGTCGTGACCCTCCATCAACGTGAAAAAGCCAAACAAAAGAGACGCATGAAAAAAAGTTCGTGATTCACGAGCTTTTTATTTGTAATCATTATAATCTTTGATTAATATCAAGATTGTAATGATTATAAATAATGGGAGGCAATCATATGGATCAACACCGTCAACTAACTACTAACCAAGGCGCACCAATCGGGGATAACGCCAACTCCATCACTGCGGGTCGTCGGGGCCCGACGCTTCTCGAAGACTACCAACTAATTGAGAAATTAGCGCATTTCGATCGTGAACGTGTACCAGAACGAGTCGTTCACGCTAGAGGGGCAGGGGCGCACGGTGTCTTCACTGTAAAAAATAGTATGAAACGATACACGAAAGCCGCATTCTTGCAAGAAAAGGGGCAAGAGACGCCCGTATTCGCGCGTTTCTCGACCGTCATCCACGGTTTAGGCTCACCGGAGACGCTTCGTGATCCACGTGGCTTCGCCGTCAAGTTTTATACGGAAGAAGGGAACTATGATTTCGTCGGAAACAACTTGCCGGTCTTCTTCATCCGTGACGCGATTAAGTTCCCGGACGTGATTCACTCGCTCAAACCAGACCCACAGACGAACCTTCAAGACCCAGACCGCTTCTTCGACTTCATGTCGCTCACACCGGAATCGACGAACATGCTCGTGCATCTCTTCAGTGACGAAGGCATCCCGGCATCGTATCGCCACATGCGCGGATCGTCCGTCCATTCTTTCAAATGGGTGAATGAGTTCGGAAACACGGTGTACATAAAGTTGCGCTGGGTACCGAAACAGGGGATTCAAAACTTGTCGATGGAAGAAGCGGCGAAAGTTCAAGCAGAGGACTTCAACCATGCGACGCGTGATTTGTTCAACGCGATCGATAACGGGGACTATCCGGAATGGGATCTATATGTACAAATTTTAGACCCGGCGGACATGGATCACTTCGACTTCGATCCGCTCGATGCGACGAAGGATTGGTTTGAAGACGTCATCCCGTATCAATTGGTTGGAACGATGACCCTCAATAAAAACGTCGACAACTTCTTCGCCGAGACTGAATCTGTCGGTTTCAACCCGGGTGTTCTCGTCCCAGGGATCCAGCCGTCAGAAGACAAGATGCTCCAAGGACGACTCTTCTCATATTCGGATACGCAGCGTCACCGTATCGGACCGAACTATCTCCAACTTCCGATCAACTGCCCATTCGCTCAAGTGGCGAACAACCAGCGTGACGGGGCGATGCCGTTCAAACAACAGACGAGCCCGGTCAACTATGAGCCAAACCGTTATGAAGACGCACCGAAGCCGAATGCGGATTACATCGAGACGCCACAACCGATCACAGGCGTGACGGGTCGTCAGAAGATTGAAAAGACGAACGACTTCGGTCAGGCCGGAGAGGTGTATCGCCGTTATTCTCAAGAAGAGAAGGACGCGCTCATCCGTAACCTCGTCGCTCACATCAAAGAAGTTCGTCATGAGAAGACGGTTCTTCTCTTGATTTGTAACTTCTATCGTGCGGATCGTGAGCTCGGAGAACGTCTTTCGAACGAGTTGAACGTCGATCTCGCACCATTCTTGAATCAAATGTCGAACTAAACATGTAGCCGCGGTCTTGTACCGCGGTTTTTTGTATGCAAAAAGACGTCTCTCCTAGAGAAACGTCTCGTTCGTCATCGTTATTCCCCGACCATCCCGTCACCGTCCCGGTCGTCCATGTACTTATACAACCAGTGGTCACGCGTGATCGGCATCTCGAATCCTGCGTTCTTTGCTTCTTTGATCGTCACTTGCCCGTTCCCGTCAAGGTCGATATCGGATAATTCTCGCTCCTCGACCGGCTCCGTCGTCACTGCAGGAGGTGAGTCGTCCGTTAAATCGAGCGATTCGTTCACTTCTTCTGGGTCTGCGTTATCATACGTATCCGTGACCGTGTTCCCTCGAACGGTATACGTGTATTGATAGCGGGAAGGGATTTGGGTCGTCGTGTTCGGATAGGTGATGATGGCTTCGAAGTCTTTCGCTCCACCCGCTTTTCGGATGGCATCTTCCATGAACGCCTGGTCCCCGTAGCGGTTGAGCGCACTATTTTGCGGTGTGATGTTATAGGCGTTCGAGACGCCACCGAGCGAATCGGCGATGATATGACCTTCGTCGAGATTCGGGTCTTCGACACCCGGCACTTTCGCCTCATCGGAATAATAACGCCCGGACGAATTGACGTCTTCCGTCTCATCATCTTGAAGGGTGATTTCATCGGCGATTACGCGAACCAACTGACCGTGTTCATTCGTGAACGCCCAATACTCACGGTCACCGAAGCCGATATCGACGACGACATTCGCCTCGCGTGTCCCGGATTGGTCGCCACCGTCGACATCGATTCTCGTATAACCTTCAAATAGATCTTCTGAAGACGTCTCGGCTGTCTGATTTTCTTGTGTCGTTTCCTCTTCGACCGTTTCTTCCGTTGACGACGGAACGTTTACATCGGCTTCCGTGCAACCAGAGAGGAGTAGCGCTCCAAGAAGGAATGGAATGTAAAATGGTATTCTTTTCATTATATATCGCTCCTTATTCGAAGTTACGCTATCGTATTCTATGTGTAGTCTATAATGATAGCACAACAATACAAGATGGTACCGCACCTCTTCAAAATAGACTCGACGGATTCCTCTCATTTGTGGATTCGCATCGCGTGTGCCAAGATTGAAAAAAAGGGGGAAGAGCGTATGAACGAAGTGATTGATACATTATTGAACCACCGTTCCGTCCGCGATTTTACGGACGAGAAATTGACAGACAAACAAATCCAGACCATCGTCGAGAGCGCACAACGGGCATCGACATCGAGCTTTATCCAAGCCTACTCGATCATCGGGGTGACCGATGAAGCGAAAAAGAAACGACTCGCCGAGATTGCGGGCAATCAGGACTACGTGGTCGAGAACGGTCACTTCTTCGTCTTTTGTGCGGATTTGCATCGTCATGAAATGATTGGTGAGCTACAGGAAACGGAAGTATCCGCGACACTTGAGACCGATGAGAAGCTCTTGGTCGCTGTGATTGACGCGGCACTCGCCTCGCAAAATGCGGCAGTGGCGGCAGAGTCGATGGGACTCGGCATCTGTTATATCGGTGGCATTCGGAACGACCTCTTTGCGGTCAAGGAAGTGCTCGAGTTACCAGAACGGGTCATTCCGCTCTTCGGGATGGCCGTCGGTGTACCGGCTACAGTCGAAGATCAAAAACCAAGACTCCCATTCCATCATGTCTACCATGAGAACACTTACGAGGCGAACCCGGAACGCATGAAGCAATCACTTTCGGATTACGATGCGTTGATTCACGATTACTATATGGTTCGTGGCTCGAACCCGCGTAAAGACACGTGGACCGGGCAGATGGGGCGCATGCTGTCGAAATCGACCCGTCTTGACGTCAAAGATTTCTTGAAAGCACAAGGTTATTTGAAGCAATGATAAAACCGCCGACAAATCACTGTCGGCGGTTTTATCATGTTCAGTTCAGTTGGGCGTCGAGCCAGTTCTTGTCGATGGCACCAAATTGTTTCGCAATGATCACACCGGATTCATCGAGCACATACGTCGTCGGCATCGCTTGAATCCGGTATGCATCACCGACTTGACCGTCACGGTCATAGACGACGGTAAATGCATCTTCATACGGTTCGACAAAGGCGATTGCATTGTCCGGGTCACGTTCACTCGTCGTCGTGTTGACGGCGACGATCGTCACGTCTTCTCGTTCTTTCGCGAACGCCGCCATGTCCGGCATCTCCGCGCGACATGGCGGGCACCAGGACGCCCAGAAGTTCACGACGACTTGTTGACCACGTAGTGATGTCAAGTCGAATGTGCTCCCATCAGTTCGTTGTAACTCGAACGAAGGGGGGATTTGCCCGATGCTCAATCCGGTCGACGCCGTCTCTGTCGTGACAGTTTGTGTCGCACGTTCTGGCAGGACAGCATTCACGACCGCGAGAACGACGAGGACTCCGATACTAACTTGAATCGCTTTCTTTGAAGGACGGGCGAGAAAGACGCTCAATCCGAACAGGACGAGGGTGATAGCGATCATCCACCATTGGATTTGTCCAACCGCATATGACTTAAACAGCCAGATACCAGATGCACCGAGGGCGGTCCAAAGAATGTTTCCACGAGTCGGTTCACGCATCCATCGCCACGTCACCCCGAATAGTAGAAGGATGAAGGTGGCGCTCCATAGATGAATCGGCTGGTCGGGGAAGCTCAAAACTGTCCCATATACCGGAATCGCGAGCGTCATCCCGAGCCAGATGAGAAGTCCACTCAGCATCCAATATCCTAAAAGGTCCCGGTCGAGTCGATAGGCGAACCAAAGGATAACAGCGGCAGCAATCCATTGAGACCATACGCCTCCCGTAGCGTAGAGGGCAAGAGAAAGGTCACGAGTCGTCAACAGACCGATGATTATCGCGCTTCCTTTCCAGGCGAGGAATCCATAGAACCATGTCCCGATGACGGCTTCACGCTCTTTACTCGTCAAACCGAGGAAGCGGAAGATGCCATAAAGGACACCAAGGCTTACTAAAAAAATAAGTAAATCGAAACGAATGTTAAGTGGACCGATGGCAACCACGTCTTTCCCTCCTAAACAAAAGGCGCCCCTCTCGAAGCGGGCGCCATATTCATAGTCAGTATAGCATTACTTGATTTGTTGAGCGTTCAAGACGGTCTTCATCGCGCCGTACCCACCCAAGACGTTGTGGATGTCTTTGTAGCCGAGCGATTGAAGGACACTTGCCGCCATGCGTGAGCGGACGCCTGACGCACAGTGGACCGCAATCGTTTGGTCTGTCGGGAGACCTTCATAGTCACGCGCGAGTTTTCCAAGCAAGATGCGCTCTGCCTTTTCGTAATGGCTCGCGTTCCATTCTGTCGCGTTTCGAACGTCGAGGACGAAGACGTCACCTTTTTCAGCAGCTTCGATTGCCTCTTCTGCCGTCACGTCCGTATACGTTTCCGTCAAACGTGATGCGTCGAGCTCTTCGACTGGGATGATGAAACGAAGACGATCGAGACCGATTGATTGAAGGTCGGTCTGTACTTGATCGATGTCATCCGCGCTTGCGATCAGCGTGATGTCTTTGTCGAAGTTGACGAGCCAGCCAGCCCACGAGACGAACTTGTTGTTGTACGGGATATTGATCGTCCCTGGTACGTGTCCGTTCGCGAAGTCTTCACCTTTACGCATGTCGACGACTTGTGTCTCTTCGACGAGTGTATCAAGGCGATCTGACCCGACGACTTCAGGACGAGCGACGTCCGTCGTCACTTGGATACCTTCTTTGTTCACTTTCTTCATCATGGCGAAGTAGTTCGGTGGTTCGGGTTGATCCGTCGTCAACTCTTTGATGAAGGCATCTTTATCCGTCATTTGAAGCGCCCAGTTCGTCGCTTTCTCGTAACCGACCGTCGACGTCGGGATCGCGCCGAGCGCCTTCCCGCAAGCACTGCCCGCGCCGTGTCCTGGCCAAACTTGAACGAAGTCAGGAAGCGCCATGAACTTTTTGAGCGAGTCAAACATTTGTTCCGCGCCGATTGCTGTCGTTCCTTTCACACCGGCTGCCTCCTCGAGGAGGTCAGGGCGACCGATATCGCCGACGAAGACGAAGTCGCCTGTGAAGATGCCCATCGGTTGTGTTTGATTCCGATCATAAAGTAAGAACGAAATGTGTTCTGGTGTATGACCGGGCGTATGCATGACTTCAAGCGTTACGTTTCCGACTTTGAACGTGTCGCCTTCTTTGACGAGTTGTGCGTCGATGTCTTTCGCGAACGCATACTTCCATGAAGCATCCCCCTCGTCGGATAGATAGGCTTTTGAACCTGTCCGCTTCGCGAGTTCGAATGAACCTGATACAAAGTCCGCATGGATATGCGTCTCTGCTGTTGCGACAATGTTCATGCCTTCTTTCTTTGCTTCTTGAAGGTATGGCTCGATGTTACGGGCCGGATCGATGACGATCGCCTCTCCTGTCATTTGGCAACCGACCATATATGAAGCTTGTGCTAATTTTTCATCATAAAAATAACGTAATAACATGTAAATTTCCCCCTATGACCTAGAGTAATGGTTTATTCGACTTCGCCTTGCCAGCTCATCATCCCGCCGTCGACGTTCGTGACGTCGAACCCGAGTGAGTCCAGATAAGCAGATGCATTCATGCTACGTCCACCAGCTGCGCAAATGACGTGAATCGGTTTAGAGCGATCGAGCTCATCGACTTTCGCCCCGAATTCAGAAAGTGGTACGTTTTTCGCTTGTTTGATGTGACCTCCAGCATATTCATCGGTCTCACGCACATCGATTAAGTTGAGTGAGTCATCTGCTTGAAGTAACGTTTCTAATTCCGTAGTCGTAATCGTCTTCATGAGTCTTTGATCTCCTTTTCATTTCTAAGTGATTTGGCAACGAGAATGTTTCGTTGGCTTTAATATACCCCCTAAGGTATAATGAGTGCAAGTGAAAAGATTTGGAGGGGAAAACATGAAGAAAATTTCCTTATTTGTTGGGATTTTGGCTGTCATGGTGATTTTTATCTTTGTAATCACATCAGAAAAAGATGGAATTAGGAAAATTGACGTTAAAACTCTACAAAACAAATTGGAAAACGAAGAAATAACGCTCCTTGATGTCAGAGAAGTGTCTGAATACGAGGGGGGGCATATCGAGGAGGCGGTGAATGCACCACTTTCTTCATTTGACGCCACCCGGTTGCCCTATCCGAAAGACGCTCCGATCTACGTCATCTGTCGGAGCGGTAATCGGAGCGCTCAAGCTGCCATGCAGTTGATAGACGCCGGATATACAGAAATCTATGACGTCTCAGGCGGTATGATTTCTTGGGAAGCGAATGAATAAGAAGAGAATACGGAGATAATGGAGGAGTCAATATGGAGTTCGGGTTTATCATTACAATCTTTCTAATTGGGTTCATCGGGTCGTTCATTTCAGGGATGGTCGGAATTGGTGGGTCCATCATCAAGTATCCGATGTTGTTATACATCCCACCACTATTAGGGTTCGGCGCGTTCAGCGCGCATGAAGTATCGGGAATCAGTGCGATTCAAGTGTTCTTTGCGACAATCGGCGGGATTTATGCTTATCGTAAAGGCGGATACTTAAACAAGCAGTTGATTCTCTACATGGGTGTTTCGGTATTGATTGGTAGTTTCATCGGTGGATACGGATCGACCATTTTGTCGGAGACGATGATCAATGTCGTCTACGCCGTGCTCGCAACGATTGCCACAATTATGATGTTCTTACCGAAGCCGCAAGTGGACGACATGCCGCTTGACCAAGTACAGTTCAATAAGATGATTGCCGCAAGCTCAGCGTTTGTCGTAGGTATCGCCGCAGGGATCGTCGGGGCGGCCGGGGCATTCATTCTCATGCCAATCATGCTCGTCGTGTTGCGCATTCCGACAAAGATGGCAATCGCAAGTTCACTCGCCATCACGTTCATCTCGTCGATTGGCTCGACGTTCGGTAAGATCATCACCGATCAAATCGTCTGGGCCCCCGCGGTCATTATGATCATTGCGAGTCTGATTGCCGCACCGATTGGGGCGAATGTCGGGAAAAATATGAATACGAAAGCACTTCAATGGATTTTGGCGTTACTCATCTTAGCGAGTACCATCAAAATTTGGAGCGACTTGATCGCTTAAAAAATCACGATGCCTATATCCAGGCATCGTGATTTTTTGCGTTACTTCGTAATGAAATAGTAGAGAAGTCCGAGTCCGATAAACGAGACAGGGAGCAAGATGATGTAGAGCCAAGAAACCATCGACAAGCTTTTCTTTTGACTATACGAGGAGCGGTCTTTCCCGAGACCGACCATGATGGTGAATATGAGTGCGATCAAACAGACGAGCAATGCTAAACCGATTGTTAGGTACAAAATCAACACACCCCTTACTGACCTTTATACAATAAGAATATCTAATAGAAGAGCTTGAAAACGTTCTGATTGTTGGGATTGTGTGACAGCAATAAGAAATCTAAATCACTATTGAACATGATTCAAATATTCAGACACAGGAGATGTTTCGATTCCTAGCGCCTCATCAATAATTGTCAGGGCACTTTCGTGACGTTTTACTGTTTCTGCTGCCACGCAATCGCGAGGGATATAAAGGTCATAGTTACGCATATATGCATCATTGGCAGAAAAGAGGATACAAATATCTGTCGCGACCCCGGTTAAAATTAGTTTCGTCACGTTTAACTGTCGGAGTAGAATATCCAATTGAGTTCCAAAGAAGATAGAGTGCCTTGGTTTGATAATAAAATACTCTTCATCTGCCGGTTCGATTTGCAAGGCAATCTGTTTTCCTTTTGATGCTTTTACATAATCAATGATGTCTTCTGTGCTATCTTTCCACTGTCCAAAATTATCATTGCAATAAATGACAGGTAAATCTGTCTCTTTAAAATGTTTTTTAAGCTCGAGAATCGGTTCAATAATCATTTTCGTATGTTTACGTAGCATGTCGCCACCTTCAAAATCAAAATCATTGAACAGATCAATAATGAGCAATGCTGTCTTAGACATAGAAATACCTCCTTACTAAAAAACTCCTATAGCAAAGAGGTACCACTTTTTCTTATGAAGTATGCTTATTCAGCGAACGTTTTACTCCGGAACATGAACGCCGTGATGAGATAGAAGGCGATGATATGAAGGGCGACATAGAAAATCGAGAAGCCCATCGTAGCGTCCATCGCTTTCATGAACTCTGGGTTCAGGTCATAGACTGAAAGATCTGCATGAAGGAAGACGATCCATTTTGCAATTTCAGGCTTCCATGCGACGAGAAGGCCGCCGATGATACTCGACGCAAAGTTCGCGAGCACCGTGAAACCGATGACGACACCGACCGACTTGAAAACGACCGAGAACATGAGCGTCAAGAAGATGATGAAGATCGGTCCGCTCACACTGATGAGAATCGGACTGATGACGTCCCATGCGACAGAGCCGTCTAACGTGAGTGAGAACCCGAACGCGACGACTAAGATGAAGGCGAACTGAAGCAACATGACGAGGACGGCCATGACGAGTTTTGACAACAAGATACGGTCGCGAGAGTAGGGACTCATCAAGAGATGTTTCAACGTATCAAACTTCAACTCATTCCCGACCATCTCGGCAGTGAAGACGATTGTAAAAATACTGAGGAAAGCGATGGCACCCATCGTTGAGAATTCAAAGAACGATGCGGCTTCTGGTGTACCGTCCCCGCTAGCCAATACAGCGTATACGATGAGAATGATTGCCGTATACACGCCTAAGGCGACGTAAGGTTTAATCGTACGACGCCATTTCATCCATTCATTGCTGAGTAATGAACGCATTGTTCGTACCTCCTTCTTTTTTCGTCAATTTCAAGAATTGTTCTTCGAGCGACTCGTGCTTCATCCCGATTTGGTAGACAGCGATGTCACGTTCGATCAACTGTTTCAACAAGACCGGAATATCCGTCTCTTGACGTGGGACGATGAACGATTCGGCAGACTGTTGAATGATTTTCACATCATCAAAAGCGAGCGCTGCGACGTCGAGCGCCTCATTCATCTGCTCTTTGGCAACTTTACAGAGGATGACACTCTCCGCTTTCGTCTGTCCGTCTTCTACCGATTTGATTTGACCTTGGTCGATGATGGCGAAGCGGTCGGTGATCATTTCCATCTCGCTCAACAAATGGCTCGAGATGAGGATGGCGATCCCACGATGGTCGGCAAGGTGGCGTAAGTAATTCCGAAGGTCGGCAATCCCGGCTGGGTCGAGGCCGTTCGTCGGCTCATCTAAAATGAGCACTTTCGGATTATGCAACAGAGCACGGGCGATCCCGAGGCGTTGTTTCATCCCGAGCGAGTACTGCTTCACTTTCATGTCGAGCTTACCGTCGAGTCCGACGAGTGCACCGAGGGCGTTTATGTCGACTTTTTTCAAGTTTGGAATCAAGTTCATCGCGTGAATCAAGTTTTCCCGGCCGGTCATGTAAGGATAGAACGCCGGGTTCTCTACGATGGCCCCGATTCGGCTGAGCGCTTCTTGACGATTGTTCGCCACGTCATATCCATCGACTGTCACGGTCCCGTGTGTGGCAGGCATAAGGCCTGTGATAATACGAATGGTCGTCGTTTTTCCGGCCCCGTTCGGTCCGAGGAACCCGAATATTTCTCCTGGAACGACGTCAAAGCTGACATTCGTCAATACCGTCGCTTTTCCCATCTTCTTATGGACATTTTGTACGGATAACATGTGGTCACCTAGCTTTCTTTAAGAGTAATAGTGTAATTGCTACACTCCCTAATACGGGGTCGTCTGAAATAAGGTTTCATCTTTTTTTGAAATGTTTATAACAAATTGATGATGACACATTTGTTCGATAAGCAAAACTTATCGAAATAGTATGGACGAATTGTGAATTCGTAAGGGTTTTTCTAGTACGAAAGGTGTAGTATGAAGTTGAGCGTAAGAGGCAGAAGTCGGTTTGTTCATCAAGGTAGGAGAAAGATGAACTGCTTCGGGCTACATGGTAAAATGAAAGCGTTCACAGATTGGGCGTTTAGGAATGGATAAGGGGGATTTATTCAATGGGAGAGTCGTCGAATGTTCACGAGAAATCGAATGCATTTTATGGTCCTAACTTAGGCTACATCATTGAACTATACGATCAATATTTGGAAGACCCGTCATCGGTCGATGAAGAGACACGTCGATACTTCGATGAATTTGGGGCACCGGAATCGGCACCGAAAGAGGTAGTCTCGGGTCCATCGTTTGATTTAGAGAAGGTCGTCTCTGCGACCCGGCTCATCAACGACATCCGTGCATTCGGTCATAAGGCGGCCGACATTTATCCGCTGAAAGACCACCCGCGTGAACAGGAACTATTCGAACTGTCACGCTATGATTTGACAGAAGAGGATTTGGTACAAATTCCGGCCCGTCTTCTTTCGGATGATGCACCAAAGCCGAACGCGAATGCACTAGAGTTATTCCGTCATTTGCTTGACGTCTACACGGGGACCGTCGCAATTGAACTTCGTCATTTAGATGATATGGAAGAGAAAAAGTGGATTCGTCGTCAAGTTGAGCAAGGCGCATTACAACAAACTTTTTCAAAAGAAGAAAAGCTTGAACTGTTTGAACGTCTAGCTGAAACTGAACTGTTTGAATCGTTCCTCCATAAGACGTATGTCGGACAAAAGCGCTTCTCGATCGAAGGTTTGGATGCGATGGTGCCACTTCTTGATGCGATGGTCGGTGGCCTCATTTCGAGCGGTTCTGAACATATCAATATCGGGATGGCTCACCGGGGTCGTTTGAACGTACTCGCCCACGTGCTCGGGAAACCGTATGAGATGATCTTTGCAGAGTTCCAACACGCACCGAACAAAGAGTTGATTCCGTCTGAAGGGTCGATCGGCATCAACTTCGGTTGGTCGGGCGATGTGAAATATCACCTCGGTCTTGACCGTAGAGTGATCGAACAGCAAAAAGAAGTTCGTCTCAATTTAGCGAACAACCCGAGTCACCTTGAGTTCGTCGGGTCTGTCGTCGAAGGGTATACGCGTGCCGCACAGGATGACCGATCTGAAAAAGGATCGGCTGTACAACATGACGATTTGGCAGCATCGATTTTGATTCACGGAGATGCGGCCTTCCCAGGTCAAGGAATCGTCGCCGAGACACTCAATATGACGAACTTAGCGGGTTACCGTACAGGCGGGACGGTCCACGTCATCGCCAACAACACGATCGGTTTCACGACGGACCCGAACGATTCACGTTCGACACGTTATGCGAGTGACATCGCAAAAGGCTATGAAATCCCGGTATTCCATGTCAACGCGGATGATCCGGAAGCGTGTGTCGCCGTCGCGAAGTTGATCAGTGAGTATCGTGCCAAATTCCATAAGGACATCCTTGTCGATTTGATTGGGTATCGCCGTTACGGACATAACGAAATGGACGAACCGATGAACACGAACCCGGTTCTCTATAAAGCGATCAAAGAACATCAGTCTGTCCGTCATGTCTATGCCACGCAACTTGAATCAGAAGGCGTCATGACAAAAGAAGAAAAAGCGCAAATCGAACAAAAGATTGAAGAGGCACTAAAGTCGGCGCGTGATCTCGTTCCTTCTGAAGAAGAGGATGCGGACATCGTCTTGCCGGATGCGGTCCATAAAGGCTTCCCAAAAATCGATACGAGCGTGGGACTAGAGTTCCTCACCCAATTGAACGAGGAATTGCTTGACTGGCCGGAAGGCTTCGGTGTCTTCCATAAGCTTCAAAAAGTGCTCGACCGTCGACGGGATGCTTTCGGTGAAGGTGGAAAGATCGACTGGGGTCACGCGGAAACGCTCGCCTTTGCTTCCATTCTTTCTGACGGTACGCCTGTCCGTTTAAGCGGTCAAGATTCTGAGCGCGGGACGTTCGCCCAACGAAACATCATGTTGAACGACGTCGAATCAGGGAAAAAGTTCTCACCACTCCATCAACTGTCGACTGCACAAGCGTCGTTCTCGGTGTATAATAGCCCGCTTTCAGAAGGTTCGGTGCTCGGATTTGAATATGGTTACAACGTATTCGCACAAGACACGCTCGTGCTGTGGGAAGCGCAGTACGGAGACTTTGCGAACTCGGCACAAGTCATGTTCGACCAGTTCATCTCGGCGGGACGCGCGAAGTGGGGTCAAAAATCCGGGCTCGTCATGCTCTTGCCACACGGGTACGAAGGACAAGGGCCGGAGCACTCGAGCGCACGGATGGAACGTTACTTGACGCTTGCGGGAGAGAAAAACTGGACGGTCGCAAACCTTTCTTCTGCGGCACAGTACTTCCACATCCTTCGTCGTCAGGCAGAGATGCTCGGAAAAGAAGAGATTCGTCCGATGATCATCATGACACCGAAGAGTCTGCTTCGTCACCCGCTCGCCACGTCACCGATTGAGGCGTTCACGGAAGAGAGTTTTAAACCAATCGTTGAACAGCCAGGCCTCGGTGAGGATGAGGAGAAAGTCGAACGTCTCGTCTTCTGCACAGGGAAGGTCGCGATTGACCTTGCAGAAGCGGTCGGTAAGTCAGAAGAGTCACTCGACTACTTGCACATCATCCGTGTCGAAGAAATTTACCCGTTCCCGGTTCGTGAGATTCGTGACGTCATCAGCCGTTATCCGAACGCACGCGAAATCGTCTGGGTTCAAGAAGAACCGAAAAACATGGGGGCTTGGACATATATCGAGCCTCGTTTAGAAGCGGTCACAACGAACCGACTCGATGTCCGTTACATCGGCCGTCGCCGTCGTTCGAGCCCGGCTGAAGGGAATCCGACAGCTCATAAACAAGAACAAGCACGCATCATCCGTGAAGCACTCTCTCGTGACGTCGTCTCGAGCGGTGCAACAACGAGCACATACCAAAAAGATCGTAAATAAGTTAAGGGGGAACTCATTGTGATCGAAATCAAAGTACCAGAATTAGCAGAGTCCATTACGGAAGGAACGGTCGCGACATGGCTCAAACAGCCAGGCGACCAGGTTGAAAAAGGAGAGGCCATCGTCGAGCTCGAGACAGATAAAGTTAACATCGAAGTCCCGGCTGACGAGGCGGGCGTGTTGGAAGAACAACTCGCCGGTGAAGGAGACACCGTTCAAGTCGGTGACGTCATCGCACGTCTCGGTTCAGGTTCTGGTGGCGGAACGGCCGTCGCGACGAAGACAAAGACAGAGAATGCGACGGAAACGAAAACAGAAGCGCCGACCGAGAAGAAGACGGAGTCTGTCGAAGAAGGAAAAAAAGTCGAGAAGCGTGAAGAGCATGTGGCGAGCCCGGGTAAAGGGCCGATCGCAACACCTGCTGCCCGTAAACTCGCTCGTGAGAAAGGCATCGACCTTTCAGCCGTTCAAACGAACGATCCGATGGGACGCATCAACGTCCATGACGTTTCAAAACACGAAGACAAACCAGCCGTAAAAGAGCAAAAACCAGCTGCTTCTACACCGCAACCGGCTGCGAGCGGGAAAGAGGAAGAACGCATCAAGATGACGCGTCGTCGTCAAACGATCGCGAACCGCCTCGTCGAAGTCCAACAGACGGCAGCGATGCTCACGACGTTCAACGAGGTCGACATGTCGGCGGTCATGGCACTCCGTAAACGTCGCCAAGAGAAGTTCGTGAAAGACAACGATGTCAAACTCGGCTTCATGTCATTCTTCACGAAAGCGGCAGTGGCGGCCCTTAAGCGCATGCCTTACTTGAACGCTGAAATCCAAGGCAACGAAATCGTCTTGAAGAAATATTACGACATCGGGATCGCTGTATCGGCGCCAGATGGTCTCGTCGTTCCGGTCGTCCGTGAAGCGGACCGCAAAAACTTTGGGGAAATCGAGAAGGACATCCTTCACCTCGCGGACAAAGCACGTAACAACAAGCTTGGGTTGAGCGACTTGACAGGTGGTACGTTCACGATCACGAACGGGGGCGTGTTCGGTTCACTCCTCTCAACGCCAATCTTGAACGGGCCCCAAGTTGCCATCCTCGGGATGCACTCGATTCAACTCCGCCCGGTCGCCATCGATGCGGACACGATGGAAAACCGTCCGATGATGTATGTCGCCCTCTCATATGACCACCGGATTGTGGATGGTCGTGAGGCTGTGACATTCCTCAAGCACATTAAAGATATGATTGAAGACCCAGAACAATTGTTGTTCGAAGCGTAAATTCCAAAAGCACTCACTTCCATCATGGAAATGAGTGCTTTTTTCAAGGTGTCATATAGAATGAAAGCTGTTGCTTCCCGTTCGCTTTGGACCGAAATTTTGAAATAAAGTCAATTATGAAAAAGCGAACGGATAACATGATAGGTGAATCAGCTTCCGCTATAATGAGAGACGAGTCGAAAATAGATAGAGGTGAAGAGAATGAAAAAGAATCAACTGTTGGTCATTCTGACCATCATCGCGGTCGCACTGATCGCAATCGTCTTCGTCTTGCTCAATCAAGAGGAGACGACAGTCGACCGTGGCAACCATGTCTCGATTGAAGGACAACCGACACTCGGGGACCGGGACGCGAAAGTATCCGTCGTTGAGTTCGGAGATTATAAATGTCCGTCATGTAAACAATGGGGTGAATCGATTTACCCGCAGCTGAAAGCGGATTATCTTGACAAGGAAGACGTCAGCTTCAGCTATATTAACGTCTTGTTCCATGGGCAAGAATCGATTTTGGCATCCCTTGCTTCCGAGTCGGTATACGAGCAAGATCCCGAGTCGTTTTGGGCATTTCACAAAGCGCTCTATGACGCACAACCGGCCTCGCAGCAACATGATGACGTGTGGGTGACGGTCGAGAAATTGAAGGAAATCGCTAGCGAGACGACATCGGTCGACTTGGCGCAGTTCGAACAAGACCTCGGGGAAGAATCGACCGTGCTCGAAAACGTCAGTACGGATGATGGTCTTGTGAGCGAGAATGGTGTTCAGTTCACGCCTTCGATCATGATCAATGGCGTGATGCTTGAGGACCCATTCGATTACGAGCAGATTCAACAATTGATTGAGCAGGATCTATAACATGAAATCATTTTTCGGAAAATATGGATTGTATCTCGCTTGGCTCATCTCGTTGACGGCGACGCTCGGGAGTCTCTTCTTCAGCGAGATCCGAGAGTTCGTGCCATGTGAGCTATGTTGGATTCAGCGCATCTTTATGTACCCACTGACGATTCTGTTGGGAATCGCCGTCTTCACGGACGATCGGGCGATACGTAAATATGTGTTACCGCTCTCAATCATAGGTGGTTTCGTATCACTTTACCATTACTTGGTTCAAAAGGTGCCAGGTTTCGCACAGGTTCAACCTTGTGCCCAAGGAGTACCGTGTAGCGGTCAATATATCAACTGGCTCGGGTTCATCACAATCCCGTTCCTCGCATTGACAGCTTTCACGCTCATCACCATACTAGTTTGGAATATAAAAAAGCGATAAGGAGTTGGAACGCGTGAAGAAATGGTGGATGGTTAGTTTGATGACGGTGCTCGTCGTCCTAGCAGGATGCGGACAAGAAATCGAAGAACCGCTCAATTGGGAAGTCGAATCGTTTGAATACATGAATCAAGAGGAAGAGATGGTCAGCCTCGAAGATTTGAAAGGAAACGTATGGATGGCGGATTTTGTCTTCACAAGTTGTGAGACGGTCTGCCCACCGATGACGTATAACATGACGAAGCTCAATGAAGCGCTCGAAGAAGAGGGTGTCGAGAATGTACAATTCGTCTCGTTCAGCGTCGACCCCGAGGTGGACACTCCAGAGAAAATGAGAGAGTTCATGAGTGGTTACGACCTTGCGAACGCCGATTGGAATTTCCTTTCGGGCTACTCACAAGAGGAAATCGAAACGTTTGCTCAAGAGAGCTTTAAAGCGCTTGTCCGTAAACCTGATGAAGGAACACAAGTCGATCACGGTACATATTTCTATTTGGTCGATCAGGAAGGAAAGATTATGAAGGCTTATTCTGGTTTCCAAAATGTACCGATTGATGATATCGTCAATGATATCAAAATATTGCAAAAATCTTGAGAACGGCATCACGCCGTTCTTTTGTATTGGATGAATGATAAAATGAAGTGCAACAAACGAACAGAAAGCCCATAGCAACATCCTCGTGTAGAATGAAGTTACCACAACGCACATTCAGACGAAACGAGTCATCCTATTTTTTTAAGTTCATTTATTACATGACTGACTGCGAGTTTTGTGATTTCAGTATCTACTTCGTTTAACTAAATCAGGCGAGAATTCTCCCTCCTCTAAGCGTCTCGGGGCGAAGCTCGGCGTAGGTGGGAGATGAATCGCCCGGTCCAAAACTCTTCTCTCCCTGTGACAGATAGGACGAACAAAAGTTCGTGATTCCGTCAGATTCTCCCTCCCCCTCCGCGGGTATCGGATGAGGAAGACACATCACAATCTGCTGGAGGGAGGAGGGACGGACATGCTGAAAGGCTACACATACAGGCTCCACCCGACGCCGGTACAGGCCGAGTTCCTCATCAAGACGATCGGCTGCGCCCGGTTCATCTACAACAAGCTGCTCGAGGACCGCATCGCCATCCGCGAGGAGGCGAAAGCGGGAATCGTGACGAGACGGAAACCGGCGACACCTGCCTCCTACAAGCCCCTGTTCCCGTTCCTCGCCGAGGCGGACAGCCTCGCGCTCGCGAACGCGAAGCTGAACCTCGACGCCGCGTTCGCAAAGTTCTTCGCCGGGACGGCCGGCTTCCCGGCGTTCAAGTCGAGACGGCGGTCGCGCGCCTCCTA
>NZ_JACSKY010000010.1 GCF_018617855.1 Exiguobacterium qingdaonense
TCTACAGGGGGATCAAGAAGGTCCAGCGCGCCAATCTGGTGGCAGCCACCGCACAAAACATGAAGAAGCTGGCCAATCTGTTGGCCAGAGAAGACCGTCTATATAGCATTTCTTCAATTTTATGGGGGCAGAACGCCTCAAGAAACCGGGAACCACAAAAAAGGACGAACCAGGTCGCAAGAGGCGACCTGGTTCGTCAACAAGCTGGGAGCGACCCGTCTAGGTCGCTCTTTTTTCATGTCGTCGATTCAGCGGCAACGCCGTCCGACGGTTTTTGCATACGGCGAAGTATTTCAAGACTGAGCGCTCGTGGCATCAACTTAGCCAAACCGACTAAGAGCTGATTCGAGAGCCCGGGTACGATCACGCGTTTATTGTTCATGACCCCTTTATATCCGAAGAAGGCGACGAGATGGGATGGCATTTTCGAGAACGACAACTCGCTACCGGCACGATTGAAAAAGTTCGTGTCAGTCGGGCCAGGACATAACACGCTCACATGAACACCGCTCCCTTTCACTTCAGCATGAACTGCCTCGGTGAAGGAAAGGACGTACGCTTTCGTCGCATAATACACGGCCATATACGGACCTGGTTGGAATGCGGCGACGGAGGCGACGTTTAATACGTGACCGTGATCACGTTCGAGCATGGCCGGTAAATAGGCTTTCGTCAGCTCGGTCAACGTGTTGACGTTCAATCGGACCTCGTCCGCCTCCGTCTCAGCATCGAGGTCGGCGAATGCGCCGGATGTACCAAAGCCGGCATTGTTGATTAAAAAGTCGACAGAAAGTCCCGCCTCGGCAATCATGTCGGTCAAACGGGCTGCGGCATCATGTTTTGCCAGATCAACGGCAAAAACATGGACGTTGATCCGATATCTCGTCTCTAATACTTTCTTTAACTCGTGTAAGCGCGGCTCGTTTCGGGAGACGAGAATACAGTCATATCCGTCCCGTGCGGCGAGTACGGCCAAGTCTAGACCGATGCCCATCGAGGCACCCGTGATTAAAGCTGTCTTTGACAACGTGATCCACTCCTTTAATGAAAAGTCATACATTGTTACTGAATTCTTCACGAGTTGTTAAAATCCTGCCCCGTTTACACATTCGAACGTATGCTAAAGTATAGCAAGAAAATGTGATTAGACTCACAAAGTAGGGAGAAGAACAATCATGATGATTCAGCTCGTGACTACGGCGCAAAGCGTCGATCAAGCAGAAGCGTTAATCAAAGCGGGAGCGGACCGATTATATGTCGGAAACGCCCGGTTTGGATTGCGACATAAAGGAGAGTGGACAATCGATGCTGTGAGGGAAGTCACACGACTTGCGCACCGATACGGGAAAGAAGTGACGGTGGCCGTCAACAATTTGATGCATAATGACCAGATTGATGAGTTGCCCGAATATTTACAGGAACTGAAGGCGATCGGGGTCGATGATGTGACGGCTGGAGACCCGGGAGCAATCCGTCTGATTCGACAAGCGAAGATTCCTTATTGGTACGATGCGCAAACGCTCGTCACGTCCGCCAAACAGATTCAATTTTGGGGTAAACGGGAAGCGATCGGGGCGGTCGTCGCACGCGAAGTGACGCTCGAGGAACTTGCTCTCATCCAGCAACAAATCGGACTGCCGGTAGAAGTACAGGTGTATGGTCCCACTTGTATCCATCACTCCAAGCGTCCGCTCGTGACGAACTATTTCAACGAACTCGGTCGTCCTTTTGAAGAGGCGAAACAGCACGAGTATTATATGAGCGAGCCTGCTGATGCATCGAGCCGCTATCCGATCTATGAAGACGAGAACGGGACGCATATTTTCTCTGAAGATCTGACACTGATGGGACAGCTGCCGACATTGGTCAAACATGGGCTGCATACGTGGAAACTTGACGGATGGCATGCGGGCGACCAGTTTGTCGAAATCGTTAAATTGTTTACGTTCGCCCGTGCGAACCTATTGAACGGTCGATTTGACCGTGTTGAGATGGAAGCCCGTCTCAACGACCTGCAACCGGAAGGATTCCGTCTCGGAACGGGATTGTTGTTACGCAAGCCAGAAGAGATCAAGTGAGGGATAAACATGAAACGACGTCCAGAATTATTAGCGCCAGCAGGTAACTTAGAAAAATTGAAGATGGCGATTCACTACGGGGCCGACGCCGTCTATATCGGCGGGCAGCAGTTTGGTCTGCGTTCACGTGCCGGTAACTTTAGTTATGAGGAGATGCGAGAAGGTGTGGCGTTCGCCCATGCTCGCAATGCGAAAGTATATGTCGCCGCGAACATGGTGACGCATGAAGGCGATATCGAAGGGGCAGGTGAATTCTTTCTGACACTGCGTGATATCGGAATTGACGCGGTCATCGTCTCCGATCCGGCGATGATCGAGACGTGTCTCACGGAAGCTGAAGGACTGCCGGTCCATCTATCGACTCAAGCCTCGGCGACCAACTACGAGACACTTCGCTTTTGGAAAGAGGAGGGGCTCGAACGGATTGTCCTCGCCCGAGAGGTTTCGATGGATGAGATCGTTCAGATGAAACAAGAAGTCGATGTCGAGATTGAGACGTTCGTCCATGGGGCGATGTGCATCTCTTATTCAGGACGCTGTACGTTGTCGAACCACATGACACTACGTGATGCCAACCGTGGCGGGTGCGCCCAGTCATGCCGCTGGAAATATGGATTCTTCGAAGCGGGTGAGCTGTTGACAGAAGAGATGGAAGCGCGCGACGAAGAACCGTTCACAATGAGCTCGGTCGACTTATCGATGGTCCGGCATATCCCCGACCTCGTGGACGCGGGGGTCGACAGTTTGAAAGTCGAGGGGCGGATGAAGTCGATTCATTACGTCGCGACCGTATGTAATGTCTATCGTCAAGTGATTGACGCATACTGTGAGGACCCGGAGAATTTTGTCTTCGACCCGGCGTGGGAAGAAGAGATTTGGAAAGCGGCCCAACGTGAACTGGCGAGCGGATTCTATTACGGCATTCCAACCGAAAAAGAGCAGTTGTTCGGAAAACCGCGTTCGATTCCGCAGTACGCCTTTGCCGCAAGGGTCATCTCATACGACCCGACGAGCGGGGTGGCGACACTAGAGCAACGAAACCATTTCTCGGTCGGGGAAGAGGTCGAATTTTTTGGTCCCGGATTTAAACGATTCTCGCAAGTCATCGAGTCAATCGAAGATGTGGATGGTCAGACGCTCGAGTCAGCCAATCAAGCGATGATGACGATTCGCGTGAAAGTAGATGAACCGGTCGCGACCGATTTTATTATGCGCAAGCGAAAAGGTGTACCCGCACGCGTAGTCGTCTGACACATCCTCCGAGCCAACATAGTCGCCCGAACCGTCCAATCCTGCTACCCTAAGAGATAGAGACGGAGGGATGGAAGGATGAACCAAAACACAGAGCAATTACGGACGGAGCCCATCGGTCGACTCCTCTTCAAATTATCGCTTCCGGCGATGATCGGGATGCTCGTGACGGCGCTCTATAACATCATTGATACGATTTTTGTCGCCCGTGGGATCGGCGCCTCAGCCGTCGCCGCCATCGGGATTGCGTTTCCGATTCAGATGATCTTGATGGCCGTGTCCAGTGCGGTCGGACTAGGCGGGGCGTCCATCAGTTCGAGGAAGCTCGGGCGCGGGGACGATGCCGGCGCGGCCGTCACGTTTTTAAACGTGCTCGTCCTCGTCGGTCTGTTTGCGGCGTTTGCGGTCAGTTCTGCCTTTTTTATGCTAGATGAGATATTAATGGTGTTCGGGGCGACATCCGAAATCATGGAACTTAGCCGACAATACTTATCGGTCGTATTGATCAGTTCACCCTTCTTTATGTTCACGCTTGCTTCAAGTGCGATGGTACGTGCTGAAGGTCAGGCGCCCTATCAGATGAAGGTCATGTTGACGACCGTCCTCGTCAATCTCGTAACGACCCCTCTTTTTATCTTCACCTTTGAGTGGGGAATGTACGGGGCAGCGCTCTCGACGGCGCTCGCACAAGTCGTCGGTTCCATTTTAATGCTTCGCTTCTTTTTTGCCCGTAAACCAAAAACGGAACTGCGCTTCAAATGGCGACAGTTCCGGATTCGGTTCGACGAGATCAAGGAGATCATGGCAATCGGTTCGTCCTCGTTCATCATGATGGTATCTCAATCGATTCTGTTCGTCGGCGTCAACGTGATGCTCGGGACGTACGGTGGGACGGAAGAGTTGGCGATCTTCGCCATCATCAACAAGTTCATGGCGCTCGTCGGTATGCCGATCATGGGCATCGTCCAAGGGATGCAACCGATCGTCGGATATAACTACGGTGCCGAACGGTTCGACCGCATGCGTGAGACGATTTGGACGGCGATGCGTGCCGGGATTGCGATTGCCGTGGTCATTTGGCTCGTCTTGCAGTTGTTCCCGCATACGCTCATGGGATGGTTCTCGACGGATGATGCGCTCATTGCCGGGGGGGTGACCGCGATTCACATCCTGTTCGCGGTCTCCTTCTTACCGAGCGTGCAAATGCTCGTCAACGGGATTTATCAGTCGCTCGGAAAGGCGCGAGTCGCCATGTTCCTCTCGCTTTCCCGTCAGACGCTCTATACGATTCCGCTCGTCTTCATCCTACCATCGTTTCTTGGGGTGTTCGGCGTCTGGCTCGCATTCCCGATTGCGGATGCGATGACGTTTTTGACGGCGGTCGCTCTGGCGTTTTGGGACCGTAAATTATTGTTCCGTCCTTCAGAAGAGGATGCAGAAGATCGTCCGGGGGACCCGAAAGCTACGAATCTATAATCAGACGTCCGCTCGAGTCGAGCGGACGTCTTCTTTTAGGAACAGATAGATCCCTGCGAGGAGGACGATGGCACCGGTCCACTGCAACGGACCGAGACGTTCTCCGAAAAAGGCGTACCCGAACAACATTCCCCATAGTGCCTCACCGAGAATCGTGATGCTGACGACTGTCGCACTGACCCGTGCGAGCGCATAGTTGAACAGATTGTGCCCGAGAATCGTCGGAAAGAATGCGAGTGCGAGGAAGTACCACCAGTTGACCGATTCGAATGCCGTGAACGACGTGTCGCGTACGAGCAACATGAAACAAAGAACGACCGTCGCGACGAGGTAAACGCTAAATGAATACGTGTTCGTCTTCATCTCGGTACGGACGTGTTGTCCGACGAGCCAATATCCGGCGATGAGGAGAGCGGCGAGCAAGGCGAGCATGTCCCCGAAGAGCGCTTCACGACCGAGTTGAACATCCCCTGCGGCGACGAGCATACCCCCGAGGACAGCGACGAGTGCGTAAGTGAGTCCTTGTTTGGTCGGATTTTTTTTAAAGATGACGGCATTTCCAATCAAGACAAAGATTGGGCTTGATGTGACGAAAAGAGTCGAACTGGCGACTGTCGTATAATCGAGCGATAAAAACCAGAGCCAAAAATGAAACGCGAGAAGCGTCCCGCTAAGGAGTAAGGCATATCGAGTCATGAGACGTGTTCCGATGAGTGATTTGAAATCGACAAACGGCAACAGCATCAGACACGTGATCAGCATGCGGTAAAAGGCGGCCGTCTCGGCCGGAGCGGACGTCCATTTGACGAATAGGACGCTCGTCGACAAGAAAAAGACAGCGGCGAACAAAATGAGATAAGACATGGCGACACTCCTTCACTTATGTATTTCTTAGTCTAATGATAGCGGAAAGTAATAAACACGGGAATTTCATATTTTATATACATGAGAGAAGAATGAAAATGGGATTGTTAGCTTAACGTATAAAGATGACGAGAATGCCGAAATCATTCAATCTGCTCTCGGTCAGGGAACGATATACTATAATGAAAATGATTTAGTGAAGAAAATCATTACACCGCGCAATGAAGAGTTCCAGTTCTCCTATACCACGTCGGAGTTAATCAAAAAAATCAGGGGACCGAGACTGACTCATGAGATGAATTATGGTCCGAATGAGAAGATGACCCAGATCCAGACGAATAAGAAGGACACGGAGACGGTCATTTTCTCTGAAACGTATGAATATAACAAAGATGAGCAAATCATCAAGGCGACGAACAATGATTCCGAGCAAAAAACATATACCTATACGAAGGAAGGGTTCTTGCAATCTGTCACTCGAGGGAGCGACACGATAGACTATACGTATGACTTGAGCGGGAACATGCTGAAATCAGAAGACCAGTCCGGCAAATTGATCTCTGAAAATAAGTACCTACAAGGAAACCGTATCGATACTTCAATTCAGTACGACAAAGAGACGAACACTTATCGCCACATCAGCTATGATTTTAGAGAGAATGGATCATTAGCAAAAGAAACGATTCGTAAACCGTCAAGCACATCGAGTAGCGCGAAACAGGCTGCGGTCGATGTGGTGAAAGAATATCACTATTCTTCGTTCAACCTGTTGATGAGCATCACAACGAAGCAAGGAAGTAAAGTCACCGAACGCATCGAGTATACGTACGACAGCGAGGACAATCGTTCTTCGAAGAAAGTGACGAACGCTGAAGGCGACCGTTTTGAGTTCTACTATTACGATTCAAACGGGGATCTCGTCTCTGTATCAAGCAAAACGGGAGACGATTTGCTTGAGAACACGATGAATTTCTATCGAGATGCAAGTGGTAAGCTCCTTAACTTTGAGTATAAAGGGACGACTTTCGATTACGTCTTCAACCAACGTGGTGACGTTGTTGCAATTACGAACGAGATTCAGGAAGTGATTGCCCGCTACAGTTATGACGAGTGGGGGAATTTGATTGCGCTTGAGGGTCTGACGCCTCTCGGTCAAGAGGTGGCAGAAGAAAACCCGTATCGCTATGTCGGTCATTACGGCGTTCAGTATGATTCGGACAACGGTCTTTATTTCATGGGATGGCGTGACTACGATGCCAAAATCGGGCGCTTCCTCGTCGCCGACGAGTATGAGGGAGAAGAGACGGACCCGATCTCGTTCAACACGTATCTATATGCCGAGGCGGACCCGGTCAACAACATCGACCCGGACGGTCACTTCGCAAAATGGATCAAAAAGCTCCGGCGAGGTGTCAAAAAAGGAAGTGTCAAGGCCTATAACTTCTTGATCGGCGACGACGTCAAGACGATCAAGAGCAAGAACACCCGTTGGTATCAAAAGCTCGGTGCCGCGGCGATGATCGCGTCGAACTTCGTGCCGGGACTCAACGTGGTCGGGAAGGCGGCCAAGGCGGCGCGAGCGACCTATAAGGCGGTCAGTACCGCACGCGCCACCTACAGAGTGGCCAAGACCGCTGTGAAGACGAATGCGAAACGGGCAGCAAGCCGAACGCTCCACGTGACGAAGACGGTGGGGACAAAATCGATCCGAAAGGCAAAGAAAGTCACTGCCACCGTGAAAGCCAAGGCCCGGCAACGGTTCACCCGAAAGAGTCAAGCGAAGACACCGGTGAGTTCAACCGTCAGTCAGCGGAACGTGAAAACAGAGACGCGGTCTCAATCGAGTGAGAACGCCAAAAGTCTAAACGAGCCGTTGAAGCTCGATCTTCAGTTCTTTGCCGGTAAAGGTACGGGTAATAGCATAAAGCAAGGTGAATTCTCTGTAACTAATTGGGATGGATATCCGAACAATGGACCGAAGCCTGATGGTCCTTTTAGACTGCTTGAAGGTGAAGAATATCAAAAAGCAAGAAAGACAGCTAATAATGCCAATGCTGCTTTGCATAGAAAAAACCCAGAGCTAAAAGGTAAACAAATTCATGAAATTCATCCAGTTAAATTTGGTGGAAGCCCTACGGATAATGCTAATAAAATCCCGTTGAGTCCGAAAGAGCATGCTGAGTATACAAGATACTGGAATAACCTTATGCGTAATCTAAAGAAATAATTAACTTGAAAAAAGGGAGATAAGAATGGACGAACAAATTAAAACTTTATTAAGTCAATTTGAACTTAATGAACCAGCTTCAGAAATCAATATTAAAAAGGTTGAAGAACTACTGAGTATTAACTTTCCACAAGAATATTATGAATTTCTTTTATTTTCTAATGGTGGAGAAGGTGTAATTGGTCAATCCTATTTAGTATTGTGGAAAATAGAGGATTTAATTGAATTAAACGATGCTTATGGGGTTGAAGAGTTTGCCCCAGGCTTATTAATCATCGGTTCTGAAGGTGGGGATACAGCTTATTGCATTGATGTTAGAAGTGACATTAAGCCATTTGTACAGGTACCTTTCATTGGAATGGATTTAAGTGAGGTACAAGGTTGTAGTAATGACTTCAAAGGGTTTCTTAGTTTTTTGAATAAAGAATAATTTATATTTGACCTTGATTGGCTATATGCTTTTCAAGGTTTTTTAGTTGCCATAGTTTTATGGTTCACACTCGTCCCCTAGAAAATCGAATGAGAGTGTAAATGAGCTAAACGATTTTTGTTTTGAATCGATCAGGACACAAGCCGTTTTCTCGTTCTACTTTGTATTCCAAGAAAGTTTGTGTACCGAGTCGTGGCCTCACTGTTAAACTGGAGAGGCGATGATTGCTTCGAACTTCGTGCCGGGACTCAACGTGGTCGGGAAGGCGGCCAAGGCGGCGCGAGCGACCTATAAGGCGGTCAGTACCGCACGCGCCACCTACAGAGTGGCCAAGACCGCTGTGAAGACGAATGCGAAACGGGCAGCAAGCCGAACGCTCCACGTGACGAAGACGGTGGGGACAAAATCGATCCGAAAGGCAAAGAAAGTCACTGCCACCGTGAAAGCCAAGGCCCGGCAACGGTTCACCCGAAAGAGTCAAGCGAAGACCTCGGGGAGTTCAACCGTCAGTCAGCGGAACGTGAAAACAGAGACGCGGTCTCAATCGAGTGAGAACGCCAAAAGTCTAAACGAGCTGTTGAAACTCGACCTTCAGTTTTTTGCCGGTAAGGGTACGGGTGAATATAGTAAGGTTGGTGGACATCATGTTCACGCAAAATCTGCATTTGAAGAAAATGTAAATTATGATCCGAAAAAAGGATTTAGTATAAGTCAAAGTTTTATGAAGGATAATGGACTAAATCATCAACAAATGACGAATAAGCAAAGAGAACTGTTTAAAGAACTCAATGAAAGTGGAAGACCTAACACTCTAAAAGAGCATACTCGAATTGGGGTAGAAGCATTAATAGCAGGAGGAGCAACACGTCAAGAAGCTAGAGATTTAGTAGCGGCGTCTCTCAAAAACTTGCGTCAACAAGGTGTCAGGGAGCCTAATAATATACCTTGGTATAAATAAGGAGTGGATTAAAGTGAGTGATAATAAACAAGTATTGGATCTTTTTGGTCAAGTTTTAATGGGAAGAATACGAGATGAAGCTATAGATGATTGGGAAAGAATATTCCAAGGTAAGATGAGAGATAATGAATCAAAAAAAATATTTGAAACATTAAACACATTTAGTCCTGAACAAGTTCAATTTATTATTAATTTGTTTCCTAAAATTGTTGATACGACATTACATCATCTTTTATGGACATTAGAACAAGAAGAAGACATTAATGTAATGATTAAAGCTGATAGAAATAAGGTTATTAATATTAAAGAAGTCAGTGATGGTTTATCCGGAGAATTATACACAGAAGATGGATGGATTTCACGCTTTAGTAATAAATAGAGATTTAGAAAACCTTGATTGGCTCAATGCCTTTCAAGGTTTTGTTTTGTAAAAATAATACAGGAACATAAGGATGATTATTGAGCAGGACAAAAAGAAACTGATTGTGTTTGAGAATCGAGAGCTCATGATGGTTGTACCATCATGGAGTATCGTTTTAATACTTGGAGGAACAAACAAGAACGAGAAATGGGCGAGATGACATTTTATATGGTAGGGGTAGTTATGACATGGATTGGCTAACAAACTAACGAGAATGACAAAGCTCGTGGCGATAAACAATAGGGTAATGTGAAAGGTTGTACTGTTATTACTTTGTCTTAAAAGATTTGGGTGTAGACGTCAAGTTGATTTGGTTCTTATGCACTTTAGGTGAGAGTGATATTTTCGCGTTATCGTCGTATAATCGGACAAAAGGTCGTGATTTCAATGGAACGTTTATTGAAGAGACTGGACGAACGATTATCGACACATTTCTTAAATCAAATCGAGGTGAATGCCCGACTTTCAAGTGTTGGTGCATCCTGTCCCCAATGCACTTGCTATTCTTCGAGGGGGCAAGGAACGTATATCTGAACTTGGATGAACATCCCTGAGGGTGGGACGGCCGTCTCTGTCCAACTATCCATGCCTAAATGGTATTGTGACAACGACGCCTGCAATCAAAAGGTTTTCGCGGAGCGACTAGAGTGTCTCCCCGTCTATCAAAGGCGAAGTGCCCGTTTGGACGCGCAGAACGTTCTCTCGTCTTTTCATTGAGTGCTCTTGAGACAGAGAAAATCTGTTCAGGCTTTGGTATACGGATCAGCCATAACACGGTACTTCGTCTGGTTTATCATATCGAGGTGGAGATGGGGACCTCCCCTTTTGTCGGGATAGATGACTTTGCATTCAAAAAAGGACATTCTTACGGGGCTATTGGTTATCGAGGTAACGATAGATTATTGTAATTAAATGATGGTTTAATTTATAAAACAACTGACCATCACAAAACATTTACAAGGGATGAATTATAAAATTAAGTGCAACACCCAAAAGTGAACATAAAAAAGCCCATGACGCTTTCCTCGTGTAGAATGAAGTCACCACAACACACATTCAGACGGAGGAAATCGTATGAGCTACACCCATCTTACCACAACGGAACGCGTGAAAACAGAGACCTCTCCAGAGCTCGCCAAGACCAACAGGAGGTAGAGGGGGTATTGAGTATAATTTGACGAAACCTCAAACACTTAAGTCGGCTGGTTTTATCTCAGCCCCGGTCACGAAAAGCTGCGTGCACATTGGTTGCAGGGGAGGAACTTAAATCTCGGATTTCGTGTTCCGAGTTGCTTGATAAAAGAGGGGATCATGACGATCTACTTCGATTTTAAATATCGTTTTAACTCATGATAAAAATTTTCTCTTGTTCCAGCCAAGATGACAACGATCAATTCTCCGTCTTCGGACACTTCAATGCTATAGGCAATCTCATAGGTGGTCCCTTTATGCCTAAAATCATATCCTCGGATACCGGCTAAATCACCTGTCTTAAATTCGCCGATTTCAGGGTTACCCACAATCTTTTGAAGATTTAGTTTATACAGCTCACTGAGTTGTTTATCTTTCTTTTTCAGCTTGATGAAATACTTCTTAGCGGCGGGGTGAAATCTAATTGGCAAGTTATCCTTCAAGTCAAATCAGTCCTTGTCGTCATCACCGAATAAATCATCTATTGATGTTGGCTTAGCGCTCTTCGCTTCCTCGATCATCTGTGAAATAGCCGGGCGAATCATATTTTTACGACGTTGAAACTCTTTCAAAATGTCGTTTCCAGTGAAGCCTTCTTGAATAACATCTGCTAATATTTCTTCTGAAAAATCGTCCGTATGTGTCCTTACTGGTTTGATATTGATTACTCCATCATTCAATTCCATGATGATCTCTTTTTCGATACCAATTGCATCAAAGAATTCTTTCGGAATGGCGACTTGTCTTTTGCTGGAAACCGCAACCTTTTTCGTTTTTGTTGCTAACATGGTTCTTCTCTCCTTTATTCTCTTTATTCTATTCGCTGAACACTACTCTTCTTGACCAATCTTTGTCGGTTGATGAGTTGACCTGCTCCCTTATGAGAGGTAAGAATCCTTACTCCTTACTTACACTAACTATATACCATTCTTTATTCTGATTCAATCGATACGTTAAAGGCGCACCAGTTTGATCTGTCTTACCAGATAATCGGCAAGCGCACATACTAGGCAAGCAGCGGTCGACGTAGTGAAAGAGTATCACTACTCCTCGTTCAACCTGTTGATGAGCATCACTACGAATATGAGGGGGACGAGACGGACCCGATCTCGTTCAACACGTATCTATATGCCGAGGCGGACCCGGTCAACAACATCGACCCGGACGGTCACTTCGCAAAATGGATCAAAAAGCTCCGGCGAGGTGTCAAAAAAGGAAGTGTCAAGGCCTATAACTTCTTGATCGGCGACGACGTCAAGACGATCAAGAGCAAGAACACCCGTTGGTATCAAAAGCTCGGTGCCGCGGCGATGATCGCGTCGAACTTCGTGCCGGGACTCAACGTGGTCGGGAAGGCGGCCAAGGCGGCGCGAGCGACCTACAAGGCGGTCAGTACCGCACGCGCCACCTACAGAGTGGCCAAGACCGCGGTGAAGACGAATGCGAAACGGACAGCAAGCCGAACGCTCCACGTGACGAAGACGGTGGGGACAAAATCGATCCGAAAGGCAAGGAAAGTCACTGCCACCGTGAAAGCCAAGACCCGGCAACGGTTCATCCGAAAGAGTCAAGCGAAGACCTCAGAGAGTTCAACCGTCAGTCAGCGGAACGTGAAAACAGAGACGCGGTCTCAATCGAGTGAGAACGTCAAGGGTCTGAACGAGCCGTTGAAGCTCGATCTTCAGTTCTTTGCCGGTAAGGATTCGGTTAAAACATTGAAATTGATGTATCAAGCTTAAATGTGGTTAAAGGTAGGGATGGAGTTCACTTAGTTCCTAATGATAATCCGCTAGACTTATCTGGTAGAATTGTCCGTACAGGTAAAAATTAAAAAGGGGGCGATAGGATGCAGTTTTTGAAGATAGAATGGATACATAAGATTGCCGACGAACCGTATATTATTTATGCCGAGCTTGATGATATAGGATATGAAAACAGAAAAATTGAGATATACAAAAATGGCAGGATTGGTTATGCTACACAATCTAGTGAATTTGGCGGCTCAATTTTGTCAGAGCATCCTTATCCTACAGTTGAGGAGATTTCAGCAAACTCGGAGTTTATTCCAGTGCAGATAAGTAAAGAGGAATTTGAACGCATTTGGAATGAAAATGTAGAAGTGTAAATATATTAAAAAACCTTGATTGGCTTTTGGACTGCTCCCCGTCAAGTAGACGGTATAATGAATGAAAACCAGCCTAGGCGGCTTGAGCCCTGTATTCAACTGGGCTCAAGCCGTTTAGTCATTTCTAGAAACGGTCGTGGCTGTAAAGCGATACGTAGGTCTCGAAGGACGATGTGAGTCTAGAGCTCACGCAAGTCGTACGTCTCCACTTTCAGGGTATCTCAAAAGCCTCGAATGAGTCGTAGCCGAGACAACGTCCGACCCGGGACATGTTGTGGGTCAGTCTCGCGTCTTCGATCCGTTCGAAACCTCTCTCGATGTGTCCATCTATGACTTGATATAGTAAAATATATTGAAGACGCAATCGAATCAGGTACGTCTTGACTCGAATTAAGAGGCGAAGTAAGGAGTTCTTATTATGAGACTAATCATCGCGGAAAAGCCATCACAAGCACAAAAACTGGCCGCTCCCTATCCATCTAAAAAGCGAAAAGAGGAGATCGAAATCTCTCCGTGCCCCCGTTTTCCTGAAGGGGCGATCGTCGTATGGGCGGTCGGTCACCTTTGTGAGCTCCAGGAACCGTCGCACTATCGACCGGAGTGGAAGTCATGGAAATATGATGCGCTCCCGATCGTACCCGAACGGTTCGACTACCGTATCTCAAAAGGCAAATCAAAGCCATTTTATGCAATCAAAAAATGGTTGCACGATCGCTCCATCACAGACGTCATCATCGCCTCGGATGCCGAACGGGAAGGGGAGGCGATTGTCCGTCTGATTTTAAGGCTCGCGGGAAACAAAAAACCGCTCGCTCGGCTATGGATTTCAAGCTTGACGGAACAAGCGGTCGACCGTGGGTTCTCGGAACTACTGCCGGGTGAGCAGACGGTCCCGTATTACCATGAGGCGATGAGCCGCGCCTGTGCCGATTGGCTCGTCGGGATGAATGCCTCACGCGCTTATACGACCTTATTGAAGACGATCGGAATCGAAGACGTCTTCTCGCTCGGTCGTGTGCAGACACCGACACTTGCCCTAATCGTCAATCGCGAACGGGAAATCAAACAGTTCGTACCGGAACCGTACTTCGAAGTCGAGGCGACGTTACTTAAAGGTCGAAGCACGTTCAAGGCGAAGTACACCATCGGAAAGACGACGAAACTGAAGACGCGCGATGAGGCAGATGCGGTCGTCAGGCGCGCTTCCGGCACCGCTACAGTCCAAGCGATCGACAAAGAAGAAAAAATCGAACAACCTCCATTTTGGTTCAGTCTATCCGGATTGCAGGCAGAAGCGGGGAAACGATTCGGTTTCGGGGCGAAAAAAACGCTCGATATCGCGCAAAAGTTATATACAAAAGGATGGATCAGCTACCCGCGGACCGATTCTGGATTCGTCACACCGGACGAAGCGACTCTGTTCCCTCAAACGAAGGCGAGGCTGCTGAAGTCCGATGCCTATGGCGGACTCCGAGAGTTGTTGACCGAGGACCCGTCTAAAAACCGTCGTTACGTCAACGCAAAAAAAGTGAGTGACCACTATGCGATCATCCCGACGGAAGCATGTGGCGATGTCAATCGGCTCGCTGGGGATGAGGCAAAACTGTATGATCTCATCATTCGGCGTTTCCTCGCGGCGTTCGCACCTGCTGCGACGCTTGAAAAGACGACGGTCGACCTGTTAGATGGAACGGATCTCTATCGGGCGAAAGGGACCGTCGTCGTACGTCCAGGCTATCGGGATGTCGTCGAGATGAAATCCAAAGACGTCGAGCTCCCTTCACTGACTGTCGGGGAAGTGTTGAAGGAGAAGACTGTCGATGTGCTGTCGAAACAGACGGAACCGCCCAAACGCTATACAGAAGGGGCACTCATCATGGCGATGAAAGTCGCCGGGAAACAGCTTGATGATGAGGCGTTGATTCACATCATGAAAGAAGTAGAGGGTCTCGGGACCGAGGCGACACGCGCCAATATCATTGACGGGTTGAAAAAGCGCGGATATGTCCAGCTTCAGAAAAAGGAGCTCGTCCCGACAGACAAGGGTCGTCTGTTAATCGATGTACTCGGAGACAGCATTTTGGCCTCGCCCGTCATGACTGCGAAATGGGAGAAGCGACTCCATGAAATCGGACAGGCGTCCGCATCTGCCGCAGAATTTATCGAGCAAGCCAAAAAGATGTCGATCCATCTCGTCGAGGAAGCGAAATCGCGCGTTGAGGCGGCGAATCCTGAAGGATATACGATTGAAGCGAAGCGATATGGGAAGAAAGGGGCGGCACGGCCGAAAGCGTCGTTCGGGGTCTGTCCGAGCTGTGGCAAAGGACTTGTCGAACATCCTAAATTCATCGGCTGTAGCGGATATCGTGAAGGCTGTCGTTTCACCGTCTCTAAGCAGGTGCTCGGCGTCGGACTCGTCAAGGATGAGTTAAGACAGATGATCAACGGGGGTCAATCGAACGTCCATACGTTTAAAAAAGGCGAGAAAACGTTTAACGCTTCGTTATATTTAGAAAAAGGTGAGCTCCGATTCGAGTTCAAATAAAAGAAGGGGCCTAGTGAACACCCCATAAAAGTCGGACATGTCAATCCAACTTTCATGGGGGAGTTCAACGTGGTCCTTCTGACTGATCTGTCTTTTCTTGTGTTTTTTCGGACTCGATCCGACGATTGATTTCGTCGTAGTCGAGGACGATGTCATCTTTATTGTCTTTATACGCGTACCCTTTTTGGATGACGACGATGGACGCGATAAGGACGAGTAAAATAATCAAGCCGCTGACGGCGAAGATCCAGGCCATAAGAATCCCCCACTTTCTAACTTAAGTATGCCAAATGATGGTCCGGTTCATCAACTGGAATGAACGGACGGTTGTGTCGTGTAAGGTCAAGAAGATATGGTACAATACGATATAGATTACTACATAGAGAAGGAAGGGATAGTCATGGCGATTTTGATTGTGGACGACGAACCGGTCAATACGCTCGTACTCGAGCAATTGCTTCACCAGCACGACTATGAGACGATTTCGGTCTCAAGTGGGGAAGAAGCGCTCGATTTACTGATGGCCCCACAAGCCGCATCGCTGTATGATCTCGTCCTATTGGATGTCGAGATGCCCGGGATTTCAGGGATTGAGACGTGTAAACGGATTCGACAGATGGCGGATTACGAGGAGATGCCGGTCATCATGGTTTCCGGGCGTACTGATGAGAAGCAGATCGCTGAAGGTTTAGACGCCGGAGCATCTGACTATACGACCAAACCAATTAAGGTGACGGAGCTCCTGGCCAGAATTCGCTCTGCGCTTCGCTATAAGGCAGCGGTCGACGAGCGGAAGATTTATGAGGCCCGTCTCCAGTATGATTTGGACCTTGCCCAAAAGATTCAACAAAGTGCGCTCACTCCTCCGATCAGTAACGAAGAGATTGATGTTCGCGCCCTTTATTTGCCATCAAAAAAATTGGCAGGAGACATGTACGCCTGGTTTCAGGTCGCCCCAGACAGGTACGGGGTCATCATCTTCGATGTCATGGGACACGGGGTCTCATCGGCACTCATCACGATGGGGATCCGGTCGATTCTTCCGGGTCTTGTCGGAAACGTACAGTATCCGGTAGACGTCATGACCGAGTTGAACCGTCAGATGACGTTCCTGTTCTCGGGTGACGATATGCATAGCTACTTTACGGCGGTCTATTGCTACATCGATACGACGAAGCGTCGAATCGAATATGTGAATGCGGGTCATCCACCGGTCATCGTGACGTCTGAAGCGGGGAACTGCCGACTTGAGACGACAGGGGTGCCGGTCGGCATGTTCGAGGAACCGAACTATGAATCAAAAGAGATTGCAATCACGCCCGATATGACGCTTCATATGTACACCGACGGGCTCATGGAATGTTACAGCAAAGACATCGATGATGGGATTCGTTGGCTTGAGAAAGACGTCGGGTCATATGGACTCGATTACAGTCGGCACGTCGCAGAGCGGCTCGTTCCAAAGATTGAAATCGATGACGACCTGTGTCTCGTCACCGTTAAAATCACATGATAAGAGCCTGACGCACGGTGCGTCAGGCTCTTGGTCGTTAAAAATATCGTTTTCGCCAAAGGATATAAAAGGCGAGACCGGAAAAGCCAATCATCATCGTAATCGCCATGACGAATCCGAACGGGTCCCCTTCCCATGGGACTTGAACGTTCATCCCGAAGATTCCAGAAATCATCGTCGGGATACTAAGGACGATGGTGATCGATGCCAAAAACTTCATGACGAAGTTGACGTTGTTTGAGATGATCGACCCGAACGCCTCCATCTTGATGCTGATGATATCGTTATAAATCGATGCCATTTCCATCGCCTGTCGATGCTCGACGAAGACGTCCTCTAACAGTTCCTCGTCTTCTTCATGTTTTTCCAAACTTGGCGTCTTGACGATTCGTTCTAGGACGCTGTCGTTCGCCTTCAAGGAAGTCATGAAGTAGACGAGCGACTTTTGCAGATTCATCAATTGAAAAATCTCTTGGTTTCGCATCGAACGTTGCAACTCTTGTTCGAGCTCATCCATTCTTCGGTCGATTTGGCGCAAGAATCGTAAGTATGTCATACTTACTCGATGTAAAATTTGAAAGACGAAACGGCTCCGATAGTTCGTTCGGAACAATCGTGCCTTCCCGTTAGCGAATAAATTCAAGACATCAAGGTCACGTGAGCAGACGGTGATGAAGTGTCGTCCGGTCACGATGATACCGAGTGGGATGGTGTTATACGTGCGACCTGTGTCATCTTCTTCCACGTACGGGACATCGATGATCATAAGAAGCCCTTCATCATCTTTTTCAAAACGCGGTTTTTCTTCGATATCAAGTGGGTCGTAGACAAAGTCTTCTGGAATGCCGGACGCCTCGATGACTTGATCGGCCTCATCTTTTGTCGGATTCACGAGTTGAATCCAGCTCCCTTTATCAAAGTCTTCGATTTCATTCACGTGGCCCGATGCGTCAGTACGGTAAATCGTCAGCATGCATCTTCCTCCTACCTTAACTCAATCTTATTATAGGTAGCCAAAACTTAGAGTGCAATCCAAAGCAGGAGTTTTTTTGTTTTCTCTCGAAAACATGTTACAGTAAAAGGGAACGGTTGGAACATCGTTTATTGAGGAGGGGTTAGATTGACAGGAATGCCTGAAAACGCTTTGTTCAATGAACAAAAATTAGCGGAGCTCCATCAAATCGCAAATGGTAACATGGAATTTTTGAACAAAATTGCATCCACATATATTCAACAGTTCGAGGCGAAGTACCCTGAACTAAAAGCAGCTGTCGAGTCGAACGATTACAGTCGGGTCGAACAGCTCGCCCATCTGTTGAAAGGGGCATCATATTCGGTCGGGTTGGAACAGACGGCACTTCTTTTCCACGACCTTGAAGTGGCAGGGGAGAACGCGCATCTTGCCGGGGCCGATGAGACATTGGCGACGATCGCCTCCCATAGTCAGCAGTTTTTGGTCGAGTGGAACCATCATTTCGAACAGCTCACATAAAAAAAGTTTGCGACCGAGGAGGCGCAAACTTTTTTATTACCCTACAAACTCATCAAGCGTCGCAATGAGAATGCCGATTTCTGGTTTCGTGATTTGGGCGTTCGCACCGACGGCCTCTCCTTTATGCTTCAAGTCGTTTGAGATGAGTGACGAGAAGATGATAATCGGAAGCGTTGCGTAGCGGTCCATCTCACGGAGACGCTTCGTCAAGTGAAGCCCATCCATTTGAGGCATCTCGATGTCCGTGATCAAGAGATCACACTCGGCTCCCTCTTTTTCAAACGCATCAAGCGCCTCTTTCCCGTTGTTGAAGATGGTCGTATTGAAATAGCCGGCATCGTCTAGTGTATCGAGGATGAGTGTCCGGAGCATCTCGGAATCTTCAGCAATCCAAATGTTTTTATTCGAACGCTCACGTGCCCCGAGACGTTTGACCGATTCACGGGCCATAATATCCTTACGTGAGAGTTCGAGCGCGATCCGTTCATAGTCGAGCAAGATGATCATCTGGTCTCCTGTTTTGACGACGCCGTTCGTGATGCCTTGGACACCACGAGCGAGGTCTGACGGTGTATCGATCTGTTCCCAGGAGATGCGTTTAATCTCGGTCACTTGATCGACGCGAAGAACCGATTTTTCACCGTTGAACTCACAGACGATCAAGCGGTCGTCACTGCCGACTTCACGGGGGTGACTGATGACCATCGGAAGGTCGATGACGGTCATGACCTCTCCGCGCAACTCGATAAGCCCCATAATGGCTTCCGGTGTACCTGGGAGTGGGGTCAATGGCAGGATTGTGATGATTTCGCGTACTTTCATGACGTTGATGCCGAACAAGAACGGTCCGGCCTGGAAAATTACGATTTCAAGCTCGTTCGTCCCTGCTTCAAGTAAAATGTTATGATCAGTGGTCAATGGTAGTCCCTCCTATTTCACGTACTCTCTTCTATACTATCGGTTTCGAATCGACGAATCTAAAGTAAAATACAGTCGAACATTCGTCAGAGTTCACAAAAAGTTTCATAGTAACCGTTTACATCTCATAAACTGAATCGTTATAGTTGTCCAATGCAAAAGAATCTGCATACAATGGGGTTGGCAACGAGATATTACAGCTTACTCAGGAGGCAGATAGAGATGATGAGTATGAACACATATCCATATTTATTGAATGGTCAATGGAAGGAATCTTCAAGTCAGGAAACGATCGAACTCGTTTCTCCTTATAAAGAAGAAGTCGTAGGTCGCGTTCAGGCAATGTCGCGCGATGAAGTCGATGCAGCCATCCATGGCGCAAAACATGCACAGCAGGAATGGGCGACGCTCCCGGTCAACAAGCGTGCTGAACTGTTGTATGCATGGGCAGAAAAACTCGAGGAACGCGTAGATGAGATTGGTCAAATCATCATGCAGGAAGTCGGGAAAAATTTGAACGATGCGAAGAAGGAAGTCGTGCGGACGGCTGAGATCATCCGTTACACGGCAGAAGAAGGCATCCGTTACAACGGTGGATTCATGCAAGGTGATTCGTTCCCTGGTGGCTCGAAAAACAAGATGGCCATCATCAAGAAAGACGCACTCGGTGTCGTCCTCGCGATTTCACCATTTAACTATCCGGTAAACTTGGCTGCTGCGAAGATTGCGCCTGCGCTCGTCACAGGAAACGCGGTCGTCTTCAAACCGGCGACACAAGGTGCGATCAGTGGCATCAAGATGGTTGAGGCGCTTCACGATGCCGGTCTTCCAAAAGGTTTGTTGAACCTTGTGACGGGACGCGGGTCGGTCATCGGCGATTACTTGACGTCACACCCTGGTATCGACATGATCACCTTCACAGGTGGTACGGGTACAGGTCAACACTTGTCACAACAAGCGTCGATGGTACCGGTCGTACTCGAGCTCGGCGGTAAAGACCCTGCCCTCGTCCTAGAGGATGCGGACTTGACGTTGGCGGCAGATCAAATCGTCAGCGGTGCATTCTCGTATTCTGGACAACGCTGCACGGCAATCAAGCGCGTCTTCGTCCTTGAAGATCAAGCGGATGAGCTCGTCGGCATGTTGAAAGAGCGCGTCGGAAAATTATCGGTCGGCTCACCGGAAGACAATAGCTTTATCGTGCCGTTAGTCGACGCGAAGTCTGCGGACTACGTGCAAGGCTTGATCGACGATGCGGTCAGCAAGAAAGCGACGGTCGTCCATGGGAATGAGCGTTCTGGAAACCTCATCCATCCAACGTTACTTGACAACGTGACGACGGACATGCGTGTCGCCTGGGAAGAACCGTTTGGACCAGTCCTTCCGGTCATCCGCGTTAAATCACTTGATGAGATGATCGCGCTCACGAATGAATCCGAGTTCGGTCTCCAAGCGAGCGTCTTCACACAAAACGTGAATAGCGCCTTCACGGTTGCTGACAAGTTAGAGGTCGGCACGGTTCAAGTGAACGGACGTACGGAACGTGGACCAGACCACTTCCCGTTCATCGGAGTCAAACAATCGGGACTCGGCGTTCAAGGGATCGGCCGTAGCCTTGAGACGATGACGCGTGACAAAGTAACGGTCATCAACCTATAAGACACACATTTTGCGAGGGGGAGACATCTCCCTCTTTTTTGATTGATTGAAAACGCATCTTTCAGACGGGTATAATAAAGAAAGACAGGATGAAGGGGTGGTGATGACGTGGCGGACTGGATTTCAAGCCAACTGGCAAGACTCGATATCCCGACACCGTTCGAAGTCGGGAACGTGAACGTCTATATCGTTGAACATATGAGTCGATTTTTCATGGTCGACTGTGGGCCAGACACCGAAGAGGCATGGGTTTCGTTGAATCGACAGCTTGAAGAACTCGAACTGTCGTTGTCTCAGATCGACTTTTTGTTTTTGACACATCATCATGCCGACCATGCGGGACAAGCGTGGCGTCTCCGTGACGCGTCAATCCCGGTGTATGGGCACGAAAAGCTCGTTCGATACTTAGAACAGACCCCGAATTTTTTGAAGCGGGGTAACCACTTTTTACGTGAGCTGGCTCTTTCTTTCGGGGCACCGGCCCCACTCGTAGACAGATTACCAGATTATCGTGAGGCGCTTCGCTGGATCGGACCGACGACCGTCACATTGACGTTCGGTGACGGGCAGGCGCTGACGTCTGACGGTGCGTGGCGGACGATTCATTTGCCGGGACATGCGAGCGACCAGCTTGGGTTGATTGGTCCGGGGGGACTTCTCATTGCTGGAGACCATTTGATTGATAAAGTCGAGCCGAACCCGCTCATCGAACAGCCGTATGACGGCGAAGGATTCGCCTCACCGGTCATTCTTTATATCGATTCGCTCAAAAAATTGCGAGACGTCGATTTGAAGCTCGTCGTCAGTGGGCATGGTGAACCGATTCATCATCCGAATGATTTGATTGAGAGTCGCATTCGTCAACGGTATGAACGCAGCGATCAATTGCTCGCTAGTTGGGAAGACGGACTCAGCGTGTTTGATTGGTCGATGAAGTTATACGGAAGAAAGATGAGGCGAGGGATGCCGCTTGTCTTCAGTGAGGTGTTCGCGCGACTCAGTTTACTCGAAGAGCGCGGTGACATCGTGAGAAGTCGAGATGAGCAGAAATGGATTTATATAAAGAAGGAAGCGATGTCGTGAAGCGAGTGGTCATTACAGGTGCGTCAAGCGGACTCGGAGCCGCGTTGGCGCATTCTTTTTATGAACAAGGGAATAAACTACTATTGATTGGCCGAAATGAAGAACGATTGAAAACCATCGCCAACTCGTGCGAGGGCGACTGGATGTGTGCGGATGTCGCGACATCGAGCGCACTCGTCGAAGAGGTGCTGGAGCGATTTGGGACGTTTGACATATGGGTCAACAATGCGGGCATGGCAGAGTTCGATTTAGTGCTAGACCAATCGACAGAAGTGCTCGAGGAGACGATGCGTGTGAATGCGATCGCGCCGATGCTCTATTCACGAGAATGTGCCCGTGTCATGAGGCAAGGAGGGCAAATCATCAACATTTGCTCACAAGCGGCAAAAGTGCCGACCCCGAAATCGGCCGTCTATGCGGGGTCGAAGGCGGCGCTCTTGCAGTTCTCGAACGCACTGAGACTGGAGCTGAAACCGCTCGGCGTGCATGTCATGACGGTGAATCCCGGACCGATTGCCACATCATTCTTTGACCGGGCGGATAAGAGTGGTGCATATACCGAGAGTATACAAGGAATCATGCTCGACCCGAAACGGTTGGCGGACGCGATTGTCAGAGGGAGTCGCAGAATGAAACGCGAGATCAACGCCCCTTGGTGGATGAATGTTGGCGCCACTCTGTACGCAATCTGCCCAAACATGTTCGAAAAGCTTGCAAAACGGGGATTTGAAAAAAAGTGACAAGGAGGAAGAGGATGAAGACGTGGAAACTATTATTCGCACTTATGATGCTTACATTCGTTGCAGCGTGTAGTAACGATCAACCGGTCGAGTTTTCGGATTCGTTCGAAACGGCTGTTGAGACAGCGGAAGGGACGACCGTGAACATGTACATGTGGGGTGGTGACGAAGGGATTAACGATTATATCGACGACTATGTGGCCCCGAGGGTCAACGAAGAGTATGGGGTTGAGTTGAACCGTGTCGCGATGGATACGGCGGAGTTTATTCGCCAGCTGTCGCTCGATCAAAAAGCGGATCGACAGGTCGGTACGATTGATGTCGTCTGGATCAACGGTGACAATTTCAGAAATGCGAAACAAGCAGGACTACTTCGTGGAGGGTTGATGGAACGCGTCCCGAACGCCACATTGTTAAATGAGACGGCTCAACAGACGGACGCCGGCACACCGACGGATAACTTAGAGCTCGCGTGGGGTAACGTCCAGTTCATCCTGCATTATGATGCCGAACGGATTCAGAATCCACCGACCACCTTTGAGGAACTACGTCGCTGGACCGAAGACAACCCAGGTCGTTTCACGTATCCTGAAGTCAATGATTTCACAGGAAATGCATTCGTCCGGCATCTTCTATACGAGCGTTATGGCGCGCAACTGACCGATGATCCTACGATTGATGAGGCATTTTGGGACGACTTGAAGGCATGGTCGCCTCATTTATGGAAAGAAGGACAGACGTATCCGAAAACGCTCGAACAGTTGGATCAACTCTATGCATCCGGAGAAGTCTGGATGACGATGGGCTTCAATGAACGACGAGCCGAGGCGGAGGTGACGAAAGGCATCTTCCCGAAAGAGACACGTGCCCTCCTTCTCGATCATTCCATCGCTTCGACGCACTTTTTGGCAATCCCGTTTAACGCACCGAATCCGGATGGGGCGCTCGTCTTGATACAAGAACTGTTGTCTCCGGATGCCCAGCTCGTCAAACAAGGTCCTGACTATTGGGGTGACGGGACATCTCTTGACTTGACGAAACTCGATGAAGCGGACCGACAAGCGTTCAAAGAACTTGGTGACGGTGTGACGTATCCGGACACGGAACAGTTACGCGAACGTTCGATTCCAGACTATGGGCCGGACGTAATCGATGCTGTCCGCGAGGAGTGGCCTCGTGTTGCGAAGTAACGTCGCCTTGACGATCATCGTCTCCCTCCTCCCCCTCGCTTCGCTCATTTTTCTTGGGATGGAAGCGTTGGGTACGGACTGGGGAGCGCTCTTTACGGATGAAACGTGGCGTGACAGCCTGTTCATCACCTTGTATGTAGTCGGTATATCCACTTTCCTGTCACTCGTGATCGGGACGTGGCTTGCGCGCGTGGTCGTTCAGAAAAGATGGCGATTCACCTCGGCCATCCTACGCATCCCGATGTTCGTCCCGCATATTGCAGCCGCTTATTTGTTTTGGCTATTGTTCAGCGGGGGAGGCATCGGTTGGGTCGAGGCGAATGAACGGAATTACATGACCGTCATCTTGACGTACATATGGAAGGAGACCCCGTTCGTCTTTTTGATGATGCTCGGAACGTACGAGCAATTGAATCGGGGTTATGTAGAGATGGCAAAGACGCTCCAGCTCTCGCGGTTTGATCAATTTAAACATGCGGAGTTCCCCTTTTTAATAAAGCCGCTACTCGATTCGACATGGATATTGATCGCCTTTGTTTCGTTCGCGTACGAGATTCCTGCCTTGCTCGGTGTGACTTATCCGAAGCTACTCGGTGTGCTCGCCTACGAACGGCTGTCGACGGGTTTGTATTTGGAAGCGACCGAGCCGTATGCGGTGGCGCTCATTTGGACGTGTCTCGTCGGAATGGGCGTGCTCGTGTCCTATATTCTCACCTCGTCGATTAGGCGCCGAATTGAGCGGGGGGTGAGACGATGATCCGTCAAATCTTGATCATCTGTTTGATGTTGATTCCGTTTTTTAGTCTGTTCTTAAGAATCCCGACAGTTGAAACCGAAAGTGTCACCGCGATGGCAAACACGGTCGGCTTGACGGTCATCCTGTCCGGGGTGAATGTATGGCTTTCGATGACGTTTGCTTGGTGGCTCCTTTGGACGGAGTCGAGATGGCGGAACGCCTTGGAATGGCTCGTCTTTTTACCGCTGTTCATCCCGATGCTCGCCACGCTGTTCGGTCTTTATCTCATCTTGGCGGAGTCGGGTTTGATTGGGACGTATGTCGGCGTCATGATCTCCTTACTCGTCGTGACGTTACCGTACTCGATTCGTCTCGCCTCGAATGGGATGGCCGTGATCGGTCGCCCGCTTTTGGAACAGGCGCGACTTCTTCCATTTAAACGTCGCATCCTTTTTGTGTTATTCCCGCTCTTCTCTAGGACGATGCGGACGATTGCACTATTTACGACGGTCATCTTGCTTAGCCAGTTCGCACTCATCCAATTGATTGGTGCGGGGTTGATTCCGACCGTGACGACCGAACTGTATCAATCCTATGCGGGGAACAACCGTAACCTCGCACTCTCGAACACTTGGATGCTCATTTTGATTCCTGTTCTCATCTATTTTTTGCTCTCGGTGATGAGTCGGTGGACGGTGCGCATCTTGAAAGGACGTCTTCAATGAGTTTAAACGTACAAGCTTTACGTAAACAGTATAGGTCGAGACAAGTGCTCGACGGTATCGATTTTGACGTTCGGCTACACGACATCCATGCGATCGTCGGAGTAAGTGGGTCGGGCAAGTCAACGTTATTGCGGATCATTGCCGGTCTGGAGACGTGTGACGCAGGCGATGTGGTCTTTAACGACCGTTCGCTATTGGACTTCCCGGCACATGAGCGTCGTGTGACGATGCTCTCTCAGACCGCCTTGTTGTTCCCACATTTGACGGTAGGGGAGAATGTAACGCTCGCGACACGGACACGTTCACGTAAACAGGCGGAACATTGGTTGAACGTCGTCCGTCTTAGTGACCGATACGACGCGGAGGTACATGAGCTGTCAGGCGGCGAACAACAACGGGTCAGTCTGGCCCGTGCGCTCGCCGCTGAGCCGACACTTCTTTTGCTAGATGAACCTTTCACTAATCTAGACCCGAAACTAAAGCTCGACTTGCAACACTTCATTCGCGAACTTGTGAAAGACCTCGGTCTTACAGCGTTATTGGTGACGCATGACCGTGAAGAGGCCATGCTCATGGCCGACCGCGTGACGCTGCTTGAAGCAGGCAAAGTGACGATGACCGGGACGGCGGAAGAACTGTATGAACATGCGCCTGGATTTGGTGATTTTCTCATGATCGATGGTGACCTGCTCTCCTCCTCCCGCGTGACGGTGACAGAAACGGTCGGTGAACCCGTCCGACTGTTGAAAAAAATCTATCGATTCGGGCAATGTTTTGGTGAATACCAGTTTGAAGGTGGACGAACAGTCATACTGCCCGCTAGCGAATCCTTTGAAGTCGGGATGACCTACCAAGTCAAACGAAAGGAGGAAAAACATGCTTGATACGTACGGGAATCGCTATGTGAAGCCTGTTATTGAGCGAGGGGCGGATCGTCTGCTCAAGTGGAATTTCACACCGAATGAAGTGACGATGCTCGGTGGGCTCATCGGAGTCTCGACCGGGATATTTATTTATAACGATATGCTCTGGACGGCTGTGATTTTACTATGGATCTCCGGGTTATTTGACGTGTTGGACGGCACGATGGCGCGTCAGTCAAAAACGAGCGGGTTCGGGACGGTGCTCGACCTTGTCCTTGACCGATTCGTCGAGTTATCGGTCGTCATTGGACTCGCGCTTCGTTACCCTGAACACATGCCGATTTTCTTGTTTCTCATTGCGTCGTTCGTCATTGCCATGACGCTATTTTTAGCTGTCGGCGCGAGTAGTTCGAGGCGTTCGGAGAAGACGTTTTATTATCAGCCGGGTATCATCGAACGGACGGAATGTTTTATCCTGTTCACGTTGATGATTCTCTTCCCGAACTGGGTCGGCGTCATCGCCCTCCTTTTCTTACTGTTAGAGGTGATGACGATTACCCAACGCTTCATCGAGGCAAGGAGGATCTTACGATGAAGCCGAGATTGGTGCTGGCCGGGCTCGGACATGGACAGCTTGAGATCCTTGACCGGATCGAGGAGATTCAAAAAGAGTATGACGTGGTGTTGATCGGAGGAAAGCGGACGATGTATACCGGGGCATTCCCACAAGTCATTGCCGGTCTCATGCCGTCGGCGACGGTGCAGTCGCCTCTCGAACCGGTGGCGGAACATGTCATTTCGGTTGATCCGCAAGAACAATCGGTACGAACGGAGAACGGCTCATTCCATTACGATGTTCTCGTCCTGTCGACGGGCGCGAAAAGTCGTGGGGTCGGTACACCGCTGAAACCGATGTCACGAGAATTGCTCGACCAAATTGAGGGAAGTCAACGAGTGACGATTGTCGGCGGTGGGAAGGCGGGCGTTGAACTGGCGTTTGTTTGTGCCCGCACGAAGAAAGTGACCCTGTATGCGAGTCAGATGTTACGGGACGTCCCGGTCTGGCGACAAAAACAGATGGAGCGCTTATTAGTGAAGTCAGGCGTCACGGTCGTAAAAAAGAAGAAGGATTCATCGGGGGATGCATTTCAGCTCGACGCTACGGGTGTCGCCCCGGTGAGGTGGTGGGCTGACTCGGGGCTCGCCGTGCCGGACGCGTTCATCGAGACGGACGAGTCCCTTCGTCATCGACAATATAAGAACATATATGTGACAGGAGATATGGCTTCCACTCTGAGTGGTGGCGTCGATGCCGTTCGGTCTGGACGATATGTTGCAAAACGGTTATTGAATGAAACGAAACGACCTTTTCGGACGCGTGAAGCGGTCAATATCTTGTTGACGACACCAGGTCGTGCCTTATTGACATTCGGGCAGTTCACATGGCATGGACGACTTCCTTACTATGTGAAGCGTTGGATTGACTCGCGATATGTTCGGCAATACAAGTAGTCGGAGTTTCAAACCGTCATTCGCTTGTAAGATAGCCAATCACTTCGTTCGATTCTGATTCAACGAGTACTTGTGGAATCTCGACCGTGCGCTGTGAATCAGGAGGAAACGTGACGAGCCAGGCACGTGTTCCTTCAAAACGAGCATCAAATAGTTCATAACGATCATCAACTGTGATGGATTGAATCGTAGCTTGTCTCCCGTTTTCATCGGATAGTAGCCATTTCCTATTGTCTAGATAGGTAACTGCACTTTTTATGATAGCCGTCTCGTCATCAGGTTGCGTGGATGGTGACGTGGATGGTTGTATGCAGCCGACCAACATTAAAATAGTGAAACAGAGTAGAGTGAAAAGGCGTATATGCGTCATGATGATTTTCCTTTCGCATCTGGTTATTTCTTACAGTATAATCGAGAATGAAGGAGACGTGTACAAAAAAATCCTGTAGCCGGATGGGCTACAGGAATCAGGTCATGCTTGAATCGTATCGAGGAATGAACGGATTTGCATCTCCGTCTTGGCGTTCGCCGAGTGGAGGTGTTCTTGTTTTTCCCCATCTTTATAGTAGAGAAGTGAAGGAATGCCGCGAACTTCTTGTGCATCAGATAGCTCTGGGAGTTCGTCGCGGTCGACGACATGCCAGTTAAACTGAGGATAGTCTTTGACGAGCTCGTCGACGTACATGTCCAAACGTTTACAGTCCGGGCACCATGATGTGGTGAAGATCACCATTCCTTGATGTTTCGTCGCTTCGTCAAATTGTTGTGATGAATGAATCGGTTGCATAGACAACTCTCCTTTCTTCTATCTATTTTGTCGGGTTTTCGACGAGTCGTCAACAGATTGGCATTCTAGAATCGACATGGGAATGTGATACACTAAAAAAAATAGCATCAGAAGGAAAAGGTGATGGATATGGCGTTACGTCACGCATTGCTCGGGTTATTGACCCATCAGCCTGCGACCGGGTATGCTTTGAACGCAACGTTCAAGGCGCAGATGATTCATTTTTGGAACGCACATCATACACAGATTTATCGGGAACTGTTGAAGATGGAAGAAGACGCACTCGTCTCGGCGGAGCACGTGTCACAGCAAGAGTTACCAGACAAGAAGATTTATTCGATCACGGACCGGGGGCGTGAGGAGTTGATCGATTGGCTGCGTCAGCCGACATCGTTTCAACCGAAAATGAAAGATGAGAACCTATTGCGTGTCAGCTTGCTTCAATTGCTACCGATTGAAGAAGCGGTCCGATATATCGAGGAGACGAAGGCACATCATGAACAGGTCGCGCAACAGATTCGTTTGTTTCAGAAAGAACATCAATCAGACGAGGACACGCTAGGTTATTTATTGACGAGCGAGTATGCGATCCGAATGATGGAGAACTATTCTGGCTGGGCAGATTGGGCGATTGAACAGATTAAGATGCGAAATGAAAAACACGTGACCTGAGCGATTCAGGTCACGTGTTTTGTATAAGGATGAATCGGCAGACGGGCGAGTAGTCGATCAAGCACTTCTTCATCGACTTCAGTCTCAAACGCATGAATCGTCTCGTTCAACTGCTTGACTGATGAGGCGCCCGGTAAGACGACGTCACAGAACCGTTTAGCGGCTTCGAGCGCATACGCCTGAACCGGTTCAGGCATCATCGATAATTCACTGGCGAGTTCCTCTTTTCGCCACGCCTCAAATCCTTTATCCCCGAGACGTGTCGCCCCTTCATCCGTTAGTAATCCTTTCGCAAGAGCACCGCGTCCAACGATTGGAATCGACACATCAAGCGTCTCCGGTCGTCGGTCGAGAAGTGAATACGGTGTCATGAGCACATCGAGAGCTCCAGATGCGGCCCAGTGTTTGATCACGTTCGGTCGAATCGACGAGAGTCCGATTCGTCGGATGAGCCCGTCGCGCTTTTGTTTTTTCGCCCATTCAATCGTGGCGTCGAGGTCGTCTTCGAGCGTACCGCCGTGAATATAATATAAATCCAAGTAGTCGGTTTGCAATCGTTCAAGTGACCCTTCTAACGCCGCGTCTAGATAGGATGGGATTGGATTCCAACGCATCCCGTCCTCAGTCAGTTCATTTCCGCCTTTGCTTGCTAGAAAGAGGTTCTTTCGTTCCTGACCTAATGTTTCTCCGATCACACGCTCGACCTCATGTCGCGCGTAGACGTCCGCTGTATCGATATGGCGAATCCCTGACTGAATCGCTGTCTCAAGGATATTTCTTGCCTCGTTCTCTCCGTGTTTTAATATCGTCATCGTTCCGAGTCCGAGCTCACTCATCTAGATTCCTCCTTGTTCGAAATGTAGGTTTCACTCATAATCAGAGTATATCGAAAAGTGAGGAGTAATCATATGGAAGAAAAAACGATTGAGCGGGAAGTCATCTACGAAGGTAAGATTTTCGATGTGGAAAAGCATGTCGTCTCTCTTCCGAACGGAAATACGTCTGTGCGTGAACTCGTCTATCATAACGGTGCGGTCGCCGTCCTCGTCGTCGATGAGTCGGACAAGATCGTCATGGTAGAGCAATATCGGAAAGCGTTCGAATCGATGTCGCTTGAGATTCCTGCCGGTAAACTTGAGAAAGGGGAGGAGCCGGTAGCGAGTGCCGAGCGTGAGTTGGCAGAAGAGACAGGATATACGGCGGAATCGCTCGAAAAAATCTTCTCATTCTACGGGGCACCAGGGTTTTGTAGCGAGCGTGTCGATGTGTTCGTCGCAAAAGGGTTATCAGCTGGCGAGATGAATTTAGATGAAGATGAATTTTTGAATGTGAAGCGCTATTCTTTTGATGAGGCGGTCGATTTATTGGACCGTGGTGTCATCACGGATGCGAAGACGATTATGGCGATTCAATGGTGGCAATTGTCCAGATTAAAATAATTCTAATCTAAAACCGATTATGATAGACTTACATAGTAATGATTTTAAATTGAAATTTCCGTAAAACTTCGGTATGCTTTGAGTAGTGAACTATGTAAAGAGGGGGCGCCTTATGGAAACGCGAATTGAACGGATTAAACAGCAATTGAGCGCCAAAGGATATAAACTGACACCGCAACGTGAATCGACGGTACGTATTCTACTTGAGAATGAGAGCGACCATTTGAGTGCCGAGAACGTCTTCATGCTCGTCAAGAGCATCGCACCAGAGATTGGTCTCGCCACCGTGTATCGGACACTTGAATTATTGACCGAGCTCGGTGTCGTCGATAAAGTCAACTTCGGTGACGGGGTCGCACGCTTTGACCTGCGTCCAGAAGGGGCGAACCATTCGCACCACCATCTCGTATGCGTCGAATGCGGCTCGGTCGAGGAGATCATGGAAGACCTACTCGTTGACGTTGAGAAAAAAGTCGAGAGCAAATATGAATTTTTGATTAAAGACCATCGCCTGACGTTTCATGGCATCTGTAAAGTATGCCAAGCGAAGGGCGTCACACTTGAAGGCCATAAAGCAGTCATCAACGGTTAAAAGACAGAGCGAACCATCCTTTTATGAGGATGGTTTTTTTATTGAAATCGCGGGGGCGAATCGTCACGAATAGTTGTCACAAAAAATCTGTAAAAAAATGAGGTCAGACATCTTCACAACAGTTTACATAAGTGATATGCTGTAAGCGTATTCAGGTGAAACGAGGAAGGAGGAGGGTATGATGCGTTCGCATATCGATTCATTTCTTCAGTATATGACAGTTGAAAAACGGATGTCCGTGAACACAAGACAGGCGTATGCGAGCGACTTGACGCAGTACGCATCGACCTTGACCCAACTTGGAGTGAAGGATTGGAACGAGGTGACGCGTTCGCATATCGTCAAACATATTGAAGAGCTGTCACAGGCGGGTCGTGCCTCGTCTTCATTGAGGCGAGCTGTCAGTTCGATCCGTATGTTTCATCATCATTTAAAAATGACAGGTGTCACGACGACCGACCCATCCCTTTATTTGGAGACACCAAAGGCGGAAAAGCAGCTTCCTGATACTTGGTCACAAGCGGAAGTCGAGCGTCTCTTAGACAGCGTCCCGACGTCGGACCCGCTCTCACTACGAGACCGGGCCATGCTTGAGTTGCTATATGGGACCGGGATGCGGGTCAGTGAACTTTTAGGTCTTGATTTGGATGATTTGCAGTTCGAATTGGGGTATCTACAATGTGAAGGGAAAGGCGAGCGCGCAAGAATCATTCCAGTTTCTTCTGTCGCCCAAGGGTTTGTCGAGCGCTATATCCAGCAAGCCCGTAATGGGATCGGTGGCAGGGAGACCGAAGCGCTCTTTTTAAATGGCAGAGGCGGGCGGCTCAGTCGTCAAGGATTTTGGAAGATGATCAAACGACGAGCCAAACTTGCTGGAATCGACAAAGAGATCACACCTCACGTGCTCCGTCATTCCTTTGCGACACACTTGCTCGAGAACGGTGCAGATTTGCGCGCCATTCAACAGATGCTCGGCCATGCGGATTTGGCGACGACACAAGTGTATACGCACGTCAACAAATCTCGATTACATGATGTGTATCGCAAGCATCACCCTCGTGCCTAGACATCGAAAAGGAGGAATTTTTTGTGAAGAAGTTTAAACGTATTTTTTTGGTCGTCATGGACTCGGTCGGTATCGGTGAAGCACCAGATGCCGAACAATTCGGTGACAAAGGGGCCGACACGCTCGGGCATATCGCGCGTGAACATAACGGATTGAACATGCCGAACATGGGTAAACTCGGACTCTCAAACATCAAACCGATTCAAGGGATCGATGTATCCGATGCACCGAGTGCTTATGGTCGCATGGAAGAAATCTCAGCCGGTAAGGATACGATGACGGGTCATTGGGAGATCATGGGTCTTCATATCGACACACCGTTTCGCGTCTTTGAAGAGTTTCCAGATGATTTGATTCACCGACTCGAAGAGTTCAGTGGTCGCAAAGTAATCGGAAACAAACCGGCATCAGGTACAGAGATTCTTGACGAGCTCGGTGAAGAGCACGTCAATACGGGAGCCCTGATCGTTTATACATCTGCCGACTCGGTCCTTCAAATCGCTGCGCATGAGGACATCGTCCCAATCGATGAGTTGTATCGAATCTGTGAATATGCGCGTGAAATCACGCGTGAAGACCCGTACATGCTCGGACGGATCATCGCTCGCCCATTCATCGGAACACCAGGTGCTTGGGTCCGTACGTCCAATCGTCATGACTATGCGCTCAAACCGTTCGGTAAGACGGTCATGAACACACTCGAGGAAGCTGGGAAAGACGTCATTGCACTCGGGAAAATCAGTGACATTTACGATGGGGAAGGCGTGACGAAGGCGGTCCGCACAAAGTCGAACATGGATGGGATGGACAAACTCGTCGATTCGCTCGGGGAGGACTTCGAGGGACTTTGCTTCTTGAACTTGGTCGACTTCGACGCCTTGTTCGGTCATCGTCGTGACCCGAAAGGCTATGCGCTCGCACTTGAAGAGTACGACGCACGTCTACCTGAAGTGATGGAGCGTCTTCGTGAAGAAGACTTACTCATCATCACCGCGGACCATGGAAACGACCCTGTCCATGCCGGTACGGACCACACGCGTGAGTACGTTCCGCTCATCGTTCATCATGACGGGGCGAAAGCGGTCGATTTAGGGATTCGTGGTACGTTCGCAGACATCGGCGCGACGGTCGCTGACAACTTCGGTGTTGCGGCACCAGCACACGGAAAGAGTTTCTTAAACGAAATTTGAGGAGGCAATCATCATGGTAAATTGGAACGAAACAAAAGCGTTTTTACAAGAGCGTATGGGTGACACACCAGAAATCGGACTCATTCTCGGCTCGGGTCTTGGAGTTCTCGCAGACGAAATCGAAAATCCGGTCGCAATTCCTTATGAGGACATCCCACACTTCCCGGTCTCGACGGTCGAAGGACATGCCGGACAGCTCGTATTCGGAGAGCTTGAAGGAAAACGCGTCGTCGCGATGCAGGGACGCTTCCACTTCTATGAGGGATACTCGATGGAGCAAGTGACGTTCCCTGTCCGTGTTCTCAAACTGATCGGCGTCGAGACGCTCATCGTCACGAATGCAGCCGGCGCATGTAACGAGTCGTTCAACCCGGGTGACTTGATGATTATCACGGATCACATCAACTTCTTCGGGACGAGCCCGCTCATCGGGAAAAATGCGAGCGAGTTTGGAACGCGCTTCCCTGACATGTCAGAGGCGTACGATAAAGAACTTGTGAAACTGACAGAGCGTGTCGCTTCTGACCTTGGACTCTCTGTACAAAAGGGTGTTTATTTCGGAAACACGGGCCCGACGTATGAAACACCGGCTGAAGTCAAGATGGCCCGCCTTCTCGGTGGGGATGTCGTTGGTATGTCGACTGTCCCAGAAGTCATCGTCGCACGTCACTCGGATATGCGTGTCCTCGGGATCTCATGCGTATCGAATATGGCGGCAGGAATTTTAGATCAACCACTCAACCATGAAGAAGTCATCGAGACGACGGAACGCGTTCGTCAAGACTTCCTCTCGCTCGTTCGTGGCACGATTAAAAGCATGTAAATAACACAATTCTAGGAGGATGATCGCTATGCGTATGGTCGATTTGATTTTGAAAAAACGTAACGGTGGAGAACTGAACGAAGAGGAGATTCGTTTCGTGGTCGAAGGATTCACGAATGAGTCGATTCCTGACTATCAAATGTCAGCTTTGTCGATGGCCATCTACTTTAATGGGATGACTGAAAACGAGACGGCCGCTTTGACGATGGAGATGGTGAAGTCAGGTGACACGATCGACCTTTCAAATATCGAAGGGAAGAAAGTCGACAAACACTCGACGGGCGGAGTCGGTGATAAGATCAGTTTGATCGTGGCGCCACTCGTCGCATCAATCGGAATCCCGGTCGCGAAGATGAGCGGTCGTGGTCTCGGTCACACGGGCGGAACGATCGATAAGCTTGAGTCCTTCTCTGGTTTTGACGTCGAGCTGACAGAAGAGCAGTTCACGAAACAAGTGAACGATATCAAGATGTCAATCATCGGTCAGACGGGGAACTTGACGCCTGCGGATAAGCGTCTCTATGCGCTTCGTGACGTGACGGCTACGGTCGAGTCGATTCCACTCATCGCAAGCTCCATCATGTCGAAGAAGATTGCGGCTGGGGCAGACAGCATCGTCCTCGATGTCAAAACGGGGTCTGGGGCGTTCATGAAGTCATTCGATGACGCGAAGGCACTCGCTGAAGAGATGGTCGCAATCGGCAAGAACGTTGGTCGTAAGACGGTCGCGGTCATCACGGACATGGACCAACCTCTCGGGTTTGAAATCGGGAATGCGAATGAAGTGAAAGAGGCGATTGAAGTTCTCTCTGGTAAAGAAGTAGAGGACTTGAAAACGATTGCTCTCACAATCGCGGGTCACATGGCGGTCCTCGGTGAGTTCTACTCATCTTTCGAAGAAGCGTATGCAGACCTCGAGAAGCGAATCGCAGACGGACAGGCCCTCGAGGTATTCCGCAAGTTCGTTGAAGCACAAGGTGGCGACGCATCCCTCGTCGATGACGTGACTAAATTACCACAAGCTTCTTACGAGACGACATTCGTCGCGAAAGAGGCGGGCTACGTCGAGTCAATCATTGCGGACGAGGTCGGTGTCGCAGCGATGCTTCTCGGTGCAGGTCGTGCGACGAAAGAGGACAAAATCGACTTCGCGGCAGGCATCACGCTTGAGAAGAAAGTCGGTGACCGCGTTGAAGAAGGTGATGTGATCGCCGTGCTTCGTTCGAACATCGAGGACATGTCTTCAGCTGTCGAGCGTTTAGACCACGCGTATACGATTGGTGCGACGGAACCAGAAGCACGTCCACTCGTTCACGCTGTCATTCAGTAAGGCAGAACGTCTGTTTCCACAAAAAAAGTGGAGACAGACGTGTTTTTTTGATAAGATGGGTAATGTGAGTGTAAGCTAGCAGAATACATATACGAATAAAGGGGTTGCTTGAGACATGAAAAAAGGTTCTATGAAACTTGAGAATGGTGAAATGATTGAGTTTGATTTATTCCACGGTGAAGCACCGATCACGGTCGAAAACTTTGAGAAACTCGCGAACAGCGGATTTTACAACGGATTGACGTTCCACCGTGTCATCCCTGGCTTCGTCAGCCAAGGTGGTTGCCCACAAGGAACAGGGATGGGTGGCGCTGGCTACACGATTCCGTGTGAGACATCGACGTCGTTCCCGCACAAACATGCAGCAGGTTCACTTTCGATGGCACACGCAGGACGCAACACAGGATCTTCACAGTTCTTTATCGTCCACGAGCCACAACCACACTTGGACGGTGTCCACACCGTATTCGGTCAAGTGACGTCTGGACTTGAGCACGCCGTCAAGCTTCGCCAAGGCACAAAAATGGCTGAAGTGAAGGTTTGGGACGAGAATTGATTTTGCCTGAGGGTTATGGCACAATGTACCATGTCTCTCACGTGTTCACGTCGTGAAACTTGAATGACAAAAGGTGGTGAACCCAGCGATGCTGGTCAAATATAAACGTTCTTATGAAAAGACGGCGATGGGTCTACTCGCATTCTCATGCAGTGACAAATCTCCGCTCAGCTTGCTTGAACTCGTCCGGTTGTACGACGAGGATGAGTCGAAGTTCCTCTATTTGTGGAAAGTCGGTGAAGACTTCGTTGGCATCATTGGTATGGAGCAAAAAGATACGACGATGGTCATCGACCATATCGCCTTGTCGCCTTCATTCCGTGGCGAGAAACGTTCTTACGAGCTTCTTGATGAGGTAAGAAACGTGCTTCCACTTGATTTGACGCTAACCGGTACAGGCAAGACAGGCGATTTATTGGACAAATGGAACCAATTGGTCGTCTGATGACAAAAGCCCCCGCAATCTTCAGGACTGCGGGGGTTTTGCATGTTACGGGGGGATTCATATAACACGTTAAATGAGGTGGATTCATGAATCGATTAACAATCGATGAACTGATCAATCGATTGGAGCAAGTGCTCAGGCAAGAACGAACGAGAGAAGAAATCTCTGACTGGGCATATCAGTGGATGGAACAGTATGAAAATATAGATGGTTTTAATTGGACAGCTTCTGACGAGGTGGTTTGGTCCTGCTTACAAACGATAGTTGGCATGGATTTACTTGAAACCCCTTCTGAATATTTACATGATCGGAGCGATCTCGAGAGTTGGGTGATGGCGTTTAAGAAGTTAAAAAATCATCATTGATTATGAAAAGGAGACTTCTTGAAGCTTGGCATCAACTTCTCGCACGTTGCCGTTTTAGAAGCGCTGACTCCCGTTCCGTGATGACCTCACTCCTGTCACGGTGCAGATGCTTATGAATGAGTTCCTCGAACGACAGGTCCGTCGCCGGAAACGTCGGTTTCATAGATTCAACTTTCTCACGGACGTCTGATTGCAACGGAAGCGTCGCACGTAGCGGCCATTCCTCAAGCTGTGCGATGAATGAGTCGACATCAAGACCGAGTTCATCCAAGTATGGGGTAGCAACGTCGATCTTTCGACGTAAGAGACGTAGACTCTTTTTTGCACCGATCAGATTGTCGCGCCGGAGGTGATAGTGGATGACGGCATATTGAATGAGTGCCGCATAGCCGTGATGACGACGTCCGTCTGCCTGCCACGCCTCTTCCAATACTTCATGACATTCAAAATAATCGGCATGGCATTCAAAAAGCAACGTATAATGAATAAAAGGGGTCATAAATCAATTTTCTCCTTTCGTGTCCACGGTGTTATAAAACATGTTATACTAAAGCGCAAAAATGTAAAATGGCAGGTGTCTTTATGGAAGCCTATAACGTTAAAATCGATACGTTCGAAGGTCCACTCGACCTGTTGCTCCATTTGATCGGAAAAATGGAGATTGATATCGTCGACATATCCGTGGCAGAAGTCACTGACCAGTATGTCGGCTATATTCGCACGATGCAAAAATTTGAACTCGATGTGGCCAGTGAATACTTGGTCATGGCGGCGACGTTGCTCCAATTGAAGAGCAAGCAGTTGCTACCACCGGTTTTAGTCGAGGATGAGGATGTACCAGACTTCAGCGAAGAACCGACGCGTGAGGGGCTCATCCGTCAGTTGATTGAATATAAAGCTTATAAAGAAGCGGTCGTCTTCATGCGTGAACAGGAAGAGCATCGTCTTGAACTGTATACGCGACCGGGAGAAGACTTGACGACGTACATGTCAGAAGAGGTGTCGAAGTACGACGGACCACTCAACTTCTCGGATCTTCTTCACGCCTACTCGAAGATGATTGAACGAAAACGCTGGAAAGAGCGACGCAAAAAGACGATCAAGCGGGAAGAACGGACGCTTGAAGAACAGATGACGCGCCTTCATGAACATGTATCGTCGAGTCAACAAACCTCATTTTTCGCTTTCTTTGTCGAACGACCGAACGTTTCTGATCTCGTCGTGACGTTTATGGCGCTCCTCGAGCTGATCAAGCTAAAGGTCGTCGAAACGAAACAACTCGACCAAGATATTCAAATCTCGTTCATTGCAGGATCAAAGAAAGGGGATGAAGCGGTTGCTGTCTTATGAGACGATTATCGAAGGATTGCTGTTCGTCGTCGGAGACGAAGGGATGGAAGTGCGAGCGCTCGCCGAGACGCTAGATATCTCAGAAGCTGCCGCGCGGGAACAGCTCAGTAAACTAGAGGCATCGTTCAGCACATCGAACCGGCCGTTTCAGCTTATGGAATCGGCAGGTGTCTATAAGCTCGTGACAATTCCGGACGTGTCCCCATACATTCAAAAATATGTCGGGACGATGGCCGAACAGGCACTCTCTCGCGCCGCGATGGAGACACTCGTCATCATCGCCTATAAACAACCGGTCACACGGGCGGATATCGAAGAGATTCGCGGGGTCAAAGTCGAACGGGTCATCCATACGTTGTTATCAAAAGGATTGATTGAATCGGCTGGTCGTACGAAGACGATTGGTCGTGCCAAACTGTATCGTACGACAGAGCACTTCCTTGACCACTTCGGATTCAATTCGCTCGAGGAACTACCACCATTAACATTTGAGGATGAACTGACGGATGAAGGCGATTTGTTCTTCGGTCAGGAATCACCGAAGCAAGAAGAGAGATTGGAGAAGGATTAATTATTATGGAACGTTTGCAAAAAGTAATCGCACAAGCGGGGATTGCCTCGCGTCGTAAAGCGGAAGAAATGATTTTGGATGGACGTGTACGCGTCAACGGAAAAGTCGTCCGTGAACTCGGGACAAAAGTCGGACCGAAGTCAGAGATTGAAGTCGATGGCGTCAAAATCGAGCAAGAAGAACATGTATATTACTTACTCTATAAACCGAGCGGCTATGTATCGACCGTCGATGACGACAAAGGACGGAAGGTCATCACCGACCTCGTACCATCAGGGGCGCGTGTATTCCCGGTCGGACGTCTTGACTACAATACGACAGGGCTCATCATCTTGACGAACGATGGCGAGTTCTCGAACATGATGACACACCCGAAATATAAGATTCAAAAACGATACGTGGCAAAAGTGAAGAACATCCCATCTTACTTGGCGATCAAACAGCTGGAGTCTGGCGTCGAACTTGATGACGGGTTCAAAACGGGTAGCGCGAAGGTGAAAATGAAATCAGTGGACCAGAAGAAGAACACGGCCATCCTTGAGATCGTCATCTCGGAAGGACACAATCGTCAAATCCGACGCATGGTCGAGGCAATCGGTTCAGAAGTCATCAAGTTGAAGCGCGAGCAGTTCGGATTTTTGACGCTCGACGGTCTCAACACGGGCGACTGGCGTGAGCTTTCACACAAAGAAATCAGCAAGCTTCGTGAACTCGCGAACCCGACCGTCCCACCGAAACCACGAGGCAAAAAGAAGAAGAAATAACAACAAAAAATCGTCCTGAAACAGGATGATTTTTTTGATTGTGGAGATTGTGTGACAAAAAAATGAAAAAAGTCTGTTAATGTGCGTTTTTAATGTTTTTTCAGTACAATAGCAACTGAAGGATGGTGTGAAAACGATGACAAAAGATCAACAGAAAGACGACCGGATGGAACAAGCGGTCGCAAAAAAGAAAAAGAGGTCCTTTTGGCGGATGATGATTATGACGGTCGTCCTCTTCGCCGGAGCGGTCACCGTCATGCAACTGTTCGACCAGGCGAGTAACGATGGACGTGTCGGTGCCGGGGATGAGGCGCCGAACTTCAAACTCGTCACGCTTGACGGGTCGACTTTGTACGAACGAGACAACTATAAAGGGGAAGGCCTGCTCCTCAACTTCTGGGGCACATTCTGTGAACCGTGTAAAAAAGAGATGCCAGTCGTGCAAGAGAATTACGCGACACTTCAAGATATGGGCGTCGATTTTTGGGCCGTTAACGTCGGGGAGACGCCACTTCGCGTCGACAACTTCATCAACGACCTAGGCGTCGGGCTCGACTATCCGATTTTGATGGATACGAAAAACGATGTCGAGAAAGCTTATGGCATTTATAACCTACCTGTCACATTCGTCATCGATCGTGATGGGAACGTCATTGAGAAATATGAAGGTGAGCTCACGAAAGAAAAATTGATGGAGTTAGCCGAGAAGTCATTGTAAGCGAACGGGGGACGCACACATGCTAGATATGAAATACGAAGGCGCTGATTTACGGTCGAAGCGTCGTCCAAGATCGATCATTGACCGGGTATGGAACTTTTTCGCGTCGGTCAAAGTAGGGTTGTGGTTGATTGCACTGATCATTGTCGGTTCGGCAATCGGGACGATTTTCCCTCAAGAAATGTATATTCCACAGCAGTTACCTCCAGAACAGTATTACTTCGATGAATACGGGACACCGGGGTCGATTTATTACGCCCTCGGATTCCATAACTTATACACGTCATGGTGGTACATCAGTTTGATCGTCATGTTGACGCTCTCGCTTATCGTCGTATCGATTGATCGCGGTGTCCCGCTATATAAAGCACTCAAAAACCAACCGATCCGACGGACCGAGCGTTTCATGAAAGGACAACGCCTCTTCGGACAGGGAAATGGGACGGATGCTCAAATCGATGAGATGGAGCGTTTGCTTAAAAAGAAAAGATATAGCGTTAAGCGGGAAGGAGATGCCCTGTTAGCGGAGAAGCATCGGTTTGGACGATGGGGTCCTTACGTCAACCATGTCGGTCTCGTCATCTTCTTCCTCGGGGCGATGCTTCGTGTATTCCCGGCATTCCATACGGACACGTTGGAATGGATTCGCGAAGGCGACACCGTGTCGCTAGAAGCGACGAATGGAGAATATTACTTAAGGAACGATCAGTTCATCCTTGAGATGTATGACCCGGAAAACAATGAAGAGGATGCGAAGTTTGCCGCCGCCATCGAAAAAGCTGGGGCCGTTCCGAAAAACTACGAGACTGAACTGACCTTATTCAAAAAAACGGGAACGAACGAGGACGGATCGCCGCAACTCGAACAAGTCGATGTCGGTTCGACGAAAGTCAACCACCCGTTTAAGTTCGACAAATTCGAAGTGTATCAGGAGCAATATTCAAGTCGTCCAGAGTTTTTGTCGATGTCGTTCATGTTGGCAGATAAAGAAACCGGTGATGAGTACGGTCCGTTCAAAGTCGACCTAGACGACCCAGAGAAGTCGTATGAACTTGACGGTGTCACTGTCACCTTAAAAGACTTGTATCCTGACTTTGAGGTGAAGGATGGTCAACCGAACACGAAATCACCACGTGCGCTGAACCCGGCCTTCTTCTTCAACGTCGAATCGCCAGAAGGTAAAACCGAATCGAACTTGATTGGGATCCGCCTGAATGTCGCCGATGAAGAAAATCGTTATGAAGTAGAGTTTGCCGGGACCGAGATGGCGAGCACGAGCGGTCTCCGTGTGAAGAGCGATTCCACTTACCCGATCTTGTTTTTAGGTGGTACGATCTTCATGGTTGGAATTGTGATGGGCATGTACTGGCCGCATCGTCGCGTCTGGATTCGTCGTCATGAGGACGATGTGCTCGTCGCAGGCTTTACGAACAAAAACCCGTCTTCACTCCGCCGAGAGGTCTCGCCGTTACTCGACGAGACAAACTTACCGATGTGGGAAGACCAGGCGAGATTCACATCGAAGTCGGACGACGGGTCAACTGATGAAAGAGGGGAATCTTGATGGAATGGATTGAATGGAGCAGCCGGATGCTGTTCATCGCGTTTTTCTTATACTCAATCTCAACGGTGCTCTTTACGATTGCCGTGAGCGGCATGCGCAAAGAACGAAACGTAAACCGTGTTGCCTATGGGAAGTATGCCTTTATTTTGGCGATCATCGGTTTTGTCGCTCAGACGGCATATTTCATCATGCGCTGGATCGGTGTCGGTTATGCACCAGTATCCAACTTATACGAATATACGACGTTCTTTGGCATGATGATGGTGCTCGGATTTCTCGTCGTTTATGGAATCTACAAAAATGATGTACTCGGCTTGTTTGCGATGCCTGTGGCGTTACTCGTGATCGCCTTCGCCGCGATGTTCTCGAGCGAGGTCGCACCGCTCATCCCTGCGTTGAATAGCGTATGGTTGAAAATCCACGTGACGACCGCCGCACTTGGACAAGGCATATTGGCCATCAGTTTTGCATCGGGTCTGATTTTCTTGTTGAATGAGACATCGATGAAAGAACAGTCTAAATCAAGAACTTGGCTCGAGGTGACGATGTTCGTCCTCATGTGCACGCTCGGCTTCATCCTCGTCTCGATGCTCTTTAAGGCGATGGGTGCCGGTGGGGTCATCGAGTTCACGAATGACCGTGGTCAAAGTGAGACGTATGAATATCTCATGCCGATCTTATTCGTCCCAGAAGGTGCACAACTCTTGTCCGGTGCGGGCGGATTGTCGCTTGAATTACCGAACTGGATCAATACGCTCAAACTGAACACGCTTCTTTGGTCCATCATCGGTGGATTGATCCTTTACGTGTTGCTCCGCTTCGTCATTTTGCGAAAACGAGTCGCCGAAGCGCTTCAGCCGCTTGCCAAAAAAGTCGACCTCGACCTCGCTGACGAAATCAGCTATCGCTCGGTCGCAATCGGATTACCTGTCTTTATCCTCGGCGGTCTCATCTTCGCGATGATTTGGGCACAGATCGCCTGGAACCGTTTCTGGGGCTGGGATCCAAAAGAGGTGTGGGCCCTCATCACGATGCTCATCTATATCTATTACTTGCATATGCGAATCCAGCGCGGCTGGACGGGCACGAAAGCGGCATGGTTGTGTGTCGGTGGTTTTGCCGTCATCATGTTCAATCTCGTCTTTGTCAACTTGGTCATCGCCGGTCTTCATTCATATGCTTGACACGTAAGAAGTCACGATTGTGACTTCTTTTTCATTTTGAGCATCAAATCATCGTTGTGAAGCGAAATAATAGAGTGGTATAGTTATGGCAGAGAGTAGAATGTTCACAATTGTGCAACATTCGCAATTACTCGTAATGGGTCTTAGGAGGGTTTCAAGTATGGCTGAAAAAACGAAAATTTTAGTGGTCGACGATGAGGAGAGAATTCGCCGACTTTTGAAAATGTACTTAGAACGGGAACAATATGTGATTGAAGAGGCGGTCAATGGGGAGGAGGCGCTTGCGCTTGCCCTCGAGAACGAATATGACGTCATCTTGCTCGACTTGATGATGCCGAAGATGGATGGGGTCGAGGTATGCACGGAACTTCGAAAAACGAAAGCGACCCCGGTCATCATGTTGACGGCAAAAGGCGAAGAGATTGACCGTGTTCAAGGATTTGAGGTCGGGGCGGACGATTACATCGTCAAGCCGTTCAGCCCACGCGAAGTCGTGCTCCGTGTGAAGGCACTTCTTCGTCGCTCTGGCTCAACGAAGTTTATGCAGACGAGCGAGAAGTCGAAAGACTTGATCGTCTTCCCGCATTTGACGATTGACAATGACGCGCATCGTGTCACGGTGGATGGCGAGGAAATCGCGCTCACGCCGAAGGAGTATGAATTGTTATTCTTCCTCGCAAAACAGGTCGATAAAGTCTTTTCTCGTGAACAGTTGTTAAAAGAAGTATGGAACTACGAATTTTTTGGAGACCTTCGAACAGTCGATACGCACGTGAAACGGCTTCGTGAGAAGCTGAACCGTGTCTCTCCTGATGCGGCTCATATGATCACGACCGTATGGGGTGTCGGGTACAAGTTCGAAGCTGCCAATGAATGATGAATCGTCGAAACAGCATCGTCACGAAACTGTGGCTGACGATTCTCGTTTTAGTCAGTGTCATCTTGTTCATCGTCTCGGTGTTGATGCTCGAGTTCTTTAACTCCTTTCATATCGACCAGGAACGAGGACACCTCGCGAAGCTTGGCGGACAGGTCCAATCGGTGCTGTTAAATGAAGGTGACACGTCACAGACGATCGATCAAATCATCGAAGTGTACGGAGCGAACTATATTTTAGAGAACGGTGCGGTTCGTTCGAACTTCGGGAGTCAGGTGGACGGATTGATGGTCGAGCTTGAGCGCCAGGATTGGGAAGCGTATCAGGCGGTCGGGGAGACGGCAATCGGGAACTTCTCATCGTTTGACGATCAAGCGGCCCTCGCTTACCGGACGACCTTCTCGTTATCGTCGGGTCAATACACGCTCTACCTTTTCGAACCGCTTGATGCGATATCAAGTGCGAATGCCGGCGCAAGAACGATCATACTATGGACCGTCGCCTCGGCCATCATCGTCACGACGGTGTTCGCCTTCTTCTTGTCGACACGGATCACGGCACCGCTTCGGGCGATGCGGGATGCGGTCAATAAGACCGGGGAAGGACAGTTTGATTTACGACTGGAGACGAAGACTCGCGATGAGATCGGAGAGCTCGCCGCATCCTTCAATGCGATGAGCAGTCAGCTCGCAAAGTATGTCGATGCGCTCGATCGCGAACGATTGCAACTCGCTTCCATCCTTCGCTCGATGGCGGACGGCGTCATCACGCTCGACCGTCATGCGAACGTGATTGTCACGAACCCGCAGGCCAGTCCGTTGCTTCAAGAGGGGCAACCACACGATGTCGTCATGTCGCTTTATGAGGAAGTGATGGAGGGGGCGACTGAGAAGACGATTGAAGTAAAACAGGATGATCGGTACTATACGCTGACGGTCACGCCGCTCGTCGGGGAGGATGATTTTGAAGGTGCTGTCGTCGTCATCCGGGACACTTCTGAAAGTCACCGTCTCGACAAGATGCGGACGGATTTCGTGGCGAATGTGAGCCATGAGCTTCGGACGCCGCTCGTGACCCTTCAAGGATATTCAGAGGCGATCATCGATGGGATGACCGAAAGTGATGAGGCGACGAAAGAGTTCGCCTCCATCATCTATGATGAATCCCTCCGCCTAGCCCGACTCGTCAACGACCTATTAGATTTGGCTCGTATCGAGTCGGGGAAAGAAACGATGCAGTTCCATTCGTTTGATATCGGCGAGTTCTTGCCTCGTGTCATGCGAAAGTTCAATCAGATGGCATCTGAAAAAGAAATTCGTTTACAGACGGACGTACCGAACCGAATGATTGAGGCAGACGGCGACCGACTTGAACAAGTGTTCACGAACTTGATCGGCAACGCCATCGCCCATACCGACTCAGGCGAGATTCGGGTCGAAGCGACCGAAGAGGACGACGGTATACGGATTCGATTGATCGACTCGGGTCACGGGATTCCGAAAGAAGATTTGCCATTCGTGTTCGAGCGATTCTATAAGGCGGACAAGGCGCGAACGAGTGGTTCGAAAACGGGTACGGGAATCGGCCTTGCCATCGTGAAAAACGTAATCGACGCCCATCACGGTTCGGTCGACGTGACGAGCACGCTCGGTGTCGGGACGACGTTTGACATTTATTTACCATTTGAACAACCACACATCTCATGATGGTGACTCAAACGAGTCACCATTTGTGGCATTTTAAGGGGGGAGTCGAATGAAACGTTATACACGAACGGGCGACAAGGGTGAAACATCATTGATCGGTAGTCGCGTCGACAAACACCATCCTCAAATCGAAGCGATGGGGCATCTCGATGAGTTGAACAGTCAGATTGGACTTGCCATCGCCCATCAAGAAGATGAGACGCTTCGGGCACAGCTGACGAAGATACAGCATGACTTGTTCGACCTAGGCTCAGAACTGATGTATACGGAGGCACCACCAAAAACGGTCGACTTGTCGATCGTGACGGAACTTGAACGATGGATGGATGAGTGGGAGGTTTCTTGCCCGGAACTCGTGCGCTTCATCCTTCCGGGAGGTAGTGTGGCCGCGGCTAGCCTGCATGTGGCCCGTTCCGTCTGCCGTCGGGTCGAGCGCGATTTGACGGCACTCGGTGTCGCCGATCGGCAATTGCCTTACTTTAACCGCTTGAGTGATTATTTGTTCACAATCGCCCGCTACGCGAACGTCGTGGCGGAAGTACCTGACCAAGAATATGCACGCGGCGCTGCCGTGTTCCAACCAAAAAGAAAAAAGGAGTGATCGGCGCATGAAAGGAATCGAACAGTTCGAGCATCAATTGCACTACTCGGTCTATCCGACCAAAAAATTCAAAACGACGACTTGTCTCGTCTCATTTGCCGCACCACTGACGCAAGATACGGTAGCGGGACGAGCACTGCTCCCGTTCATCATGGAAAAATCGACGGCGACCTATCCGTCCATTGAATTATTTCACACACCGCTAGAGGAGTTGTATGACACGAACTTGTACGCCGGCGCATCAAAAATCGGTAAAGAGCATGTCATCCAGTTTCAACTTGAAGTCGTCAATGACAACCTTGTCGGGGAGAGCGTGCTCAGTCAGGCAATCAAGTTGCTTGAGGACGTCCTCCTTCGGCCTAACGCCTATGACGGGGCGTTCCAACCGCTCATCGTCGAACAGGAACGCCGACTACAACGCCAGCGCATCGAATCGGTCTATGATGACAAGATGCGGTTCGCCCAACAGCGCCTTCAAGAGATGCTCGGAGGAGAACTCGCCATTCCGTCGCTCGGTACGCTCGAACAACTCGACCAGGTCACACCGAAATCGTTGTATGATGCTTATCAATCGATGATTCAAGATGATCGTGTCGACATTTATGTCGTCGGGGACGTCAGTCGAGAGCAGGTCGAACAGGCATTTGAACCGCTCGAATCGCTCGGTGCACGTCGACCACGACATTTACCGGAAGCGAGTAAAGGAGAGTTCAAACGTTTAGAGGAGCATCAAGACATCAAACAAAGCAAACTTCATCTTGCCTATTCTCTCGATGTCGACCCGCGGACGGAAGATGCGCTTCGCATGCAGGTCGTGAACGGTTTGTTCGGGGGCTTCCCTCACTCGAAACTGTTCATGAACGTCCGTGAGAAAGAGAGCCTCGCATACTATGCCGCCTCACAGTTCAGTTCGCTCAGCCGAAAATTGTTCGTCTACGCCGGCATCGATTCGACGAATCAGCAAAAGACCGAACAGATCATCGAGGATCAATTAAAAGCCATTCAGGCAGGGGACTTTGAGGATGAGACGTTGCAACAGACGAAAGAACTTCTATTCCACCAACGTCGACAACTCGGAGACAATCCGCGTCAACTGATCGCGTGGATGAGTGGGGCGGACGTTCGTCCGTTCTCGTTAGACGAAGAGATGGCAATCATCGATCATACGACGCGAGAACACATCGTCGCGCTCGCAAAAGAAATGGAGCTCGAAGCGGTCTATTGCCTGAAAGGAGGAGAAAGATGAAACTAGATTTCCCTAACGTCGGAGAGACATTACATCACCACATTCTCGACAATGGCCTCTCCGTGTACTTGTTAAAGAAAACCGGTTATGAAAAAACGTTCGCGACGTTCACGACGAAATACGGTTCGATAGACCGTCGCTTCAAACTAGAAGACTGGGTAGAAGTGCCCGATGGTATCGCTCACTTTCTAGAGCATAAGATGTTTGAGAAAGAGGAAGGCGATATCTTCCAAAAGTTCGGTCGCCAAGGGGCTTCAGCGAACGCCTTCACGTCCTTCACACGGACGGCTTATCTGTTCGGTGCCACATCGAACGTCCGCGAGAACGTAAATACGCTACTCGACTTCGTTCAGACGCCATACTTCACGAAAGAGTCGGTAGAGAAAGAAAAAGGCATCATCGGACAAGAGATTCAAATGTATCAAGACAACCCGGGGTGGCGACTTTTCTTTGGACTAATTGAAGCGATGTACGACACACATCCTGTCAAAATCGATATCGCCGGTACGATCGAGTCGATTTCGGAGATTACGGCTGAAGACCTGTACGTCTGTCATCAAGCATTCTATCACCCGAGCAACATGGCGTTATTCGTCGTCGGGAACATCGAGCCGGATGACATGATGGAACTCATTCGGGATAATCAATCGTCCAAATCATTTGAAGAACCAACGTTACGTGCCCGCGAAGCGATTGACGAGCCGGTCGCAGTTCGACTGGCGGAGCGCGTCATCGAGATGGACGTCTCTGTCCCGAAAGTGATGATTGGCTATAAGGATGTCCCGCAAGCAGGAGAGGTGGGGCTCAAACAAGAACTGACGGTCGAATTGCTCATGCACGCCCTCTTCGATACGACGGCCCCACTCTATACGGAACTGTACGCCGAAGGGTTGATTGACGATGCGTTCTCGTTTGACTATACGTCAGAAGAAACGTTTGCCTTTGCCGCATTGTCGATGGAGACGCCCCAAGTGGATGCCTTTGTCGAGCGTGTCACAAGTGCGTTGGAGCGACCACTTCACCTCGGTCAAGAAACGCTCGATCGTAAGAAGCGGATGATGCAGGGGCAATTTTTAAAAGCGCTGAACTCACCAGAGTTTATCGCCAATCAGTTCTCACGCTATGCACTGAATGGCGGGAACTTGTTTGACATCCCAGATCTGATCGATGCGATCACTCTAGATGAACTGTACGAATCATACGAGCGTTTGTTCCGTCATGATCAACGGACGGTGTGCATCGTAAGAAAACCATGAAGACGTTAATTGTTGGAGCGAGCGGTGCAATTGGACGTGCCGTCTCGCTCGCTTTTCGTGAGGATGAGTTAATCATGCATGCGTTCGAAGGGCGTCATAGACTTCGTCATCTGATTGATTCAGAAGGTCTTAAAGCAGAGATAGTGACTTGTGACCTGTCAGACCGTGAAGCGGTCGAGCGGTGGGTCAATGAAATCCCGAACGTTGACCGGATCGTGTATGTGGCTGGTCACGCGCTACACGGTCTCGTCGTCGACCAAGCCATCGACGAGCTCGATCGGCTTTATGAGGTGCACGTGCGGGCCATGGTTCGTCTCATCCAGTCCATCGTGGCAACCAAACCATATGAACTGCCGTTGGATATCGTGATCGTATCTAGCGTATGGGGGGAGGTCGGAGCGGCCGCTGAAGTATTTTATTCGACCGTCAAAGCGGCGCAGCTCGGATTCGTCAAAGCGTTTGCCCGCGAGGCAGGACCGTTCCATGTCCGAATCAATGCGGTGACACCGGGGTGGATTGATACGCCAATGAATGATACGGTAGAAGAGTCGAAACAATCCGTGATGGATGACATTCCTCTTGGGCGTCTCGGTGTGACGGAAGACGTGGCCAAGACGATCCGCTTTTTGTGCTCACCTGATGCCTCATATATGACGGGCAATGTAGTACGCATCGACGGCGGTTGGCAATGATTCCATCGGCGTGTATAAACCTGTTCTTTTCAATTCTTCTAAAATAATTTAAAATAGGCTAGGTAGCGAGTTCGACCGAAAGGATGGTTGGGGATGAAACATGCATTCGAAGAGTGGTATCTCGAATATGAACTGTGCCAGAATCGTCCCGGTATCCTTGGGGACATCGCGTCACTCATGGGGATGCTTCAAATCTCCATCGTCACAATCAACGGAGTCGACCTGCAGCGGCGCGGGATGCTACTGAAAGCCCCGGCAGCTGACCACGTTCATCGACTCGAGCATATCTTGAAGCGAATGGAAGCCATCGCGGTCATCAAGTTGCGCCGCCCGAAACTTCGGGACCGAATTGCGATCCGACATGGCCGGTATATTGATCATGACAGCGATGACAAGAAGACGTTCCGTTTCGTTCGGGAAGACTTGGGGATTCTCGTCGATTTCGTCGCAGAATTGATGAAAGAAGAACGTCACTTACTGATTGGTGTAAGAGGAAACCCGCGCGTCGGAAAAACCGAATCGATCGTCGCTGCCAGTGTTTGTGCGAATAAGCGATGGTTATTCTTGTCATCGACATTGATGAAACAGACCGTCCGGACCTCACTGTTTGAAGAAGAGCGTGAAGGTGATCATGTTTACATAGTCGATGGGGCGGTCTCCACTCGGACGATGGATGAACGACATCGTCAGCTCATTCGTGAGGTCATGCGGTTACCCGCTGTGAAAGTCATTGAGCACCCTGATTTGTACGTCCGAAACACGGATTGCGTGTATGAAGACTTTGATTATATTATTGAGTTGAGAAATAACCCGGATGAAGAGATCATCATCCCACAAGAAACGCATCGAGAGTCAGAATGGTTTGAATAATTATGTGAATGGAAGGTGTGGACCCCTGTGACAGAACTAGGGACTTTTTTGAAACAAAAGCGTGAGGAGAGCGGATTGACGCTCGACCAAATCCAACAGACGACGAAGATTCAAAAGCGCTATATCATCGCGATCGAGGAAGGTGATTACAAAAATCTCCCTGGCTCTTTCTATGCACGGGCGTTCATCAAAACGTACGCGGAGTCACTCGGTCTTGATGTTGACGAGCTTTATGAGACGTACGCAAAGGATTTGCCGAAAATCGAGGCACAGCCATCCGTTCAACTCTCTCGGAAAAAAACATACTCTAAAGCCTCCGAGTCGACGAATCGGGTCTCAAGATGGGTTCCGAAAGTGTTACTCGCACTTACTGTCTTCTTACTCATCACCGCGGTCTATTTTGCGGTGAGAAGTATTGACTTCGGCGAACAGGATGCAAGTCCCGCCGAGCCACCGAGTTCAGGGGTCACGGTTGACCAGAACGAGGATGTCCCGGCTGATGAGCCGACTGAGGAAGACTCGGCTTCAGAAGAACCTGTAGAGGAAGAACCGCCAGCGGAATCTGGTCCGATTGCGGTCACGGAAACAAACGGGGCTGACATTACTTATGAACTGGCGACGAGCGAGAAACTGTCGACCGAGATTTATGTGAAAGAATCGCCAGCCTCATATGTAGGTGTTCGTGATACATCGTTAGAAGGGGCTTTCCTTGCTCCTGAATATCCGAACCAGTCGAAACAAAATCCGATTGTCATTGAAGACGCTGAGACGGACACGCTTCGTATTCGAATCGGTCTCATCGCAGGCGTTGAAAGAATCGTCGTCAACGGTCGTGAACTCGAACTTCAAGAGTCTCCGGTCACACAAAATATTTTTGTAAAGAGAGTCGACGAAGAATAAATCGACTCTCCTTCTAAGAGGAGGCGTTCTATATGAACCTACCTAACCGATTGACGATGCTACGCGTGGTGCTGATCCCCGTATTCGTCGTCTTGCTCGCTGTTGATTTTGATTGGGGCAATATCGCCTTTTTAGGTGCTGATATCCCACTTCACCAATTCATTGCAGGTGTGATTTTTACCATTGCGGCCATCACGGACTGGTTGGACGGTCACTTGGCACGTAAGCACAACCTCGTTACGAACTTTGGTAAGTTCATGGACCCGCTCGCAGACAAACTGCTCGTGACGGCAGCACTCGTGTTGCTCGTCGAGATGGACCTCGTCGCGGCTTGGGTCGTCGTCGTGATTTTATCACGTGAATTTGCTGTCACCGGCTTACGTCTCGTCGCTGCGGATGAAGGGATTGTCGTTGCGGCCGGAAAGTCTGGAAAAGCGAAGACATGGGTGCAACTCTTTGCCATCATCTTCTTATTGTTCGGTAACCCGATTTTCAGCTATGTCGGGATTCCGTTTGGCGAGTGGGCGATGTGGTTGGCACTTGCATTGACGATTTATTCGGGTGCCGAGTATTTCGCGCAAAACTACAAGATTATTGTAAAGTCGATGTAAGTCGACAGAGACGAGTTGGTTGACCTAGCTCGTCTTTTTTTTGAAGGCGAGGAGGAAAAGAGATGAAACGAGCCGAAATCATTGCGGTAGGAAGCGAGTTGCTCTTAGGGGAAATCGTCAATACGAATGCGAGTTACATATCAGAACAGCTGTCGAAATACGGTGTCTCGGTCCTGTATCATCAAGTCGTCGGGGACAACGCGATTCGGATGCGCGAAACGTTTGAAATCGCTCGTCGACGTTCAGACCTCGTGATCGTCACAGGAGGACTCGGGCCGACAGCGGATGATGTCACGAAGACAGTCCTTTCCGACTTACTCGAACGTCCGATAGTACGGGATGAAGAAGCGTATAAGACGATTCAACGATTCCTCGTCTCCCGAGACCGCCCGATGAATGAGGGAGATGCAAAGCAAGCAGATGTCTTATACGGGTCCGATGTGCTTCAAAACCCGGTCGGTCTCGCTCCTGGGATGTGGATCTCCGGGGAGACGTCATGGATGCTCTTACCCGGTGTACCGAGTGAGATGAGAGCACTTGTCAAAGCGACGTTTCCAAAGAAACTGTCGGGTGCCACGCTCGTTTCGGAATCGCTACGGTTTTATGAGATTGGAGAATCTGCTCTCGATGATGCCGTGAAAGACTTACTGAACGGCTCAAACCCGACCGTTGCCCCTTATGCCGAGACGGGTGAGGCGAGACTCCGGGTCACGGCCCGGTCAACGAACGAGTCGACCGCACGAGAGATGATTCAAGACGTGAAGACTGAAATTTTGAAACGGGTCGGTTTATTTTACTTCGGGTCAGACGATGAGACGATTGCCTCGAACTTGATTCGGTTGTTAAAGCGCGAGGGGAGAACGCTCGCTGTTGCCGAATCCTTGACAGGTGGTGAGGTCCAATCGATGATCACGTCGACACCAGGTGCGTCAGCCGTTTTTTTAGGGGGTGTCGTAACCTATTCGGATGAGCTAAAAAATAGGTATTTGAGCGTCTCTCTTGATACAATTGAACAGCACTCAGTCGTCTCAAAAGAAGTTGCCTATGAGATGGTCGATGGAGTGGCTCGCGAAACGAGAGCCGACTATGCGCTCTCATTCACGGGCGAAGCCGGACCGACATCGAATTCTGGACGTCCTGTCGGAACGGTCTTTATCGGGGTAAAGACGCCCTCGGGAATCGAGGTCATCGAGCGTACGTATCCCCATCAGGAACGTGACGTCATCCGTATGCGAGCAGCAAAAGATGGATTATGGCAACTCAGCCAACGAATTAAAAAGGCGAATAAATGTTCGTAAAAAACTTGTGTATCAAAGTCTGTTCACGTATAATGAAAGTATCAATTAAAGGAGGCTCATTTACCTATGAGTGATCGTAAACAAGCGTTAGAAATGGCATTGCGCCAGATTGAAAAACAATTCGGTAAAGGCTCGATTATGCGCCTTGGTGAAAATACAGAACAACAAGTATCGGTCATCCCTTCAGGGTCAATCGCCCTCGATGTCGCGCTCGGAGCGGGCGGATACCCTCGCGGTCGTGTCATTGAAGTGTATGGACCGGAATCTTCAGGTAAGACGACTGTCGCCCTCCATGCGATTGCGGAAGTTCAAAAACGTGGCGGTCAAGCAGCGTTCGTCGACGCTGAGCACGCGCTCGACCCGAAATACGCTAAAAACCTTGGCGTCAACATCGATGAGTTGCTCCTTTCCCAACCGGACACGGGGGAACAGGCACTCGAGATCGCCGAAGCGCTCGTTCGCTCTGGTGCGGTCGATATCCTCGTCGTCGACTCGGTTGCGGCACTCGTTCCAAAAGCTGAGATTGAAGGAGAGATGGGCGATTCACACGTTGGTCTCCAAGCTCGATTGATGTCTCAGGCACTTCGTAAGTTGTCTGGTGCGACGAACAAGTCGAAGACGATCGTCATCTTTATCAACCAAATTCGTGAGAAGATTGGAATCATGTTCGGTAACCCAGAAACGACACCTGGTGGTCGCGCCCTCAAGTTCTACTCTTCTGTACGTCTTGAAGTTCGTCGTGCGGAGACGCTCAAACAAGGTCAAGACATGGTCGGGAACCGTACGAAGATCAAGATCGTAAAAAACAAGATCGCCCCACCGTTCAAGACGGCGGAAGTCGACATCATGTACGGTGAGGGAATCTCACGTGAAGGAGAGCTCATCGATATCGGTGCAGACCTTGATATCGTTCAAAAGAGCGGAGCTTGGTACTCGTTCAATGAAGAGCGTCTCGGTCAAGGTCGTGAAAACGCCAAACAATACATGAAAGAGAATCCTGCGATTGCGGCTGAAGTGGAACAACAAATTCGTGACCACTACGGCTTGAACGGAGAAAAAACCGTCACGGTCGAAGGAGAAGACGACGAAGTCCTCTCGCTTCTCGAAGACGAATAATCAACTCGTCTCACTCGGAATCGTCCGAGTGAGATTTTTTTAGTATAATTTTTTAGGCAATTGGTAGTTCTATCCTGTCCGCGCATTGCATTCTCCCTCTTAAATAAGTACAATAAAGTTATGCGCAGGCTTGCCTGTGTATCTCACTTATTAAAAAAATAAAATAACCTTGCGAAAGGGAGGTGAACATGATGGAATGGCTATACTGGCTTATTCTGATCCTCCTTTTGCCGATAGCTTTTGTTGCAGGTTTTTTTGTGCGTAAATCGATCGCCGAAGCGAAGATTCAAGGTGCCGAGACGGAAGCGACCAAGATTGTAGAGCAAGCAAAACAACAATCGGAAGCGATGCAAAAAGAAGCACGGCTTGAAGTAAAAGAAGAGATGATTCAACTTCGTAATGAGACGGAACAGGAACTCCGTGAACGTCGCGAAGAACAGAAAGTGAAAGAGAATCGCCTCGTTCAAAAAGAAGAGCTTCTCGACCGCAAAGCAGACATGCTTGAGCGGAAAGAGGACTCGCTAGATGAACAGGAACGAGGACTCGAAAAACGCAAGCGTGAAGCAGAAATGCTCGAAGGCAAAGTGGAGGAGTTATACGAAGAGGCACGCCAAGAACTTGTACGCGTGGCATCCCTCTCGAAAGACGAAGCACGTACCATCATCATGGACGAAGCGAAGCAGGAAGCGCTTCACGATGCTGCTCTCCTTCAAAAAGAAATCGAGCAAAAAGCAAAACAAGAAGCGGATAAAAAAGCGAAACACCTCTTATCTCTCACGATGCAACGATATGCTGCTGAACATGTTGCCGAGACGACGGTATCCGTCGTCAACTTACCGAGTGATGAGATGAAAGGTCGCATCATCGGGCGTGAAGGTCGTAACATCCGAACGCTCGAGACGCTGACTGGGATCGACCTCATCATCGATGACACGCCAGAAGCGGTCATCCTGTCAGGATTTGACCCGGTTCGCCGTGAAATCGCGAAGATGACGCTTGAAAAGCTCGTTCAAGACGGTCGGATTCATCCGGCTCGAATTGAAGAGATGGTCGAGAAATCTCGTCGGGAAGTGGATGAACGTATTCGTGAATACGGAGAAGAAGCGACGTTCGAAGCCGGGATTCATGGACTCCATCCAGACCTCGTCAAAACACTCGGTCGCATGCGCTATCGTACGAGCTATGGCCAGAACGTCTTGTCTCACTCGGTCGAGGTGGCTCACCTTGCTGGGATGATGGCAGCCGAACTCGGGGAAGACGTCACGCTCGCGAAACGGGCCGGGCTCTTACACGATATCGGAAAAGCGATTGACCACGAAGTCGAAGGGAGTCACGTCGAGATCGGTGTGGAACTCGCGACGAAGTACAAAGAACATCCGGTCGTCATCAACTCGATCGCTTCCCACCACGGGGACGTCGAAGCGACATCGACGATTGCGGTACTTGTCGCAGCGGCCGACGCCTTGTCAGCTGCGCGTCCGGGAGCTCGTCAAGAGACGCTAGAAAGCTACATTCGTCGTCTCGAACGACTCGAGTCAATCTGTGAGTCGTTTGAAGGTGTCGAGAAATCGTATGCGATTCAAGCGGGACGTGAAGTCCGAATCATCGTTCGCCCTGACGTCGTCGACGATGTCGTCGCCGGCAAGATGGCGCGAGATATTTGTAAACGGATTGAGGACGAACTCGATTATCCTGGACAAATTAAAGTGACGGTCATTCGTGAAACACGTTCCGTCGATTATGCGAAGTAAACGAAGCGGAGAATTTCTCCGCTTTTTCTGTTTGAGGGAGGACTTTATATGAAAATTTTATTTATCGGTGATGTGGTCGGGAAGCCTGGCCGTGATATATTAAGTAATCAAATCGGTCGATTGAAAGACAAATACAACCCGACGTTCATGCTCGTCAATGGTGAGAACGCGGCGAACGGTCGTGGTCTCACGAAAAAGATTTACCAACAGTTTTTGGAGCTCGGCTTTCATGGCGTGACGATGGGGAATCACACGTGGGACAACCGTGACATCTTTGACTGGATTGATGATGCTGACCGGATCGTCCGCCCGGCCAATTATCCGGACGGAACACCTGGGGTCGGGATGATGAAGTTGAAGCAAAACGGAAAGAAATTGGCCGTCATCAACGTCATGGGGAACGTCTTCTTGCCGTCCCTCGATTGTCCGTTCCGCACCGTCGACCGTCTCGTCGAAGAAGTACGGGATGAGGTCGATGCCATTTTTGTCGATGTTCATGCCGAGGCGACGAGCGAGAAGATTGCCATGGGCTATCATCTCGACGGTCGTGCTCAAGCCGTCGTCGGGACACATACACATGTGCAGACGGCGGACGAACGCATCCTCTCGAACGGGACCGCTTATATTACCGACGTCGGAATGACCGGCCCACTAGACGGGGTGCTCGGTATGGATGCGTCCGTCGTGTTGAAAAAATTTATGACACAACTCCCAGTTCGGTTTGAAGTTGCCGAGGGACGGGAACAACTTAATGGAGTTTTCATTACAATTGACGATCAGACGAAACGTGCTACAAAAATCGAACGAATACACCTAGATGATCAGACCGTTTGGTTTGATTGAACAACCTACCCGAGGGGGAAACAAGAATGGACGTACTCAAAGTTTCGGCAAAATCGAACCCTAACTCCGTTGCGGGTGCTTTAGCGGGTGTGCTACGTGAAAAAGGAACATGTGAGATACAAGCGATCGGGGCGGGTGCGCTGAATCAATCCGTCAAAGCCGTCGCGATCGCCCGAGGCTTCGTCGCGCCAAGTGGTCTCGATTTGATTTGCATTCCGGCCTTTACTGATATTATGATTGACGGAGAGGAACGTACTGCCATCAAGCTCATCATTGAGCCACGATGAGCGGTCGGGACATAGGTCCTATTCTTGCGAGGAGGAGCCATCGGCGCGGATGGCTCCTCTTTTTTTATGGAAATCGGACGTTCCGTCTTCTCAGTTTCTTCATTTTATGACAAGATGATAAGGAACGTATCGTTCGATTATTAAGAGACAAGAGGGGGACGTTTTCAATGGAACAGCTCGTGTCAACCAAAGAAAAGGAAACAACGACACCAGTAATGAAAGCGATTCAAAAACACACGGCCGGTTTTGGGGCAAAACTGGTCGATGTACCGGTTCCGACACCAGGACCAGGGGAAGTGCTCATTCAAGTGAGAGCGACATCGATTTGTGGGACCGATGTCCACATCTATGAGTGGGATGAGTGGTCACAGAGCCGCGTCAAGCCACCATACGTATTCGGTCATGAGTTTTCGGGGGAGGTCGTTGCGCTCGGCGAAGGGACGAAACGAATCAAGGTCGGACAGATGGTATCCGCTGAGACGCATATCGTCTGCCATCAGTGTAAACAATGTTTGCGCGGTCAGTACCACATCTGTAAAAACACAAAAATCATCGGTGTGGACACGCAAGGATGTTTCGCAGAATATGTCGTCATGCCTGAAGAAAATCTATGGGTGAACCCGGTGACGATGCCGGCGAAACTCGCTTCGATTCAAGAACCACTCGGGAATGCGGTCCATACGGTGCTCGCGAGTGATGTGTCAGCCAAATCGGTCGCCATCGTCGGTTGTGGCCCAATCGGACTCATGGCGGTCGGTGTCGCCAAAGCAGCAGGGGCGAGTCGTGTCTATGCGATTGACGTCAATCCATATCGTTTAAAACTCGCCGAAGAGATGGGGGCAGATGTCGTCATCAACAGTTTAGAAGAGAATCCGCTCGAGTTGATTGAGCGCGAATCAAACGGAGACGGAATCGACGTTGTCTGCGAGATGAGCGGACACCCGGTTGCGATCGATCAGGCGTTCAAGATGGTCACGGCAGGTGGGGACGTCAACGTCTTGTCACTCCCGGCTCGTCCGGTCGCCATCGACCTGACGCGGGACGTCGTCTTTAAAGGGGTCCGCGTCCAAGGAATTACAGGACGTAAGATGTATGAGACGTGGAGCCAAGTCTCGACGATGCTTGCGACGGGTCAGTTGAACGTTGAACCGATCATCACGCACGTCTTCAAGCTCGAAGAGTTCGAAAAAGGGTTCGAACTCATGCGGGCAGGGAAATGTGGAAAGGTCGTCTTAATACCATAAAGGGGGAAATAGCATGGCATTTGAACATATTACAGAAGCAATCAATGAGATGAAAGAACAGGGGACGTTCCGTAAGCTCGTCCCGCTCGAATCGGCACAAGGGAATGAAGTGACAATCGATGGGAAGTCGCTCGTCCAGCTGTCATCAAACAACTATCTCGGACTTGCGAACCACCCGCGCCTGAAACAGGCAGCGATTGAAGCGGCCGAAGAGTACGGGGCAGGAACAGGGTCGGTCCGGACGATTGCCGGGACGTTCGAGATGCACGAAGCGTTCGAGCGTGAGCTCGCCGAGTTCAAACATACGGAGGCCTCACTCGTCTTCCAATCAGGATTCGCGACGAACCTCGGGGTATTGTCTGCACTGCTCGGACCGGAAGATGTCGTCATCAGTGACGCCCTCAACCATGCGTCAATCATCGATGGGATTCGTCTCACGAAAGCGGCACGTCGCATCTATAAGCACGTCGACCTCGAAGATTTGGAGAAGGCGTTGAAAGAGACACAAGATTATCGCACACGTCTTGTCGTGACGGACGGTGTGTTCTCGATGGATGGGAACATCGCACCGCTTCCGGCCATCGTCGAACTCGCCGAGAAGTATGACGCTGCGGTCATGGTCGATGATGCGCACGCATCCGGCGTTCTCGGGAAGAACGGTCGCGGAACGGTCAACCACTTCGGTTTAGACGGCCGCGTCACGTTACAGGTAGGGACGCTTTCAAAAGCAATCGGGGTCTTAGGCGGGTATGTCGCCTGCTCACAAGACGTACGCGATTACTTGATCCACAAAGGTCGTCCGTTCCTCTTCTCGACATCACATCCACCGGCAGTCGTAGCGGCGAACCGTGAAGCGATCCGTGTCATGAAAGAGGAAGAAGAGCTGTTCGACAAGCTATGGGCGAACACCGAGTTCTTCAAGAACGGTTTACGTGACCTCGGTTTCGATATCGGACATGCGACGACACCGATCACACCGGTCATGCTCGGCGAAGAGACGCTTGCGCATACATTCTCGGACAAGTTGAAAGAGCATGGCGTATTCGCACAGAGTATCGCCTTCCCGACGGTCGAGCGCGGGAAAGCACGCATCCGGACGATCGTCACTGCGGAACATACGCAAGATGACCTCGAACGGGCACTCGAAGCGTTCAAAACGGTCGCAGAAGAGTTGAATGTGACATTACACGCATAAACGCGGACTGCAGACGATCTGTCTGCAGTTTTTTGATGGATTTGTTCGTGAAATCGAGTATATTCAGATAGAGCACCGACGGAGTGAGGGTTGGAAAGAGAAATTGTGGAACGTTGCACTGATGTGCTACGCGCTCTTATTCATCTCTGTCTATATAGGAGCCTGGGTTGTGAGGCTGAAATACAACCTTACCCCAAGTTTCAGTGAGTCGTTCGCCCTCGAACCCTTTCCTGGATGGAAGGTCTTTTTCATGCAATGGATGGAGAACAAGATAGAAGAACCAAATTTGACAGCAAATGCGATTGTGTTTGGTGCATTGTTTTTCTACTTCAGGAAGTTCAAGGGAAAATATACGTGGATATTAAGGCTTTTCGCAGTGATTCCTGTCAGTTTATTTTTTATCATCTATATTCCAAAAGTCTTGAGTTGGTTTTTGCAATAAAAAAGCAAAGCGCAATGCCTTGCTTAAATCATGAGTATCCCTCTAAATCCTCGAGCGGCATAATAAGAATCTGCACCGTTATGGTAGACGAAGATGTGATCATAACGACGGTCGCAAAACAGGGCGCCACCTTTTTGACGTATCACATCCGGTGTCTGAATCCAACTCGACGTCTTCAAGTCGAATGCACCGAGCGTTTGTAAGTGTCGGTACGTTGCCTCATCGAGAAGGCTGATTCCCATCTGTTCAGATAAGGCGAGCGCGCTTCCGGCAGGCTTATTCTTTTTACGTGCCTCAAGAGCTGGATCGTCATAACAGAGACTTCGTCGACCGCTCGGACTCTCGGCTGAACAGTCGCAAAAAGCGAGGTCTCCGTTAGGGAGACGAATCACGTCTGGTTCTCCGCCGGTCTCTTCCATCAAGGCGAGTGAGGTCAACTTATCCTGATCAATTTGAATACGCTCCAATATGTCTGACCAGACGACGTCAGAATGACGTTCAACGTTTTCAGTGAAACGAGACTCGAGGGTATTAAGTAATTCGAGGGTTTCTTCGTGTGAAAGCTTCGACATGAGAATCACTCCGATCATGTGTTTCTTTTAGTATACGATATGAATCGCTACAGTTCGTGTCATTCTTTAAGGGTAAGGGTCATTTAAAGATGAGTATCGATCAGAAGAGCGTTGGCCGCTTACATGTTCTTTTATTTCAGACGATAGACGTCCTTTCACTAAAAAGAAAACGAAAAATAAATGCTAAGGATGGATTAAAATGCTTGAATACAACATAAATGATAATATATCTCTAAGAATGTTCAACACAGACGATGCGGATGCACTATTCAAGCTGACGATTGCATCGAAGTCTTATTTGCGAGAATGGCTTGGTTGGCTCGACTATATTGAGACAGTGGAAGATTCGAAGCGGAACATAGAGGGCCGAATCAAAGGATTGATTGAAACGGGCGGGCGCCCGAAGTCGTTCGCTTTGATATATAAAGGTGAACTTGCTGGAACTATTGGATTTAACGAAATCGATGGTGGTATCCAATGTGGCACAATCGGATATTGGCTCGGACAAGAGTTTCAAGGGAAAGGCATCATGAGTCGAGCGCTCGAGAGCGTCATTAAATATGGGTTCCGAGATTTGAAATTAAATAAGATTGAGATTCGAGTAGCAACAGAAAATCGGAAGAGTCGGGCACTTCCGGAACGATTCGGCTTTAAGGAAGAAGGGATCATTCGAGATGCGGAATGGTTGTATGACCGTTACGTCGATCATGTTGTTTATGGGTTGTTGCGACATGAATATTTGCAGCTAAACCATCATTCTAAAGCTGATGATGAGGCTGGAAATCGTATGTGAACAAAGACGAAAAAAATGCCTATTTAAAAAAAGAGATTACTGAATGACAACCATATACTTTGTCAGACATGCACATTCTACTTATACACCAGACGAATTTGCCAGACCATTATGTAGTTAACACGTATGGTATTTTCATTTCTTATCGAGTTCCTCTAATACTTAAGCATCTGATTCCTGTGGATAAAGAACATAACCGAGTAAAAGATTGATATATTCCTCAAATAGGCAAATGATTAACTGCGTCCGAGGATTCCAGTACTCATCGAGAGGATAAAGAAAGAGGTTGTAGTTAAGTGAACATTTCAAAAAAAGTTATGATTAGTTTTGCCTTAACAATTTTAGGAGTTATATCAATTTATCCCATTCATCATTTTTTTAAATCAGAAGATAGACCCTTGGCACCAGTTATTTCAACCGATATCACGGACGTGACGTTTCAACCACCGGACGGACATCTTTATTTGCTATATCCTTACTTAAATATATGGGCAGACGAGAATGAGCCTAAAGACACGTATTTAGTAGAGATTGATCAAGACGGAAATATCGTGAAAGAAGAAAGTATTCAAGATTCGAATTTCGGGGCGATCAGTCTTGATGTGAAGACCACACGACCTGATACGATTTTTGGTTCTTTGAATAGTGGACAGTATGCCAATCACTATTATACGTTCAATCTAGACAAGAAACGATTCAACAAAGAAGACATTACCTATTTCGAACATGATGTGATGTTGGACTCAATAAGTCATCAAGGAGAACAGACTTGGTTTAAATCGATTGCATCTTATCAAACCGGCACGCAAACATATGTTGAAGGATTGGGGATGTCGATGACGATTTCAAATGTCGAAGAACGACAGAATTATTTGACGCCACCTCAGAATTTACCGACTACCTCGCCACTATTAGAAACAGAGAATCACATCGCTTATGTGAGCGCAGGAGAAGAAGGACCGGATGGAGAAGAAGCTGCGATGGTATTTCTCGACCGAGTGACGGGCGAAGCGACAGTTTACCGTGGTGAAGAAGAACCCTATGAGTATACGGCGTTACATACGGATGGGAACAACACTTATTTTGCTGACAGCCTTGGAATGTTGCATCAAATCGATGCTTCAGGGAAAAAAACTTCGACGTATCATCAAGCAATTGATAACGCGTACTATAATTCTCATGAAGGTATTCGTATGATTGATGCGAACACAGGCTATCAAATTGTCTCAAAATATGATCCGAAGACATCAGTCGACGAATTAATGATGGTGAAGTGGTCATTCGGGAAAGAATTTTCCGTAGAAAAGATAGACCTTCCATATTGGGATGAAAATAATTTATATCGATACTTGTACTATAATCCGATTTTGAAGCGCTCGTATCTCACCGAAGTGGGAGAAGATGATGAATCCGGAAGACTGTTAATCGTGGATGAAAATTTGAAATTGATTAATGCTATCCGGATTGATTACCCTATGGGAGTGGATTTGGTCATAGAATAAAATATACATGATAAATTTATTGCAACACGCAAACTGGATTAAAAAAACTCATGACGCTATTCACATATAGAATGAGGTCACCACAACACACTCAGACTTTTCTTAACTCCAGAGAGTAGAGAAATGATTGTAGCTTGTGGAACTGAAAGAGAAGTGGATTCGTATTTCCCTCCAGATTTTTGAGTTACATGACAAAGACCCGCCCTTCACGAGAGGGCGGGTCTTTCGTCTGAGTCGAACAGTTCATTTCCGAACTCCTCGTACGCCTGCTCGTACCGGCGAAGAGAAGATTCTTTATGCATGCAGGTGATATTCATCCGCTCGGATGGTGTCATATCAGTCGCATATGTCTTTAACACATGGGCGTTTCGGAGCATCGACGGGGTGACGGAGCGCGCTAGTCCACTTCGTTCGTTCAACTGCCGCATCATCTTCGTGATCATGACGATTGTCAGCTGCTTCGGTTGATTCTTCGCATACACCCAGCGGAACGTCATCCGTGCGAAATCGAATGAGACGAAGACCGGGTCCTCTGAATACCAGCGTGGTCGTACCGGTGTCGGGATGTCGGCCAAATAGTTCATGAGCAGCGATTGGTCTTCTTGTGATAGCTTCAACGTGAACCGGTTCCCGAGACGGTCATACACGTCAAAAGTGTGTTCGGCCAGATGCAGGTCGCTCATACGCAAGCGAATGATGTGATGGACACGCAAGCCGTATTTATAGAAGAGCGTCACGATCAGCTCGTTCCGATTGACGAGATAAGGATGGGCTTGTAGCTGATTCTCACTCAATCCTCTCGTTGAGCGAATCGTATGGACGAGACGGTCGAACTCCGATTCGAGCGCAATCTGGTCGGCTGTCAATGTATGGGCCGGTTGCGAATAGGCAAGCATCTTTTTCCGAAGCGGGTTTAAATAGTGGGTCAGGCTGTTGATGACCGTGACGATCCGGGCGACGGTCGCCTGTTGATAGTGCTTCTCTTCGATTAAAAAATCATTCACGAACGTCTTCCACGATTCGAGAGGGACGTCTAACCAGTCCGTCGGTTCGTTCAGTTCGACGTTGTGGTCGTGAAAGTATTTGTGCACGTCAATCAAATCGTAGCGATATCGTTTAAGCGTCGAGGGTTGACGACCACTCGCGCCGAGGTGATACAAGTATGTTTCGATAAATTCGGGGAGTGGATAGTCTTTTCTTCGTTTCGTCATGGTCGAGCCTCCTTCTTTCTTTATCCTACCACAAACGAACGTTATCTATACGCTGATTCGTGGTAAGATGAAAGGTGAGACTTTATGGAATGAGGGATTACATGATAGAACGTGAAAAAGTAGTCATCGTCGGCTGTCAGTTGCCTGACGTCGATGATTGGACGTATGAACAGTCGATGGGCGAGCTCGTCGAACTCGTTGACACGGCCCAAGGTGAAGTCGTTGCCCGACTCGACCAAAAGCGTCAACAGATTGACCGTCGTACCTTTATCGGGAAAGGGAAGATTGAGGAACTCGCGATGCTTGTCGAACAGTTCGAACCGGACTTATTGATTTTCAACGCTGAGTTGACACCGGCGCAGTCGAAAAACATTCGCATCGCCATGAACGACCCGGATGAGATGAAATTGATTGACCGCACGCAGCTCATTTTAGATATCTTTGCGAGCCGTGCGCAATCCCGGGAAGGGAAGTTACAAGTCGAGCTCGCACAGATGAACTATTTGCTGCCTCGTCTAATCGGGCAAGGGACGCAGCTCTCGCGACTCGGCGGTGGAATCGGGACGCGTGGTCCGGGTGAGACGAAACTCGAATCGGATCGTCGTCACATCAAGCGCCGCATCGATGAAATCACGAAACAACTCGAAGGGACGGTCGCGCACCGGGATCGTTACCGGGAACGACGGAAGGAAAACCGTGTGTTCCAAGTCGCGCTCGTCGGGTATACGAACGCCGGGAAGTCGACGATCTTTAACCGATTGACCGATGCCGACACGTATGAACAGGATGAGTTGTTCGCGACGCTCGACCCGTTGACGCGTGAACTCGAGCTTCCGCGCGGTGGAAAGGTGCTCATCACGGATACGGTCGGATTCATCCGTGATTTGCCGACGAAACTTGTTGCGGCCTTCCGTTCGACATTAGAAGAAGTCGTCGGGGCCGATTTGATCCTCCACGTCATCGATGCATCGAACCCGCACTACTTGAACCAAATCGACACGACGAACGCGGTGTTAGAAGAACTCGGGGCGAGTGAGGTGCCTCAGCTCGAGGTATATAACAAGAAAGACCGTCTCACGGAAGACTTCGTCGGAGGACCGCTATTGATTTCGGCAGTCGCTGCGGGAGATATCGAGACGCTGACAAGTGCGCTAGAAGATAAGATTGCGGACATTTTGACGAAAGTCCATGTCGTCCTCCCCGTGACGGCGTTTGAACACTACCACCCGGCCAAAGAGGCGATGTATCGCCTTGAAGAGAGCTTTTTAGATGACGGCTCAGTCGAATTAGTAGGTTATATGAGAGAAGACACGCGTCTGTACGCGACGCTAAAACAATTTGAGGTGTAAGTATGTGGCAAGAAAAGATTGAACATTATGATGCACTCGCGCCGTTCGTAAAAAAAGCGGAGGCGCGGGTCAAACCATTTTTTGAGCAGATTGAAGAGACGGCCGAATACAACCAATATCGCGTCCTCGAATCGTTCAAGAAGCATAAAGTATCGGATTTCCACTTCAATCCGACGACGGGATACGGCTATGACGATATCGGTCGGGATACGCTCGAGTCGATTTATGCGGATGTGTTCGGGGCCGAGTCCGCATTATGCCGACCACAGATCATCTCTGGGACCCATGCGATCGGGATCGCCTTGTTCGGTGTCCTCTTACCGGGTGACGAACTGCTTTACGTCACAGGCAAGCCGTATGACACGCTCGAGGAGATCGTTGGGATCCGTGGCGACGGTCGTGGTTCGTTGAAAGAACTCGGTGTCCATTACGATACTGTCGAATTAAAAGAGGAACGTGAAATCGACATCGACCGCGTCATCGGACGGATCCGTCCTGAGACGAAACTCGTCGGGATTCAGCGGTCGAAAGGGTATGCGAATCGTCGCAGTATTCCAGTCGATGAAATCAAAGTGGCCATCGAACAGATTAAAGCGGCACATCCGCACGTGTATGTGTTTGTGGACAATTGCTACGGTGAGTTCGTCGAGACAATCGAACCAACGCACGTCGGTGCCGACTTGATGGCCGGATCCCTAATCAAAAACCCGGGAGGCGGATTGGCGAAGACAGGTGGTTATATCGCTGGTACGAAAGAGTTGATTGAACGCTGTTCGTTCCGGATGACGACGCCAGGAATCGGAAGTGAAGCCGGACCATCGCTCTACTCGCTTCAAGAGATGTACCAAGGTTTTTATATGGCACCTCACACGGTCGCACAAGCATTGAAAGGGGCACATTTGACGGCAAGCCTTTTATCGTTAGTCGGATTTGAGACCGACCCGCATTATACGACCCCACGGACGGACTTGATTCAATCGGTGACGTTCCGCGACCGGGACAAGATGATCGCGTTTTGTCAGAGCATCCAGATGGCCTCGCCGGTGAATGCCCATGCGCTACCGGTGCCGGCCTATATGCCTGGTTACGAGGATGACGTCATCATGGCAGCTGGAACGTTCATTCAAGGTTCCTCCATCGAGCTGTCTGCGGATGGTCCGCTTCGGGCACCGTATACGGCGTACGTTCAAGGTGGTCTGACGTATGCTCATGTAAAAGTCGCGTTAATGTTGGCGTTGAGCCATCTGCATGAGAGAAAGTTGATTGAGTTCAACGCCCCAATCCAGCCGGCACGATTGTAACGAATCTGTCATGTTAACTTTCTTAACATCTATTGACAGAATTGTTGTCATATATTATTCTCACATTGTGAGACAGAAAAGGAGGGGTAAGGATGGCCGATCAATTTCGTCGCTCCAACCCGTTGTTTCCAATTGGGATCGTCCAAGATTTGACGCAACTGACAGGTAGGCAGATTCGGTATTATGAAGAACAGGGTCTGGTTTCACCTAGTCGAACGGAATCGAAACGACGACTTTATTCCTTTAATGATGTCGAACGTTTACTCGCAATCAAGGATTACATTGACCAAGGCTTTAACTTGGCGGCAATTCGCCACACGTTGGAGCAAGCAGGTGAGAAGGAAGCATCCGCTCCGACAGCACCGGTCGATGAAGCACCAAAGGTTTCGGAAAAAGAGTTACATCATTTATTGAAAACACAGCTTCAAGAAGCCGGTCGATTCAATAAAACGTCGCTCATTCAAGGCGAGCTTTCGCGTTTTTATCGATAACACCGCACACATCAACCATTACACAATGTGAGAGGGGACATTTTACCATGGCCAGAAAAACGTTCACAAAAGAAGACATCAAACGCATCGCTCAAGAGGAAGACGTACGCTTCATCCGTCTTCAATTCACGGACATCCTCGGAACAATCAAAAACGTCGAGGTGCCGATCAGCCAATTGGACAAAGCACTTGATAACAAGATGATGTTTGACGGATCGTCAATCGAAGGATTCGTTCGCATCGAGGAATCAGACATGTACTTGTATCCAGACCTCAACACGTGGGTTGTCTTCCCGTGGACAGATGGCAGCGGAAAAGTCGCTCGCTTAATTTGTGATATTTATAATCCAGACGGTACACCGTTCAGTGGTGACCCGCGCGGTACGCTCAAGCGCAACCTCGAGAAGATGCAAAAACTCGGCTTCTCGGCGTTTAACGTCGGACCAGAGCCGGAATTCTTCTTGTTCAAGAAAGACGCATCAGGCCGTCCGACGCTTGAGCTCAACGACCAAGGTGGATACTTCGACTTGGCGCCAGTTGACCTCGGTGAGAACTGCCGTAAAGAAATCGTCATCGAACTTGAAAACATGGGCTTTGAAATCGAAGCGTCACACCACGAAGTGGCACCAGGACAACATGAAATCGACTTCAAATATGCGGATGCTGTCACGACGGCAGATAACATCCAAACGTTCAAACTCGTCGTCAAGACGATTGCTGCGAAATATGGTCTTCATGCGACATTCATGCCGAAGCCACTCTTTGGGGTAAACGGTTCAGGAATGCACGCAAACATGTCACTCTTCAAAGGCGACACGAACGTCTTCTACGATCCGAACGGCGACATGGAACTCTCTGACACAGCTCGTGCGTTCACAGCTGGTATCTTGGAGCACGCTCGTGCCTTCACAGCAGTATGTAACCCGACTGTGAACTCATACAAGCGTCTCGTACCTGGCTACGAAGCACCTTGCTATGTGGCATGGAGCGCACGTAACCGTTCGCCACTCGTACGAGTACCAGCGGCTCGTGGTCTCTCGACTCGTATCGAAGTGCGTTCGGTTGACCCGGCAGCGAACCCGTACCTCGCACTTGCTGCCCTCTTGGCTTCAGGTCTTGACGGAATCGAAAAAGATTTGAAAGCGCCAAAACCAATCGACAGCAACATCTACGTGATGGACAAGCCGGAGCGTGTAGCAAACGGAATCGACGATCTCCCTGCGACACTCTTTGATGCACTCGAAGTCCTCCGTGTCGACAAAGTCGTCATGGATGCGCTCGGAGAGCACATTGGCGAACACTTCCTCGAGTTGAAAGAAATCGAGTGGGATATGTTCCGTATGCAAGTGACAGAGTGGGAACGCGATCAGTATATGACCCTCTATTAATCAGAACGAACAGAAAAAAGAGCAATGGATGCCCTCCAAGGGTCATTCATTGCTCTTTTACTGTACGAGTATATAACAAACCACCTCCTTGATGACTCAGAAGGTGGTTTATTAGGTTGGTCAAAATGCTCTTTTGAAAAATGTCGACACGTAGTCGAGGGTCGTATGTAACGTCGTCGCAAACACGAGCCCTAAAAAGAAAGACATGCCGTGAGCATCCATCCATGATCGTATTTCCGTTTCATATGCCGTAAAGGGCAATAGAAGGATGAGCGGGAAGCCGATGTATACAATCCGAATCACATCACTCAAGCCGGGTAAGTGTGAGAAGAGGGAGCGATGCGGCATGAGCTTCACGTATGGGAGCCAAATCAACTTAAGTGGACCCCATCGGTAATACGCATCTGATTTCAAATCGAGGTCTGGGGAGAGCCAGAGTGTACCGATGATTGCGCCGATAATCAATGTAAGTGGAATATCGATTTCAAGAAAAGGCGTGGCAACCGCAAGTAAGCCGGTTGCCACGAGATTCGTGCGGGTATGGGTCTTGCCACTAGCCATTAATGAATCGTCCGGTATACACCGATGACCTTCCCTAAAATCGAGACGTTGTCAAAATACATCGCTTCTAACTCATCGTTCTCCGGTTGGAGGCGAACTTTCGAAGCTTCCTTATAAATGCGTTTAACAGTCGCCTCACCGTCTTCTGTCATGGCGACGACAATCTCTCCATTGTCGGCCGTGCTCTGCTGACGAACGAGCACGCGGTCCCCGTCTAAGATGCCTGCATTGATCATGGAGTCTCCAGAGACGGATAACATATATACATTATCTGAACCGACGATATGTGCTGGAAGAGGGAAGTGTTCTTCCACGTTCTCGATGGCGGTAATCGGTGTCCCGGCAGTAACTTTCCCGATGACCGGTACGTACATGACAGTGTCTTGCTCTTCAATTACCGGCATATCCTCGGTCAGTATCTCGATTGCGCGAGGTTTCGTCTTATCTCGACGAATCAATCCGCGTTTTTCTAAACGATCTAAGTGACCGTGTACGGTCGAACTAGATGCAAGGCCGACGGCTTCTCCAATTTCGCGGACAGAAGGTGGATATCCTTTTGCCCGAACTTCCTCTTTGATAAAATCAAGAATCTGTTGTTGGCGCGCTGACATTTTTTTCATTCTATTCACCTCGATGTAATCGAATAACCTGCAATCGCATCCTATTCTTTATGTGTCTAGTGTAACACAAGAACACATGAGCGTACAAACATTCGTTCGTTTTTTCAACTTGACCGAACACGGGTTCTTGTTTTATGATGAGAACAGATAAACGAACAAACGTTCTAACGAACATATATTCTTATCAGGAGGCGTTGCAATTATGAAAGATACACTGAACGGATTCATTTTAGTCGGGTTGCTCTTCGTCGGGATGTTCGCTTTTTACTTGGCTGGAGAGATGCGGGGAGATGCGACGGTCGCTGAGCCGGTCGTAAAGTCGGAGCGTACAATCGAAGAAGAGGTCGCTTATGTCGAGGCGGAATCGCTCGAAGCGCAGATTATGGCTGAGCGCGAAAGACATGACGAACGAAAAATGGAATGGTATGCCGCTGAGTGATCGTTCATCATTGCGAACATATCTTGAACTGTGTATCGTAAGGAATGAATGTGATGAAAGGGAGTGATGCGATGCGAGTCGTGATCTATTGTCGAGTGTCGACGAACAAGTCCACACAAGAGACATCACTCAGTCGTCAAGTCGAGGAACTAAAACAACTGGCTACGCGATTAGAGGCGGACGTCGTCGACGTGATTACAGAGCAAGAAAGTGGTTACGAGGTCAATCGGAAGGGATTGCTCGATTTACTCGACCACGTCTCGACGGCTGACTTGGATGCCGTGCTCGTCACGGATGACAGTCGACTAGGGCGAGGGAATGCTAAAATTGCCATCTTACACACCTTGATGAAACACGACGTAAGATTGTTGACGATGCAATCGACGTCGGACTATGTCGTGTCTGACGCCGAAAAGATGGTGTTAGAGATCGTCAGTGTCGTTGAAGAGTATCAACGAAAAATCCATAATGCAAAAATCTCCCGTGGGATGCGCCGGGCGGTCGCGAACGGGTTCAATCCTCAACGCAACATCCAAAACAACGATCAAGGCGGGCGACATCGGATCGAGGTTCCGATTGAAGAGATCATTCAACTACGCGAGCGTGGTTTGACGTTTTCTGAGATTGCGGCGACGCTTCGTGGATTTGGATACGAAGTGTCGAAGGCAACGGTCAACCGCCGTTACCTTGAGCACCAGTCAGTTGCAAAAACTTGATTCTTCCTCTCTGATTTTGTAAAGTATAAGGACAAATTCACTAGAGAGGGGGCGGGTCATATGCTAGCACCAGGTCAATTGGAGCGAATCAATTTCCTCGCCAACAAAGCGAAGACAGAAGGGCTGTCTCAAGACGAGATGAACGAGCAGCAGGACTTGCGTCAAGAATATTTAAAGGCGTTTCGTCAGTCATTCAAATCTCAAATGATGGGTATGAAAGTCGTCGACCCAGAAGGTAACGACGTCACACCTGAGAAATTAAAAGAAGAACAGAAACGCCATCGCGGTGAGTGATCCTGAATGCACATCCTAATTCGTTAAGGATGTGCATTTTTGTTATACACGAAACGATATAAGACGAACGGATTACATCTTTTATCACGTAATGGGAGGAAACGATCCTGCTCAATGTGTTATACTAATTAATTAGTTGTGACACACGAATGAGTATGATAAAATATGACGGGTAGAAAACCTTCTTAACACAGAGAGGATGAAATTAGTGGAAACAACTACTAAAGAATTATTAGCGATTAACTCGATTCGGACGCTCTCGATTGATGCGGTCCAAAAAGCGAACTCTGGTCACCCAGGGATGCCGATGGGTGCTGCACCGATGGCGTTTACACTTTGGACAGATAAAATGCGCCATAACCCGAAAAATCCGAACTGGTTCAACCGTGACCGTTTCGTACTTTCGGCGGGTCATGGATCGATGCTCTTGTATTCACTCCTTCACTTGTCTGGCTATGATTTGTCGATGGACGACCTTAAATCATTCCGTCAAATGGACTCGAAGACACCTGGTCACCCTGAGTACCGCCACACGGCTGGAGTAGATGCGACAACGGGTCCACTTGGACAAGGGATTGCGATGGCTGTCGGGATGGCCATGGCAGAGAAACATTTAGAAGCGACTTACAACCGCGACGAGTTCAACGTCGTTGACCACTATACGTTCGGCATTTGCGGTGACGGAGACTTGATGGAAGGTGTATCTGCTGAGGCGGCATCGCTCGCAGGTCACTTAAAACTTGGTAAACTTGTCGTCCTTTACGATTCAAACGACATCTCTCTCGATGGCGACCTTCATAAGTCGTTCTCTGAAAGCGTAGAAGACCGTTTCAACGCTTACGGATGGCAAGTCATTCGTGTCGAGGACGGAACGGACATCGATTCAATCGCAAAAGCGATCGATGCTGCGAAAGCAGAGACGTCAAAACCGACATTGATCGAAGTCAAGACGGTCATCGGATTTGGTTCACCGAACAAGTCGGGTAAATCAGCATCACACGGTGCGCCACTTGGAGACGCTGAAATCGAATTGACGAAGCAGTTCTACAAATGGGAAGGCGAGTCGTTCTACGTTCCAAATGAAGTATACGACTTGTTCAACGATAAAGTGGTCGAGCCAGGCGCGAAGTACGAGTCAGACTGGAACGAGCTCGTCGAAGCGTATAAAGCGGCACACCCTGAGCTCGGAGCACAGTTCGAGCGTGCGATGAACAATGAGCTTCCTGAAGGTTGGGATAGCGAGTTGCCGACATTCGAAATCGGTTCTAAAAAAGCAACGCGTCAAACGAGCGGTGAAGTGTTGAACGCAATCGCAAAAGCAGTACCGACACTCTTCGGTGGTTCGGCTGACCTTGCAGGTTCAAACAACTCGATGATCAAAGGTGCAGTGGACTTCGATGAAGATCCAGCTGGCCGTAACATCTGGTTCGGTGTTCGTGAGTTCGCGATGGCGGCAGCTGTGAACGGGATGGCTCTCCACGGTGGCGTCGTTCCTTATGGTGCGACATTCTTCGTCTTCTCGGATTACCTCCGTCCTGCAGTCCGTCTCGCAGCACTTATGGGTCTTCCGTCGACGTTCATCTTGACGCACGACTCAATCGCCGTCGGTGAAGATGGTCCAACGCACGAGCCGGTCGAACATTTGATGAGCTTCCGCGCAATGCCGAACCTCTCTGTTCTTCGTCCTGCTGATGGAAAAGAAACGATTGCGGCTTGGAAACAAGCGGTGACATCGAAAACGTCTCCTTCACTTCTCGTCTTGACTCGTCAAGCGTTACCAGAACTTGAAGGCACATCAATCGAAACGGCAGCAAAAGGGGCTTATGTCGTTGCAGGCGAATCGAAGGATGCAGAAGTCCTCTTGCTCGGTACAGGTTCAGAAGTACACGTTCTCGTTGAAGCGCGTGAGCAGCTCGCGTCAGAAGGCGTGAACGCAGCTGTCGTCTCGATGCCGTCATGGGAACTCTTCGAAGCACAATCTGCAGAGTACAAAGAGTCTGTCCTTCCATCTTCAGTCACGAAACGTGTATCGCTTGAAGCGGGTGCGACACTTGGATGGTACAAATATGTAGGATTCGGTGGGAAAGTACTCGGAATCGACAAGTTCGGGGCGTCTGCACCTGGAGACCTTCTCATGAAAGAGTACGGAATGTCAGTCGACAATGTCGTCAATGCAGTAAAATCACTTTAATCGAAATAAGATTGATTGTGGCGGCCACTCGTTTGGCCGTCACTTTTTTTCTGGACGACTAGCGAAGTTGATCGATTTAGTGTATAGTAAAAAACGATGTTTCATATGGTAGAGGAGGTAAAGCCTTGAGTACATTTCTTTGGATTCTTCTTGTCGTGGCAGCACTCATCGGGGGGATCGCGATCGGTTTCTTCATCGCACGTAAATACATGATGAACTACCTTGAACAGAACCCGCCAATCAATGAAGATATGATTCGTACGTTGATGATGCAGATGGGTCAAAAGCCATCACAGAAGAAGGTCAATCAAGTTATGCGCGCCATGAACGTGCAGATGAAAGATGAAAAAAAGTCATAATGAATCGTGAAAGCACTTCGGTCCTCGAAGTGCTTTTTGCTTTCTCTTTTTGTTAGACAATGGAACGAACTTTCGCTACGATTAATGAATATTCTACATATTAAAGGGGGCGTTTCACATTCGTGTATTCAAACAGTTATCATGGTTTTTGCGTCTCGAATGGAAGACGTATACGATTGGTATCGTCTTACTTATTTTTGTGGCAGGGCTAGAATTGATTCCGCCACGCATCATCGGACGAATCGTCGATGAAATCAACCGAGATTCGCTCTCGTCAAACACGCTATGGATGTTACTCGGCGGTCTCGCTCTAGTAGGAATCGGGAATTATATCGCCCGCTTCTTCTGGCGCTACTTCATCTTCGGCGCATCGATTCGCCTAGGAAGGATGCTTCGTAGCCAACTATATCGCCACTTCACGGATCTCGACCAGCGATTTTACAAAAAATCACGTGTCGGTGACTTGATGGCGCATGCGACAAATGATGTGCAGGCTGTATCGATGACGGCAGGGGCAGGTATTTTGACGCTCGTCGACAGCGTGACGCTCGGGACGTTCGTCATCATCACAATGATTACGACGATCAGTTGGAAGCTGACACTCGTTGCGTTGCTCCCATTGCCGTTCATGGTACTGTTGACGACGCGTTACGGAAAGATGTTACATAGCCGATTCGGGGTCGCCCAAGCGGCATTTTCAGAATTAAATGACAAGGTTCAAGAGAGTGTGAGTGGGGTTCGTGTCTTGAAATCGACCGGGGAAGTCGAACGGGATGTGGATGCGTTTGAGAACTTGTCGAGCGAGGTCATGGCGAAAAACGTCCGGGTCGCTAAGATCGATGCCTTATATGACCCGACCATCTTTGGGATTGTAGGGCTTTCCTACATCCTTTCAGTCGGTTATGGGGCTGTACTGATTGAACAAGGCGAGTTGACGATTGGTCAGATTGTCAGCTTCACGGCCTATTTGGCACTCTTGACTTGGCCGATGCTTGCCTTTGGCTGGTTGTTCAATATCGTAGAGCGTGGACGTGCCTCATATGACCGCATCGAACGGATGCTTGCCGTCAAACCTGAGATTCAGGATGACCGAATGGCGGCGACAACGCTCTCGCATTCAGAGGTGGAAGTGGACGTTCAGTCATTCGCGTATGACGATCATACCGTGCTCGAAGACGTTCATTTCCGAATCGAACGAGGGAAGACGATCGGAATCGTCGGAAGGACCGGGGCAGGGAAGACGACGATTGTCCGCCTGCTGACACGTGAATATGATGTGAAGGACGGAAAGATAAAAATTGGCGGAATCAATATTCGCCAAGTGAAGAAATCACTTCTTATGGATAAAATTGCGGTCGTGCCGCAAGATCATTTCTTGTTCTCAGATTCGATTGCGAACAATATTGCATTCGGAAAACCGGATGCAGATATGGAAGAAATTATTGAGGCTGCCAAAGTCGCAGAGGTGCATGAAGATATCGTCCGACTTTCGGAAGGTTACGCGACGCTCGTCGGTGAACGAGGCGTCACATTGTCAGGGGGGCAAAAACAGCGTATTTCAATTGCGCGTGCACTCATGACGGGAGCGGACGTCTTAATTTTGGATGATGCGTTATCTGCTGTCGATGCGAAGACGGAAGAGTCGATTATCGAACATTTTCGGGTGGGGAATCCAGAGCAGGCGCGAGTCATCGTCGCACACCGACTGTCAGCAGTCGAGCACGCCGACGAGATTCTCGTCATCGAGGATGGGAAGGTCATCCAACGCGGCACACATGACTTGTTGCTTCAAGAGGCAGGTTGGTATCGGGAGACGTATGACCGACAACAGCTTGAGGCGATTGTAGAAGGAGGTGGCCATGATGAAACATGATGTTCAAGAATGGCAAGTCATCAAACGACTGCTCAGTTACGCAAAACGATATGGGAAGCCCCTTGGCATCGCCTTCGTCTTTCTGTTGATTGCGACCGGGGCGAAGTTGGCCGGTCCCTTTCTCGTCAAGGTGTTCATCGATGAGTTCATTACGCCAGGGGTCTACCCGACGAACTGGGTCATCGCGCTCTTCACCGTCTACATGGTTTTACATGTGTCGGCAATCTTGTTTGACTATCTTCAATCGATCTCATTCCAAAAAGTCGCATTGAAGATTGTCCAAAACATTCGGATGGACATTTTCCGCCACGTGATGGGGATGCGACTCGCCTATTTTGACCGGACGCCGGCTGGGGTTCTCGTATCACGAATCACGAACGATACCGAGGCGGTGAAAGAATTGTACGTCGGTGTGATGAGTACGTTCGTTCAATCGGCCGTACAATTAGTGGGAACGTATATCTTCCTATACGTCTTAGAGCCGACCCTTGCGACGATAGGGCTCGTCCTATTGCCGCTCTTCTGGCTCATTATCTGGGCGTATCGTCGCTTCTCGACGAAATATTTCGCTCAAGTGCGAGACTTGTTGTCACAACTCAACGCCCAGTTGAACGAATCGATTAACGGGATGGGGGTCATCCAACAGTTTCGTCAAGAGGAGCGACTCATTCGACAGTTCGAACAGACGAATGAAGCGCATCAGGAGGCTCGATATCGAAACTTGAAGCTCGACAGTATGTTGCTTCGTCCGATTATTGAACTTCTACTCGCCTTCTCCATCATCGGTCTCCTCGGCTACTACGGGGTGCTCTCGATGAGTGAGCAAGTGCAAGTCGGTGTCGTGTATGCGTTCATCAGTTATATCGAACGTATTTTCCGACCGGTGCTTGACATCATGCAGCGGTTGAGCGAGTTCCAGCAAGCTGTCGTGTCCGCGGATCGAGTCTTCAAGATTCTAGATACGGATGAACCGGCACCAGGGAAACAGATGCCAGGGGTCGCTCACGTCACAGAAGGGGAAGTCCGGTTTGATGATGTGACGTTTAGCTATGACGGGGAAGTGGACGTGCTAAAAAACATCTCGTTCGTCGCAAAACCGGGAGAGACGGTCGCGCTCGTCGGACATACCGGAAGCGGGAAGAGTTCAATCATCAATTTATTGACGCGTTTTTATCCGTACGGTTCTGGCAAGATTACAATCGACGGCCAACCGCTCGGACGATTTGAAGAACAGGAGCTCCGCGACCAGGTCGGACTCGTACTGCAAGACCCGTTCTTATTCACAGGGACGATTGAAGACAACTTAAAATTGTTCAATCCGAATATTGATTCTGAGCGCGCGCGCGAGGCTGCCGAATTTGTCCAAGCCCATTCCTTCATCGAGAAGCTGGACGCGGGGTACGGGCACGTCGTCGGAGAGCGTGGGGCGACGTTTTCAAGTGGGGAACGTCAACTACTCGCATTCGCCCGCACTGTGGCACGTAATCCGAAGGTGCTCATTCTTGACGAGGCGACGAGTTCGATTGATACTGAGACGGAAGAACGCGTCCAAGTCGCGCTCGATCGAATGCGCCGGGGTCGTACGACGATTGCGATTGCACACCGCCTTTCGACGATTCAAGATGCCGATGTTATATTGGTGTTGCATCGAGGTGAGATTGTCGAGCGTGGAAATCATCAACAGCTATTGAAGCAAGGTGGGCTTTATAAGAAAATGTATGAACTACAATCTGGACAAAGTCTGATGTCTTGATTTGGAAAGGATACCTGCACGGGTGTCCTTTTTCCATGGAAAAAAGCTCATCACATATTGTGACGAGCCATTAAAATGGATGGTTAAATTGATCTTTTTGATGCTTTAATCGGACGTGACGAGTAATCAAGGTGTCGAGTTCTTGACTGACCAATATGACTTCGGGTGAAGTCCAGGCATGTTTTGAAGCGATTTTATATAGTTCGTCACGTTTCTGTTCAATGGCTTGGTGTAATGTATCTGCTGCGGTGACTGCCACGTTCGTTCCTCCATCATGGAAATTAGAATTTGATGAACTTGAATATCCAAATCTTAGCATCCCCATTGACAGATGACAAGTTTCATTTCCATTTCAATCATTACAAAAAGTGTTGTGATTCAGAAGAAAAGATGCGAGCAATTTAAATAGGTTTTCGCTATAATGGTCGTGAAAGGTGGAAATCGTCATGGAAGTCACATTATGGCTCGCGTTTGGGGCGGGCGTTTTATCGTTTTTGTCACCATGTACGCTCCCGTTGTATCCGGTTTTTCTATCGTATATCACAGGGGTTTCCGTATCGGAGTTGAAAAATGAAGGGTTGAAGCAGCGAACTGCGTGGTTTCACACATTTTCGTTTCTATTTGGCTTTTCCATTGTGTTTCTCGTACTCGGATTGTCGACTTCGTTGATTGCGGATGTGTTTATCCAGTACAAAGATAGCCTGCGTATGTTTGGTGCCATCCTGATTTTCGTGTTTGGCGTCTTTTTGGCAGGTCTTTGGCAACCCCAGTTTATGATGCGTGAAAAGAAAATGAACATTGGCGAACGAAAGAGCGGGTATTTTGGGACGGTCTTGATCGGGATCGGGTTCGCGGCCGGTTGGACACCGTGTACCGGTCCGATTTTAGCCGGCGTCATCGCGCTAGCGGCCACAAATCCGAGCCAAGGTCTCGGTTATATGTTAGCGTATGTCATCGGTTTTGCGATTCCGTTCTTGGTGATGGTCGCATTCGTTGGCAAAATCAAGTACTTAGCGCGAAACAGCGCGAAAGTCGCAAAAGTCGGAGGCTATCTCATGATGGTGTTCGGCGTGCTATTATATTTTGACGGAATGAATCGATTCGCTGCTTGGATGAGCGAACTTGTCGGATTCACCGGATTTTAAGGGGTTGACCGATATGTCAATGTTATGGGGGTCGACTCTCGTTGCGTTATTAATGGGTATCGTGGCGAGCTTCGTTCGTGTGAAAGCATCGGCGAAACCGACGAATGCAAAAAAGATATTGATTCCACCGCTTGCGATGACGACAGGAATGATTCAATTTTTAATCCCTGCATTTCGTTTAACATGGATCGAAGTGCTCGAGGCGTTGGCAGTGGGACTGATTTTTAGTTTATTTTTAATTAAGACATCAAACTTTGAAAAACGGGATGGAGAGGTGTACCTATCACGTTCGAAAGCATTCTTTATCGTCTTGTTCGCGCTACTTGCGATTCGTACGGCAATGAAGCTATGGGTCGGACATGAAGTTGATCTCTTTTCAACTGGTGGGTTGTTCTATTTGATTGCCTGGGGGATGATTGTTCCGTGGCGCATAGCGATGTACCAGAAGTATAAGCGGATTGTGGATGAGTGAGGATGGGGTGGCTATGGGCCATTCCATTTTTTATGAAAATCAAACAATAGACTCTATCCGCGCGGATAGAGTCTATTGTTGAAAATAGTGTTCGTAAGGCGTCCAGTCGATTTGTTCTTCTGCCAACGCTTTTTTTAAAAACTTATGGTCTCTTTTTGGTGTGGCGGCAATATACCCTTTCACGACGAGCTCGGTCGTCATTTTCTTTGCGCGCGCTTCGAGCGCGAATTGGCCGATTTTTCCAGCGATTTTTCGGATGGCGACGTCACGGAATAACTCGGGAACCGGTGAGACGAGGCGGTCAAGCAGCGTCCGCGTTTCAGGTGTCCATAGATGACGTGTTCTCTCTATATAATCGTCTTCAATGTCAAGAAGTGAGCGACCATCTTCTTTTGGCATTCGTTTTAAAAACTTGCGAAACATAAAGTATCCGCCAATCGTCATGAGTCCAATCATGACGAATCCCCAGAATACAATGAAATACATCATCAAGTTTTCTGGCATCGTCTGTCCCCCGTTCTGTTCATTCACTTGCTCTCACCGTTAGTATACAAAAAAGATTCGATTTACAAAAGGCGTACGTCTCATTAGGATAGACGAACGGAACCGATTTCGATAGAATAGAGAGCGTTGCTACGAGAATAAGCATGAACTGAGTCGAGAAAGGAAAGGTCAATATTATATGAGCCAACTGAAACAAGAAGTCGAGAGACGCCGGATATTCGGCATCATCTCTCACCCGGATGCGGGTAAGACGACATTGACAGAAAAATTACTCTTGCACGGTGGTGCGATTCGTGAGGCAGGTACCGTCAAAGCACGTAAAAATTCAAAGCACGCCAAGTCGGATTGGATGGAAATTGAGAAACAACGTGGAATCTCGGTTACGTCGTCTGTCATGCAATTCATCTATCAAGATAAAGTCGTGTCGATCATGGATACACCAGGACACAACGATTTCGGTGAAGACACGTACCGCGTACTGACATCGGTCGACAGCGCGGTCATGGTCATCGATGCCGCAAAAGGGATCGAGACGCAGACGAAAAAGTTATTCCAAGTTTGCCGGATGCGTGGGATTCCAATCTTCACATTCATGAACAAATTGGACCGCCAGGCAAAAGATCCGCTTGAACTGATGGAAGAGCTTGAAGAGGTATTGGGTATGCCATCTGTTGCCATCACGTGGCCGATCGGTAGCGGGATGCAGTTCGAGGGTGTCTATGATCGAATGAAAAATGAAGTCCATTTGTTCAGAGGGGAGAAGTCTACACTTCAACTGAATGAGGACGGAGTGAACGATCCGGTACTCGCCGATCATTTGACGGAAGAGAACTTGACAAACCTTCGTGATGAGATCGACCTTCTTGATGGCGCTGGGAATGAGATTGATGTGGACGCGATTCAAAACGGTAAACTGACGCCGGTATTTTTCGGGACGGCGCTTGTCGACTTTGGTGTGACGGCGTTCCTGAATCATTATTTGGAGATGTCACCAGCCCCGGAAGCACGTAAGTCGAACGTCGGTCCGATCAATCCGACGTCTGAAGATTTCAGCGGGTTCGTCTTTAAAATCCAGGCGAACATGAATCCGGCCCACCGTGACCGGATCGCCTTCGTGCGCATCTGTTCTGGCGTATTCGAGCGTGGCATGGACGTGACGCTCACGCGTACCGGCAAAAAAATCAAATTGAGCCAATCGACGCAGCTCATGGCCAATGACCGTGAAACGGTCGACCAGGCATTCGCCGGTGATGTCATCGGGATCTATGATTCTGGGACGTATCAAATTGGAGACACGATTACCACATCGAAGCAAAAAATTGCGTTCGAGGCGCTGCCGACTTTCCCGCCTGAATTGTTTATGCGCGTATCACCGGTCAACTCGCTCAAGTCGAAACACTTCCATAAAGGTGTGGAGCAGCTTGCGCAAGAAGGTGCGATTCAAGTGTATCGCAACGAGTACAACGAGATTTATCTCGGTGCGGTCGGACAGTTGCAGTTCGAGGTGTTCGAGTATCGCCTGAACAATGAGTATGGCGTCGATATTCGTATGGAACCTGTGTCTTACAGCGTTGCACGTTGGGTGAAGGATAAGGAACTGAAAGCACTGAAGCCGTTCCAGGATTCACGAAACATGCTTGTCACGGACCGCTGGGAGCGACCGGTCTTCCTATTTGCGAACGAGTTCACATTCGATCGGTTCGCTGAACGACACGCGGATGACTTGACTCTCGTTGAAGCGCTTGACGTCAATGAAGAGATTGGGACAGAAGAATAACTTTAAGACACCTCAATTTTGAGGTGTTTTTGTTTAGGTCATTCTTAATCGAACTTAATAAGTTTTACTTATGACCAATTTGTGACGGAATGTATTTTACCTTGAGCTATACTTGTATTATGATAAATATGTGAAAAGTAAGCGATTACGCATTTTCGTGTGGTCGGCGCTTTCAAAAAGGGGGAAATTGCAATGGAACAGACGAATACTTTAGACTCTTTCGCGTCACGGACGACGTTTGAGGCGAACGGACAATCGTATGACTTTTATCGATTGAAAAAATTAGAAGAAGAAGGATTGACGGATATTAGCCGTCTCCCTTATTCAATTCGTGTACTTCTTGAATCGGTACTCCGTCAACAAGACGGCCACGCGATCACGAGAGAACATGTCGAGAACTTGGCAAAATGGGGTACTGCCGACGTCTCGGAAGATATTGATGTGCCGTTCAAACCGGCTCGTGTCGTGCTTCAAGACTTCACTGGTGTACCAACGGTCGTCGACCTCGCTTCACTGCGTAAGGCGATGGCGGACCTCGGCGGTGATCCGAATAAGATTAACCCAGAAATCCCTGTCGACCTCGTCGTTGACCATTCTGTCCAAGTAGACGCCTACGGTTTTGATGGCGCGTTGATGAAAAACATGGACATCGAATTTGAACGGAATGAAGAACGTTACAAGTTCTTGCGTTGGGCACAGACGGCGTTTGACAACTACCGGGCCGTACCACCAGCGACGGGAATCGTTCACCAGGTGAACTTAGAGTATTTGGCCTCTGTCGTGCTCGAGAAGAATGATGCAGACGGCACGGTTGCTTATCCGGATTCACTCGTTGGTACAGATTCACATACAACGATGATCAACGGTCTCGGTGTTCTCGGATGGGGTGTCGGAGGAATCGAGGCGGAAGCGAGCATGCTCGGTCAACCGTCATACTTCCCAGTGCCGGACGTCGTCGGTGTCAAAATCATCGGTGAAGTCAATCCGGGTGTGACGGCGACAGACGTTGCGCTCGTTGTGACAGAAATGCTTCGCCAAGAAAAAGTTGTCGGCAAGTTCGTTGAGTTCTTCGGACCGTCGCTTCATACGATGCCACTATCAGACCGTGCGACAATCGCGAACATGGCACCTGAATACGGTGCGACTTGCGGATTCTTCCCGGTCGATACGGAAACGTTGAACTACATGCGTACGACAGGTCGTTCTGAAGAGTTGATTTCACTCGTTGAAGAATACTCGAAAGCAAACGATCTCTTCTATACGCCTGACCAAGCGGACCCGTCATTCACGAAAGTGTTGACGCTCGACTTGTCACAAGTCCAACCATCACTTGCTGGTCCGAAACGTCCACAAGACCGCATCAACCTTTCAGACGTTCAAACGTCGTTTATCGACAGTTTGAGCGCTCCTGCAGGAAATAGTGGTTTCGGTCTCGATCGTTCAGAACTCGACAAAACGGCTACGGTCAAGTATGAGGACGGTGCGGTCGACATGAGCACGGGAGATGTTGCGATCGCTGCCATCACGAGTTGCACGAATACGTCTAACCCATACGTCATGGTCGGTGCCGGACTCGTCGCGAAAAAGGCTGTCGAGCGTGGGTTGACTGTACCGAAATATGTGAAGACGTCACTCGCGCCAGGGTCGAAAGTTGTAACGGACTATCTCGATAAAGCCGGTTTGACTTCTTACTTGGACGAGCTTGGCTTCAATACGGTCGGATATGGCTGTACGACATGTATCGGTAACTCGGGTCCGCTTGACCGTGAAGTCGAGGAGGCAATCACAGACAACGACTTGCTCGTGTCGTCAGTCCTCTCTGGTAACCGTAACTTTGAAGGACGCGTCCACCCGCTCGTGAAGGCGAACTTCTTGGCATCACCACCGCTCGTCGTTGCTTACGCTCTTGCCGGGTCGGTCAACTTCGACATCATGAATGATTCGTTCGGTACGGACAAAGATGGGAATGAAGTGTACTTCAAAGACATCTGGCCGTCAAACGATGAAATCAAGATGGTCGTCCAAGACGTCGTTTCACCTGAAGCGTTCCGTAGAGAGTACGAAACAGTCTTTACTGGAAATGAACGTTGGAATGCACTCGATGTGCCGGAAGGAAACTTGTATGACTTCTCAGATGAGTCGACATACATCCAAAATCCACCGTTCTTCGAGCAACTCGAACCAGAAGCGGGCGAGGTTCATGCATTGAACGGCTTACGTGTCATCGGGAAGTTTGCGGATTCGGTCACGACTGACCACATCTCGCCAGCTGGATCATTCTCGAAGACGACACCAGCCGGTCAATACCTCCTTTCTAAAGGAGTAGAGCCGATCGACTTCAACTCATATGGTTCACGCCGTGGTAACCATGAAGTCATGATGCGTGGTACGTTCGCAAACATTCGCATCCGTAACCAAGTTGCAGCAGGCACTGAAGGTGGCTTTACAACGTATTGGCCAACAGGTGAGATCATGCCAATGTACGATGCGGCCATGAAGTACAAGGAACAGGGAACAGGTCTTGTCGTCCTTGCAGGAAATGATTACGGAATGGGATCATCTCGTGACTGGGCAGCGAAAGGAACGAACCTTCTTGGAATCCGTGCGGTCATCGCACAAAGTTTCGAGCGGATTCACCGTTCGAACCTTGTCATGATGGGTGTGCTCCCGCTTCAGTTCTTAGACGGTGAATCGGCTGAATCACTCGGATTGACTGGTGAGGAGGCAATCGATATTCAAGTCGATGAGTCTGTACGTCCGCGCGATATCTTGAACGCAAAAGCGACGCATGAAAACGGAACGGTGACAGAGTTCAAAGTCATCGCTCGTTTCGACTCTGAAGTTGAAATCGACTACTATCGCCATGGTGGAATTTTACAAATGGTTCTCCGCAACAAGTTGAAATAAGTGACAATCAATCGCCTTCCTTTGAAAAAAGGAAGGTTTTTTCATGAATATGAAAAAATCATGTGAATGTGTCATAAGAATCGGGAAGAGGAAGACAGGGAGGGGTGTGTTTATGGAGAAGGAAGAGAAGGCTGGGAAAAGTTGGTGGAAGCGGATGACACAACAAAAAAAAGTGGAACCCGATCGAGAAGTCGATGTCAGCCTCTCTGAATTGAGACAAGCAATTCACGAATATGAGCAGGGGTTGCCAAAAGGGGTCAACCGTACTGTCTTGTTGAATGATGAACAAGAAATTGACATGACACGACTGAAACATCAACTATCGGGGATTGCAAGACAACGTTTCTACATGTCGAAAGAGACGTTTCATATCGTACCGGAAGAAGAGCGTGAGATTGTATATGAGATGGACCAAGTGCAACGTGCCCTCGATCTGTATATGGATCAAGAGAAAAAGTTGCCGCTTCAAAAATTTCAACATACACTTCAACTAGATCTCGCCCGGTTACGAGAGGGAGGCTATTTAAAAACATTGCCGAAAAGACCTTACTACGTGGTAGATGAGACGCTAATCGTCTCACTTGTACCGAAAGAGCCGACTTCTTGACAAGACACCCTTCTGTTTTGTAGTAAATGACACATTCATTGACAGATAGGGTTGAGTCTTCTTTAACAAATATGTTAGGGTGGAGAACGTATATGAAGATAGAAAATTAAATAGGAGTGATTTTTATGGAACGAAAAAGTCGTGTGACGACGGTATTCGTCGTATCTGCCATCATAACGGGTTTGTTCACGATTTGGGGAATGTTTCCCGAGAGCGTTCTAGGAAACGCTAGTCTACTTAACGTGACGAGTAAGCTACAAGGTTGGCTCTCGAACGGCATGGGTTGGTTTTATCTCTTAAGTGCTACCGGATTCTTACTTGTAGCCATCTTTTTAATCTTTTCTCGATTTGGTTCGATTCGTCTCGGTAAAGACACCGATCGACCAGATTTTAGCTATCTATCTTGGTTCGCCATGTTATTTAGCGCCGGAATGGGAATCGGTCTTATCTTTTGGGGGGCAGCGGAACCGTTGCTTCATTTTCATTCACCTCCATTCACTTCGTTGACACCTGAAGGAGACGCAAGGACGGCGATGCGCTATGCGTTCTTCCACTGGGGTTTCCACCCGTGGGCCATTTATGCAATGATTGCTCTCGCAATCGCCTACTCGACGTTTAGAAAAGGACGTCCGGCCACGATTGGAGAGACAATCGGTTCGCTCGTTCACAATCGTTACGAAAAACCAGTGAAGCAAACGGTCGATATCCTCGCTGTCATCGCAACGGCGTTCGGGGTAGCGACATCACTCGGTTTTGGTGCCCAACAAATCGCCGGTGGCCTTCATTACCTCATCCCTGGGGTACCGAACGCTTTCGTGACACAGTTGATCATCATTGCTGTCGTAACGGTCCTCTACATGATTAGTGCATCGACTGGTCTCGACAAAGGGATTCGCATTTTAAGTAATACGAACATCTTCTTGGCAATCGTTTTACTCTTTGCAACGATGTTCGCCGGACCGACCGCGTTTATTTTTGATTTGTTTACACAAACGGTCGGGACGTACTTCCAACAACTCCCGGGCATGAGCTTCCGTACAGCCGCATTCGAGCCGGTTGAACGTGAATGGATCAATGGCTGGACCATCTTCTACTGGGCTTGGTGGATTTCATGGTCACCGTTCGTCGGTACGTTTATTGCACGTGTCTCAAAAGGACGGACGATTCGTGAGTTCATCATCGGAATCTTGCTCGTCCCAACTTCGTTCGGACTGTTATGGTTCTCGGTCTTCGGCGGTTCAGCCATCTGGGCTGACTTGTTCGGTGGGGCGAACTTGATTGGTCAAGTGAATGAAATCGGTACAGAAGTCGGGCTCTTCGCACTGTTCGAGACGTTCGGTGGATTTGGGACATTACTCAGTATTGTCGCCATCTTCTTGATTTCAACATTCTTTATCACATCTGCCGACTCCGCGACGTATGTACTCGGCATGCTCACATCAAATGGTAAGCTTGTACCACCGATGCGAATCAAGATGACATGGGGTGTAATCCAATCATCGATCGCGGCAGTGCTATTGTATGCGGGCGGGTTAAGTGCATTACAGGCCGTTGCGATTCTTGCGGCCTTCCCGTTCATCTTCGTGCTCGTCTTTATGATTGTCGCGTTGTTTAGAGATTTGGCCGACGAGCCGGACGAACGTGACAAATGGCTCGAGATGCAAAAGAACGACGAAGATAAACTAGGTTAATTCGAAAGGGTCTCTTTTGGACTGAACGAAAAAAGTTAGAAACTAAATAGTTTGGTTAGGCGACCTGTAGAACCTGGGTCCGGTATTCGACCGGACTCAGGTTTTTTTAGTCAAAAATATTTTGCTTGTCCTCTTTCCTAGTGTAGGATAGTAAGTGAAGAAACGAGGAGGATACGCTATGAAGCAACATATAAAAAAGAGATTGAGCTGGGTCATATTGGCTGGCATCCTCATTGTAGGGGCTTTACTTGCATATAACTTTTACGTACTCATGAGCTTGAATGATGGAGAAGAAGAGATTGAGCCGTTCTACTCGAACGTTGTAATTGGATATGAAGAGCGTAAACTTCCGAAAGAAGGAGAAACACTCGAAGAACGGGAATATGTTGTCACATATGACGAGGATGGACATTTCGTCTCGGAAGTCGTGATGGGTCCAAATGTGGGCGCGAAAGCGGAATGGGACGGAGAAACGTATTTAGAGTTCAACCCGGACGGGGAAGAAGTGCTTCGACAGGAAACGAGCTCCGGTGCAGTGGCACCACATCCATTCTTGTCACGGGCGACGAACGAACAAATTCGAAAGTGGCTTGATGATGGTACGCTCGGCTCAAGTGAAGGTGAGACTGATCTAGTCGGTCGCACCGCACAGGCTTACGTTAAGACGAAAGCGGCTGAAGCGGTGCCGCAGGATTGGATAGAAAACTACCCTTCCATCTTTTCTGAAGAAGAAAACAATGAGACGGTCACATATTATGTCGATGCGAATGAGCGAATTTTGCTCGCGGCAGAATCACGGAATAACGGCAAGTTGTTCCATTCGATTCGGATGACATCTTTTGATTCAAGATAATCCGATGGGGAGCAGACATGATGTCGGCTCCCTTGTCGTCTGAAAGGGAGAATAGAATGAAACAAATTCAAGTGGATCAAGTTCAAACTGATTTGACGAACTGGGAAGCTGGAGAAGCGATAAATGAGGCGGCGCTTTTGTCTTATGCACATTGGTCTCGTTCGACCCAACATCAAGAAGAGTTGATTCGTTCATTGACACTGCTCGCGACGCATCGATTCAAGCAAAAGGAATCGATGGACCCGTTACTCAACCGTTGGGTAAAAGAATTGGAGGCGATGAAGGCGTTGCCTCCAGAGTTACGTCTGTTTCAGTTAAATGAACAATTACGTCGCTCCAAACAAGCGCTTCAGATCGACTGGCCGACTTTGAGGGAAACCGACTACGCTTCGATGAAAGTCCAAATATTGACGGAATACGAGTCCAAAACGTCAGCGGTCCTCGACCAACTGGACCGTCTTCATGATGAAGTGGAAGTCGCGAAATCTGATTTGCGTGATTCCGAGTGGCGAGGTCAACTTGAAAAGTTGTTTGAATCCATCATCGAAGCGATGCAGGAAGTCGCGTCCCTTGAAGATGACGCGGCCTCTTTGCTCGCATCGATGCAAGGAAACTACTTCAGTCGAGAAGCGTTCGTGCGGTTCGGTGAACGTGTCGGGCTCGTGAAGGATCGCCTGGAGAAGGTTTGTGAATTGTTACCAGAGCGTCCTAACGAAACCCGCTCGAGTGCGATTGAGTCTCTTGAAGAGATGATCGGACTAGATGATGTCAAAGAGCGTGTAAAGGCTTGGTATCGTTTCCTCCTCTTTCAAAAAGAAAGAGAGAAAGCAGGGTTCTTCTCGAAGCATCAACCTTCCCTTCACCTCGTGTTCACAGGGAATCCAGGAACCGGGAAAACGACACTGGCAAGGCTGATGGCACAGATTTACTTCGAGCTCGGTCTGCTCAGTCGCCCCGATCTCGTCGAGGCAGATCGTTCGAGCCTTGTCGGGGCATATGTCGGTCAAACAGAAGAGCAAGTGATGAACAAAGTGAAGGAAGCAGAAGGTGGTGTCTTGTTCATCGACGAGGCATACGCCTTGAAGCGTCAGGACGCGAGCGGGAGTGACTATGGACAAGCCGCCATCGATACGCTCGTTGCTGCAATGACGAGTGGGGAGTATGCTGGAAAATTCGTCGTCATCCTTGCTGGCTATCCAGAAGAGATGCGTCATTTCCTTCTCTCAAATCCCGGTTTACGCTCGCGATTCCCTGAATCGAATCATTATGAGTTGCCGAACTATCGTGATGAAGAACTGATTGCCATCGGTGAAAAGGTAGCTCAAGAAAACAACTACGTGTTGACTGAAGAGGCGAAGCGCGCACTACTCACTCGAATCGACCGGGAACGGGTCGACTCGACGTTTGGCAACGCGCGGACCGTGCATAACATCTTGCTCGATGGGATGTTTAAAAAAGGTTCACGTTTCGGTGCGGACGCCCCTTTAGATGAAATGGCTCTTCTGACAGAAGAGGACTTCGAGCAACCATCGGATGAATCAGGAGTGACCTCGTTGGATGACCTCGTCGGTATGGAAGAGGCAAAAGCACAGTTGGCTGAGATTGAAGCGCTCGTCCAAATTCAGAAGCGACGGAAGACGCTAGGTCTGAAGACGGCACCCGTCCAACTTCATATGACACTTACCGGAAACAGCGGTACCGGAAAGACGACGTTTGCTTACTTATATGCACAGATGCTCAAGCGGACAGGATATTTGAAGCGAGGGCACGTCAATGTCGTCAGTCGTGCGGATCTGGTCAGTGGCTATGTCGGCCAGACGGCTCAAAAAACGAAAGCGGCAATCCGAGATGCTCTCGGCGGTGTGTTACTCATTGACGAGGCGTATAGCCTGAACGGTGGGGCGAACGATTACGGTCGGGAAGCGATTGACACGCTCGTTGATGAAATGCCAAAGCACGGTGAAAACCTCGTCGTCGTCCTTGCCGGTTATGAAGGTCCGATGCGTCGATTGATCGAGTCTAATCCGGGACTGAGCAGTCGAATGAAACGTACGATTCATTTCGCGGACTACTCACAAGAACAATTGGTAGACATCGCGAACAACTATGCGAGCCAGTTCGGGTACGAGATGGACGCTGAAGCACTTGACGCATTGGCGACTCGATTGAATGAAATCAAGCATGCGAATGCCCGGACCGCCTTGTCTGTCATCGACGAATCGATTGCGCGTCAATCATATCGCCTCATGTCGCTAGATGGTGATGAAGCGTCACTCCAACAATTATTAGCAGTAGATATTAAGAGTAAGTTATAATATACTAATAGTAAGAAAGAAGGATGGTTCCATGCACACAGTTCAAATTCCAGTGAGATATCAAGAGACGGACATGATGGGAATCGTCTATCATGCCAACTATTTAGTTTATTTAGAGATTGCTCGCACTGAATTGCTACGGCAACTCGGCGTCGAATATAAAGATATGGAAGAAGCGGGGTTCGTCTCACCTGTGACGAACGTTTCGGTGGATTACAAGCGGAGCGTAACGTATGGAGATATGGTACATGTCCGTGTATGGGTCGACTCATACTCAAAGATCAGAACGATCTATGGCTACGAACTGACGAATCAACACGGAGAACTCGTCGCTACGGGCACGACGACGCACGTTGTCGTCAAACGAGGTGACTTCAAACCGATCCGTCTCGACCGAGAGTTTCCGAAATGGCACGAGATGTACATGCGCGTCATGAGTCCTGTCTAACATTCTTCTGTCTCTGTACCGTCAGTATGGTATCATATCATGACGGTACTTTTTGTTATCGAGAAAGGGGAAAATCGCATGCGTTATCCATCACTTTTGATGGTTTGCGGCGTCTTGACGTTTACACTGGTCGGGTGCACGACGAACGATCAAGTTGAACCGAAAGAAACTACAACTCAGTCACCAACAACAGACGAACCAAACAAATCAAATGACACGACTTCTGACCGTGAGGAGAAAAATGGTCCGGAGTCACCTACTGAAGAAACGACGGAGGATACGCCGGTTGTGGATGAAGAGCCGACTGAACCGACGGAACCGATAGAGCCGACACCACCAGTTCAACCGATTGAAAAGGACGGTGTGGCAAACTTGGAATTGAATGAAATGATACTTGTAAATAAGCAAATCGCTTTACCCGTCAACTACCAGCCTAGTGATTTGGTCGAAGCGAATATCGATTTTGTCGACTCAACGGTCGGTGAACGCCGAATGTTGCGAAAAGAAGCGGCACGGGCGATTGAAGATCTCATGAATGACGCGAAAGCAGCGGGAATTGATTTAAAAGGGACGAGCGCTTTTCGCTCCTATGCATATCAAGTCAATCTCTTCAATGCTTATGTCGAACGGGATGGCAAAGAGCAAGCTATGAAATATTCTGCTCCGCCAGGTCATTCTGAACATCAAACCGGGCTTGCGATTGACGTGTCGAGCGCGTCTGTCAACTATCAACTCACACAAGGCCTTGGTGAAACGGTCGAAGGAAAATGGCTAGCGGACCATGCCCATCAGTATGGTTTTATCATCCGTTATCAAAAAGCTTTTGAAGAAGTGACGGGATATATGTACGAACCGTGGCATCTACGCTATATCGGTGTCGAGCATGCGAAGCGAGTTCATGCGCTTAATCAACCGTATGAACAGTATCTCGAGGAAATTATGAAGTAAGGGGAATTGCGATGCCATATATGACAGAAATCATCATAGTAATATTGAGTTATTTACTCGGTGCGATCCCGTTTGCGCTCATCATCGGAAAAATCGGTTATCGAGTTGATGTTCGTGAACATGGGAGTGGCAACCTAGGGACGACGAACACGTTCCGTGTGCTGGGGAAGAAGGCCGGAATCCTCGTTTTGCTCGGTGACATGGGCAAAGGACTGATCGCAGCACTGTTACCCCTCTTGTTTAATAGTGAGATGAGCTTGCTCCTTGCAGGGATCCCGGCAGTCATCGGCCACTCCTATCCGATTTTCGCGAAATTCAAAGGAGGAAAATCGGTCGCTACGAGTGGTGGTGTTCTACTGGCTGCTTTCCCTTGGTTCTTTTTAGTCGTCGTCGGTACGTTCATCGTGACGCTTCTCATCTCACGGATGGTATCCCTTGCCTCGATGGCTGCCGCAGCGGTCGGACTCGTGACTGTAACGACCTATAGCCTTATGACAATGGATTGGTTGCCGCTCATCGTCATCGTTCCTCTTGCCTTATTCATCATTGTCAAACATCGAACCAATTGGCAACGCATCCGAGCTGGAAAAGAACCGAAAGTGCCGCTGTTTCAACGTAAACATAAGCCTTGATTTGTGATGGCACGTCTGATTCGACGTGCCTTTTTTGTGTATTGTCTTTGATTTATGCAAACAAGAGTCAAAATCATGTTGGATTTGCTCGTTCTTTACTTTCAATTTACGTTAAATTTACATCCATTCGTTACACTAGAAAAGGAAAGATTTTAGTGGAGGAGGCAGGGATGTGTCTTTAATCGGTGAAGAGCGTAAACAAAAAATTGTCGAATGGATTGAACGTGAAGGAAAAGTAAAAACAAGTGAACTGATCGAACGCTTGAACGTATCGGGAGAGTCGATTCGACGCTACTTGGAAGAGTTAGAAAAAGAACATCGAATCAAACGTGTATATGGGGGAGCTGTCCTTCATCAAAGCATGTCCTTTCAACCGATCGTCATTGCAAATATGGATGGGATTCGCCGTATCGCCTATACGGCATTTCAGCTAATCCCAGATGACACGTTGCTTTACATTGGGCACGGTGTCGCCGCTGAACAAGTGGCCTCCCGCCTGCGTGGGCGAAACGTGACAATCGTTACCCCATCGCTTACGGTCGCCAAGGCACTATACGAACAACGTGCGAAAGGTGTGCTTGGTGGCGAGATTCAGCTATTAGGTGGTACAATCGACCCGAAACATCTCGTGACGACTGGCGAGCAAGTTCTCGCACAACTCCAAACGTATATGTTCGACATTGCGATTTTGTCCGTTGAAGGGGTTGATGCGTCACTTGGATTGACTTGTGATGCCTTCGGTCTCGCCAGTATCACGCAATCGGTGATGTCACAAAGTCGCGAGACGTTTTTGCTCGCAGATCACACTCAGCTGAACCAACAAAAGCGATATCGGGTCTGTGATTTTTCGAAGGTGACGGCAATCATCTCTGATTTCCCGGAACCTCAAGAATTTAGAGGCGTATTAGCCGAACACGGTGTGGACTGGAAGTTCGCACCTTAAAAGGAGCGATTACATTGGACATCGAAGTGATTGTCACGACACTGTCAGAAGCCATTGAGGCAGAGCGACTCGGTGCGGATCGACTCGAACTGATCGCGGATATGGAAGGCGGGGGGATCACGCCTAGTTTTGGTACGATTCGAAACGTGGTCGAGCATGTATCGATCCCGGTTCATGTCATGATTCGACCACATACACGTTCTTTCCATTTCAATGAGGATGATGTCGAAACGATGCTTGCCGATATCGGTCTGTGCCGAGAGCTTGGAGTGAATGGCATCGTGTTTGGGGCTTTGACACAGGACGGCGCGATTGACGAACGGGTTTTAGGTGAAGTCATCAAACACAAGGGTGAGATGACGCTCACGTTCCACCGTGCCTTCGATGCCTCACGTGATGTGTTTGACGCGATAGACGTGTTGAATGAATATCCTGAAGTGGACATTCTGTTAACCTCTGGAGGGGCGATCACGGCACTAGAAGGAATCGATACATTGGTCGAACTGAATGAACGGGCCGAGATGATGCTCTTGCCTGGGGCGGGCATCACCGTAAAAACGTTACCGCTACTGAAGGAACGTCTGGACGTAAATATGGTTCACGTCGGAAACGGAGTGCGGACAGACGGACGGTTCGATCAAACGAAGTTCAACCTACTTCGTGGATGAACGAAAGCAGAAAACAGTCGTCAGACTGTTTTTTTGCTATAATGAAAGAAAATAATAAGTGTAGGTGAGCTCATGCAATCTTCTGTTTACAAACAATATGCCCTACGAATGCTCTCCGGGAAGTGGGGGGTATCATTACTCGTAGTCTTGACCGTCATGGTCATTCAAGCGATGATTACGACACGGCTTGACCTTTCGACGGACAAGCCTGAAGTGCTCATGACATCGGTGGCACTTCTATACGGTGCGACGGTATTGCTCGCACCAATCGAGCTGGGGAAAAACTGGGTATTTCTTCAAGTGGCCAAAGATGAAAAGCCGAGCTACGGTCTTTTGATTGAGGCGTTCGGCTCGATAAAAGAGTATGGGCGTGCCGTCACGTATTACGCCGTCTTCTACCTTGGGCTGAACGTGCTCATGCTCTTCTTAGTCGTGCCCGGTGTCTGGTTCTACTTGACGTATCGCATCGTGCCGTTCATCATGCGCGATGAGCCAGATCTCTCTGCTTTTCAGGCGATGCGAAAGAGTCGCCAGATGATGAACGGGCATAAGCAGACGATGTTGAAGCTGTTTGCGAGTTTCATCGGTTGGTATGCGCTCGTTCTTCTAACGGGAGGGCTGGCGTACATTTTCGTCACGCCTTATCTGCAGACAGCGGTTTCGGGTCTCTATTTGGAATTGAAAGCCTCCTATCAAGCAAAACAACCGGTCGGATAATCCAACCGGTTGTTTATGTTTCATGCTGATCTGTCTTTTTAGGGTTAGGGGCTTCTTCAAAATCTTGTTTTTCCTCTTCTGATGCGTCCGCATGCCACTTTTTCGCTTGCTCCGTGGCGATGGGGATTGCTTTTGTTTCCGAGTAGCCTTGTGCGAGCAATGCGTTCGCGATGTCAATGGCCTTTTTTTTCACAAGTGGATCGAAGTTTTTCAGTGATTCAGGATAGTCTTTCATATTCCATGGCACGAAAATCGCCTCCTTCATTCCTACTAATTCCACAAACGTTAGGATTCAAACGTCTTGGTGAAGATAGTATTCGATGAGCGCCTGCGTTCCGTTCTCACCGTATCCGTTTTCTTCGAGTATGTTATACAGTCGATGAGCAAGCTCAAGTCCGGGTAATGTCAACTGCAACTCTTTCGCACTCTCGATCGCAAGCGTCATATCTTTAATAAAATGTTTGATAAAAAAACCAGGGGTGTAATCTTCTACAATCATGCGTGGAACTAGATTCTCGAGCGTCCAACTCCCTGCAGCACCTCCGCGGATTGTACGTAGCAGTGCCTCCGGGTCAAGGTTGGCCTGTTTACTAAATGCCAACATTTCCGCGTTCCCCATCATGATTCCAGCAATCGCAATCTGGTTGGCGAGCTTGGCGTATTGTCCGCTTCCGGCATATCCCATTCGTTCAATCGATTGTCCCATCGCTTCAAACAAAGGCTTCGCCTTATTGAAGGCAAATTCACCACCGCCCACTAAAATCGAAAGCGTACCGTTTTTGGCACCGACGTCGCCGCCCGTGACCGGTGCATCAAGTGAGAGGAGACTCCGTTCGATTGCAGTCTCTGCAATTCGCTCTGCCAGTTTGGGGGAAGAGGTCGTCATGTCAATCAATAACGTACCCGGTTCTACCGAATCGAGAATGTTGCCGTCTCCGAAATAGACGGATTCGACATCTGAAGGATATCCGACGATGGTGATGACGGCATCGGCTCCTTGACAGACTTCGCGAATCGAATCGCACCACGTCACTCCTTCATCGATGAGGGGGGATGCCTTCTCTTTCGTCCGGGTATAAACTTGCAGGTCGAACCCGTGTTTCATCAAATTTCGCACCATCGATTGGCCCATGACCCCGAGGCCGATAAATCCGATTGTCTTCATGTCGCTTGTCCCCCTAGTAATTGTTGTGAAACGAGTCGTTGATAGAGCGCGTTCTCGGTCAATAGTTGCTCGTGTTTCCCGACCCCGCTGATCCGGCCATTCTCTAACACGACGATTTGATCGGCATGTCTGACGGTCGATAGCCGGTGCGCGATGACGAGCGTCGTTCGTCCGACCATCAGGCGGTCGAGAGCCTCTTGAACGACACGCTCTGATTCAGAATCAAGACTCGATGTGGCTTCATCGAGCAATAAAATTTGGGGATTTCGTAGCAGTGCCCGTGCAATTGCGAGGCGCTGTCGCTGTCCGCCTGACAAGCGGATGCCACGTTCCCCGATTTCTGTGTCAAGTCGCTGAGGCATCGTCTCGATGAATGTCCATGCATTCGCCATCTCGCATGCCTCTTGGATTTCATCGTCACTCACTTCGTGTTGGAGCCCGTACGTGATATTTGTCCGAATCGAACCGGATAGGACGGGGGAGTCTTGCGCGACATAACCGATGATTTGTCGCCATACGTCACGTCCATACGTCTGGATATCCCGGTCGCCATAACGAATCGCACCATCCGTCGGTGCATAAAACTGTTCAACGAGGGAGAACAGTGTCGTTTTTCCGGCACCGCTGCGCCCGACGATGGCAGTCGTCGCTCCAGGTGAAACTTGTAGTGACAACCCTTGGATCACGGGCTCTGTGCCGTAATGGAATGCCACATCCTCAAACGATAATGTGGCTTGTTCGATGAAGTCTTCACGAGTGTCATACGGTTCTTGGTTCTCGTCAAGCAGTTCAGCGATTCGCTCTGTCGCACCTCTAGCCTTTTGAAGCTTCGTCAAAAATTCACTCATCGTGATGAGCGGGGTGATGATTTGGAATAAATAGAGCATGAAGGCGAGCAGTTCCCCTGTTGATAGTGCCCCTGTCGAAACACGATATGCACCGAATCCGAGGATGGCGATCAACATTCCGGTCAAAGTGACGTTCAAGAGAGGGATGAGAATCGCTTGAATTCGTCCTTCCTTTACCCCATAGTCGAAAAGCGTCTCAATTTTTTTTTGTCCCGTTCTCACTTCCGTCTGCTCTGTCGCCTGTGATTTGACGAGACGAATCTCACCTAACAGTTCGGCAAAGAACCCAGATAGATTTCCGAGCTCGTGTTGCGTCTCTTTGGCGATGATCCGTAGCTTTCTTCCGAGCGGAATGACGATGATCAAAGTCGTCGGTACAGAGAACAAAATGACGAGCGTCATCTGCCAATCGAGTGTGAACAGGATGGCGACGGCACCGATAACCGACACGAGAGAGGTCAATAGTCGAACACTCTGCTCGGACAACAACTGTTGAAGCGTCGTCGTGTCATTGTTCAATCGGGACACAAGTTCACCTGACTTGATCCCATCGTAGAACGGAATCGGTAGTTTGACGAGATGGTCCCACAGCGTCGTGCGCAAGTTGGCTACGACTCGTTGACCGACAATATGTAGCCAATAAATCGAAACGGCACTCGTGATGACTTGGATGAGAAATGCGATGATGAAGTAGACGACCCACTCCGGTGTCAACAAGTCGCTACTCCAACGGTCAACGACTCGTTGCAAAATCAGTGGAATGGCGAGCGATGCCATGGCTTGTAAAAGCGAGATGAGAATGGCACCGACGAACAATCCTTTCGGAGGATTCGCGATTCTGAATAGTTGGAAAAAAGTTTGCCATGTCGATGTTTTCATTTTTATTAAGTCCTCCTCTCTTCTTACTTTCCCTCTTTCAAAATCAAGTGTCAAGCCGTCGAAACGGAAGATCGAGTCATGCTAGAATGGATAAGAGGTGATACGTAATGAAATGGATTCACACGGCCGACTGGCATCTAGGAAAGATTGTCCACGGTCGTCATATGACAGAAGATCAGCGAAAGGTACTATTCCATTCATTTTTGAACATCGTGGACGAAGAAAAACCGAATGCGGTCATCATTGCGGGTGACTTGTACGACCGTGCCGTCCCGCCGGTGGAAGCCGTCGATTTGCTCGATGAGATATGGCGAGAACTAGTATTAGAACGTGGCATCCGGGTCGTCGCCATCGCCGGTAACCATGACTCGGCAGAACGTCTCGAGTATAGTTCGAAGTTGTTGAGAGAAGTGGGACTTCATATCGTCGGTAAACTGGACCCGACTGCCGGTCCGCTCGAAATCGCAGGCGTCCCATTTTATCCAATCCCGTTCCTTGAGCCGGCACGGGTTCGGCATGTGCTCGGCATCGATTCGATTCGTACCCATCATGATGCACTAGCGGCCGTCATCGAATCGTACGACATGATAGAGAAAGATGCAGTTTCGATCGGCCATAGTTTTGTAGCGGGCGGACTCGAGACCGATTCAGAGCGCCAGTTATCAGTCGGTACCGCCGGACAGGTGGCGAAACACTTGTATGACTCGTTTGCGTATACGGCTCTAGGTCACCTACATAATCGAGATGCGATTCAAGCAGAACGAATCGCGTACAGTGGCTCATTGATGAAGTACTCGTTTTCCGAGGTCAACCATCAAAAATCGGTCGATGTCCTAGAGTGGGACGGACGATGGAGACGAAGACGTCGGGCGTTGACGGCTGAACGGGATATGAGACAGATTTCAGGAACATTGAATGAGCTGGTCGCGCCATCGTTTTATCAGCAACAAAAGACGGATGATTACCTGAAAATCGTGTTGACTGATGATACGGCGCTACATGATCCGATGGCGAAACTTAGGACCGTCTATCCGAACATCCTGCACCTTGAACTAGAGTTGTTGCGACGACAGGAACAAACATCTACGTTCGAACGGGAGACACTCGAGAGGAAATCAGTTGAAGAGGTGTATCTTCAGTTTTTTGAGGCGGTGCATAATCGGACTGCCCCGGATGTCTTGAAACAAATGATTGAAGAAGGTGATGTTTAATGAGACCGGTAGAACTAATGATTCAAGCGTTTGGTCCATATGCGGAACGAGAGACGATCGACTTCACACGTCTAGTGGGGCGCTCGATGTTTATTGTTAGTGGCAGAACCGGCGCCGGGAAGACGACCATCTTTGATGCGATGACGTTCGCCCTCTATGGCCGGGCGAGCGGGGCACTTCGAAATGCGAGTGACTTCAGAAGCCAATACGCAAACCCGGAGACGAGGACCGAGGTAGACTTCTCCTTCACAATTCGTGGCGACCGCTATCGAATCGTACGACAACCTCAGCAGCCCCACCCGAAAAATAAGACACCATACCCGCATGAGGCAACCCTCTATGAATGGGAGGACGGTTGGAAGCCGCTAGCGACCAAAGTCAATGAAGTTCAAGAGAACATCGAATCGATTCTCCAACTTTCATATGAACAGTTCAGTCAAATCCTGTTGTTACCCCAAAACCAGTTTAGGCAATTGCTCGACTCGAACTCAAATGAAAAACAGCAAATCTTGCAATCGATCTTTAAGACCGAGGCATACCGTGCATTTCAGGAGAAGTGGGGCGAGCGCTATAGTGGCTATCGTAAACAGGTGGAGTGGGCGGTCGAACGGACACGCCTCAAACTGTTAGAACTTGAAGACGAAGCGGTCGAGGACATGTCGATGAGACCAATCGAGGAGATACATCGTTGGCTAGGTGAACGTGAAGAGAGGTTGATTGCGACATGTGATGCTCTCGTCAATCAAAAGAAGATTCATGCGAAAACCCTCGACCAAGCGCGAGACGAGCTAGAACAGGCAAAGTCACTCGTCAGTCTTTTCAAAGAACAAGAAGAAACCGTTCGAGCGCTCGATCTGTATTCAAAAGAAGAACCCGTACGAGACGAAAAGCGCAAGTTACTGCAGAACTTAGAATCTGCTGCAAGCATTCGCCCGGTCTTTGAACGGTTACAAGAACTGGAGAACCACGTTCGCCGATTGACTGTTGAAGAGAAAACCTCTTCAAAGAGGTTCGAGCAATTGAAAACGACTCAATCGAAATTGTTAGATCAGCAATCAGCTCTTGAAACGGATAAGAAAGAGATCCAATCGATTCAAGATCGTCTACGCGTCCTTGATGAAATGATTCCGAAAATAAAAGAGCGTGCGATGATCATGACGCGTCGCGATGAGTTAGCGAATCGTGCGAAGGAACTCGCTGATTTTAAACAGGCAACTCGATTGCAAGAACTGCAGGAACGTGAACGGCAACTTGCCGAGAGTGTGGCATCCGAACCGTCCGAGCGAGCGGTCGATGCCGAGCGTCATGTCGATAAGTTGATTCAGCTTTCTACGCTTGAATCAAAAGTGGCACGGCTGACAAAGCAACTCGCCGAACATGAGCACGCAGGCAAAGAGATTCATCGACAACATGCAGCTGTACAAGATGAGGTGTCGACATACAAACATCAAGACCAACTGATGTTAGCAAGGCAACTCAGTGAGACGCTCATAGACGGGGAACCGTGCCCGGTTTGTGGCTCTCGCCACCATGAGGTTCCGCAACACGAAGAGATTTTTGAGAATGCGGCTGAGCGAGAAGCGGCGTTGGTTCGACTTGATGAACTCTCAACACGTTTGATTGAGGCGAGAGCGGACTATCGTTCGCTCCATCAACAACTCGAATCTGCCAGAGAAGAATTCGAGGAAGTAGCGAAAGGCGTCCAGATGAACGGACCATTGACAGAGGAGCTCAACACATGGCGAACGCACGCTGAGATGTTGCAACGAGAAGAGCGGATTCGTCATGAGAATGAACGGACACTGCGTCAGTTGTCAGCCGACATTAGACAATTAGAACAAGCCCGACGCCGACAGTTCGAAGAGCGAGAGCAGATCCTGACCGAACTTGAAGCAACTCAACAACGTCTGCACGCACTCGGTCAAGGTGAAGAGACAACGTTTGACGCACTACAACGAGAACGTGTTGACCTTCAGCAACGCCTCTCGATTTTACTGAAAAGAGTCGAAGCGTACGACCTCGAGTTTGAAGCGGTGAAAAAATCACTGTGGAAAGAGGAAGAACGCCTTGCTTTGACACGTGAACAGTTGACCGATGCGACCGAGCAACATGAGACGCAAGAGACCATCTGGACCAATCAGCTAGAAGTGACACAGCTGACAATAGAACGCTATACAGAAATCGCTCATCAAATCGACGAGCGGGCGATGATTCGTGAGCAAGTGCAACGTGAAGAGGAGAATGGGATCCGACTTCGACATCGTAAACAGCTGATTGAAGAGAAGTTAGAAAACGTGGAACGACCTGACCTTGAGCAGTCTGAGAGAAAGCTCAGGGAAATCTCCATGTTATATGAACAGGCTTCAGAACAGCTCGTCACGGCACAGGACGCCTCGAACAGACATCGACAAATTGTATCAGAGTGGGAGGCGCTTCGAGAGGATACAGCGCTTGAAGAAAGCAAACTACAAACAATCAAACTCATTGCAGATACCGGAAAAGGAATCAATCCACAAAAAATGACGTTTGAAACATACGTGCAAACGGCTTTCTTTGATCAAATTTTACACGCTGCGAACATCCATCTCGATCAGATGACGAGTGGACAGTTCCGGCTCGAACGTAAAGTGGAGACGGCGAAAGGAAATGCCAAATCCGGTCTCGAACTGCTCGTCTTCGATGCATATACCGGACAATCTCGGCGTGTTCAAAACTTGTCAGGTGGTGAAGGGTTCAAAGCATCACTCGCCCTCGCTCTCGGACTGGCAGAAGTGGTACAACAGTTGAGTGGTGGAGTGAGTTTAGAAACGATGTTGATTGATGAAGGATTCGGAACGCTCGATGCCGAATCTTTAGACCAAGCGATTGAACTATTGGTGTCGTTACAGGCGACAGGTCGACTCGTCGGCGTGATCAGTCATGTCCAGGAACTAAAAGACCGTGTCGATGCCCGAATCGAAGTGAAAAAATCTAGAAGCGGGTCATCGATCCAGCTGATTGTGGAGTGATAGAAGTGAAACAGATGGTGACAAAGTCTAGTCTCATCAGTCATTTGAAAGAAATCGGAATCAATCCGGGGGAGTCTTTGTTTGTACACACGTCGCTTTCGAAGCTCGGTTGGGTGTGCGGCGGTGCGCAAACTGTGATTGAGGCGCTTCAAGAAGTCGTGGGACCATCTGGACTGATCATGATGGCGACCCAGACCGGAGACAATTCTGACCCGGCCGAATGGGAAGCGCCACCCGTCCCAGTTGAATGGTGGCAAACCATTCGCGCGGAGATGCCACCATATGAAGTAGACAAAACAGCTACTCGGGGAATGGGGCGTGTCCCAGAACTTTTTCGGAACTATCCGAATGTTCACAGAAGTGCTCATCCGATGTGGTCTGTGGCCGCATGGGGAGAGGGAGCAAAAGAAATCGTGTCCAATCATACAATCGATGTCGGGTTCGGTCCAGGTTCACCGATTGAACGAATGATTGAGCGAGATGCCCATATCCTGCATCTCGGGTCACCACTCGATGCGACGACGCTTTGGCATTATGCCGAGTACGGGATTGATGGACCGACCAAAACATTTGGGTGTGCCGTTCTTGAGCAGGGAGAGCGTGAGTGGCGTTCATTCGACCACGTCGATGTGAATAGCGACCCGTTCGGGGCAATCGGTGAGAACATCGTTAAGCAAAAAGATGTCCGCACGTTCATCATCAATGAAGCCACATGTTATCTGATTCCAGCTAGCACATGGGAACCGGTACAGCATGCCCTCATTGCGCTACGGAGCTGGTTAAGATAAAGAACATAGAATCGAGGGGAAGTAACGGATGAATCGTTGGGTGAAACTATTTGGTATTCTGCTACTCATCGTCTTGCTCGTTGCCGGTTTGGCAATCGGGGGAATCTCGGCTCACATAGGTGACCAGTTGACGTCGCCGGTGCGGGAGACATTGACATATACGCCGAAATCACTCGGATTGAAATACGAGAATGTGACGATTCAATCGGAGGAAGGATATGATTTGTATGGATGGTGGATTCCTCATCCGACGCCGCGTGCGACGATCGTGTTCGCACATGGTTATGGGAAAAATCGGGAACAGGAAGATTTACCACTAAAAGAACTGATTCCGGAGTTCCATGAACAAGGGTATCAATTTTTGACATTCGATTTTCGCGGATCGGGAATCTCGGAGGGGGACCGTGTCACAGTCGGTGCCAAAGAGCAATCGGATTTACAAGAGGCCATCAAGTACGCACGAGGACGTTCAACTGGACCGATCGTTTTATATGGAATCTCGATGGGTGCAGCGACCGCGCTCTCAACAGCGGATGATGTCGAAGTGGATGCCATCATCGCCGATAGCCCATTCAGTGATTTACGTGACTATCTCGAGACGAATCTGCCCGTATGGAGTGACTTGCCGAATGTTCCGTTCACGCCTGTCATTTTAACGATGACACCTTGGTTTTCAGGGCTTGAGGCCGATCTTGTTTCCCCAATCCGTGACATCGAATCGATTGATGCACCAATCTTATTGATTCATAGTGCTGGTGACGACGCGATTCCTGTGTCAGAAAGTGAGAAACTGGCAGAGGGACAGCAACAAGTCGAGCTTTGGGTGACGGACAATGATGGTCATGTCAGGTCTTACCATTCATTTAAAACGGAGTATCGTCAGCAAATTTTTGATTTTCTAGAACGGGCGTTATGAGGAAGGGGGCGCATTTGACGCCCCTTTTTGTTATGATTGCAGACGAGACCAATGAAAGAAGGGTGCACTATGGACGTATTACAACTATTACAATTTCTCTTACTCGGTACGCTGATCGGAATCTTGAGCGGATTTTTCGGGATTGGAGGTGGGATCGTACTGACGCCACTTCTTCTCGTCTTCGGCTATGAGGCGAGTGCCGCAATCGCCCTCAGTCTTATGTTGACACTCGGTTCGACGACGGCAGGGACCATTTCGCATATACGATTGCGGAATGTGAATGTGTCCCATGCCTTATGGATTGGTGTGTTCGGGATTGCCGGGACATGGATTGCGACGCCGCTTGTCTTTTATTTAGAAGGAGTGGACGGGGCGACGCTCATCATTTCGCTCGTTTACATCGCGTTACTCTCCTACTTTGCGATTTCGTTCTTTCGTTCGAAACAGCATGTGGAAGGAAGTGCAGGGGCCGATTCCGTTCCTCGCCTCGGTGTCATTGGCGTGTTTGCCGGGTTCATCTCCTCACTGATGGGGGTGAGCGGTGGATTCGTGTTGACCCCGCTTCAAGTCAAGCTTTTGAACACAGAGATGAAACGTGCGGTAGGGACGAGCATTTCCGCGGCCCTACTCATCGTCATCTCAGGCGTCATCAGTTACGCCGTGGTCGGTGCTGAGACGAACTATTGGCACGGGATCGCCTTGATCGCGGGTGCTATGATCGGGTCACCGTTCGGTGCGAAACAATTGCAGCGGTTCAGTTCGCAACATGTGAAAAAAGCGTTAGGAGGATTTTATCTGACGGTATCCGTCAGTGTAGCGCTCAATCTGATCGGTTGGAATACAGCATCGCTCGTACTCCTCGTCACGTTGGCCCTTCTTTTTATCATCACACTCCTCGTTCGACCACAAAAAAAATGAACCCCGTCGTTGGACGGGGTTTTATCGTCTGGCGATATGATCAATGTTCTCTTGAATCTCGCCAACTTTCCCTTTGGCTTCGCGTAATCTCTGCTCAAAAGCATCTGTGTCACGTTTCTTATGAGACGACTTGTCAACGCCTTGGCGTTGTTTATCATCTGAACGTTGATAAAAATGCGTTGCTCTTTGTAAGCGCTTTTTAAACGTCGAGTCGCTCATAAAGACACCCCCTTCCATACTACATGTATTCCACATATAGAATAGGGTAAAACGTTTGAACTATTTATGCAGCAAGGGAACGACGAACTTGAATGTTCGCTGAAATTTTTACAGCTAGGACTGCAGCGAGTAGAGCTTTAAGAAAATCTCCTGGTAGAAACGGGATGTTTACTTTAAGCGCATCTGCGAACGGTATGCCTAGGACGAACTCGAGTCCGATGCTACCTAATAGATACACGAGGCCTAGACCGAACAAAAGGTTATACCCGATCAATCCCGGAATGGAACGATGTCGTTCACTGAACCATCCAATCAAAAATGCTGCAATCGGAAAAGCGATCAAATAACCGACTGTCGGTCCGACAAACGGTGCAAGGCCTCCTTGACCACTCAAAACGGGAAGACCAATCAGCCCGAGCATTAAATAAACGAGGACCGCCAAAAATCCTTTCCGAGCACCAAACACACCGGCGATCGTCATAATTGCTAGCGTTTGAAGCGTAATAGGGACGGGTCCAATCGGAATTTCGATGAAACCGATACTGGCGATGAGTGCTGCGCCAAAGGCGACTTGAGTCATACTTTGAATTTTCATATGTAAACCCCTTTTCTGTTAACGTTAACAATATAAAAGTTAACATTTTGAAAAGGGGATGGCAAGTTTTTTATGATAGTCCATTTTGACGAATCGCTGTTTGATATGCTTTTGTGTCAACGTAAAACTCATCTTTGAACGGATTGAGGTTTCGCTGACGGATACGATAAAACTGATAGCCGACAAGCACTAGATTGAATAGAAGTGAGAGTAGACTGACGATGAAGAAGGCTCTTGGGTCATGAGTTGAAGGAACTGGGGCTAAACGGTCGGCAAAAGATGGGACTGTCATGACAAACATAATCCATAAAGCGAGAGTATGTGCCCGGTGCTGTAGCCATGCTCCTTTTTTAATGAAGAAGGATGGAATTGTACATGAAAGCAACAAGATGAATCCTGCATAGAATGAATGATCTGAGATGCAATTATATACATAAGCAAAATTCCATAAATCATAGGCGATGATCCATGGCCAAATCATATCTGGCCAAATCATGTCTTTAGATCGATCTTTGGAAACATTAATACCGATCCATCCACAGATTGCGATAATGTTCAGTAGTCCGGCAAAACCGTTCATCAAGTTCCATGGACCTGACATGACCCATAAGTGATCAACATATGCCCCATCGGGAACGTTGTAAAAGTACACTTGAAAATCTCGGATACATGCTTCTAATATGTTAAGCGCCAATATGCCAGGGGGGAATAATAGTATCCATTTCTTACGTAACAATGCAGGTCGATAGCGAATGACCATGAAGCCAAGACAACCAGCGAGAGTAGAATAGGTCTTAACCCAGTTGAACCAGGTACCCGTTCCATAAGTGTTTCCTGGTGCAGCAGTTGTCGGCCAGATAAAGATCGTCAACACTACGGGAACGATCAAAAACAAAACGATTCCTCCCCATTTGGTCGTTCGACTAAATTCATTGAATGCCATCAATGCGAATAAGACAAACAGTGCGATTCCCCAACCGACACTATCGATTTGTTCATAGAGTATCCCCATAATCAGTCACTCCTCAATAAAATGATTGTTCAATATTGAGCAATTTCAAGCAAACTCATACGTCAATCGAAAAGAATTATGATGCCTTTACTCTTTTGAAAGTAATGACTGCCTTATTGTGATGGAGTTGCCACATATGCCAAAACACATAAGGGACGATTATGACGAAGTTGATCATTCCCCATGACTTTAATACCTCGGGATTGAACCAAGTTGAAGAGTTCATGACCTGTGGGAAGATGTCGTAGCAGGCACGAATGAGTAAGTGTGCAGCCAGCGTATAAATGCGGGCAGTAATGTACAGCTCTGGTCGGCGTTTGATCACTGGATATAGTTCTGCCGCGAGTAAGATGCAGAGCGAGCTCGCAAAATAGGTAGGGGACTCCGCGTACACAAAACATGCATTCCAAGAAGTATATATAAAGTTCCAAGACCCGGTCGTATATGCAACGAGGTCGGCATATCCTTCTTTCGCAAACTTCCAGAAAGTCGGTGCGAACGGAATGGTCACACAAAGTAAAAAGCCACATGCGGCATTAAAGAAGTTACCGAGCGTCACATCTTTTATTGTTGCTTCAGCGATATTCAAGAACAATATGGCATAAAAGAACCATAGAAACTCATCACGCTTCAAAAAGTTCCAGATTCGACCTTGCTTATTTTCATAGATGGCAATTCGAGAGAAGCCGACGATTATCGTCGGTATGATAACGCTTACAATTTTTGCCCAACGGAACCAACCGTCCACATTTCCCATCATCCATAACGGTATTGTCAACAAAGAGGCGAGCCAAAAATAAGCGGATAATTTATAGTGTTTGCGGAAAAAAACGATGATTCCTAGCAACAGCCCTAAGTAGAGGGGCATTGAAATTACATGTGGCCAAACATTCATTCTGTTCACCTTCTCATTAGAATTTAACAAACATAACGTTTGTTATGTTTTTAGTATATGCTGGTCATTCGATATAGTCAATGTGAATATATTCACATTATTGGAGTTGGAAACGCTATCGATTGTTTCGCTATGTTATCCTTAAAGGGATTTAGAAGGAGGTAGCAAATGTGGATGGGAAAAGTAAAATATTAGACGCGGCGAGAAGAGTCATCATTCGAAATGGCGTAAACGGTGCGACAGTTAGGGCCATAGCGACAGAAGCGGATATGACAACAGGAGCCATCTATCATCACTATAAAAATAAAGAAGATTTGTTATACGATCTCTTGAATGAAAGTTTGTCCGTCTCCTCTCAAATAGCGAGAGAAGTCACGAACGTACCCCTTCCAAAAGATCAAATTAAAAAGGAAATCTTCAGAAACACTGCCGAACGTTTTCATAAAGATGCAGAGAACCGACTCCAGTACCATTATGCTCACGAAGTATTATTAGGAAACATGGAGGCGCAAGCTAAATTGAAAGACAAGTACTCTGAATGGACGAATCAAATCGAACAGATTTTGATTCATTTGTACGGACTAGAAGACACACGTTTCAACAAACCGTTCAGTTCATGGCTCATTGCTGCCGTTGACGGTGTCGTTCTTCAATATCTGCTAGACGTCAATGAAAATTCCGTTGATGAGATGATGGAAGTATTCGACATTCTGCTCGATCGAGGACTGGAGTCATTCGTTGAACGGTTGAATGAGCGAGGAGAGTAAACAACCCGTCACAAAGTGACGGGTCAGCTTGTTGACGAACCAGGTCGCCTCTTGCGACCTGGTTCGTCCTTTTTTGTGGTTCTCGGTTTCTTGAGGCGTTCTGCCCCCATAA